>NZ_FNDA01000004.1:0-741281 GCF_900099875.1 Janthinobacterium sp. YR213 | reverse complement strand
GCGGCAGCGCTGAAGGTGTCGCCCAGCATCACTGCCTGCTTCAATAGCGCGATGCCGCCGGCATTGTCGCCGGCCGGATCGCGTTGCGACGCGTCTTGCCCGAGCAGATAGCTGGTCACCAGCAAGCCCGCCCTGGCACGCACCGCGCCATACGCATCGGTGCGCAACTCGGCGCCGGCGCCGCGCAGGCTGCCGCGGTAATTGTCGGCACCGTGGATCAGATGCCCCAGGCTCAGTTCGCTGGCCGCATGGCTGCTTTTCAACTGCACCCGGCCCTGGCTGTCGGTGTCGTCGAACAGCAGCTGGTTGTAGCCGGCCATGCCGCCCACCTTGCCGAACTCCTTGCTGCGGATGCCCCATTGCGCTGCTCCATTGCGGTGCGCCGCGCTGGAGCCGGCGGCGCCATGCCACAGCGGACTGTTGCCGCCCGCCAGATTGCCCTGGCCGGCTACCGCATGATCGTGGGCCGGCTGGAAAACGCCAGCGTCGCCTGGCTCGCGCGTACCACCGCCCGGCGTGGGTACGGTGCCACCTTCGCCCTGTCCGTTGTACAGCGCGCCGATAATGACAGGCCGGTCGATATCGTTTTCCAGGAATTGCACCAGCACTTCCTGACCGATGCGCGGCAGGAACTGGCTGCCCATGCCGCCGCCGGCCGCGCGCTGCGCCACGCGCACCCAGCAAGTCGCGCCCGTCTCCTGCTGCCAGTGGAAGCGGATGCGCACCCGGCCCAGCCTGTCGCAGTAAATTTCATCGGCGCCGCTGGCCGCGTCATTGCCATCGGCGCCCACGACGATGGCGCTCTGGCTGCCCAGGGCGGTCGGCGTGGCGTGCTGGCGCGCATCGTTGCTGTCATGCACCGGACGCCACGGCGTGCTTGCGGTGATCATCTCGATGCAGTTGGCGTAACCGCTGGTTTGCGCCTGGGCGATCGCGGCAGCGACATCGGGAAACCCTGCGCCCCACTCCGCCACGGTTTCTTCCAGCAATTCCGGTATCGGGCCGAACAGTTCCGCCAATCCCTCCAGGGCCGGCACTGGCAGGTTGTTGACGCCGATGCTGGCCACGCGCAGCACGACATACTCGGGCGCCGCCCCATCGGCTGGCTGCAACGGTCCCTGCGCCAGGGTAAAGCGCGTGCCGGCGCGCAGGGTGCGCACGGTCGAGCGCGCCTGCCACAGCTGGGCGCGCGCTTCATGGGCCTGCATCTGCAACTGCGCGTAGCGCTGCGCCTGGGCGCCGCTGGCGTACCAGTACTGGCCCGGTGTGTCGTAGCTTTCCAGCACCGGCGCGTTCTTGCCGCCAAGCGCGATGTTGGCCGGCACGCTGGCGGCCACGGCCTTTTTCGCCTTGTAGTCATAGCTGAGCACGCTGCTCAGGCCCACCTGCAGACTGCGCCGCGCGCTCAATGCCTGCACGCTGTCGCCCGGCTCGCCGACGCGCGCGCCATGAAAGCGCAGCCCGCCCGCCTGTGCGCTGCTGGCGTCCTCGGGCGTGGCGCAGGGCTGGCTGCTATCGGCGAACAGGACCAGTGTGTGCGCCTCGAAGCGCCAGGCGATGCCCTCTTCCGTCAGCAGGCGGCGGATAAAATCGAAATCGGATTCGCGGTACTGGCAGCAATAGCTGCGTTCGCCCAGTTCCTGCATGAAAGATGCGACCTCGTCGCTCCAGCGCCACAGCGCATATGGCGCATACGCCTGCAATACCTCGTCGACGATGGCCGTCACGCTCCGATCTTGCCAGACGCGGCTGTTACGCACTTGCGTCAGCAGAAACAACCAAGGCGTGATGCGCAGGCGGTAGCGCGCCAGGCCGCCATTGCTGCCCAGCATGGCCGCCTCGCTGATGTAGCCGGAAAACTGCGTGCGCGTGCCGTCTGCCAGGCTGATATGCAGGCTGGCCGGCTGGCCCAGCAGGGACGCCAGCGCAACATGGGCGCTGGTGGACAAGGCAATGATGTCGCGCGCGCCGACCTCCTGCAGCCCTTCGTCGGCGGCAAAGGCTTCGACCAGCAAGCTGCCGTTCGCGTCCTCGCCGATGGTCAATTCGTACAGCCGCGTGGCGCTCGTGAAAACGGCCAGTGCGTCAGCAATCTTGTCGGTCGAGGTGGATGACATGCGATTCCCGTCAGTCGTTTACCACGATTTGCATATTTTGCAATTATTGTAGCGAGGAATGTATATCGCAGGAGCGCGATTGAAACCATTGCATGTGCGCCCTTGCCGCTCAGGCGGGCATTACCACGACGCCAGCGCACTGTCCGCCGGTGGTGCCGAGCGCCAGCGCCGGTTTTTCACTGGCCAATTCTACCGCCAGCGCAAGATGGACCAGATCGGCTGCAGCGCCAAAACTGCCTGCCGATTCCATGGGGCTCATCCGCTGTTCCAGCGGGTCGAGACCGGCCAGCAGCTGCAACATGGCGGCAACCACGGCCATGCTTGCCTGCGGGCGGTGATCGGCATCGCTGACAACATGGGCGATATCGGCGGCGTCCATGCCCGACGCCATGAGCGCGGCGGACATCACGCTATTCACGGCGGCGTGCGTCGCGGCACCCTGCACGGTGCTGACCGGTCCCAGTATTGCGGCATGCGCCCAACCCTGCTCCGGCGCCCTGTCCGGGTTCCACAGCACGATGCCGCCCGCACCTTCGGCAGGAATGAAGCCCTGCGGCGCACTGGCGGCAAACACCTGTCCCAGCGCCAAGGCGGGCGCCAGTTCCTCGGGGTCCAGCAAGCTGTCGGCGCCGACGATGATGGCGCAAACGGCAGGCTGGCGAATGCCGTGCTGCAGGGCCGACAGCACCGTGAAAAGACAGGCTTCGCCGGCCGCCATCGGCTGCAAGACATAGGGCATGTCACGCCAGGCCGAATGCTGCCATGCCCGTGCAAAGACTGCGCCCTGCGCCGCGTCGCCGGATATCGCATCGGGCGCCAGCCAATACACGCTCACCGGGCCATCGATGCGGCGAACCAGGCTGCCCTGCTGCGCATGCAGGTCGTCAAGGATGGCGGCGAGCAGGGTCATCACGCGCGGGACACGCAGGCGCGTGCCGGCGGCATGTCCCATCGCACCGAGGTCGAGGGGATCGACGATACCGGCATGGGCCGGGTAACCGGACGGGTGCAGGATCGCCTTGTCGGGCTTGAAGACTTGCTTGCGCGCCTTGCTGCCTTCGGCCGTTTCGGTCACGGCACCATGGGGCGTCAGCGCGCTCCAGGCACCGATATGCAGGCGCACCAGGGGAATCGGCGGCGCCGGCGGTTCCTGCGGCAACTCCTGCGCCGGCGCCGGGATCGCCGTGCTGGCAGGCAAAGACGGCACGGGTCCCGGGGTTGCCAGAAATTGCAGGCCTGTCCAGCCCAGAAAGGCCAGCAGCACGGGCGGTGCGCAGAGCATCAGTATCGCGCGCCCACCTGACAAATCCAGGCGCGATGGCGCCACGCTTGCCAGCAGAGCAATCCAGGCAATGCCGACAATTGCCAGCACAAGTATCCACAAGATTATCCTGAACACCAGCCGGCGGCGCGGACGGTGTACGGGCGGTGCTTGCGGCAAGGAAATATCGCTCATGCTCCGCCTACCCTATCGTGGCCACAGGCAGGCTGGCGATCAGCGCGCAGCCGCAAGCGCTTTTATGCCCATGCAGCGCCACCTTGCGTCCGCCGATACTGAATACGGCACTGCCCTCGATGATCGGATTGCTGCCATGGCCCGGCAATGGACACGCGACCATGTCGCCCACCCTGGCGATGCCGATGCCGCGGATCGTATGCACGGGAGAGGCGCTTGCCACGACGCCGCCGTGGGTCGTCTTGTCGCCGAGCCGGATAATTGCGAGCGCCATGTCAGAATCCCAGCTGATTGCGCCGGAAGGCACTCCAGCCATCTTCAATCGCTTTTACCTGCGTATCGACGCCGTCGCTGATCGCCTTGGCCGCCTTGCTGGCGCCACCCTGCACCTTGCGTGCCGCCTCGGTGGCCATGTCCCGGGCCTGGCTGGCGCCGCTCTGCACCTTGCGCCCGGCTTCGGTGGCCATGTCCTTGGCCTGGTTGACACCGCTTTGCACCTTGCGCCCGGCCTCCGCCGCCAGCTCCTGGGTTGCGTCCGCCACCTCGCCGGCCTTTTTCTGCACGGCCGTCGCGGCATCGGTGATTTCTTTCTTGACGACGTTGACCGAGGTAATGACCATCTGCTGGCCGCGCTTCACGGCAGCGATGACGACCTGCTTGCCGCTCTGATACACCTCCACCGTATAGGTGACGCCAGCACGCACGGTATCGACGACAAATTTTTCACCCACCTTGTACGTATGCGTGGCCACCCGCTTGCCGCCTTCCCAGGTTTCCACCACCACGCCCTCGGCCCGGTGATACACCTTGATCACGCCCTTCTTGATGGCAGTGACGGTATCGTCCAGCCAGTCCAAACCTTGCGCCAGCACATTGCGCGACGATTCTGTCATGCCGCGCGGACGGAAATAACTGAACGGCTCCACGCCGCCCATGAAGCCGGCCTTGGAATCATGCACTGCGGATTTGATGAAATTGAGTACGGGATCGGATGCCGTCGCTTGCCAGGCATCGAGCCGCCACTTTTCCGGGCGTACGATCATGCTGTACTTCATGCCGATGACCTGCAGCGTTGCTGCCGATACCGTGGGCAGAATATGCGACACGGCAAATTCTTTTGCTTTGGCAGCATCCAGCAACAACTCGGCTTCACGCGCAATGCCGGGATGACCTTTTTTGCTGCCACCTGCGCTCTCGGCTTCAATCAGGTCCGGCGTCTTGATTTTTCGCTTGGTCATGGTGCCCCATGTGGAATACAGGGCTTTCATGTGAGCCGTAACAGCTTGCTCGACGGTGGCGGGAGCACCGATTGCTGCCATGTATTGCTTATAAGACGCTTCGACCTCAGGCTTGAGCTCAAAACGATCTTCAAATATTTTTGTTCCAAATTTAGGTAAATCTTCATAGTCAACCAGACGAACGCCGCTTTTGACGGCCTCGCGCATCATGTCGCGCATGGGAACACGTGCATAGTTATTCGATATTTTCTGTTCTTTCAGCGGCTCGTATCCCCCTCCCACATCCGAATGCGCGCCCGGGTAGACGGTCTCCGCCCAACCGGACCTGAGCACGCCGTTTTTCCTGATCAGATCAACGGGAAACGAAAAACGCAGTTCATGGGCTGCCACATAATGCACACAACGTTCGATCGCATGCGGCACCACCAGATTTTTTTCGTTAAAGGGAGTATCAATGGTAAGCGACGGCAAGCCAAACGAGGCGACCGTATCGAATAATCCCATGAAGTTCATACGTATGGGCACGCCTTTATAACGCAACACGCCATCTTTTCCAGTAGCGCACTCTTTCATCATATCGTTGCTGAATGCCCGGGCCAACGCCGCGCCGCGCGAAAAACCGAAGATAGATAGATTAATGATAGTAATCAAACCGTGCGCCTCGATAGCGGAGGCGAGGCCATTGATATTTTCCGGCTTTCCATTTTTTCGGTAAGCCTTTAACGGAATATTCAGTTGCTTGGCATTTTTTACGAGGGCGGCACGTAAATTCTCGTCAATGTTAGTTTGTCCGAACTCGGTTCGTCGTGTTCCACCGGCACCTAATCCCCGCCCTGCAGCCTCTGAATCCTGCATTTTCATTAACTTATTATCTGGCCAATCCATCCAATCGGTAGACTCGTCTTTAAATTTTGTACCTACCCCTGGAACATAAATTGCATAATTTGAATTATGTATATCTCTTAAAAATTGAGCCGATCGCCACATTCGTGCAGGATTAGCCCAGCGGCGAAATTTCTCATCCTCAACCATATTATTACCAGTGCCGTCAAAGTATATACTTATATTCAAAATATCAGCACAGTTCTGTTTTGCATTTGGCTTGCAAGACGGAGTATCACGATTACATGCACGCGCCGCAATCAACTTGTAGTCTTCAGCCATATTATCTTCTCGTAGCGCGGATTTTTTTACCGCGGGCACTAACATCAGGAACGGACTCAGAAAAAATTATCTCGGCGGTATCATCTGGGTAGAGATGCAACCCAAGATAGCGCGTTCCAGCAGGTATCTGTTCAGGCAAAATAACTAACTGGTTCTTCAAGGTCACTACCTCACCTATGCGCGGCGTTCCTTTCGGCCCATCCAATTCCCAGTGTAATGTCTGAATTCCGAACGGAATATGAACACCTGCGATAGTACCAGTAGCACCAAACTTGTTCATCACGCCAAGGTCTTCACCGTTAAAAATAATATTAGTAATGACGTGATCGACATAAGAAATCATCTCCACATTGAGAACTATACCTTTCTGCATTTTTTTTCCTCCTTGACCGCATGCCATCAGTGGCGTCAACAACAATAGTCCGAAAAAACCAAGCACACTTCGTCGTGCTGCAAGTGGCAAAATTTTGTCACCCTCGAAACCGCAACCTTTATCATATTTCATGATGCCTCCTTATTCCCCGTATATCAATTACCTACCTTAGCAACTTCGCTTTATAACTGCTTCACACCAGAATTCAGCATATAAGCTCAATCAGCTCATGGCCTCATTCATTTTTAGCTCTCTTCAAACGGTATTCTTTTCCTCGCTGGGTTCTCTGCGGGAGAAATTCATCGAATCTGACTTCAGCGGTGTTATCCGGATAAAGATGCAAGCCAAGATATCGAGTACCATCGGGTATCTGCTGCCGCGATATTGTCAATTTATTATTTATGATCACAACCTCGCCATTGCGTGGTGTACCTTTTGGGCCACCCAAGGTCCATTGTAATTTCTGGATTCCGAATGGAATACCGACACCGACAATGGTTCCAGTACTACCATATCTGTTCATCACACCCAAGTCAGTGTCGTTAAAAATAATATCGGTAATAACTCTGTCCACATACGAATACATGACCACGTCCAATACTATATATTTCGGCACCGCTCTACCGCACGCGACCAGCGGCATTGACAGCCCCAGCGCAATCAACCTGATGGTGTGACGCCTGTCTGGCGACGAAAGTGCAAATTTTTTACTGGTTGCATTTTTTTCGTCCTTGCCACGCATGTTATTTCTTCCTCGCCGCCAGAATTTTCTCGCCTCGGGCTGTTCGTTCAGGTATGGAGTCCGCAAAGGTTATCTCGGCGGTGTCGTCCGGATAAAGATGCAAGCCAAGATAACGCGTTCCGAGCGGTATCTGCTCTGCTGAAATCACCAACTGGTTTTTGATGGTCACGACCTCACCATTGCGCGGCGAGTCCTTTGGTCCATCGAGCGTCCATTTGAGCGCCTGGATACCGAAAGGAATTCGTACCTCGGTAATGGTTCCAGTGGAACCAAATTCGTCCATCACACCCAAGTCAGTGCCGTTAAAAATAATATCGAAGATGGGCCGATCGACATACGAGACCATCTCCACATTCAGCCATATCTCTTTCCTTACCGCTTGCCCGCACGCCGCCAGTGGCAATATCAGACCACACGCCATCAATCCGAGCGCCAGCCGCCGGCCTGACTTCCTTGCTTCCTGTTCCCAGATGCTCATGGAAACTGGTCCATGGCAGCTTCAAAGCTGATATCGCCAGCCTTGACCTGCGCCAGCAGTGACGCAATGGCCGGGTTGGTCTGCAGCTTGTCGCCGTAGATCAGGGCGGCGCAGGTGTAGTTAAGAATGTCGCGCATGCCGGACAGCTTCAGTTTGCGCGCGGCCAACAGGTGTTTTTGCACGAGGCGATAGTGTTGCGCGGGTGGAATATCCATCAGCAATTGCGGCTGGTTTTCCTGCAGCATCGACAAAAGCTGGTCCGGCATGCCCGCTTCGACCAGCATGTCGACCTGCACCTGGGCCAGCTTGAGCGGCAAGGTCACCCGGTGGGGAGCCAGGCCGTTGTCGTTTTCCCCTGGCAGCACCTGCTGGGGATGGCCATCGCGGTCCCAATACCACCATGCTACTATGCCTTGCAGCAGGCGCTCGCGCTGGGAAACGGTCAGCGCCGGCACCCCCACGTGCAAAGTCAGGTCGCTTTTCTGTCCCGTCAGGGTGCCCAGGATGGCCGGGTCCCAGAAGGCAAAAATCATGTCGGTGCCGTCCGGCAGCAGTATTTCAGTAAACGCCGCCAGGCTTTCCCACAGCGTGTCGAAATCATCAGTACTTGCAAGCAGCGTAAAGCTGGCAGGATGGCTGGCGGCGCCTTGCACGATGTCCGGCCACGCTTCGGTATCGGCAGCCAGTGGCGACAACGCCACCAGATGGGGCGCGTACGCTTCCGTATCGGACCCGAGCGCCGCCGGCAGCAGGCACTTGCTGTGCATGCTGATCTGCTCTTTTTCAAAGCGCGCCAGCAGCGTGCCGTCCTGCGCCTGGTCGACAATGGCATAACAGCTCAGTTCACGATTGTCGAGCGCGTTTGCCAGGTTTGCTGCAAACGAAGCCTGATCCAGAGGCAAAAAATTCATCGTTGAGATCCTTTGTTGACGAAGGCGGTACGCTGTTTTGCGCGCTTTTTCAGGCATTCCAGGCAGACTTCCTTGGGCAGCACCGGCAGCGCATACGGCATCGTCTTGGGCCCTGGCATCGAGAAGTCGGCGTTATGGCTGATGCGCTGGCCACTCGTCATGTCGGTAATGCCCGCGCCGTTGATCCTGATGGCCGAGCCATCGGCACCGAGGATGATTTCCTTCTTGGCGAAAATTTCAATGCGGTCGGTGGCTGACAGCAGGCGCAATACCTTTTCGGCGATGATGTCGATGTCGCCGCCGTGCGCCTGGATCTCGACCTTTCCTTTCGCGGCGAACAGCTTGATGCCCGCGTTGTATGCAAACAGGCTGATCTTTTCCTTGACGCTGGCGATCAGGCTTTTACCGACAGCCAGGTTGGCATCCTCGCCCGTCGACATCGTGAGCTGTTCGCCGCTGTGCAGGTGCGTGCTCTTCGGCGTGGCGAGGCCGATGCCGGCCGGCGACGCCGCCAGCAGTACCGGCTCGGCGAAGCGGTTGGCGCCCTGCTGGCCGGCGCCGTCGTATTGCGCCTGGGTCGCGTCGATGAATTGCTGGAACGCCTGCTGCCCCGGCAGCGCCTCGGCACTGGACTTTTCCGCCACGTCCGACAGGTTTTGCGCCAGCTCGTGCGCCTGCGTCAGCTGATCGTACGCCTCGCGCACGTCGAGCTGGGAGCCGCGCCCGCCGGGCCGGCCGTAGGTGCTGATGTACAGTCCCTTTTGCGTGGTGATGGCGCCATACGCATCCGAATTGAGGGCGAAGCCGGAACCGAAAAAGCCGTCGCGCTGATTGCCCTGCTGTCCCACCAGATAGCCCAGGTTGAGCTGTGCATGGGTATTGCTGCTGTACAGCTGCACCCGGTTCTGCTCGGTGTTATCGTCCATCACCAGCTGGTTGAAGCCCGCGCCCTTGTATTCTTTCGATTTGTAGCCCGACATGCGCCCATCGGTATGCCACTGCGGCGCTTGTTCGCCGTTGTAGATGCGGCCCGTAATGATGGGCCGGTCCACGTCCCCGTCGAGGAAGGTGATGATCACTTCCTGGCCGACGCGCGGCACATGCACGGCGCCATATCCCTCGCCGGCATTCGGATAGCTCACGCGCACCCAGCACGACGCCTTTTCATCGCCGGGATTGAGGCGGTCCCAATGGAAGCGCACCTTCACGCGGTTCAGGGTATCGGTATGGATTTCCTCGCCGGCCGGGCCGACCACGGTGGCCGTTTGCGGATGCATGGCCGGCTTGGCGTGCACGAAGGCACTGCGGTACTCCACGCTGCGGCGCTGCACTTCGAAGCGGTTGAAGCAGTGGCCGATGCGCTCATCGCCGGTACCGGTCGGGGCCAGGTCGGCACGGTTCAGGCCCGCCTCTTCCTTGAACTGCTGCAGCCGGCCTTTCAGGCTGCCCGAAAAATCCTGTTGCATGCTGGACAGCGGCAGGTTGTTTTCGATTGCCCATTCCACGCCCAGCACGACGAACTGGCGCTCCTCGGCCGCCTCTTCGGCGTGGGCCGGATGGTCGAGCAGCGTAAACCAGCAGCCTACCGGCAGCCGGCGCACGCCCGAGGTGCCAAAAAACCGCTTGATGCGCGATTCCCACTCCTGCACCCTGAGGCGCGATTGTTCCGCGCCATGCTCGGTGTCGGCGCTGCTGTAGGCGCCCGTATATTCGTAAACCTCGAGCTGCGACGGAATGCTGCCGTGCCCGGGCAATATCTGCACGGCATCCTGGTGATTGCTACGGGGCGCCTTGTAATCATAGGTGCGGGTCGCCAGCTGGCTGTTCGACAGCGTGCGGGCGCCGCCCCACTGGACGATCTTGTCCAGTTCCTCGGTGCCAGCTGCGCGGTGAAAGGCAATCTGCCCGGGCTGCAACGGCTTGAGCGATTGCACCGAATCGGTGATGATCCACTGATGGCCGCTGCCATCGGCCGGCTGTTCGACATAGCCGTACCAGCCTTCGCTTTCCAGCATGCGCATGACGAATTGCCAGTCCGTCTCGTATTGCGTGCAATACGAGCGCTGGCGCACCGCCTGGTTCAGGTCGAACCTGAACTTGCCCTGGCATTGCGGATGGCCGCCCAGCACATCGGCGATGATGTCGTCGGCGCCCTTGTTCTGCCAGATGCGCGCATCCTTGCGGAACTTGAGGAAGTGCAGGCAGCTGGCAAAAGCGATCTGGTAGGCCGACAGCTGCCCATCGCTGCCGAGCTTCCTGGCCGTATGCACGTAACCGTGGATGGGGCTGTAACTGGCGTCGGGCTGCAATACCCACAAGGTCACTTCCTGGGCGATCAGCTGCTTGAGTTCCACCGCATCGTCGAGCGACAGCAGATCGACGACATAGTCGTATCCCAGGCTCACGCGGTCGACCGCATGGACGCGCTGCGCCAGCAAGACATCGGCGCCCAGCGGCGTGTCCAGCTTGAGCAGCCGGGCGTGCTGTCCGATCCCTGCAAACAGATTGTCTGTTCCCTGCTCCGGATTAGCCATGCATGTCCATTTCCATTCCCTTGAGTGACGCTGCGCCTGCCGGCGCAGCCATGTTGCTTCGCGTGCGCATGCTTACTTGATGGTGTACTTGAACTGCCCCTGCTTGCTGGCGCTGACCTTGATTTTCGTGATCGCTGCGCCTTCGGCCATTTTGGCCAGCACCGACTCTGCGATCTCGGGCAGCACGGTGCCGTTGAGGATATTGTCGACGTTGCGCGCACCCGAATCGACTTCGGTACAGCGCGCCAGCACTGCCTCGACCAGCGCCTCGTCGTGGCTGAATTCGGCCTTGTGATTGGCCGCGATGCGCTGGGCGATCTTGCCCAGTTTCAGGCCAATGATATTGACCAGCACATCGTCCGAGATCGGATAGAACGGGATCACTTTCAAGCGTCCCAGGAAGGCCGGCTTGAAGGTCTTCACCAGTTGCGGGCGGATCTTTTCCTCCAGCTGTTCCGGCGTCGGCAGGTCTGGCGCCGCCACATTCAGGCAGGCTTGCATCAGGATGCCCGAACCGACGTTCGAGGTGAGGATGATGATGGTATTTTTAAAGTCGATCTCGCGCCCTTCGGCATCCTCCATCACGCCCTTGTCAAAGACCTGGAAGAACAGTTCGAGCACGTCCGGGTGGGCTTTTTCCACTTCGTCGAGCAGCACCACGCTGTACGGGTTGCGCCGCACGGCCTCGGTCAGCACGCCGCCTTCGCCGTAGCCGACATAGCCGGGCGGCGAGCCTTTCAGGCCCGATACGCTGTGCGCTTCCTGGTATTCGCTCATGTTAATGGTGATCAGCTTGCGTTCGCCGCCATACAGCACGTCGGCCAGCGCCAGCGCCGTTTCCGTCTTGCCCACACCGGACGGGCCGACGAACAGGAACACGCCCTTCGGCTTGTTCGGGTCGTCCAGGTTGGCGCGCGAGGTGCGCACGCGCTGCGCCACCGCCTCGATCGCATGCGACTGGCCCAGCACGCGCTCTTCCAGCATATCCTTCAGTTTGAGCACCGTGCGGATTTCATCCTTGACCATCTTGCCGAGCGGGATGCCGGTCCAGCCGGCGACGATTTCCGCCACCACGTGGCCGTCGACCTGCACCGGCACCATCGGCGTTTCACCCTGCAGCGCACGCAAGTCCTTCAGCAAGGCTTGCAGGTCGCCGGCCTGGCTGGCATCGGGTTTCGCACCGGCGCTTTCCAGCTCCTCGCGTGCCGCCTTGACCTTCCCGGTCAGGGTCTTTTCGTTTTCCCAACGCGCGGCCAGCGTCGCATGCTCGCCGGCAGCCGCGCTGCGCTGCGCGCGCAAGTCCTTCAGGCGCACCGGGTGGTTCCCGCCGCTCTTTTCCTCGCGCTCGAGCGTGGCGACTTCGGCGTCGATGCGCTCAAGCTTTTTGACCAGGTTTTCCAACAGGGCCGGCGTGGCGTTCTGGCCCAGCGCCACCTTGGCGCAGGCGGTATCGAGCACGCTGATGGCCTTGTCGGGCAGCTGCCGCCCCATGATGTAGCGGTGCGACAGCCGTACCGCTTCGGTGATGGCTTCGTCGTAAATGCGCACGTTGAAATGCTTTTCCATCAGCGGCGCCATGCCGCGCAACATGGCGCAGGCCAGTTCCTCGCCCGGCTCCTCGATCTTGACGACCTGGAAGCGGCGCGCCAGCGCGGCGTCCTTTTCAAAATATTTCTTGTACTCACCCCAGGTGGTGGCGGCGATCGTGCGCAGCTCGCCGCGCGCCAAGGCCGGCTTGAGCAGGTTGGCCGCGTCGTTCTGGCCGGCCGTGCCGCCGGCGCCAATCATGGTGTGCGCTTCATCGATGAACAGGATGATGGCGTGCGGGCTTTTCTTGACTTCGTCGATGACGTTTTTCAGGCGGTTCTCGAACTCGCCCTTGACGCTGGCGCCAGCCTGCAGCAGGCCCATGTCCAGCGTATGGATCTCGACGCCCTTCAACACATCGGGCACGTCGTCCTGCGCGATGCGCAGCGCCAGCCCTTCGACCACGGCTGTCTTGCCCACGCCCGCCTCGCCCGTCAGGATGGGATTGTTCTGGCGGCGGCGCATCAGGATATCGATCGTCTGGCGGATCTCGGCATCGCGCCCGATCACCGGATCGACCTTGCCGTCGCGCGCGCGCGCCGTCAGGTTGGTGGTGAACTGGTCCAGCGCCGGGGTTTTCGACGCGGCCGCGCGCCCTTCCAGTTCGCCGACCGGATCGCCGCCCTCCCCCGCCTCGCCATCGGCAGCCGGGGCGCCTGCCGCTTCCTGCGAGCCTTGCGTGATCTTGTCGAGGTTGTGCTTCAGGTCGTCGAGCTTGAATTTGTTGAACAGTTTTGAACCGCGGTAAGCCAGCTGCGCCAGCTCCGGGTCGGTCAGCAGCGCCTGCAGCAGATGGGCGCTGCGGATGCTGGCCTGGCGGCCGGCCTGCACGTCGAGCGACGCGATCAGCCAGGCGTTTTCAAACAACTTCGGCAGCCTGGGCGAAAACACGGGGGTGCGCGCATTGCCGGTCTGCAGGCGCGCCACTTCGGCCTGCAGGTCCGCTTCGAGCATGCTGACGCTGATGCCGCTGTGGCGGGCGATCAGCGCAAAGTCGCTGGCCGGCTGTTCCAGCAGGGCCAGGAACAGGTGTTCCAGGTCGACCTCGTATTGTCCGAGGCCGACGCAGATGCCGGCGGCGCGGGTGGCGGCGGTGCGGCTGGTGTCATTGAGCTTGCTGATCAGCGTCTTGAGGTTGATGCTCATGGGGCAAAGGTCCTTGTGTGGAAACGGATAAAAAAGAAAGATGGTTCATGCCAGCGCATGCAGTTCGTAGCGCACGTCGCCACGGTCCTGCGCGGCGCCGGAGGTGATCAGGAAGCTGTCCCAGCCCAGCCGCCCGCCGCTGCGCGGCTGCTCCAGCGTGACGCCATGCACATCCTCGGCGCGCAACACCAGCTGCACTTCGTATTCGAGGCACAGTCCGGTAAACATGGTGAGCATTTTTTCCAGCGCACGCGCCGCCGCGCCGCCCGGCAGAAAGGCGTCGAAATGCATGCGCGCCAGCGGTCCGACCACCAGCCGCATGCGCAAGTCGCGCTGCCAGACGCGCGCGCCGACCAGCGCGGTCGAACCCAGCATGGCGTTCATGCCGCCCAGGCTGCTTTGCTGGTCAGGCGGCACGTCGTACCAGCAGCCAACAAACTGGGTCACCTTGATGGTCTGGCCGAAATAGGCCGACAATACCTGGCCGATCGCCACCGCCGATGGCGGCCTATGCCGCATGGCGGCCGCAAAAAACCCCACCGACTCGTCGAGCACGCCATCGCCATCGTCGTACAGGCGCTGGCGCAGCGACGCATGGCCCAGGCCCGCCAGCGACAGCAGCAGCGGCAGGAACTTGTCCCTGCCATCGAGCTGGTACTTGAGTTCCAGGCGGTACTTGCGCCACGCTTCGTAGAACAGCGCCAGCGCGCGGCTGGAAAAGGTGTCGAGAAAGGCGCGCGGTCCTTCGTCCTTTTCGTACAGCTGGTGCGCGGCGATGCGTTCGGTGTAGTGGGCCGGCAGCGCGCCGGCCACGCCGAGAAAGCCCATGAAGGCAGGCGTGATGCGGACGTATTTCAGTTCGCCGCCCCGCACGGCCTCGCCCAGCGCGCGCATGTCGGCCGCCAGGGCGCCCAGCTCGCGCGGTTCCGCCTGCACCGCTTCAAGCTGGCTGGGCGCAAAATTGAGCGACACCGAATTTTGAAAGCGCAGGTAGTTGGCCACCGCGCCCTCGCGCGCCATGCCGTTGCGAACCAGCCAGAGTTCGAGCATGCGCACCGCCTGGAAGTACTGGAAGCGGTAAGGCTCGGCGAACAGGCGCTCGATTACACTAGGCTCAAATCGCCGCTGCGTGGTTTGCATCGCAACAACTCCTCTCCCGATTTTTTCGACAGCACCACCAGTTGGGTAAAACTGTTGGCATGCACGTACAGGCCGAGAAAACACTCGACGATATGGGCAAACGCATGGATGCCGCTGCCCACAAACGCTTCCTCGTCGAGCGTCAGCCGCACTTCCAGGCCGCGCACCAGGCAGGCGAAGGGATTGCCGGGCAGCCAGGCGTTGGCCGCCTTGTGGTCGATTGCAGCAATGCCGCTGATCTGCCGTTGCGAGGTCGCCGAGCGGGGCAAGTCATACAGGGTCAGCATTTCCTGGAACGCTTCCAGGCCGCTGCCCGACAGCGACAGATGGTTCAGCGACAGGTGCGAGATCAGGCGCCAGTGCGCGCCGCGCCCCCGCTCGAAGCGGTGCGATTCCGTCGGCTTGCGCAGGAAGTGGATGCTGCGCACGCTCGATCCGCCTTCCAGGAACAGGTCGCCGCCGCGCAGGCCATAGGTAAGTTGCGCCGGCAGGTCGCGGTTGGTGCAGCTCAGCTCCAGGCTGAGGGTATCGGTTTCAATCGCGGCCGGATCGAAATCGATGTCGACGATGGAAATCTCGGTCTCGTAACCGGGGCTTTTCTCGCTGATGGTGTCATCGCGCCGCATCACCCAGTAATGGCCATCCCTGGCCGGCATCTGGCCGTGGCGCAGCGAATAGAACGGGCGAAATTCCGTGATCGACTCCCCTTGCGGCGTCTGGCGCACCAGCTTGACCGATTCGATGGCCTGCACCTCGAAGGCGTAGGCGCGGCGCGCATCGGCCAGCACCGGATAGCTGGCGGCCGTATGCGTCAGCCGGATCGGCTCGCCGCGCAGGCGGAACAGGTTGACCACCGGCGTGCAGCCCAGCAGCAGGTTATTCGTCGACATGGTGCCCAGCATGCGCGCCGTATTTGAATCCGTGCGCAGCCCGGCCAGGGCCAGGTGCAAGGTGATGCGCCGGCAGCCGGACGGCAGCGGCGCGCACAGCGCGGCCAGGTCGATGTCGAAAAAATTGAATTTTTCGGGAAAACAGAAGTATTCGGTCAGCAGCCGGTAGGCCGGATGCGAACGGGCCGAAAACGGAATCAGCGCATCGTCCTCGGCATAGCCGGCGGCGCTGACGGGGATCTGCGCCAGCGCGCTCCAGCGTCCGCTGTCATCCGCTTCCACATAGGCCTTGAGCGTGCGCATGAACAGCGCGTCGCGCAGCGCCGCGCAAAACGAAGGCTCGCCGTCGATGAACACGCGCAGCTTTTTGACACCCAGTTGCGCCAGACTGATCTGATCGGCGGTCGCTTCGATGACGATGCTGACGCTGGAGGTGGCGTTAGGCGGCAGTTGCACCTGCTCGGGCGCGTCGATGATGGCGGCAAACGCCGCATGCGTCAGCGCCAGCGGCGCCACGGTGACCGGATACGCGGTGCGGAAGGTGCACGCGACGCCCTTGACGGGGCGCGTCGCCAGTTCGGTGCCGCGCGCAATCTCGGTGGCGGCCGTCAGCTGCGCCGCCGCGCCGCTGTAGTCGAGACGCGCGATCGAGCACGAAGGAAACGGCCGCAGGTAATGCGGATACAGTACCTCGAACAGCGCCTCGGTGAATTCCGGGTAATCGTCATCGAGGCGTTTCGAGATGCGCGAATTGAGCAGCGCGAAGGACTGGATCATGCGCTCGATATGCGGGTCTTCGCAGACTTCGCCGCCGATCAGCAGCCTGCCCGCGATCTTCGGGTAGCGCTCGGAAAACTCGCGCGAATAGCGGCGCAGGAAACCCAGTTCACGTTCGTAATACGGCAATAATTCTTCCAAGTTCAGGCTCCTTGCGCCGCACGGCGCGCCTTGCTGATCGTGTAATGCAGGCTTGACGGCTGCAGGATGGCGTCGAAGTTGACGGGTTCCTGGGCCGAGTGCACCACCAATAGCGCGGTGATGGCGAAATTGAGACGGTTGATCGAGCCTTCCTGGATTTCCAGCGAAGCGCGCACGCTGCGCAGGCGCGGCTCATGGCGCGCGATGGCCTTTTCCAGGCACTGGCAGATATACGCGCGGTCATCGGAACTCGACAGGCTCAGGCCGGCGAAATCATTGAGGCCGTAGGTGACAATCGAGCGGCCGCATTCGGGAAATTTTTTCAGCAGCGCTTCCGGTATCACGGTGCGCGTGTTGAGCAGCGCCTCCAGGTCGCGCGCCACGGTGTCTTTCAAATCCTCCAGCGACAGGCGCGAGACGGTGCTACTGGAAGCGCCCTGGACAGGCGTGTCCATCAGGCGGTCGAACAATCCCGGCGTAAAACCCTTCATCGGTATCCCGTCATTGGCAGTGGGAAGGAACAAAAGGGCGGCCTGCGGCGGCCCTTTGATTCAGGAGCATCAGTCACGCAGGCACAAGCCGGAGTCACCGTCGGCGGCTAGCCGGAACGGCTTCATCCGGCAAGGGCCGTTGCCGATCAAATCGTCTTGTTGGCCGACAGATCCCAGCCGCCAGAGGTATTGCCGCCTGAGCCGCCACCGACTTTTTGCTGCGTGTATTTCCACTTGACCTTGGAATACTTGATCGACACATTTTCGCCGAGGATGTCGCCAGCCGCGACGGACGGCGCCACGCTGCTGATCAGCACGTTTTCCAGTTCGATCTCGAAGTACTTGATGCGCTCGCCCTGGCCGTCAGCACGCAGGAATTCGAATTTGGCTTTCGGGATCGTTTTACCGGATGAGCAATTTTGCAGCAGCAGCGGCGTGGCGAGGTCGGCCAGCTTGGCGACCACGATATCCTTGTGCTCGGTACGTTCGGCGGTGTGGCCGCCGCCGGTCGAGGCGGTGGCGGACTTCGGCTGCAGCACTTCCCACTGAACCGACTTGCATTCGATCCAATCTTTGTGGGAGGTGTCGGTGGATTCGCCTTTGATACCATCAATTTGCAAGTAAACGTCGATTGCCATGTCATTCCTTTCGGTTGTTTATGAAAAAATCAGGATTTGGTCGATTGCGGCAGCTCCGCGACCAAACGGAGTGAAACGGACAGCTCATCGAGCTGGAAATGGGGACGCAGGAAGGAAATGGCGCGGTAGACGCCCGGACGGCCAGGCACTTCCGACACCTGCACCGATGCTTCGCGCAGCGGGAACTGGGCCTTCTGCTCCTGGCTGGCGTTATCGTCGAGCAGCACGTATTGCATCAGCCAGCGGTTGAGGAAATCTTCGACGTTGGACGCGGCGGCAAAGCTGCCGATCTTGTCGCGCATCATCGCCTTCATGTAATGGGCGATGCGCGAGACGGCAAAGATGTATTGCAGCTGCGACGACAGCACCGCATTCGCGTTGGCGGAATCGGTGTTGTACTTCTTGGCCTTCTGCGCCGACTGGGCGCCGAAGAACGCCGCGTAATCCGTGTTTTTGCAATGCACCAGCGAAATGAAACCCAGGTCGCTCAGCTCTTTTTCGCGGCGGTCGGTAATCGCAATCTCGGTCGGGCATTTCAGCGCCACTTCGCCCTCGTCGGTCTTGAAGGTATGGGTCGGCAAGTCTTCGACCAGGCCGCCGCCTTCCACGCCGCGGATCGCCGCGCACCAGCCGTAATCGTCGAAGGCCGCCGTCAGCTTGGCGCCGAAGGCATAGGCGGCATTGCACCACAGGTATTTCTGGTGGTTGGTGCCATCGACATCCTCGACGAAGTTGAAGCCGTCGACGGTGGCGCCGTCGGCCGGATTGAACGGCAGGCGCCCCAGGTAGCGCGGCAGCGTGAGGCCGACGTAGCGCGCATCTTCCGATTCGCGGAACGACTTCCACTTCGCATATTCGACCGTGTCGAACACCTTGGCCAGGTCGCGCGGCTTGCCGAGGTCGGAATAGCTCTCGAGGCCGAACAGCTCGGGCGATGCGGCCGAAATGAAGGGCGCGTGGGCGGCAGCGGCCACATGCGACATCTGTTCGAGGAAATACATGTCTTCGGGCTGGCGCGTGAATTCGAAGTCGCCCAGCAGCGCGCCGAATGGAGCACCGCCGAAAGTGCCGAACTCTTCCTCATACACTTTCTTGAACATGGTCGACTGATCGAATTCCAGCGCGCTCTGGAAATCGCGCACCAGCTCGCGCTTGGTGGCGTTGAGCAGCTTGATCTTCAGGTTGGTGCCGGTGGGCGTGTTATCAACCAGGTGATGCAGGCCGGTCCAGCTGCTTTCCAGCTTCTGGAATTCGGGCGCATGCATGATGACGCTGAGCTGGCGCGAAATGAGTCTGTCCAGCTCGGCAACGCGCGCATCGATGGTGGCCGCCAGGTTGTCCGACACCACCACGGTGCCCTCCATCACCTGGCTGACCAGTTCTGAAATCAGATCCTTGGCGCGTGCATGCTCGACGCTGGATTTGGCAACCTTGCTTTGTTCGACGATCTGGTCAAGCAAGCCGATATCGGTGGTCGCGGCAGCGCCGGACGCGGGGGTCAGTTGAGCGGACATGGGATCAGTCTTTCTTGGCGGTGGATTGTTGTTCCAGCTGGGCCAGCTTTTCCGTGCTGTTGAGCACGTCGTTCAGGATATCTTCCAGCTTGTCGTTGCCGGCCAGCTTGTTGCGCAGGTCGGCCAGCTTGGTGCGCGCCTCGAGCAGGCGGCGCAATGGCGCCACCTGCTCCACCACCGCCTCGGGACGGAAGTCGTTGAGCGACTTGAAGCGCAGGTCGACGCGCAACTGGCCGCCTTCATCGCTGAGCTCATTGCTGACGCCAAACGCCGCGCGCGGCTCGACGCCCTTGAGCACCTCGTCGAAATTGTCGCGGTCAATGCCGATGAACTTGCGGTCCTTCAGCCGTTTCTGCTCGACTTCCGAATTGCCGCCGAAGTCGCCCACGACGCCCATCACGAAGGGCAGTTCCTTGTTTTCAATCGCATCGCCGATTTCCACGTCATACGTCATCTGCACGCGTGGCGGCCGGACCTTTTGCAGGCGTTTTTGAACACTTTCTTTTTTTGACATGACACATCCCTTCACGAGTAATCGGCGGCATCCGCGATGCCCTGGTAGATTGCTACTGCCTCAGCTTCACTTCAAACCATCGAAGGGATTGGCACTGCTGTCAGCAGTCTTGCTCTGTCCCTTGCGCGGCGGACGCGCCGGCTGCTTGTCGCGCGCCTGCGCCGCGGCAGGCGCCGGTACCAGCACGGTTTCGCCCAGGCTTTCGCGCAACAGCTTGGCCAGATCCTGCGATTCCGTGCGCAGCGGGCCGGACAGGTTGTTCTGGCGGCTCAGGTCGGCCAATGCACGCGTCGACAGGCGCAGTCCGCTGATCGCAATGACGCTGTTGGCCAGTTTGTCGGCGGGGTCGCGCACCAGCACTTCCTGGGCATTGATGATGGCGTCGCCGTACTGGCCCGCCTCATAGCGGGTCTGCGCCATGCGGACCCATGGATTCTTATCGGCTGGGAATTCGACAGCGGCTTGTTTCCACAAACCCATGGCCGCTTCGTTGTTGCCCGAACTGGCAGCCTGGGTCGCCTTTGCCATCAGATCGTCGAGCGAGGGCGGCGGTGGCGCCGTCTTGACCGCTGGTGCGGTGCTGCAGGCACTGAGCGTCAATGCGCAAGCGACTGCGGCAAAAAAATGGAGTGTGAATTGGCGAGACATGGTCTGATTTCCCTCAAAAAAAAAGATGACGCGGTCATTAAAAAACTTGCAATTTATAGTTGCCAAATTCTTATTTTTGCGAGACTAACACGGATTGAATATTGACTCCGTTCAATAGAAAATACGCGAAAACTCACAATCCGATCGGCCGCAAAGGCAGGCGCCATGCGGGAAACGTACCGTACGCGCCTTTCTTCCAGATAATGTTAATGTTGTTGCAGTTGCGAAAAAAGCACATAATTTCTTATTGCAAAGATTGAATGATCGGATGCACCTGCAAGGCGCCGATCGCGCTGCAAAAGAGCCCGGGAGCGGCACCGTTCTCCGCGCTTTTACTTCCTCGGGAAAAAGGGCAATCGATGAGCATTACAAGCAAATTGTTATGGGGTGAAGGCCTGTTTCTGCGCCCCCAGCACTTCCAGCAGCAAGACCGGTACCATGAACATCGCCTGCACGAAAGCATCAAGGCGCTGCATCCCTACGCCTGGGGTGTCAACCACGTGCAGATCGACCGCGATGCGCTGAGCAATAACACGCTGCGGCTGCTGGAACTGTCGCTGGTGTTCCAGGATGGCGAAATCTACAACGCTCCCGGCGCCGACGAGTTGCCCGAAGCCCTGGACCTGAGCAAGCTGCTGCAATCACAGCAAACCGTCACGTTTTATGCCGCCCTGCCCGCCTTCAAACACTTCGGCGGCAACTTTGCCGCGCCCGACCAAACCAACAGCGCAGCCCGCTACGGTCAGACCAACCTGGAAACGCCCGACCTGTACACCCATGCAGCGCAGGCCGAACTGGCCTACCTGCAAAAATCGCTGCGCCTGGTGGCCGAATCGGAACCGCGCGATTCGTATGTGAATTTTCCGTTGCTGCGCCTGCGGCGCCTGTCGACCGGCGGCTTCGAGCCGGACCCGTCGTTCGTGCCGCCGAGCCTGTCGATCCGCAGCGCCCCGCTGCTGTTCCTGCAACTGCGCCGCCTGATCGATGCGCTGCAGGCAAAGGTCAACGCCCTGTACGGCCACCACCGCGAGCCGAGCAAGAATGTGATCGAATTTCGCTCCGGCGACATGTCCTCGTTCTGGCTGCTGCACACGGCCAGTTCGGCCTTTGCCTCGCTCAGCCATTATTTCCATCATCCGGCGCTGCACCCGGAGCGCCTGTACGAAGCGCTGCTGGCCCTGGCCGGCGCGCTGATGACGTTCTCGAAAACCCATGCACTGGCCGACCTGCCGGCTTACCAGCACACCGATCCGGGGCCGTCGTTCGCGCGCCTGCACGCGATCATCCGCGAACTGCTCGACACGGTGATCTCGTCAAAATATTTCGCCATTGCATTGACCGAAATCAAGCCGTCTTACCATCACGGCAAGCTCGATTCGGGCAAGATCGACGACAAGACCGCGTTTTACCTGGGCGTCTCGGCCGACCTGCCGGGCGTGGAACTGGTGGACGTGGTGCCGCTGCGCTTCAAGATCGGCGCGCCCGACGATGTGGAAAAATTCGTGCTGTCGGCCCTGCCCGGCGTGCGCCTGCAGCACACGCCGCAAGTGCCGGCCGCCGTGCCCGTGCGGCCCGATACGTACTACTTCACCATCGAAGCGAAGGGCCAGATGTACGACCGCATGCTGCAGGCCCAGTCGATTTCGATCTACGTTCCGTCCGGCATGCGGGATCTGAAACTTGAACTTGTCGCCATTACTTCCTGAAGATAAACGATGAATGCAAACGCCCCCTCCCTGATGTCCGGCGGCTCCGCCGCTTACGCATCGAGCGTACCTGCCGGCCCGGGCACGGAACATACGCTGACGGACCTGATGTACGACGGTTTCTACGCGCTGTTCATGCTGAAAAACGGCAGCGGCCCGCAAGACAATGCCGACTTCATCAGAAAGATGACGCAGTTTCTCGACGAATTCGGGCACGCGGCGAAAAAACATGCGGCCTCGGCCGACGATATCGATGCCGCCAAATATGCATTTTGCGCGGCGGTCGACGAAATCATCCTGCGCTCGCCGTATGCCATCCGCGACGACTGGGCGCGCCGCCCGCTGCAACTGGTGCTGTTCGGCGACCAGCTGGCCGGCGAGAATTTCTTCATCCGTCTTGAAGCCCTGCGCGCACGCGGCAGCGCCCACCTGCAGGCGCTGGAAGTGTTTCACATGTGCTTGCTGCTCGGTTTCCAGGGGCGGTACATCCTGGAAGGCTCGGAAAAACTGGCCTACCTGACGGCCCGCCTGGGTGACGAGATCGCCCAGATGAAGGGCAAGAAAGCCGGCTTTGCGCCACATGCGGAACGCCCCGACCAGATTGCGCACAAGTTGCGCAACGATGTGCCGCTGTGGGTGCTGTGCTCGATATTCGCGCTGATCTGTGCACTCGGCTACCTGGGCCTGCGCACCATGCTGGCCAAAAACACCGAACAGCAGATGAACGCCTACAGCGATATCGTCAAACTGGCGCCGCGCACGGCCAACCTGACCATCACGTTGCCTTAATGAGCGGCCCGGCAACGACAGAGGCCGCCCTGGGGGTGTTCGGCACCGGCCTGTCCCAGCATGCGCGGCTGATCACGCTTGCCACGGCGCAGGAATCGAACCTGCCCGAATCGCTGATGGCCGAGCGGATGACGGGCCGCGAGGCGGTCAATGAGCTGTTCCGCTTCGAGGTCGATGCCTTGAGCACGGCGGCGGGCCTGGACCTGGCCAGCTTTCTCGGGGAAGAAATCACGCTCAAGCTGCTGCAGCCCGACGGCAGCTGGCGCGCCTGGCACGGACTGTGCACCGACTGCGGCTTTGCCGGCGCCGATGGCGGCGTGGCGCGCTACCGGCTGCGCCTCGAGCCTGCCCTGGCCTTGCTGGGCTTGCGCCGCGACAGCTATATCTTCCAGGACAAGAACGCGCGCGACCTCATCACGGAGCTGCTCGGCGACTATCCGCAGGTCCGTTTCGAATTCGATGTCAGCCAGGAACTGGCGCCACGCCCCGTCTGGACCCAATACCGCGAAAGCGACCTGGCCTTCCTGACCCGCGTGCTGGCCTTCGAAGGCCTGAGCTGGCGCTTCGAGCACGAACAGGATGGGACGGCGCAACAAGGCGAACAACAGAACGCGCAGCAGGCAAAACACAAGCTCGTGATTTTCGACAGCAAGGCGGTCGCGCCGCCGACACCGGGCGTGGCTGGCGTGCGCTTTCACGGCGTGCGCGCCAGCGATACCGATGACGCCATCGACAGCTTCAGCGCGCGGCGCCAGGTGCGGCCCAATGCGGTCGGCATCAGCAGCTGGGACCCGCAGCAACTGGCGGCGCCGGCCGCCGAACACAGTTCGAGCCTGCAGGCGGGCGAGCTGCCACCCCTGCCCCTGTACGACGGCTCCGGCGAACGGCGCTATGCCGACAGCACGGCGGCCGATCCGCACGGCCTGCGCATGCTGCAGGCGCTGGAACTGGAGAACAAGCAATTCACGGGCGCTGGCGCGGTGCGGCGCATGGCGGCCGGCCACGCCTTTAACCTGCTGCAGCACGAGCACTATGCCGATGGCGCCAACCAGTTCACCGTGCTCTGGGTCGAGCACGAAGCACGCAACAACCTGGGGCCGGCCGGCGGCGCGCTGACGGCGCTACTGTCGAAACTGTCGGCAGTGGCCAGCCTGAGCGACGTCGCCAGCCTGCTCGATGGCCAGCTTGAGGCCGGCACCTACCGCAATACCTTCGCTTGCGCGCGGACCAGCGTGGCCATCGTGCCGCTCGCCACCGCCGCGCGCGTGGCCAGCAGCGCACTGGGGCCGCAAACGGCGCTGGTGGTCGGCCTGCCCGACAGCGTGGCGACCACCGGGCGCGACCACCAGGTACGCATCCAGTTCGCCTGGCAACGGGGCGGCGCCGCCAATCCGGGCGGCATGGCGCACAACACGGATCAACAGGGTAACGCACCCGGCAATGAAGCGTCAGGCACCTGGGTGCGCGTTGCCGAAGCCTTGGCCGGCCCGAACTGGGGTTCGCAATTTACGCCGCGCATCGGCACCGAAGTGCTGGTCGACTTCATCGAAGGCGACATGGACCGTCCGCTGGTAGTGGCCCAGCTCTATACCGGCAGCGACGCGCCGCCGTATGTGGCCGGCGTCGGTTCGGACGTCAATCACGCCGGCGTCATTTCCGGCATCCACAGCCACAATTTCGATGGCGGCGGCTATAACCAGTGGGTGATCGACGACACGCCGGGCCAGTTGCGCACCCGCCTGGCGACGAGCAGCGCGGCCACGCAGCTGAACCTCGGCTACCTGGTACAGCAGGGCCCCAACACGGCCCAGCGCGGCAGCTATCGCGGCAGCGGTTTCGAACTGCGCACCGATGCCTGGAGCGTGCTGCGCGGTGGCGAAGGCGTGCTCATCTCGACCACCGCCCGCGCACAGACTGGCGCGGGCGTTGCTTCTACCCAGCTCGACACCATGGAAGCGCTGGCCCAGCTGAAAGGCGCGGCCGAACTGAACAAGTCGCTGGCCGAGGCCGCACAGCAACAAACCGCCCTGTTCAGCCAGGACGCGAAACAGGCCCAGCTGGACTTGATCAAGCAGATCGATCCGCAGCAGGATGGCAAATACCAAACGAGCGTGGGCGGTCAGGAAGCGCTGAAAGCCAGTGCAGGCGAGCGCAAGCTGGCCGCCGACCAGCCGGTGGAAAAGTTCGGCCAGCCGCTGGTACTGATGGAAGCGCCTGCCAGCATCAACTGGGCCACGCCCGGCTCGACCGTGGTGTTTGCCGCCCAGCAGTTGCACTGGACGACGCAAGCGGACTTGCACATGACGGCCGGCCACACCTATTCATCCGTGTCGGCCAGCGCGCAAGGACTGTTTACCCACACCGGCGGCATCCAGGCGATTGCCGCCAACGGCCCCGTCTCGCTGCAGGCGCATACGGGGCAACTGGAAATCCTGGCCGACAAGGCCATTACCGTGATCTCGGTCAACGACTGCATCGACATCAAGGCCAATCAGAAAATCACGCTGCAGGCCGGGCAATCGTCGATCACGCTTGAAGGCGGCAATATCACGTTTACCTGTCCCGGCAACTTCACGGTCAAGGGTGGCCAGCACGTGTTCAACGGCGGCGCCAGCGCGGCGGGCGTGCTGCCGGCGCTGCCGGATACGCGCATCAAGCTGTTCGATGAGGGCTTTGTGCTGCGCGACCGCGACACGGGCGAAGCGATGCCGCGCCAGCCCTACCGCATCAAACGCGAAGATGGCAGCTATGAGAGCGGCATGACCGACGAAAAGGGCTTGACGCATGTGATTGCGGCCGCCGCCACCGAGGCGCTGGTGATCGAGCTGCTGAAAACCGTGGGCGGCCAGGATTCGGCACCGGCACCGGCATCCGCCCCCTCTTCCGCACCGGCGCCGGTGCCAGGTTCGCCAGGGCAGCCGGCAGCCAGGGCCAGCACCCCGCCGGAACCCAAATACAAGCCGGCAGGCGACTCCAGCACCACGCCGGTGGACAACAAGCGCCGCAAGGAAGTGCTGGTCAAGCTGCCGGCCTGCTGGATCGAGGACTACGAAAAGGAAATCGCCGGTCCCTCGTATGGCCGCTATGCGCAGCCTTACCAACACGACGGCACGCCGCACAAATACAAGGACAGGATCTGGTTCAAACTGTACGTGCCGTCAAAATCGGACGGTCCGGTGGTGGTGGAAGTGCGCTTCAAGGCCATCACGGTACTGGACGCCGCAGGACAGGCGCTGGAAGAGAGCGACAAGGGCACGGAATCGGCGGCGCTGCGCGTCAAGCAGCGCGCCAACGTGGTGGCGCTGGCGAAGAAAAACGCGACGGCCGGCATCGAAGGCAACTGGAACAACAAGTTCCGGCTTGAAATCAATGATCCGCAATGCGGACAAAAAGTGTTGCCCGTGGTTTTCCGCGTCCTCTGGGTCGACGAAAATCAGCATTACACGCTGCAGATCCACAAGCGCTATGACCGCGAAAACGTGACCGGCGACGTGATGAACGTCTCGCTGGCAACGGCACTGACCACGTATGCGCATGAATTCGGGCATTGCGTCGGCATGCCCGACGAATACTCGTACACGGAATTCGAAGAAACGGTACGCTATTTCAAGCCGGACGGCACGCTCGACGAGCCCATCGTCTGCCACGTCAACGGCACCTCGCCGGAAGACCTGACGCAATCGATCATGTCGTACGCAGAAGGCGCGCGTATCCTGAAACGCCACGGCTGGAATATCGCGATCGAGGCGCAGGAATTATTGAGCAAAAAAATCGGCAGGAAAATACGATGCGATATTGTCTGACCCTGCTTATCTATGCCATGCTGATGGCACTACCATTGAAAGCGAACACCATGACGAGCACCCACGCGCCCCTCTCCATCTCCCTGCAATGCCTGGGCAACGCTGGCTGCGTCTATGAGCGCAAGCCGATCGACCTGCTGGTTACCATCCGCAACGATGGCAGCCGCGATATCGGTTTTCCGCTCGACTACCTGCGCAAGTCGGGCCCGATCGTCAAATTCATCGATACCGATACCGGCGCCGTCACCTACGCCCGCCGTGGCCTGGCCAATCCGGCGCTGAAAACGCAATTCACCACGATTGCGCCAGGCGCTTCGATTTCCATGGAAATCGATGTGCATCCAACCGACATTGAAACGTTCCGCATCAAAAAAGTCGATATCAGCGTGGAAGTGATATTGAAGGGCGACATACGCATCGATGGCGAAGCGCAGTTGCAGGACTACCAGGGCGGCGCGAAGATCCGCATTTTTGAAAAAGAGGAGTAAGACGATGCTGGTGCGGATGGTGTTGTGCGGAACAAGCGTTTCGCCGGACGCCTGAGGCAGCGCCCGCGAACCGGCTCAAACAGCCACTTCGATCTCCTCCCACGGCACAGCTGCCGGATCCAGCAGCCACAGCAAGGCAAACTGTCGCTGCGCGATGACCTGCCCGATCAATCCCCCTGGAACGTTGACGAAGCGCGCTTGCTGGCACACGGCCAGCAGGCGCGTGTTCAGGTCAAGCGCATCGAGAAGTTCCCCATCGCCGCGCAACGGCTCAGCCAGCGCATCGATCGAGCCGGCTCCCGTGATCATGGCGGCGATGCGCTGCGGGTCGCAAGTGGCCGTCGGCGTCTCCAGACTGCCAGCCTTGCCCAAGGCCCATAACAGCGCCCAGCACGCTTCGAAGCCCCACTGGAACACGGGTCCCCGCTGTGCCGGATCGGTCTGCGGGTCGAGAAATGCGGCTTCGAGGGGACGTAATGCGGACGCGGCGCCCAGGTCCGCGATCAGGTCGGAGGCAAGCTCCGGCGCGAGTCCTTCGGCGCGCGAGGCGCACATGCACAGGCAAATGGCGCGCCCTGCCGTGTCGCGTGCGCTGCGCACGGCACCGCTCAATGTCAGTGGCAAAGGCAATTGGCCTGGGGGAAGCGGCAGGCCCAATGATGTCAGATGACGAACCGAACGATCCAGGCGCGCCAGCGCCACGTCAGAAGGGATGGTGTTCATGGCTAGGCCGCTTTCCAATCGATCTAAATAAATTTACCCATCAGGTGTTCATTGTATTTCTTTTGTTCATCCTCGATCACCTTGCGGATATCCGGATGCAGCGCATTGTAGTTCACCTTCCCGGTGCCTGGTTTCATCGCATGGAGGGACTTGTGAAATTCCGACAAGGTCGCTGTCGAGCCTGTTGGTGGAGCGGCCGCATACATCAGGTTATCGAAATCGGTTTGCCCGCCACCGAATTTCGCGCCCTTGTTGACCATGTGCTCCTTGTTGACCTTGAAGGTCGTGACGGTGCTCGCCTTGGCCGCCAGCGTAGGGAAGTCCGTGCTGATTTCGTCCAGCAACTCAGTAAACTTGTCCTTGAATTTTCCACCCACCAAGCTGTAATCTTTCCAGTTCGACGTGGCGTCCCGGCAACGCCGCCATGCCTCTGCCAGCACCGGATTGACCTTGAAGCTGAGCTCCGCCACCTGCTGATAAAACAGCGAGATTTCCTTCAATATCTCCTTGGTGGGGCCACTGGCCTGCAGCTTGACATTGATCGCATCGACCCAGCTGATCCAGCTGTCCGGATCGAGCACCGTGCCATTTTGCGCCTCGATGATGGCGTCCAGCGCATCGCTGATGATCGTTCTATTATTGTGTTTCGGATCGTCCTTGTAATCGGTGCCATTGAAGATGACCCGTTGCGCCACCATTGCCCCCGGCCCGGAGGCGGCTGGCGCGAGAACCTGCAGGCTTGCCGATCGCGCGGGCATCGCGTTCATGGCCCGGCTTCCCATCCGGTCTGCCTCCTGCTCGAGCGCGCGGTCATCGTTGATGGCCATGCCGTGCGCCGCCATCGTGGGCCTCACCCTGCCTTGCCTTTGCTGCAGCACATGCCAGGCTTCATGCGGCAAGTGTCTTTCCTGCCCAGGCCCCAGATGAATATCGCCGCCTTGCGCATAGGCATGCGCCTGCACCAGGCCAGGCTGGTGCGAATTGTAGTGAACCGTTACCCGGTCCATCGCCATGCCCGACAGTTGCTCGATGCCGGTCCTGAGCGCCGATGGCAGCGGCGCGCGCCTGGCATCGGACGCAGGCCCGCCGGCCGGGCTGCGCACATAGCGAAAGTTCGCCATGGCGGTGCCGCCGTGCCCGCCCAGCTGCTGGGCGACAGGAAGCGCGCGGCGCGTGTCCGTGGCGGGCTGCATGGGCGGCCTGTGCCGCAATGGCTCATGCGTCATGGTCAGCTTTGCTGGCGGGCATTTTCACGAATCCTCCTTGCGCTTGCGCTTGCCTGCGACTTTACTCGTGCCGGTTTGTGCATCGAGCAACAACGATGCGTGATGGTAGAGCGCAGACGGCACGGCCGGCACATAGGCTGGTTTTTTTGGCACCCTTGTTGCCCCCATATCCCACACCGCGCCCTTCGGCAAATAGCTGCCGACTGGCGCTTCATCCCCGGCCTTTTGCAAATGCATGACGAAGCCCAGGTTGGTGCTGTCGGTTCCGAACTGGAAGTGTTTCGAAAGGCTTGCATACAGCGTGATCCTGGCATGCGTATTTTTCCCCAGCAGGCCAGGCAGCGCGGCAGGGTCCATATTCGTCATGTCGTAGATCTGCGCATCACCGGTTTTTTTCTTTCCAAAGTCAGCCAGTTCTTCTCTGGTGGTAAAGTTATAGGCAGGGTCGACCAGGCTGAGCGACTTGGTGCCCGCCGTGGAGGTCATGGTTTCAAAGTACACCGGCCCCCTGTCCTTGACCTTTTTTTTCACGAAGGCCGCGTCGGCCCCGTGAAACATCATCGCGCTGCTCGAACCTTGCTGCCCGCTGTGGGTAAGGTAGAACGATGCAATGGTATAGCCGGCCTCCTGGACGGGGCCCGTGTAATGGCGCAAGACAGCCGCTTCCATTTTTCCCCTGGCCTCGCTCTGCTCATACTCCGTCGACAGGTGGAGTGCCGCCTCATTGAGGTTTTCAATGACTTGCGTCGCCTCTGCAAACAACACGTCGGTCCGCCAGCTGCGCCACTGCTGCAATATTTGCAATCCTTTGCCATAGTTACTCGCTATACGATTGAGCAAAACTTTGACCTTGTCATTTTCCAGTGCCACCCGATTTACTGCGCCCTTTGCAAGATTCATGCTGCGCTTGAGCGTGTTTTGCAGCAGGGACAAGCGGCCGCCCCGCCTGCGGCGGCTGCGCGCCACATCGGCGTGAGGTGATATCACCTTCTGCAGCGTGGCGAGAAACGCCTCGATGTCATACTGCCCTGGCCATATCCGGATCGATTTTTCGAGGTCGCTGATGGCGGGATACAAAAAACCAAAACTTTGCCGCTCGGTCATTGTTACATCGCTGACAGCATTCCATTTATCAAGAATCCCCTGTTTGATCTTTGGAACATCGATACCAAGGTTGTTCTTGTCCTGAATTTCAAAAATAAGGGCCGGATAAGTAAAGAAACTCGTCTCGCCAGCCATGCCGGCATACACCAGTTTCAACGCATATGAATCGAACATGCACTCGTTATCCCCGTAAATCCGCTTTGCCCCGGACACGATTTGCCGATAATGCCTGAACAGTTCCGCCTCATAGTCTTCTGGAGTATCGAAGTCGTGATGCACCAGCTTCCTTGCCTCAGTACGGTATTTTTTGGAACTAAGGTACTGCTTGGGAACGCCTATTTTTTTCGCGGGTGCGTAAGTCCTGGTTGTCGAATTTTTCAGCAGCAGATTGTAAGTAAAGCTGTTGACCTCGGCGCCCAATTTGGGACCGGGATGTCCTTGCCCACCCGGATTCCGATACACGATAGTACCGAGCGGACTGCCCTCATCCGGCTCGACATCATCTTTCAGCAGTGCCGATTGCTCTTCCTCTTCATTTGCAAGCGTCGAACTGGCGGGTTTGTAGATCTGACTCAACTGATTAACAAACGCTGCGTCACCACGCTTGGTATCTCCTGTCAGTCCAAGAATATCCCTTTGTACATTGGCTGCGCTGGAACGGAAGTAATCGAACTGATTCTGGTTGAAAAAAACGCTCTTTCCCTGGCCTCCCGGCGGCTGCTTGTTCTTCGTCGGGGCGGTCTTGGCATGGTATAACTTCAGGCTGTCGCCTGCGGCATTCATCACCTTGGAGCGTTTCCTGGCGGCGTCCGAGCTCTTCTCTTTCCTGCGTGCCAGTCCCTGCCGCGAAACCTTGCCATTCCATTCAATGACTCTGTCGCGCACGCCTTCCGGCATGTCGCCATACATGGCACCCAATTTCTCGATTTCCTCCGCCAAGAACATTTCCGCGTCAACAGAGGTCACGGGATCCCAGCCATCCGTCGCCGGACCGGGAAATTCAGGCAGGTCCTGCATCAACTCCCGGTAGATTTCGTCATACTCGTCAGATCCTTCCCAGTACAGCTCTGCCAGCAGGGAAAACACGTCGTTGCGGCCATTCCTCCACAGCTCGTTGTCACTGATATAACGGTTCGCAGAGCCGATGGTGCGCTGCACGGGGCCGTTATCATGCGCCTGGCCGCTTGCTGCAAGCGGCTGGGGCGGCGCTGCCTTGCGTTGCAGCGGCTGCCGCATCAGGCGATCAGCGCCGGCTTCATCGCTGGTATTGACGGCTTGCCCATTGACGCGGCCATCGGTCCGGGGCGGCGTGCCCCGCAAGACATTGATGATGTGATGCCCGACCTCGTGCCTGATGTTCGGCTCGCTATCCTTGCCGGGCGCGAAATGGACCTTGTTACCCTGCAAGGTTGCATCGGCCTCCACGGTGGCGGGAAACGGGGAATTATGCGTGGCCCGCAGCGTCGAGGTGTCGACGCCATGCTGCTCGCCCATCGCCGCCGCGATGGCCCTGAATGCGGACGATCCCTGCGCCCCCATGGACGCCGCCGGGCCTGGCTGCCGTGGCAGGCTGGCCGGGCTGCGCGCATAGCGGTACTGCTGCATCGGCGTACCGCCATCGGCAACGCGCAGTTGCGGCGTGTCCGGCCCGCTGCGCGCTGCCGTGTGCGCCGTCGAACGCGGTTTATGCCGCAGGCGCTCATGCTCCATCGGCTGCGCCCCCTTCCGGCATGCCGGCAGGCAGTCGCCCGCGCGCAGGCGCCCTCGCGCTACGCATCATCGTCCCAGCGAAAATCATCGGGCGCAAACACCTTGCCCAGCTTGTGGTACTCGCGCTCCGTCGCCTTGAGCAAGTGCCGCTGCCCCACCGCCTGCTGCTCGGCCGCCGCGAGAAAGGCGGCGCTCACGGCGATGCTGTTGATATTTGCGCCGCTCAGGGGCGCGCGTTCGGCCAGCAGCTCGAAATCGATGTCGCCGGCCAGCGGCACGGCGGGCGGAAAGGCGCAGCGCCACAATTGCAGGCGCTGCGCGCCTCCGGGAAACGGATATTCGATCATGAACTTGAAGCGCCGCGTAAAGGCCTTGTCCATATTCGCCATCAGGTTGGTCGACAGGATGACGATCCCCGTATAGCTTTCGATGCGCTGCAGCAAATAACCGGTTTGCAGATTGGCATAGCGGTCGTGCGCATCCTTCGTTTCGGTGCGTTTCGAAAACAGGCTCTCGGCCTCGTCGAAGAACAGCACGATGTTCATCGCCTCGGCCTGGTCGAACAATTGGGCCAGGTGTTTTTCCGTCTCGCCGATGTATTTGCTGACGATGCTGGCCAGGTCGATGCGGTACAGGCCCAGTCCCAGTTCATTGGCGATGATCGACGCGGCCATCGTCTTGCCCGTCCCGGACGGACCATAGAACAGGATGCACAGGTTGCTGCCATGTTCGTTCTTGCGGTTGAAACCCCATTCCTCGATGACCTGATGGCGCTGCTGCGCATATTGCAATACTTCCTGCAGCCATTGCCGCGTGGTATCCGGCAGGACGATATCGCCGAAGCGGTAGGTGGTCTTGACTTCATGGGCAACGCTCATCTGTTCACGGTTGCTCTGCGCGCGGCAGGCGTCGAGCAGCATTTCGCCGGCGCTCCCCTCTTCGCCCTCGGCCTGCAGCATGCGCCGGCTCGCCGTTTCCTTCAGCGCCAGCACGATCTGCTCCTGCGTCAGCAGATATTGATTGACCAGCCTGGAGAGCAAGGCATCGTCGATGTCCACGCCGAAAGTACCCGCATGGCGCAGCCAGCTGGCGCGCCGCAAGCGGCTGTCCGGCGCCGGAACGCGCACCAGGACGGCCGCCACCTCGTGCCGGGCATACCGAAAAGCAAGGTCGGACAGCCGCCGCGCGGGACCGTTCAAGACCGCCAGGTAGGGCTGGCTCTCGAACAGTACTTGCATAACCTCGTCGAGCAGGTCGTCGTCGGCGCCCTCCTGCGTGCCGAGCCAGTGGCAATGCAGGAGCACGAAAATGCGGTTGCACAACAACGCGTCGCGGCACAGCAGGCGCAGGCGCGCCAGCAAGGTGCGGCGGTTCTTTTGCCCATTCAGATAGGCTTGCCAGATTTCCTTGCCGTCGAGTTCGACGCATGCCATGCCCATCGTCGCAAACGTCGCCGCGCACAGGCTGCGGGCCAGCCACAGGTCCGGCCCTTGCAATTGCAGCACATGGCTGGCCGCGCGCGCCTGCGCCGGGCCGCAGTGCCCGATGAAACGCGCCAGCTGCGCGAGGGCCTGGGCATCGGCCAGGTGCTCGTCGAGCGCCAGCGTGCTGTCCAGACTGGTCAGCGGGCGCTCGAGACACAGGCGCGGCGCGGACTGGGCCAGCAGATACGCGGCAATCGGCTCGCTCAGGCGATAGCCGCCGTCCAGTCCGGCCAGGCTGGTATTGGGCGCCAGCACGATCAGTTCCCAGTGCAGCAAGGCGGCATCGGCCAGCAGGCAGCGCTGCAAGCCCGGGCGCGTGCCGCGGCAAGCGGCGAGCATGGCATCCAGGCCGGCCAGGTCGATCCAGCCTTCGCTGCCCTCGGCGCTGGCGGCGCTGCCGAAAGCGCGCACGATGGCGCCATAGCGCCATTCAATTTCGCTGAGCAAACCGAACAGCAAGACTTCCTGTTGCGGCCGGTCCAGGTTGAACAGGGCGCAGACATGGATCCAGGGAATGAAAATCTGCGCCTCGACGGTGGCTGCCGCACGCTGGCCCAGCAATTGCCACTGCTGTTCGATGCGCGCGCCCAGCCGCGCGGCCGCATCGGCGCCGCCCGCGCTCCCCGCGCCCAGCTGGCTGGCTTGCCGGTACAGGCGCTCGAGGGTGGCGCCGGACGCCGCTTCGGGTGGTGCGGACGCCTCCGCCTGGCGTGCCAGCAGGGCCAGCTCGATCATATTGTCGGCCAGCGTGCGCAGCGCCTGCAGCAGGGCCGCGTTGTCCGCATAGGCGCCGCTGTCGGTGGCGGCCGTGGCTGGCTGGGCGCTCATCGTTTCACACCCCGTCCGGCTTGGTGAAATCGACGAGCAGCACCAGGCGGTCGGTAGCTCCGCGGTTCCAGGCCGCATGTTCCTGCGTGTCGTCGAAGACCAGGCAGCGCCCGGGCTGCCAGTGGCGCACGGCCGTACCCACCCGCAACGCGCAGTCGGGCGAACTGCGCAGACCCAGGTGCAGGCGCAGCACCCGGTCCGTATAACCGACGTGCGGCGCGATCTCGGTGCCGGGCGCCAGGCGCGAAAAACCCGCCGTCACCAGACCCGGAATGCAGCCGAGCAAGGCCAGCGTGCGCGGACAGAAGATGGCGTTCTCGAGCATCGGACGGCCTTCGAGCACCAGGCCATAGACATCCCAGCCGCGGTTGTACAGGCCCGTTTCAGGCCAGGCGTCGAAATCGGCATGCGGCAGCGCCAGGCATTCGTCAAGCACGCTTTCCCAGCCTTGCTCGAGGCGGGCCGTAAAGGGGAACTGGTCATTGCGAAAGAACATGGTGTCACCAGAAAAGTTGCCATTGCCCGCCCTGCCAAACGGCATGGCCCTGCAAGGTGATGCGATAGTCTCCGGGCGCGCCGTCGAAGCCGCGGGCCTGGTGATAGCGACGGCCGGAATGGATGAAAGCGGCCCCCGTCTGGTAATGGATCTGCTCGAACGGTTCGCGCTGCAGCAGCGCCAGGATCTCGCTTTCATCCAGATTGCCCGTGCGTTCGAGTCCGAACGGCCACATTTTCATGCCGGCGCCCCGCCCAGCAGCGGCAATCAGCAAGGTCACCGATAGCGTCGGCGCCGCGCCCAGGCCGACAGCCAGGTGGCCGCGATCGAGGTGGATGGGATTGCCCGGGAAGTCGGCCGTCTCGCGCCCGCCCTGCCATTGCTCGTGCACCAGGTCGAGGTCTTCCGAGGCACGCAGGGCGGGATGGCCGCCGAACATATGAAAACCGGGCAAGGCGAGCGCCGGGTGGTAAACGACAGGCTGGCCCAGCGCGGCGCCCAGGGACGCCAGCATGGCGTCATAGACTTCGCCGAAATGATCCAGCAGAAAAGGATTATATTGGCGGGCCAGCCGTTCGTACGGGCGCGCCGGCATGCCCACGATATCGTAGTAATACGTGGCCCCCAGGGTGTGGATCGGGAAATGCCGGGTACGCTTGAGCCAGAACGGTTCCAGGTCGAGCAGGCGCTCGACGACGTCCGCGCATTGCTGCGGCGTCAGCACGGGCAGGTGGAACGATGCGATCGCTTCAGCGCTGTGGTCAGGATTCATGCTCTTACCAATACAAAAGAAGTTGTCCATCCAGGCGGACGGCATGGCCCTGCATGGTGATGCGCTCGAGGCCGCCTTTGCCGCAGGCCAGCACCGCCTGGTGTATCGCCAGCCCGTCGTGCACGATCATCTGTCCGTGGCGGTAGGCGATGAAGTCGGGGTGACCCTCCTCGCGCCGCCACAGATGCAGGCCGCTGCCCGCCGGCACGCTCAGCGGCAGGGTAAAGCTCAGCAAGTCCTGCGCGCCAAAATGCCGGCCTGCAAACACGTCGCGGTATTGCAAGTCGCGGTGCACGCTGGCCACCGGCTCGGCGAATGCCGGGTGCGGCAGGTAGATATGAAAGCCGGGCCAGGCGGCCTCGGGCGCCAACCGGGCCGGCAGCCCGCAATGGCGCTCCAGGCAATCGAGCACCAGTTGCAGCAGCGCGCCAAAATGGGCCGCGAGCAGGCGGTTGCTGCGGTCGCGCTCCGGCCGGTTCCAGTAGAGGCCGGCCGGGCCCGCGCCGGCGTCGAGGTAGGCCGCCAGTCCCAATGAATAAAAAGGCACTTCGGCATGGCGCCGCCGCCAGTGGCGTGCCAGCAGCGACACCCGCAAGACCCAATCGTCACAGGCGCCCTCGTCCAGCAAAGGGAAGAACGGAACGGGCATCAGCCGTGGCGTCCGTCGCCCACCAGGCGCACCAGGGCACGCGTGAGCAGGCGCCGGTCAGAATTGCCGAGGCTGATATCCGTGGCGCGCTGCACATTGTCGAGGAACAGGCGGACATTCGCATCGATCAGGCCGAGGTCGCCCCGGTTGGCCGCATTTTCATTGATTTTCACTAGCGCGCGGATGCCTTCCTTGAGCAAATCCTGCTGTTGCACGCCGAAGTTGCGCCCGGTAGCCTGCCCGAAGGCGGCGACCAGACCGGCCAGGTCGGCATCGTCGACCCGGTTATCGACGGGCTGGCCGGCCGGCCTGGCACTGCAGACGATTTTTTGCAGGCCCTGCACGAAGCGCGTCCGGTCGCCCTCGTCATTGCTCATCTTCGTGGCGTCGCCAAACACATGGGCAAAGTCGCCCACCCGTTCATCGATCGTGCGCTGGGCCGAAGCCAGCAGGTTTTCCTGCAACCGCCCCGACGAGACTTCCTCGCGCAACTGCGCCATTGCCGCAGCCGTGGGGCTGGGACGCGTTTCCAGCGCGATGGAGCTGGCGTTTTCCGGCGTCCAGACGAACTCCACCAGGGGTGCGGGACCGATCGCCGGTTCGGCCGTCAACTGGATCTTCCAGGTTTCGCCGGCCCGCACCGTCATCGTGAAGTTCCCTGGCAAGGGGATGAAATACGTGTGCGCTCCTTTCTTGCCGGACGATGCGGTGACCGCCTGGGTGCAACCGGTGGCATAGGTATGGCTGGTTACGCTGCCGCCAGCATCGATAGTGCTGCCCTCGAGCATGCCCAGGTAGGCGGCGGTAATGGTCGGCTGCCCGATGCTGGCCATGACGAAGCCGTCGCTGATGGCCACCGTGCTGAAAACGCCTTCGACCAGGTCGGCCTGCGAATAAGTGGTGCGCGCGCCAAAGTCATTGCTATGTTTATGCTTACGGTTCATGACAACTCCATGGTTGGATGCAACATCAAAATGTCTTGCCCTGTCAGGCAAGTGCGAAAACGCTTCACATATCGTTCTGCCTGCCGTCGCCGACCAGCCGTACCAGCGCCCGTGTCAGCAGCCGCGTGTCGGTGCTGCTGAACTCGATGCCCAGCACCTGCTGCACGTTGCCGATGAACATGCCGATATTCTTCTTGATCAATCCCAGGTCGCTCCGGCTGGCCTCGCTGTCGTTGATTTGCACCAGCGCCTCGACGCCGGCCTGGAGCAGGCCGCGTTGCTCGTCGGTAAAGCTGTGGCCGCTGGCCTTGCCGAAGGTGTCGATCAAATCCTGGACCGCCTGCGGATCGAGCGGCTTGACGACTTCCGCTTCGCCAGGCAAGGCTGGCGAGCAGACGATCTTTTGCAGGTCGCGCACGAACTGCGCCCGCTCTTCCTCGTCCGCGCTCATGTGGGTAAGGTCGCCAAAGACCTGGGTCAGGTCGTTGACGCGCCCATCGATCACTTCCTGGGCCGTGGCGGTGACCGTGCCTGGCACCTGGCCGCTGGCCATGCGCTCCTGCAGGTTCAGGAACGAGTCGGCCATCAGCCGGTTCGGATTGATGTCCGGCCCCGCCATGACGGCGCCCAATGCCCCTGCGCCTGCACCGGCTGGTACCCAGGTCAGCACGACATCAGGCGGCGCTTCGCCTGCATCTTGATTGGTGACCAACGTGACCTGCCACGTCTCGCCCTGCCTCACCGGCAGCGTAAACACGCCAGGAACGGGAACGTGGTACGTCGTGACGCCCTTTTTTCCGGTTTTCACGGTCACGGGCTGGGTAAAAGCCGTTACATAGGTGGCGCTGGTCGATTGACCGCTGGCGTCAACCGTCGCGCCCTGCAAGATGCCAAAAAATGCCGGTAGCCGCGAATCGAACGTCAGTGTTCCCATGAAAGCCATCAGGATGCCGTCGCTCGCCGCAAGCTGTTTGAAAGGAAACGACGGATTGTGATATTGCGCGCGCTCGCCGAGCATCTCTCCTTCCAACGTGCCCGCCTGCAACGTGCCCGTTGCCGTGACGTTGCCGGCGACATTGAGATTGCCAGTCACCGCCACTTCCGCAGGCGTAACGGCCAGCGTGGGCGCCGCGCCGCCCACCGCGGCCACGCTGAGCAGATTGGCGCCGGCGGCAAAGCCGGTGCCACCGATCGCCACCGACTCCTGGGCCCAGACGGTCTTGGCCGTCAAATCGCTGAAGGTCGCCGCGCCGCTGGCAAAACTGACGGGGCCGTCTACCTGCAGGGCGTATTGCGTGTCGACGTCGGTGACCGCGAGATTGATGGCGACCGTGTTGTAGTTGGGCGGCTCGCTATTGCTGACGATGAGCATGGCCGGCGGCAGCCCCGCCTCTTCTGCGGGTGCCAGGATGGCATTGTCGTCGTTGGCCTTGAACTGGGCCAGCAGGCCCGCGCTGACCATGTAGGCCGACGTGGCAGCCGCGAACGGGGACGTGGCGGCACCGCCTTCCAGCAAGGTCAGCTGGGTCTGGCTATCGACCGACTTGACGCGCAGCAGCCGCGGCAGTGTCTGCGGATCGGCCGCGGCAAACAGCTGGTCGCCCGCCTTCGCCGCGCTCAGGAAGGCGGTGCCAGTACCCGTGACCACGGTCGGCGTGGCGGGATCGATACTGATGGTCCCTGCCCCGTCCGTCTTCGCGCCGTCGGCCCCCTGCAGCTGGTAAGGCAGGCTGTCGACCTTCCCCGCGTACGGCGCGGACAAGGTCAGTTGCGTATCGCTGGCAACCTGCGCAACGCTCTGTACCTGCACTGCCGCCGGAGTGAAACGGGGAATCAGCAGGGTATCGCCGGCCGACAAGGCGGTAAACTTGGTGCCCTCCGTGCCGGTGATGGTCGTGCCGTTACTGCTGACCTTGCCGGGGCCGGTGACCGGTTCAACCGTGCCCGACACCAGGTAGCTGTAGGGCGAATTGATGACGGGGATTTCAAACTGCGTCGTCAGGACCAGTTCCGTATCGCTGGCAGGCGTCTTGGCCAGCACCGCCTGCTGCTGGTTCAGGGTGCCGATGGCGATCAGGTCGCCCACCTTGACCTGGTCCTGGAACGTGGTGTTGTAACCCTGCACGACATCGGCGCTGATCGAGCTGATGACGCCATTGCCGATAAAGGCGCTGCCGCCGCCCACGCTCAGCGAGGCGGCCGGGCTGCGGTCGAAGATGCCGACGTTGCCGCCATCGTAGAACAGCCGGCTCGCCGCCTGCCCCGGCGACTCCTTGGTCCAGTAGCTGAGCATGGCCATGCCCTGCAGCTTGGAGCCATTGCCCTCGAAACTCTGGGCCTTGATGGCGCCGCTGGCAGTCAGGCTGTCGGCCAGGATCTGCCCCTGCACGTCGAGGGCGGCGCGCGGCGCGCCTTCGTTCAAGCCGATGCCGACGTTGCGGTCCCGCCCGATGACCAGCGCATTCGGCCCGGCGCTGGCGGAGCCCCCCTTGGCCAGCGCCTGCACCCCCAGGCCGACGGTGCCGTCCAGGCTTACCTGCAGCAAGGTGCCGTCGCTGCGCGAAAAACGGGCCAGGGCCGAACGCATGTAGGTGTAGCCCGATCCGGGCGCCGGCATCGTGGTGGGCGAAAAGGCAGCGTCGATCTCGACTTGCAAACCATCCTGGACGATCTTGCTGACGGTGCGCCACTGGGCCGTCCCCATGCGCACCGAAGGGTCCGCGATGAGCTGGTCGCCCACTTGCAGGAACGGCGCGGGCGCATCCGAGAAGGTGACCAGCTGGTTGTCCCAGCTGATCGTGCCCTTGCCCTTGATGGTCACGGCGTCGACTTGCAGGTTGGCGACCGGATTGTCGGTCCCCACGCCGAGGTTGTTGCGCGCCGTCAGCAGACCCATGAACTGCCCGCGCGGGGCGTCGAACTCCAGGTAATAGTCATCGGCGCGGCTGCCCTCACGGCGCGCGCTGATGCTGGCGTAGTCCGCCGGCACCGTGACGCCGGCAATGTTGGATGGCGCGGAAAATGCCTGGTTCACGCCGGCCCCTTCCGTGACGAAATTGACCGAACCGACGCTGCTGCCCACATAGCGGCGCTCGTTGCGCCCGGATTTGTAGGTCAGGCTGTTGATGCTGCCCTCGGTGGTCAGGGAAATGACCGCCAGTAAAATGTTCGTTCCGGGCTGGTCGAGATTGCGCAAGTACTGGATCTGCGGTTGCTGCACGATGCGCTTGTAGCCGGCCGTGCCGCTCTCGTCGCTGAGGTCGGCGAACACCTCGAAATAGTTAATGGTAATGAAATAGGTCGCGCCGGGGTCCAGCTTGTCGAACATCAGCACGGCCGGCTCGAGCAGGATGATCTGCCGGCCCAGGGCGTCGATCGCCATGCCGCGCGATACTTCGAGCTGGCTCGGTTGCCCATCCGCCGAGGCGGCAACCTCGAGGCCATGCGCGATGCCGTACAGGTACAGGCTGACATTGCGCGCCGCCAGCATGTCCATCTGATATTGCTGCTCGCAACGGAAATCGTCCGTCAGCAAGGCTTCGCCCGAAAAATAGTTGGGCCGTTCGACACGTGGCTGTTTCATGGTTTTTCCCGGATGCTGGCGCTGGACACGGAACTAGTGCCGGGAATGGCGATCCACGACAATGCGATATCGCCACCACCGCCAGCGGCCTGCAGCGCCAGCAGCGTGACGACGAACTGCGCCGTGCCGGAGGCGACGGCGGTGGCGTAGGGGATGCTGCCGCCCACCGTCACCATCACGGTGGGCGGCGCGCTGAAGGCATCCTGTTGCGTATCATAGAAATGGACGGTGACGCTGGTGCTGGCGCCCGCGCCTTGCAGCTGGGCCGCCGGCACCGTCAGCGTGCCCTGCAGGAAAGTGTCGGGCGCGGCGCTTGCCCTCGCGTCCCCCAGCGCGGCCGGCAGCCGGCTCGTCACAGGAATCCGGCTGTCGGTCACGCTGACGATGGCCTTGTGGGCGTCGAGCGTGACGGTGGCCAGCAGCACGCCATTCGCGGGCACCCTCTTCGCGGCAAGCAACTGGGCCGCCTCGCTGACCACGTTGGCGGTCGATGCGCTGGTGTCGGGATAGTAGGCGTACACCAGCATGGGGCTGCTGGCATCCGACGGCAGCGTTACCGGTGTCGCGCCGGACGGCAGGATCAGGAAACGGCCTGCATCGTCGAAGGCCACGCCCTGGCTGACGGCCAGCGTATTGCCGGCCTGGCTCACCAGCATGCCGTTCAGCACGCCGGACGAGAACAGGTACTGGTTTTGCAGCCAGAACCAGTTGCTGAAGTAATTCTGCTCGAGCGTCATGTAGTCCGACGTGAGGAACATGCCGGTATGGTAGTTCAGGTGGTCGGCGACGTCCGCCTTGATGATGGTGCTCATGTCTGGATTCCTTGTTGGCCGAGTAAAGTATTGACGCCCAGCGCGCTGGCATAGCCTTGCGCCTGCAACTGCATGCTGGGCACGATCGTGATGATGTAGTTGCTGGCGGCAGGCTTCATGACGCGCAGGAACTGCTCGAGCCGGCCATACAGCGCCTGGATCTGCGCCACGTTGGAGGCCGTCAGGATGAACAGCGGGTTGTGCGCGTTCGGCAGCACCATCTGCACATTGAACAGCCACGGCAGATATCCCGCCACGACGGGCGCGCCGGCAACGTAAGCGTCGCGCACGATGAAGGCGTTGCCGGCCAGGTCGCTTGCCACGATGTCGGGTGCGGCCGGCGCGCTGATGGTCACCGACACGGTGCCGTCGATGGCAATCCACTTGCCACTGTCGTCCAGTTGCTGGCCGTGCATGGCCATGGGCAGCCCGAGCAGCAGGTTGGCCAGCATGCCCAGGCCCTGCAAGGTCCCGCGCATGCGGTACAGGGCCATGATTTCCGCGATCACGGTGCGCTTCTGGTCGATGTCCCAGTCGTTGTCGACGGCCAGCGCGACCCAGCCGCCGAGCCAGTCGAGAAAATCGTCGAGCCAGGCTTCGATGGGCGCGTTCGGATCCGATGCGCCCGGCGCGGCGGCCACGTAGCCGGCCAGCGGATCGTTGGGCGCGGGCACCTGGATATAGGTGTCGAGGTCGGCCAGGATGGCCGTTTCCTGCTTTGCCGTCGCGCCTGAGATGGGCGGCATGAAACTCGTGTCCGACGGGGGAAACAGGAAACTCAGGCGCGGATAGAACAGGTTGCCGATGACGTCCGCCTGCAGCAGCTCATGGATGCCCTTGCGCCCGCCCAGCTCCGCGTCGCCGATGCCGGTCAATATCTTTTCAAAAATCTTCAGGTACTGCGCCAGAAAAGCCGGCTGCGTGGTGCTGTACACGGCAGGCAGGTAGCGCAGGTAGCTTGACGGCGCGCTCATGCGGCATTGCTCCTGACGCTGACATCGAGGCAGCGCAGGCGCGGCAATCCCCGGTAAAACATCGCGGGCGTGCCGGGCGGCAGATCGGCAAGCTGGGCGTTGACGTCCAGCACGGCCATCCGGTCGAGCGCCAGGGTGGGGATGAAATCGAAGACCAGCTCGTCGATGGCATCGATGCCCGGCATGCCCAGGACCAGCTGGCGCAGCGCCGCTTCGGTGGGCGCCTCGTCATATGGCCAACCCTGACCGGCCTGCCCTCCCTCGCAGGGCAGGAAGTAGGCGAAGAGGCGCGCGAACAGCAGGCCCAGCGTGACATCCAGGCGCACCGTCGGCACGCAGCCGGCGACCAGCGTCACGTTGATGTCGGTGAACTGCGCCGCACGCGCCTGCACCCGGTTGCCGGCGATCACGCGCGGGGCCAGGTATTTCTTTACGGCCGTGAGCAAGGTACGCTCGGCGGCCGCGTCGTCGGCGGCCTCGATCATCAGCACCTTGCGCCGCGTGGCGCTATTGCTTTTGCCGTTGCCGGCCTGGTTCGGATACGGCGGATACTGGTAGCGCCATTGCGCATCGCTGAGTATCCAGGCAACGCTGCCCTCCCCCGCGCTTTGCGCATATGCGCGCCGCACCAGCAGCGGCGTGGCGCCCGTGCCGCCGGCAGCCTGCTGCGCGATAACCTGGTTGGTTTCCAGCGCCAGCGTGTCAATGTTCGGCAGGGTCAGCGCCATGTAGGGACGGCCGACATAGGCCAGCACATATTGCTGCAGCGTCGGCTTGTTCAGCACGGCGCCCTGTTCGATCTGCGCCAGCACCTGCTGCAAGGCCAGGAAGGCGGCGTCATGGTTGGCCTTGGCGGCCAGGCTGTAGGCGGTCTGGTTGCCGGAAAAGGCCAGGCCCAGCACCCAGCGCAGGTAATTCTCGTCCGTCTGCACGGGAATCGCATTGGCCTGGTACAGCAGCGACTCGTCCAGCCAGGCCAGCAATTGCAGCAGGGTGATGCCCGGATCGCTATCGTTGTAGTCCGTCCACTGGCGCGTGTACTGCGGGATCCGGCGCACCAGGTCGGCTGCCAGTTCCTGGTAGCTCTTGCGGTCGAGGTCGGGCAGCTCGAAGGCCATGGCTACACCGCCGAGATATACACGAGCATGCTGCCAGCGACGGGCAGCTCGGTGGGCGCCAGCACGACATTGCCATCCTGGCGCCCATTCACGTTCAGGCCAAGCACGCCGGTCACGCCAGGCAGGCTGCGCAGCAGCACATGGATGGCGGACGCCTGCACGGTCTGGCCGAAACGCCAGCCCTGCGCGGGAGGACCGCCATACACCGGCTGGAAATAGGCGCGCAGCAGCGCCGCGATGCGCGCCTGTTCGGCTTGCACCTGGTCGGGCGCGATGCGGGCCGCCAGCTGCGCCGTGACGGACACCGGCACATAGCGCGCCGCCTCGATACCGATGCGTCCGACCAGCGCCGCCAGGCAGTATTGCCTGACATACGCGCCCACTTGGTCCAGCAGCGCCGGGCTGGCGTACGGCAGCGGATCGGTGGACAGGGGCAGCACCGCGATGCGGATGGTATTGCCTTCGGCCTCCACGGCGCGCGCCTGTGCCACCTGGGCGCTGGCGGCGCCGGCCAGGGCCGTGAAATCCTGCAGTTGCACGGCCCAGCCACCCGCCCGCACCAGCGCGGGACTGGTGGCCGCCAGTTCTGCCCGCGTAGCGCAGCCGACCCCGCCGGCCGCCGGGGCCGGATTGGCCACTGCGGCGATGTTGGCGATGCCGGGACGCAGCACCGTCAGCGCGCCAGCGCCCACATTTCCTGCCAACCCTTGCGTATGGTGGTAGCGGATGGCGACGATATTGTTGTGCCCAGGCGGCGGGATCATGCCGTTGTAGCCATCGCCAAAGGTCAGCAGCCCGTTTGCATAGTCGAGCGTATACACGCGGTCGGTCGGGCCGCTGAAGGCGAAGTTCTCGACCTGGGTCCAGCGCCGCGCCACCTCGCCGGCGCCGACGCGCACGTCCGCCAGCTCCGCATCGGCAAATTCGGCCGCGCCAGGGTCCTGCCCCGCCATCAGCCCGGCAGGTTCGATCACGCACAGCAGCAGGTCGGCCAGCACGGGTGGATAGTCGAGCGTGAACTGCTGGAACATCTGGTCGTTGCTCGATCCGAGCACTGCATCGACCAGGGTGGTCAGGTTCGACGCCATGACCGTGTTCGGATACATGCCATACAGACGGATGGTACGGTCGACATGGGCGTTGTTGATGCGGAACCAGAATGCCATCTGCGAAAACAGGTAGGCCGCCTGCATCGCGGCCGGAACCACGAAGCCGACCAGGCCAGAGCGGCTCAAGCCGTAGGTGGCATCGTCCACCGCCAGCGCCCGCCACTGCTGGCCGTCGTGGTATTCCCACTGCAGGGTGCGCCCGGGGGCGGCCTGTTCCTGCTGCAGATAGAAATACAGGACCAGCTTGTTGCCGACGCAGGCGGCGGCGAATCCCGCATCGTCGAAGGCAAAATAGAAGCCGGTCAGCAGCGCGTCGACCGGTTTGAACGGGCTGAACAGGAAACGGCTCAAGGTGAAGGCGTTGTAGCTCCAGAAGCTCTGCGGCTTGGCCGCGAAGCTGTATTCGATACGCGCCGACAGCACGAACGGCGGGTAGTAGCTCGGCTGGGAAATCGTGTAGCTGAAATTGACGCCGGCCACGTCGTTGAGGTATTTGCTCACCCCCAGTTTTTGCGCCTGGCCCAGCACGTCCGCGGGGATGGCGTCGATGGTGGTGCTGACGCTGGTGCTGGCAATGCCGCCCTGCTGCCCGTAACCGCCTTCGGCGATCACGCAGCGTATCCACAGCCCTTCGGAACCGGCCACGGTGCCCGGGCCGAACTTCGGGCAGGCGAACTGGATGCAGGTGGGGCCGTCCGGGCTATCGGACTGAAAATTGTTGATCCTGTCGACGAACTGGTAGGTGCTGGCGTCCGTGGTGGTGGCGTTGAAGGCGCTCCATTGCAAGCCGTCCCAGAATTGCCAGACCAGCCGCACCGGAAAGGTGTATTCCAAGGTCGTCAGCGTGAAATAGATCGTCACCAGGGCGCCGGTCCTGGCGAACACGCTGTCCGAGCGCAGGTAGAACGCATCGTTGGTTTTCGGCGTTTCGCCGAACGGATAGGCGCCATTGGCGATATCGAGCAGCACGCCATTGCAGGCGGCCTGCTGCGGCACGATGGCCTTGCCCTTGAAGGTGCAGTTCAACCCCGTGATGACGGGCAATTGCTGGGCCAGCGAGGCCAGCACCTTGACTTGCGGCGCGGGCTTGACCAGCAGCCAGTATTGCGCTTCGCCATCCTGCCCGCTCAAGGGCGCGGCGTCGAAACCGGCGCCCGGCTCGCCCGCCCGGTACAACTGCCGCTGGAGCTGCGCCAGCGGCACGGCGGCCGCGCGCGGCGGCATGCCCAGCACGATGTCGAGCTGCCGCTCCGACGATGAACTCGTCAACTGCGTCGTCAGCGGCGTCAGCGCGCCATCGAACCATTGTCCGAAATATTCAGGGTACAGCTGCTTGCCGGTCAGGGTGACGGTGATGCTCTGCAGCGCGTCGTCAGGCTTGAACAGGATCGGATCGCCCATCATGAACCAGTGCCCGAGCGGCTGTTCGGCCGGATCGACCAGCTGGCTGGCCACGAAGATCGGCACCCCGGCCTGGTCCCCGAGCAGGCTAGGCAAAGCATCGATAAACTGGTCCTGCGCCGGAATGACCGTCAGCGCCGCCGACAGCGTGGCGGGCAGCACCAGCAGCGTCTCGTTGGTCTGGAAGCGGATCGTCTGGTCTTGCGCATCGAGCACCGCGCACTGGGCCGGCACCGTCGCCGCCGGCTGGCCTGCCTTGAGCAGGAAGCGCAGCGGCGCCTGCGCCGCCAGCGGCGCGCGCAACTGCATGTTCATGAACTGGAAAAACCCCAGGCGGCGCTGCTCCGGCATGGCGTTTTCGATATCGGCCGTGTACGCGGCCAGCTGCGAAAACAGCTTCAGCAGCACCAGCCCCGGATCCTGGTCGACGTCCGACGCACTTGGCGGCAGCGTATTCCAGTAGCCGCTCCATTCGGGGACATAGGCCTTGGCCAGCGCCAGCGTCTGCGCATAAAACTGCTCGGCGTCGCGGAAGTCGAGCGTCGGGGAAGTCATGGACGCGGCTCGCCTGCCACTTCCGCGCGCAGCTCCTCAAGCACCTGGATGGCGCCGCTGATGCGCAGCAAGGTTGCCTGGAGCTGGCGTTTGCGCTCGTTGAATTCGTCCTGCAGCGCCTGCAGCTGCGCCTGTCCCGCACTTTCGTTGCTTTTCAATTCGGCAAGGCGGTCGTTGATCAATTGTATGTCCATGCGTATGTCCTGGCTTATTTGAGAAAGAATGGGTAGACCAGATTGGCCGGCTGGTTGTGCGAGCGGATCAGGTAATCGACCGACACCTGCAGGCAATTGGGCTGTTGCGCGTCGATGAGGGCGGCCACGCCGGTGACCTGGATGCGCGGCTCCCAGCGGTCCAGCGCCTGCTTCACGTACAGCTGCGCCAGGCTGCTGGCGCTGGCATTGCCGGCCGAGAACACCAGCTCATTGATGCGGCAGCCGAAGGCCGGCAGCATCACTCTTTCGCCTGGTGCCGTCTGCAAGATGATCAGGATGGCTTCGGCGATGTCGTCGGCGCCGGCCGCGAACAGCACGCGCCCGCCGCTGGTCTGCACGGGGAACGCCCAGCCCTGGCCCAGGAAATCGGCGCCGGTGGCCATCGCTAGCCCATCCTCACGGTGCTCATGCCGGCCACCTGCACGGTCGGCGGCGGCGCCTGCGGACCGGCCGGCGGCAGGTCGTGGCAGGTTTCGCACAGGTCGCCCGCGCGCGCGGCGCCCTTGCCGTTGATGCGGACCGTCAAGCTGCCAAGCATCACCTGCCCGAGATTGGTGGGCGGCACCTGGAACTGGCCGCTGGCGGCGATATGCGGCGGCACATTGTTGGCCATCGAACCGACGGTCGCCGCAGGCCTGCCGTTGATGCGCACGTTCAGACTGGTATTGCTGGCGATCTTGCCGGAAAACGGGAACGGCTGCGGGGTCGGCACCGGTCCGCCCGGGCTCGGCACCAGTACGATGTGGATGTCGGCGGCGTTGACGATACTGTCGCCCGCCTTGGCTGCGCCCATGCCCATCAGTTCAGATCGATCATGGCGGCTTGCAGCTTGAGCGCCTTTGCGCCCTGCAACTGCATGCCCTCGGCCGACAAATCGGCCTTGACGCTGCCATCCGTGGTCTGCAGCACCACGTGGGGCGCGCTGATGGTCAGCGTGCCCTTGGCGCTGATCGCCAGGTCGCCTTCGCTGCTGATGCTGATCTTGTTGTTGGCGGTATCGAGCTCGATCTGGTTGTTCTTTTCGTCGATGATGGTAATCTTGCCCTGCGCACTATCGTCGAGCACGATGGTCTTGCCCAACTGCGTCCTGAGCATGCGCACTTCCTGCTGCCGGGCCGCCTCGACGGGCGGCTTTTGCACGCCGTTCCACAGGAAGCCCAGCACATACGGCTGGTTCGGGTCGCCGTCGGCGAAAGCCAGCAAGGCCGAATCGTCTTTCCTCGGCAGGAAAAAGGCGCCATAGCCGGGGCCGGCGAAAAAGCTCATCACCTGCAGCCAGTCCGACTCGATGGTGGCGCCACTCAGCGTCAAAAAAACACGGATGCGTCCCAGGCCCTTGGGGTCTTCGGTGTTGCTGACCTTGCCGAGCGTGACCCCGGATGCGTTGCCGTTCATATACCCGTCCTGCGCACGTTGATGTCCGTCTTGTAGCCGCTGCTGTCGTCATAGTCGTGGGTGCTCGAGGTGACGTAATAGGTGCCGTCAAAACGCTCGCTCAGCCCGGTGATCTTGATGTTCACGCCAGCCACCAGGTCGCTGTCGCCCACCAGGCTGGCCTGGCCTTCGATAAAGCTTTGCAGCTGGCTCTGGAACTGCGCGTCGGCCACCGCCTGCAGTGCGGCCGGGTCGCTGATGCCTGGACATTGCAGCGTCATTTCCGAACTGGGAAAATCTTCTGCCGCCTCGTAGCCCGTTTCGCTGCCGCCCATCTTGTCCTGGCTGGTGCCGGACTGCGCCAAGGCCGTGATGACGGCATTCGTTTCGACGTCGTAGCCGATGGCCGTCACCTTCTGGCCCATGGTCGGCACTTTCAGGTTCAGGCTCACCGCACTCAGGTCGCGCGGATAACTGAGCGTCTTGATGGCGCCGTTGCCCTCGGCCGAGGGACGGAACACGAGCGTCGTGTCGGCCATGAGCAGTTCATAGTCGAGCTGCTTGCAGCGCTCCATCAGGAAGGCGTAGTTGGAGACATTGTTCTGGATGACGTACTGGTTGATGGTGTCCGGCTGACCTTCCAGCGTGACCGGCAAACGTGCCGCGCGCGCCACGTCGCTGACGATCTCGTTATCGTTGAGCAAGCTGTAGGTCTTGGTGCGGGTACCGAACTTGAGCCGGTACATGCGGTCAAAACCGCGTATCGTGGCGGCCGAGGATGCCGTGCTGAAACTCGGTTCGATGGCCGTGATATCGCCGCTGATCAGTTGATGCAACTGGTTCAGGCCCAGAAAAATCGTGATCTGGTCGCCCGGCTTGAATACGTCGAGGTCGACGTCCTGCCAGGCGCCGTCCGCCTTCACCATGTCGAGCGTGAAGCTGAACATGGCCGGCACATTGATTTCATCGTGCACGCGCACATTGTGGATGGCGGCCACGATCGAGGATGGCAAAGGGCTGCGGTTCTTCAGGATCTTGAATGCCCCGGTCTGGACGCTAAGCATACACGGCTCCCGCTGTGCCGGCATGCACGTCGGGAATGACCAGATTGCGGCCGATATCCTTGCGCTGCGGGAAATTCAAGGCATCCTCGATGCTGTTCTGGGCGGCGATCAGGCGCCACTGGTTCGGGTCGCCCAGGGTCGCTTGCGCGATCAGGTACAGGCGGTCGCCCTGCTTGACCTGCCACAGCTGGCGGCAATTGAAATAGCCGCGCGACTGCAAGTCCTCCTCTTCCGTCAGCACCGACTTGAACGTCACGTTCAGCTCGGCGCGCACGGGAATGCCGGAACTGAGGAACATCGTGAATTTCTGGTCGAGCTTGACGATAATGCCCGTAAACAGCGGGCCGGCCCAGGTAAACACCAGCACCGGAGGCTCCTTGCGCACATTCGTGCCCACGCTGGGCACGGTGAGCGCGACGATCTTGTTGGTCTTGCTGCGCACGTCGACCTGGCGCTCGTAGGTATCGAAAAACAGCGACACGGTCAGATCGTCATTATTGACCCGCTGGAACTGAATGTTCGAGCCCTCGCCCTGCACCATCACGGTCTTGTTCAGCGACAGTTCGGTCGGGTTGTACATCACGGGGATTTCCTCGCGCGTCGCATGCACGACGATCTTGGCCATTTCCAGCATCAGGCGCCTCCCCGGCGATAGCGTTCGGTGGCGCTGCGGCGCGCCATGGCGCTTGCCATGCGGTCGGTCAGCGAGGCCAGCACTGGCGCGGAAAACAGCGTCTCGGCCAGCACCTTGCGCAACTGCTCCTGCGACTGCCCGCCATGGACGATTTCATGCACCACCCTGGTCTGCACCGCGCGTTCCACGCCGAGCATGCGCGTATCGACAATATGCTCGACGCGGCTTTGCAGCTCAGCCGTGGCAGCGGGCGCCGCCTGGCGCATGTCGCGCCGCACGGGCTGGCGGCCCTGGTAGCGTCCGAGGACGATGGCGGCGCGCGCGGCCGGCGCTGGCAATGGCGCTGGCACGGCCTGCACCGGGGGGCGCCAGCCGCCTGCCTGTCGGGCGGGCACAGCCGGGCGCGTTGCGCGCGGAAACTGTGCCGGATGCGATGCGGGACGCAGGAACGGCGTGCCGGGCACGGCAACGCCATTGCTGGCCGGCGCCCGTCTGGCCATGCCGCTTCGCCGCGCCGCCTCGCGTGGGGCGGGGCTGGCCGTGCCGCCAGCGGCCGGCTGGGAAGGGGCCCCATGCGCCGCCGGCTGCGCGCGCCGGATGGCTGTCCGGGCCGGCACCGGCGAAGACACCGCCGCTACGGCGCGCAGGCCGGCGCAACGCGCGACGGCACGCGCCAACGCTACGGCGCCCCGCTGCCCCGCTGCCGGCTGCGCGGCGAAATGGCGCACGGCCAGCGCCAGGGCTGGCTGCTCCGCACCGCGCGCCAGCCAGGCGATGGTCGCGGCCCTGGCCTGCTGCGCCTGCGCCACGCCGCGCTCCAGGCGCGGCAGCACCAGGCGCACGAGGGTTTGCTGCCGCGCGTGCGCCTGCATCAGCTTGGCCCGCAATTCCAGCAGGCGTACCTCGATGCGTTCGGCCATGTCCGCCTTGCGCGCCATGCCCTGCATGCGCACCACCAGCCCCATGGCCGAGCGGAATTGCTGCCAATAGTGCAACACCGACGTCGTGTGCCGGCCTGCCCCTCCGCCATGTGCCATGCGCAGCTGCAGCGGCGCGCCGGAATGGGCGAAACGCCACAGGGGCGCGCCGCGCGCCGCATGGAAGCGCTGTGCCAGGCCGGCGCAGCCAAGGTGCATGGCGCGCATCAGAGTATCCCCGCCGCTGCCGAATACACGCTGCTCGCGAGGCTCTTGCGGATGCCTTCGTGCGCCAGCGTAAACGACTGGCATGCCACCAGGCTGCCGCCCGCATCCAGGCTTGGCCCCTGCCACTGCACCGGCCAGGCATTGTAGAAATCCCACCAGACGCTGGGCAAGCCGCGGTCATCCAACAGGTAGATGGAGCCGTTCCGGCGCCGGATGGCGCCGCTCAGCGTCGACTGGTACCACAGCCACATCGGGTCGAGCGCCGTGATGCCGGCCTTGAGCACCAGGTCGGAACAGGTCACCTGGCCGGGCAGCTTGTACTCGATGTCGTTGACGCCGCCCTGGCGCACGGTGCGCACCTCGGTCTTCGATTCGAGCCCTTCGACGGACATGAAGCCGCCCACCAGGATGCCTTCGACTTCGACGAAAAAATTGTAGGCCTTGAACGGGTCGATACGCAGGCCCAGCTGGCGCTGCGCGGCACCCATGACTGCATTGACACCGACCACCATCTCATGCTCCCAGGTTGTGCATCGACTTGTGCCGCTCGTCGGCATTCATCGTCTGGTTGATCTTGCTGATTTCGCCGCACCAGCGGCGCCGCTCGGCGTGTTCCATCGCCATCAGGTCTTCATGGGACCAGTGAAAGTGATAGGCGAGGAAGGCTATCTCTGCGTAAAGCTGGTCGGAAACTGGAGCAAGCCCGGCTTTCCCAGGGCGCCCTGCGCCTCCCCCGGCAAGCCGGCGTCGTCGGTGTCGACCTGGTTGATCTTGTTGTACAGCTGCTGCAGGTGGAAGAAGTCGGCCGCGAACAGCTCCTCGACCACCTTGGTGCTGACCATTTCAAGGCTGCCCAGACGCACGATCACGCGCGACAGCACGATGATGATCAGGTAGGCCGGGTTGCTCTGGACGCGGTGATCCTTGAGCGGCAGGATCTCGTCGCCGGCGGTGGCCAGGCGCATCACGCCATTGCGGTGCAGGTTGCCGTCGCCGTCGCGGTAACCCAAGGGCAGGATAAATTCGATTTCGGTACAGATCACGCTCATTGCCGCTTCCCCTTGTGCGCGTTACGACACGCGCGTCATGTATTGCATCGTCAGTTCGAACGTCTCGATCATCACGTCGCTGCTGGCCGCGTTGAGGCCCGAGCTTTCGTATTTGCTGGCCCAGGCGCTGATCACGTTCCAGCGCGCCTTGTCGGCGCCGCCTGCATCCATGAGTATCAGCGAAACGTTCTTTTGCGCCCCCTTCGCGCCCGAGCCCTGGGTCGACACCAGCTGGTACCAGTTGTACAGGTCCATCGAGTCGGTCAGGCCCTTCTTCAGGCTCAGCTTGCCGTAGCTGGTGAGCCCCGACAGCGAACGCTTGTAGACCGGGTCGGTGCCTTCGCGGTATTCGACCGCCTCGATCGTGCTGTCGGGTACGCTCGCCTCGGAAAACGCGGCGATCTGGATGCCGGCAATCTCGACCCGGAAGCGGAATCCCCGGTAGGGATCGGTTAATTGTGTGGCCATGCGCGTTCTCCGCAATCAATCGGTGTGGATGGGCTCAGCTGCCGGAATCGGGCGCGCTGGTTTTTTGGGTCAGGCGCAGGATGACGAACTCGGCCGGATACACTGCCGCCAGGCCGATGTCGATGTACAGCTGCCCCAGCATGCGCGTCTCGAGCGGATTGTTCGATTCGTCGCAGGTGACGAAAAACGCTTCGGCGGCCGTCGCGCCGAACAGGCCGCCCTGCTGCCACAGGGTGGTCAGGAAAGCGCTGACGTCGCGCGTGATGGATGACCAGAGTTGCTGGTCGTTGGGTTCGAACACCACCCACATCAGGCTCTGGCGCAGGCTTTGCTCGACATAGATGAACAGGCGCCGCACGCTCACATAGGTCCATTCCGTGTTGAGCGCAAGCGTGCGTGCGCCCCAGATGACGTTGCCGTAGTTGATGAAATTGCGCACCGCGTTGATGCCTTCGGGGTTCAGCAAGTCCTGGTCGGCATCGGTCAGGGCTTGGTCGAGCAGCACTGCGCTCATCAAGGCGCCGTCATTGACCCCGGCGGGCGACTTGAACACCCCCACATTGATATCGGTATATGCATAGCGGCCGAGCACAGGACCGGACGGCGGGATCGGCACGTTGACCCCGGCGATCGGATTGTAGATGTAGACCCATGGGTAATACAGCGCGCCGAAATCGGAGTTGAGCGCATTCGGATTGCCTTTCGGCGCCTGGCCCTGGCCGGACTTGAATGACAGGATGTCCTGCACGCTCTGGCCGAATGGCGGGTCGATCACATAGAACAGGTTGCGTTTGTCGATGCAGAACATCAGGCCGGCATTGATCAGGGTGCCCTGCAGCGCCAGCGACTGCTTGCCGCTGTTGTCGGTGGCCGTGACGGTGTCGGGCACGGACAGCAGGCTGAGGCCCTGCACCTTGTCGAGCAGCTTGGTGGCATCGGTCAGATCGTAATTCGGGTTGCCGCCGTTGCTCAGCGCCGTCGGCCCGCCATTCGGTGGCCGCACTGGCGGCGTGGGCGAAGCGGTGCTGTTGACCGCCACGCGAATGAACATGGAATTGGCGTTGATCTGCGTCGCCAGCGCGCTGGGCTTGTTGGCCTCGTTGATCATGCTGTTGGCCGTGAAGCCGTTGAACTGCTCCAGTACGTAATAGGAGGCCGTGCCGAAGGTTTGCGGGCTGAGGCTGTTTTGCACGATGTATTGCTGCAGCAGCAAGTTCGGCATGGTCGCCACCACGGGCGCGGCGGGCGTGCCCATCAGCGCCGCCGCCACCATCACGGTGACATTGAAGACGGGCGTGGTGGGCGCCGGCGTGATGCTCGGGTCGGTCGCGCTGGCGTTGCTGATCATGATGCTGATGGCGTTGCCCCAGGGTCCCGGTGTGACGGCCGTGACGGCCAGCGGCTGTTTGGCGCTGGCACACTTGGCGCTCGCTTTGTCGCTGGCGCGCACCACATAGCAGGCGGCGCCCCCTTCGTTGAAGAATTCGTAGACCGACCACGACACCATCGCATACCAGGCCAGCTGGCCGAACGTGCGCTGGTAGGCGGCCCAGCTGGTGAGCAGGATGGGCTGCATGTACGGCCCCGTTTCCGTCACGCCGACGAAAGCCGGGGTCGATGTGGAAGCGCCCTGGATGCTGCGGGTGCCTGGCACTTCCTGAATATAAATACCGGGATGGTTATAAGTGGCCAAAATAAGTCTCTCGTGTGGATTACGGCATCTCGATGTCAAGGAACAGCATGGAACCTGGTTGCACGCTGACCTGCCTGCTGACCTTGGCGTGGCCGGCCTTGCTAAAGCCAAGCGCGACCGTGGTCGGCTCGTCCAGTTTACCCCGCAGCGCCAGCGCGTAGCGGCCCGCATAGCGGCCATAGCCGGACGAGGCGCCCGCCACTGCCTGCGCCTTGGCGCGCGCGCCCTGGTAGCCGGCACTGATGACGACCTGGGCCAGCGGTTGCGCGGCGGCGTCGACGATCTTGCCGCGGATCAGCGTGGTCCCCTCGGGATACGGATAGAGGGGACTGGGCGCCAGCACGCAGGCGACGATTGCGTCCGCCAGCGGCTCCTTGAGCGGCACCTCGAACGTCAGCTGCTGGTCGAAGTAGCGGTGGTCGGCACTGAGTACGTCGAGCCGGTAGCTGCCGTCGTCGAGGCCGGCAAAGGCGTAAAAGGCCTGTGCCTTGTCCTGCGGCACAATGGGTTTGTCGTTCAGCAGGAAATGCGCGCGCGCGCCCACTGCCGGCGCCATGCTGAAACCGTCGATCAGCTGGATCACGGCGCTCAGCTTCATGCCGCTCCCGCCCCGGCGATGGCGCGCCGCGTCGTCTCCAATGTGCTGTCGGCAACCATCTCGGCGCTCGGCTGCAGGGACGAGGCGATGCGCACCGGCGACAGCGTGTACAGCTTGGTAAGCTTGTAGGGCTTGTTCGGAAAGCCGCTCCAGATATTGTGCAAGGTCAGGATCGGACTGGCGTCGGGCACGATGGCGATCGAGTCGTTACCGCTGGCCTTGAGCTGGGGGTGTAGCCAGGCGCCCGCGAGCGCCGGCACGTCGTGGAACAGGCGCACCAGCTTGTCCACCAGCACCAGTTCGAGTTCGGCCGAGCGCGCATACGGCACCATCATGTAGAGCAGGTCCGAGACCAGCGGCGGCGGCGTCACGGCCAGCGAGTTCGGCCCGCCCCTGCCCTGGCCGCGGGTGAGCGTGGGCGGCAGGTTGCGCAGGTAGGGATTGATCTCGATGTTGTAGAGGTAGAGCGAGAGCATGGTCGCGCCCTGGCTGTCGATCTCGGCGGGCGAGTCGAACACGACCGCCGATTCATTCGCGAGTTCCGGGATGTGCGCGCGGATCAGCGAGCGCAGCGACTCGCTCACGCAGCGCAGCACCTGTCCGGAATCGATGGTCGCCGGTCCCATGGCTAGAGCGTAAACACGGTGAAGGTCTGGCTGACCAGTTGCGGCTGGCGGTTGCCGATGTGGGCAAACAGGCTCACGTTGGGGTCGCAGGTGGCCTTGAGGTAGATGTACGGCAGATCGTGCGGCTGCCAGCTCAGGTAAGCCTGCATGAAGAAGTCCAGCGTGGCGCCGGCGTCGGCGCTCTGGCTCGTCTCGAATTCCAGCACGCGGGTGCCGTACGCAAAGAACTTGAGCGGCACGCTGGGCTGGGCGCCGGCCAGGCGGATGCCACCCGACTCTTCTCCTCCCGGTCCCAGACACCAGGTGGCCAGTCCCAGACCTTTCTTGGTCGACAGTTCGAGGGCGATGCGGTCGCCCGGATAGGCATTCTGCACCGACAGGATCACGCTGCGCGAATTGGCGTCGGGATCGCGCAGGACTGCGCTGATGCGCCCGTTGCGCCACTCCATCGCGCGCTGCGAACCGAAAAACGCCATCACGCTCGCTTCGTTGTTGAGCGTGCAATAGCCCTGCAGATAATCGACGCCGGGGGCCACGCGCAGGAACAGGGTCATGGTGAAGGCGTTGAGCGCGGCGCCACCGCTGGCGGTGCGGATGGCCAGCAAGCCGCCGGAAAATTCAACCGAACGGATACATGACTGGCGCTGGCCGCCGTTCTGTTCGGCCACCACCGTGAAGCCCATGCTGTCGCCCGAGCGCGCGCCCAGCGACCATTCGGTGCCGGCCGTGGTGAACGTGAAATTGATGTTCGAGTCGGCCGCGATATTCTTGAATATCAACACGACCGGCAAGGGGTCGCCTTGCATGCGCTGGCCGTGTGCGGTGTCAAGCTGGAGCGTTGGAGTATTCATCAGGCAAGATCGATCGCAAATGAACTCAGGCCGATGACCGTGCTGCGGTCGCCGCGCGATTGCAGGCAGACGCTGGCACCGGGCGGCAGGTCGACCCGGCCCTGCAGCTGCGGCTGGCTGGTCTGCACGTACAGTTCGATGCTGACCTCGTCGCAGTCCTGGTAGGTTTCGAGGATGATTTCGCGCGCATTGATGAGCAAGCTGCTCAGATACATGGCGGGCGCGTTGCTGGACATGCACAGTCCCACCATGCGGCTGTCCTCGCCGCCTTCGCTCCAGATCGCCTTCTGGTCGGGGCGGATGCTCAGGAAGGCCTTGCTGTTGGCACGCAACTGGAAAAAACGGATGCTCAGCTGGCGAAACGTCGTCACCTCGTGGTAGCACTGCTCGTTGAGCGCGTGCAGCGGGTTGCTCAGCAGGTGCGATTGCAGGTGCTGCAATTCATGCGGATTCAAGGCCAGGGCATCGATCTGGATGCGCGCCATGACCAGCTTTGCCTCGGCCTGCGCCAGCGCCTGGCCGGCCGGCTTGCTGATGGACGCGGAGCGCTTGCGCGGCGCGGCGGCCGGCGTATGCTCCGCAAGCGTCGTCGCCGCCAGGTCGGTACCGCCCGTAGTCCGCTTGCTCATCGCGCGTTTATTCCGGGAAGGTGATGGTGTTCTTGCCCACTTTCAAGGGCACCTGGCTACTGCCGCCGAGAAATTTGTAATAGCCCAGCACGGTCACATCGACATAGGTGAAGTTGACGGTCATGCTGGCGCCGGCCGGGACCACGCCGACCACCACTTCCAGCGCTTGCTGGTCGCCCGATGGATTGGCGCCTGCCTGCAGGTTGATGCCGTTTTCCTTGACATTCAGGTAAGCCAGCGGAGGCGTGGCAGGCGCGCCGCCCCAGGGCTGGATCTGCACCGGTGTTCCGGTTAGCGAAATCCTGTTGGCATCGGTGATCGACAGGACGGCGTTCAGCGGGACCGTATTGTCGGACCTGACTTCAAAGATGAATGCGATCGAATATTCTTGCACGGTAATTCCTCGAAGAGCCAAAAAAGATGAATGCCCTGCCGCGGGCGGGCATTCACACGGGTGCCGATGCGCCAGCTTCAGCAAGGCTTAATTCGGCCACTCCAGGATGACAAAGTTCTGGCTCAGCGTGATCGGCTTCTTGCCATCGAAATTGAAGGTCAGCACGGGACCGCTATCGCTGGTCGACTTGATCTTCAGCAGCGACAGGCTGCCATTGGCCGTCAGGCAAGGCGAAATGTTGAAGGTTACCGAATCCGAACCGCCGGCGCTGATCTGCAGGTCGATCAGGACGCCATTGACGCTCAGGCTGCTCAACGGCAGGGCCACGCCGCCCGAGGCGTTAATGGTGATGCCCGAATTGCTGTCTTCCGATGGATCGCCGGTGCTCCAGCACAGGGTGTCCGATTTCGTTTCGATGTCCAGTGTGACCGAGATGCGCTGGCCAGGCTGGGCGTTTTGCACACTGATTTCCGCCGTGGCGTACTTGTACTCAGATGTCATGATGCATTCCTCTAAGAGTGAAAATTCGTTGAACTACACGCGTCCGTTTTTTCAAGTCGACCGACAATGCATTGGTCAGCAACGACATTAAGCCACGCTGGCGCGGCACGAGTCACCTGACAAATGTGCCAGTTTGCGCTGGCATGGCTTTGGTGTATCCGCGACACGCCGCGCGAGCCGGGCCGGCGATGGGCCAGATAATCACGCATTCTCACCAGCAAGCGGGACAAAAAGAGGGGTTTCTCCGCATTACTTGCATCATCAGAAACCTTATACGGCCTCTGCTTGTGACAATGTAACGATTGCTAGAAAACTATTATTTTTACTAGGTGTTGCTAATGCTCAAATCCTGCAACATACAAATCTGCCCTTCGTTTAACCTTCGTATTGTGATGCTGCGCCCGCCCCTGCCACCGCGCCTGATGACAGGCAGCGATTGCGACGACACCGTGATCGCCGGGACGCGTCTTGCATGTTGGCGTTACGAACCACCATCATCAACCCGAGGAGTATTCCATGCTGCTGCTGGATGACCTGTTTAGCCTGGTGCGATGCCAAACCGAAGCGGACTGGACCCGTCTCCTGTTCAGCATCGGCGCACAATGCGGCTACGAGCATGTGTATTACGGCGTCGCGCCGGAAAAGACGGTGGCTTTTCACTGGCCGGCACCGGAGGCGTCCTTTGTCGTGAGCAACTATCCGCCGTCCTGGCGCGCGCTGTATGTCTCGGAACGCCTGCATGAAAGCGATCCCAGCATCTCCCACTGCCTGGCCAATACCATGCCGCTGTTATGGCGGCCGGAAAGTTTCACCAGTCCCGCACAGCGCGCCTTCTATGAACAGGCGTGCCAGCACGGCATGCGCTCCGGTTTTTGCTTCCCGGTGCACGGCGCAAGCGGTGAAACGGGTATGTTGAGTTTTATCCGCAACGCGCCGCCGATGGATGCTGAACGCGACAGCTTCGCCACGATTGCGCAGCTGGCCCTGATCCGCGACTACGTGATCGAATCGTCCGCCCGCTTCATCAAGCACGACGCGCCGCCCGTGCCTGGCGCCAATCCGCTGACCACGCGCGAAATGGAATGCCTGCAGTGGATCATGGCGGGCAAGTCCTCGTGGGAAATTTCGCGCATCCTGCTGCGTTCCGAAGGCACCATCAATTTTCATGTCTCCAATGCGAAGAAGAAATTCAATGTACAGACGCGCCAACAAGCCGTCCTCAAGGCCATCAAGGCCGGCTTCCTGATCCCCTCCTGAGCGGGCCAGATTTGCCATGCAACCCGAGCCGCCTGGCGGCATGGGCTACCGGCTCTCCGGGTATAACAGTCCAGCGCCATAAAAAAAGGCCCTGTAAAAACAGGGCCCTGCTTACTGAATCACCATGATGAGCATGACGATGAAAATGCTCCCCTAGGGAAACTCACTCCCACTCGATGGTCGCCGGCGGCTTGCCCGAGATATCGTAGACGACGCGGTTGATGCCGCGCACTTCATTGATGATGCGGTTGGAGACCTTGCCCAGCAAGCTGTGCGGCAAGTGCGCCCAGTGGGCCGTCATGAAGTCCTGCGTTTGCACGGCGCGCAAGGCCACCACGTATTCGTAGGTACGGCCATCGCCCATCACGCCCACCGATTTGACAGGCAGGAAGACGGCGAAAGCCTGGCTCGTCGCTTCATACCAGTTCGCTGGCAGCGCGTCCGGGTCGACGGCCTGGCCGGCGACGAATTCGTACGGCGTGTTGCGCAGTTCTTCGATGAAGATGGCGTCGGCGCGGCGCAGCAGATCGGCGTAGTCTTTCTTGACTTCGCCGAGGATGCGCACGCCCAGGCCCGGGCCCGGGAACGGGTGGCGATAGACCATGTCATGCGGCAGACCCAGGGCCACGCCCAGTTTGCGCACTTCGTCCTTGAACAGTTCGCGCAAAGGCTCAAGCAACTTGAGCTTCATGGTGTCCGGCAAGCCGCCCACGTTGTGGTGGCTCTTGATAGTCTGGCCTTTTTTACCTTTACCGGCCGATTCGATGACGTCCGGGTAGATCGTGCCTTGCGCCAGCCATTTGGCGTTGACCAGCTTGCCCGACTCGACCTGGAAGACTTCGACGAATTCGCGGCCGATGATCTTGCGCTTTTGCTCGGGATCGGTAACGCCGGCCAGGTGGCCCATGAACTGGTCTTCCGCATCGACGCGGATGACTTTCACGCCCAGGTTCTTGGCGAACATGTCCATCACCATCTTGCCTTCGTCCAGGCGCAGCAGGCCGTGGTCGACAAAGACGCAGGTCAGCTGGTCGCCGATGGCGCGGTGGATCAGGGCAGCAGCCACGGACGAATCGACGCCGCCGGACAGGCCCAGGATGACGTCATCGCTACCGACTTGCGCGCGGATTTTTTCCACCGCTTCGCTGATGTAGTCGGGCATGTTCCAGTCCGACTTGCAGCCGCAGATTTCATGCACGAAACGGCCGATCATGGCCTTGCCCTGCACCGTGTGCGTCACTTCCGGGTGGAATTGCACGCCGTAGAACTGGCGCTCTTCGTCGGCCATGGCCGCGATCGGGCAGCTCGGGGTGTTGCCCATCAGCTTGAAGCCTGGCGGCATTTCCAGCACCTTGTCGCCATGGCTCATCCACACTTTCAGCATGCCGTGGCCTTCGTCTGTGACGAAGTCGGCAATACCGTTGAGCAACTTGGTATGGCTGCGGGCGCGCACTTCGGCGTAGCCGAATTCGCGCACCAGGCCATTTTCCACTTTGCCGCCCAGCTGGGCCGCCATGGTTTGCATGCCGTAGCAGATGCCCAGCACGGGCACGCCCAGCTCAAACACGGCTTGCGGCGCGCGCGGCGAGTCGCCATCCAGCGTGGAATTGTGGCTGCCCGACAGGATCACGCCGGCAGCGCCATAGTTGCGCACGAATTCGTCGCTGACGTCATACGGGAAGACTTCGGAAAACACGCCGGAATCGCGCACGCGGCGGGCGATCAACTGGGTGACTTGGGAACCGAAATCGAGAATGAGGATTTTAGAATGCATGGTCGGAGCTTTATTCAGGGTCAATTGCAAAACCGGCGCACTGGGCGCCGGTCTGGACTTTCGTTACCGCTTACTCGGAGCGATAATTTGGCGCTTCTTTCGTGATCTGCACATCATGGACATGCGACTCGCGCATGCCGGCTGAGGTGATTTCCACGAATTCCGCTTTTTCGCGCAGTTCGTCGATGGTGGCGCAACCGCAGTAACCCATCGATTGACGCACGCCGCCCACCAGCTGGAAGATGATCGCCAGCACGCTGCCCTTGTAGGCGACGCGGCCTTCGATACCTTCAGGCACGAACTTGTCGGCCTTCATGGTGGCGTCCTGGAAATAACGGTCAGCCGAACCATCGGACATCGCGCCCAGCGAACCCATGCCGCGGTACGATTTGTAGCTGCGGCCCTGGTACAGGATCACTTCGCCTGGTGCTTCTTCCGTACCGGCAAACATGGAACCCATCATGACGGTCGAGGCGCCAGCGGCCAGCGCTTTCGAGATATCGCCCGAGAAGCGGATACCGCCATCGGCGATACATGGCACGCCCGTACCGGCCAAAGCTTCGGCAACATTCGAAATGGCCGTGATTTGCGGCACGCCCACGCCGGCGACGATACGCGTGGTGCAGATCGAGCCAGGACCGATGCCGACCTTGACCGCATCGGCGCCGTATTCCACCAACGCCTTGGCGGCGGCGGCGGTAGCGATATTGCCGCCAATCACTTCCACTTGCGGGTACTTGGTCTTGATCCAGCGTACGCGGTCGAGGATACCTTGCGAGTGACCGTGGGCCGTATCGACCACCAGCACGTCGACACCGGCAGCGACCAGCAGGTCGATGCGTTCTTCATCCTTGGCGCCTACGCCGACAGCGGCGCCGACCAGCAGTTTGCCCTGGCTGTCTTTCGATGCGAACGGGTGGGAGGTCGATTTCTGGATATCCTTGACGGTGATCAGGCCGCGCAGCTCAAACGCGTCATTGACGACCAGCACGCGCTCGAGGCGGTGCTTGTTCATCAGGCGCTTGGCTTCAGCCGTATCGGCGTCTTCGTTCACGACCACCAGCTTTTCGCGCGGGGTCATCTTGGCGGAAGCTTCCGCGTCGAGTTCCTTTTCAAAGCGCAAATCGCGGTTGGTGATGATGCCGACGACTTCCTTGCCCTTGACAACAGGGAAACCGCTGATGCCGTACTGTTCCGTCAGAGCGATCACGTCGCGGATTTTCATTTCCGGCGGAATCGTGATCGGATCACGCAACACACCTGCTTCGAAACGCTTTACGCGGGCCACTTCACGTGCCTGGTCCTTCGGGTTCAAATTCTTGTGGATGATGCCGATGCCGCCTTCCTGGGCCATCGCGATCGCCAGACGGGCTTCCGTCACCGTATCCATGGCTGCGGACAGCAAGGGAATATTCAGGGTGATATTGCGGGTCAGGCGAGTTTTGAGGGACGTATCGGCGGGCAGAACGTTGGAGTAGGCTGGGACGAGCAGCACGTCATCGAATGTGAGTGCTTTTTGAAGTAGACGCATAGCATTTCCTATTGGCGCAAAAGCAGATTATACAGAAAAAAGCGCCCTCCGTCCTTGCGGCATAAAAAAGATATTTGGAAATAGCAAAAAATGGCGCTCACCAGGCAATGGCTTCGCGGCGATGGGCATGACCGCTCAGCCCTTCGCAGGCTTGCCGCCAGCCCTGCGCCGGCGCGCTTCTTTCGGGTCTGCCTGCAAGGGACGGTAAACTTCCACCCGATCATGCTCGCGCAGGACGGTATCCAACGGCTTCTTCTTGCCATAGATACCGACCATGTTCACGGCCAGGTCGATGGCGGGGATTTCCCGCAGCAGTCCGCTCAGCGCCACCGCCTGCTCGATGGTGGTGCCAGCAGGCACATTCAAGGAGCGCAGGAACGTGCTGTCCGGCAGCGCGTGGCATACTTGCACCGTGATGCCTGCTTCAGCCATACACCGTCTCCGCGCGCTTGCAGAAGGAATCGACCATGCTGTTGGCGATCATGCCGAAGACGGGGCCGATGATCTGTTCCAGTACGCGGCTGGAAAACTCGTAGTGCAGGTCCAGTTCGATCTTGCACGCATCTTCGCGCAGGGCCTTGAAGGTCCACACGCCGTCGAGGGTCTTGAAAGGACCGTCCACCAGCTTCATCTTGATGGAGGTCGGCGGCACGTTCTCGTTGGACGTGGTGAAGCTTTGGCGCACGCCGTGGTAATGTATGCCCACGCTGGCGACAACCGTGTTCTCGCCCCGCTCGCGAATCTCGACCGCACCGCACCAGGGCAGGAATTTGGGATAATCCTCCACCGCCGCCACCAGCGCGAACATTTGTTCGGCGCTATAGCCGAGAAAAACTGATTTATGTACTACTGCCATTGAAGAACCATTTGCTATGATGTTGGATACATTTGATTTTATCGCGCTTGCGCGAGACAGTAGTTTAACCGACCCGCGCACATTTACCATCTCATGACCATAGCAGACAACAGAAAAGCCTTCCACGACTACTTTATCGAGGATCGCTACGAAGCCGGCATCGTGCTGGAAGGCTGGGAAGTCAAAGCCATCCGCGACGCCCGCGTACAAATCAAGGAAGCCTACGTCGTCGTCCGCGGCGATGAACTCTTCCTGTTCGGTGCGCATATCAGCGCCCTGCCGACCGCCTCCACCCACATCCATCCGGAAGCCGTTCGCACGCGCAAGCTGCTGCTGCACCGTGCGGAAATGGATAAACTGATCGGCAAGGTGGAACGCTCCGGCTATACCCTGGTGCCGCTCAACCTGCACTACAAGGGCGGCCGCGTGAAATGCGAAATCGGTCTGGCCAAGGGCAAGAAGCAGCACGACAAGCGGGCAGCGGAACGCGACCGCGACGGCGCGCGCGAAGTCCAGGCGGCGATGAAGTCGCACCGCCGCTGATCCGGCGCTACGCGCAGCGTGCTGCGCCGATACCATCAAGCCCGGCTATATGCCGGGTTTTATTTTGCCGGTGCCTGCGGCAAGCGGAAACGCACAGCGCAATGGGATAAAAACAGGGAATGGAAAGAGATACGGCGGGAAAAAACTGGTATTGGTGAAAACACCATGGAGATAAGCGAATGAATCAGCTTTGCCTGCCTGGCCAAAGACGATAAATCAGGAAAGTTCCGGATGCTTGCATGCTGCCTTGTACTACACCTGTATCACTGCACAGGACAAGCATCCGAATGAACGGTTTTTAAACCTTCAGAATCACACCTTCAGCAGATCACGCGACTTGCCCGAATCGGTCCACTCTTTGACCCATTTCGGCTGACGGCCACGGCCAGTCCATTGCTGCGTCGCGTCATCCGGATTGCGATAGCGTACTGCGACCGTGCCGGTTTTAGCGCGGATACCCGTACCAACCAGATCTTTTACGGAAACGCCAACGCTCTGGGCGATTGCCAGGATTTGCTCGCGCGCTTTGGACAGATCGTCCTGTTCGCGTTTCTTCATTTGCTTCTTGATGTCGTCCTGCAAGGTGCGCAGTTCGGACAGGGATAAGCTGGACAGATCCATGATATTTCCTTGTGTGAGTTGAAAAATATAACTGAACAGTTAAATTCTATCCAATTGTAACGCGACTGAGGTGATTTTTCTTCAGATTTGATTGTTTTTTACAATTCTTTTACCAAAAAACCTGCTTCCCTGGCTTTCAAACAGTGTAATCCTTCCAGCATGGGGAACCGGCATCGCGCATGAACTGCCTGTGCAAGCGTCTCCGCTTTGTACGGCTGCGGTTCAATACAGCGCCATCGGCAGTATTTATTTTGCAGTACTTTTTGTTTCATTGCAATTTATAGTAATTATAAATTGCAATTCAAAATATACATGGGAGCAATACTATCGCCCTTATGCATCAACTCCAAAAATTCCTCCCAAGTATCCGTCGCGGATATCGGCGCAATCATAGCCATGCATGAGCCGCAGATTCTACTTAATCAAAAAGATAAGCGTCGCACGACAGCATATAAGCCCGAAAGTGCGCACAGCATAGCATAAAGAAAAGATTTCAACGTTATGGATTCAAGCGCAGATACTCCAGCCCGTCTGCCAGCATATATTCCAATGGCGCAATTGAAAACTGCCCGCGATATGGCGGGCAGTTTTAAAGACAAACCTGCTACGAGTTTGCTATTCACCAGGCAATCAGGGAATCGCCACACTGCCTTTCGGCTTCTGCGTTTTCACCACCTGCATCGCCGTGGCGATCAAACCGCTCATATCGCCCAGATTCGCCGGCACGATAATCGAGTTATTGGTTTTCGCCAATTGTGCGAACGCGCCCACATACTGCTCGGCTACTTTCAGGTTCACGGCATCTTCCCCGCCCGGTTCGCGAATGGCGGCACCCACCTGGCGCAGCGCCTCGGCACTGGCTTGCGCCAGCGCGACGATGGCCGTGGCCTGGCCTTCGGCACGGTTGATCGAGGCCTGCTTCTCGCCTTCGGAGCGGGCAATGGCCGCTTCGCGCTCACCGCTGGCGATATTGATCTGTTCCTGCTTGCGCCCTTCCGAGGCGGCAATCAGGGCGCGCTTTTCGCGTTCGGCCGTAATCTGTGCCTGCATCGCATGCAGGATTTCCTTGGGCGGCGTCAAATCCTTGATTTCATAGCGCAATACCTTGACGCCCCAATTCGCCGCCGATTCATCGATGGCATTCACGATGGCCGTATTGATATGGTCGCGTTCTTCAAATGTCTTGTCGAGTTCCATTTTACCGATCACCGAACGCAAGGTCGTTTGCGCCAGCTGCGTAATGGCGGCAATATAATTCGACGAGCCATATGAAGCACGCATGGCATCGGTAATCTGGAAATACAAAATGCCATCGACCTGCAATTGCGTATTGTCGCGCGTAATGCACACCTGCGGCGGCACGTCGAGCGGAATTTCCTTGAGCACGTGCTTGTAGGCGATACGGTCGACAAAAGGCACGACAATATTCAGGCCAGGACCCAATACCGCGTGAAACTTGCCCAGACGCTCCACCACCCAGGCATGCTGCTGCGGCACCACATTGACCGTCTTGAAGACAAATACCAATGCCAGCAATAACAAGATCAGCGACACGCTACCAGTGCTTACTTCCATAATCTACTCTCCAGGTTATCCAACAATCAAACGGCTGCCACGCACGGCATGTATGGTGTAATGGCCGGCTTGCGTATCGCCGCCGGGAATCAGCTCCACATCCCACAAGGCGCCGCGGTACATGACGCGCGCCGCGCCATCGACCCAATGCGCGACCGCCACGCTTTGGCCGATATCGAGATTCACATTCGGGTCCTGCGCCGCATCGCGCCGCGCCGCCTTGCCAAAACGGCTGCGCCGCAATAACAGGGTGGCCGCCACGCCGACAATGGCGGCCGTCAGGGCTTGCCAGCCGCCATTGCCGCCCGCCAGCGCCACCAGTCCTCCGGCACTGATGCCGATGGCGATCATCAGCAAATAAAACGTGCCCGTAAACAGCTCCAGGATCAATACCGCGCCAGCCGCCACAAACCAGCCTACCCATTCAGCCATGATGCCTCCATCTTTGCGAATCCGAAAATAAAAAACCCCGTAGCCTATATAAGCGACGGGGTTTAATGCGTATTACTGCCTGATATTATTCTTGCCAAACACCTATATACAAGCAGTCTAACGCAATTCCTGATGACGTCAATAGGCGGGGGCGAATTAGCGCCGCAGGCCCGGCCTTTATTCCTCGAGCAGGCTGCGCAACATCCACGCCGTCTTTTCATGCAAATCCAGGCGCTGCGTGATCAGGTCGGCCGTCGGCTGGTCATTGGCCTTTTCCAGCAACGGGAACAGGCGGCGCGCCGTGCGCGCGGTTGCTTCCTGTGCCGATACCAGGTGGCTGACCATGTCCAGCGCCGGCGGCACGCCGTCGATTTCCTTGATCGAGGCCAGCTTGACGAATTCCTTGTAGGTGCCCGGCGCCGGGTAGCCGAGGGCGCGGATGCGCTCGGCGATCAGGTCCAGCGCGGCCCACTGCTCCGTATATTGCGTCATGAACATCAGGTGCAGGGTGTTGAACATCGGCCCCTTGACGTTCCAGTGAAAATTATGGGTCATCAGGTACAAGGTGTAGCTGTCGGCCAGCAGGCCGGACAGGCCGTCCGCAATCTTCGCGCGGTCCGCTTCGGAAATGCCGATATCGATCTTTGCCACTTTGCTCGGTTTCTTGCTTGCCATGTGAACTCCTGTTTCAATGTATTGGTGGAATCATTTTAGCTGATCTGGAGCAAGTCCATCGAATACTGCCGTGCGCCGCGTGGCAGGCATAAAAAAACCCGCTGCCGGGTGAGCGGCAGCGGGTTTTCAAAGGGCGGGAAAGATGCTTACGCTTTCAGCGCAGCCAGTTTCTGCCAGGTGTCGATCACCGAATCCGGATTCAGCGACATCGATTCGATGCCCTGCTCCATCAGCCAGACGGCGAAGTCCGGATGGTCGGAAGGACCCTGGCCGCAAATGCCGATGTACTTGCCGCGTGCCAGGCAAGCCTTGATGGCCAGGGCCAGCAGGGCTTTCACGGCAGGGTCGCGCTCGTCGAAGTCGGCGGCCAGCAATTCCATGCCGGAATCGCGGTCCAGACCCAGGGTCAGCTGGGTCAGGTCGTTCGAACCGATCGAGAAGCCATCGAAATGGTCGAGGAACTGGTCGGCCAGGATGGCGTTCGACGGCACTTCGCACATCATGATGACGCGCAAGTCGTTCTCGCCGCGCTTCAAGCCATTCTTCGCCAGCAAGTCGATGACTTTCTCGGCCTGGCCCAGGGTGCGCACGAACGGCACCATGATTTCCACGTTGGTCAGGCCCATGTCATTGCGCACGCGCTTCATCGCTTCGCATTCCATGTTGAATGCTTCGGAGAAGTCGGCCGACAGGTAGCGCGCCGCGCCGCGGAAGCCCAGCATCGGGTTTTCTTCGTCCGGCTCGTAGCGCGAACCGCCGATCAGCTTCTTGTACTCGTTCGACTTGAAGTCGGACAGGCGCACGATGACTTTTTTCGGCCAGAACGCGGCGGCGATGGTGGCGATGCCTTCGGCCAGCTTGTCGATGTAGAACGCCTTCGGCGAAGCGTGGCCACGCGCCACCGATTCCACGGCCTTTTTCAGGTCGGCATCGATGTTCGGGTATTCCAGGATCGCGCGCGGGTGCACACCAATATTGTTATTGATGATGAATTCCAGGCGCGCCAGGCCCACGCCGGCATTCGGCACGGACTGGAAATCGAACGCCAGCTGCGGATTGCCCACGTTGAGCATGATCTTGGTGTCGAGCTTCGGCAATTCGCCGCGCGACACTTCCGACACTTCTGTTTCCAGCAAGCCATCGTAGATCTTGCCTTCGTCGCCTTCGGAGCACACGACGGTGACAAACGTACCGTCTTTCAGCACGTCGGTCGCGTCGCCGCAGCCGACGACGGCAGGCACGCCCAGTTCACGCGCAATAATTGCTGCGTGGCAAGTACGACCGCCGCGGTTGGTGACGATGGCCGAAGCGCGCTTCATGACAGGCTCCCAGTTCGGGTCCGTCATGTCGGCAACAAGCACGTCGCCTGGCTGCACGCGTTCCATGTCGGCCGGATCGTGGATCACGCGCACGGGGCCGGCGCCAATCTTCTGGCCGATGGCGCGGCCCGACGTCAGCACGGTGCCGGTGCTTTTCAGCTTGAAGCGCTCTTGCACGTCGGTCGCCTTTTGCTGCGACTTGACGGTCTCTGGACGCGCTTGCAGGATGTACAGCTTGCCGTCGCGGCCATCCTTGCCCCACTCGATGTCCATCGGACGGCCGTAGTGGTTTTCGATGATGACGGCGTATTTGGCCAGTTCCACCACTTCGCTGTCGTTCAGCGAGTAGCGGTTGCGCATTTCGACGGGCACGTCGACGGTTTTCACGGAACGGCCAGCTTTCGCTTCGTTCGTGAATTCCATCTTCAGCAGCTTCGAGCCGATATTGCGGCGGATCACGGGCGACTTGCCTTTTTCCAGCATCGGCTTGTGCACATAGAATTCGTCGGGATTGACGGCGCCCTGCACCACGGTTTCGCCCAGGCCATAGCTGGAGGTGACGAAGACCACGTCCTTGAAGCCCGATTCCGTATCGATGGTAAACATCACGCCAGCCGCGCCCAGGTCGGAACGCACCATGCGCTGCACGCCGGCCGACAAGGCCACTTCAGCGTGCGTAAAACCCTTGTGCACGCGGTACGAGATGGCGCGGTCGTTGTACAGCGACGCGAACACCTGCTTCATGGCCTCGAGCACGTTGTCGATGCCGACCACGTTCAGGAAAGTTTCTTGCTGGCCAGCAAAAGAAGCATCCGGCAAGTCTTCCGCCGTGGCGGAGGAACGCACGGCAAACGACATTTCGGTATCGGAATCGGCCACCAGCTTGGCATAGAACTGGTCGATTTCGGCGGCCAGGCGTGGCTGGAATGGCGTTTCCACGATCCATTGACGGATCTCGGCACCGGCTTGCGCCAGCGAGCGCACGTCATCGATGTTCAGCCCTTCGAGGCGCTGGGCGATGCGTTCGGCCAGCGGCAAGCCGCCATTGGCGCTATACGACAGGAAATCGCGGAATGCCTGCGCCGTGGTGGCAAAGCCACCGGGCACGCGCACGCCGGCTTCCGCCAGCTGGCTGATCATTTCGCCCAGGGAGGCGTTCTTGCCGCCGACGGATTCGACATCCGTCATGCGCAAATGCTCGAACGAGGCAACATACACCGCGTCCTTGTCTTCCTGCTGTTGCGATACTGCGTTGGTCATAATGACACCCTTACTGATGATAGAAATCTTTACGCGCGGCGCACAGACAGTCTTCTTGTTATTCTTGGCGTCGTGCAGCACAATCATACCGTTGCAGCCATTTTACCTTGTGCGGCGCAAATTGACGACGCACAATCTTGATCCGAAAACCCATGACACAAGATCCACGCCCCCCTCTGCCCTCCGCGGCCCGCACCGTCTTCTTCGTTTCCGACGGCACCGGCATCACCGCCGAGACGTTCGGCCACTCGGTGCTGACGCAGTTCGATCTGCGCTTCCGCCAGATCCGCCTGCCCTTCATCGACACCATGGACAAGGCCTACGAGGCGGCGCGCAAGATCAACGAAGCGTTCGCCACCGATGGCCAGCGTCCGATCATTTTCTCCACCCTGGTGAAGAACGACCTGTCGGCCGTGATCCGCAAGTCCAGCGGCATGCACATGGACCTGATCCAGACCTTTGTCGCCCCGCTGGAGCAGGAACTGGGCGTCATGTCGACCCATACCATCGGGCGCTCGCACAATATCGTCGACAGCGAGGAATACAAGAACCGCATCGAGGCGATCAACTATTCGCTGGCGCACGACGATGGCCAGTCGCACAAGAACCTGTCCTCGGCCGATGTCATTCTGGTGGGTGTGTCACGCTCTGGCAAGACCCCCACCAGCCTGTATCTGGCCATGCAATACGGTATCAAGGCGGCCAATTATCCGCTGATTCCCGACGATTTCGAGCGCGACAAGCTGCCATCGGCCCTGCTGGAATTTAAGAATAAAATTTTCGGATTGAGCATTACGCCCGAACGTTTGTCGGAAATACGCAACGAAAGGCGCGCTGGAAGCAAGTATGCGGCCATCGAAAACTGCCGTTACGAGGTCAACGAGGCGGAAAAAATGATGAAACGCGAAGGCATCCGCTGGCTGTCGTCGACCACCAAGTCAATCGAAGAGATCTCCACGACGATCCTGCAAGAGATCAAGCCGAACCGCCGCGAATACTAGAACGCTTGACCAAACCTGCTGCGCGTCGGTATAGATGGCTTGCGACGGTTTTGTCAGGTGTTCGCCTCGCCGGACAGCACCGTCAGCGCGGCGACCAGTTGATCGAGTTCGCTGGTCTGCGTCGTGATGGCCACCGTGGCGCGCACGATGTCGGTATCGCCGATATTGCGTTCGACGGTAAACACGCCGAAGCGGTGCAATAAAGCCTGTTGCAGTTCCCGCGCACGCATGCCATCGACGGCAAAGGCCACCAGCGCCGTGCCACGCCTGGCATCGAGCGGCGACAGAATTCGCACGCCGGGCAGTTGCGCGGCGCGGCTGACCCAGTAATTGCGCAGCCAGGCCAGGCGCTCCATCTTGGCCGGCGTGCCGCCCAGGCGCGCATGGAAGTCCAATGCGGCAGGCGCGGCCAGGATGGCGCCGATCGGCGGCATGCCCATGTGCAGGCGGCCGCGGATATCGTCGGGCGGATAATCATCGTCGCCAAAATGCGGCTCGATCTTGTGCAGCTGCGACGCGCGGATATACACGACACCGAGTCCCGCCGGCGCCCCCAGCCATTTGTGCAGATTGAAACCGGCGAAATCGACGCCCATGGCCTGCACGTCCACGTCGACCTGCCCCAGCGCATGGGCGCTGTCGAGCAGCACGTCAATGCCGTGCTCGCGCGCCAGCGCCATGATGGCCTGCACTGGCAATTGCTGGCCGTTGGCCGGCGCCACCTGCGACAGCAGCAGCAACTTGGGCTTGACGGCCTGGCGCATGGCTTGCGCGTAACTGCCGACGATCTCGTCATCGCTGATGGGCAAGCGCAATGTGACTTGCGTGCTGGTGACGCCACGGCGCTGCGCCAGCCAGCGCATAGCCGTGCGCATGGCCGGATAGTCGAGATTGCTCCACAGTACCGTATCACCGGGCGCCAGGCCGTGGTATTGCGTGATCAGCACCTGCATCGACTCGGTGCCGCTGCGGGTCAGCAGTATCTCGCGCGGCTCCGCGTGGATCAGCGCGGCGACGCGCTGGCGCAGGATATCCACATGCGTGCGCGTGAACTCGCCGCGCACGAAAGGACTCAGTTGCTCGTTGGTGTAGCGCACGGCCTGCTCGAAGGCCGCTTGCACGGGCGCGGCCATGGCGCCGAAATAGCCGTGCTCGAGATTGACGATGGCGTCTGGCGGCGCGGGATACAACGCGGCCACCTGACGCCACCAGGCCTCGTCACGTGCGGCGCCGTCGGCGAGCAGGGGGAAAAACATGGCTATCCTGTTCAGGCCTGGCCCTGGCGCAGCTGTTCGAAGAAGCACACGGCGGCGCAGGCGGCCACGTTCAGCGATTCGATCTGGCCCAGGTGGGGAATGACCACCTGGTGCGTGGCCATCGACAATAAATCGTCGGCGACGCCCTGCCCTTCATGGCCGAACAGCCACGCGACGGGCTGGCGCAGGTCGACGTCGTACAATCGCTGCGTGGCATAGCCGCTGGTGGCGAGGGTCGCCACCTTGGCACCGGAAACGAGCGCCGCCAGGTCGACGTTTTCAAAGATGTCGAGCACGAAGTGTGCGCCCATCGCCGCGCGCAGCACCTTCGGCGACCAGCAGAAGGCCGTGCCGGCGCTGCAATACACCTGCGTGATGCCGGCGGCCGCCGCGCTGCGCAGGATGGAACCCACGTTGCCCGGATCTTGCAGGTTATCGAGCAACACGGCCGACACGCCCAGGGGCTGCGTGACGGCCCGTTCCGGCGTCTCGATGAGGAACATCACGCCCACGCCGTGCTCGACCTGGCTCACCGCGTTATACAGCGCGTCAGGCAAGCCCAGCACGTGCGCGCGCTGGCTTTCCAGCCGGCCGACGATGTCCGCCACTTCCCCGTTCTGCAAGGCGCTTTCGCTGACGATGCATTGCTCCGGCATGCCGCGCAGCTGCAGGTAGGATTGGCACAGGTGCACGCCGTCGAGCAAGGTGCGGCCCGACTTGCGGCGCGCCTGCGAACTGCCCGCCAGCTTCAGCAAATCCTTGTATTGCGCGTTGTCGCGCGAGGTAATCGTCTTCATGCCACCACCTCCTGTGCGCCGAACAGGGCGATCACGTTGCGCACGGGCGCGAACGAGCGGCGGTGCACGGGCGAGGCGCCGTGCAGGTGCAGGCGCTCGAGGTGCAGCTTGGTGCCGTAGCCCTTGTGCTGGTCGAAGCAGTATTCGGGATAGGCCGCATGCAGGTGTACCAGGGCCGCGTCGCGCGCCGTCTTGGCCAGGATCGAGGCGGCGGAAATCGAATCGACCTTGTCGTCGCCACCAATGATGGCCATGCCGCGTATCGGCATCACGGGGCAGCGGTTGCCGTCGATCAGGGCCAGGGTCGGCACGGTAGCCAACGCCTCGACGGCGCGGCGCATGGCCAGCATCGACGCCTGCAAAATGTTCAGGCGGTCGATCTCTTCCTCCGACGCTTCGGCGATGGCCCAGGCCAGAGCCTTGGCCTTGATCTGCGGCGCCAGCAGGTCGCGCCTGGTTTCGCTGAGTTTTTTCGAGTCGCGCAGGCCGTCGATAGGCTGGTTCGGGTCGAGGATCACGGCGGCGGCGAACACGGGGCCGGCCAGCGGACCGCGTCCTGCCTCGTCGACGCCGCAGATGATTTCATCGAGCGAGAATGGCAAGTCGTCAAACAGGCCGGGATAGATATTTTTCACGTTGAATCTTTGGTTGGTACTGCGGTTGAAGCGATGATCGGGGCTTACTTGCGGTTGGCGGCGATGACTTGCATGACGGCGTTGGCGCTCTCTCGCGCGCTGTCGCGCAGCAGGCTGTGGTGCATGTCCGTGAAGCGCTGCACCAGGCGCAAACGGCCCGGCACGTCGCTCAGCTGCTGCCACATGGCCTCGGCCAGCGATTCGGGGCTGGCCGCGTTTTGCAGCAGTTCGGGCACCAGGTAGTCGCGCGCCAGGATGTTGGGCAAGCCAATCCACGGCTGGTAACCCATGTGGCGCATGATTTCCCACGACGCGCGCATCATCTTGTAGGCGATGACCATGGGCTTCTTGTACAGCGCCACTTCCAGCGAGGCCGTGCCGGACGCCACCAGCACCGCATCGGCGGCGCAGATGGCCGTGTGCGAGCCGCCATCCGTCAGCAGTATCTCGACGTCCTGCAAGCCTGCTTCCGCAATCAATTGCAGGAAGTACTGGCGCTGCTTTTCGCCGGCCATGGGCGCGACGAAACGCAGCGAGCGGTCGCGCGCCAGCAGCAGCTTGCAGGCGGCCACGAACGCCACCGTATTGTATTTGAGTTCGCCCATGCGGCTGCCCGGCATCAGGGTCACGACATTCGCGTCTTCCGGCAAGCCCAAAGTGCGACGCGCGGCCGCTTCGTCGGGCTGCAACGGAATCATTTCGGCCAGCGGATGGCCGACATAGGTGACGGGCACGCCCGCCTTGCGGTAGATCTCTTCCTCGAAGGGGAAGATCACCAGCATGTGCGAGACGGCCTTGATGATTTTCTTGATGCGGCCACCGCGCCAGGCCCATATCTGCGGCCCGATGTAGTGCACGGTAGGGATGCCGCCTTCCTTGAGCTGCTGTTCCAGCCCCAGGTTGAAGCCCGGGTAGTCGGCGCCGATGAAGACGGCGGGACGCTCCGCCAGCAGCTGGTCGCGCAATGCGTTCTGGATGCCCTTGATCTCGCGGTAGCGGGGAATGATCTCGAACAGGCCCCGCACGGTCAGCTTGTCGAGCGGCCAGTCGGACACGAAGCCCTGCCTGGCCATGTGCTCGCCGCCAATGCCGTGAAAGCGGGCACCAGGCAGCTGCGGCACGAGGCCGGACAGCAGCCGGCTGGCCAGCAGGTCACCCGACACCTCGCCGGCGACGATGGCGACATTGGCGACCGGCCGGCCGCCGGACTGGTCAGCGGACGATGCCACGCGACGCCACGCCAAGGAATTCGCGCATGGCACGAATGTGTTCCGCCACCTCGGGCGACGATGCCGCTTCTTCTTCGAACAGGGCTGCCTTGGATTCTTCCAGGGTCAGTCCCGAGCGGTAGATGAGTTTATACGCGGTGCGGATGCCGTTGATCTGCTCGCGCGTAAAGCCGCGGCGTTTCAAGCCCTCGATATTGACGCCATGCGCCTGCGCCGGATTGCCGTTCAACAGGACGAACGGTGGCACGTCCTGCGTCAGGCTGGTGCTCATGCCGACAAAAGCGTGCGCGCCGATCTTGCAGAACTGGTGCACATTGGCGAAGCCGCTCATGATGACCCAGTCGCCGATCTCCACGTGGCCCGCCAGCTGCGCATTGTTCGAAAAAATCGTGTTGTTGCCCACCAGGCAGTCGTGCGCCAGGTGCACATACGCCGAAATCCAGTTGTCATTGCCCAGGCGCGTCACACCGCCGCCCTGCACGGTGCCCGTGTTGAAGGTGCAGAATTCGCGGATGGTATTGCGGTCGCCGATTTCCAGGCGCGTCGCCTCGCCCGCCCATTTTTTGTCCTGCGGCTGCGCGCCGATGGAGGAAAACTGGAACAGGTGGTTATCGCTGCCGATCGTCGTGTGCCCGTCGATCACCACGTGCGGGCCAACCTTGGTGCCGGCGCCGATGCGCACGTGCGGACCGATGATGGTGTACGGACCCACCTCGACCGAACTGTCGAGCTCGGCCTTCGGGTCGATGACTGCCGTGGAGTGGATGGCCGCCATGTTACTGCCCCGCTGGCTGGCTCGCAGACTGGCTCGCATCCTGCGCGCTGCGGATGGTGCACATCAGTTCCGCTTCCACCGCCAGCTTGCCGTCGACCGTACCGACGGCCTTGTATTTCCAGATGCCGCGCGAGACGCGCAGGATTTCCACATCCATCTTCAGCTGGTCGCCCGGCTCGACAGGACGCTTGAAGCGCGCATTGTCGATGCCGACAAAGTACACCACCGAATTTTCGTCCGGCTTCACGCCCATCGTCAGGAACGACAGCAAGGCCGCCGTCTGCGCCAGCGCTTCGATCATCAGCACGCCAGGCATGACTGGCTTGTGCGGGAAATGGCCCTGGAAGAACTCTTCGTTGACCGTCACGTTCTTGATGGCGGTGATGGTTTTGTTCGCTTCCCAGTCCAGCACGCGGTCAACCAGCAGCAGCGGGTAACGGTGCGGCAGCAGCGATTTGATGGCGAGGATGTCGAGGGTCTTTTTTTCAGTAGTCATTTTTCGTCTTGCGTGGTCAGTGTTTTAATTGTTTTTTCAAGCGCGCGTATCTTCTCGCGCATGCTTGACAGGTTGCGCACGATGGCGGCGCTCTTTTCCCAGTCGGCGTTCTTGGCCAGCGGATAGAAGCCCGTGTACTGGCCCGCTTCCAGGATCGAACGCGAAACCATGCTGCCCGAGCCCACGTGGACGCGGTCGGCAATGGTCAGGTGGCCCAGCACCATGGCGGCACCGCCAAAGGTGCAGTACTTGCCGATGATGGCGCTGCCGGCCACGCCGACGCAGCCGGCCATGGCCGTGTGCGCGCCGATATGGCAGTTGTGGCCGATCTGAATCTGGTTATCGAGCTTGACGCCATCTTCGATGATGGTGTCGGCCAGTGCGCCACGGTCGATGGTGGTGTTGGCGCCGATATCGACATCGTCACCGATCACCACCCTGCCCGTCTGCGGAATCTTGATATACACGCCACCTTCGTTGGCGAAGCCGAATCCGTCGGTGCCGATCACGGCGCCCGAATGGATGATGCCGCGCTGGCCGATCACGCAGCGCGCGTGGAAGGTCACGTTGGCGAACAGCTGGGTACCGGCGCCGATGACGGCGTCGCGGCCCACCACGCAGCCGGCGCCGATGACGCAGCCGGCACCGATCACGGCGCCCGCTTCGATCACCGCATGCACGCCGACGGAGGCGCTGGCATCAACCTGCGCGCTGGCGTCGACAAAGGCGCCCGGATGGATGCCGACCGGGGCCTTGATCTCGTGCAGGGCGGCGAAATACTGCGCCGCACGCGCGAAATACACATAGGGATTCGGGGTGACGATACGCGCGCCGGCGTAGTCGCCGCCGATCAGCGCGTCGTCGGCCGGCGTGAGGATCAGCGCCGCGGCGCCGCTCTGGGCGGCCTGTGCGCGGAATTTGCTGTTGCTGAGAAAGCTGATGTGCGAAGCGCCGGCGTCGGCCAGCGGTGCGATACCTGAAACTTCCAGGTTCGGATCGCCCGCCAACTGCCCGCCGAAGCGTTCGACCAATTCTCCTAGTCGAGTGCCCATCTTTTACCTTTATAAGAACGCCTGACTATGCCTGCTGCGCGGCGCGATTTGCGGTCTCCGATGCTCACTGTGCTCCAGCACAGCTCCGCTTCTCAACCACAACTCACCTCCGCTCGCCACGGCACTGTCAGGCGTAAAAACTATTACAGTTACTTGTCCAGCGCCTTCAATACCTTGTCGGTAATGTCGATGCGCGGGCTGGCCCACAGGGCTTCCTGCAGCACGATGTCATATCCTTCGATATGCGCCATCTGCTGGATGATGGTGTTGGCTTTTTCCGCGATGGCGCTGCGCTCTTCGTTCGTACGCTGGCTCAGGTCTTCGCGAAATTCGCGCTGGCGGCGTTGCAGCTCCTTGTCCAGCTCGAAAAACTCGCGCTGGCGCTTGGCGCGCTCCGCCTCGCTCAGGGTCGGCATGTCCTTTTCCAGGGCTTCGTTGGCGACCTTGAAGCGGCTAGCCAGTTCCTGCACGGCTTTTTCACGCGAGCGGAACTCTTCGGCCAGCTTGGCGCTGGCCAGCTTGGCCAGCCTCGATTCGTTATAAATACGTTCGCTGCTGATCCAGGCGATCTTCGACTCCTGAGCCTGCGCCTGCACCGGCAACAGCGAACTCCAGCACAATGCGATCACGGCAAGGGTCTTGGGCAGGGTAGCGGATGCGGTGTTCATGATACTCCATGGTCAAAAAGTAAAAGCTGTCGCCCCGGTTCAGATGGCCGGTCAGAAACCGGTGCCCATCTGGAACTGGAAGCGCTCCAGGCGGTCCGTCGGCTTGGCGTTCAGCGGCTTGGCATAGCTCAGCTTGAGCGGGCCCACCGGGGAAATCCAGCTGATGCCCAAGCCAGCAGAATAGCGCAATTGCGACAAACGCATTTTTTCGCCTTCCTGGTAGACCTGGCCGCCGTCAAGGAAACCGAACCAGCGCAAGCTGCGGTCATTGCCCGAACCGGGGAATGGCATCTGCAGTTCCGCGTTACCGATCAGGCGCGAAGCGCCGCCCAGGGCATCGTTGGTGCTCGGTTCGACCGCGCCCAGCGAAGAACTCAGGTAGCCGCGCACCGAACCGATACCGCCGCCGTAGAAGTTCTTGAAGACCGGGTACACGTGCTTGCCGATGCCGTGGCCGTAATCGAGTTCGCCCTTCAGCGCCAGGGTGACCTTGCTGAACAGCGGACGGAAATACTGGTGCTCATAGATGGCACGGAAGTATTTCTGGTCGCCGATCAGGTCAGCCTCCAGGTTGACGCGCTGGTAGCGGCCGATCGACGGCGTCAGGGCGCTGTCGCGGCTGTCGCGCTGCCATGCCGCCGTCAGCGGGATGGAATTGGTGGTGGCCGAACCGATACCGTCGGACGGGCCGCCGTTGTCAACCACGTATTGCTTGAAGCGGATCGGGCTGGTGATGTCGGTTTCGATGCGCGAGCGCTCGGCGCCGATACCGAAGAAGACGGTGTCGACTTCCGAGAACGGCACGCCGAAACTGACGCGGCCACCGGTTTGCTTGATCTTGTAGCTGCCGATGTTCAGCGCCGGCGGTTCCGTCGTACGCAGGTAGACTTCAAAGCTGCGCGAAATGCCATCGTCCGTGTAGTACGGATTGGTTTGCGAAAACGCGATCGTGCGGCTGTAGTGGCTGGTATTGAGTTCGATGCCGACCGTGTTGCCGCTACCGGCAAAGTTGGCCTGCGAAATCGACGCCGACAGGGTGAATTTTTCCGATTGCGAGAAAGCGCCGCCGATCAGGAAGTTACCGGTTGGTTTTTCCACCACCGTCACGTTGACGTCGACCTGGTCGGTCGTGCCCTGCGCTTCCGGCGTATCGATGGTCACGTCCTTGAAATAGCCAAGGCGGTCGACACGGTCGCGCGACAGCTTGATCTTGTTGCTGTCATACCAGGACGATTCGAACTGGCGGAATTCGCGGCGGATGACTTCATCGCGCGTGGTGGTGTTGCCGGCGATATTCATGTGGCGCACGTACACGCGCTTGCCCGGATCGATGAAGAAGGTAAAGCCCACTTCATGCTTTTCACGGTTGATTTCCGGATTCGCGTTGACGTTGGCAAACGCATAGCCGAACGTGGCCAGGCGATCCTGGATGCGCTTGTTCGTCGCCGTCAGGCGCGCGCCCGAATAGATTTCGCCTTCGCGCATCAGGTTCAGCGCTTTCAGCTCTTCTTCGCGGCCAAACATCTCGCCTTCGAACTTGGTGCCGGCGATCTTGTACTTCTCGCCTTCGGTGATATTGATCGTCAGGTAGATGTCTTTTTTATCGGGCGTGATCGACACTTGCGTCGAGTCGACCTGCATCTCGATATAGCCGCGGTCCAGGTAGTAGGACTTGAGCGACTCGATGTCGCCCGTCAGCTTGGTCTTCGAATATTGGTCGGCCTTGGTGTACCAGCTGAACCAGCCGCCCGTGTTCAGGGCCAGCTGCTCGCGCAGTTCCTTGTCGGTGAAGGCCTTGTTGCCGACGATGTTGATCTGCTTGATGCGGGCCACGTCGCCCTCGTCGACGGCGAACACCACGTTGACGCGGTTACGCTCGATCGGCGTGACGGTGGTGGTGATCTTCACGCCGTACAGGCCATGCGACAGGTACTGGCGCTTGAGTTCCTGTTCCGCGCGGTCAACGGATGCCTTGTCGAAAATCTTGGCTTCACCGACGCCGATTTCCTTCAGGGCCTTGACCAGCACATCCTTCTCAAATTCCTTGGTACCGGTAAATTCCACGGTGGCGATGGCTGGACGTTCCTCGACCAGCACCACCAGCACGTCGCCATCGGCTTCCAGGCGCACATCCTTGAACATGCCCGTCGCGTACAGGGCCTTGATGGCGGCCACGCTCTTCTCGTCGGAGAACGTCTCGCCGACCCGCACCGGCAGGTAGGCAAACACGGTGCCCGCTTCGGTACGCTGGATCCCTTCGACCCGGATGTCCTTGACAGTAAATGGCTGGACGGCCAGCGCGTGGCCGGAACAGAAGGCCATGACGGCGGCGCCGATCAGGCTGCGGCGAAAGGAAGGCAAGGCAAAACGAGCAGAATGTAATTTCATTGGGGTTATTCAATGGGTAAATCAATGGACAACATACACAAAAGATTGCTTGTGCGACTCACGCAATGGCATCAACCACCGCCCTAATTCAGCAATCGCAACACGTCATTAAAGACGGCAAGCACCATCAAGGTCAGCAACAAACCGATCCCCAGGCGCTGGGCAATCTCGCCTACGCGCTCCGGCAAGGGGCGTCCGGTCAAAACTTCCAGCGAATAATACAGCAAATGCCCGCCATCCAGAACAGGAATGGGTAGCAAATTCATCACGCCCAGACTGATACTGATGAAGGCAATGAAGCTCAGGTAGCTTACCAGGCCGATGCGCGCCGTCTGGCCCGCGTAATCGGCGATGGTAATGGGTCCCGTCACATTCTTCAGCGAGACCTGGCCGGTGATCATCTTGCCCAGCATTTTCAGGCTCATGACACTGGTATCCCAGACCTTGACGGACGCCTTGCCCACGGCGGCGAACGGTCCGGATGCCACGGTGATCATATCCGGCACCTGCCCCAGCTTTGCCTGTATCTTACCAACTGTTACAGCTCCCTCTGCCCCGGCGCCCGGCACGGCGTCCGGCGTAATGGCCAAGGTCAGGTCCTGCCCTTGGCGCAAGAGTTGCAATTGCAAGGTCCGGCCCGGCGCCTGGCTCAGGGTGGCGATGACGGCCGCCACGTCGTGCACGGGCTGTTCGTCGATGGCCAGGATCTGGTCGTCTTTCTGCAGGCCGGCGCGCGCGGCGGCGCCACCGGGCATGATTTCCATCAGAGTGGGCGCGGAACGGGCCAGGGTCAGGCCCAGCTTGCCCAGCACATCGCCTTCCAGATCCGTTTCCGTCAGGCTGGCCGTCGGCAAGGTCGCTTCCTGCTCGCCACGGTCAGGCCGGCGCACTTCGATGCGTGCCGGCTGCTTGTCGAGCGTGGCCTGGATCAGTTCCCAGCGCAGTTCGGACCAGCTGGCCACAGCCTTGCCATTCACCGCTTCGACCGTATCGCCGCTGCGCAAGCCGGCCGCATAGGCGGCCGTCTGCTCGGCCACGGGGCCGAGCTTGCTCGACGGCTCTTCGATGCCATGCATGAACAGGCCCGCGTACAGCACGATGGCGACGAGGAAATTGGCCAGCGGGCCGGCGGCCACGATGGCGATGCGGCGCCACACGCTCTGGCGCGTGAATTCGCGGCACAATTCGCTTTCCGGCAAGTCGCTGAGGTCTTGCGCGCGGCTGTCGAGCATGCTCACATAGCCGCCCAGCGGCAGCGCGGAAATCGCCCATTCCGTCTGATCCTTGCCAAACTTGCGCGAATACACCACTTTCCCCATGCCGATCGAGAAGCGCAGCACTTTCACGCCGCACCAGCGCGCCACCAGGTAGTGGCCCAGCTCGTGCAGGGTAATCAGCGAACCGAGCGCGACAATAAAGGCCAGCAACGTGGTGATGAGCGTCATGCAGCCAGCCTCTGGGCGATGTATGCTCGCGCAGCCGCTCTGGCCAGGCGGTCCTGCTCCATCACGGCCTCGATGCTGGAAGCGGCGCCATGCGGCACCGTCTCGATCACGTGCGCGATGACCCGGTCGATCTGACGGAAGCCGATCTGTTCGTCGAGGAAGGCTTGCACGGCCACTTCATTGGCCGCATTGAGCAAAGCCGGGGCCGTGCCGCCCGCGCGCAGGGCGTCGAAGGCCAGCGCCAGGCAAGGGAAACGGCGGAAGTCGGGACGCTCGAACTGCAGGGTAGCCACTTGCGCCAGGTCCAGTTGCGCCACGCCGGAAGCGATACGCTGCGGATATGCCAGCGCATGCGCGATCGGCGTGCGCATGTCCGGATTGCCCAGCTGGGCCAGCACGGAACCATCGACATACGACACCATCGAATGGATCACGCTTTGCGGGTGGATCAGCACCTCGATCTGCTCGGCAGGGGCGCCGAACAGCCAGTGCGCCTCGATCACTTCCAGGCCCTTGTTCATCATGGTGGCCGAATCGACGGAAATCTTGCGCCCCATGGCCCAGGTCGGATGCTTGCACGCCTGGTCCGGCGTGACCGAGTCGAGCGTTTCGACGTCGCGCGTGAGGAAGGGGCCGCCGGAAGCGGTGAGCACGATTTTTGCCACGCCTGCGGCGCCTGGCGCGCGGCCATGGGCATGCGGCATGCATTGGAAGATGGCGTTATGTTCGCTGTCGATCGGCAGCAGCACGGCGCCGTTATCGTGCACGGCATCGATGAACAGCTGGCCGGACATGACGAGCGCTTCTTTATTGGCCAGCAATACTTTCTTTCCGGCACGCGCCGCCGCCAGAGTGGGCGCCAGGCCGGCCGCGCCGACGATGGCCGCCATCACGCCCGTCACTTGCGGCGCGCTGGCGATGGCGCACAGGGCTTCCTCGCCGTACTCGACTTGCGTATCGACGCCCTGCCCGCGCAGCAAGCGCGTCAGTTCAAGGGCGGCGTCCGCCGTGCCGACGACGGCGCGCTGGGGACGAAATTGCAGGCACTGGGCGGCCAGTTCGGCCACACGCGTATGCGCGCTCAGCGCATACACGCTGTATTGCTCCGGATGACGCGCGAGCACGTCCAGGGTGGACACGCCGACCGAACCGGTCGCGCCAAGAATGGTGATGTATTGCATGAGTTTCCTTAAAGCCAGCTGGCCACGAGGGCGGCAAATGGCAGGACCGGGATCAACGCGTCGATACGGTCGAGTACGCCGCCATGGCCAGGCAGCAGGCTGCTGCTGTCCTTGATGCCGGCGCGGCGCTTCAATTGGGATTCGAACAGGTCGCCGACGATGCTGGCGGCGACGATCAGCAGCAGCACCAGCAGGGCCACCAGCCAACCGCGGCGCAATTGCAGCTGCACGGCAAAGGTGTCTTGCAAGACCGGCAGCGATGGCGCGGCCACGATGGTGATGGCGGCAATGACCAGCACGGCGATGCCGCCGCCAATGGCGCCTTCCCAGGATTTACCTGGGGAAATGCTTGGCGCCAGCTTGCGCTTGCCGAAAGCCTTGCCCGAGAAATAGGCGCCGATATCGGCGATCCACACGAGGGCCATGACGGACAGCAGGAACAAGGGGCTATGCAGGAACAGGGCGATGATGGCGACGAAGCAGCCGACGATGGTCACCGGATACACGAGGCTGAGCAAGGTGTTGCCCAGGCCTTCGGTAGGCGGCAAGCCCGTCGCCAGCGAGGGCACGAAGCGGATCAGCCAAATGGCCACGCACAGGGCGAACCAGAAATTGAGCTGCGCCATGCCGTTACCGACAAAGAACGTATACGCGAAGGCGGCAGTCCAGACGGCGGCAATCACGAGCGCATGGCGATTTTTGAAAATGCGGAAGCTTTCCCAGACGGCGGCGCCGAAGAACGCCGTGGCGATCACGGCGAAGGCGGGGAAATAATTCAGATACAGAACCGGCAGCAAGACCGCCAACAAGACCAGGGCGGTGATTATCCGTGTTTTCAGCATCAGTTTGTCTTTTCAGTTAATTGCGCGCTGGTACGGCCAAAGCGCCGTTCGCGCTGCTGGTAAGACGCGATTGCCGCGTCGAGGCACTCGTCATTGAAGTCGGGCCAGAAAGTCTCGGTGAAAAACAACTCAGTGTACGCCAGTTGCCACAGGAGGAAATTGGAAATGCGCTGCTCGCCGCCCGTGCGGATGAACAAGTCGGGCTCGGGCGCGTAGGCCATGGCCAAATGCGGCGCCAGTTGCTCTTCCGTATAAGCGTGCGCGGCGGGCTGGCCATTGGCTGCCGCCTCGGCCGTCATTTTGTTGACTGCCTGCATGATGTCCCAGCGGCCGCCGTAATTGGCGCAGATGGATACCGTCAGGCGCGTGTTGTTCGCCGTCTTGCGCTCCGCATTGGCGATCAGGGTTTGCAGCTCGCCATTGAAGCGCGACAAGTCGCCCACCACCTTCAGGCGGATGTCGCTGGCATGCATCTTGACCACTTCACGTTCCAGCATCGTGACGAACAGGCGCATCAGCATCGACACCTCTTCTTCCGGGCGGCGCCAGTTTTCCGAACTGAAGGCAAACAGGGTCAGATATTCGACACCGCGGTCGAGGCAAGTCTCGACGATGCCGCGCACGGCGTCGGCGCCCTTGACGTGGCCAGCCACGCGGGGCAGGAAGCGCTTGGTTGCCCAGCGACCATTGCCATCCATAATGATTGCCACATGGCGCGGCACCGTGCCCACCTCAGGTACTGCCGTTGTCGAACTCGAATAGATCATGAAAACACGAATACCAAAAATAAAAGATAGCTATTATGCGCCAAATAGCACTGCCCGGAAAAGCCATGCTTTCCCGGGCAGTGTCAAAAGGACTGAAAACTAGACCGTCAGTACTTCTTTTTCTTTGTCGACGACCATCTTGTCGATGTCGGCAATAAACTTGTCCGTCAGTTTCTGCACTTCTTCCGACGAGCGGCGCTCATCGTCCTCGGAGCAGGCTTTTTCCTTGACCAGTTTCTTCAGCGACTCGTTCGCATCGCGACGAATATTACGCACGGCAATCTTCGCGTCTTCCGCCTCGCTCTTGACCAGCTTGACCATTTCCTTGCGGCGCTCTTCCGTCAGCGGCGGCGTCGGAACGCGGATCAGGTCGCCCTGTGCCGATGGATTCAAGCCCAGGTCGGCGTCGCGGATGGCTTTTTCGATGGTGTTGGCCATCTTCTTTTCGTACGGCTGCACACCGATGGTGCGCGCGTCGATCAGGGTCACGTTGGCGACCTGGGTCAGCGCCGTCGGCGAACCGTAGTAATCGACCATCACGTGGTCCAGGATACCCGTATGGGCGCGGCCGGTACGCACTTTGGCCAGATCGGCCCGCAGTGTTTCCAGCGACTTCGTCATGCGTTCCTGGGTGTTCTTTTTAACGTCAGCTAAGGACATTACCTACTCCTTGTCTTGATAATAATGAATATTCTATTGCGCTTGCGGCTTGAATGGTACCGCAGCCGGGAGTGCCGAAAACCGTTCAGGGCAAGGCGCAGAACCGAAGACGCTACGAATAGTACATAACGTGGATCAGGCGCTGCAACGCAGCCATGGGCGGTTTCTCGGCGCTCCGCTTCCCTTATACGTGCACCAGGGTGCCTTCATCTTCACCCATGATGACGCGCATCAGCGCGCCCGGCTTGGTGATCGAAAACACCTTGATCGGCAGTTTCTGGTCGCGGCACAGGGCGAATGCCGTGGCATCCATCACTTGCAGGTGCTTGGCGATGGCGTCGTCGAACGTAATCGTGTGGAACAGGGTGGCGTTCGGATCTTTCTTCGGATCGGCCGTGTAGACGCCGTCGACCTTGGTGGCCTTCAGGACGATCTCGGCGCTGATCTCGGAACCGCGCAGGGCAGCTGCCGTGTCGGTGGTGAAGAATGGATTGCCGGTGCCGGCGGCGAAGACCACCACTTTACCTTCTTCCAGGTATTGCAGGGCTTTCGGGCGGACGTACGGCTCGACCACCTGTTCGATGCCGATGGCCGACATGACGCGCGCGGTAATGCCGACGTGGCGCATGGCATCGGCCAGGGCCAGTGCATTCATCACCGTGGCAAGCATGCCCATGTAGTCGGCGGTGGCACGGTCCATGCCTTGCGCACCAGGCGCGACGCCGCGGAAGATATTGCCGCCGCCAATCACGATTGCCAGTTCCACACCCAACTTCGCCACCTCGGCCACATCGGCCACCATGCGCTCGATCGTGGCGCGGTTGATGCCGTAGGGATCATCACCCATCAGGGCTTCGCCGGACAACTTGAGGAGGACGCGCTTGTAGGCTGGTTTTGACATGAGCTGGGGCTCCATAAATGAGGTTATTCGAGTATGACATGGCGCAGCGCCTTGCAGCGCCGGATAGGCGCGCGGGGCTGCCCATGCCGCCGCCCGGCACGACAGGTGCGGGCGGGCCAAAAAAACGGGCCTCTCGGCCCGCTTTACTTACGCTCCCTGGGAGGCAGCCATCTGTGCTGCGACTTCTGCTGCGAAGTCGTCTTGCTTCTTCTCGATGCCCTCGCCCACTACGTACATGGCGAAACCTTTGACGCTGGTGTTAGCCGCCTTCAGCATTTGCTCAACCGACAGCTTGTCGTTTTTCACGAAAGCTTGGTTCAGCAGGGAAACTTCTTTCAGGAACTTCTGTACGGAACCTTCCAGGCGCTTGGCCAGGATTTCCGGCGATTGCGCTGGCTTGCCTTCGGCGGCCGCTTTGGCTGCGTCTTCTTCGGCTTTCAGTTGGGCAACCGAACGCTCTTTTTCGATCAGTTCCGCTGGAACTTCGTTCGAGGACAGCGACACTGGCTTCATGGCAGCGATGTGCATGGCCACGTCTTTGCCGACTTGCTCATCGGCGCCGTCGAATTCGACGATCACGCCAATGCGCGAACCGTGCAGGTACGAAGCCAGCTTGTTGCTGGTTTCGAAACGCTGGAAGCGGCGGATGGTCATGTTTTCGCCGATTTTGCCGATCAGGGCAGCGCGCACGTCTTCCAGGGTCTTGCCATCGAGTGGCAGGGCCAGCAGGGCAGCTACGTCAGCCGGGTTGTGTTCTGCCACCAGACGGGCAGCGTTGTTGGCCAGTGCCAGGAAATCGTCGTTTTTCGCAACGAAGTCGGTTTCCGAGTTCACTTCGACCAGGGCGCCTACGCCATTGGCGATGTAGGTTGCCACGACGCCTTCAGCGGTGATGCGTGCCGATGCTTTCGATGCCTTGCCGCCCAGCTTGACGCGCAGGATCTCTTCCGCACGAGCCATGTCGCCATCGGCTTCGGTCAGTGCTTTTTTGCATTCCATCATTGGTGCGTCGGTTTTGCCGCGCAATTCGCCTACCATCGCTGCTGTAATCGCTGCCATGTGTTTCTCCTGATTCGGTGAGTCGATAGTCGCGGCCGGGCATGCATGCCTCGCCAGCGGTCACTATCGTTTTTTTGTTAAAAAAAAGGGGGAGCTGCTGCCACCCCTTTTCCCTTACTGCTGTGCTTACAAACGGCTATCTTGCGATAGCCCGGCCATTAAGCCTGTTCGTTTACTTCGACGAATTCGTCGCCAGCGGCTGCTTTAACCATTTCAACAACTTCGTTACCGGCAGCTGCACGGCCTTCGATGATTGCATCAGCAACACCGCGAGCGTACAACATGATGGCTTTCGAGGAGTCATCGTTACCTGGGATCACGAAGTTCACGCCTTCTGGGGAGTGGTTGGTATCGACAACGCCGATGACCGGGATACCCAGTTTAGCTGCTTCGGTGATCGCACCTTTGTGGTAGCCGACGTCGACGACGAAGATTGCGTCAGGAATGCCGCCCATGTCCTTGATGCCGCCGATCGATTTTTGCAGCTTGATCATTTCGCGGGAGAACATCAGCGCTTCTTTTTTCGACAGCTTCTCGATCGAACCATCTTCGATCATCACTTCCATGTCTTTCAGACGCTTGATCGAGGTTTTGATCGTTTTGAAGTTGGTCAGCATGCCGCCCAACCAACGTTGATCAACGAAAGGCACGCCAGCGCGTTGTGCTTCAGCAGCGATGATTTCGCGAGCTTGACGCTTGGTGCCAACCATCAGGATGGTGCCACGGTTTGCAGCCAGTTGACGCACGTGCTTCATTGCGTCCTGGTACATCGCCATGGTTTTTTCCAGGTTGATGATGTGGATCTTGTTGCGATGGCCGAAGATGAACGGTGCCATTTTTGGATTCCAAAAACGGGTTTGGTGACCAAAGTGGACACCGGCTTCCAGCATTTCGCGCATTGTTACGGACATTATTAACTCCAGGGTTGGGTCTGGAATCCGATCAGTCACCATACAGGCACCCTTGTCGACCGGATTCGCGTGTTTATATAAATTAAAGACACTGTTTTACTGCATTGCTTAAAAGAGAATTCAAGCAACCCGGGATTCTACACCGAAATGCCCGCCGCATCAAGTCCGCGCTGCAAATCGCGCGCCCTGCGGAAACACCCAATGCACCATGCTGGTGCAAGGTGTGGCGCCGCCGCCTGCTGGCCGCCACTTCACCCACAAATCCCTGCCTGCCCATAGGAAGGAGGCGGCGGATTCAGGGCGCCTCGTTTATAATTTCGACATATTTGCAGACTTTTTCCCATACAGCAGAAATAGTCTGTGCTTTTCACCTGAATTCTTGCAGATTGCGAAATACACCATGTCCACCATCCGTATCAATAGCGCCGCCGACATCGAAGGCATGCGCGTTGCCGGCAAGCTCGGCGCCGAAGTACTCGACTACATCACCCCCTTCGTCAAGGTCGGCGTCACGACCGGCGAACTGGACCGCCTGTGCCACGAATACATGGTCAACGTGCAGGGCACCATCCCTGCCCCGCTGAACTATTGCCCACCCGGCTACACGCCGTACCCGAAAGCCATCTGCACCTCCGTCAACGACGTCATCTGCCATGGCATCCCCGGCGACAAGGTCCTCAAGAGCGGCGACTCCGTCAACCTCGACATCACCGTCATCAAGGATGGCTACCACGGCGACAACAGCCGCATGTTCCTCGTCGGCACGCCGACCATCCTGGCCAAGCGCCTGTCGGAAATCACCTATGAATGCATGTGGCTGGGCATCGACCAGATCAAGCCGGGCGCCCACCTGGGCGACATCGGCCACGCCATCCAGCAGCACGCGGAAAAAGCCGGCTACAGCGTGGTGCGCGAATTCTGCGGCCACGGCATCGGCAAGGTTTTCCATGAAGAGCCGCAAGTGTTGCATTACGGCAAACCAGGCACCCTGGAGCGCCTGGAAGCGGGCATGATTTTTACCGTCGAACCGATGATCAACTCGGGCCGCCGCGAAATCCGCGAAATGAACGATGGCTGGACCATCAAAACCAAGGACCGAAGCCTGTCGGCGCAATGGGAACACACGGTGCTGGTGACGGAAACGGGCTATGAAGTGCTGACCGTCTCGCCCGGCATGCCGCCGCCGCCCGCCTTGATCGGCAATAAAGCCTGATCAATCAGGCTTGACCGCACCCCGACCCACCGCCACCCAGGGCCCAGATGAAAAAGCAAGTTCGGGAACAGCTGAAACAGCAACTGAAAGCCGACCGCCAGGTCGTCATTGCGGCCTTCCAGGCCGACGGCAAGCCTGAAAAACTGCTGCGCAGCCTGCGCCACAGCGTCGACGGCGTGCTGGCGCGTGCCTGGCAGGAAGCCGGCTTGCCGCCCGGCACGGCCTTGGTCGGCGTGGGCGGTTATGGCCGCGGAGAACTGTTTCCCTATTCCGATGTCGACCTGCTGATCCTGCTGCAACAGGCGCCCGATGCGGCCACGCAGGAAAAGCTCGAGGAACTGGTGCAGCTGCTGTGGGATCTGGGCCTGGAAATCGGCCACAGCATCCGCACGGTCGACGAGTGCATGGTCGAATCGAAGGCCGACATCACCGTGCAAACGAGCTTGCTCGAAGCGCGCCTCGTGTGCGGCAACGCGGACTTGTTCGCGCAATTGCAGCAGCGCTATGACGCGGCCATGGATCCGCAGGCATTCTTCCAGGCGAAAACGGCGGAAATGCGCCAGCGCCATGCCAAATACGAAGACACGGCCTTCAGCCTGGAACCGAATTGCAAGGAAAGCCCGGGCGGCCTGCGCGACTTGCAGGTGATCCTGTGGGTGGCCAAGGCGGCCGGCTTGGCGAACTCGTGGCGCACGCTGGCCACGGGCGGCCTGATCACCCTGACGGAAGCGCGCCAGCTGATGGAAAAGGAGCGCGCCTTCAAGGATATCCGCGTGCGCCTGCACCTGCATGCGGGACGGCGCGAAGACCGCCTCGTGTTCGACGTGCAGACGGCCATCGCCGAATCGCTGGGCCTGCAAGCGACGGGCAGCGGGCCGCACATGCGCCGCGCCAGCGAATTCTTGATGCAGCGCTACTACTGGGCCGCCAAGACGGTGACTCAGCTCAACACGATTTTGCTGCAAAACATCGAGGCACGATTGTTTCCGCAAGACGACGTGGCGGTGCCCATCAACGAACGCTTCAATGAAGTCAACAGCCTGATCGACATCAGCGCCGACGATACGTTCGAGCAATACCCATCGGCCATGCTGGAAGTCTTCGTGCTGATGACGGAGCGCCCGGCCCTGAAAGGCATGACGTCGCGCGCCACGCGGGCCCTGTGGCATGCGCGCTTCAAGATCGATGGCGCCTTCCGCCAGGATCCCGTCAACCGCGCCCTCTTCCTGCGCATCATGCAAGCCCCGGTGGGCATCATCCATGCGCTGCGGCGCATGAACGAGATGAGCATCCTGGGGCGCTACCTGCCCAATTTCCGCCGCATCGTGGGCCAGATGCAGCACGACCTGTTCCACGTGTACACGGTCGACCAGCACATTTTGATGGTGGTGCGCAACATGCGCCGCTTCACGATGAGCGAGCACGCGCACGAATATCCGTTCTGCAGCCAGCTGATGGCCGATTTCTCGCAGTCGTGGCTGCTGTACGTGGCGGCCCTGTTCCACGACATCGCCAAGGGCCGCGGCGGCGACCACTCGAAGCTGGGCGTGGCCGACGCCACCCAGTTCTGCCAGGACCACGGCCTGTCGGCGGAAGACACGGAACTGGTGGCTTTCTTGGTGGAAAATCACCTGACCATGTCGCAAGTGGCGCAAAAACAGGATCTCTCCGATCCCGACGTCATCGCCGCCTTTGCGAAAGTGGTCAAGGACGAGCGCCACCTGACGGGCCTGTACCTGCTGACGGTGGCCGACATCCGCGGCACCAGCCCGAAAGTGTGGAATGCCTGGAAGGGCAAGCTGTTGGAAGACCTGTACAAGATCACCTTGCGCGTGCTGGGCGGCGAGCCGCACACGGCCGACCGCGAGCTGAAGAACCGCCAGCAGGAAGCGCTGGCCACCCTGCGCCTGTACGGCTTGCCGCCGGATGCTCACCTGAAACTGTGGCAGCAGCTGGACGTGGCGTATTTCCTGCGCCACGACGCGTCCGACATCGCCTGGCAGACGCGCTCGCTGTATGACAAGCTCGACAGCAAGTTGCCGGTGGTAAAATGCCGGCTGGCGCCCATAGGCGAAGGCTTGCAGGTGGCCGTGTACATTCCCGACCAGCCCGACCTGTTCGCGCGCATCTGCAGCTATTTCGACCGCAAGAACTTCAGCATTCTCGACGCGAAGATCCACACGACAAAGAATGGCTATGCACTCGATACGTTCCTTGTCACCGAGCAAAACTTCGCCAAGAGCTACCGCGACATCATCAGCCTGATCGAGCATGAGCTGGGCGAACTGCTGCAGTCGCAAACGCCGCTGCCGCCACCGGGCAAGGGACGGCTGTCGCGCCTGTCGCGCACCTTCCCCTTCCAGCCGACCGTGGATTTGCGGCCCGATGAAAAGGGCCAGTACTATTTGCTGTCGGTGGCGGCCAACGACCGCACGGGCTTGCTGTATGCGATCGCCAACGTGCTGACCAAGTACCGCATTAACTTGCACACGGCCAAGATCATGACCCTGGGCGAGCGGGTCGAAGACGTCTTCCTCGTCGACGGTCCCGCGCTCAACAATGCCCGCAACCAGATATTGCTGGAAACCGATTTACTCGATGCGCTAAAGGTTTGATGACCTCCCGCGCAGCGCCTACCTTTACTGAAACTGAAACAACATGACCGAAGAATTATTACGCTTGTCCAAACGCATGTCCGAACTGGGCCTGTGCTCCCGCCGCGAAGCCGATGAATGGATCGCGCGCGGCTGGGTCCGTGTGGACGGCAAGGTGGTGTCCGAACTGGGCAGCAAGGTCTACCCGAGCCAGAGAGTCACCGTGGAACGCCAGGCGGCGGCCGAGCAATCGAAGCGGGTCACCGTGCTGATCAACAAACCGGTCGGCTATGTCAGCGGCCAGGCGGAAGACGGCTACACGCCTGCCGTGGCCCTGATCAAGGCGGAAAACCGCTGGGCGGAAGACCGCAGCCCGGAACAGTTCCACCCCACCCAACTGCGCAGCCTGGTGGCGGCTGGCCGACTGGACATCGATTCCGTCGGCTTGCTGGTCCTGACGCAGGACGGCCGCGTGGCCAAGCAGCTGATCGGCCACGATACCGATATCGACAAGGAATACCTGGTGCGCGTGAGCTACACCAAGGGCGGCACCCTGCCCGACAGCGAGCTGAAAAAGCTCAACCACGGCCTGTGGCTCGACGGCAAGCCGCTGCTGCCGGCCAAGGTGCGCTGGCAAAACGAAGACCAGCTGAGCTTTACCCTGCGCGAAGGCAAGAAACGCCAGATCCGCCGCATGTGCGAAGCCGTGGGCCTGAAAGTGCTGGGCCTGAAACGCGTGCGCATCGGCAAGGTCAAGCTGGGCGACTTGCCGACGGGGCAATGGCGTTACCTGAGCGCGGACGAACAATTTTAAGCGGCGACATCTGGATGGCATGCCGCGCGGCGTGCCATTCCGCATAAGCAACAGGAATATAGTGATATAAAAACAATTATTGTGATTTACTTAGTAAATATTGCTTTAAACCTATACACTATTCCCCATTAGAACAAAAGAGATACGCTGTCGTGAACGATCCCATTCCCAATCCCCTGCGCAAAGGCGCGCCCAGCCTGGCTGACGTGGCCGAGCCGATGGCGCCCGGCACCAAGCCGCACCATATGAGCGATCCGTGGGACATCGGCGAAACCCTGTGCAGCCTGGCTGACAATGGCGACGCCATCTCCATCTACCCGACGGGCGGCGAAGACGTCATCATGGCGCGCATCCTGTCCGTCGACGACGACTTGCCGCAATTCGTGCTGGAACTCAATGAAGGCGCCACCCTGCCCGAAGGCGGTGCCACATTCGTATCGTGGGTGCAAAGCGCCAAGCTGCAATTCACCATCAATGGCGAATGGCAGGCGTATCCCGAGCGGCCGAACGTATATCTGACCAACTTCCCCAGCCATTGCCTGGTGCTGGAACGGCGCGAATCGACGCGCCTGGAAACGCCGCTGGGCGTGTACTACCTGGCCGCCTTCGTGCTCGAGGGCCGTCCCTATGAATTGCAGCTGTATGATTTCTCGGCCGGCGGCATCGGCATGCGCGCCCATCCGCGCGACACGGTGGGCCTGTACGTGGGGCGCAAGCTGTCGCGCGTGCGCCTGGAACTGGGGCCAAACAAGGTCATGATCGCCGACCTGGAAATCCGCCTGTCGCGCACCTTCCGCTCCTTCCTGCTGGGAGAACAAGTGCAGATCGGCTGCCGCTTCCTGAACCTGACGGATGCCATGCAGGATGAATTAAAGATGCTGCTGGATAACTTGGGCAGCAGCCGCAAGGTACGCTAGGTTTGCTTCAGGCATAAAAAATGGCCGCCCAGCTCATGCTGCGCGGCCATTGTTTTATCGTCGGCTGGTATGCGGCGCCTAGTCGTCGTCGTTCGGATCCAACTCGGGGAACATCACTTCCGTATAGCCGAACTGGGTAAAGTCAACGATACGCATCGGATACAGAATGCCGTGCAAGTGGTCGACCTCGTGCTGCACCACGCGGGCATGGAAGCCATCGCAGTCGCGGCTGATGGGCTGACCGAACTGGTCCACGCCTTCGTAATGCAGTTCACTCCAGCGCGGCACGCTGCCGCGCAGGCCGGGCACGGACAGGCAGCCTTCAAAGCCCTCTTCCTTGCGTTCCGACAAAGGCGTAAGCACAGGGTTGATCAGCACGGTTTCCGGTACTTGCGGCGCGTCGGGATAGCGCAGGTTTTGCTTGAAGCCGTAGATCACCAGCTGCAGGTTGACGCCGATCTGCGGCGCCGCCAGGCCCGCGCCATTGGCCGCATGCATGGTATCGAACATGTCGGCGATCAAGGCATGCAATTCGGGCGTATCGAATTCACGCACAGGCTCGGCCATGCGCAACAAACGCGGATCGCCCATCTTGAGGATTTCACGTACGGTCATTTTACTTCCAGTGCCGATTGCAGTTCTTGCAAGTAAGTGCGGAAGGCCGCGCCCGTTTCCGGATGTTTCATGCCCATCGCCGTCGTTGCCTTCAGGTAGCCTAGCTTGGAGCCGCAATCATAACGCTGCCCCTGGTAGCGGTAAGCCAGCACGCGCTCTTCGCGCATCAGGGCGGCGATGCCGTCCGTCAACTGGATTTCGCCGCCGGCACCCGTGCCGATATTTTCCAGGTGGTTAAAGATACGGCTGGTCAGCACATAACGGCCCACCACGGCCAGGGTCGATGGCGCCTCTTCGGGCGCAGGCTTTTCCACGATGGCCGAGACCAATTCGAGGTCGGGCTGATAATTCTTTGCCGAGACAATACCGTACTGCTTGGTTTCCGCGCGCGGCACATCCTGCACCGCCAGCAGCGAGCAATTTTCATACTGGAAGACATCGGTCATCTGCGCCAGCACGGGGCGCACGCCCTCTTCCACATCCATGAAATCGTCGGCCAGCAAGACGGCAAACGGCTCGTCGCCGATCACGGGACGGGCGCACAGCACGGCATGCCCCAGCCCCAGCGGCGCCGACTGGCGTATGTAAATGCAATTGATGTGCTTGGGAATGACGTTTTGCACCATGTCGAGCAACTGGCGCTTGCCGGCCGCTTCCAGTTCGGACTCCAGCTCGTAGGCCGTATCGAAATGGTCTTCGATGGCGCGCTTGTTGCGGCCCGTGATGAAGATCATTTCCGTGATGCCGGCCGCCACCGCTTCTTCCACCGCGTACTGGATCAATGGCTTGTCGACGATGGGGAGCATTTCCTTCGGTTGCGCCTTGGTCGCTGGCAAGAAACGGCTGCCCAGGCCGGCGACGGGGAAAACTGCTTTTCTGATTTTTTTCATGGGTCTTCTGTAGTATTTTGAATGATTAGTCCTGCGCCAGCAGAGCCAGCAAGCCAGCCTCGTCGAGTATGGCCACACCCAGCTCCTGGGCCTTGGCCAGCTTGCTGCCGGCATCCGAACCGGCCACGACATAGCCTGTCTTCTTCGATACAGAACCGCTGACCTTGCCACCGGCCGCCTCGATCAACTCCGCGGCTTCGTCGCGGCTCATGTTGGGCAAGGTGCCCGTCAGGACGAAAGTCTTGCCGTCCAGTTTGCCGCCAGCGGCTGGCATTTCAGGCAATTGTGACAGTAATTTATTTCGCAGGGCGTCCAGTTGAGCAAGCAGCTTGACATTGCCCTCATCGGCCAGCCATTGCGCCAGCGCTTCGGCCACGGTGGCGGGCAAGCCCGCGTGGAAGCTGGCGCCTTGCGCGGCCAGGCTGGCCAGGGTCACGCCCCGCTCCACCAGCTGCTTGCTGCGCGGCTCCGTCAGCTTCGGGATGCCGATGGCGGCCAGCAAGGTAGTTTGTTCGAGCTGCGTGCGCAGCTTGGCGCTGGGCGCATGTTCGCCCTGCGGCGTGACACCGGCATCCAGCAATGCCTGCAGCGCCTGCTGATTCTTTTCTTCCGCAAAGAAGTCGGCAATCGATTCGGCCACGGTGCCGCCGATATCGGGCAGCACGCGCAGCAAGGCCGCCGGCGCTTTGCGTACATACGCCAGGCTGCCCAGCCATTCGGCCAGGGTCTTGGCCGTCGATTCCCCCACGTGGCGGATGCCCAGCGCGAACAGGAAACGTTCAAGCGGCGGGCGCTTGCTCGCCTCGATGCCGGCCAGCAGATTTTCCGCCCACTTGGTAGGAATCTTGCCTTGTTGCACTGTTTCAGGCGTCGAACCGTCGCGCTCGTCGGCGCGCACTTTCATTTCCAGCAGTTTATCCAGGGTCAGGCCGTACAAGTCGGCCAAGCCATGCACGTATTCCAGTTCGACCAGGGTATCGATATAACGTTCGCCCAGGCCTTCGATATCCATCATGCGGCGGCCCGCAAAATGGCGGAACGCTTCCTTGCGCTGTGCCGAACAGAACAGGCCACCCGAGCAGCGGGCAATCGCCTCGCCCTCTTCACGCACCACGTGCGAGCCGCAGACGGGGCACGCTTCCAGCATCTTGAACGGCAGCGGCGCCGGTTCCGGGCGTTTTTCCAGCACCACGCTCAGCACTTCGGGAATCACGTCGCCAGCGCGGCGCACGATGACGGTGTCGCCCACGCGCACATCCTTGCGCAGCACTTCATCTTCATTGTGCAAGGTGGCGTTGGTCACCGTCACGCCACCCACGGACACGGGCGCCAGGCGCGCCACGGGTGTCATGGCACCCGTGCGGCCCACCTGGATATCGATGCCCAGCACCTGCGTCAGCGCCTCTTCGGCGGGGAACTTGTGCGCCAGCGCAAAACGGGGCGCGCGCGACACAAAGCCCAGTTCCTGCTGGTCTTCCGTCGCATTCACCTTGTAGACCACGCCGTCGATTTCGTAGGGCAAGACGGGCCGGCGCGCGCCGATATCGGCGTAATATGCCAGCAAGCCCTGCGCGCCCTGCACTACCTTGCGCTCCTTCGACACGGGGATGCCCAGCGTTTCGTACCAGTCCAGCAAGGCCGAATGCGACACCGGCATGGCGGCGCCATCGAGGGCGCCGATGCCATACGCATAGAAACGCAGCTTGCGCTGCGCCGTGATGCGCGAATCGAGCTGGCGCAGGCTGCCGGCGGCCGCATTGCGCGGGTTGGCGAATTCCTTCTGCCCCGCTTCGCGCTGGCGTTCGTTCAAACGGGCAAAATCGGCCTTGAACATCATCACTTCGCCGCGCACGTCGAGCACGGCAGGAATCCTGTCGCCATGCAGGCGCAGCGGGATGCCGGAAATGGTGCGGATATTCGCCGTCACGTCTTCGCCCGTGGCGCCATCGCCGCGCGTGGCCGCCTGCACGAACAGGCCGTTTTCATAGCGCAGGTTGATGGCCAGGCCGTCGAATTTCACTTCGGCCGCATAGTCGACCTCTGCACCGTCAAGGTCCAGGCCTTCGCGCACGCGGCGGTCGAAATTGACGATATCGTCATCGGAAAAACCATTATTCAGCGACAGCATCGGCACCGTGTGCGTGACTTGCTCGAATTGCGGCAAGGGCGCCGCGCCCACGCGCAAGGTGGGCGAATCGGGCGTGCGCAATTTGGGATGGGCTGCTTCCAGCGCCTGCAGTTCGACAAACAGCTTGTCGTACTCGGCGTCGGGAATGGTGGGATTGTCGAGCACGTGGTAGGCGTGCAGATGCCGATTGAGTTCGGCCGTGAGTGCCAGGACGCGCTGGGCGGCATTCCGCGCTGCGGCGTCCTGGTTGATCGGATCAGTCATTGTTGCGGGATTCTTCAGCTAAATAAACGCAGGGCGCGGGTGGAGCCGGCCGGAATGTCGGCCGCGTCCATTTCCTGGTAAAACTCTTGCACCTGGCCGGCGATCTCGGCCAGCGCCGCATCGGACAAGGCCTGGTTGTAATCGTCGACGATGGTCGCGTCCAGGCGGCCCACCAATGCCTTGGCGCAGGCGACCATGGCGCCGAAACCGTCGCGTGCAGGCGCCACGCATGGCACATCCAGCAACAGGGTCAGGCGTGGCGTCGTTTCTTCGGCCAGGGTGACATTCGTCGACAGCGAGAACAGATAGCCGCCGTCGCCGTCCGGCATGACGAAACGGCCATCAGGACGCACGTCAAAGCCCTGTTTTTCCAGCGCGAACAGCAAGGTGGAAATGGCCCATGGCGCGCCATTCGTGTGCAGGTTCACACCCAGCTGGGCATCGTGACCGGCCACGAAACGGTGCAGATTGCGCGCTTCGGCCATCACTTCCATCATGTCGGGCACTTCCGGCTCGGCGCCGATCTCGTCGGCCACACCGCGCAGGCGCGTGACCAGTTCCGAGTATTCCAGTTCATTCAAGGCCGTGCTACGGCTGGCCAGCTGCACGCCGCCCTGCATCTTGGTGTAGACACCGCCATGCGTGATCGGTTCCCAGTCGCCATTCACGTGCAAGCCGATGAAGTGCACGGGCTTGTTACCCACCAGGCGCAGGGTTTGCAGCACGGGCAGGATCTTGTCGCCGCGCACGGGCGCTTCCAGCGACAGGGGCAGCAGGCAATCGATCAGCGGGTCGACCAGGCTGGTTGCCTGTTCGCTGGCGGCGCTGACTTCCTGCTGCGCCGGCGCGGCAGGCGTGGCGGGTGCAGGGTCGGCATCGGCCAGCGAAGGTTCCGCATGCACGGGCGCGTCAGGTACGGGGGCCGCTGGCGGCGCGCCGAACGATGGTTCGGCCTTGGCGGCGGGCGCCGCGTCGAAGCGCGGCTCCTGGCGCAAGACGGGTTCCTGGGCTTCCACGGCGGGGGCGTCGCCCTCGCGCATCAGCACGTCGTCGTGGTCAGTGGAAAAGGCCCGTTCCACACTTTTCTTGGCCTTGTATTCCTGCCATTTGTTATACGAGAAAACGCCGACGATAAAGACGCCGCCGGCGCCGAACAAGGTAATTTGAAGGTCTGTCATGCTGCTTGTGCCTCGGTTGCAAAATTTGCGGCGGACTCCATGTCCACCGCCACGATGCGCGATACGCCCTGCTCCTGCATCGTCACACCGATCAATTGATGGGCCATTTCCATCGCAATCTTGTTATGCGAAATGAAAAGGAATTGGGTCTGGTCGGACATGCGCTTGACCATGCGGCAGAAGCGTTCCGTGTTCGAATCGTCCAACGGTGCATCGACTTCGTCGAGCAGGCAGAACGGCGCCGGATTCAGGCGGAACATGGAAAACACCAATGCGGTCGCGGTCAGCGCCTTCTCTCCACCTGACAACAGGTGGATGGTGGCATTTTTCTTGCCGGGAGGCTGCGCCATGACTTGTACACCGGAATCGAGAATCTCGTCGCCCGTCATGGTCAGTTTCGCCTGGCCGCCGCCGAACAGAATCGGGAACAGCTCGGAAAAGTGATGGTTGACCTTGTCGAACGTGTCTTGCAGCAAGTCGCGCGTTTCCTTGTCGATCTTGTGGATCGCGTCTTCCAGCGTATTGATCGCTTCCGTCAGGTCGGCATTCTGGGCATCGAGGAAATTCTTGCGCTCGGATGCCTGCGCCAGCTCGTCCAGCGCGGCCAGGTTGACGGCGCCCAGGCCCGTGATGGCATTCGTCAAACGCGTCACTTCGCCCTGCAGATACGAGGGACGCATGTCCGGGTGCAATTTTTCCGTCAGGACCGCTTCATCGGCGCCCGACTCCAGCAATTGCTGGGCGAATTGCTCCTGGTTCAGGCGCGCGGCCTGTTCCTTGAGCTGCATTTCCATGATTTTGTCGCGCTGCGGCTGCAGACTGCGTTCCGATTGCGTGCGCGCATCTTCGGACAGGCGCAGCTGCTGCGTGATCTGATCGAGTTCATGGCGCGCATCGGCCAGCGCCCGCTCCTGCGTCGTGCGGCGTTCGAGCAAGTCCTGCAAGCCGTCGGCCGCCGCACCGCTTTCCAGGTTGGCCAGTTCCAGTTCGCCCGCCTGCAGGCTGGCAGTCACTTGCTGGGCCTGCGTACTGGCCGTGGCGATGTTGCGGCGCAACTCCTCGATCTTCGCGCGGTGGGCTTTTTCCGCGTATTCCGTATCCTTGGCGGCCCGCTCCAGGTCGCGCAAGGCTTCGCGCGCTTCGGCCAAGCGCTGTTCCTTCTGCAGGAAGTCCGTATGGCCGTCTTCGTGCGCTTCCTGCAAGTTGCCCAGTTCCATGTCCAGCTGTTCGAATTTTTCTTCCGATTCCAGCTTGGTCTGCATCTGTTCCGCTTCCTGCGCGGCGATTTCGGCCAGGTCGGCGCCGATCTGCGTGCTGCGCTGGTTGAAACGCGCTTCCACTTCCGACAATTTGACCACGTCGAGCTGCAAGGTATGCACGGATGCCGTCAGTTGCTGGATGCGCAGGCGCAGGTCGGACAGGTTGCGCGTCAAGGCCCCCACGGCCGCGTCGGCCCGTACGGAACGGGCGCGCGCCTCTTCGGCCAGCAATTGCTGGGCGCGCAATTGCTTGCCGATATTCTCGATTTCCTGCTGGCGGCCCAGCATGCCTTCCTGCTCCGAATCAGCCGCATAGAAGCGCACGCTGGTGGCCGTGACCACGTGACCGGCGCGCGTGACGAAGTAGCCGCCTGGCGGCAACTTTGCGCGTTCGGCCAGGGCTTCGGCCGCGTCTTCCACGGCGTAGGCGTTATACAGCCAATCCTGCAATAAGCCGCGCAAGCCCGGATCATTGAGTTTGAGCAAGTTCAGGAACGGTTTCAGACCCGGCACTTCCGGCATCGGCAGCGGCGCCACGGTGGATGGCGCATACAGGGCCAGCTTGGCCGGCGGCGCGTCGGCAAAGAATGCCTTGGCCCAGTCGATGTTCGACAGTTGCAGGGCCGACGTGCGCTCGCGCAAGATCGATTCCATGGCCGCTTCCCAGCCCGCTTCGATCTGCAGCTTTTGCCACAGGCGCGGCAAGGTGTCGAGCTCGTGCTTTTTCAGCCATGGCTGAACCTTGCCCTGGGTCTGTACCCGTTCCTGCAATTGTTTCAAAGCAGAAAGACGCGCTTCCAGCTGGGCGTTGGCGGCTGTTTCGGCATTGACCTGCGCCTGCGCCTCCATCCGTTCCTGCTCCAGCTTCGGCTGCTGCTCCAGCGCCTCTTCCAGGTAGAAGCCCTGTTCTTCCAGCGTTTGCTGCTTTTCTTCCAGCTGCAGTTTCAGGTTTTCCAGATGGCTGCTGTCGGGCAAACTCAGGCTGTTCTTTTCCTGCTGCAGGCGCTCGCGGCGGCTCAGGAGACTGGCCAGGATGTTCGAGGCGTTGCGCTGGTGTGCCGATTCCAGTTCCAGCTGCTGCTGGGCCTGCATGATCCGGGCGCGCGATTCCGTGCTCTTGTTTTGCGCGGCGCGCCAGGCGGCGTCGAGCTCGGGCAATTGCTCGCCCTTCTGCTCCGCCATCATTTGCGATTGCTCGACCTTGGCAGCCAGCTCTTCGAGATGAAATTCCGCCTCTTCGATCTGTTCCTGGTATTCGCCACCCTGTTGCGTCCACTGGTCGCGCTGGGCCGTCAGGGTCGCCAGCTGCGCCTGCAGGCGCGCGCGCGATTCGATGACGAACTTGATCTGCGCTTCCAGGCTGCCGATTTCCGCATTCGTCTGGTACAGATGGCCTTGCGCCGTGTGCAAACGGTCGCCCACGGCAAAGTGCGCCTGGCGCATCTGCTCGAGGGTCAGTTCCACATTGCGCAGCTTGGCCGTCTGCTCTTCCAGGTCCGTCTGCGCCTGTTCCACTTCGCGGAAATAGCGCGTCTGCTCGTTTTGCGCCTCGTTCTTGCGCAGCAACCACAACAGTTTTTGTTTTTCTTCCTGGTCCGCCTGCAAGGCGTGGAAACGGGTGGCCACGGCCGCCTGCGCTTCCAGCTTTTCCAGGTTGGCATTGAGTTCGCGCAAGATGTCTTCCACGCGCAGCAAATTCTCGCGCGTGTCCTGCAAGCGGTTTTCCGTCTCGCGGCGGCGTTCCTTGTATTTGGAAACGCCAGCCGCCTCTTCCAGGAAGACGCGCAATTCTTCGGGACGCGATTCGATGATGCGCGAAATCATGCCCTGGCCGATGATGGCGTAGGCGCGCGGACCGAGGCCCGTGCCAAGGAAAATATCCTGGATGTCGCGCCGGCGCACGGGCTGGCCATTGATGTAATAGGTGGACGTGCCGTCGCGCGTCAGGGTGCGCTTGACGGCGATCTCGGCGTACTGGCCCCATTGGCCCGAGGCCTTGCCATCGTTGTTGTCGAATACCAGCTCGACCGAGGCGCGCCCGGCCGGCTTGCGGTGCGTGGAGCCATTGAAAATGACGTCCTGCATGGACTCGCCGCGCAGTTCCGACGCTTTCGATTCGCCCAGCACCCAGCGCACGGCGTCGATGATGTTCGACTTGCCGCAGCCATTCGGCCCGACCACGCCCACGAGCTGGCCTGGCACCTGGAAATTGGTGGGATCGACGAAAGACTTAAATCCCGACAACTTGATGGAAGAGAGACGCACGTGTTTTAGAGTTCCTGGCCTATGCTGGCGGTTATATTATGGGTGAACCCGGTTCATATTCACTTCAGATGCACCATCGCGGCGGCTGTCTGGCCATGCACCGCAAAAAAAGTGGTTCATCATACCATTTCCTGATGCTTTTCTGGCCAAAAAACCGTGGCGCCAGGCGCCAGCCTGCCCCGCATCATGGGGCTGGGCGGCCATCCTGCGCCAGTTTCCAGTCTTCGCGGGAAAAAACACGTTCATGGCCGGACAGCACCAGGGCCAGTTTTTGCAGCCATTGCTCGGTCGGCATGGGTTCGGCCTTGAAGCTGAGCACCACCATCAGCACCAGGCTGGCCAGGGCCAGCGCATGGCTGACGGCAAAATTGACGGCGCCGCGGGCATTCCACATGAAGCCCAGCGCCAGCGCCAGACCCAGCACGCAGCCGCTGACGGCTTCCGACACGCTGTGCGCATGGACGACCACGCGGGAAATAGCCACCAGCACGGCAAACGCCACGCCGACGAGCACGCCGGCATGGCGCCAGCGCGGTGCGGCCCGCTGCAGCAGCACATACATCAGCACGGGAAACACGGCGCCAGCGCGCATGGCGTGGCCGCTGAAACCCGTAAAATCGAGCGCGCTGCTGCCCACGCCCCAGCTCATGAAGGCCAGCTTCGACAGCACCACGAGGGCCAGGCCGCCGCCGTACCACAGGCTCCAGCTCAGTACCAGGCGCCACTGGCGCGAAACGAGCAACCAGAGGGCGATCGCCACGCCAGCCGGCCCCATCACGGCCATATCGGCCGCAAAAGAAATTCCATTCCACCAAGTCATCGTGCCTGCACTTATTTCATGATCAGCTTGCACTATGCCACGACTCAGTGCTGTTCCGCGCGGCTTTTGCTGTGCTGCAGCGAAGAATTACATTCGATTACAAAATTTCCACGCCGAAACCATCCGCCGGGCATTGCAAGGCACGCGTCAGATATTCGTCAAGCGCTTGCCCTTGGGCGGCGCAAAGTCGCGGATCGATTCGATCATGCCCACTTCCAGCGCCTGGTCGGCCGTCAGGTGCAGGTCGGAATACGCGTGCACCTGCCACTGCTCTTCCGTCAGGTTGACGTGGCCGCGCAGGATGCGCTCGGTGCGCATGTCGTCGGCGCGCAAGCCCTCGACGATGATGCTGAGCGCGTCGGGGCGCGATCCGGGCGAGGCTGTCGCATGCGACTTGTGCACCATGAAACGGGCCGTGTCGCTGGCGTGGCGGTGCCGCCCCGCCAGGAACAGGGTGACGGCGATGGACGCCACGGCGCCCGCATTGTAGGTAATGATGTCGAGCGGCAACTTGCTGAGAAAGTTGTACAGACAGATGCCATCGCTGACATAGCCGCCGTTGGACTGGATCAAAATGTGCGCGGTGGTAAGCTTGTCTTCCGTGATGTCGGCCACGGCGTTGAAGACGCGCCGCACCATGTCGCTGTTGACGTCGCCCGAAAGGGTAAAGTAACCGTGCTGCTCGGTGTTGTTTTGCGTCTCGCTTTGTGTAGTGTTCATGGCAGGCACCCGCAAGAAAGCCAGAATTTCATCATAGCGCATTCCCGCGTGGCCGGGCGCCCTTTTGCACCGGGCCAGCGCCCCTCCCAGCCCCGCAAACCGGGGCTTTTGCTGCAATTTGGCAACGTCTTTTCAGATTGACAGAAACACCCTGCTGGCATATATTCCTCCCACTTGATCGGGAGAGGGCAAACCAGCGTTGCCGCCGAAGGGGCACTACCCAAAAACTCTCAGGCAAAAGGACCGATCAGGCGAACTGAAGCTGTTGCTTTGGCGACACGTTTCAGCTCAACTCTGGAGAGCGGCCGCGGCTATTGCCGGCGACCCACCGAAGGGGCGCACGGGGCAAGCCCCCGTAATCTCTCAGGTACAAAGGACAGGGGGGTCAGTGATCACGCTGGAAAGCCGTGTTTGGCTATTCTATGTTTTGTTAACTCCCCTTTTACCTTCGTCCCGAGGAATCCATGACGCTCAAAGCGACCCCACTCAATAACGCCCACCGTGCCCTCGGCGCCCGCATGGTCGATTTCGGCGGCTGGGACATGCCCGTCAACTACGGCTCGCAAATCGAAGAACACAATGCCGTGCGCGGCGACGCCGGCATGTTCGACGTGTCCCATATGTGCGTGGTCGATATCGAAGGTCCGAACGTGCGCGCTTTCCTGCGCGGCTTGCTGGCCAACAACGTTGACAAGCTGCAAGTGTCGGGCAAGGCGCTGTACTCGTGCATGCTCAATGCCGAAGGTACCGTCATCGATGACTTGATCGTTTACTTCTTCAATGAAAACTGGTTCCGTCTGGTCGTCAACGCGGGCACGGCGGAAAAAGACGTGGCCTGGATGCAGCAGCAAAATACCAGCACCAACAGCGGCCTGACGATCACCCAGCGCCGCGACGGCAATGACGCCATGGCGCTGGTCGCCGTGCAAGGCCCGAACGCCCGCGCCAAGGTGTGGCAAGTGCTGCCGGAAACGCAAGCGGCCTCCGAAGCCATCAAGCCATTCAACGTCGTCATCGTCAAGGACACGGCTTTCGGCGAAGTCATGTTGGCGCGCACCGGTTACACGGGTGAAGACGGCTTTGAAATCGGCGTGGCCGCCACCCAGGTGGAAGCCCTGTGGAACGCCCTGGCAGCGGCCGGCGTCAAGCCGGCGGGCCTGGGCGCGCGCGATACCCTGCGCCTGGAAGCGGGCATGAATCTGTACGGCCAGGACATGGATGAAACCGTCAACCCGCTCGACGCGGGCCTGGCGTGGACCATCGACCTGGTCAGCGAGCGCGACTTCATCGGCAAGGCCGCCCTGCTGGCCAAAGGCCAGAACGCGCAATTCGTGGGCCTGATCCTGCGCGAAAAAGGCGGCGTGCTGCGCGCCCACCAGAAAGTCATCATCGCAGGCAGCGAAGCCACGGGCGAAATCACCAGCGGCACCTTCAGCCCGACGATGCAGGAAGCGATTGCCCTGGCGCGCGTGCCGAACGGCGTGAACGTGGGCGACACCGTGCACGTGGAAATCCGCGGCAAGCAGCTGGCCGCTTCTGTTGTCAAGCTGCCTTTCGTGCGTAACGGTAAAATCCTGGCTGCGTAAGCGTATTAGAGCCGCCCGCAAGACCGTACAACCATAATCAATAACGAACACTTACCATCTGGAGCCACACATGAACATTCCTGCAGAACTGAAGTACACCGCTTCCCACGAATGGGTACGCCTTGAAGGCGACGGCACGATCACCGTCGGCATCACCGAGTACGCGCAGGACGCCCTGGGCGACATAGTCTTCGTCGAACTGCCAACCGTGGGCAATACCTACGGCGCCGGCGACGACGCCGCCGTGGTGGAATCGGTCAAGGCAGCGAGCGACATCTACGCGCCGATCGCCGGCGAAGTCGTGGCCGTCAACGACGACGTGGTCAACTCGCCTGAGTCGATCAACGCCGACGCCTACGCCAACTGGCTGTTCAAGATCAAGCCAGCCGACGTGTCGGCCCTGGACGGCTTGCTCGACGCTGCCGCCTATGGCGCCACCACCGGCGCGTAATCGCGTTTGACTCACGGGCCGCAATCGCGGCCCGTTTGCATTTTTTCTGCGCTGCGTCCGCGCGCCGCATCCCGGTTTTTCAGTCTTTTTTGGCCTCTATATCATGACCCGCACCAGCCTGACCCAACTCGAAGCACGCGATGCCTTCATCGCCCGCCACATCGGCCCTTCTGCCACCGAACAGCAAGCCATGCTGGCGACCCTCGGCTATCCATCGCGCGCCGCGCTGATCGACGCCCTGGTACCGGCCAACATCCGCAACAAGGGCGCCCTGCCCCTGGGCGCGTACTCGCAGCCCATGCCGGAACAGGAAGCCCTGTCGCGCCTGAAAGCCATCGCCGGCAAGAACCAGGTACTCAAATCCCTGATCGGCCAGGGCTACTACAACACGTTCACCCCTGGCGTCGTGTTGCGCAACATCTTTGAAAACCCGGCCTGGTACACGGCGTACACGCCTTACCAGCCAGAGATTTCGCAAGGCCGCCTGGAAGCGATTTTGAACTTCCAGCAAGTGATCACGGATCTGACCGGCATGGGCATCTCGAACGCCTCGATGCTGGACGAAGGCACGGCCGCCGCCGAGGCGATGACCCTGATCCAGCGCGTGGGCAAGTCGAAGTCGAACGTGCTGTACGTCGCCAACGACGTGCTGCCGCAAACGCTGGAAGTGGTGCAGACGCGCGCCCAGCCGATCGGCATCGAAGTGCGCACCTTCGACCCGGCTGAAATCGAGTCGCTGGACGCCTGCTTCGGCGTGCTGCTGCAATACCCTGGCGTCAACGGCGTCGTGCGCGACTACCGCGCCGGCGTGGAAAAACTGCACGCGAATGGCGCCATGGTCATCGTCGCGGCCGACCTGCTGGCCCTGACCATGCTGACGCCGCCGGGCGAATGGGGCGCCGACGTCGTCGTCGGCAACAGCCAGCGCTTCGGCGTGCCGCTCGGTTTCGGCGGCCCGCACGCGGGCTATCTGTCGACACGCGATGAATTCAAGCGCAATATGTCGGGCCGCCTGGTCGGCGTGACCGTCGATGCGCAAGGCAACAAGGCGTATCGCCTGGCCCTGCAAACGCGCGAACAGCATATCCGCCGCGAAAAAGCGACCTCGAACATCTGCACGGCGCAAGTGCTGCTGGCCGTGATGGCCTCGATGTACGCCGTCTACCACGGTCCTGCCGGCCTGCTGCAGATCGCCCAGCGCGTGCACCGCTACACGGGCGTGCTGGCCGCCAACCTGAAGACCCTCGGCTATGGCGTCGTCAACGCGAGCTACTTCGACACCCTGACCATCAATGTCGCCGATGCGGCGCAACTGCACGCGACGGCCATGCACCACGGCGTCAACCTGCGCAAGATCGACAATACCCATGTCGGCGTGTCGCTCGATGAAACCACCACGCGCGACGATATCGCGCTGCTGTGGAAAGTGTTCGCGCACGGCCTGGCCAACGCGCCTGCCGCGCCTGACCTGGACAGCGTGGAAGCTGGCGTCACCAGCGCCCTGCCGGCACAGCTGGCGCGCGAGAGCGCCTACCTGACCCACCCCGTCTTCAACAGCTACCACTCGGAACACGAAATGCTGCGCTACCTGCGCAGCCTGGCCGACAAGGACCTGGCGCTGGACCGCACCATGATCCCGCTCGGCTCGTGCACCATGAAGCTGAACGCGACGAGTGAAATGATTCCCGTCACCTGGCCCGAGTTCTCCAACATCCACCCGTTCGCTCCCGATGCGCAAACGGTCGGCTACCGCGAAATGATCGCGCAACTGGAAGAGATGCTGTGCGCGCTGACAGGCTACGCGGCCGTCTCGCTGCAGCCTAACGCCGGCTCGCAGGGTGAATACGCGGGTCTGCTGGTGATCAAGGCCTACCACGAATCGCGCGGCGAAGGCCACCGCAACATCTGCCTGATCCCGTCGTCGGCGCACGGCACCAACCCGGCATCGGCCAACATGGTCGGCATGCAGGTGGTCGTCACCAGCTGCGACGCTAACGGCAACGTGGACTTGGCCGACCTGAAAGCGAAAGCGGAAAAGCACAGCGCCAACCTGGCCTGCGTAATGGTCACCTACCCATCCACCCACGGCGTGTTTGAAGAAGGCATCCAGGAACTGTGCGAGATCATCCACTCGCACGGCGGCCAGGTCTACATCGACGGCGCCAACATGAACGCGCTGGTCGGCGTGGCCGCTCCCGGCTCGTTTGGCGGCGACGTGTCGCACCTGAACCTGCACAAGACCTTCTGCATCCCGCACGGCGGCGGCGGACCAGGCGTCGGCCCGATCGGCGTCGGCGCCCACCTGGCGAAATTCCTGCCGAACCAGCGTTCCTCCGGCTACCAGCGCGATGTGGCCGGCATCGGCGCCGTCAGCGCCGCGCCATTCGGCTCGGCCAGCATCCTGCCGATTTCGTGGATGTACATCGCCATGATGGGCGCGGAAGGCTTGACGGCCGCCACCGAGACGGCGATCCTGGCGGCGAACTACATCGCGCGCCGCCTGGCGCCGCACTACCCCGTGCTGTACTCGGGCCACGACGGCCTAGTCGCGCACGAGTGCATCCTGGACCTGCGCCCGATCACGGACGCCACCGGCATCAGCAACGAAGACGTGGCCAAGCGTTTGATGGACTTCGGTTTCCATGCGCCGACCATGAGCTTCCCCGTGCCGGGCACCCTGATGATCGAGCCGACGGAAAGCGAATCGAAAGTGGAAATCGACCGCTTCATCGACGCCATGATCGCCATCCGCGCGGAAATCGCCAAGGTCGCCAGCGGTGAATTCGACCACGACGACAACCCGCTGAAAAACGCGCCGCACACGGCACAGGTGTTGATGTCGGACAACTGGGAACGCAAGTACAGCCGCGAAATCGCCGCCTACCCCGTCGCTTCCCTGCGCCAGCGCAAATACTGGCCACCAGTCGGCCGCGCCGACAACGTGTACGGCGACCGCAACCTGTTCTGCGGCTGCGCGCCCATCAGCTCGTACGAAGAAGAGTAAGCGCCGGGCGCCCGCTTCCGCGGGCGTGTCGACGACAAGAAGGCAGGCCACGCGGCCTGCCTTTTTTTATGCCTGCACATCCACGTAGGTCGGATTAGCGCGCAAGCGCGTAATCCGACACATGGTTGGCGCTTGTGGCGATGTCGGATTACGCTCCGCTAATCCGACCTACAACGTGACAACGCTACAGCGCCAGCAAGGCCGCGCCCGGCACCCCCAGCACGGTGCCCAGCATCGTCAACAACACGACATCGCGCCGCTCGCAGCGGGCGCGGTGCGAACTCCAGGCGGCAAACAGCAGTGCGACGGCCACGCCGCTGAGCGAAATTCCCACTTCCGTCATGTCCGCTCTCCCCGCAGATGCGGCGCAGCCGCCATTGTTACGTTCATCATCGTCGTCATCCTTTGCCTTTATTGAGTTGGCTACCTATCGGTAGGTAGTTAGTGTACAATAAAAAAGACGGCAATGTCCATGCCGTGTTTTTTGACGATACAAAGGAAGCGCAATGCAGCAGCAAACCCCTCTTCCCGCCGCCAGTCTCGGGCTGGCGGCTTCCCTGGCCCTGGTCGCCGTGCTCGGTCCGGCCGGCATCGACATGTACCTGGCCTCGATGCCCGCCATGGCGCGCGAGCTGCACACCTCGTATGCGAATGTGCAGCTGAGCCTGACCGTGTTCCTGCTGGCACTGGGCGGCGGGCAGCTGCTGTGCGGCCCGCTGACCGACATGCTGGGCCGGCGCCGTCCGCTGCTGGCCGGCATCGCCGTCTACATTCTTGCCGCCGTATGGGCGTCGCAGGCGGATCAATTGACCACCCTGCTGCTGGCGCGCACCCTGCAGGGCCTGGGCGCGGCGCTGACCCTGGTCGTCGTGATGAGCATGGTGCGCGACGTGGCCGATGGCGTGCAGGCGGCGCAGCTGTTTGCCCTCCTGATGACCATCGTGGGCCTGGCGCCCGTGCTGGCGCCGGCCGTGGGTGGCTTGCTCGACGCACATTACGGCTGGCGCGCCGTGATGCTGGCCCTGGCCGCGCTCGGTGTCTTGACCCTGCTCAATAGCGCGCTGTTCCTGCCGGAAACGCTGCCCCGCGCCCGCCGCGTCTCGCCGCGCGGCATGCACCGCACGTATGCGCGCATCGCGCTGGATCGCGCCTTCCTGCTGCCCGCGCTGGCCCTGTCCGCCACTTTCTTTTTCCTGTTTGCGTATATCGGCGGGGCATCGCTCGTGTACCAGCGCGATTTCGGCCTGTCCGCCGGCAGTTTTGGCCTCGTCTTCGGCGCCACGGGCGTGGCCGTGCTGCTGGGTGCGATGGCCAGCGGCCGCCTGGTGGAAAAATATGGCGTGGCGCGGTTGAGCGTGACGGGCAGCGCGGCCATGCTGTGCGGCGCGGGACTGGCCCTGCTCGGTGCCCGGGTGGGTGCAGGCATCACCGCCGTCGTGCCGGGCATGTTCGTGGCCCTGTTTGGCCTGGGCATCGCGGAAGCGGCGCTGATGGCCATGGCCATGGGTTCCCAGCAGCGCGCGCTCGGCTCCACGGCCGCCCTGCTGGGCGCCATCCAGATGACCTTGTCGTCCCTGGCCACGCCGCTGGCGGCCAGCCTGTCCGAATGGGGGCCATTGCCCTGGCTGCTGTTCTTGACCGTGGCCGGCCTGCTGGTATCATGGCTGACCCTGGCCACTGCGCGCGTCCATCCGGTCCATGCCAGCAGCCTGGGAGCGCACTGACGCCTCACTCACACTCACCCCAATGATGAAAAAACGCTCGGCTTCGGCCGATAACATCTGTGCCGTTGCCGTCGTGCACTTTTCGGAGCACGGCTACGATGCCTCGTCCCTCAGCGACATCGCCGGGCAGGCGGGCATGCGCAAGGCTTCGCTGTACTCGCACTTCGCCGGCAAGGATGCTCTCTTCCTCGACGTCTTTGCCGACGCCCTGGGCGAAGAACAAGCCTTCATGGATGCCTGTTTCACCGATGAAGCGGCGCTGACGGCCACGGCCGGCAGTGCCCTGGCCGGCTCCCTGTACTGCGACCGCATGGCGCAGCGCTATGCGGACTCGGCCCATTTGCGCTTTTTGCTGCGCACGGCGTATTTGCCGCCCGCGCCCCTGCGCATCGAAGTCGGCACGGGCTACGAAGCCTTGCTGGCGCAGTTGCAGCGGCACTACGTGGCCAGCCTGGGCCGGCTGGCGCCCGCGCTGCCGCCCCAGCGCATCGACCTGTACGCGCAAGCCTATCTGGGCATCGTCGACAGCCTGCACGTGGAACTGATCTACGCGGGCGGCGCCGCGCTGCAGCAGCGCCACGCGGCCTTGTGGCAGATATTGTCTGATTCGCTGGCAATGGCGGCGCAATCGGCCTGACGCGGTATCGGCGACAGCCACACTGTGAAAGGAGCGGGAAGTTTTTGGCAAGGCGCACCACGCCCAACATGGGTCAGGCGTATGCGTGCACCAATAGAAAGCCAGCAAGCGGAACGGCGACAAAAAGCACCACGACGCCAAGGCATCCTGATTTGGATCCGGATATGGAAGCTGCAGGAGAAGTGCCGCGCTCTCGTGGCGTCCTGGCATGAACCCATTTCATATGACAGGACTGGCAAAAGAATGTGGTTTTGTTGTTGCGCCAGGCGGCTATGGTTCGATCGGTGTGGCGTACAAGCGTGCCGCAACGGGCACATTCGAAATGTGTTTCTTTGGGCAGTTTTTTAGAAAAATGCTTGCCGACAAAGAGCATGACAACAAGCCCGGCTATTACCGCCCCAACGATCAATTCCATAGACAATGCTTTTCCGTATATGCATGGTATTTACCATGGCTATTGCCAGCCAATCAGCGTACCCGAGCATAACGGATTGCCAAGCGAAAAAAATCACGCATTCTCACATCTACGCGAATGGCGCTGCCAGCCAGAACAGAGGCCCCCGCGGGCATCTCCGCCCGCATTCTTTGCATCAACCTTTGTTATTTAACATCGAACGCTCGTATTTGCTCACAACGACATTACACTTTGGAAATCTAAGATTTCTTCAGTTGACACTCTTGCAGCACATCCATAAGATGCCCTCATTATTCATTTACGGAGTCCCACGTGGGTACTTGTTCTAGTGACAGTAGCCGATCTTGTATCGGTGATTGCCTCGGCAGCTAAACAGCAAGCAACGCGGAAATCTCTTTCCTCCGTGCCTTGCTGAGCAAGGTGCGGTGTCTCGCGCGGCCAGTACGGCTGCGCGCCTCTCCCCCTCTTTCCGATCGCGACCGGCTACTGACCCGGATTGCCCGCCAGCGCCATGCCTCGCCATGTTGCGTTGGCGGCACGCAAGTCTTGCCTGCGGCTGCGCCGCCCGTCAACACCTCGTCGTGAAAGGAAGAGCCATGAATCTCTTCACCCGCTTATTCGAATCGTTCCTGCGCAAGCGCCATACGACCGGCCACTTCCGCCGCCGCGCCATGCCGCTGGAAAACAGCACGGCCCGTCCCGTGCCCGACCACCTGGCGCGCCAGCTGCTGGCCGCCGCCCATGAAGACCTCGATACGGCGCTGAACCGCCTGCACACGCGCATCGAAGGCTTGCGCGATGCCGAGGCGCAAGTCATCGGCGCGCAAACGGGCCCCAATGAAGTCGAGCATGAAAAACCGCTGGCCTGGTACCAGCACCTGTGGCTGTGCTACAAGAATCCGTTCAACCTGCTGCTGACCGTGCTGGCCATCGTGTCCTACCTGACGGAAGACCCGAAGGCCACCATCGTCATCGGCACCATGGTGATTTTGTCGACCCTGCTGCGCTTTGTGCAGGAAGGCCGCTCGAACCGGGCCGCCGAGCGCCTGAAAGCCATGGTCAGCAATACGGCCACCGTGCTGCGCAACGGCCAGCAGGTCGAGCTGCCTATCCGCCAGCTGGTGCAGGGCGACCTCATCGTACTGTCGGCCGGCGACATGATACCCGCCGACTGCCGCCTGCTTTCCGCGAAAGACCTGTTCGTCAGCCAGGCCGCCATGACGGGTGAATCCTTGCCGGTGGAAAAAATGGCCGAACTGGCCGACAGCGCAGGCCGCGATCCCATGGAACTGGCCAACCTGCTTTTCATGGGCACGAATGTGATCTCGGGCGCGGCCACGGCGCTGGTCCTGGCCACGGGCAACCGCACCTATTTCGGCACCATCGCCACGCGCGTGACGGTCACCGAGCGCACGCCGACGGCCTTCGAGGCGGGCGTGAACAGCGTCAGCTGGCTGCTGATCCGCTTCGCCCTCGTGATGGCGCCGCTGGTCTTCCTCATCAATGGCTGGACCAAGGGCGACTGGATGGAAGCGTTCCTGTTTGCCCTGTCCGTCGCCGTCGGCCTGACGCCGGAAATGCTGCCCATGATCGTCACCAGCACTCTGGCCAAGGGCGCCGTGAAACTGTCGAAAAAGAAAGTCGTCGTGAAACGCCTGGACGCCATCCAGAACTTCGGCGCCATGGATGTGCTGTGCACGGACAAGACGGGCACCTTGACGCAGGACAAGATCGTGCTCGAGCGCCACACGGACGTGTTCGGCCAGCCCTCCGACGAAGTGCTGCAATTCGCTTATCTGAACAGCCACTACCAGACGGGCCTCAAAAACCTGCTCGATCGGGCCGTGCTCGACCATGTTGAGCTGCAGACGGAAATGCAGCTGGCCCGCGATTACGTGAAAGTCGATGAAATCCCGTTTGATTTCGTGCGCCGCCGCATGTCCGTCGTCGTTTCCGAAAAAAACGACCACCATGAGCTGATCTGCAAGGGCGCCGTCGAGGAAATCCTCGCCGCCTGCAGCCATCTGCGCCTGGGCGGCGTGAATATTCCCCTCGATGCGGCCCTGCTGGCCAAGGTGCTGGAAACCACGCATGGCCTGAACGCGGAAGGTTTGCGCGTGGTGGCCGTGGCCGTCAAGGAAGTGCCGCCCCACAAAACCGTGTACGGCGTGGCCGATGAAACGGCGCTGACCCTGATCGGCTATGTGGCCTTCCTCGATCCGCCAAAGGAATCGACGGCGCCGGCCCTGCGCGCGCTGGCGGAACATGGCGTGACCGTGAAAGTCTTGACGGGCGACAATCACCTCGTGACGGCGAAGATTTGCCGCGAAGTGGGCCTGGCCGTGCATGGCGTGCTGCAAGGCCCGCAGCTCGACGACATGGACGACGCCACCCTGTCCAGGGCAGCGGAAGACAATACCGTGTTTGCCAAGCTCAGCCCGCTGCACAAGGAGCGCCTCGTGCGCGCCCTGCGCGGCAATGGCCACATCGTCGGCTTCATGGGCGACGGCATCAACGACGCGCCCGCCCTGCGCGCGGCCGACATCGGTATTTCCGTCGATTCCGCCGTCGATATCGCAAAGGAGGCGGCCGACATCATCTTGCTGGAAAAGAGCCTGATGGTGCTCGAAGAAGGCGTGCTGGAAGGCCGGCGCACCTTCAGCAACATGCTGAAATACATCCGCATGACGGCCAGCTCGAACTTCGGCAATGTGTTTTCCGTGCTGGTGGCCAGCGCCTTTTTGCCGTTTTTACCGATGCTGCCGCTGCACTTGCTGGTGCAGAACCTGCTGTATGACGTGTCGCAGATCGCCATTCCTTTCGACAATGTCGACGCCGAACTGATCCAGCAGCCGCTGAGCTGGAATCCGCGCGACATCGGCCGCTTCATGGTCTTTTTCGGCCCCATCAGCTCGATCTTCGACATCAGCACGTTTATCTTGATGTGGCATGTGTTTGGCGCGAATACGCCAGAGCAGCAAACCCTGTTCCAGTCCGGCTGGTTCGTCGTGGGGCTGTTGACCCAAACCCTGATCGTGCACCTGATCCGCACGCCCAAGCTGCCTTTCATCGACAGCATCGCGTCCGTGCCCCTGCTGGTGGCCACCACCGCCATCATGGCCGTGGGCGTGTTCCTGCCGATGGGTCCGCTGGCGACCTACTTCAAGCTGCAGGCCTTGCCGTTGGGCTACTTCCCCTGGCTGCTGGGCATCCTCGTCTGCTACACGGTGCTGACGACGTTCATGAAACGCGTGTATCTGCGCAAATTCGGCTGGCAATAGTATGATGAGCCGCTCTTCCACCCACACAAGGCACGCATGAGCGGCTCCCCTCCTTCCAAGCGTAATCTCGCCCTGCTGCTGTCGGCCCTGTTTTTTCCCGGCAGCGGGCATTTCGTATTGCAACGCAAGGCACGCGGCTGCCTCTTCCTCGTGCCGGCCCTGGTCGCGCTGGTGCTCGTAGTGCGCCAGATCATGGCACGTTTGGACCAGATAATGGCACAGATTGACAGCGGTGCCCTGCCCTTCGACGTGCAGCTGATCGTGGAAAAAGTCGATGCCCTGTCCGCCAATGACGGCCCCGCCATGACGGTGGCCGTGGGCGTGCTGGTGCTATGCTGGATTGGCAGCCTGGTCGATACCGTGCTGTTGAAACCGTGAAGTAGCGTCAAATGAGCGTCAAACCACGTCGCCCTTGATGCGGCGCGACTTCGGTCCGCGGACGGCGGCGATGCGCGCCTCGCTGCGCTCCTGCACGCGGCCGCTGAACCAGCCCTGCACATCCGCGCCAAAGCCGGCCGGCGCGACACTGCCAAAACCTTGCGCCAAGTCAAGCAAGGTGGTCTTGCCCAGTTCGGCGCGCATGCTTTTCTCGGCGCGCAGCATGAGAGCATGGATGCCGCATACGCCGCTGGTCATCCAGCCGGGCGGCTCGCCTTCGTACAGGGTGCAGCGGCTGCGGATCTGCTGACAATCGAACAGGGGTTTCGGGCCTTCGATGGCATCCACCACGTCGAGCACGCTGATGTCGCCGGGCGGGCGCGCCAGCTGATAACCGCCGCGTATGCCTTCCGACGCGGTCACGATGCCCGCCTTCTCCAGCTTGGGAAAGATTTTCGCCAGGAAGGAGACGGAAATACCCTGCAACTCCGCCAGGTCGCGGCTGCTGGCAGGCTCGGCAAGCGGCTGTGCCAGATATAGCAGGCAATGCAAGCCATACTCGGTGCCGCTTCCATAATGTGCCATGATGCCATTCCTCCGTTGCAAAACGGGGACTGTAGCACTCCCCGTTTGCAGCCGCAAGGCTACAGCGACAGCTCGAACGCCGGATCGGCAGCGGCCAGCGCCGCGGCACTATCGGCAGGCGGATAAATCACACGGCCATTGATGGCCACTTTCATGGCCTTGCCCTCGCTGCCCGTCAGCCACACCTTGCGCTCCCAGCCCTGCGTCACGACCGCACCCCATGCTCCCAGATCCAGGCAGGTCACATAATAGGGTTGGCGGTAGGGCCGCGTGGCCAGTCCCAGCAGGTCAGCCACGGCATTGTCGCCCGAGGAGCGCCCAAGGAACATGGCGTGCTGGCAGCTCATCAGCGTGTGATTGCCTTCGTCATCCGTGGCGGCAACGGCGGCGTCGCCCGTGGCAAATACCCTGCCGGCGCCAGGCACGCGCAAATCATGCGCCACCCGCAGGCGTCCCGCGGCGTCTTTCTCACCGGGAACCTGCGCCGTCAACGCACTGGCCCGCACGCCCGCCGTCCACACCACGGTGGACGCCTCGATGCGCTCGCCATCGGCCGTCGTCAATCCATCCGCGTCGATGGCGGCCACCGCCGAACCGAGCCGGCATGCCACGCCCAGCTCCGCCAGCGCCTGCTCGATCACGGGGCGCGGTCCCGGCCCCAGGTCGGGACCGATATCGGGCGCCCGCTCGACGATGATCACCTTGATATCGGCATCTTCGCCCAGGATGGCGCGCAGGCGGGCCGGCAGCTCGGCCGCCAGCTCGATGCCCGTGAAGCCGCCGCCGGCCACCACGACGGTATTGCGCGCGGCCGATGCGGGCCGGGCGGCCAGCGCATGCAGGTGCGCATCGAGCGCCACCGCTTCGCTGCGCTGGTCGGTGCTGAAGGCAAATTCTTGCAGGCCCGGAATATTCGGACGGAACAGGCTGCTACCGGCCGCCAGCACCAGGCGGTCATAGGCCAGGGTCGAACGGCTGCCGTCGGCGGCCACGATGTCGACTTCGTCGCTGTCGCTGCGAATGGCATCGACCTTGCCGGCGATGAAGCGCACGCCCGTCTCGTCAAACAGTTGCTGCAACGGCGCCACCATGCTGGCGGGCGCCGGTTCGTACAGGCGGGGGCGCATCGTCAGCATGGCTTCCGGCGCCACCAGCGCCACTTCGATCTCGCCTGCGGCAATGTTTTCCAGCCTTAGGCGACGCACGGCTGCCAGGGCACTCCACAATCCGGCAAAGCCGGCACCAATGATCAATACGCGCTGTGTCATGTTTTTCTCCTTGATTTGATAACGCAGACTATATCACTCCGCGTTATGAGTTGCAAGCTGGCCTGCCAAAATCGCAACAGCCTGCCTTGCGGACTGTGCCGCACTCGCGTAGATTCGCGGCACGATGATCAGGGAAGGCCCCATGCAAGAGGAATTGGAAACATTGCTGGCAGCAGCGTTCAAGAGCGAGCGGGCACAGGCACGCCGCCTAGCCGCGCTGGAAGGCATCACCGGCGACGCGGCGCTGCGGCGGATACTGGAACAGGCATCCGGCACCTTGGGCCTGGCCGCCCTGCTGGCGACGCGGCTGCAGGCGCACGCCGCCGAAGCGCAGCGCAAGGCGCAAAAGATCAGCGATCGCCAGCAGGCGCAGGCGGCGCGGCGGGTGATGGCCGTGCCGGCTTCGGCCTGGCGCGGCTGGTTCGACGGTTCCGCCCATCCGAACCCGGGCAAGCTGGGCATAGGCGCCCTGCTGCTGGGGCCAAACGGCGAGCGCATCGAAGTGAGCGAGGCTGCCGGCTATGGCAGCAGCAGCGACGCGGAATATGCGGCCCTGACGGCCGTGCTGCAGGCGGCACTCAAGGTGCGTCCGCCGCCCGTGCAACTGCTGCTGTACGGCGACAGCCAGGTGGTGATCAATGATGTGCTGGGAACGACGCCGCTGGGGGCCAAGGGACTGGAAACGCAAAGGGCCACCGTAGTGGCCCTGCTGGAACAATTTACTGATGTGAGCTTGCGCTGGCTGCCGCGCCACAGGAATGGCGAGGCGGACCGGCTGTCCCAGCTGGCCATTACCGGCTGGGTAGAAGAGGATTAAGCGGCGCGGCCGATCCGCAACGCTTCCTTCGGCTCTTTCGCCACCGGACGTTTCACCCCCTTCAATCCGCTGACACTGGCCTGCTGCCCGTTCAGCTTGAACACGCTGACCACTTGCGCCAGGTTGTGCGCCTGGTGCTGCATCGATTCGGCGGCGGCCGCCGACTCTTCCACCAGCGCCGCATTTTGCTGCGTGACGGCATCCATCTGGCCGATGGCGCGGTTGATCTCGTCGATGCCCACGCTTTGCTCGCTGCTGGCCGCCGTGATTTCCGTGATGATGTCGCTCACGCGCTGCACGCTGTCGACGATGTCGTTCATGGTCGAACCGGCTTGCGCCACCAGCATGCTGCCCGCGTTGACTTGCTCGACCGACGCGCCGATCAGGGTCTTGATTTCTTTCGCCGCCGAAGCGGAACGCTGCGCCAGGTTGCGCACTTCGGACGCCACAACGGCAAAGCCACGGCCCTGCTCGCCCGCACGGGCAGCTTCCACGGCCGCATTCAGGGCCAGGATATTCGTCTGGAAGGCGATGCCGTCAATCACACTGATGATGTCGACGATCTTGTTCGATGACGCATTGATCGATTCCATCGTGCCCACGACCTGCGCCACGACTTCGCCGCCCTTGACAGCCACTTGCGCCGCCGAGGCCGCCAACTGGTTCGCCTGGCGCGCATTGTCCGCGTTCTGTTTCACGGTCGAGGTCAACTCTTCCATCGACGAAGCCGTCTCTTCAAGCGAACCGGCCTGCTCTTCCGTGCGGGAAGACAGGTCCTGGTTACCGGCGGCAATTTCCGTCGACGAGGTGGCGATGCTGTCCGTGCCCGAGCGCACTTCGCTGACGATATTGAGCAGGCTGGTGTTCATGTCCTTCAGGGCCAGCAGCAGTTGCCCCGTTTCATCCTTGGCGCTGGCATCGATCTGCGCCGTCAAGTCGCCATCGGCTACCTTGCGGGCGATGTCCACGGCCGTGCGCAGGGGACGCACGATGCCCATCGTCAACAACCAGGCACAGACGACGCCAAAGCCCAGCGCCAGCACGGCCAAGGTCAGCAGCAAGTTGCGGCTCGTCTTGGCGACCTCGTCGATCTCGCGCGCCGTCTTGTCAATGCTGGCGCGCTGGTGCTGCAGCATGTCGTTGACCACTTTCAGGTATTTCGTCGAACCGGGCACGAAGATGCCCTGGAACGCCTGCTCCGCTTCCGCTTCCTGTCCATCCGCTTTCAGCTTCGACACTTGCGCGCGCGAGTCGAGGTAAACCTTGCGCTGTTCGCTCACCAGGCGGAACAGTTCCTTTTCTTCCGGGCTGGAAATCAAGGCTTCGATTTTCTTTTGCAATTCGCCCGATACGACGGATGATTGCTTGGCTTCTTCCGCAAAATACGCGCCCAGCGTGGTGTCGCTGCTGCGCGCGATGGCCGTGGTGCGGCGCACGCCGCTGTCGATCTTCGCGTACCAGTCGGAAATATAGCGTTCCTTCGCCAGCGGCAATTCCATCATGGTGCGCGTGGCCATGGCCACATCATGCAAGCGCCACACGCTGATGCCGGTAATGAGCATGGAAAACAGCAAAATCACGGCAAAACCCAGGCCGAGGCGCACACCAATACTGACGTTTCTTAACAAATTCATGTGAATATCCTAAAAAAGCGGAACCAGACTATGTAAAAAGGGGACAGCAGAAAGCGGCTGCTCGGGGCAGCCGCGGCGCCATCAGCGCGTGCCGATGCGCAAGGCGGTTTTCGGCGCAGCCGGGCGTTTCAGCGCCTGCTGGCCAGTCAATTTGAAGACGCTGACGACCTGCGCCAGGTTGTGTGCCTGGTGCTGCATCGATTCGGCGGCGGCCGCCGATTCTTCCACCAGCGCCGCATTTTGCTGCGTGACGGCATCCATCTGGCCGATGGCGCGGTTGATCTCGTCGATGCCCACGCTTTGCTCGCTGCTGGCCGCCGTGATTTCCGTGATGATGTCGCTCACGCGCTGCACGCTGTCGACAATATCGTTCATGGTCGAACCGGCTTGCGCCACCAGCATGCTGCCCGCGTTGACTTGCTCCACGGACGCGCCGATCAGGGTCTTGATTTCTTTCGCCGCCGAAGCGGAACGCTGCGCCAGGTTGCGCACTTCGGACGCCACGACGGCAAAGCCACGGCCCTGCTCACCCGCGCGCGCCGCTTCCACGGCCGCGTTCAAGGCCAGGATATTCGTCTGGAAGGCGATGCCATCGATGACGGAAATGATGTCGACGATCTTGTTCGATGACGCATTGATCGATTCCATCGTGCCCACCACCTGCGCCACGACTTCGCCGCCCTTGACGGCCACTTGCGCCGCCGAGGCCGCCAATTGGTTCGCCTGGCGCGCATTGTCCGCATTCTGTTTCACGGTGCTGGTCAGCTCTTCCATCGACGAAGCCGTCTCTTCCAGCGAACCGGCCTGCTCTTCCGTGCGGGAAGACAGGTCCTGGTTGCCGGCGGCGATCTGCGTCGACGAGGTCGCAATGCTGTCCGTGCCGCTGCGCACTTCGCCGACGATGTTGAGCAGGCTGGTGTTCATGTCTTTCAGGGCCAGCAACAGTTGCCCCGTTTCATCCTTGGCGCTGGCGTCGATCTGCGCCGTCAAGTCGCCATCGGCTACCTTGCGGGCGATGTCCACGGCCGTGCGCAGGGGGCGCACGATGCCCATCGTCAAGACCCAGGCGCAGACGACGCCGAATGCCAGCGCCAGCGCGGCCAGCACCAGCATCAGGTTGCGGCTGGTATTGGCGACGGCGTCGATCTCGCGTGCCGTCGTATCGATGCTGGCGCGCTGGTGTTCCAGCAAGTCCTGCACCATCTTCTGGTACTTGGCGGCGGCCGGCACGAAGGTCTTTTCAAACACGTCATTGGCGGCATCGACCTGCGCTTCGCCCTTCAGCTTGTAGACCTGGTCGCGCGAGCTGATGTACACCTTGCGCTGTTCCAGCAAGCCCGCGAACATGGCTTTTTCTTCCGGCTTGTCGATCAGCGCCTCGATCTTCTTTTGCAGCTCGGCCGAACTGGACGACGAGACTTTGGATTCTTCGGCGAAATAGCCGCTGAGCGAGGTATCGCTGCTGCGGGCAATGGCGATGGTGCGGCGCACGGCGCTGTCGATACGGCCATACCAGTCGGAAATATAGCGTTCCTTGGCCAGCGGCTGCTCCATCATGACGCGCGTGGCGCTGGCCACGTCGTGCAGGCGCCAGACGCTGATGCCCGTAATGAGCATGGAAAACAGCAAAATCACGGCAAAACCGAGTCCGAGGCGGACACCGATGCTGACGTTGCGTAATAAATTCATGTGACTATCCTAAAAAGCCCTGCCGTCAGCCTGATAACAAGCTGACGATCTCGCTCATGGGCGGGCGCTGGTTGGCCGCTGTAGCGAATTGGCGTGACAAGTGAAACTGGCGCACGGTTCGGCTGAACCGTGCGCCAGGAAATGCGCTAGCGTGCGCCTTGCAGAAAAAGCAAACAATGCTTGGGGTCAATTGTTTCTAAAAAACCCTCTCGGCACCAGGGAGTCGGGACATGTTCAGGGCAAGGCGCGTGGCCGAAGGCAGTACGAATGTACGGCGAGGCAATGCAACGCCGCCCTGGACTTTTCCTGGCGGCCTAGGCGGCCAGCTTCTCGATCAAACCCATGTCGGCGCTGGACATCAGCTGGTCGATATCGACCAGAATCAGCATGCGCTCGTCGATGGTGCCCAAGCCGATCACGTATTCCGTGTTGATCGAACGGCCCATGTCCGGCGCCGGCTTGATCTGCTCCGGCATCAGGGTGGTGACGTCGGAGACGCGGTCGACGACCATGCCGACGACGCGGTTGCCGATATTGAGGATGATGACAACGGTAAACTGGTCATAGCTGGGCGTGCCCAGGTTGAACTTGATGCGCATGTCGACGATCGGCACGATGATGCCGCGCAGGTTGACCACGCCCTTGACGAACTCGGGGGCGTTGGCGATGCGGGTCGGCGTTTCATAGCTGCGGATTTCGCTGACTTTCTGGATGTCGATGCCATACTCTTCCTGGCCCAGGGTAAAAGCCAGGTATTCGGCAGCCTTGGCAACGGTTGCGCCAGTGTCGCTGGAAATGGTGCTCATGATGATCCTTTAGTTAAATCGCCCAAGGGCGCAGGCCACGGCACGCTGCACGCAGGCCTTGGACGTGACAAGAGCCATCCGCAAGGCATGGCTCCTACTTGTATGTTTTGCAAATACTTTCTTGCAATTAGCTTATGCTTCTAATTTCCATGCGGCAATGTTACCCCATGTAAATTTTACATGCACTAAAAAAGAGCGTCTGCCGACCCGCCTCATTATCAAAGGGGAAATTACGTGGCAAAAACGGCACGCTGCATGGCACTCACCGGACCGCAAATGCAGGTGCCGGCACTGCCGAGCTCGCCGTTTTATGCCACACTTGCGGCCTTTGCCTTTTAGAAGTTCGAACCATGCAATCCTTGCTTTCCCAATGGCAACCACGCCTGCTGGCGCTGGCCACGGCCGGCCTGGGCGATGACAGCGCCCACGACATCAACCACCTGCAACGCGTCTGGCGCAATGCCAGTGTCTTGCTGCAGGACCATGCGGAAGCGGACGCCCTCACCGTGATGGCCGCCTGCTATCTGCACGACCTGGTCAACCTGCCGAAAAACCATCCCGAGCGCCACCTGGCCTCGCGCCAGGCGGCAGCACTGGCTTGCCGCCAATTGGCGGAACTGGATTTCCCATCAGAAAAACTGGCCGGCGTGGCACACGCCATCGAGACGCACAGTTTTTCCGCCAACTTGCCGCCGCACACCATCGAAGCGCAAATCGTGCAGGATGCCGACCGCATCGATGCGCTGGGCGCCGTGGGACTGGCACGCCTGTTTTACACGGCGGCGCGCATGGATAGCGCGCTGGCGCATGGCAGCGATCCGCTGGCAGCCCATCGCCCGCTCGACGACAAGGCATACGCGCTCGACCATATCGTCACCAAGCTCGACAAACTGCCCGGCAAGATGCAGACGGCGGCAGGCCGCGCGCTGGCCGAACAGCGGCTGGCCGTGCTGACGGATTTCCGCGCCGCCTTTGCCGGCGAATGGGGTATTAGTACATAAACCCTGGTGGCGATAGCCAGCATGGCCCATGCTGTCTATAATGCAAGGCTCAGCTATCGCGCCGCGCGTCAGCAGAAACCTGCAACGCGCCGGCGCAACGCCAACAACTGAACCCCGCCAGCCGCACGGCGGCGCGGGGTGCGCGCCGAAAGCATGCATGTCCGATAAAACCAGCACCGACAGCCCCTCCCCATCATCGCCCGCCGCGCCCGCGCGCGCCGGCAACCTCAATTTCATCCTCGTCTGCGTCTTCATCGACATGCTGGGCATCGGCCTGGTGGTGCCCGTGCTGCCCATCCTGATCGGCAACTTTGTCGACGGCAAGGATGCCCAGGCGTTCTGGTACGGCATCATGGCAGCCCTCTTCGGTTTGCTGCAATTCATCTTCATGCCCATGCTGGGCGCCATCAGCGACCGCGTGGGACGCCGTCCCGTGCTGCTGTACTCGATGGCCGGCATGGGCATCAACTTTCTCGCCACGGGCTGGGCGCCGAACCTGGCCTGCCTGTTCATCGGCAGGGTCATCGGCGGCGTCTCGTCGGCCAGCATGTCGGTCGCGTCCGCCTACGCCTCCGACGTGTCCACGCCGGACAACCGCGCCAAGAGCTTCGGCAAGATCGGCGCCGCTTTCGGCCTGGGTTTCATTTGCGGCCCCATGCTGGGCGGCCTGCTGGGCGAAATCGATCTGCGCCTGCCGTTCTACGTGGCGGCGGGCCTGTCGGCGGCCAATTTCATCTATGGCTATTTCTGCGTGCCCGAATCGCTGCAGCCGGGCCCGCGCGCACCGTTCATCCTGGCGCGCATCAATCCGTTTGCCGCCCTGCTGAAGCTGGTGCGCCGCGTGGAAATCCGCGGCCTGGTACTGGCTTTCGGCCTGATGACGTTTGCACAAATGATGCTCAACACCACCTGGGTGCTGTACACGCATTTCCGTTTCGACTGGACGCCGCGCCAGAACGGCATCGCCCTGTTCTGCGTGGGCCTGTGCGCGGCCGTCGTGCAGGCGGGCTTGCTGGGCATACTCATCAAGCGCTTCGGCGAGGTGCGGTTGTCGCTGCTGGGCATGGCTTCGGGCGCCCTCACCTATTTGCTGTACGGCCTGGCGACGCAGGGCTGGATGATGTATGCGCTGATCCTCTGCAACCTGCTGGCCTTTGCCGCCGGACCGGCCCTGCAAGGCATCATCTCGAAATCATCGAACGCCAGCGAACAGGGAGAACTGATGGGCTCCCTTCAATCGATCAGCAGCCTGGGCATCATCATGATGCCTTTGCTGGGCAGCATGATCCTCGGCAAAGTGAGCCATTTGCCGCCGCAGGACTGGCGCATCGGCAGCACTTTCTACCTGTGCGCGATCATGCAAATTCTGGCCATCCTGGTGGCCTGGCGCTACTTCAAGGCGCAACGCGAGGCAAGACTTATGGTTTCCACCACAAAGTAGTCAGCGGGATAATGTTGTATTTGGGAAATAAATAGGCGAGAATGGGATAATCAGCGGGGCGTTACCGATGCCCGGCATTCGATGGTGAGCAAGGATGGGTATGACTGACTTTTATTCCAGCGCCTGGCGCCGAACCGTGGCCATGCTGGCGCTGGCGCTGCCGCCGCTGGCGGGCGCGCAATGTTCGCGCGACATCCAGGTGCCCGTCTCGGCCATCGGCGCCAGCGTGGTGGTCAATGGCGCCACGATCGGCGGCATCTATCCCGACTTGCTGCGCAGCATGGGCGCCAAGCTCGGCTGCAATTTCATCTTCACGGCCGTGCCCCGCGCGCGCCTGGAAGCGATGTTCGAGGCGGGCAAGGCCGACTTGCTGATCCCCGCCAGCAGCACCTTGCGGCGCGACCAGCATGGCTTGTTCATCCCCATGCTGGGCAGCCGCCCCCTGCTGATCTCGCTACAGGGCGCGCGCGCGCCCATCAACACCATGCAGGAACTGATCGAGCGGCGCGAATTGCGCGTGGCGCTCGTGCGCGGCTACGACTATGGCGCACCGTACCAGGCGCTGGCGAAGGAACTGAGCAGCCAGGGACGCCTGTTCTACGAAGTCGACGCGCTCTCCGTGGCGCGCCTGATGCAAAGCGGCTTCATCGATGCCACCATCATGAGCCCCACCATCCTGGCAGGCGTGGCGCAGAACGATGCGCGCGTGTATGGCCTGGCCGACCGCTTGCGCCTGGAAGCGCTGCCGGAATTACCTTGGGGCATGAGCGGCGTCTACCTGTCGCGCAAATCCCTCACGGCGGAAGACCAGGCCACCCTGCGCGACCTGCTGGACAAGGCGGGGCGCTCGGGTTCCGTGATGGAAGGATTCCAGCGCCATCACCGCCAGGAACTGCTGTCGCTGAGCATACGCCCCCGCTAAGGCCTGCATGTCCGGTCTGGTCGTCGCCGTCGTCCTGTTTGCCGCCCTGCTGCACGCCAGCTGGAATGCCATCGTCAAGTCGGGCAAGGATACCTTTCTCAGCACGGTGCTCGTCTCCGTCGGCGCGGCCCTGATTTCACTGGCCGTTTTGCCCTTTGTTCATGCTCCCGCGCCCGCCAGCTGGCCCTACCTGGCCGCCTCGGCCGTGGCGCAGCTGGCCTATTACTCGCTGCTGGCGGCCGCCTACAAGGCGGGCGACATGAGCCATGCCTATCCCCTGATGCGCGGCAGCGCGCCGCTGATCGTCGCGCTGGCCAGCTGGCCGCTGATCGGCGAGCGCCTGTCCGCCATGCAGATGGGCGCCGTCGCCTGCATCTGCGCGGGGATCCTCGGCCTGTATGTTGCCGCGCGCACGAGCGCCATCGGCACGGTGCCGAAAAGCACGGGGCGCGCCACGGCCTTTGCGCTGGGCAACGCCTGCGTCATCGCCAGCTATACCCTGATCGACGGCATCGGTGTGCGCCTGTCCGGCGCGCCAGCCGCCTATACGATGTGGATATTTGTCTTGAACGGAACCGGATTGCTGCTGTGGACGGCGTTGCGCCGTCCCGCCGATTTGCTTGCGTATGCGCAAACGCAATGGCGCCTGGCCGCCGTTGGCGGTTTCGGCACCCTCGCCTCGTATGGCCTGGCCCTGTGGGCCATGACGCAGGCGCCCGTGGCCGCCATCGCAGCCCTGCGCGAAACATCGATTTTGTTCGCCATCGCCATTGCGGCCCTGTTCCTGCGCGAAAAAATCAGTCCCCGCCGCTACCTGGCCATCGCCCTGATCGCGGCGGGCGCCATGCTGATGCGAATGGCCTAGCGGGCGTCGAGCGGCGCCATCGGCAACTCGATTGCGCTGGCCGCCCCTGTCGCGTGGTACACGCGCTGCGTCGCCTTTCTATAATGTCCTGGGTCGGCCAGGAAGATGTTCGGCACGTAGTTTTGCGGATTGCGGTCGTACAGGGGGAACCAGCTCGACTGTACTTGCACGGCGATGCGGTGGCCGGGCAGGAAGACGTGATTCGCGTTCGGCAAGGCGAAGCGGTAGCGCTGCACCTGGCCCGCCGGGATCGGCGTCGGGTGCTCGAAGCTGTCGCGGTAGCGCCCGCGGAAGATATCCATCGCCACGCCCAGCTGATACCCGCCCATGGCCGGCTGCGACGGCACCTCATCCGGATACACGTCGATCAGTTTCACCACCCAGTCCGCATCCGTGCCGCTGGTGGCGGCAAACAGGTTAACCATCGGTGCGCCGGCGATGCGCACGGCCGTTTTCAACGGTTCCGAAACGTAGCTGAGCACGTCCGTGCGGTCAGCATAGCCGCGCTGATCGCTGACCAGCCATGGCTTCCACACGTCGCCATCGTTCAGGCGCACGGGACGGGGCACGAAAGGCACGGGCTTGGCGGGATCGGCCACGTACTCATCGAAGGCGCCTTCAGCCGCATCCGCAGCGCCCGATGGCGCCGCAAAGCCCAGCTTGTAGCCATCCTGCAGGTAGATCGGCGTCAGCTTCGTGTCGCAGGTCTCGCAAGCCAGCGGCCACTGCTGCAGGCGCTGCCACTGGTTCGTGCCACTCTGGTACGACACCACGGGCGCCGTATTCGCGTCCGGCGCGCCATCCTTCAGGTATTGATTGAGGAATGGCTGCATGACTTTTTCGCGGAACTGGCGCGCCGTGTCGCCGTCAAACTTCAGGGCACCCAGGCTGGAACCGTCATAGTTGACGCCGCTATGGCGCCACGGGCCGATGGCCAGGTAATTGAGGTTGTTGCGCTTGTCGCGTCCCTCCATCGCCCAATAGGTGGCGTAGGGGCCATAGATATCTTCCTGGTCCCACTGCCCCACCACGTGCATGGTGGGCACGATCAACGGACGTTTCGCGAGGATCTTGTCGAGCGCCTGTTCTTGCCAGTAACTGTCGTAGGCCGGATGTTCGAACAGCTTTTTCGTGTACGTCAGCTTGTCGATGCCGAACTTTTTCGCGTAGTCACCGGCCGAGCCGATGCGCAGATACGCGTCGTAATCGTCATAGACGCCCAGCGCCGGCGATTCGCCGCCGCCGCGCACGCTCGTCTGTCCCGCGATGTACGACAGGCTGGGCATGCGGAAGGCGCCGTTATGGAACCAGTCGTCGCCGCGCCAGCCATCGACCATGGCGCTCATGGGAATGGCCACCTTCAGGGCCGGATGCGGGTCGACCAAGGCCATCAGCACCGTATGCCCCTCGTACGAGGAACCCAGCATGCCCACCTTGCCATTCGTTTCCGGCACGTTTTTGACGAGCCAGTCGATGGTGTCCCACGCATCCGTGACGTTGTCGACCTTGGTATTGTTCAGCGGACCGCGCACGGGGCGCGTCATGACGTAATCGCCTTCCGAGCCATACTTGCCGCGCACGTCCTGGAACACGCGAATGTAGCCGTTTTCCACCAGGGTGTCGTCGCCCAGCGGCAAAGTGACCAGCATGCTGGGGCTGGCGGCGCGCTGGGCGCGGCGGGCCGCATTGTACGGCGTGCGCGTGAGCATGATCGGCGCTTTTTGCGCGCCTTTCGGCACGACGATCACCGTGTACAGCTTGACGCCGTCGCGCATGGGGATCATCACCACGCGCTTGACGTAGTCATTCATGTCGGGCATCACCAGCTTGGCGCCGATATCGGGCGTCATGGGCGGCGTTTGCGCCATCGCCGGTACTGCAAACAAGGAACTGATAACAAAAGCCAGACCGGTGAGCCGGACGGGGGACGACACGCGCATACTGTTCTCCAATGATTCATGCCACGCAAAAGTGGCCGAACGGCAATAGTACCCGGAAAGCAAGTTCTGCATAAGGCTAGCCTCTGACGCAGCGCAGCAGATAAATCGGGGCGCAAACTTGACAGAACGCGTGCGAACTGCAACCATAACGCCATGAAATTTATTCATTCACAACACGCCTGCTTGAATTGGTGGTCCCGCTCACTTTCGCGCGGCCACTGCATAGTGATGTGAATTATGATCAACGCCGCCTCGATCGGTGGCGTAACAGGCTCAGCCTGGATCATCCCCGATGCAGGCGGCTCGAAAGGAAACTTGATGAGCTTGCCTAACACCCCCGATACCCCCGACACCGAGAATACCCCGGCCGCGCCGCTGTCGGCCGCCGCCATCGCGTCGCAATCCGTGATCCTGACGGGCGACCGCCCGACCGGCCCCTTGCACCTGGGCCACTACGTGGGCAGCCTGCGCGACCGCGTCCGCTACCAGAACAGCTACAAGCAATTCATCATGCTGGCCGACGCCCAGGCGCTGACGGACAATATGGAAGACATCGACAAGGTGCACCGCAATGTCGTCGAAGTGGCGCTCGATTACCTGGCTGTCGGCATCGACCCGACGAAGACCACGGTATTCATCCAGTCGCAAATCCCGGAACTGGCCGAACTGACGTTTTACTACCTGAACATCGTCACCGTGGCGCGCCTCGAGCGCAATCCCACCGTCAAGGAAGAAATCCGCCTACGCGGCTTCGAGCGCGACATCCCGGCCGGCTTTTTGACCTACCCTGCCAGTCAGGCGGCCGACATCACGGCCTTCAAGGCGGGTGTGGTGCCCGTGGGCGAAGACCAGATCCCGATGATCGAGCAAACGAATGAAATCGTGCGCCGCTTCAACCGCATGTACAACCGCGAAGTGCTGATGGAATGCAAGGCCCTGGTACCCGACATCGGCCGCCTGCCCGGCATCGACGGCAAGGCGAAGATGAGCAAGTCGCTGGGCAACACCATCAACCTGGGCGCGACCTCGGCCGAAATCACGGCCGCCGTGAAAAAAGTCTATACCGACCCGCTGCACCTGCGCGTGGAAGACCCGGGCCACCTGGAAGGCAACATCGCGTTTACCTACTTGGACGCCTTCGATCCGGAAAAAGCGGCGCTGGCCGAAATGAAGGCCCATTATGTGCGTGGCGGCCTGGGCGACAGCATTGTGAAGAAGCGCCTGGATGTAGTCTTGCAGGAAATGCTGGCGCCGATCCGTGCCCGCCGCGAAGAATTCGCCAAGGACAAGGGCCAGGTCATCCAGATGCTGAAGGAAGGCACCTTCAAGGCACGCGAAGTGGCGGCCCGCACGGCCGATGAAGTCAAGTCGGCGCTGGGCCTGAACTACTTCTGATCACCGGCAGTCATAGCAAACTGATATAGCAAACTGATGCGCCCAGGCGGAGTCGGGTAAAATCCCGCTTTCGCCTGGGCGCAATTCGTTTGTCACCGTGGCATCAGCAATCCGTAGAGAAGACAACGCGCCATGACCGATACCCCTATCGAACAGCTGCTGCTGCAGCATTTTTCCATCGATGCGCTGCAACGCTCGCCCGCGCCCCTGCAGCAGGCGCTGGGCATGCTGGGCGGCTGGCTGGCCGCCGAACGCGACACGCCCTATCCGCACACGCCGTATGCGCAATTGCTGACGCAACTGTCCGATACTTGCCTGCCCGCGCACGGCATGCCCGTGGCGCAATTCCTGCAAGAACTCGACACCACCGTGCTGGCCAATACGGCCCAGCTGAACCATCCGCAATACATTGGCCACATGACGCAGGCCCTGCCGTGGATCAGCGTGCTGGCCGAAGCGTTTACGGCGACCCTGAACCAGAACCAGGTGAAGATCGAGACGGCGTATGTGTCGACCCTGATCGAAAAGCAGATCCTCGGCTGGCTGCACCGCCAGGTGTACCAGCAGGCCGATAGCGTCTACACGCAGGCGATGGCCGCCACCAGCGGCGCGCTGGGCAATGTCGTCAATGGCGGCACCATGGGCAACTTGACGGCCCTGGCCGTGGCGCTGGAACGGCAGTTGCCCGGCACGCGCAAACGGGGCCTGTTTGCCGCCATGCAGGAGTCGGGCTACGCGGGGCTGGCCTTGATCGGCTCGGCCCGCAGCCATTACTCCGTGAAAAAGGCGCTGGCGACCCTGGGCCTCGGCGAAAACGCCTTGCACCTGGTGGCCGTCGACCGCGACAACCGCATCGATATCGCCGCACTGGAAGCGACCATTGCCGACTTGAAATTGCGCAAGATCAAGGTCGTCGCCATGATCGGCATCGCCGGCACGACGGAAACGGGCGCCATCGATCCATTGGCCGCCATGGCAGCCATTGCCGCGCGGGAAAGCATCTGGTTCCACGTGGATGCGGCCTGGGGCGGCGCCCTCCTGATCGCGGAACAGTACCGCGCCCTGTACGACGGGATTGCCCTGGCCGACTCCGTCGTCATCGACGGGCATAAATTGCTGTGGGTGCCGATGGCGCAAAGCATGGTGCTGTTCAAGGACAGCGCCAGCCTGAACTTGCTGAAACACAACGCCAACTACATCCTGCGCGACAATTCGGGCGACCTGGGCCAGACCTCGCTGGAAGGCTCGCGCCGCTTCGATGCCTTGAAACTGTGGACGTCGTTCAAGGTGCTGGGCGTATCCGGCTACACGACCTTGCTGCGGCAGGCGGCCACCCTGTCCGGCCAGCTACAGGACTTGCTGGCCGACCAGCAGGATTTCGAGCTCGTCACGCGCTCCGACACCTTCATCCTGACCTACCGCTACGTGCCCGCGCACTTGCGCCAGCGCATGGACAGCTTGCTGGCCGGCGGCCAGATGGACGCGGCGGCAGAGCTGAACACGCAACTGAACACATTGAACGCTAAGCTGCAAAACCGGCAAAAGGCGCAAGGCCACAGTTTTGTGTCGCGCACGGTACTGGAATCGACGCGCTACCCTGGCCCGACCAACGTGCTGCGCGTGGTCATGACGAATGTCAAAACGCGCCCCCACCACCTGCGCGCCATCCTGGCCGAGCAGCGCGCCATCGGCCAAACGCTGGTGGCGGAACTGGACCTGTAAGGAAACACCCACCGATCAGCCTTGACTGGATGCACGATGCAGCGTCTTAGCGCCCTCACCGACCTCTTGCGGCATCTGCTGAAATGGCTGCTGCTTGCGAGCGTCGTGGCCGTGCTGGCGGGATCGGCTTCGGCCGGCTTCCTGTTCGCCCTTGAATGGGCAACCGCTACGCGGCGGGCGCACGCCTGGCTGATCTGGCTGCTGCCCGTGGCGGGCTTTGCCGTCGGCTGGCTGTATTTGCGCTATGGCAGCAGCGTCGAAGGCGGCGCGAACCTCCTCATCGATGAAATCCACGACCCGAAAAAAATCATCCCCTTGCGCATGGCGCCGCTGGTGCTGGGCGGCACCGTCATCTCGCATTTGTTTGGCGCCTCCGTCGGGCGAGAAGGCACTGCCGTGCAAATGGGCGGCGCCCTGGCCGACCAGCTGACCCGCAGGTTTCACCTGAACAATGAAGACCGCCGCATCGTCCTGATGGCCGGCATCAGCGCCGGCTTTGCCTCCGTCTTCGGCACGCCGCTGGCGGGCGCCATCTTCGGCCTGGAAGTGCTGGCCATCGGCCGCTTGCGCTACGAAGCCATGCTGCCCTGCCTGCTAGCTGCCGTCATCGCCGACCAGGTGGGCTTGCTGTGGGGGCAGTTATTCAACATTCACCACACGCATTACGCCGTGCCTTTGATCCCCGCCATCTCCGCCTGGACCTTGTCCGCCATGGTGATCGCTGGCGTGCTGTTCGGCGTGGCCGGCAACGTGTTTGCGCAGGCCACGCACGGCTTGAGCGGGCTGATGAAGCGCTGGATCCGCTACGCCCCGCTGCGCCCCCTGGCCGGCGGCGTGATCATCGCCATTACCGTGTGGCTGATCGGCACGGACAAGTATATCGGCCTGGGCATCCCCACCATCGTCGACGCGCTCAAGGAACCGCTGCCGGCATACGATTTCCTGGCCAAGATGGCGTTTACCATCATCTCGCTGGGCACGGGATTCAAGGGCGGCGAAGTGACGCCATTGTTCTTCATCGGCGCGACCCTGGGCAATGCGCTGGGCCCGCTGCTGCACCAGCCCGTCACCTTGCTGGCCGCCATCGGCTTCGTTGCCGTCTTCGCCGGTGCCGCCAACACGCCGATCGCCTCGACCCTGATGGCCATGGAACTGTTCGGCGCCGAGATCGGCGTGTACGCGGCCATCGCCTGCGTCGTGGCCTATCTGTTTTCCGGCCACGCGGGCATTTACCGGGCGCAACGGGGCGGGCATGCCAAGCGCACCGTCCACAAGGATATCGACACATGACACAGAATATCTACGACAACGACGCCTTCTTTACCGGCTACAGCCAGCTGCCCCGCTCCGTCGGCGGACTCGACAGCGCCCCCGAATGGCCAGCCCTGCGCGCCATGCTGCCGGAGATACAAGGAAAAAGCGTGCTCGACCTGGGCTGCGGCTATGGCTGGTTCTGCCGCTGGGCAGCCGACGCTGGTGCGGCGCAGGTACTGGGCGTGGACGTGTCGGAAAAGATGCTGGCGCAGGCGAACGCCATGGGGACGCACGCGGTCGTCAGCTATGCCCGGCTGGACCTGGTACAACTGGCCCTGCCACCCGCCAGCTACGACCTCGTCTACAGTTCGCTCGCGTTTCACTACATCGAGGATTTCACCACCTTGCTGGCTGCCATCCGCCACGGCTTGAAACCGGGCGGCAAGCTGGTGTTTTCCATCGAGCACCCGATCTTCATGGCTCCGCGCCAGCCGGGCTGGCTGACGGACGCGCAAGGCTGCAAGCGCTGGCCCGTCGACAGCTACCAGCAGCAAGGCCCGCGCGTGTCGGACTGGCTGGCGCCAGGCGTGATCAAACAGCACCGCACCCTGGGTACGACCATCAATGCGCTGCTACGCGCCGGTTTCCAGCTGGAACATGTGGAAGAATGGGGTCCCAGCGATGAGCAGGTCGCCCTGCAGCCGGCCCTGGCGGAAGAGCGCGAGCGGCCGATGCTGTTGTTGGTGGGCTGCGGCCTGCCGTAACCGCGCTGTCAGCTGGCCACATTGCGCGTAAAGCGCAAGGTGGACTCGCCCGCATTCACATAGGCATATGCTTGCGCGCTGCTGAACACAAAAAAATCGCCCGTGCCCAGCGTTCTCGTCCCGGCCGCCAGTTCCAGCTGCAGCTCGCCTTCCAGCACGTAGATCATTTCGCTGAAGCCCGCCGGATCGGCTTGCGCATCGTAGCGCTCGCCAGGCGCCAGGCGCCAGGCCCACAGTTCCACCTGGCGGCTGGCGGGCGCGGCACCCAGCAGCACGGCCTGGCTGGCTTGCGACGCGCTTTGCCACATCAGCACGCGCAGGCTGTCGTGCGGCTGTTGCGGCGGCTGCACCAGGTCGACAAAGGCCACGTTCAGGGCGGCTGCCACATGGTCGAGGTTGGCCAGGCTGATGTTGGTGCTGCCCGCCTCGACGCCGTTGACCATGCGCCGGCTCAGGCCCGACTTGCGCGCCAGCTCCTCCTGGCTGAGGCCGGCGGCGAGGCGCAAGCGCCGCAGATTGGTGGCCAGGTGTGCCAGCACGCCACCGGCCTCGGCTTGACTGCGCAATATATTGCTCCTATTATGATGGGAAATATTTTGCTCATAGCATAGCGCCCCATGAAAACACACGCAAGTCCCCCGCCCGCCTTCGGCCTGCCCGAACTGGCCTTGATCGCCATCACCTTCATCTGGGGCGGCACATTTCTCGTCGTGCAACATGCCGTGACGGTCAGCGGCCCGCTGGCGTTTGTCGCCGCCCGCTTTGCCGTGGCCGCCAGTATCGGCGCCCTGATTTGCCGGGGCCAGTTGCGCCACCTGACGAAGGCCGAATTGTTGACAGGCATGGCCATCGGCGTGAGCATCTTTGGCGGCTACGCGCTGCAAACCTATGGCTTGATGTATATCACGAGCAGCAAGTCGGCCTTCATCACGGCCTTCTATGTGCCCATCGTGCCGCTGGTGCAATGGCTGGTCTTCAGGCAGCGGCCCCACCCTGCCGTATGGGCGGCCGTCGTGCTGGCGTTTGCCGGCTTGCTGCTGCTCACCGGCACGGATGGCTTGAGCATGGGCTTCGGCACGGGCGAACTGATCACTGCCGTGGGCGCCATCGCGATTGCCCTGGAAATCATCCTCATCAGCCGCGTCTCGCCGCAATTGAACATCCTGCGCGTGACCATCGTGCAACTGGCCACGGCGTCATTGATCGCCTTGCTGCTGATGCCCGTCATGGGCGAAGCGCCACCGGTCCTCAGCAAGACTTTCATCCTCAGCGTGCTGGCACTGGGCTGCGCCAGCGCGCTGATCCAATATGTGATGAACTGGGCGCAAAAGCGCATTTCCGCCACGAAAGCAACGCTGATCTACGCGGGTGAACCCGTGTGGGCCGGCGTGATCGGCCGCATCGCCGGCGAGCGCCTGCCGGCCCTGGCCATCGTGGGCGCGGTCTTGATCATTTGCGCGGGCATCCTCAGCGAGTGGCGTCCCAAGCGCCGTGTGCGCGCTGCAGGCAAGGCCGTGCAGCCATAAGGTTTATTCCACGCCCCGCCGCAGCGCCGCATCGGCATGCAGCGCCAGCGGCACGGCCCTGGCCCAGCGGTTCGACGACAGGGAAAACGTCAGCGCGCGCACCTGGTGGTACCAGCCGGCAGGCACGTACAGCATGTCGCCCGGTTCGACGATGCATTCGATCATGCTGGCCTGGCGCGCCAGGGGAAAACGTTCGAAATCGGGCGCTTCCGGGTCGAACGGTGAACCGAACAGGATGGCGTTCGCTTCGCTGGGATAGAGAAAGACGTCGTGGTGCGGCGGCGATAAAAAGATGCGCTTGCGGCCCCACACTTGCGCGAAGATATTGTCGTCGTAATCGCAATGCAAGGGCGTGACCGTACCGCCCGGCCCCACCCAGAAGCGCGGCGGGCCCATCTTGTCAAAATACGTGGGCCAGTGGCACAGGCGGTTCAGCTCGCGCAATTCCAGGTTGCCCAGGTATGGCGGCAGCGCGTAGTTGCCCTCCGCCACCAGGTCCAGGTATTGCCCCATCGACATGTCCTGCATGGCGCGGTCTGCCGCGAATGCCGTGTTGATGTAGTCGCCCACGCGCGCACGCACGGGCACATGGCTGAATTGCTCGCGCAAGACTTCGGGTTCCAGCTTGGATAAGGGCCAGCGCTGCACCAGCCCGCGCATCAGGAAGGGCAATCCCAGCGCGGCGCGCGCGCGAAAGGCGGCGGCGTCCAGCATGGCCAGGCGCGGCACCTCGGTGATGGCCGGCAAGTCACGCGCCGCCAGCTTGATGGCCTCGCGCATGGCGTCGATGGACGTCACGCCGCGCACCTGCGCATCCTTGCCCTCGCGTGCCTGCTTGCGCGCAAGGGCCGCTTCGGGCGAACTGAATTGTGCTGGCGGCCGGGGCGGCAGCGCGCGCGGCGATATGGGCGTGGCCGCAAGCGGGAGCGGCACTTTCTTTTCTACGGGCATAAACCTTCTTTGCGATCAAGGCGTCGCACGACATGGCGCGACAGTGCGCCATTTTAAGCCAGCAAGGCCCGCATGACCTATTCCCCCCGACGTCTCGACACCTGACAAAACCGTCGCGAGCGGCAGTGATTTGTGGCTAAGAAGCGCAACCGTACTCCAGTACGGTGAGCATCGCAGGCCGCAAAGCGCGACGCGCAGCAGGTTTGGTCAGGTGTCCTCAGACAGGGATCTTGAATATCGGATCGACGATGAACTGCTGCGCCTTGATGCGCAAGGTGCGCTCTTCGTCCAGCTCGGCGCGCGTTTCGCCCAGCTCTTCGCGTTCCGCTTCCAGTTCCAGGCGCGCGGCCGCCAGTTCCGTTTCCACGCGCGTCAGGCTTTCCAGCTTCAACTGGGCCTGGATCAGTTCGGCACGCGCTGCTTCGGCCGCTTCTTCCAGGCGCGGGATGCCTTCGAGCTTGAATTGCGCCTTGGCCAGATCCATGCGTGCCTGCTCGGCCGCCTCTTCCAGGCGCGGCAAGCCTTCCAGGCGCAGCTGCGCCTTGGCCAGGTCCGTGCGGGCCTGGTTCGCCACTTGCCGTTCGCGCTCGAGCTCCTCGCGCAAGGTTTCCAGCTCGCCCGCTTGCAGGTCGAGCAACTCTTGCTGGCGCTCGTTCTCGCTGGCCAGGTCCATCAATTCCTGTTGATTGTCATTCATCTCGGCTTCATGCGCGCTGTGGCTGGCGCTTAATTCCTGTCCTACATAATCGAGGATGGCTTGCTGCAGCACGGGCGACAGTTCGGCGGCGGCAGCGATCTGGCGTTGCGCGCCGGCCTTGCGGCGCAGCAAGAGCTTGCTGATGGTGCCCAGGCAGGCGCCGTTGCCCAGCCGTTCGCGCAAGGCGCGTACCGTGATGGCCTGGCCTTCGCCCGCCATCGCTTCCATTGCCGCATTGATCTGTTCCGCGCTTACTTTTGCCATGTCGTGTACTCTTGAATGTTGCCCAGGGCAATCTTGCCCAGGGGCATTATCTTATGCCAGCGGCGGCAAAGCGTAAAGTATTTCTCAATAGAAATTGCAATTACACAACGGAACTTGTGCAAGCATGCGGCCTGGGATGTTTTACTCTTCGAGCAGGCCATTTTCCGTGAGCATATCCTGCACCAGTTCCAGGCGCAGCACGGGATTGTCCTGGCTCAGCAACAATTGCTTTTGCATGGCGCTCAGGGACAGCAGCTCGCACCAGCGGTTCGCCACCCAGCCACACTCGTCGAGCCGGTACGGCGGCTGCAAGGGCATTTGGTCGGGCGGGATCTTTTGCTCCTGCAAGGTGCGTATCAGCGCGCCGAGCGCGTCGGCCACGTTCTGCTGCTCTTGCGGAATGGGAATGGTTTTATCGGGCGGTAAAGTTTCGACCTGCGCCATCCACAAGCCGTGCTTCAGCTGTTCGCTGGAAACGATGTGAAAGCGCTGCATGCCCATGCATTTGATTTGCAGCAAGCCGGACAAGGGCGCGGCCCAGTCAATGACGCGCGCCAGGGTGCCCACGGGCGCCAGGGTTTCCTGATGGCCAGGCTTGCGCACTTCCGTGCCATCCAGCAGTTGCACCACGCCGAACGGCTGCTCGCCCATGATGCATTTGCGTATCATGTCCAGATAGCGTACCTCGAAGATCTGCAGGGGCAGATAGCCATCGGGATACAGCACCGTATTGAGCGGGAACAAAGGTATCGAGGTCATAAGCGCATGATGGCACGAATGGCATATCCGTGCTGCGCGCCTGGCGCCCTTGATTATTTGTAAAAGCGCCTTTTCTTGGCCCGCTCCGCCGCCTTCGGCGCCAGCACTTTCACGGCCTTCTTCTGGATGGTGCCGCCGGCGGACGTGCCCGGCACGCGGTGTTCCGCCTCGAAACCGGGCTCTTCGTTGCGTTTCAGCGTTTGCCGGGTCAGCGCTTCCACTGCCGACAGCAGCTCCACTTCATCGGCGCACACAAGCGAAATGGCTGCACCCGAAGCGCCCGCGCGGCCCGTGCGGCCGATGCGGTGGATATAGTCTTCCGCCACGGTGGGCAAGTCGAAATTGACGACGACCGGCAATTGCTCGATATCGAGGCCACGGGCGGCCACGTCGGTCGCCACCAGCACCTGCACCTCGGCAGATTTGAAACTGGCCAGCGCGCGCAGGCGGTTCGGCTGCGTCTTGTCGCCATGAATGGAATCGGCGCGCACGCCCTGCTCCAGCAAGGTATTCACCAGCAGCTCGACACCCTTGCGCGTCTTGACGAAGACCAGGACCTGGCCCCAGCGCATTTTCTTCAGCAAATGCAGAAACAGTTCCGGCTTGCGCTTCTTGTCGCACACGATGACCGATTGCTTGACGGCCTTGACGGTGCTGTTGCGCGCGCTCACCTCGACCGAGACGGGATCCTTCAGCATGGTTTTCGCCATGGCGCGGATGGCGTCCGAGAAGGTGGCCGAGAACAGCAGGGTCTGGCGCTGCTTGGGCATGGTCATCAGCAATATATCGAGTTCGCGCTCGAAGCCCAGATCCAGCATGCGGTCAGCCTCGTCCAGCACCAGCGTCTGCACTTGCTCGAACTTGACGGCGCCCTGCGTCTGCAAGTCCAGCAAGCGGCCCGGCGTGGCCACCAGCACGTCGAGGCCCTTGCGCAATTTGCTGATCTGCGGCTCGATGGGTACGCCGCCATACGCGACAAAGCTGCGCAGCGGCAAGTTACCGCCATAGCTGCGGAAGCTGGCATAGACTTGCTCGGCCAGTTCGCGCGTGGGCACGAGCACCAGCACGCGCACGCACTGGGGTGCCACCACGCCTTCCAGGGTCAGGCGCTGCAGCAGCGGCACGGCAAAGCCTGCCGTCTTGCCCGTACCCGTCTGGGCGGCGGCCATCAAGTCGCGTCCGGCCAGCACGGCAGGAATCGATTGCGCCTGCACGGGCGTGGGCTTGGCATAGCCGAGCTCATCGAGTTTGCGGACCAGGGGATCGATCAGGCCGAGGGAGGAAAACGTCATGGGGAAAGCAATCTTGGCAAATGAAAAGGTGGCGCGCACGGACCGGCCGCGCGCGCGATTGCCGAGATTATAGGCCAGCGGGGAGGCCGGCCGGGGTTTTCAGTGCGGGAACGTCACGATCAGAACTTCATTTCCAGAGTGGCGCGCGCCTGCGGCGAGCTCGGTGAAATGCTGTTGCGGGTAATCGTGCCGCTGGCGTCCGCATACGTGGTGGTGCTTTCGAAGTCTTGCGCCAGCAGGTTCGACACGGCCAGGCGCAGCTGGTTCTTCGCATCGAACTTCCACAGCGCATAAATATCGAGGTCGCGCCGCGGCGACGTATAGGCGCTCTGGCGCTCGGTGATGCGCACGGGGCCGCCATTGCGGAAGTTGAAGCTGCCGCCCGTCGTCAGCACGCCATCGGGCGTCTTGTAGTCGAGGCCGAAGTTGCCGCTGACGGGCGTTTGCTGGTCGAGCCGGTTGTCCGGTCCCGGCACCTGCTCCACCTGCGACCAGTTGCGGCTGACGCTGGCGCGCAGGTCGATGGCCGGCACAGGCGCGGCCAGCACGGCGCGCAGCGGGAATTTCGCTTCCAGTTCCAGTGTCTGTGTATTGGCGCGGCCATCGTTGACGGGCGTGGAGACCCAGCGGTCATTGACGAACAGCAAGCCCTGGCGCGTGTAGCCATCGATGCGGCGGGCCGAGGCGCGCGCGCTGAGCAAGGCGCCTTCTGCCCAGTAGTGCTCGTACGACACATCGATGCCCAGCGCCAGCTCCGGCTTCAGATACGGATTGCCTTCGCGGTCGGGGTCCGTCTGGCTATTGTTGGTCGAGGTATTGCGGCGTGGAATCAGGCTTGACGTGGGCTGCGCCTTGTAGGTGCGCGTCAGGGCCAGGCGTACCTGGTCGCCCTTGGTATCGGGCAACTTCCACAGGGTTTGCAGCAGCGGGCTCCACACGCTGGTGCGCTGCTGCACTTCGTCATAGGTGTCGCCCGCGCTGCGCGTGTCGATGCCTTCCCAGCGCACGCCCGCATACATGGACCAGCGCGGCGTGATTTCCCAGTCATCCTGCACGAACAGGGCCAGGCGAGAAATAGTGGCATCGAAACCTTCGTCGCTGTTGACGGGCGGACGCGCACCCAGGGCCCCTTCGCGCTGCCGGCGCGATTCCTCGCGCTCCGTGTAGGCGCCATCCCAGCCCATCGACAGGGCATGGCCGGGCAGCAGGGGAGTGGAATACTTGCCGGTCGAACTGACGCCGTTTTCCGTCGCCTTCACGCCCACCTTGCGCTCGAGCGCCAGGCCACTGCCATCGATAAAGCCCTGCTGCAGGCTGTCGGACGTATTGCGGGCGGCCGAGGCGCCCACTTTCAGTTCCAGCCTGGCGCCGCCGGCCAGCTTGTGCATCCACGTCAGGTCGCTGCGGCCGAAGGCATTGTGGTTGCTGGAGCTGCCCGTGTTGCTGTCGTAGTCGGGGCGCACGCCCTGCTCCGTTTCCGCGCGGCTGAAATTGCGGTGGTTCGAGCGCCCGCCATTGAAGAAGAATTGCGCCGTCACATTGTCGCCGTTGGCCAGCACCCAGTTCAGGCGCGGCGACAGGTTGATGCCTTCCGGACGGCCATCGCCCGTGCCGTTCGTGCGGCGCAGCAGGTTTTGCCGGCCATCGGGCGCGTAGCCCAGTTCCAGCCCGGGATTGTCGTAATGGTAATCGTAGCGGAACAGCGAGCCGGCCAGCGAATACGAGAAATTGCCGTCGCGGTCGGACAATTGCACGTTCACGCTGGGCGAAAAGCTCACGTCGCTGCCCTGCACGCCCAGCTTGAGCTCGCGCTGCGCCGTCTTGACGGCCTTTTTCAGCACCACGTTGATGGTGCCGGCAATCGACTGCGTGCTGTATTCGGCGCTGGCCGCATGCAAAATCTCGATGCGTTCGATCACGTCGGGCGACAGGGTGTCGAGCGAGAAACCGGCCGGCGCCCGCTCGCCATTGAGCAGTATCTGCGTGTAGCCGCTGCCCAGGCCACGCATGCGGATTTCACCGCCCGAGCGCCCGGCCGCGCCGGTCACGGTAATGCCGGGCAGGCGCTTGAGCACGTCGGTGACATTCGTGTCGCCATACTTGAGGATTTCCTCGCTGCCGACGACCATCTTGCTGGCCGTATCGTCGCGGCGCGGATCATAGCCGCTACCCTTGACTTCGACAGTCTGCATGGCGGGAGCGGCGGATTTCTCGGCCTTCAGCGGCACGGCGGCGTCAGTGGCGGCGGGCGTTTCGGATTGCTGGGCCTGGGCATTCCAGGCAAGTAACACGGAGGAACAAAGGATGGTAAGGCGAAGGCAACGGCGTGGCATCATGACCTGGCTAAAAAAGTTGGCTGAATAAAAATGGCTAAAAGCTAAAAAACAGGCCGCTGTATTGTGCTGTAATTTTTTCCGAGTGACACAGTTTCCTGAAAATATTTCCTATGGCAAATTAAATTCGGCGGCCGGCTGCACTACGCCCCCTTGCATACGGTACATATCATTGCGCGCCACATCGCCGCTATAATGCGTTTTCATCATTGTTCCCATCACCCCGTCAAAGGCTTCCCATCGTGTCTGACCGTCTTGCCGTTTTGCCTCAATATCTGCTGCCCAAGGGAGCGTTGACCAATTTTGCCGGCCGTGTCGCCGGTGCCAAGGGCGGCGCCATGACGACGCGTTTGATCCGCTGGTTCGTCGGCCGCTACAACGTCAACATGGATGAGGCGCTGGACCCGGACATCACGCATTACACGAGCTTCAACGACTTTTTCACGCGCGCGCTGCGCCCCGATGCCCGTCCGCTGGCCCAGGCCGACTACGTCTGCCCCGTCGATGGCCGCATCAGCCAGTTCGGCACGATCGACAGGGACCAGATCTTCCAGGCCAAGGGCCACAGCTTCAGCACCACGGCCCTGGTGGGCGGCGATGCGGCACTGGCGGCCCAGTTCGAACACGGCAGCTTCGCCAATCTGTACCTGAGCCCGCGCGACTACCACCGCATCCACATGCCCTGCGACGGCCGCCTGACGCGCATGATTTATGTGCCCGGTGAACTGTTCTCCGTCAACCCGACGACGGCGCGCGGCATCCCCGGCCTGTTCGCCCGCAACGAGCGGGTCGTCTGCGTGTTCGATACGGCCAACGGCCCCTTCGTCATGACCCTGGTGGGCGCCACCATCGTCGGCAGCATGGCCACCGTCTGGCACGGCGTCGTCAACCCGCCCCGCACAGGCCAGGTACGCGACTGGAGCTATGCGAACGACAATGTCGTGCTGAAGCAGGGCGAAGAGCTGGGCCGCTTCCTGCTCGGTTCCACCGTCGTCATGCTGTTCCCGAAAGATACCGTGACGTTCAATGCCAACTGGCAACCGGCCGGCCCCGTGCAGCTGGGCGAAGTCATGGGCAAGCTGCCCAAGTAAGGCAGCAAGACGCGCCTACACGGGCGCGTCGGTTTGGTACATTTCCTCCATCAAGTCCAGAAACGCGCGCGTCTTGGCCGGCATCAAACGCCGGCCGGGAAACACGGCCCAGCCCGTGACCAGCGGAAAACTCCACTCCGGCAGCACGCGCACCAGTTCCCCCGTCGCCACATACGCCTTGGCAAAGCGGTCCGTGCTGGCCGCGATGCCCACGCCCGTGCACGCCATGCGCACCAGCAATTCCGGCGAATTGGCCAGCAAGCGCACGGGCAAATCGCGCTCCCACGTCGTCTTGCCGCGGATCAAAGTCCAGTGCACGAGGCCATGCACGGCCCGTGGCAAGCTGAGCAAATCGTGGCCATACAGGTCGTCGGGATGCTCGGGCAAGCCGTGCACGCTCGTGTATTGCGGCGAGGCATACAGGGCGAGCGTACTGAACGCCACGCGGCGCGCCGCCAGGCTGGCGTCGTCGGGCAAGTTGCCCATGCGGATGGCCAGGTCGAAGTTCTCTTCCAGTAAATCCACGCGGCGTGCCGACAAGTCCAGTTCCAGCGAAATGGCCGGATAGCGGCGCACGAACTCGGCCAGCACCTGGCGCATCAGGGTGTCGCCAAAGTCGGCCGGCATGGAAATGCGCAGCAAGCCGCTGGGTCCTGCCTGGCGGTGCTGTGCCAGCGCGCCGGCCGCCTCCGTCTCTTCCACCACCTTGCGCGCATGCTCGAGCAAGCTGGCGCCAAACTCCGTCAGCGCCAGCTTGCGCGTGGTGCGCAGCAGCAGCCGTTCGCCCAATTTCGCTTCCAGCAGCGAGATGCGGCGCGACAGGGTCGACTTGGGCAAGTCCACGCGCACGGCGGCGCGCGAGAAACTGCCGCATTCGACGACGCGCGCAAACAGCAGCAAATCTCCGGGATCGATATCCATATACTTACCTTTAACTCGATTGTTCCACTGGTGGATTAATGTTATCCATTTTAACGGCTTCCGCATCAATTTTGGAATTGCTATAGTTCATCCATCGCAAGACACCTCACAACGGAGAAAACAAGATGAACATCCTGCAAATCAATTCCAGCGCCCGCAGCACCGGTTCCGCCTCGACCCGCCTGGCTGACGCCATCGTTACCCGCGTACAAGCGGCCAACCCCGGCGCCACCCTGGCCCGCCGCGACCTGGCTGCCGCACCGCACCCCGTGCTCGACGAGCCGACCCTGCAAGCGTTGTTCACCCCGGCAGACAAGCGCACGCCGGAGCAAGCAGCCCGCATCGCCCTCGATGACGCACTGATTGCGCAAGTGCAAGCGGCTGACGTGATCGTCATCGGCGCGCCGATGTACAACTTCGGCATCACCGTGCAACTGAAAAGCTGGTTCGACGCGATTGCCCGCGCCAACGTCACCTTCAAGTACACGGAAAACGGCCCCGTGGGCCTGCTGACCGGCAAGAAAGTCTACGTGGGCCTGTCCCGCGGCGGCTTGCACCGCGACAGCGCCAACGATAGCCAGGTGCCTTACCTGAACACCATGTTCGGCTTCCTGGGCCTGACCGACGTGCAATACGTGTATTCGGAAGGCATGGGCATGGGCCCGGAAGCCGTGGCCAAGGCGCAAGCACAAGCGGATGCCGAGATCAACGCGATCCTGGTGTAATCCCCAGCAGTGAAAGGGGCGGCGCACTGGCGCCGCCCTGGCCTAGAGGAGAGAACAATGAGCGATACCACCACCGTCAACAAGCCACGCGCCGTCGAACGCGTGATTGCCGGCCAGGCCGTCATGGATGGCGCCGGCGTGAAGATCAACCGCGTGCTGACGCAGCAACTGCAACGCCGCCTCGACCCTTTCCTGATGCTCGACAACTTTGCCAGCGACAAGCCGAACGACTATATCGCCGGCTTCCCCGAGCATCCGCACCGCGGCTTCGAGACCGTGTCGTACATGATCACGGGGCGCATGCGCCACAAGGACAGCGCGGGCAATGAAGGCTTGCTGACCTCGGGCGGCGTGCAATGGATGACGGCCGGCAGCGGCGTGATCCACTCGGAAATGCCGGAGCAGGAAGAAGGCGTGATGGAAGGTTTTCAGCTGTGGCTGAACCTGCCCGCGCGCGACAAGATGCGCACGCCGTGGTACCGCGATTTCACCAGCAGTGAAATCCCCCGCTACACGACGGACGCGGGCGTGGCCGTGCAAGTGATCGCCGGCGCAAGCCATGGCGTGACGGGCGCCGTGCAGCGCGAACTGACGGAACCGCTGTACCTCGATATCGACTTGCCGGCCGGCAGCAGCTTCGAGCAGCCATTGCCGCCAGGCCATAACGCTTTCATCTACACCTTCCGTGGCGAAGTGCAGGTCGACGGCAAGGCCGTGCCCGCACTGCGCATGGCGATCTTCGCCAACACGCCGGGTAGCGATGGCGTGCGCATCGAGGCGCCGCAAGGCGGCCGCGTAATCCTCGTCGCCGGCCAGCCCTTGAACGAGCCGATTGCGCAATATGGCCCGTTTGTCATGAATACCCAGGCGGAAGTGTTCCAGGCCGTTCAGGATTTCCGTGAGGGCAAGTTTGGCGAGACGGCCGTGCAGTAAAGTTGTCTGCCTCATCAAAAACCTGCAGTGCCTCCGGGCCTGCAGGTTTTTTTACGTGCCGACTACTTTGTTGCTTTTCAATTACACTGGCGGCAACATCATTCCACAAAGCATTCCATGCAGCCCACGCACACCGAACACGACGCCACCCATTTGCACGCCCACTTGAAAGGCGACGCCAAGCACACCCACTCGTTCGAGGGGCGCAGCCAGAGCATCCTCGCGTGGGCGCTGGGCCTGACCCTGTCGTTTGCCGGCATCGAAGTGGCGGCCGGCTTCCTGTCCAATTCGCTGGCCCTGATTTCCGACGCGGGACACATGGTCACGGACGCGGCGGCCCTGGGCCTGGCACTGCTGGCGCAACTGATCGCGCGCCGCCCTCCTTCGCCCCGCCACTCGTTCGGCTTTGGCCGCGCCGAAGCGCTGGCCGCCTTCGTCAACGGCCTGGCCATGCTGTGCGTGGTGGGCTGGATCTGCTATGAAGCCGCGCTGCGCTTTTCCTCCCCGCAACCGGTAAAGGGCGGCATGGTCTTCATCGTTGCCTTCATCGGCCTGGCGATCAATATAGTCGTGGCGTGGGTATTGTCGAAAGACAAGCAAAGCGTCAACACGCGCGCCGCCCTCGTGCACGTGATGGGCGATTTGCTCGGCTCGGTCGCCGCCATCGTCGCCGGCGCCGTGATTTACTTTACGGGCTGGATGCAGATCGACCCGCTGCTGTCCGTGCTGGTGTCCCTGCTGATTTTAAAGTCGACATTCGGCGTGCTGCGCGAGTCCTACCATTTCCTGATGGAAGGCGTGCCCGTGCATATCGACTACATCCAAGTGGGCGCTGACGTGGAGCAGGTGGATGGCGTGATCGCCGTGCACGACCTGCATGTGTGGGATATGTCGCCGGGCCAGCCGGCCCTGATCGGCCACGTGGAAATCGAACACCTCGACCATTGGCCGAAGGTCTTGCGGGCGATCAAGAAGATGTTACTGAGTAAGCATGGCATCGACCACATCACCTTGCAGCCGGAGACGGCGGCGATGGCGGGCTTGCATCAGGGTGACAAGACCCACTAGCACGGAATTCAACAAACGTCACAACGCCTGACAAAACCGTAGCGAGCGGAAGGTAGAGGTGGTCGAGAAGCGCAACCGTACTAAGTACGGGGGCGCCGAGCCGGTGAGCATCGCAGGCCGCCTATACCGGCGCGCAGTAGGTTTGGTCAGGCATCAACTACGTCGCGCTTCCAGCACCCCACTGACATCCTTGATCACATTCAGCGCCTTCAACAACTGCGCCGTCGAGCTGATCTCGGCCGTAAAGGTCATGCGGGCCTGGCCCTTGGCGCTTTGGGTATTCACGCCGATCACGTTGATCTTTTCGCGCGAGAAGATTTCGGAGATGTCGCGCAGCAAGCCCTGACGGTCGCCTGCCAGGATGAAGATGTCGACCGGATACACGGTGTCGTGCCCGCCCGTGCTGCCCCATTCCGTGAAGATCACGCGCTCGGGCGACTTGGCGCGCATTTCCTCGAAGTTCTTGCACGTGGCGCGGTGGATGGAGACGCCCTTGCCGCGCGTCACGAAGCCGACGATGCTGTCCGGCGGCGCCGGCTTGCAGCACTTGGCCAGCACTGTCATGAGGCCTTCCGTGCCCACCACCAGCACGCCGGACTTGGCGCCCTGCTCCACGCTGGAAGCGCGGCTCTTGCCGACCAGCACGGCGTCTTCCGGCACCACCACTTCGCCATTGTCGTGCAGCGCCTGCTCCACATGGCGCAGGCTGAATTCATCCTTGCCGACCGACAGGAACAGCTCGTCGACCTTGGCAAAGCCCAGCTTTTGCGCCAGGGCTTCGAGGTTGACGGCCGTCTTGCCTTCGCGCTGCAAGGATCTCTCCACCAGCGCGCGGCCATGGGCCAGGGTTTCCTGCATGTCGATGGCGTGGAACCAGGCACGGATCTTCGAGCGCGTGCGCGTGCTGACGGCGTAACCGGCGCTGAGCCAGTCGCGCGACGGCCCGGCCGTGCCCGGCGCGCCCTTGGCCGTGATGATTTCGCAGGTCTGGCCGTTTTTCAGCTGGGTATTCAGGGGCACCATGATGCCGTCGACCTTGGCGCCGCGGCAGCGGTGGCCCACGTCCGTGTGCAAGTGATACGCAAAATCGACGGGCGTGGCGCCCACGGGCAATTCCAGCACCCGCGCCTGCGGCGTCATGACGAAGATACGGTCGTCCAAGGTGGCGGATTTCAGCTTTTCCACCCATTCGCGCTGGATTTCTTCCTGGCCCACGACGGCGTCGGCGACCTCGGTTTTCCACGCCAGCAGCTGGCGCAGCCAGGCGATCTTTTCGTCGTATTTCTGGCCGGCAAAGTTCGAGCCGCCCTCTTCCTTGTAGCGCCAGTGCGCCGCCACGCCGTATTCGGCAAAGCTGTGCATTTCATTCGTGCGGATTTGCACTTCCAGCGGCCGGCCATCTTCGGCCGTCACCACCGTGTGCAGCGACTGGTAACCGTTCGGTTTCGGCCGCGAAATGTAATCGTCGAATTCTTTCGGGATGGGGGTCCAGATATTGTGGACCACGCCCAGCACCGTGTAGCAAGTCTTCACGTCGGCAACGATGACGCGGAAGGCGCGCACATCGTACAGGGCAGTGAAATCGAGTTCCTTGCCGCGCATCTTGTTCCAGATGCTGTAAATGTGTTTCGGGCGGCCAAACACTTCCGCCTGGATGCCGGCCGAGGCCAGCTCCGTCTGCAGGCGCAAGATCGCCGAGGAAACAAAGCCCTCGCGCATCATGCGCTTTTCTTCCAGCATCTTGGCGATGCGTTTATACGCTTCCGGCTCGATGAAGCGGAACGACAAGTCTTCCAGCTCCCACTTCAGCTGCCAGATACCGAGGCGGTTGGCCAGCGGCGCGTACAGGTCCAGCGTTTCCTTGCCGTACTCGCGCGTCATTTCGTTGAACAGTTTTAATTCAGCAAAGTAACGCAAGGTCGTCACGCAGGAAGCCAGGCGCACCAGCACGACGCGCATGTCGGAAGCCATCGCCAGCAACATCTTGCGCAGGGTTTCCACCTGGGCCACGGCTTGCTGCGCCGCATTCTTGCCGCGCCCGCCAGCGCTGCCGTGCTGCGCCTGGGTCAGCGCGCGCAAGCGGATCAGCTGGCGCACGCCTGTCGCCAGGTCGCACACCTGCTTGCCGAAGCGCGGCTCGATGTCGGCCGCCGTGTCCGGTTCCAACAGGGTCAGCTCGAACATCAGGCCGGCGATACGCGTTTCCGCATCGCTGCGCAGGAAAGCCAGGGTGGTGGCCACGCCGACGGCGAAGTCCAGCGCGGAGCGGCCGGCAAAGGTCAGCTTGTCGCCATACGCCTCGGTGGCATACGCGAGCGCGTCCAGCACGCGCGCACTGTCCGGCGCACTCAAGCCCTCTACCAGTTGTTCCGAGGTGACGCTATTCGGGGCCGAGATGGAAACCATGTATTACCTTTTAAACTTAATAACTCAACAACTTGATGACTTAACGCTCTGCAGCGATGATGACGATTTCAACCAGGCATGCCGGATTGGCCAGCTTCGCTTCCACCGTGGCGCGCGGCGGCGTGTGGCCGGAAGCGACCCAGTCGTCCCACACTTCATTCATGCCGGGGAAATCCTTCATGTCGGCGATGTAGATCTGGCACGACAGGATGCAAGTCTTGTCGCTGCCCGCTTCCATCAGCAAACGGTCGACGTGGCCGAGCACTTCGCGCGTCTGGCCAACGATGCCCTGCGTGGTGTCTTCCGCGATCTGGCCCGCCAGGTAGATGGTGTTGTTGTGTATGGCTACTTCGGAGAGGCGTTTGCCTACGTGCAGTCGTGTAATTTCCATGCTTCTTCTTTCGGTTGTTTCAAAATCTGTACAGCGTTATTGCTTGTTGCCTTCTTATTTGCCCAGCAAAAACTTGCGGGCGATGGCGATCTGGTCATCGTGGACAAAAGTGGGCGCATGGCCCACGCCGGTGATTTCCACCAGCTCCGCCTTCGGGCCGCGGCCCAGCATGCTTTGCGCCGTTTCGTGCGACAGCAGATCGGATTCCGACCCGCGCACCAGCAAGGTGGGGCAACGCACGGCATCATACGCGGCCCACAGCATGGCTTCGTCGCTGGCCGCCGATTCCGGCGTGGCCGAGCGGAACGGCATGGCCAGTCCCATATCATAGTGGCGGCGCCAGTGGCCATCCTTATCCTGGCGCAACACATCCACCGCCAGTTTATGCCATTCCGCGTCCGTGTGCGGGCCGAAGCTGGCGGACACGTCGCGCACAAACTTGGCGCCCTGTTCAAATGTCTCGAAACGCAAGTCCTGGCCGATGTAGTCGCCGATGCGCTGCAAGGCTTCCGGCGCCAGGGTCGGGCCGATATCGTTCAGCACCAGCTTGCTGATCGGGCTGTTCGGCAACGATGCCAGGCCCAGGCCGATCAAGCCACCCATCGACGTGCCGAACCAGTCCACCGTCTGGCGCTCGCCATTGGCCAGCACGCGCGCCAGCAGAGTCACCATGTCGCTCACATATTGCGGCACGCGGTAGAACTGGGGATTGGCCAGCCAGCCCGAGCGCCCGCGTCCCACCACGTCGGGGCAGATCACGCGGTAATCGCTGGCCATGGCGCGCGCCAGGTTGTCGAAGTCGTCCGCCACGCGCGTCACGCCGTGGGCGCAGACGAGCACGTTCGGATTGTCCGCCGCGCCCCACTCCTTGTACGACATGGTGTGCAAGCCTGCGGGGGAGATGCACTGGACGGATTTGATGCTCGCTTCGATCATGCCAATTCCTTATTCGATATAAAAAGAGCACCGCTTCCTGCCTGCCATGGGGTGTCCCGCGCGCGACGCTACGGCAGTGTAGCGCAGCGCGGGCAATGCTCCAAGCGCACGCCTGAAATGCTGCGCCGCAGCACGCCAGTCATGGCGCAATACCCGATATAGCGAAAATGCATATCTGCGGTTATCCACAATTGAGGCGGCCTGGCAATGAGTGGATGATCGCAGCATCAACCCGCAAGAGGAGACCACTCGTGAAAAAACCATTCTATAAAATCCTGTACGTGCAGGTGCTGTTCGCCATCGTGGCCGGCGTGCTGCTGGGCGTGTTCTACCCTTCCAACGCTGTCGACATGAAACCGCTGGGCGACGGCTTTATCAAACTGATCAAGATGATCATCGCCCCGGTGATCTTCTGTACCGTCGTCTCCGGCATCGCCGGCATGCAGGACGTCAAGAAGATCGGCCGCGTGGGCGGCAAGGCCCTGATCTACTTCGAAGTGGTCTCCACCTTCGCGCTGGCCATCGGTTTGCTGGTTGCCAACATCCTGAAACCGGGCGCCGGCTTCAACGCTGATCCGGCCCACCTGGACGCCAAGTCGATCGCGCAATACACGCACGCCGAAGGCATGACGACCATCGATTTCCTGATGAACATCATCCCGAAGACTTTCGTCGATGCGTTCGCCAAGGGCGACATCCTGCAAGTGCTGTTGATCGCCATCCTGTTCGGCTTCTCGCTGTCCCTGCTGGGCGAGCGCGGCCGTCCCGTCACCAAGCTGATCGACGAGCTGTCGCACGCCATCTTCGGCATGGTCAACATCATCATGAAAGTCGCCCCTGTCGGCGCGTTCGGCGCGATGGCATTTACCATCGGCAAATACGGCCTGGCTTCGCTGATCCCGCTGGCTAAACTGATGGGTTCGTTCTACCTGACCTGCTTCCTGTTCGTCTTCGTCGTGCTGGGCCTGATCGCCAAGTACACGGGCTTCTCCATCGGCCGCTTCTTGCTGTACATCAAGGAAGAACTGCTGATCGTGCTCGGCACCAGCTCGTCGGAATCGGCCCTGCCGGCCCTGATGAAAAAACTCGAGCGCCTCGGCTGCTCGAAACCGGTGGTCGGCCTGGTCGTGCCTACCGGCTACTCGTTCAACCTGGACGGCACCAACATCTACATGACCATGGCGGCCCTGTTCGTGGCACAAGCCACCAACACGGAACTGACGATCTGGCAAGAGCTCACCATCCTGGGCGTGGCGATGCTGACCTCGAAAGGCGCGTCCGGCATCACGGGCGCCGGCTTCATCACCCTGGCCGCCACCCTGGCCGTGGTGCCGACCATCCCTGTGGCCGGCATGGCGCTGATCCTGGGCATCGACCGCTTCATGAGCGAATGCCGTGCGCTGACGAATTTCGTGGGCAACGGCGTGGCCACCATCGTCGTGTCGAAATGGGAAAAAGAACTGGACATGGACAAGCTGCACAGCGAGCTGGCCCATCCCACCCACCCGACCGACGACGCGTATGTCGCCCCGGCCGTGAATATCGTCAAGTAAGCCGTACTCTTCATTGAAAAGCCCCGCAGAGCGATCTGCGGGGCTTTTTTCATGCGCGTAGGCTTTTGCCCGCATCATCAACCCATAGTAAATCATGCATCAATATTTCACTGGATGATCAATGAATCAAAAACAATTACAGTTACAACACTGTTCGCCCGCAAGCTCCCGCATAATGACATTGCGTTAATGCAAGCCTGACACCGAACCATCCTCACTTTTGAATGGAGTACGTCATGTCCCTCTCGCCCGCCTTCTACGCCACCTGGAGTCCACGCCTGCTGGGCGTGCTGCGCATCATCCTCGGTTTCCTCTTCCTGCAACACGGCACGGCGAAACTGTTCGGCGCGCCGCATGTGGCCATGTTCGACGGCCTGCAACTGTTTTCCGTGATGGGGGCGGCCGGCGTCATCGAGCTGGTCGGCGGCACCTTGCTGCTGGTCGGCCTGTTCACGCGCCCCGTCGCCTTCATCCTGTCGGGCCAGATGGCGGCCGCCTACTTCATGGCGCATGCGCCAGCCGGTTTCCTGCCGATCCTGAACGGCGGCGAAATGGCCGTGATGTACTGCTTCACCTTCCTGTATTTCGCGGCAGCGGGCGGCGGCGCCTACAGCCTGGACGGGCTGCGCGGCAAGGCCGGCGCATAAAAAAAGGGCGGACATCGCTGTCCGCCCTTTTATTCCATACAACAAGCCATTTATACGGCCGACACGTCCAACTCAGCGCCCGTGGCCTCTTGCACTTGTTCCTTGGTCACGCCCGGTGCCAGTTCCACCAGCTTCAGGCCGTTTTCCGTCACGTCGATGACGCCCAGGTCGCTGATGATGACGTCGACCACGCCCACGCCCGTCAGTGGCAAGTCGCACTGCTTCAGCAGCTTGTGCGACGTCGTGCCATCCTTGGCCGTGGCCACGTGCTCCATCAGCACGACGACGCGCTTGACGCCGGCGACGAGGTCCATCGCGCCGCCCATGCCCTTGACCATCTTGCCTGGAATCATCCAGTTCGCCAGGTCGCCCTTTTCCGACACTTGCATGGCACCCAGGATGGCCAGGTTGATCTTGCCGCCACGAATCATGCCAAACGAGTCGGCCGAGCTGAAGTAGGCGGCGCCCGGCAAGGCCGTCACCGTCTGCTTGCCCGCGTTGATCAGGTCGGCATCGACCTCATCGTCCGTGGGGAACGGGCCGATGCCCAATAGCCCGTTTTCCGACTGCAGGAATACTTCGATATTCTCCGGCACATAGTTCGCCACCAGGGTCGGCAAGCCGATGCCCAGGTTCACATAAAAGCCATCCTGCAATTCTTTCGCCGCGCGCGCGGCCATTTCGTCTCTAGTCCAAGCCATGATGTTCTCCGTATTCTTTTTTATGCTTCAGTGCGCACGGTGCGCTGCTCGATGCGTTTTTCCGGGTTCGCGTTGACCACGATGCGGTGCACGAAGATGCTCGGCGTGTGGACCTGGTCCGGGTCGATCTCGCCCACTTCGACCAGTTTTTCCACTTCGACGATGGTGATCTTGCCGGCCATGGCCACGTTCGGGTTGAAATTGCGCGCCGTCTTGCGGTAGACCAAATTGCCCGCGCGGTCGGCCATGTAGGCTTTCACCAGCGACACATCGGCCACCAGGCTGCGTTCCATCACGTATTGCTCGCCGTCGAATTCGCGCAGCTCCTTGCCGTCGGCAACGATGGTGCCCACGCCCGTCTTGGTGAAGAAGGCGGGAATGCCGGCGCCGCCGGCGCGCAGTTTCTCGGCCAGGGTGCCTTGCGGCGTGAATTCCAGTTCCAGCTCGCCGGCCAGGTACTGGCGCGCGAATTCCTTGTTTTCGCCCACATAGGAGGCGATCATTTTCTTGATCTGGCGCGTGGTCAGCAGCTGGCCCAGGCCGAAGCCGTCCACGCCGGCGTTATTTGAAATGGCCGTCAGGCCCGTCACGCCCGAATCGCGCAAGGCGCCGATCAGGGCTTCGGGAATGCCGCACAGGCCGAAGCCGCCGACGGCGATGGTCTGACCATCTTGGACGATACCGGCCAGCGCCGAAGCGGCGTCAGGATAAACTTTATTCATGGGTGTCCCTCTATCTTTTGTTAAGCTTTGGTCTTGAGTCCATGACTCAGGCAGCGACTCAGCATAAAATACGCGAGTGGAAAGTACAATACCGTAGAACTACCGGCGCCGTGCCCGCAATCCCCCTGTGAGAGTGATACGTATCAGATGAACGCCGCGTCAGCCATCGATTATGAAAGCATCTTCCTGCACGCGCCCGTGGGCATGTGCATGTCGGAAAACCGCATCATGCGCAGCTGCAACGAAGCGCTGGCAGCCATGTTCGGCTATGCGCGCGCCCAGCTGGACGACCAGTCGTTCGAAGTACTCTACCCCACGCACGATGAATTCCTGCGCACGGGTGACCGCATCATCCCCATCATGAACGCCAAGGGACGCTATTCGGACGAACGCATCATGCGCCGCAGTAATGGTGAATTGTTCTGGTGCCACGTCACGGGCCACGCCATGCTGGCCGCACAGCCGCTGGGGCCGGGCATCTGGACGTTCGAGGATGTCAGCGAGAAACGTCCCGTGACGGCGGAGCTGACCCCGCGCGAGCGCGAAATCGCCGCCCTGCTGGTCGAAGGCAAGACCAGCAAGGTCATCGCCCGCCAGATCGACCTCAGCCCCCGCACGGTGGAAATGCACCGTGCCAAGCTGATGCGCAAGTTCGCCGCTTCGACCTCGTCGGAGCTGGTGCACAAGCTGGTGGGCTTGCAGCTGCAGCGCTAGGGCTGCAGCGCAAGCCGGTGCCTTAGAAGGTACTCATTCCACCGTCTGCGGAAATAATGGCGCCATTGATGAAATGCGAATCCTCGCCCGCCAGCAACAGCAGCAGGCCGTCGAGGTCTTCCGGCTTGCCCGGACGTTTATTCGGCAGCATTTCGATCAGCTTCTTGCCCTGCTCGGTGGCAAAGTAATCTTCGTTGATTTCCGTGGAAATATAGCCGGGGCAGATGGCGTTCGTGTTGATGCCGTACTTGCCCCACTCCACGGCCATGGCGCGCGTCATGTGCACCATGCCCGCCTTGCTCATGCAGTACACGCCGATCTGCGGCAGCACCTGCAAGCCTGCCATCGAGGCGATATTGATGATGCGGTGCTGTTTCTTCGGGTCGCCCTTGGCGCGCGCGATCATGCGCTTGGCCGTTTGCTGGGCCACGAAGAACGATCCGCGCAGGTTGGTGTCCATCACGAACGAGTAATCTTCGGGCGTGACGTCGACCAGGCGTTGCGTGGTGGAGACACCGGAATTGTTGACGAGGATATCGATGGGGCCCGCTTCCGTTTCCGCATGCGCGATGGCCGACTTGATGCTGGCGAAATCGGTCACGTCGAGCGACACCACGTGCGCGGCACCGCCATCCGCTTCGATCTCGGCGCGCAATTCCTTCAGGCGTTCGGTGCGGCGCGACGCCAGCACGACCTGTGCGCCAGCCTGGGCCAGCACTTTCGCAAAGCGCGCGCCGAGGCCGCTCGATGCGCCGGTAATCAGGGCAATCTTGCCCTCGAAATTGACTTCTATGCCCACGAGCTACTCCTGTTTTATTTTAGACAACACTTTACGCCGTGCCACTGGCATAGGGGCAAAATACCCCGCATCGCACTTGAGCAAAGGTAAACGCCATCATTACACAAAATGGCCGGATTTAGATTGCGGCGAGGGGCAATGTCACGCAAAATGGCGCCAAAGTTGCAATCCTCGCCAAAAACAAGCACACTCGTGCTTAAATTTCCCCGATGATGCTTTATTCCCTATCCTTGCTACCTAATTGAGTGACTATAAATCGAGACCATGACACAGCCTAATAACTTAGTTGAACAGTACGGACCGCGCGAAACCATGGAATATGACGTGGTGATCGTCGGCGGTGGCCCCGCAGGCTTGGCCGCGGCGATCCGCCTGAAGCAGCTGGCCGCTGAAAAGAGCCAGGAAGTGTCCGTCTGCGTGCTGGAAAAAGGCGGCGAACTGGGCGCGCATATCCTGTCGGGCGCCATCATGGACCCGAAAGCGCTGACGGAACTGATTCCGAACTGGAAAGAACTGGGCGCGCCCCTGAACACGGAAGTGACGGAAGACCGCATCCTGTTCCTGACCGAAACCAAAGCGTATAAAACGCCAGGCTTCGCCGTGCCGGCCTGCTTTGAAAACCACGGCAACTACATCGTCTCGCTGGGCAATGTGGTGCGCTGGATGGGCCAGCAGGCGGAAAACCTGGGCGTGGAAATCTTCCCCGGCTTCCCTGCCGCGGAAATCCTCTACAACGACGACGGCTCCGTGAAAGGCGTGGCGACCGGCAACATGGGCGTCAAGCGCGATGGCGAACCGGGCCCCGACTTCCAGCTGGGCATGGAATTGCACGCCAAGTACACCCTGTTCGCCGAAGGCGCGCGCGGCCACCTGGGCAAGCAATTGATGGCCAAGTATGACTTGAACGCCGGCAAGGACCCGCAGTCCTACGGCATCGGCATCAAGGAATTGTGGGAAATCGACCCGGCCCAGCACAAACCGGGCCTGGTGATCCACTCGAGCGGCTGGCCGCTGGACACGAAAACCTACGGCGGCTCCTTCCTGTACCACCTGGAAAACAACCAGGTGATGGTCGGCTACGTGGTGGGCTTGAACTACGAAAACCCGTACCTGTCTCCGTACGAGGAATTCCAGCGCTACAAGACGCATCCGGAAATCCGCAAGTTCTTCGAAGGCGGCAAGCGCATTTCGTACGGCGCGCGGGCGATTGCGGCCGGCGGCCTGCAATCGCTGCCGAAACTGGTGTTTGCCGGCGGCGCGCTGATCGGCTGCGATGCGGGCTTCCTGAACATGAGCCGCATCAAGGGCAGCCACGCGGCCATCAAGAGCGGCATGCTGGCGGCGGACGCGGCCTTCGGCGCGCTGGGCGAACAGCGCCAGCACGACGAACTGACGAGCTACCCTGCCGCCTTTGAACAATCGTGGCTGCATGAAGAGCTGCACGTGGCGCGCAACGTCAAGCCATGGCTGTCGAAAGGCCTGTACCTGGGCAGCCTGATGACGGGCATCGACCAGCTGATCTTCCGCGGCAAGGCGCCATGGACCCTGCACCACTCGCATGGCGACCACGAATGCCTGAAACCGGCCGCCCAGTCGAAAAAGATCGTGTATCCGAAACCCGATGGCAAGCTGACCTTCGACAAGATGTCGTCCGTGTTCATCTCGAACACGAACCACGCGGAAGACCAGCCGATCCACCTGACGTTGAAGAACGCCAGCGTGCCCGTCGACGTCAACCTGGCCACGTATGCGGGTCCGGAAGCCCGTTACTGTCCCGCCGGCGTGTACGAGTTCGTGAAGAACGACGACGGCGCCGAACGCCTGCAGATCAATGCGCAGAACTGCGTGCACTGTAAAACCTGCGACATCAAGGATCCGACGCAGAACATCGTGTGGGTGACACCGGAAGGCGGCGGCGGGCCGAACTATCCGAACATGTAAGTTTCCCGCACGCCCCGGCTTCTTCGCCGGGGCGTTTTTCATACGGCCGCGATAAATTTCCTATTGGAAATTTTCCCATCGCTTCCCGCGCCAGTTACAATTCCCGCCACGGCAGCGGCCGACCTGGCCGGACAGCCGCACGTCGCATCACCCTCCCGCAACTTCACCGTCACAAAGAGCAATGTAGTGCAAATCACAACAGAAGCCAATTACACAGGTACCCTGCAAGATCATCCCCTCTCCGCCCACTTCACCGTGCTCGGCTATGCCGATGGCGCCAGCAGCACCTTGCCGCCGCAGTTTTTCCGCGACTGGCTCGACCAGGAGTCGGGCTTTGGTCATTTCTTCATCGGCCGCTGCTCCGGTTTCGGCGTCGGTTCGCAAGTGAAGTACGACAGCGGCAAGCAAAGCCTGTGCGTGGGGCGCTTTGTCGCTGGCGGCGCGCGCCTGCGCTTCGTGCTGAATGGCCAGCATGAAATGCGCACGATATCGACCTATATGCTCGGCGTGCTGGGCGGCGGCCTGAAATCGGCCGAGCCACCGCAGTACGACGACACCGTTATCAAGAACGATGTCTGGATCGGCGATGAAGTCATGGTGTTGGGCGGCAGCGTGATTGAAAACGGCTGCGTCATCGGCGCGCGGGCGCTGTTGCCGCCCAATTTCCGCTCCGAGCCCTACGGGATATATGCGGGCTCGCCGGCGCGCCTGCTGCGCTACCGCTTTTCCGAAAAGGTGCGCGCCGGGCTGGTGGAACTGGCCTGGTGGGAAATGCCGCTGGCCTGGATACGCGCCAACAATGCCATGTTCATGGAAGACCTTTCCACGGATGAGGCAAAAGCGCTGCTGGTCATCGACATCCTGAAGACCAGCCGCAAGCAATGGGAACTGGAGCACGGCGCCATCGCCGTGTGAAGCCGCCGCCGGGGCGGCACTGCCATTCGCACAATATTTTCCGGTGCGCTGTGGCTTTGCGGGCACGCCGCTGCCAGCGGCGCATCGCCACGCAATAAAATTCCCATGGGAAAGTTTCTATTCCCCTCCCCAACAGTTACAATTCCAGCTGACCTTACTTTTCCCACTTGCCATGACCGATAGCGCCACCACTGAGATGCCTCTCGACACCGACCTGCAAGCAGCGCTTGCAGCGCACCAGGGGGGGCTGCTGGAGCAGGCAGAAGAGCTGTACCTGGCTATTTTGCAGGCCCAGCCTTATCACGCCATCGCCAATCACAACATGGGCTTGCTGGCGGGACAGGTTGGCCAATTCAAGGCCGGCCTGCCATACCTGCACAAGGCGCTGTCGGTGAATCCGGACGAAGGCCAGTTCTGGCTCTCGTACGCGGACGGTTTGCTGAAAGCGGGCGAGCGTGAGCAGGCGCTGGAAATCGTCAACGAAGCGATCACCCGGGGGCTCGACAACGAACAGTCGCAAACGCTGCGCAAGCGCGTGGAAACGGCGATTGCCGCCGCGCCGGACGCACAGGAAATCCAGGCCGTCATCGACCTGTACCAGGCCGGCCGCCATGCCGAGCTGGAAGCGGCCAGCCGCGACCTGACGCAGCGCTACCCGCTCTCCGACTTTGCCTGGAGCGTGCTGGGCACCGCGCTGCAACAGCAGGGCAAGGATGCGCTGCAGGCATGGCAACGCACCGTGGAGCTGGCGCCGCACGACGCCGAAGCGCACGGCAACCTGGGCACCGCCTGCCAGGCACGCGGCATGCACGAGGAGGCCGTCGCCAGTTATACGCGCGCGCTGCAGCTGAATCCGGACTTTGTCGAAGCTTATGGCAACCTGGCCGTGACCTTGCAGTCGCTGGGCCAGCTGGAGCAGGCCGAGCAGGCTTACCGGCAGGCGCTGGCGCTGCGCCCCGATTATGCCAAGGCCCACTTCAATCTTGGCAATACGTTAAAGGCCATGCAGCGCAATGACGACGCCATCGCCAGCTACAAGGCGGCGCTGGCTCTGCTGCCCGGCGACGCGGAAGTCTACCTCAATCTCGGCAACGCCCAGCAAGACCTGAAACAATGGCAAGCCGCCATTTTCAGTTACCGCGCCGTGCTGCAGCTGGCGCCGCATAACACCGCCGTGCATGCCAACCTGGCCAGCGCGCTGCATGAAGCGGACGACTTCCAGGGCGCAGCGGCCAGCTACCGGCGCGCCATCGAGGCGACGCCGAACGAAGCCATGCTGTACAACAACCTGGCCCGCGCGCTGCAATCGCAGGGCCACGTCGCCGATGCCATCGCCGCCTATGAACAGGCACTGGCCATCGATGGCAACTTCGTGCAGGCGCTGAGCAGCCTGGGATTGCTGCAATGCCAGGAAAAAAATTATGCGTCGGCCATCGCCTTGTGCCAGCGCGCGCAGCTTCTGCAACCCGGCGATGCCCAGGCCTGCGGCCAGTTGGCCATCGTCTACGGCGCCGCCGAAGAGCAGGACAATGCGCTGCTGTACTTCCAGCGCGCGATCGACCTGGCGCCCGGCAGCGCCCTCGCCTACAACCAGCTGGGCGATTATTACAACACCATCCGCCGCTATGCCTTGGCCGTCGAAGCCTATCACGGCGCGACCGAGCGCGAACCGGACAACGACGAGGTACACAACAATCTCGGCGTGGCGCTGCAGGCACTGCAGCGCTACGACGAAGCCCATGCCGCCTATCTGCGCGCGCTGGAACTCAACCCGAAGAACGTCTCGGCCATGTGCAACCTGGGCTCCGTGTTCCAGGCGCAAAAAAACTATGGGCAGGCGCAGACACACTACCAGGCGGCGGTTGCGCTCGACCCCACGTACGAGCGCGCCCACTTCGCGCTCGGCAACTGCCACGCGCTGACCAATGCGCCAACTGCGGCGCTGGAATGCTACCGCGCAGCGCTGGCCCTGAATCCCGACTTCCGCGACGCCTATGTCAACATCAGCGCCACCCTGAGCAATCTCGGCCGCATCGATGAAGCCATCGAAACCTGCCGCGCCGGCCTGAAAGTGTGCCCGCTGTGGGAGACCCTGTTCAGCAACTACCTGTTCCTGCTGTCGCACAGCGCCAAGCTCGATGCGGCCACCCTGTTTGCCGAGCATCTGCGCTTTAGCGATACGTTCGAGACGCATGTGGCAAAAAGTGTCAAGGAGCACGGCAATGCGCGCGACCCGCTGCGCACCCTGAAAGTGGGCCTGGTCTCGGGCGACCTGCACAACCATCCCGTGCCACATTTCATCATCCCGGTGCTGGAGAATATCCGCGCCGAAGCGGGACTGTCGCTGCATGCCTACCATAACAATGCGCAGGATGACCACGTCACGCAGCGCTTGCGCGAAGTCATCCCCCACTGGCGCCAGGTCGAGCAGATGACCGACCTCGAACTGGCGCAGCAGATCCGCGACGACGGCATCGACATCCTGATCGACCTGTCGGGCCACACGGGCAAGAACCGCCTGCTGGTCTTTGCCAGCAAGCCGGCCCCCATCCAGGCCAGCTGGATCGGCTATCCGCTGACGACGGGCCTGCGCGCCATGGATTATTACCTGACCGATCCCTATTTCGCGCCGGACGGCATACTCGACAGTCAATTCACGGAAAAGCTGGTCCTGCTGCCGGCCTGCTCGCCGTTCCTGCCATCGGAATATGCACCCGGCATCCACCCTGCTCCCGCGCTGGCGAATGGCTACCTCACCTTCGGCAGCTTCAACCGCCTCAGCAAGATCAACCGCCAGGTCATCGCGCGCTGGTCCATGCTGCTGCGCGCCATTCCGGATGCCCGCATGCTGATCGCGGCCATGCCCACTTCCACGCCGTATCCGCTGCTGATGGACTGGTTCGAGGAAGAAGGCATCGCGCCGGAACGCCTGACCTTCGAGGGCCGCACGGGCATGACGCAGTTCATGGCAATGCACCATCGCGTCGATATCTGCCTCGACACTTTCCCGTACGGCGGCGGCACGACGACCTTCCACGCGCTGTGGATGGGCGTGCCCACCCTGACGACGGCTGGCGCCACCATGCCCAGCCGCGCCGGCACGTCGATCCTGCTGCAGGTGGGACTGGAAGAATTCATCGCCAAGGATGACGACGACTATGTGCGCAAGGCACAGGCCATGGCGGCCAACCCGATGCTGCTGGGCGCCTACCGCTACAGCATGCGCCACCGCCTGGAACAATCGGCCATGGGCAACCCCAAGCTGATTACGGAAGGCCTGGAAAACAGCCTGCGCATCATGTGGCAGCGCTGGTGCGAAGGCTTGCCGCCCGTCTCGTTCGAGGCCCCCGTGGCCGTCCCCAACCCGCCGATTGGACTCGCATGAGCACGCAAAACAAGAAACCCGTGTATGTCACGCAGCCGCTGCTGCCTGACTTGCAGGACTTCCTGCCCTATCTGGAAACCATCTGGGAAAACAAGATCCTGACGAATGGCGGCCCGTTCCACCAGCAACTCGAACAGGCATTGTGCGACTACCTGGGCGTGAAATACATCAGCCTGTTCGCCAATGGCACCCTGGCGCTGATGACGGCGCTGCAGGCGCTGCGCATCAACGGTGAAGTCATCACCACGCCGTATTCGTTTGTCGCCACCGCGCACTCGCTGCTGTGGAACAGCATCAAGCCCGTGTTCGTCGATATCGATCCGGACAGCCTGAACCTCGACCCGGCCAAGATCGAGGCCGCCATCACGCCGCAAACCACGGCCATCATGCCGGTGCACTGCTACGGCCGGCCATGCGACGTCGCCGCCATCGAAAAGATCGCCGACAACTACAACCTCAAGGTGATCTATGACGCGGCACACGCGTTCGGCGTGCGCCACCAGGGAAGTAGTGTGCTCAACCATGGCGACCTGTCCGTCCTCAGTTTTCACGCCACGAAGGTCTTCAACACCTTCGAAGGCGGCGCCATCATCTCGCCGGACGCCAAGACCAAGCAGCGCATCGACCACCTGAAAAATTTCGGCTTCGTCGACGAAGTCACGGTGGTGGCGCCTGGCATCAACGGCAAGATGAGCGAAATCAACGCCGCCTTCGGCCTGCTGCAGCTGAAAAATATCGATGCGGCACTGGCCCAGCGCAAGGAAATCGATGCGCGCTACCGGCGCAACCTGGCGCCCGTGCATGGCATCGACTGCCTGCAGCCGGCGTTGGACGCCACCACCAATCACGCGTACTTCCCCATCCTCGTGCGGCCGGAATTTCCGCTGAGCCGCGACGCGCTGTTTGCCATACTGCGCGAAAACAATATCTATGCGCGGCGCTATTTCTACCCGCTCATCAGTGACTTCCCCATGTACCGCGGCATGCCATCGGCGGCGCCCGCCAACCTGCCCGTGGCCCGCAGAGCGGCGGAACAGGTGATTTGCCTGCCCCTGTACCCGACCCTGGAAACGGCGCAGATCGACGCCATCAGCGACCTCATCGCCATGCACGGGGCGCCAGCGGCGCTGCTGAAAACAGCATGAGAGTGGCCATCATGCAGCCGTATTTCCTGCCGTACATTGGCTATTACCAGCTGATCGCGGCGGCCGACCTGTTCATCGTCTACGACAACATCAAGTACACGAAGAAAGGCTGGATCAACCGCAACCGCATGCTGCTCAACGGACAAGACGCGACCTTCAGCGTGCCGCTGAAAAACGGCTCGGACCAGCTGCACATCGGCGAGCGCGAGGTCTCGGCCCAGTTTGACGGGGAAAAGCTGCTGAACCAGCTGAAGGCGGCGTATGCGCGCGCGCCGCACTTCCAGGACATCTTTCCGCTGCTCGAAGCGGTGGTGCGCCACCCTGCCGCCAACCTGTTCGACTTCCTGCTGCACAGCCTGCAAGCGACCTGCCGCCAGCTGGGCATCGACACGCCCCTGGTGCGCTCGTCCGGCATTGCCATCGATCATGCGCTCAAGAGCCAGGACAAGGTGCTGGCCCTGTGCCAGGCGGTGGGTGCGCAGCGCTACATCAATGCATCCGGCGGCCAGGAGCTGTACCAGGCGGAGACTTTCCAGGCCCGCGGCATCGTCCTGGAATTCATCCAGCCGCGCCCGGCGAGCTATGCGCAGTTCGGCGGCGAATTCGTGCCGTGGCTGTCGATCGTCGATGCCATGATGTTCAATGCCCCGCAAACATTGCAACTTGCCATCCAGAATCAGTATGATGTCATTCATCCGCCTGCCTGACAGCGGCAGCGCGAAAGCATCAGCCCATGACGACCTCTAACCATGCCCGTGCAGGCATCCACGCCACGCCAGCCGTGGACGCGCCCGGCGCAAGCAAGGAATAACAATGATTCAATCCTCCCCACGCGAAGCGCCCTTCCGCTGGAAAAAACTCGGCAAGGTATTCACGCCCCAGGCCGTCGAAGGACGGCCCTGGCTGAAAGAATTTGCCCAGGCGCCCGCCACGCTCGTGTTCGACGACTACGTGCGCGTGTACTTCTCGTGCCGCCCTGGTCCCGACGCGCAGGGCCAGTACGTCAGCTATTCAGCCTTTGTCGATCTCGAGCGCAGCGACCTGTTCAAGATACGCCGGGTCAGCGAGCAGCCGATTCTCGCCCTGGGCGGCCTGGGCGAGTTTGATGAATTCGGCACCTATCCTGTCTCCGTGATCCGCGACGGCGGCCAGGTGCGCGCCTATTACGCGGGCTGGACGCGCTGCGAATCCGTGCCCTTCAACGTGGCCATCGGCGGCGCCGTCAGCGACGACGACGGCGTCACCTTCAGCAAGCTGGGCAAAGGTCCCGTGCTGCCCTACACGCCCGACGAGCCATTCGTCCTCAGCGGACCGAAGATCCGCCGTTTCGGCGACCTCTGGTACCTCTGGTATATCGCGGGCAGCAACTGGAAGATGGTCGATGGCCGCGCCGAGCCTGTCTACAAGATCCGCATGGCCACCTCCGACGATGGGCTGCACTGGAACAAGATCAACCGCGACCTGATCGACAGCCGCGTCGAGGCCGACGAGGCGCAGGCCAGCCCCGACGTGTTTTATGCGAATGGCAAGTACCACATGTTCTTTTGCTATCGCTACAGCGGCAATTACCGCGGCAAGGAATTTGGCTACCGCATCGGCTACGCTTCCAGCAGCAACCTGCTCGACTGGGTGCGCGACGACAGCAAGGCGGGCATCGACGTGGCAGAGGAAGGCTGGGATGCTGAAATGATCAGCTATCCGCATGTCTTCGAGCTCGACGGCAGCATCTACATGGCTTACCTGGGCGACCAGGTGGGCCGCCACGGTTTCGGCCTGGCCGTATTGGAAGGAAACCTCGCATGAGCAAGACCCTGCAGTGGAAAAAGCTGGGCCATATCTTCGATCCCGCCGAACACGTCCTGCCAAATGGCTGCCAGCACTTCGCCCAGTCGCCGCAGGCGCTGGTCTTCGACGACTTCGTGCGCATCTATTTCTCGACCCGCGCGGTGGACCCCGTGAACGGCAAGTACCTGAGCCATATCGCCTTCGTCGACATGCAAAAGGACTTGCGCACCGTCATTGGGGTGGCGCAGCAGCCCGTCATCGCCCTGGGCGCCCTGGGCTGCTTCGATGAACACGGCATTTTTCCCATGAGCGTCATGCGCCATGGCGACGCCGTGTATGGCTACACCTGCGGCTGGAACCGGCGCGTTTCCGTGTCCGTGGATACCGCCATCGGACTGGCCATCAGCCATGACGATGGCCTCACGTTCGAACGCATCGGCCCCGGCCCCGTGCTGGGCCCGTCCCTGCACGAACCCTGCCTGGTCGGCGATGGCTTCGTCAAGCGCATCGGCGACGTGTTCCACATGTGGTACATCTTCGGCACGGGCTGGCGCCGCTACAGCGCCGACAGCGCGCCCGACCGCACCTACAAGATCGGCCATGCCGTCTCCAGCGACGGCATCAACTGGACCAAGGAAGAGGCACGCCAGATCATCAGCGACCGGCTCGGCGCCGACGAAAGCCAGGCCCTGCCCACAGTGGTGACGATCGACGGGCGCCACCACATGTTCTTCTGCTATCGCCAATCGTCGGATTTCCGCGTCAACAGCGGGCGCGGCTACCGCATCGGCCATGCCTGGTCCGACGACCTGGTCAACTGGACGCGCGACGACGAGCAACCGGCGCTGCACGGCACTGATGGCGCATGGGATAGCGACATGCAATGCTATCCGCACGTGTTCGAATGCGACGGCGCAGTCTACCTGCTCTACAACGGCAACCAGTTCGGCCGCCACGGCTTCGGCCTGGCCGTGCTGGAACAATGATGCCAGTGCTCGACTACCGGCACGGGCAGGCCGGTGAAGACGCGCTGCTGGCGCACTTCCTGGCCTGCGATGCCGGTTTTTTGGCCGCCTTGCGCGCACGCACGGAGTTGGGCGCCTACGTCAGCAAGCTGCATGCGCGGGCACTGCGCTACGAGGCGTGGTCGGGTCCGCGCCTGGCGGGCTTGCTGGCCGCCTACCACCACGACGCGTCGGCAACCGTCCACATCAGCAATGTCAGCGTACTCGGCGACTTTTGGCGCCTGGGCATCGCGGGCCGCCTGCTGGGCCTGTGCCTGGAACAGGCGCGCCGCGATGGCATGCGGCACGCCTCCCTGGAAGTGGCCGGCGACAACCATGCCGCACTTGCCCTGTATGGCGCAGCGGGGTTCCTGCCGGCCGGCCCGGCGGAAGGCACGATGCTGCGCATGCAGCTACAACTAATTCACCCATAGCGAGACCGCCATGACCAATACACGTGATTACAATCAAGAAATGATCGACAGCCAGGCCAGGAAATATGCCTACGGCTTCGATTTCGATGTCATGCATCCCTATATGCTGACGTCGTTCCAGCCTTTTTTCCGCCCAGGCAGCCTGCTTGAACTGGGCAGCTTCAAGGGCGACCTGACGCGGCGCCTGGCCAGCCACTTCGACGACATCACCTGCGTCGAGGCGTCCGAAGTGGCCGCCGCGGAGGCACGCGCGAAACTGGGCACGGCGGCGCAGATCATCGTCTCGCGCTTCGAACAGGCCGTCCTGCCGCGCAAATATGACAATATCGTGCTCACGCACGTGCTGGAACATATCGATGATCCCGTTGCGGTGCTCAAGCGCATCAATGACGAATGGCTGGCCGACGGCGGCAGTTTTTTCCTCGTCTGCCCCAACGCGAACGCGCCATCGCGCCAGATCGCCGTCAAAATGGGCTTGATCAGCCACAATACGGCCGTCACACCGGCCGAGGCCGAACATGGCCACCGCTGCACCTACACGCTCGATACCCTGGAACGCGATGCGCGCGCCGCTGGCCTGAACGTGGTGCACCGCTCCGGCATCTTCTTCAAGGCCCTGGCCAATTTCCAATGGGATCGCTTGCTGCAGACAGACATCATTTCTCCCGCCTACCTGGATGGCTGTTATCAATTAGGCCAGCAATATCCGGATTTATGCTCGAGTATTTTCCTGCTCTGCACGCGCGGCCCCACGGCACCGGCACCAGCGGTTTGAGCAGTCAGTCGATATGCGGGGAAAAAATAAAAATATTTCCTCATTGCATTTAATAAGTGCCGCGGCCCGGTCGTCTTGTACTGATAGGAGCAGCTAAAAGTCGCTCCTCACCGCAACCACCCAATTAGGAATGACACCATGCTGAGCCTTCACACCAACGCTGCCTCCCTGTCGGCACAAAATTCGATCACGAACACCCAATCCAAACTGTCGACTTCGATGACGCGCCTGAGCACCGGCTTCCGCATCAACTCGGCAATGGACGATGCTGCCGGCCTGCAAATCGCAACCCGCCTGAAAGCACAAACCAGCGGCATGACCGTTGCAATGAACAACACGCAAAACAGCACCTCGCTGCTGCAAACGGCTGAAGGCGCGTTCGCCGAAGTGACCAACATGCTGGTACGCATGAAAGACTTGGCAACCCAGGCAGCCGATGCCTCGTCGACCGCCAACGACAAGACTGCCATGCAAGCTGAATACAATGCATTGGGCCAGGAACTGTACAACGTCATGACCAACACCACGTTCGGCGGCACCAAGCTGCTGGGCGACGGTTCGGCTGCTACGGCTGGCACGCTGTCGGCATCGATGACGTTCCAGATCGGCGCCAGCTCGACCGAAAAAATGAGCTTCGACGTTTCCGGCAACCTGACCTCGCTGAACGCAGCGCTGACGGGCCTGAGCACCAACTTCGCCGCTGCCGCATCGACCGGCGCCACGGAACTGACCGCCACCGCCAACGCCACCATCGGCAAGCTGGCCGCCGCCATCGACAGCGTCAGCACCGTGCGTTCGGCACTGGGCGCGACGGCCAACCGTCTGGACCACGTCAACACCAACTTGTCGAACATCGCCACCAACACCAAAGCCGCTACCGGCCGCATCATGGACACCGACTTCGCTACCGAAAGCTCGAACATGACGTCGTCGCAAATGCTGCTGCAAGCTGGCACCGCGATGCTGAAACAAAGCAACAGCATGTCCTCGATGGTCATGTCCCTGCTGCAATAATAGTGACTTGGCCGCTCGCGGCCAGTCTCTCGAAGCCAGACTCCTGTCTGGCTTTTTTTTCGTGCGCAGCTGGCGCAAGCATGCCGCAACACGGGCGAAACAGGCCGGCGGAGCAAGAAATGGCATTTATTTCAAAAAATTTCCTTAAAGCATTTAATTAAGGTGGCGGCACGGTCGTCTTGTACTGATAGGAGCAGCTAAAAGTCGCTCCTCACCGCAACCACCCAATTAGGAATGACACCATGCTGAGCCTTCACACCAACGCTGCCTCCCTGTCGGCACAAAATTCGATCACGAATACCCAATCCAAACTGTCGACTTCGATGACGCGCCTGAGCACCGGCTTCCGCATCAACTCGGCAATGGACGATGCTGCCGGCCTGCAGATCGCAACCCGCCTGAAAGCGCAAACCAGCGGCATGACCGTTGCAATGAACAACACGCAAAACAGCACCTCGCTGCTGCAAACGGCTGAAGGCGCGTTCGCCGAAGTGACCAACATGCTGGTGCGCATGAAGGATCTGGCAACCCAGGCAGCCGATGCCTCGTCGACCGCCAACGACAAGACCGCCATGCAAGCTGAATACAATGCATTGGGCCAGGAACTGTACAACGTCATGACCAATACCACGTTCGGCGGCACCAAGCTGCTGGGCAACGGCGCAGCCGGCAATGGCACGCTGTCGGCTTCGATGACGTTCCAGATCGGCGCCAGCTCGACCGAAAAAATGAGCTTTGACGTCTCCGCCAATCTGAGCGCGCTGAATACCGCCCTGAGCGGCTTGAGCACGAACTTCTCGTCGGCAGGCACGACGACTTCCACGGAACTGACCGCTTCCGCCAATGCCACCATCGGCCTGCTGGCTACCGCCATCGACAGCGTCAGCACCGTGCGTTCGGCACTGGGCGCGACGGCCAACCGTCTGGACCACGTCAACACCAACTTGTCGAACATCGCCACCAACACCAAAGCCGCTACCGGCCGCATCATGGACACCGACTTCGCTACCGAAAGCTCGAACATGACGTCGTCGCAAATGCTGCTGCAAGCTGGCACCGCGATGCTGAAACAAAGCAACAGCATGTCCTCGATGGTCATGTCCCTGCTGCAATAATAGTGACTTGGCCGCTCGCGGCCAGTCTCTCGAAGCCAGACTCCGGTCTGGCTTTTTTTTCGCCTGCCGTGTCTGGCATTTCCCGCATCTTGAACTAAATTGCCATCACGTTTAACGATGTTGCCGGCATAGTCGCCTATACAAGGTAGAACACCGAACAATCGCCTACTGGAGCCGCCGCGTGCTGAGCATTCATACCAATACTGCCGCACTGTCAGCCCAGCGGGCCATGGGCTGGGCCCAGCAAATGCTGTCGACGTCGATGACGCGCCTCTCCACCGGTTTTCGCATCAACTCGGCCATGGACGATGCGGCAGGCTTGCAGATCGCCACCAGGCTGAGCGCCCAGACCAGCGGCATGGCCGTGGCCATGCGCAACACGCAAAACAGTACTTCCCTGCTGCAGACGGCCGAAGGCGCGTTTGGCGAAGTCACCAGCATGCTGGTGCGCATGAAGGACCTGGCCACCCAGGCGGCGGACGCCTCGTCGAACCAGAAGGACCGCGAGGCCATGCAAGGCGAATACGATGCGCTGGGCGCCGAGCTGTACAACGTGATGACAAACACCCGCTACGGCGGCACTTTATTGCTGGGCAACGGCAGCGCCGGCAAGGGCACCCTGTCGCAAGCCATGACGTTCCAGATCGGCGCCACCGGCAGCGAGACCATGCAGTTCAACGTGGCGGGCGACATGGCCGGCCTGGATGCGGCCCTGCAGGCGATCTCCGTCAATTTCGCGCCAGGCGCCACAGCCGGCAGCGAATTTGCCAGCAACAGCAGCGCCAACGGCATGATCGACATGCTGGCGGCGGCCGTCGACAAGGTCGGCAGCGTGCGCTCGGCGCTGGGCGCCACCGCGAACCGGCTCGGACACGTCTACAACAACCTGTCGAACATGATCACCAATACCAGGGCCGCCATCGGCCGCATCATGGATGTCGACTACGCGGCCGAAAGCGCCAACATGACCTCGGCGCAAATGCTGCTGCAAGCGAGCACGGCCATGCTCAAGCAAAGCCAGAGCATGAGCAAGCTGATTCTTTCTTTACTACAATAGTGACTGGCAGGGCGCGATGGCGGATCGGATGAATATGTATCAGCAGGAAGCAATGGCATGGCGATAGACCGCATCTCATCGGGCAACCCGGTGCCCCTGATTACCCAGCGCTTCGACGTCAGCCCCGCGACGCCGATGGTGCCGGGCGTGGTCCAGCCGCTGGTGCCCATCGGCCCCTACATGGCGCCAGCGCCCGACGCCGGCACCCTGCCCGCCCAGCTGCAACAGAAGGGACAGGACAGCCTGGCGTCCCTCATCAAGCCGAATGCCGATGGCACGGGCGGCGCCATGCCGCGCGACAGCAGCGCCATGCAGGTCAATCAGCTCTTCTTCACGCGCCAGCTGGTCTGGCAGCCGCCCGACGCGGCGCAGCTGGCCGCCTCGTGGCGCGTGATGGTCAAGACGTATGGCGAGCAATATGCGGCCCTGCAGGAGCAGGCGCGCGGCCAGCACGTGCCGGGCAACCTGTTCATGGCCGAGCAGCAACCGGCCCTGCTGCGCGAAGGCGCCCGCCCGCCCTTGAGCGTCGACAGCGAAGCATGGCGCTTCGCCGTGTATGGCTGGGGCGGCCAGCGCCTGCTGCTGCGCGTGCTGGCCAGCGACGAAGACGAAGATGCAACGCCCAGACGGCGCGGCAAGGTGGCGCTGCGCGTCGAACTGATCATCATCGGCATCGGCCGGGTCGTGATCCAGATGGAGCCGGCCGGCGACGGCGTGCTGCTGGAACTGGCCGCCGACGAGGAAGCCGCATTGCGCCATTTGCGCCTGGCCCTGTCCGAGATCGCCGACGCCGTGCGGCGCGCGGGCCTGCGCGTGGTGCGCTGCCGCCTGAACCGCCAACTGCATGCGCAGCGCGTGCACGGCAACTACCCGATGCAGGCGGGTGCCGCCTCGCTGTCGCTGGCACTGTTCCGCGCCATGGCCGAAGTGGCGCTGCTGCTGACGCAGCCGGAAGCGGAAGCGGCCGCCGATCCCGATGCGCCCGCTGCCAGCGAAGCCGCGGCGGCGGCCGAAGAGGAAACCATCGCCGTCTCGAAGGAAGTGGCGGCGCCGCTCGGTTACGACTATGGCGACGACGAAGAGACGGCGCAAGGCGGCACCGTACTGCTGCTGGCCGACGGCCAGGAGCACGACCTGCTGCCACCCATCGACGAACAGGATTGACGCAACAGAATTGATACAGCAAAAAAAACGGCGCCCGAAGCGCCGTTTTTCTTTTCATTTCACCGTCCTACCCCACCGTGCCGATGATGCTCACTTCGCGGTTTTCCGGGATTTCGTTGTATGACAGCACATGCAGGCCAGGCGCGAACAGGCGCGCATAGCGGGCCAGCAGGGGACGGATCTGCGGCAGCACCAGCAGCAGCGGCGGTGTGGCCTGCTGCTTCATCTGTTCGCGCGCCACCGGCATGTTCACTTGCAGCTGCGACAGCAGATGCGGGTCGATCGGATAGTTATCCAGGGTCACCTTGCCCGACTGGCGCGCCTGGTTCAGGGAGCCCAGCAGCATGTTTTCCAGCTCGCCGCCCAGGTTAAACGCCTGCATTTCCATCTTCTGGCCAAACAGCCCGCTGACGATCTGGCGCCGCAGCGCGCAGCGCACTTCGGCCGCCAGCAGGATCGGGTCCTTGGTCGTTTCCGAGCTGTCGAGCAAGGTGGTGGCGATGGGCACGATATCCTTCAGCGACACATTTTCCGCCAGCAAGACGCGGAACACGCGCAGCAGCTGCGTGTGCGTCAGCGCCTTGTCCAGCGCGCCAGCCAGTTTCGGCGACAAGGCCGTCAGGCGCTCCATCATGTTCGAGACGTCTTCGTGGCGGAACAGTTCAGGCAGGTATTCGCGCACCATCTTCGACAAGTGCGTGGCGATCACGCTGGGCGCCTCGATGACCTGGTAGCCGAGGCCCAGCGCATGCGCCTTCTCACCCGGTTCGATCCACGTGACGGGCATGCCGTAGGCCGGCTCGATGCCGGGAATGCCGTCCAGCTGGCCATACACATTCGGCGACGGGATCGCCATCAGGCGGTCGGCCTGCACTTCCGCCTGCGCCACCACGGTGCCTGACAGCACGATGGCGTATTGCGACGGCTTCAGGGCCAGGTCGTCGCGCACGCCGATATTCGGCAGCAGCAAGCCCATCGCCTCGGACAGGCTCTGGCGCACGCCCTTGACGCGCTTGTTCAGCGGTTCGCCTTGCGTTTTATCCACCATGCCAACCAGCTTGTAGCCGAGCATCACCATCAAGGGCTGCACGGCAGGCAGTTGCTGCCACTCCAGTTCGGCCGGACGCTCGTCGCGCAAGGCTGCCTCGATGGCGGCCATGCCGGCCGCGTCGGGTCCTTTCACGCGCTTGGTCAGGCGCCAGGCAACAAAAGCCAGCACGCCGGCAAAGGTCATGAACATGAACCATGGCATGCCCGGAATCAGGGCCAGCGCCACCATCATGCCGGCCGCGCTGTAGATCACCGTTGGCGACGTCAGCACCTGGCCCGCCACTTGCTGTTCGAAGTCGCCCGAATCGCTGATGCGGGTCACCAGGATGGCGGCCGCGGCCGACAGCAGCAGCGCCGGAATCTGCGCCACCAGGCCATCACCGATGGTCAAGAGTGCGTATTGACGGAAGGCATCGCCAAACGACAGGTCGTGCATCAGCGAGCCGATCGCCACGCCGCCCACCATGTTGATGATCAGGATCAGGATACTGGCGACGGCATCGCCGCGCACGAACTTCGACGCGCCGTCCATGGCGCCATAGAAATCCGCTTCGGCGGCCACGTCCTTGCGGCGGATCTGGGCTTTTTCCTGGTTGATCAAGCCGGCGTTCAGGTCGGCGTCGATGGCCATCTGCTTGCCCGGCAAGGCATCGAGGGTAAAGCGCGCGGACACTTCGGAGATACGCTCGGCACCCTTGGTGACGACGGCGAAGTTGATGATCATCAAGATCACGAAGACCACGATACCGACGACGAAGTTACCGCCGATCACGACGTTACCAAATGCCTCGATCACCTTACCGGCCGCATCCGCGCCCGTATGGCCGTGCAGCAGCACCACACGCGTCGACGCCACATTCAAGGTCAGCCGGAGCATGGTGGTGGCCAGGATCACCGTCGGGAAGACGGAGAAATCGAGCGGCCGCTTGGCCGACACGCTGACGAGGATGACGATCAGTGCCAGCACGATATTGAAAGTGAACAAGATATCGAGCAGCACCGGCGGCAGCGGCAAGATGATCATTGCCAGGATCACCAGCAGGAACAGCGGCGTGGCGAACTTGTGGCGGCGCATTTCAGCAACCACTCGGTTCAGGAAATTCATGGCGGTACGACCTCGCTCAGATGAGATGGCACGGCCATCTCGGTGGGTAATACGGGCTGGGCAGCACGCTGCCCGGACCGGAATGCTTTCAATTGCAGGATGTAGTTCAGCACCTGCGACACGGCCTGGTACAGCTGCACGGGAATCTGCTGCTGCACCTGGCTGGTGTTGTAGATGGCGCGCGCCAGCGGCGGCAACTCCAGCGTTTCAATATGGTGCTCCTTCGCCACTTGCCGGATATACAGCGCCATCTCGTCGACGCCCTTGGCCACGACGAACGGCGCCTCGGCGCGGTCCTGGTCATACTTCAGCGCGACGGCGTAATGCTCGGGATTGACGATCACCACGTCGGCGTCGGGCACGGTCTTGCGCACGCTGCGCCGGCCGATCTGCTGCTGCAGCTGGCGGATGCGCTGGCGCACTTCGGGGCGGCCTTCGCTGCTTTTATGCTCTTCCTTGACATCCTGCTTGCTCATGCGCTGGTTGCGGGCAAAGAAAAACGCCTGCGCCGGCACGTCGATGATGGCGAACAGGACGAAGACGGAAATGAGCGCCATCAGGCCATCGAGCATCAGCGCGGAACCATCGAGCATGGCTTGCTGCAAGGGCCGGTGCTGCAAGTCCACGTACTGCGTCAGGCTGGAGCGGCTCACATGCACCAGCACCATGCCCAGCACGACGGCCTTGGCGATGGACAAGCCGAATTCGAAAGCATGCTTGGGCGCAAACAGACGGCCCAGGTTCTTGGCGGGGCTCAGGCGCTCCATCTTCGGCATCCAGTTCTTCGTGCTGATGACCCAGCCGCCAGGAATCAAGGAGCCAAGCACAACAAACAGGGGCACGCAAAACAGCGGCACGATCATCTTGATCAGCAAGCCCACCGAGGTCGTAAACGCCATCGACATGGCATTTTCCAGCGCGCCCTTGCTGTCGAGCGGCATGAAGGCCATGGCGAACAACTCGCGAAAGCTCAGCAGATAGCCCGGCAGCAGATAAATGAAGACCTTCATGCTGATCAGGATGCCGAGCGCCGTCGACAGGTCGCGCGAACGCACCACCTGCCCTTCCTGGCGCGATTTCTTCAGCTTCTGCGCTGACGCCTTTTCTGTCTTGTCGCCCGTGCTGCTATCCGCCATGGGCCACCCGCATCTGTTCCTGGATCATGTCGAGCACGCGGTTGGTCATGGCGATGTAGTGCTCAGGAATAAAGCGCACGATCTGTATCAGCATCAGCAGGCCGAACATGGTGATCATGGAAAACCCCAGCGAAAACAGGTTCAGCGACGGCGCCACCCGGTTCAGGAAGCCAAAGCCCAGTTGCACCACCATGGTGGAAAAGACGATGGGCAAGGCCAGCAGCATGGCGGCGGCGAAGATCCACGCCACGTTATACGCCACCGTCTGCAGCAGCAGCGGCCCGTAGCCCTGCCCCACGGGCCAGGCCGTGAAACTGGCGCCGATCACGCCCGTCAGCACCAGGTGGCCGTCGATGGCGAAAAACACGATCATGCACATGATGGTGAGCAAACCCGTGATCACGTCCGACGAAGTGCCGTTAAGCGGATCGTTCATCACGGCCATGGAAAAGCCCACCTGGCTAGACACCAGGTAGCCGAGCACCGACATGACGGACATGGCGAAGTGGAAGGCCAGGCCGAGGACGAAGCCGATGATGGCCTGCTCCAGGGTGGCGACGAGGGCGTGCAGGGAAAACGGATCGATCTTCAGCAAGTCCTGCGACACGCCCGACGCCTGCATCACGGGCAGCATCAGGATCGCCAGCACCAGCGACAGCAGCACCCGCACGGGGACGGGCACCATGGCGTCGCCGATCACGGGCGAGGCGCTGAGCATGGCCAGGATGCGGCAGAACGGCCACCACACGGCCAGCAGAAACGGCAGCACCTGATTGAAAATCTGATCCATGGCGCGCGGCGCTATCCGACCAGGGTGGCGGCGCGCTGAAAAATGGACACGCAATAATCCATCAGGTAACCGGCCATCCAGCGTCCGGCCAGGATCAGGGCCAGCAAGGTGACCAGCAGGCGCGGCAGGAAACTCATGGTCTGTTCATTGATCGAGGTGGCCGCCTGCACCAGCGCGACCAGCAAGCCCATGAGCAAACCCGGCACGACCAGGATCACCACCAGCAGCATGACGACATGCAACGCTTCGATGATCAGGTCGACGGCGACTTCAGGGGTAAACATGGATCAATAGCCCTGTATGCTGGTAACTAAGGTGTTGACGGTCAGGGTCCAGCCATCGACCAGCACGAACAGCAGCAGCTTGAACGGCAGCGAAATGACCAGCGGCGACAGCATCATCATGCCCATCGCCATCAGCACGGACGCCACCACCAGATCGATGATGAGGAACGGGATGAACAGCATGCAGCCGATCTGGAACGCCGTCTTGAGTTCGGATAACACAAACGCGGCCAGCTTGACCGTGAAGCTGTGGTCTTGCGGGCGCATGCTCGACGGTTCGCCGGCCAGGTGCGCGATCTGCGCCAGCGCGGCCTTGCTCGTCTGCGCCAGCATGAAGCGCGAAATCGGCACTTCGGCGATCTTCAGGGCTTCCTGCATGCCGATCTGGTCGCGGTCGTACGGCACGAACGCTTCCTTCCACACCTGGTCGCCGATGGGGCGCATGACCAGCAAGGTGAGAATCAGGGCGATGCCGGTGACGATGCGGTTGGGCAAGCCCTGCTGCAGGCCCAGGGCCTGGCGCAGCAGGGACAGCACGATGACGAAACGGGTAAAGCTGGTCATCATCATGACCATCACGGGCAGCAGCCCGAGCAGGGTCATGACGACCAGGATCTGCATCTTGACCGACAGGTCGGTCTTCGCGCCCGGCACCACGCCGGACAATAAATCCTGCGCCCCGGCGGCGGCGCAGCACAGCATCAGAACGGGAACAGCCAGCGCGGCAGCCAGCGCGCCGCGGCGCCGGCTCAAACCGGGTACCGCCAGCTTCATGCTGTCATCAGGTCGAGATTGAGGCCGTCGAGGTCGATGACTTTCAGGCCATAGTTCTCGCCGGCCACCACCACTTCGGCGCGGCCGATAGGCGTGCCATTGACCTTGATCACCAGCGGTTCGCCGGCCAGCATGTCGAGTTCGATCACGCTTTCAGGGCCGATGGCCATCAGCTCTTCGAGCGAGATGCGGGCCGAGCCCACTTCCAGGGTCAGGGTCACGGGAATCTTGCGCATCATCTGCGGAATGTCGCGCCGCGCGCGGCCGCTGGCCACGTCGGACACGTCGCCCTGGTCGATGATCATGTCATCGCCCAGGTCTTCCAGCAGGGTTTCGCTCTGGTTGGTATCGTTCAGATTCATATTATTCGACATCTTCAAATGAGGTTAAACAGAGCTTGCCCTTGTGTTCGGAAACAGCAGCTGTAAATAAACGGGAGTCGTCGAGCATGACGTCGGTACGGCTCAGGCTGACGGGAATCACGTCGCCCACGCGCAGGTCGAACAAGGCACCCAGTTGCACCTGTTTGCTGACGAGCCGGCCTTCCAGGGTCACTTGCAGGCGCGAAGCGAGCGGGCGCACGCTGCCACGCAAGGCTTTCTTCGCTTGCGCGCGCTCGGGCAGCAGGCCGCGCAGCACGTCGGCCATCAGGCGCTTGTCCAGCGAGAACCAGAACTGGCCGCTCTGCCCCGCCTCGACGTCGCTGAGCGCCACGGTGACGATCCAGCTGCCGCGCGCCGGATGCACGCCAGACTGTACGGCGACCTCGGCACTGGTGTCGATGTCGCTGCTCTTGCCCAGGGTTTGCAGGTTCTTGTGGACGCGGGAAAACAAGCTGTTCACCAACTGTTGTCCCAGCACCACAGCGAGGCGCTCCTCCGTGGCCGTCACGCGCACCTGCGCCGGATCGGGCAGCGCACCCTTGGCGCCGGCACTACCATAGCGATAGTTCAGCACGCTCAAGAGTATCTGCCGTTCAAGGGCAAAGCCCGTCTGGCTGGCCGCCGTGGAAAAACTCAGCCAGCGGTTCACGCTGTCCTCGTTTTCCACGCGCGACAAGCTCACGCCATCGATCTGGAAGTTGCCCCAGTAGCGACGGCTCATCGGCTGGCGCAGGGCCACGGCCAAGTCGTCGCGCAGCTGGGCGCCGAATACATGCAGCAAATGGACAGGACGTCCAAGCAGACAAGAATCGAGGACTTGATGGCGCACAGTTTGATCTGTCTTAGTGGTTATCATGAGGGTCATGTCGTATTGCGGTGGCAGAACAAATTATACGGATCACCCGAAATTAAATACAGCATCATCTTGACCTTGCAAACCGATCCGCAAGCAAACGATTGCGCATCGTATCGCATGCTAGATGACTACGGTGCTGAACAATACATGAAAATGCTAAATATTGCCATGTATCAATATTCCTTGAGGCAATCCTCTCTTTACTTTATAGTTGCCCCGAGGTAAGCTTATAGCGACAAAATAGTGATTTGCAGTGCGCCATTCCGCTTACCTGATTCCGGTTTTTATGGCAGTTTCCAGTCCTTCTTATTGCCACCAGCAGAAACTTTTATCAGATAAATATTAGTTATCATGGCCATGTAAATCATGTTGGCGTGGGTTTGCTGGGTTTGTTTGAGTCTGCTTGAGCGGATGGTGTGGCAACTGATAAAACTGATGGGTCCTGAAATCGGGCCAGGCAAGATGGCATTGGATGTAATGCCTGCCGGAATGGCAACACCAGTAATTTCTGATTGATACGTCACCGCATATTGAAAGTAGAGGGCAAGATGAGCAACGAACTCGCAGGTCTGATCAAGGCCGATCTGGCAGCACTGAGCAATGACGCGCGCGCCTTGGGCGCCAGCATCGCGCCTGCCGCCCAGTTCGGCGCGCCGGAACAATCCGGCTTCTCCTTTGCGCAAAGCATGAAAGACGCCATCGGCAAGGTCAACGGCGATGACCGCATGGCCGCGCAAAAAATGAGCGACGTCGACAGCGGCAAGAGCGACGACATGGTCGGCGCCATGCTGGCCAGCCAGGAAGCGAGCCTGTCTTTCTCCATGTTGATGCAAGTGCGCAACAAGGTCATGGGCGCCGTCGACGAACTCATCAAATTGCCTCTGTAATCTTCACGTCCTGATCCACGCCCAGCCTCCCAGCGAAAGTTACCCCAAGTGATTACCCCCATGAAGTCCGCATTTGCGCGCTGGCGCCTTGGCGCCCAGCCCGCCATTCCGCCCGCCCTGCTGAAAAACCTGGTTCCCATCGTCGTGCTGGCCATCGGCATCACCGCCATGGTGACCATGTATGCCTGGCGCGACCAGGCCAACTACAAGCCGGTGTTTGGCGCGCGCGAAAAAGTGGCCGTGACGGACATGATGGCCACCCTGGACGCGGAACACATCCCCTACCGCCTGCATCCGGACAGCGGCCAGGTGCTGGTGCCCGACGCCATGCTGGGCAAGGTGCGCATGCTGCTCGCCTCGAAAGGCGTGACGGCGCAGCTGCCGGCCGGCCTGGAGCTGATGGACAAGAACGACCCGCTGGGCGTCTCCCAATTCGTGCAGGACGTGCGCTTCCGCCGCGGCCTGGAAGGCGAACTGGCGCAAAGCATCATGACGATGGACGCGATCGCTTCGGCGCGCGTCCATCTGTCGATTGCCAAATCGACTTCGTTTGTCGCCAGCGACGGCGACAAATCCTCCGCTTCCGTCGTGGTGGCGCTGAAACCGGGCCGCACCCTGGCGCAGGAACAGATCGCCGCCGTCATCAACATGGTGGCCGGCAGTGTCGCCAGCCTGGCGCCCACGCGCGTGAGCCTGGTCGACCAGAGCGGCAACCTGCTGTCCTCGCACATCGACCTGACGGATGGCTTCGATGCCTCGGCCGCCGGCAACGAAGGCGCGAAACGCTTCCAGGATGAAATCCGCCGCAACGTCACGGGCTTGCTGGGCCCGGTCATCGGCGAAGACAACTTCAAGCTCAGCGTGACGGCCGCCGTGAACAACGACCGCGTGGACGAAACGCTGGAAAAATACGGCGAAGCCCCGAAAGTGACGAGCGAAGCGATGCGCGAAGAGCAGGAACGCAACCGCACCGTGGCCGGCATTCCCGGCAGCCTGTCGAACCGTCCGCCAGCGGCCGCCGTGCCGGCACCGGCCGACGCCGCCGGTGGCGCCCCCGCCGATGGCGCGCCGAAGCCATCCGACGATGGCACTGCCCGCAAGAACGCCACCACGCGCCAGTACGCCTACGACCGCAGCATCACGCAGATCAAGCGCAGCCGTGGCCGCCTGGAAAAACTCAGCGTCGCCGTCGTCCTCAACAGCGCCGCCGCACCGAATCCGAAAACGGGCTGGACCCCTGCCGAACTGGGCAATATTGAAAAAATGCTGAGCAGCGGCCTGGGCATCAACGCCCAGCGCGGCGACAGCCTGAGCCTGACGGCGCTGGCCTTCCCGGCCAAGCCGCCCGTGGCGCAGTGGTGGGAAGAGCGCGATACCGTCGTCGATTTCAGCAGCTGGCTGCTGTACGCCCTGGGCGCCATCCTCGGCTACTTCCTGATCCTGCGTCCGCTGCTGCGCCTGCTGACCACGCGCCTGGCGCCGCCGCCACTGAAACAGCTCGATCCCGCCCTGGCACTGGGCGGCGCCAGCGCCGCCGGCGCGAATGGCGTGGCCGCAGCCGGCGCGCCTGCCCTGGGCGTGAATGGCAGCCCGCTGGCGCTCGAAGGCGAGGCCGCCGCCGGCAACATGCCGGTCGTGCCGCTGCTGGAAAACTATGACTTGCCGCCACCTGGCTCGGCGGTCGACGTGATGGTCGACCACTTGAAAGTGCTGGCTGAAAAAGAACCCGAGCGTGTCGCCGAAGTCGTCAAACAATGGATGCAGAAAAATGGCCGAACTCAACAACAATAATCCCTCCGACGGCGCAGAATACGAAAGCGTCAGCCTGAACCCCGTGGAACAGGCGGCCATCGTGCTGCTGAGCATCGGCGAAGAACAGGCCGCCAATGTGCTGCGCTGCCTGTCGCGTGAAGAATTGCTGGAAGTCACGCAAGTGATGTCGCGCATGAGCGGCATCAAGGTCGAATCCGTGAAAACGGCCATGCAGACCTTCTTCGACGACTACCGCCAGCAAAGCGGCGTGCACGGCGCCTCGCGCAGCTACCTGAAGCGCTCGCTGGACATGGCGCTGGGCAGCGATATCGCAAATAGCGTGCTGAACAATATTTACGGCGACGCGATCCGCCCCAAGATGGCGCGCCTGCAGTGGGCTTCGCCGAAATGGCTGGCCGAATACATCGTCAACGAACACGTGCAGATGCAAGCCGTATTCCTGGCCTTCCTGCCGCCCGCGCTGGCCGGCCAGATCCTCGATGCCCTGCCCGTCGAAGGACGCGACCTGGTCTTGCTGAACCTGGCACGCCTGGACGAGATCGACCGCGACCTGCTGGTCGAGCTCGACGAACTGGTGGGCCGCTGCCTGGGCACGCTCGACACGCAAAGCACCAGCGTGGAAGGCATCCGCCAGGCGGCCGAGATTCTCAACCGCATGCCGGGCAACCGCGCCGCGCTGGTCGAACTGCTGCGCGCGCACGACCCGGAAGTGGTGTCGGAAATCGAGCTGAGCATGTACGACTTCCTGATCCTGGCCACGCAGAGCGATGTCACGCTCACGCGTATCCTGGAAGACGTGCCGATGGAACAGTGGGCCATCGCCCTCAAGGGCGCGGAACCGTCGATCCGCGACGCCGTGCTGAAAACCATGCCGCGCCGCCAGGCGCAGAGCTTCGAGGACATGATGCGCCGTTCCGGCCCCGTGCCGCTGTCGCGCATCGAACAGACGCGCCAGGAAATCATGGCCACCGTCAAAGGCCTCGCCGATGCGGGCGAGATCGAAGTGCAACTGTTTGCCGAAGCGGTGATCGAATGAAACACTTCCGCTCGTATCGTTTCCCGCCCCTGTCGCAATTCATCGCCGCCGGCCAGCGCGCCTCCAACGAGGACACGGATGGCCAGTGGCAGGCGTCCGTCTCGGAAGGCTTCGAGCAGGGCCAGCGCGACGGCTACGAAGTGGGCCTGGTGCAAGGCCAGCAGGACGGCTACGACACCGGGCGCAACGATGGCATGGCGCAGGGCCGCGAAGAAGGCCGCAATGAAACCCTGGTGGCCCTGGACCGCCTGGCCCGCCCTGTCGACGCCATCTTGCGCGACCTGAAAAAAGTGCGCGCCGATTACCGCGAAGCGCAGCGCAAGGAAGTGGTCGACCTGGTGGCCAAGGTGGCGCGTCAGGTGATCCGCGCGGAACTGGCGCTGCAGCCGGTGCAATTGCTGGCCCTGGTCGACGAGACCCTGGCCTCGATGCCGCCCACGCGCGAAGAAATCGACGTCTTCCTCAATCCGGAAGAATTGAAACGCATCAGCGAACTCGATCCGAAGCGCGCCAAGCGCTGGAACCTGATCGCCGACGCGCGCCTCGACGCGGGCGAATGCCGCATCAAGGCGGGCGACAATGAAGTCGACGCGGGCTGCCATCAGCGCCTGTCGGCCTGCATGGAACAGGTCAGCAGCCACCTGGCGCTGGCCGCCGAACACGCGGACCAAGGCGCGCCTGCATGATCGCCGACACGCTGCGCAGTTTCGAGATCGGCGATATCCCTGTCGCGACACCGACCGGCCGCCTGGTGGGCGCGTCCGGCCTGCTGCTGGAAAGCGCCGGCTGCCGCCTGCACACGGGCCAGCGTTGTCAAATTGAAACTGTGAGCGGCGAGTGGCTCGATGCGCAAGTCGTCGGTTTTCGCGAAAAACTGTCTTACCTGATGCCGTTCAAGAAGGCGACAGGACTGACCACCGGCGCCAGAGTTCTCCCGTTGCCCGACAAGGCCAGCCTGCAGATCGGTCCCTCTTGGCTGGGCCGCATGGTCAATGGCCTCGGTGAGCCGATCGATGACTTGGGCCGCCTCGGTGGCGAACACATCCTGGAAGTCACGCCACCGAAGATCAATCCCCTGAAGAAACAACCGGTGGTCGAACCGCTGGACGTGGGCGTGCGGGCGATCAACAGCATGCTGACCCTGGGCAAAGGCCAGCGCGTGGGCCTGATGGCCGGTTCCGGCGTGGGCAAGAGCGTGCTGCTGGGCCTGATCACGCGCCAGACGGTGGCCGATGTCGTCGTCGTCGGCCTGATCGGCGAACGGGGCCGCGAAGTGCGCGAATTCGTGGAAAAGTCGCTCGGCGCCGAAGGCTTGAAAAAGGCCGTGCTGGTGATCGCACCGGCCGATGAGTCGCCCCTGATGCGCATCATGGCCACCGAGCTGTGCCATTCGATCGCCGCCCATTACCGCGACCAGGGCAAGCACGTGCTGCTGCTGGTCGATTCGCTGACGCGCTATGCCATGGCCTTGCGCGAAGTGGCGCTGGCCCTGGGCGAGCCGCCGGCCACGCGCGGCTACCCGCCGTCCGTCTTCTCGAACTTACCGCAACTGGTGGAAAGCGCCGGCAACGGCGCCCACCCGGAAGGCAGCATGAGCGCCATCTATACGGTGCTGGCCGAAGGCGACGACCAGCAGGATCCCGTGGTCGACACGGCGCGCGCGATTCTCGACGGCCACATCGTGCTCACGCGCGAACTGGCCGAGCGGGGCCACTACCCCGCCATCGACATCGCCGCCTCGATCAGCCGCTGCATGGCGCAGGTGATCACGCCCAGCCACATGCAGGCGTCGCGCGCGCTGAAAGCGTCGATGGCGCGCCATGCGCGCGTGCGCGACCTGATCCCGCTGGGCGCCTACGTGCCCGGCGCCGACCCGATCACCGACCGCGCCGTCCAGCTGCACGCGCCCATCGAAGCCTTCCTGTGCCAGGGCACCAAGGAAGAGGCGCCGATGGGACCGTGCATCGAACAACTTGAACAGATCATGGCCTAGGAGCATACGTGAGCGACGCGCATACCATCCGCAACCTGACCACCCTGGTCGGCCTGCGCAGCACCGAAGTGGAACGCCTGCAAGGCGAAATGGCGGCGCAGACGGCCGTGCGCGAGCGCTACCAGAAAAACCTGGAGCGCCTCACGGGCCTGTACACGGATAGCGGCCCCAGCGGCGCCCTGCCCCTGGCCCTGTCCGTCAACTGTGGCAACTTCAAGCAAGCCGTGATGCAGATGGCCGACCAGCACCGTACCGACCTGCACCTGCACGAAGCCAACATGGCCGTGTCGCAACGCGCGCTGAATACGGCCTGGGCCAAGCGCGAAGTGCTGGACCAGGTGCTGACGCAAAAGCAAAAGCATGTTGCAAATGAGCAACACCGAGTTGATGCCAAGCGGCAAGACGAGCTGGCGACGCAATTCTGGTTCCGCGGGCAGGTAAAATGAGGTTTGTGTAAGTTTCTTTCAGGAAAACTTCACGAAACGGGAATGGGGGTCGCCTTGTACCGGTATATCCCTTTATTCAGGAGTCTGGCATGGCAAACGTAATTACCGCACCACGATACGATCCGATCGTCACAGCAGAACAATTGGCTACCAAATCGGTGGCGGCGCAAAAGGCAGCCCTGGCGAATCAGACCACGCTGGCCAACAACACCAGCAGCGCGCTGGGCAACCTGAAATCGGCCATCTCGGCATTCCAGCTGGCGATGACGACCATGACGTCCAGCAAATCGGTGCTGAGCCAGTCCGCCACCTTCAGCAATACCGCGTATGGCACGGGCACGGCCGGCATCAAGGCCGCGCCTGGCAGCTACGCGTTCTTTGTCGAACAACTGGCCACGGCCAGCCAGACTTCGTATGGCGGCTTGAGCAGCACCACGCCAGCCAACGGCGGCAACATGACCATCCGCCTCGGCGATCCGCTGGCTGCCGTCACCGCCGACAACGCCTTCGACATCGACCTGGCCGCCGCCAACAAGGATGGCGACGCCTACCTGACGCCGCAGGAAATCGCCGCCGCCATCAATGGCAACAGCAAGAATAATGCGCGCGTCACCGCTTCCGTCATCAATATCGGCAACCAGGCGCAACTGGTGCTGACGTCGAATCTCACCGGCGTGGCCAATGCCGTCTCGATCGATACCAACAGCGTGACGGATGCGGGCCTGAAGTCAGCGCTGCAGAGCGACATAAAAGCCATCGCGGCACCGAAGGACGCCATCGTCTGGCTGGGCGCGCAAGGTTCCGGCACCAAGATCACGCAGGCCTCGAATACCTTCACCAACGTGCCTGACGTGAAAATGACGTTCACCAAGGCCATGACGGCAGGCGAGAGCCCCGTGACCGTGACCGTCGGCACCGACAGCGCCGGCACCATTGCCAATGTGCAAGCTTTCGTCGATGCCTACAACAAGCTGAAAAGCGTGATGGATGGCCTGGCCAGCCCCGGCAATCCGGAAAAAAATATCGCTGCCGGCATCTTTGCCCACGACTCCGGCCTGAACGCCCTGCGCACCAGCATGGGCGATGCCTTGCGCCTGAACGTCGATGGCGTATCGCTGGTAGCGTATGGCATTACCGCCCAGCGCGACGGCACGATCAGCCTGAATACGGCCAAGCTGACGGCCAAGCTGGCGGACAATCCTGGCGGCCTGGACAAACTGTTCGGCAATAACAGCCTGTCGGCCCCTGCCGGCGTGCTCGGCGGCCTGGACAAGGTGCTGGGACAGTGGAGCAATGTCACCAAAGGCCAGATCACCCAGCGCATGGCAGCGACGGACAAGTTGCAGAAAAGCCTGGCCAAGAGCGCCGAGCGCCTGACCAACCAGTACAACACTGCCTACACCCGTTTCCTGGACCAATATTCCCGACTGCAAGTATTGCAGGAGCAAATGACCCGGAATTCGGACATGTTCGATGCCATGTTTAGCAACGATAAATCCTAAGGCGGACGTGCCTGCCGCGCCGCCACAGTTAACATAGCGAGAAGAGAATAATGTTGAACAATGAAGCTTACGGCAGCTACCATGCCGTCAACCTGGATTCCCAGACCGCCCGCGCCACACCGGTCGAACTGGTACTGGTGCTGACGGACGGCCTGCTGGAAGAACTGGCGCGCGCGCGCGGGCACATCGTGGGCAAGCGCTACGAGCAAAAGGCGATCAGCCTGGATAAATGCACGCAGATCATCAACGGTCTGTCGAGCTCGCTCGATTTCGACAATGGCGGCGAAGTGGTGGTCAACCTGGCGCGCCTGTACGACTATTGCGTGGCGCGCCTGTACACGGCCGGCATCAAGCTCGACCCGACGCTGATCGATGAAGTGACTACCTTGATGACCACCATCAAACGTGGCTGGGTGGGCGTCCAGGCGAATAATGCCTAGGCGCGCTGCGCTGCAGCAGCTGAGCCGGCATTTGAGCGCGGCTGTCGCCCAGGCGGACTGGGAGGCGATGGAAAAACTCTCGGCCAGCCTGGCGAAAAACATTCCGCTGCTGGCCGAACGTGGCGCATGGAATGCGCTGGAACAAACAGAATTGTTGCAATTGCGCAAAATTCACGCGCAAGCGGTTAAAATTTGCTCTGCGGAAAAAGAACGCCTGGGTCAACACCTGGGTGCATTACAGGCAAATAAGGAAGGTTGGGTCGCCTACGCCGCGCTCGGCGAATACGACTCGGACGGGAATCAAGCATGATCATGAACTTCAACAAGGCGCCGGCCGCTCCGGCAGCCGCGGCCAATGCGGCACCGACACCAGCGTCGGCGCCAGCGCCGGCACAGACGGCCACCTTGCCTGGCACGCCAGGCTATGGCAGCAACGGCGCCGCGCCCTCCGCCCTGCCCCTGTTTGCGCAGGTGCTCGATGTGACAGGCGGGGAGTCGGCCGATGCCGCCACGCCCGCGCCCGCCCCCGTCAAGGATGGCGACAGCGACAGCCAGGTCGACAGCGGCTTGCCTGCCATGGCAGCGCCCGTCATCGGCCTGCCGGTGACGATGCTGCCGCCAACGGACCCGGTCGCAGCCGAGGCGCGCGCCGCCGCGCAGGCACAGACACCAGCCCAGGCGAATGTGGCGCAAGCCAACCCGGCACTCAACATCAGCCTGCATCCGGCGGCAATCACCCTCACCGCACAGGGAACGGCGCAGCCGGCAGGCCGCGATACGCGCGAACCGCTGGCAGCAGCCATCCCGGCGAGCGCCGCCAAGGGCAGCGCGCCCGCACAGCCGTTCGAATCGCTGCTGCAGCAAGCCGCTCCGGCAAGCGCCGTCGCCGCCCCTGCCGCGCGCGATGGCGAACGCAGCGCCGCGACGCCCGCGCCAGCCGCGCCCAACCTGGGCTTGACGGGCGCCATCGGCAATACGGCTACGGCGGCCCCGGCCGGCGATACCATCAAACTCAACGGCCCTGCCCAGCAATGGCAGGAACCGCTGCGCGAAGCGCTGGGCGAACGCCTGCAGACGCAGATCGGCCGCAACAGCGAACACGCGACGATCCGCCTCGACCCGCCCATGCTGGGACGCATTGAAATTTCCATCCGCCACACGGCAGGCGCGCTGCAGGTAAACGTCACGGCGTCGAACTCGGAAGTGTTACGCCAGCTGCAAGGCATCGGCGAAAACATGCGCAGCGACCTGGCGCAGCGCCAGTACACCGAGGTGGCCGTGAATATCAGCGCCACCCCGCGCAGCCCGGCCGCCCAGGCGTTTGCCGAAGGCGATGCGCGCGGCCAGCGTCAACCGGGCCGCCAGCAGGATGATGCCGAACCGGGCCGCGCCCTGTCCGACGGCAGCACTGCCAGTACCACTTACGCCATGCACGAGCGAGAGAGCGCCTGATGAATATGAAAATGAAACTGATCGGCGGCTTTGTCGCCGTGGCAGTGCTGGCCGCCGGCGCGGCTGGCGGCGCCATGTGGTACCTGGCCAAGCCGGTTGCCGGCCATGCCGATGCCACCGAAGCGAAAGCCCCGCCACCGCCCGCCACGGGCAAGAAGGCACGCAAGTTCATTACCCTGGACAAGGTTATCGTGATGCTGCGCCGCAGCCCCGGCGACGGTGAAACGCATTACCTGTCGGCCGACCTGGTGATCGCCACCACCGAGGAAAAGGAAAAGCTGACCAAGGACCACTTGCCGTTGATGCGCTCGATCGCCGTCAGCACCCTGTCGAGCTTTCCGATGGAAAAGGCACAGACCATGACGGTGGAGCAGTATGCCGAACAGATCAACAAGGCCTTCAATGTCAGCTATGAACGCGAGCAAATGGAAAAACCCTTCACCGAAGTCATGGTCGGCAAGCTGATCATTGAATAAGCCAACACGCCAGCCGACCTAGTGGGAGATCCCTTGGCCTATGTAGAGCAATACCAGGAAGCGTATGGCGCCGGCGAATATGCGGCCGCCAGCGCTTGCGCGGCCGTGCTCAGCGTTGCTGAAGAGCAACAACATCTGGTCGCGTACTCCCCTTTGGTGAAACGCATCGTGCGCCAGCTCAATTCGCAGGTGTCGGGCGCCATCGACCGCGACGACATGGAACAGATTGGCCTGATGGGACTGCTGGAAGCCCTGCGCCGCTACGGCGTGCCGGACCAGTCTTTCGGCAGCTATGCCAGCCTGCGCATCCGTGGCGCCATCCTCGATGAACTGCGGCGCCAAGACTGGCGCCCGCGCGCCGTGCGCCAGGAAAGCCACCGCCTGCGCGACAGCGTGCGCGCCCTGACCCGGCGCCTGGGGCGCGAGCCGCTGGAAGCGGAAATCATGGCGGCCCTGAAACTGACGCCGGAAGCCTTCCAGGAATATCAATTGGCGGAAAACGCCGAGCTGATCGCCAGTTTCGACGAAGTGCTGCAGGAAAGCCTGGGGCAAGCCGACAGCGCACCGAGCCCGGAAGAGCAATTGATGGTGCGGCGCAGCCTGGAACAGGCGCTGCGCACGCTGGACGAACGGGAACAGCGCGTGGTGCAGATGTATTACGAATTCGAACTGAGCTATAAAGAAATTGCCGCCGTGCTGGACCTGAGCGACGCCCGCGTCTGCCAGCTCAACAAGACGGCGCTGGGCAAGATGAAAGCCATGCTGCAAGACGCATAAGAGTAAGCAAGATCCATCAAATTGACGCAGCACAATGACGCAGAAAGGCAGTTGACATGGTAATTATCGGTATCTTAATCGTGATGGGGTGTGTATTCGGAGGCTTCGCCCTGATGGGCGGCACCGTCCACGCGATCTGGCAACCGGTCGAGTTGATCATCATCATCGGCGCCGCCGTTGGCGCCCTGGTGCTGGGCAACCCCAAGCATGTACTCGGTGAAATGCTGCACCAGATGCGCAAGATCGTCACGCACAAGAAGCAAGGCTCGGAATTCCAGCGCCAGTTGCTGCTGCTGATGTATGAACTGCTGCAAACGGCCGCCGGCGGCCTGAAGGCGCTCGACGCCCACGTCGAGGCACCGCGCGAAAGCGCCCTGTTCCAGCGCTATCCGCTGGTGCTGGAAGAGCCGAAGCTGCTGGCCTTCATCGTCGACAACTTCCGTTTGATGGCGATGGGCAAGATCAACGCGCATGAGCTCGAAGGCGTGCTGGAGCAGGAACTGGAAGCCATCCACGACGAATTGCTGCAACCGTCGAAGTCCCTGCACAAGATCGCCGAGGCCATGCCAGGTTTCGGTATCCTGGCTGCCGTTCTGGGCATCGTGATGGCCATGAATTCCGTGGCCGACGGCGCCGATGCGGCGGAAATTTCGGAAAAAGTGGGTGCCGCCATGGTCGGTACCTTCATCGGCATCTTCTTTTGCTACGGCGTGCTCGATCCGATGTGCAACATGATGAAGCAATTGGTGGGCGAAGAAGGCTCGACCATGGAGTGCGTGAAGGTCGTGCTGGTCACGCACGTGGCGGGCAAGCCGCCCCTGCTGGCGATCGATGCGGGCCGCCGCCTGGTGCAGCTGAACATCAAGCCGAGCTTCGCCCAGCTGGAAAGCTGGATCAATGCGCTGGAAGATGGCGGCGCGGAACAAGAGCAGGGCCAAGGCCGGGGAGGCCGCCGTGCTAAAGCCGCATGAGAAACATGAACAGGCCATCATCAAGCGTGCTGGCCGCAAGCATGACGACGATGGCCATGGCGGCGCCTGGAAAGTAGCATTCGCCGACTTTTGCCTGGCCCTGCTGTCGCTGTTCCTCGTGCTGTGGCTGATGGCCGCGCGCGAGCAGCAGGCAATGAAGGAAATCATGATGGATGCGTCGGCCAGCAGCCGCCAGGGCGAAGGCCAGGGCGTCATGCCGGAACAGAGTGGCGGTCCGCGCGGCAGCCTGATCGAGCGCTTCCCCATGCCCCGCAAGGGCTCGGGCGACACGCGCACGGAAGGCAAGCAGATGCAGGACGGCAAAGCCGGCTCCGCGCCGCAAAACCAGACCAAGGTCAGCTACCAGTCGCCGGAAGACTTGATGGCCTTGTCGCGCGCGCTCGACAAGCTCAGCGACGAAGCGGGACTCAAGAGCAACCTGCAATCCGTGATCACGCCGTACGGCTTGCGCGTCATGCTGCACGATACGGACAAGCAAGGCATGTTCGTGCGCGGCAGCGCCGTGCCGACCGACCGCTTCCGCAAGCTGCTGCGCCAGATGGGCCCCGTATTTGCGCAAATGGAAAACCAGATGCTGATCGTCGGCCACACGGATTCCTTGCAATACGCCAATAACGGCTATGAAGGCTATTCGAACTGGACCTTGTCGGCCAACCGCGCCATGTCGGCGCGAGCGCAATTGCTGATCGGCAGCATGAGTCCGGACAGCGTGCTGCAAGTGGTGGGCATGGCCGACCGCGCGCCGCTGGACGTGAAAAATGCCAGCGCCGGCATCAACCGCCGCATCGAACTGTTAATATTGACGCGTGGCCAGGCAGACAGCATCGCCGCCATGTTCGGCATGGCCGGGCAAAAGCCGCAAGGCGACGAACTGCAAGTGGGTGAACCGGATGCGGGCACCTTGCAGCGCCTGCGCGAAAAACTGGGCCTGCCCGCAAAGAAGGAGCGGGATGAGCATGCAAATTAAGGGCAAGGGACAACGTATGAAAATCTCCTCCGGCAATACCGGTGCCGCCGTGCGCAGCAGCGCCGTCGCGCCGGCCGAGGCGATCGCCGAGAACGCGGGCGCCGCCGGCGCCATGGGCGGCTCGTCGGCCGGGGCGGAATTGCAATCGGCCGTGCTGCAACCGGCCATGGCCGCGCTGCGCGCCATGCCCGAGATCGACCACGAGCGCGTGGCCATGCTGCGCGATGCGCTGGCGAAGGGCGAATTGCCGTTCGATCCGTCAAAACTGGCAGGCTTGATCCAGCGCTTCCACGGCGGTGAATCGTGACAGCAGCGCGCAAGGGCATCACGCGCCAGGAAGCCGTGCGCCGCGTGCTGCAAGGCATGAAAGACGACAGCATCGGCTATGCCGCCCTGCAAACCTTATTGGAAGAGCAATTCCAGGCCACCCTGCACCACCGCAGCGCGCAGCTGACGGCGCTGGCCGACCAGGTCATCGCCGCCGTCGACCCGCTCGATGCGCGCCGCCGCCAGCGGGTCAGCCTCGTCACAGCCCTGCTGGGCCCGCAAGGCGACATGTCGCAATTATTTGCGCTGTTGCAAGAAGACGCGCGCACGAGCGCCGAACGCGACTGGGCCGCGCTCGAGCAGATGGTGCTTGAATGCAAACGCCTGAACGCCCGCAACAGTGATTTATTAACAGAGCAGTACAGCATCATGCAGCGCGTGCTGCATGGCGAGGAAGATACGTATGCGCCAGGCTGATTTCCTGACAACCCGCGCCACGGCGGCAACGCCGTCGACGGCAGCCACGTCCGCCGTGCAGAGCAATATGCGCGCCACCGACGCCACCAGTTCCAGCGGCAACTTCAGCAGCGTGTTCCGGCAAGTACAGGGCGAAGTGGCCCGCTTCATCGAACAGGGCGGCGGCAATGCCACCAGCCTGAACCCGCAAGGCCGCGCCTACCTGGAACAGAGCCAGCCCGTCAATGTGCTGGGCAGCATCAACCAGGGCGGAGAAATCGGCGAAGTACAGCAACAATTTCTCGCCTCGATCAAGCCGTGGACGCAAGAAACGGGCGCGCGCCTGGGCGTGGCGCCGGAAATCGTCGCCGCCCACGCGGCACTGGAATCGGGCTGGGGCCAGCGTCCGCTGCGCCAGGGCACGGGGGCGGACACGAATAATCTGTTCGGCATCAAGGCCGGCGGCAAATGGCAGGGCGACGTGGCCAGCAACGTCACCACCGAATACGAGGCGGGCAGCGGCACGGCCCTGAAGAAAACGGAACGTTTCCGCAGCTATCCGGACCAGGCCAGCGCCTTCCGCGACTATGCGCAGGTCTTGCTCGACAATCCGCGCTACCGCGCCGCCCTGAACACGGGTGCCGACGCGGGCGCCTTCGCGCAAGGCCTGGCGCGCGGCGGCTATGCCACCGATCCGAATTACGCCACCAAGCTGACGCAGCTGGCGACGCGTCTGCAGCGCACGGCCGCCGCAGACTGATTTTCCTTAACGGCCGGGAAGTTCGGCCGGTTCCACCACGCCCGCATCGACCACCCTGGCACGTATCACCGTGCCGCTGGTGGCGTTGCGCACGCGAATCACCTCGCCCAGCGCGCCCGGATCCATCGCTTCGCCGGCCATGCTCACTTCCACCTGCTCCTTGCGCGCCACGATATTCACCGCACTGCCCCGCTTGATCAGCACGGGCGACGCCAGTTGTCCCTGACGCAACACTTCGCCGGCACGCAAACTGCGCCGGCTCGACAGGCCAACGGCGCCGGGCAAGGAGGCAATACTGTCGGGCACCATCGTCACGTCGCGCCGCGCCAGGGTCACGTCGCCCGCCTGCAACGGCGTATTGGCCGTGACGGGGACGCTGGTGACGGCCACCTGGGCCGTGATGCTGCCGCGCGCCAGCATTTCATAACGCCAACCGTTGCTCCCAGGACACACTGCGACAAAGCGCATGCGCTGCGCCGAGCGGCTGTCCGCCGTTTCCAGCGCAACGGGCGCCGCGCACGCCGGCACGGGGCGCGTGCTTTTTACCACGGTGACTTGAAACTGCGGTTCCAGCAATCCGGCCGAGGCTGCCTGCTGCGCCAATTGCTCGCGCGCCAATTGTTCCACACGCGAAAATATATTGTCGGCTGGCAATTCTGCGCGTCCTGCACTACTATATAGGCTGGTCAGTAAAAAGAGGCCCGGAAGCAGTATGTGACGACATTGCGCCTTGTTCCACATCACGGAATAGTTCTCAAAGTAAATCATTGCTAACCTTAATCAAAGATACTGAAGCGGCATGACCTTACCATGCGTCAACATGACCAGGCTGGGATTTTACCTCTGCACCACCTATTTTCTAGCCCGAACCGCAAAAAGCACGAACGAATTCAATACAAAGGATGACCATGGGGATTAATTTCAAGGATGCGCTGGGCGTGCACGCCGATGCGCTCGCGCTGCGTGCCGACCGCACACGCGTACTGGCCGCCAACATCGCCAATGAAAACACGCCCGGCTTCCAGGCCATGGACATGGATTTCGGCAGCGCCCTGCAGCAGTTGCAGGACAACGAAGCCGGCCTACTGTCGACCGATGACGATGCCAGCGCCCTGTACCGCGTCCCCTATCACCCCAGCCGCGACGGCAATACCGTCGAAATCGGCGTCGAGCAGGCGGCGTTCTCGCAGAATGCCACCGACTTCCAGACCAGCCTGACTTTCGTCAACATGAAACTGAAGGGTCTGTCCAAGGCCATTTCCGGACAATAAGGATCAGCATGAGCTTCCAGGATATTTCCAAGATCGCCGGTTCGGCGATGGCGGCGCAAACCGTGCGCCTCAATACCATCGCCAGCAACCTGGCCAATGCCGATTCCGTGGCCGGTTCCGAAGGCGAAACCTACCGCGCGCGCAAGCCCGTATTTGCGGCCGTGATGGATGGCCCCGGTGCCAGCGGCGCCGGTGGAAGAGTGCAAGTGCTCGACGTGGTGCAAAGCGACGAGCCGCTGCGCAAGGTGTATGAACCGGGCCACCCGATGGCCAATGCCGATGGCATGGTGTTCTACCCCAACGTCAATCAGGTGGCCGAAATGACCGACATGATGTCGGCGTCGCGCGCGTTTGAAACCAATGTCGAAGTTCTGGGCCGCATCAAGTCGATGCAGCAATCGCTCCTCAAATTAGGTGAAGCATAATCCATGGAAACCAATCTCTTTACAAACAACACCAGTGGCAGCAACAGCGGCAGCAATGCCGTCAAGTCGCAAAGCAATGCTACCCAGGATATGTTCACCAAATTGCTGGTGGCCCAGATCAAGAACCAGGATCCCCTCGCACCGACCGATCCGAGCCAGTTCGTCAATCAATTGACGCAGCAGGCGCAGACGGAAGCGATGCAAAATCTGTCGGCGCTGACCAGCGCCAATGCCAGCGTGCTGCAATCGATGCAGGTGCTGGCCCTGGGCGCGCAAGTGGGTTCCGAAGTGATGGTCAACAGCGAAACGGTCCAGCTCGACAAGAGCAAGGTCAGCGGCAGCATCGCGCTCGCGGCCGGCACCACCAAGACCACGGTGACCCTGAAAGGCATCGACGACAAGGAATACAAGATCGAACTGGGCGCCAAAGGTGCCGGCACGGTACCGTTTACCATCGATCCCGTGGCCCTGGGCTTGCCTGCTGGCACCTATACCATGGCGGTGACGACCAGTGGCACCGAAAAACCGACGGTCGACATCTCAGGCAAGCTCAATAGCGTGCGCCTGTCGGCCGGCGGCAGCATGATTCTGAGCGTGTCGAACCTGGGTGAAGTCAACCCTGGCGCGATCACCGGCTTTAACGGTAAGACGGCCTGATCCGCCCTTCCCTTCGTTTCCTGAACACTAATCTCGTCCTTCACTAAAGGAAGTCAACATGAGTTTCGACATCGCCCTGTCCGGTATCCAGTCCATCAACCAACAGTTGAACAGCACCAGTAACAATATCGCCAACGCCGGCACCTACGGCTTCAAGAGCAGCCGCGCCAACTTTTCGGCCATGTACGCCGGTTCGCGCGCCACGGGCACGGAAATCGGCTCGCTGACGCAAAGCATGTCGCTCAATGGCGGCGTGCTGAACACGGGCCGCGCGCTTGACGCGGCCATCGATGGCCGCGGCTATTTCGTCACGCGCGATGCGCAGAACACGATGACCTACAGCCGCGTCGGCATCTTTTCGGCCAGCAATGAAGGCAAGCTGATCGATGCGAATGGCCGCCTGGTGCAGGGCTATGCCGCCGTCAAGGGCAGCACCACGCTGGGCACCATGGGCGACATGCTCATTCCAACGGGCCAGATTCCCGCCGTGGCCTCGACCAAGCTGGCGTATGCCGCCAACATGTCGTCCGAATGGACCGTGAAAACGCCGCCGTTCAACAAGACCAACGAACTGAGCTACAACAGCGCCAAGTCCTCGATCGTCTACGATTCGCTGGGCGCCAAGCACTCGCTGGGCCAGTATTTCGTCAAGACGGCAACGGGCGTGGACGTGCACTACACCTTCGACAACGCCGATGTGACGCCGGTGACGAGCATGACCTTCGACACGAACGGCAAGCTGGTGACTGGCACGGGCGCCACGCCAGTGCTGCCGACGCCGCCTGGCGCGGCGGCGCTGTCGGTCGTCATCGACTACACGGGCACCACCCAGTTCGCCGGCGAAGCCACCACCTCGACCGACCGCGCCGACGGCTATGCCTCGGGCACCTACACGGGCGTGGAACTGGCCGATGACGGCTCCGTCGTGGCGAAATACACGAACGGCCAAAAACAGAGCATCGGCGTGATCGCCCTGGCTACCTTCCCTGACGAAGGCGCATTGACGGCCGTCAACGATACCAGCTGGGTCGCCTCGACCACTTCCGGCACCGCCATGTATGACCGTCCGGGCGTCGGCATGGCCGGCAAACTGGTGACGAGCTCGCTGGAACAGTCGAACGTCGACATCACCTCCGAACTGGTGGGCCTGATGACGTCGCAGCGTAACTACCAGGCCAACTCGAAGGTCATCTCGACCGAGAACGCCATGCTGCAATCGCTGATGCAAGCGCTGTAATCCACGATACGCAAAGGTAAAGAGCAATGGATGCGCTGATTTATACCGCCATGAGCGGAGCCGACCGTGCCCTGCGGGCACAGCAGGTACACGCCAACAACCTGGCCAACATCGAAACGGGCGGCTTCCGCGCCAACCTGGAAGTGTCCACTGCCCAGCCGTTGCAAAACGGCTATGGCTACGACGACCGCCACATGACGCAGACGCAGTCGAGCGCCATCGGCACGCGTACGGGCACCATCAAGGAAACGGGACGCGAACTCGACGTGGCCGTCACGGGCCCCGGCTTTCTCGCGGTACAGTGGCAAAACGGCGAAGCCTACACGCGCGCCGGCGCCATGGACCTCGATGAAACGGGCGCCCTGACCATCAACGGCCGGCCCGTGCTGGGCGAAGGCGGTCCGATCACGATTCCCGAGCACACCAGCCTGTCGATCGGCGGCGATGGCACGATTTCCATCCAGGTACCGGGCACTGCGCAAATGCAGACGGTCGACAAGCTCAAGCTGGTCAACGCCGAAGCGGGCGAGCTGACCAAGAACGAAGCGGGCCTGATCGTGGCGCGCGGCGGCGAAGACCTGCAAGCTGATCCGACGGTACGCATCCGCGACCGCCACCTGGAAGGCAGCAACGTCTCGGCCGTCGAGGAAATGGTCGCCACCATGAGCCTGAACCGCAGTTTCGAGATGCAGATGAAAGTTTTCAAGGCCAGCGATTCCATGACCGAGTCCGGCAACCGCCTGCTGGGCGCTTAAGCCCAACGCCAATCTATTATTAGGAGCAATACATGAATCCAGCAATGTGGATCAGCAAGACCGGCGTGCAGGCACAAGATGCCAAACTGCAAGCCATCGCGAATAACCTGGCCAACGTCAATACCGTCGGCTTCAAGCGCGACCGCGTCGTCTTCGAAGACCTGTTTTACCAGGTCGAGCAGCAGCCGGGCACGCAGCGAGCCGACAACACCCTCTCGCCATCGGGCGTGCAGCTGGGTAACGGTACGCACATGGTCGGCACGCAAAAGGTGTTTACCACCGGCAGCCTGCAAACGACCAGCCGCGAATTCGACGTCGCCATCACCGGCAACGGCTTCCTGCAAGTGCTGCGCCCGAACGGCGAAGCGGCCTACACGCGCGCCGGCCAGTTGAGCCTGAATGAAAACGGCGTGATGGTCAACGCCCAGGGCTTGCCCCTGGTGCCGCAGATCACCGTGCCGAACAACGCCACGGCCATCACCATCGGTGAAAACGGCATGGTCACGGCCACCGTACCGGGCAATGTCGCCGGTACCGAACTGGGCCAGCTGAACCTCTCCAGCTTCGTCAACCCGACCGGCCTGCTGGCACTCGGTGAAAACCTGTTCCAGGAAACGGCATCGAGCGGCACGCCGACGGAAGGCCGTCCCGGCGAGGGCGCCCTGGGCAAATTGAAGCAGTTCGCGCTGGAAGGCTCGAACGTGCAAGTGGTCGAAGAGATGGTCGACATGATCGCTGCCCAGCGCACCTATGAAATGAATACCAAGGTGCTGTCGGCCGCCGACAATATGCTGCAATACCTGGCGCAAGCGGCACGTTGATGAAGGCCGCACTGAAAGCCGGAGCGGCCCTGCTGCTGGTCCTGGCGGCCGGTTGCGCCAGCCAGCCGGTGGCCCCTCTGGCGCCCAGCTTTTCCGATACGCCGCTGCCCGTGGCGCCGCGCAGCGCTGCGCGCGGCGGCGTGGCCGGCGGCGTCTTCAATCCCGATGCGGGCCTGGCCCTGACTTCCGACAGCCGCGCTTTCCGCGTCGGCGACGTCGTCACGGTGGCCCTGCAGGAAACCACGCAGGCGAGCAAGAAGGCGGGCACCTCGTTCAACAAGGGTTCGTCCGTCGGCGTGCAGGCGGCCAATATCCTCGGCAAGACCTTCCCCAAGACGGGCATCGACCTGTCTGCCGACCGCAACTTCGCCGGCGACTCGACCAGCACGCAGCAAAACGCGCTGTCCGGCGCCATCACGGTGATCGTGCAGGAAGTGCTGCCGAACGGCTTGCTGCGCGTGCAGGGTGAAAAAACCCTGACCCTGAACCAGGGCGAGGAATTCGTGCGCCTGCGCGGCTACCTGCGCGCGGCCGATATCGATTCCAACAACCAGGTGTCCTCGTTGCGCATCGCCAATGCGCAGATCGCCTATTCCGGCCAGGGCACCCTGGCCGAAGCCAACAAACCAGGCTGGCTGACGCGTTTCTTCGTCGGCCCATGGATGCCGTTTTAAGGTGACCTCATGAAATTTCGTTCCGCCCTGCCCCTGGCAGCCATGCTCGCTGCGCTGTCCGGCTTTGCCCTGCCCGCCAGCGCCGCGCAAGTGCTGCGCAACCTGGTCAGCATCGAGGGCGTGCGCGACAACCCGCTGGTCGGCTACGGCCTCGTCGTGGGCCTGAACGGCAGCGGCGACACCACGCAGGTGAAGTTTTCCAGCCAGTCCGTGGTCAACATGCTCAAGCAGTTCGGCGTGAAAATGCCGGACGGCGCCGAATCGAAAAGCAAGAACGTCGCCACCGTCATGGTCAGCGCCGTGTTTCCTCCGGGATACCGCCGTGGCCAGGCCATCGACGTGACCGTATCGTCGTTGGGCGATGCGAAAAGCTTGCGCGGCGGCACCTTGCTGCTGACGCAATTGCGCGCGGCCGACAATGAAACGTATGCGCTGGCGCAAGGCAACGTCGTCGTCGGCGGCTTGAACGCCACCGGCAAGAGCGGCTCGTCCGTCACCGTCAACACGCCCACCTCGGGCCGCATTCCCAACGGCGGCAACATCGAGCGCGAAATCCTCAGCGATTTCTCGACCAAGCCGACCGTCACCCTGAATCTGCGCCACCCGCATTTCGAGACGGCCATCAATATCGTCGAAGCCGTCAACCGCCGCTTTGGCGCCGTCGCCACCACCAGCGACGCCACCAGCGTGGAAGTGCTGGCGCCGGAAAACCCGACCCAGCGCGTGGCCTTCATGGCCAAGCTCGAAGCCTTGAGCGTCGATGTCGGCGTCGATACGCCGAAAGTGGTCTTCAATTCGCGCACGGGCACCGTGGTCATCGCCGAAGGCTTGCGCGTGAAAGCGGCCGCCGTCACGCATGGCTCGCTCAAGGTCGTCATTTCCGAAAGCTCGGCCGTCAGCCAGCCGGCGCCGTTCGGCCGCGGCCAGACCACCGTCACGCCGCAATCCAAAGTGTCCGTCGACCAGGGCAACGGCAATATGTTCAAATGGCCGGCCGGCGCCAAGCTGCAATCGATCATCGACGTGGTCAACAGCCTGGGCGCCTCGCCCGATGACATCATGGCAATTCTGCAAGCCCTCGACCAGGCGGGAGCCATCGAAGGCGAACTGGTGGTGATCTAACGTGCCCGTCAAAAAGCCCAGGACTGCGTTGCACTGCCTCGTCGTACAGTCGTACTGCCTTCGGCAATACGCCTTGCCCTGAACATTTTGACGAACACTGAAAGCTGAATGGAAATGAATGTAAACGACAGCAGCAGCGCCCTGCCCTCGGCGCTCGACGACCGCTCCCCTGCCGCCGCCACGCCGGCCGATCCGCGCTACGCGGCCAAGGCCACCGAGGCGGCCGTCAAGTTCGAAGCGTTCTTCATCTCGCACATGCTGCGCCAGATGCGTTCGGGCACGCGCGAGATGGCGGGCGAAGACAGCGTCTTCAAGGATCCCATCAACAACGACATGCTGGAAATGGCCGACAACCTGGTGGCCGACAAGATGGCCGGCCAGCGCGCCTTCGGCATCGCCGACGCCATCCTGCGCCAGCTGCTGCCGGCGGCCAGCGCCCCCGTGGCAGCCAAAAGCACTGTCAAGACCGACAATATTGCAGCGCCGCTTAATAAATCCGTCTGAAGCGTCGCCTGTACAAGGTAACAACGATTCAATGCCTGCCCACCAGCACGCGCCACTCTCTTCACGAAAGAAACTTGCCCAATGAGCATCATCAGCAATGCATTGTCAGGCAGCATCGCCGCCCAGGCCGCACTCAATGCGGCCAGCCAGAACATCGCCAACCTGCAAACGGCGGGCTATACGCGCCAGGGCGTGCTGTTGTCCTCGCTTGGTGCCGGCGTGGGCGTGCGCTCGGCCGGCAATGGGGTGGAAGTGTCCGCCCTGCTGCGCTTTGCCGATGCTTATAAAAGCCAGCAAATGTGGCGCGCCGCGTCCGACCAGGGCGCCCGTTCGCAGACCCAGCCTTATCTGACGCAGCTCGAGCGCGTGATGGGCGACGATGCTTCCAGCATCAGCAACGGCATCGACGGCTTTTTCGCCGCCCTCAACGCCTCGGCCGTCGACCCGACCTCGACGCCCCTGCGCCAGCAGATCGTCACCTCCGCCGACGCCATGGCGCAGCGCTTCAACAGCATCAGCACCGTGATGGGCAATCAGTTGCTGTCGGTGCAGCAGCAACGCGCAGCGATCGTGCCGCAAGTCAATACCACCCTGGCCAATATCGCCGCGCTGAACCAGCGCATCAGCACCTCCACCGCCGCCGGCACGAATGTGTCGTCGCTGATGGATGCGCGCGACCAGCTGATCGACGGCCTGGCCTCGCAAATGGGCATCGAGGTCCTCGACCAGCCGGACGGTTCGCGCAATATCGCGCTGAAGTCGGGCCAGCCGCTGGTGATCGGCAGCCTGGCCGGCACCATGAGCAGCAACATGACGAACACCGGCGAACAGACGCTGAGCCTTGATTTCGCCAAGTCCTCGTACAAGCTCGACCCGGTCGCCATCGGCGGGCAGATGGGCGGCCTGGGCGAGTTCGAGCAAAATACCCTGAAACCGCTGCAGCAGTCGCTGCAAGACATGGCCACCCAGTTGACCAACAAGGTCAACGCGCAGCTGGCACTGGGCAAGACCATGGCCGGGACCCCAGGTGGTCCCCTGCTGGCCTACGCAAATGGCAAGCTGAGCATTACCCCCGGCTTCAACGCCAAGGACCTGGCCCTGTCGCTGACGGGCCAGGCCGGCGACAGCGGCAACTTGCAGAAATTAATCGAGATCAAGAATCAACCGATCACCGTCAGCTGGGTCGGTTCTGTCCTGATGAGCGACGCGGATACGCAACTGGTCGGCAAGCTGGGCATCTACAGCCAGCAGAACCAGGCCTTGCTGAAGACGGCCAACACGGTGCGCGCGCAAGCGATCGACGACTGGAAGTCCACCAGCGGCGTGAACAAGGATGAAGAAGCGATGAGCCTGGTCGAATTCCAGAATATGTATCAAGCAAACATGAAAGTCATTTCCGTGGCGAATAGCTTGTTTGACGCCACTTTGCAAATGATGGGTTAAGGAGAAGATCATGCGTGTCGCCAGTAGCCAGTACCAATCGCTGATCAATATTTCGCTTCAGCAAAATCAGGAACGCATCAACTTCCTGACGCAGCAAATGTCTTCCGGCTTGCGCATCCAGCTGCCATCGGACGATCCGATCGGCAACGTGCGCATTTCGCGCCTGACGCGCGAGCAAGCCATGGTCACGCAGTACCAGGACAATATCGCCACGGTGAAAGTGCGCCTGCTGAAGAATGAAAACTACCTGTCGAGCATGGTCACCGACATGGGCCAGGCGCGCGACTTGCTGGTATGGGCCGCCGACGGCAGCAATACGCCGGGCGACCTGAATGCGATGACGCAATCGCTGACGGCCATGCGCGACAGCGTGCTGTACACGGCCAACCTGAAAGACCAGGAAGGCCGCTACATGTTTTCCGGCACAGCGACCGACCAGCCCGCAATCAAATACGACCCGACGGCAGCCGCCGGCTCGCGCTACAGCTACATCGGCAACACCGACACGCAGACCGTGGTAGTGGGCAATGGCGTGACGCAGGCGGCCAACGTCGACGTGAAGAACCTGGAAGTGTGGCTCAACAAGATCGACCAGGTCATCACCACGCTCGGCACGCCGGGCGTCAACCCCAACGACCCGGCAGTGCGCGCCATCGTCAACGACGGCCTGGGCGGCACCGATGATGGCATGGATTTGCTCTCTGGCAAGATCGCCATCTTCGGCGGCGCGCAAAACATCCTCACCACGCTGTCCGGCAACCTGGCCAACGTGTCGCTGTCGAACAATTCGGCCCTGCTGGACCTGAAAAAGACCGACATGGGCGCGGCCGCGATTGAACTGACCGGCTACCAGACGGCCCTGCAGGCAACCTATAAAGCCTACACCAAGGTTGGCACTATTTCCCTGTTTGATCTTCTCTGACCATCATGCAAATCGTTCAGACTTCCTCCTCTTCCGGCGTCAATGCCAAAGGCGCCGGCACAGCCCGCGTCGTCGATGACGCGTCCGCCGCGGTCAAAAGCAGTGCCAGCGCGCGCAGCGAGGCGCCGGCAGCGAGGAGTTCGACGGCGAGCCTGCAGCGTGGCCTGAGCAACTGGGATCACCAGCTGCAGGGGGAAATTTCTAACGCACAACAAACCCTCGACTACCTGGAACGCAGCAGCAGCCAGTTGCAAGCGCTGAAAAGCGAACTGGCGGCCAAGCTGGCCGCGCGCCAGGGCCGCGAAGGGCAAGTCGAGGCCAGAGTACGCCAGTTCAGCAATACCTGGCGCCAGCGCGCCAGCGCCTCGGGCGGCACGCTCGATGCACAGCTCGGCTATACCAGCCCGCAGGCGGCACAGCAGAACTTCAGCATCCGCGGCCTGACCATGGCCAGCCTGCAGGAAGGCCCGCAGGAAGTGCTGGCCTTTTCCGTCGGCGGCGCGAGCCAGGCCTTGCGCTCGGTGAATATCGAACCTGGCCTGAGCGAGAACGAAATCGTCTCCCGCTTCGACCGCGCACTGATGCCGTCAGGCATAGGCGTCAAGCTGGGCGAGAATGGCGAACTGGTGTTCAGCACGTCGGAAGCGGCCTGGGCCAGCGTGCGCGACAGCCTGTCCGTGCGCGGCAGCGGCATCCGCTACCCGACCGGCCAGATGAGCCGCGTGCGCACGGATGCGGAACCGGCCGCCATCGCCCCGGAAGAATGGAGTACCGGCGACGTGGAAGCCCTGCGCGCCACCTTGCAGCAAGTGGTGCAGGCGCTGGCGCAGTTGCAGGCGGCGCGCAGCTCCGTCAGCCTGGCCCTGGCGCAAGCGACGGGACGGGTCGCCCGCGCGCAACCGGTGCAGCAAGTCAACGTCAGCATGGATACCTTGGCGGAAAACTTCACGGAAAAAGCCAGCCAGCCCGGCTATGAATCACTGCTGGCGATCAGCTCGGCGCTGGTCGGCATCAGCCGCGAGCGCGTCGTCGCGCTGCTGGGCCTGGAATAACCCCCTGCTGCGTGCGCTGACTTGGCGCACGCGGCAATAATGGGGCACACACCCTAGCTCAGGACGGTGGAAATCCGTAAGATGCTGCTGTCGCTGGCGCTTTATCCCATACGCCAGCGCATCCCGTCATCCACCTCCGGAGTTCCCTTGATAAAGACCGCCGCCCGGCTGATCAGCTACGCCCTGCTGGGCAAATCCGGCAAGCACCCCCTCGATATCGCCAAGGTGCGCAAGGTATTAATTTTGCGCAACGACAAGATCGGCGACATGATCGTCACCACGGCCCTGCTGCGCGAACTGAAGAAAAACTATCCGCACTGGCAGATCGACGTGGCCGCCAGCAGCGCCAACCGGGCCGTGCTCGCCGATAATCCGCATGTCGGCGAAATCCTCATCTGGGACAAGCAGCCGCTGCTGCGCGACTTGCGCACCACCATTGCCGAGCTGCGCCGACGCCGCTATGACGTCATCTTCAATCCCTACAACCGCTTTTCGATTCCCTTGCTGCTGCGCATCAAATGGCTGGGTGCGCGCTATTTGACGGGCTTTGCCATTCCCAAGTACGGCACTTCGACGGCGAATCTGGGCATGTTCGACCATACGGTGCCCTGCGACCGCAGCCGCCACATCCTGCACAGCTATTTCGCCACGTTCGGGCAATTTGAGCTGCGCGACATCGATATGCGCTATGAACTGTTCGGCGTGGATGCGCACGCGGCACGGGTCGACGCCGCCTGCGATACCCTGCTGCGCACGCATGAAGGCCTGTTTTGCCTGAATTTCCAGGGCAGCAATGCGCAACGCACGGTCAGCGTGGCCGATGCCCAGCGCTGCTGCGCGGCCCTGGCGGCGCGCTACCCGCGCCATGCGCTGCTGGTGATCGCCGCGCCGGGCACCGAGGCGCGCGCCGCCGAGATCGTGCGCGGCGCCGGCCATGCCAACGTGATGGCCGCGCCGCCCACCGGCCACATCCTGGAGCTGGCGGCCCTGATCCGCCGCTGCGAACTGGTGCTGTCGCCCGACACCTCGGTGATCCACATCGCCTCGGCGTATGACAGGAAGATCGTCGGCTACTACATCCGCACCGACAACTACCGCTGGTTCTATCCGGCCAGCCGCCATTACCGCGTGATCCTGGCGCCCGGCCTGACCCTGGCCACGGTCAGCGCCGCCGAGACCCTGGCCGCCGTGGAACAGCTGATGCAGGACGATGGGCAGGCGCAAGCGACGCTTCAAGCCGCCGGCTGAGCCGCCAGCAGGCCATCCATCTGCCCTGCCAGCAGCGCGCGGGAAAAGAAATATCCTTGCGCATAGTCGCAGCCGGCGGCGCGCAGCAAATCGCGCTGCGACGCCGTCTCCACGCCTTCGGCCACGACTTTCACTCCCAGCCGCTGCGCCAGTGCAATGATCGCCTCGCACAGGCCCAGTCCGGCATCGTCGCGTCCCAGTTCGCCGACCAGCGAACGGTCGATCTTGAGAAAGTCGATATCGGCCTTCTTGATGCATCCGAGCGATACCTGGCCGCTGCCGAAATCGTCGAGCGCCAGCGCCAGGCCCATGGCGCGGAACTGGCGCAGGCGGTCGCCCACCTGGCGCGCCTTGTCGAGCAGCACGGCTTCCGTTGTTTCGATGACGATGGCACCCGGCGCCAGGCCCGCCCGCGCCAGGGCATTGCCCCAGTCCTGGTACAGCGCGGCGTCGCAGCGGAATTCCACGGGCGACTTGTTGATACAGATCGGGAACGGGGCGCCATGCTCGCCCTGCCACTGGCGCGCCTGGCGCACGACCTGCTGAAACACCCATTCGCCGATATCGATGATCAAGCCGTTTGCCTCGGCAAAGGCGATGAAATCGGCGGGCACGAGCAAGCCGCGCAGCGGATGGCGCCAGCGCAGCAGCGCCTCGGCCCGCTCAATCGTGCCATCGCACAGGCGGATGATGGGCTGGTAATGCACTTCGAACTGCTCCTGCGCCAGCGCCAGGCGCATCTCGCGCACCGTGGTGCGGCGCAGGTCGGCCGCCTGCTGCAAGGCCGGCGTGAAATAGCTGTAGCCGTTGCGCCCCGCGCTCTTGGCGGCATACATGGCCTGGTCGGCGTGCCGCAGCAAGGTTTCCGTTGCCTCGGCGTCGGCCGGATACAGCGCCACGCCCACGCTGGCCGACACTTGCGCCGTGTCGCCGTCGAGCACGAAAGGCAGGGCCAGCGCCGTCGTCAATTCCTGCAGCACGCGTTCGATGCCGCCCAGGTGCCCCACGCCGGCCAGGATGACGGTGAACTCGTCGCCGCCCAGGCGCGCCACCGTGTCGGTGGCGCGCACGCGCTCGCTGATGCGCAGCGCCGCCTGGCGCAGCAGCATGTCGCCCTTCTCGTGGCCGAGACGGTCATTCACCTGCTTGAAATGGTCGAGGTCGATGAACAGCAGGGCCAGGCAACCGCCTTCGCGGCTGGCGTGGCGCGCCTCGTGCTGCAAGCGGTCGAGAAACATGTGGCGGTTCGGCAAGCCCGTCAAGGGATCGAAATTGGCTTGCCGCCAGATGCGCTCGGACGCGGCGCGCTGGGCCGTGATGTCGCTGACGAGCGCCAGCGCGCCCAGGTAGGTGCCGCTGGAATCGAAGATGGGATTGGTGGCCAGGGTGGCCCACAAGGTGCTGCCGTCACGCCGCAGGAACTTGAATTCGTGGCGCTCGGCGATGCCATCCTGGCGCCGCGCAATGTTGCGCTCCAGGATGGCGCGCCCCTCGTCATCCATGAAGGCGGCCAGCGGCTGGCCCAGCATATCCTCGATCTGGCAACCAAGCATGTGCGCCATCTTCGGATTGACAAAGCTGGTCAGCGCCTGCGCATCGATTTCCCAGATGCCCTCCTCGGCGCCGTGCACGATGCGCCGGAAGCGCTCTTCGCTGCGTTCGAGCGCAGCCAGCTTGCCCTCGGCCTGCTCCAGCACCAGGCGCAGCGCCTGGCCGTTCGGATCTGCGCTGCCCAGCAGGCTGACGGGCAAGCCCGCCTCGCGCGCGCCAGGGCGCAGCCGTACCTGTAGCTGGATGCGCTCGGGCTCGCTGCTATTGAGCACGCGCTGCACGAACTGCTCGAAATCGTGGCGGAACGCCTCGTGCACATACGAACGGAACAGCACGTGGCCAAGGCGCTCGCGCACCAGGCCGAACAATTCGGCCGCCACCAGGTTGACCTGCACGATCGCGCCATCGAGGCCGAGCACGAAATAGGCGACCGGCGCCAGCAGGTATAAATCGTTGAAATAGGCTTGCTCGCGTTCGGCCTTCACCCGTTCCGGACTGAAGACGCCATCGTCAAGCAGGGGCGCGGCATGCCCCAACACGCCGTCATGGCTGTGCTGGGAGGAATCCGGATCAGGTACCGCGAGCGGTGGTATGTCCATGGCTATCCTTTGCACCGCCGCCCTGGCAACCAGGTGGGTGCAGTTGCAAGACTAGCATGCGCCACGCGCAGTGTCGAGCCAAGCCTGCCATGGATGCCACTTCTGCAACAAGGCCGTTCAGCGCCCCATGCGGCTGCGGCGCAAGCCGAAATCATGGCCCACCACCAGCAAGGTGCTCGCTACCAGGCTCGATAGCCCCACGATCAGCTGGATCAATTTGTCATCAGGCAAGATCCACAGCGACGAGTCCGGCGTCTCGCAGCCCGTGGCCGCGCTGATCAGGGGAGACACCCAGGCCGCGTCCGGCGTCACGTCGAGCACGACGGCGCCGTCGGCGCTGGTCTGCATATAGATGTCGCCGCCTTCGGCCAGGGTAAAGCAGATGCCCACGCCCGTTTCCGTGGCGCGAATATTGTCCTGCATGCTGCGGTTATGTTCTTCGATCCACACTTCCACGTCGTATGGCGTTTCCAGGTGCTCCCACGGACGGGGGCGAAAACGGGGACGTTCGTCCACACTGGCGGGGGTGTCGGGAACCTCGGGGATGTTGCTGTCTGCTGCGCCTTGCATGCTCGTTGACCTTTTCTGCGGTGATGCGGCGGGACCGGTTGCCTGCCAGCCGCCATTATCCACCGTTCAGGGCAAGCATGGTATTCCTACGCCGAATCAATCAGAAAAACTGACAGCTATCGACTTTAAAGATCAGCATGCCTGACTTAAAATATGCGCCATCTCTTCTTTACAGGCTTTACATGCAAGGCATTAAACGCAAAATCGTCTACGTCACCGCTTTTGAAATCATCGGCATGGCCATTTCCACGCTCTGGCTGACCCTGCTTTCGGGCGAATCGCCCACCAGCACGGGGCCGCTGGCCATCATGATCACCACCATCGCCGTGATCTGGAACCTGCTCTACAACACCGCGTTCGAATACTGGGAAATCCGGCAAGTGTCGCGCACGCGCACGGTCTGGCGCCGCATCCTGCATGCGATCGGCTTCCAGATCACGCTGGTCATCTACCTGATCCCGCTGATCGCCTGGTGGCTGAACATCAGCCTGTGGCAAGCCTTCGTGCTCGATTTCGCGCTGATGCTGATCATCCCGTGCTACAGCTTCATTTTTAACTATTTCTTCGACGGCCTGTTCGGCGTGCCCCTGTCGGCGCAGCAGCCGAAGGAAGAAGCCACTGACGTTCAGGCTGCTTCGCTGAGCAACTGAAGAAAGGACCGCGCCGCCATGCCCAGCGGCCGGTCCTTCATCCACACCAGGTGGATGGGCACGACCAGGCCATTGCCCGTATTCTTGAACGCCACGCAGCGCACCCGCCCCGCCGCCAGAGAATGGGCGATGGCCGAGGCGGCAAAGTTGCCCCAGCCCAGTCCCGCTTCCACCATGGCCAGCGCCATCGGCAAGCTGTCCGTGCGCCAATAGGACAGCCCCACCACGGGGCGCGCATCGGCCAGGTCGAGTTCGCGGCTGGCCACGATGATCTGGCGCAAATTCACCAATTCCTCGATATACAAGGGCTGGCCCGCCGCGCTGGGTGGATGCTGGGTGGAAATAATCGCCAGCAAGGCATCGCTGCCCACCAGCTGGAACTGTTCTTCGTGATTGATGCGTCCGCCTGCGAAAGCCATGCAGGCGCTGATGCGGCCCCGGTGCAGCATGTCGAGCACATCGTCCTGCGGCGCCGTCAGCACCTCGATATCGAGCAAGGGATGGCGCTGCGACAGCGCGCGCACGGCGGCCAGGAAGGGAGTATGGTCGAGCTCGGCCGCGATGCCCAGCGAAATGCGGCTTTCCAGTCCCTGCGACAATTCCTGCACGTGCAAGTGCAACTGTTTCAACTGCTCGGCGATCAGGCGCGCGTGCGGTATCAGGGCCAGCGCGGCCGGCGTGGGCACGGCTTCGCGCGCGCCGCGGTCGAACAGGGTGATGCCCAGTTCCGCCTCGATATTGGCCATCGCCATGCTGACGGCCGACGGCGCCCGCCGCAAGGCGCGCGCGGCAGCCGAGAACGAGCCGCCATCGACGACGGCCAGGAACAGTTCGATGTTATGGCTGGACAGTTTCATGAAAAAGTGGAAAGTGCGGCACTTTCGGGCGCGCGGGCGGTCAAAACGGGGAACGACAGCAACACTCGGGAGTACACATGCGCCATCGATTAACTTACCGCCGCAGCGGCTACATTTCCGACTTTACCCGCTTTATCGACGGCTACCTGCAGGCGCACCCGGAAGTGCAAGCCAGCCAGCGCCAGGGCTGGCGCATTTTCTGGGAGCGCCCGGCCAGCATGCGCGAACTGGAACTGGCTCACGCGGACAGCGTACCGGAACCACCCTACCATTACGACTAAAAACTCTTAGCCTTTCCAGACGCGCTGCAATCCGGTGTCCGCATGGATCCAGCCACCACGCGGGCCGTTGCGGTAATAGAAGCCCACGCCGCCCTGCTTGAAGCTGCGCACCAGCGAACCGAGCACTTCCGCGTTCAGATTCGCCACGCGGATGTCGGCGGCGCGGCCCGAGATGTGCAGCGACTGGCGCGCGGCCGGCACGCCCGCTTCGCGCAGCCTGCTGTTCGACTCGGCCGTGCGGTAGCCCGACAAAATCTCCAGCGGCTGCTCGATGCCGTAGCGGGCCACGAACGCTTGCGTGCCCCACAGGGTTTCCAGCAGTTTCGGATCGATGGGCGCCGTCTTCTTGCCGTTCACGTCGCGCAGCAAGTGACACAGTTCCTGGTAGGCCGAATCGATGACTTCGCCATCTTTCCAGTACAGCAGCTTGGCCTTTTCATTGCTGGCCGGGCGCACCACTTCCAGGGTGCGGGGCTTGAGCCAGAATTCCAGGTCCAGCGCCTGCGCATCGAAAATGTCGGGTGGCGGTTCCATCTCGGTGATGGCCTGGCGCGATTGCGACGTGATCGAGCGGTCGATGCTGGCCAGTTGCGTCGGCTGCGGCGGCACGGCCGTGCGCGGTGCGCGTGGCTTGGCGCTGGCCGAAGCCGAGGCGGGAGCGGCCGTGCGCGAGGCGCAGCCGATGAGAGGAGTGGCAACCAGGCCCAGCGCGGCCAGGCCCATACCGTGGTGTAGAAAATTTCTGCGCGATGCCATAGTCAGTCCAATTTAACGATGGGAATACTATAGCGTATTGTGCCGCGAAGAAAAACCCTCAATGCCTATCGTGTCACCCTCATTTCAAGGCATTTTGCGTCAGGCGGCAGCCGCGACGGAGACGCCGGCGCCTTTCGCCTGCGCCAGCGCCGTCAATGGCTTGTCGAGCAGATAACCCTGGGCCACGATGGGCAAGCCCGTGATGGCGGCGACGCGCTGCAGCGCGGCCAGCGCGGCCGGCGTGTCGAGGCGCTTGAAAATGACGCGGATTTTCGCCGCATGGCACACAGTGACGAAGCTGGCGACGGCTTGCTCGTCGCTGAGGTTGCCCGCGTCGAGCTTGAACGCATGCGGGTGCAGGCGCTCCAGCATGCCCGTTGCCTCATGCACGTTGGCCACGTTGATGGCCAGGCGGAAACCGTTGCGGCGGTAATTGTCAGCCACGTAGTTGAGCAGCCAGCCCTGGTTCGGCGTGACCGTCGGCAATTGCAGCACGATGCGCTCGATGGGCAAGCCCAGCGCGTCGAGGATGCGCTGGAAAGCGTGGCCGTGATTGCTGCTGACGGCGCTCAGCAGGCGGTCATGCACATTCAGGTACAGGTCGGCCTGCTCCGCTTCCGCCTGCCGGAAAAAATTAATGGCATGCAGCATGCGGCACAGCCGGTCCAGTTCCACGGATTCATCGTCGCTGGCCGCGTGATCGAGCAAGCGCCACAGCGACAAGCCCTCGTCCGCCTTCGACACGCTGCGCGCCAATCCTTCGAACGCCACCAGCTTGCCGCTTTCCAGTTCGCGCAGCGGCTGGAAGGCGCTGGTCATGGTGCAATTGAAAAAGCGCCCCAGCGCCCGGCCCTCCCCGTCGAGCCAGACGCTGGTGCCGGCCTGGGTTTGATGCGACAGGCGGGCCAGGTAATTTTTCAGGACAGGAAATGGCATACGTGCTCCTTCGTAAGGCTGCGCCAGCTGCCCTCATGGGGAAGACGGCGCCAAAGTGTGCAGAGTAAGGCAGCGCAAACCAAAGGAGAACGAATGGTTTCGCCCTTTGATATGCACCCAGCAAATATGGGCGCAACAACGGACAGCGCATAACGATAGTCGGAAACATTCCTTCCCGCCCCCTGGTCCAGCCTTTACTGTGGGCATGTACCGATACCATCAGGAAGGGCCGCCATGTGCCAGTTACTCGCAATGAACAGCAGCAAGCCTGCGGCGCTGGGATTTTCCTTTGCCGGCTTTGCCGAGCGGGGCGGACGCACGGACGAGCACCGCGACGGCTGGGGCATCGCCTATCATTCCAGCAGCGGCTGCACCCTGCTGACGGATCACCTGGCGGCCATCGATTCGCCGCTGGCGGCCCAGGTGCAGCAACATCCCGTGAAGGCGAAAAACATCGTCGCGCACATCCGCAAGGCCACGCAAGGCCGCATCGCCCAGGAAAATACCCACCCGTTCGCCCGCGACCTGTGGGGCAAGACCTGGTCCTTCGCCCACAATGGGGACTTGAAAACGTGGCGTGCGCCCGCCAATGCGCACTACCGCGCCAGCGGCGACACGGACAGCGAACAAGCCTTCTGCCACCTGCTGGCCACCTTGCGCGCGCAGTTTCCCCTCGGTGAACCCACGCGCGCCGACTTGCGCGCCGCCATCGCCGAGGTCGCCAAGGACATTGCGGCGCACGGCACCTTCAATTTCATCCTGTCGGACGGCGAACTGCTGTTTGCCCACTGTTCCACGCACTTGCACTATGTGATACGCGAATACCCGTTTTCCGTGGCGCAACTGATCGACTGCGAGCGCAGCATCGACTTTCGCCAGCACAACCACCTGGACGACAGGATCGCCGTCATCGCCACGCATCCGCTGACGCAAAACGAGGATTGGCTGGCGTTCGCTCCCGGCGAACTGAAACTGTTTACGGGCGGCACCTTGCTGCCGGCGGATGATGCCGCGCCACAAGGCGTGTATATCCAGATCAGTTACTGAGGGAATTATTGAACGGGAAGAAATGGCCCGCCGCCGGATGGGCGGGCTAAGGGACTGACGGGGCGTCAGGCCGAATTGCAGTTGCAAAAGCGCTTGCGCTTGGGATCGCCGCTAGCGATGCCCGTGGGATCAATCTGTTTCCAGCAAAAAATCGTTTCCACGCCATATGGCGAACGCACATTGCCCGCCTCGACATAACCCTGCTTGACGAAAAAGGCCTGGCTGCTGGCCGTGCTGTGCAGTTGCAAGGCCTTGATGCCCCACTCGCGCGCCTGCGCTTCCAGCTGCTCCACCAGCGCCTTGCCGGCGCCGCGGCCTTGCGCCTCGGGCAGCAGGTAGCACAGGGCCAGCTTGCCGGCGCGCGTCAGCAAGCCGACGCCGACAACGGCGCCCGCCTCGACTGCGACCAGCGAAAAATTAGTCGGCGACGCAAACCAGCACGCCACCATCTGCGGTGTTTTATTGCCCAGCCAGGCTTCCAGGATGGCCGGATCGTCCCGGTGATCGAGGCTGCAGCATTCGACGATGGAGCGTCGTAATACGTTGCACGCCTCGAAAGCGTCGGTCGATGTTGCAATACGAATTTCAAGACTCATGTACGCTCACAAAATATTCCAGTTGCCGATGCAGACGGTTTTCCCCCTGTATCGTGCGATTCGACTATACACCAAGCGGCGCTTTCGGGTTTTTTGCCGCACGCCACGGGCCAGTTTTGCCTATGGCGCTATGCCTGCAGACTAAGTGCTGATGCGCATCTTGCCCACGAATGTTTCCAGAAATCGATATATGTTTTTTAGCGCAAACGGGAATCAAGTCTAAGCATATTACGAAAAATTCGTTTCTTTTCCGGCCGGAATTTTAGACTATGTCTATCTATTCTCACAACAAGAGTTCAACATGACCCATTCCAACGCCGTAACGACTGCCGCAGCAACGCTCACCCAACGCTCGCGCCGCTGGTTCCTGGCCAGCACCCTGGCCGCTTCCGCCGCCGCCATGAGCCTGCCGATGGCCGCCAGCGCCGCCGAACCGGTGGTCTTGCTGAACGCGTCCTACGACGTGATGCGCGAATTGTTCAAGGACGTGAATCCCGCATTTATTGCTGATTGGAAAGCCAAAACGGGCGAAACCATCACCATCAAGCAATCGCACGGCGGCTCCAGCAAGCAGGCGCGCTCCGTCGCCGATGGCCTGGAAGCATCCGTCGTGACCATGAACCAGGCCAATGACATCGACATCCTCGTCGACCGCGGTCTCGTGGTGGCCGACTGGGCCAAGAAATTCCCGAACAATGCGGCGCCGTTCTACTCGACCATGGTGTACCTGGTGCGCAAAGGCAACCCGAAACACATCAAGGATTGGGACGACCTGGCCAAGCCCGGCATCAAGGTCATCGTGCCGAATCCGAAAACCTCGGGCAATGGCCGCTACACCTACCTGGCGGCCTGGGGCTATGCCGTGAAAAAAGGCGGCAGCGAAGCGCAGGCGCGCGACCTCGTCACCAAACTGTTCAAGAACGTGCCCGTGCTGGACGGCGGCGGCCGCGGCGCCACCACCACCTTCACGCAGCGCGAAATCGGCGATGTGCTGGTGACGTTTGAAAATGAAGTGCAACTGGTGCGCGCCGAATTCGGCGACAACTTCGAAGTGGTGTATCCAAGCATCTCCATCCTGGCCGAGTCGCCGGTGGCCGTCGTCGACAAGGTCGTCGACCGCCGCGGCATCCGCAAGGAAGCCACGGCCTACCTGCAATACCTGTACTCGGAACCAGGCCAGGAACTGGTCGCCAAGCACTACCTGCGCCCCCGTTCGGCGGCCGTCGCCAAGAAATACGCGGCCAGCTTCAAGCCGATCACCCTGTTCACCATCGACGACGTCTTTGGCGGCTGGAAACAGGCACAAAAGAAACACTTTGACGATGGTGGCGAGTTCGACAAGATTTATCAGAAGTAATCTTCGCCGCATCAAAAAAAAACGGGACATGTCCCGGTTTTTTTTATGTCGCCATACATCACTGCCTCTTCAGCACCAGCTTGAATTGCGGCGCCCAGCGCCCGTCCACCAGCATCTCGCTGGCCGCCTCATAGGCATCGCCCGAGGGCGTCCAGCGCACGCGATAGGTCAGCGTCTTGCCATTCGCGCCCACGTATTGCGTGGCGGGAAAGTCGAGGCCGCCGTCCGCCGGCAGCATCGTGCCGCGGCTATGGCCGCCGCTATTCTCCACATACAGGAAGGCTACCTTGCCTGCGGCGGGATCGTGGTAATACGTGGTTTCGCCCACGTAGTCGGGCTTGCCGGGGCTGCGCACCGTGTGCACGTCGCGCAGCATCTGGCCGCCATACAGCCACTGGAAACAGTGCTCATCCGTCTGCTTCCCGCCAGGGAACTCGCCCTTCCAGCAATGCCCGGCCAGGAAAGCCATCGGTTGCAGGGCGGCAATGGGTTGCGCCAGCACGGCCGAGGTGGACAACAGCAGGGGCAACAGCAAGAGCGACAGCAGGAATGGACGCATGGCACACCTCCGGTAGATGCTTGAGTATAGGCGAATAATATGCTTGCAGCAGCGCTGGCGCACACTTTGCGCATATCGATATGCGCATCGATTCGTGGTCAAAAGCGTGCGCGCGCCGTACTCTGGCCTTGTCGCGCCGCATGGCGTATTACGGGCTCAAAGGAAATATCATGGCTATCTCGGAAGTGAATGTACGCAACCAGTTTCGCGGCAAGATCAAGGAAATCATCTTTGGGCCCGTGGTCTCGGAAGTGGATGTGGAAACGCCGCACGGCATCGTCACCTCGGTCATCACCTCGCGCTCGATCAAGGACCTGGACTTGAAAGTGGGCAGCGAAGTCATCGCGCTGGTGAAATCGACGGAAGTGTCGATCGCCAAGATCCAGTAAGGGTTACCCACCCGCTAACGCCGCGCCCCTTGCCATCCGGCAGCGGCGCGTGCGTCAGGGCTTGATATACGCATACCCTTCCTGCCACTGCAAGCGGCTCAGCTCGGCCACGCCCGAGGGCACGATGACGGCGTCGGGCAGCACGCGCTGGCGGTCGATGTTGCGTCCTTGCAAGGTGTTATTGCAGACACGAAAGCTCACGCCGCGCTTGGCCAGCTCGCGCACCACTGCGTCATACGGAGTGCCATTCTTGTCGACGGCGCCATCGAGCAGGAAATCGATGCCGGGGCCATGCGCGACGAGCACGATGGTGGCTTGGGGACTGGCGTCCAGGTGATTGCGGATATTTTTCAGCGCAGCCGTGGCATTGCTGGCGTCATTGACGTGGTACACCACCTTTTCCTCCTTCTGCGCTGCCGTGGCGGCAGTGCAAGCGAACAAGGAAAGAAGGATGGCGGAGAACCAGCGGCGCAAGATTGTCATGAGATGTCCATTTCAGTGGCAGATTAAAAACATTGCCATCATATCAATCTCTGAACAAATACGTAAACGTGCGGCTGACGGGCAGCTTTTCCGTGCTGCCGCGCAGCAGCACTTGCATGCGCTCGGCGTCGATGCGTTCGGCCGCCTCGATGGCTTTCACGTTGACCATGGTGCCGCGGTGGATTTGCCAGAACTGTTCCGGATCGAGGCCGCCCAATAAATCCTTCAACGGCGTGCGCACCAGCGCTTCCGAGCCGGCCAGCACCACGCGCGTGTACTTGGTGTCGGCCTGGAAGAACAGCACGTCGTCAATGTCGATCAGGCGGATCTGCTTGCCCACGCTGGCCCTGATCCATTTCAGTTTTTCGCGCGGCGCGGCCGGCAGCGCCGCGCGCAGCGACTGCAGCAAATGGGCCATGTCGGCCGGCTGGGCGCCCAGCTTGTCGCGCAGCCGGGCCAGCGCCCGCTGCAGCCGCTCGGCCTGCACGGGTTTCAACAGATAATCGACGGCGCCCGCGTCGAAGGCATCGACGGCATACTGGTCATACGCGGTGACAAATACCACGTGCGCCCGCGTGCCGATGCGCTCGGCCACTTCCAGGCCCGACAGGCCCGGCATGCGGATGTCGAGGAAGACCACGTCCGGCTCATGCTCGAGGAAACCGTCCCAGGCATCGTTGCCGTTTTCCGCCACCAGCACGATGCGCGCCTCGGGCCAGGCCAGCGCCAGCATCGTTTGCAGGCGTTCGCGCATCAGGGGTTCGTCTTCGGCGATCAGGATGGTGGCATTCATGCGGCAAATTCTTTCAGGCTGGATGCAATTTTAATGGGAAGCAATATCTCGGCGATCACGCCGCCCTCGTCGCCGTCACGCAGGGTCAGGCTGGCGGACGGATCGGACAGCGACAGCCGGCTGCGCACGTTTTCCAGGCCCAGGCCGCCTTCCGGCGCGCTGCCCGCAGCGCTTGCCGGCAAGCCCATGCCCGTGTCCTGCACGCGCAAGCGCAGCATGCCGTCCACCCGCAGCGCCGACAGGCTGATCTCGCCGCCGCGCAAGGATGGTTCAATACCGTGCTTGATGGCATTTTCCGCCAAGGTCAGCAAGATCATGCTGGGAATCGTCGCGTGTGCAAATTCGGCCGGCAAGTCCAGCGCATAGCGCAGGCGGGAGCCCATGCGCGCCTGCATCACGCGCAAATACGCGGCCACCATGTCGAACTCGCTTTGCAGCGGCACTTGCTCGCTGCGCATCTCCGCCATGCTGGCGCGCAAAAAGGCAATCAGGTCGGCAGTCAATGCCGCGGCCCGGCCGGCGCCTTGCGCTCCCTGCTCGGCCAGCTGCTGCACGGCGCCCAGGGTATTGAACAGAAAATGCGGCTCGATCTGCGCGCGCAGCAGCCGCAGCTGCGATTCGCTCAGTTCGCGCGCCAGGCGGTCGCGCTCGGCATCCTGCTGCAGCTGCAGGGCCAGCGCTTCATACTGGCGGTTGCGCCAGGTGCTCACGACCGCCAGCGGCACCATATAAAACAACCCGGCCACCAGCAAGGCGATGCCGCCCACGCGCAGCAAGCGCTCGAAGGCCATTTCCATGGAACCCGTATCGCTCAAGCCGGCCAGCAGCACGCCGGCCGCTACCCCTGCCGCGCAGGTCGACACGATCAACAAAAGCTTCTTGAACTTGTAGCGCACGGAACTGCGGTAATTGAACCAGACGCCCACCAGGCCCCACGCCAGCGCAAAACCCAAGCCGTTGCTGAAGACCAGGGCCTTGAGCAATTCGAACCGGGCCGGCAACAGCAGGTGCAGGGTGACGCCGATGGCGCTGAACAGCACCATCAGCTTGAACGCGGCGATGTAAAAACCGGCGCCGCGGTACTTGAGCAGGAAATCGTGCAATTGCTGGCGCTCGATCGGCGTCAGCTTGACCAGCTTCATGGCGACGTAACGGCGCACTCTTCCCTGGATCTGGTCCGCCATCTCGGGATGTTTCAGTACCAGCAGCGATTCTTCGTCGATGCTGCGGTACCAATCCGTATATTTTTTTAACACGATGCGCTCCCCTTGGTCTGTGATTCAGGCATGAACGCAGTCTACGGCGCCACCATGGCAGGGCATAGCGCGGGGCGACGAAGCACGAAGGGACAGGCATCAACGACGAGGTACATGGCGCCTGCCGGACCCTCGCTGCCAATATTGCTGAAATAATACGAAGTTTCCAAGGCGAAATCAATAATTGCGTAACAATTTTCACTACGGCAAGATTAGCCCCATTTATTTGCCAAATTGGCCGCAACACCGCTTGTCGCGGGCCTGTACCGTAGACATCGCTTGATCTTTAATGGTATTGTTTAAGCTTGGCAAATATTGCCTCCGAGATACACGCCGCGTCCCCACGCTGCCCGTTTCCGGATTTGCGCGCAGCGCCCACGATGGCGCCCCAAAACTGCTTTCCCACATACAATCCCATGCTCAAAAAAATGTTCGCCGCGGTGCTGATGACGCTTTCGACAGCGGCCATCGCCGTGCCCTTCGGTTCCCAGTCGATACTGGTGGTCGAAGACGGTACAGGCAAAGTCTTGCTTGAAAAAAATTCCAACGTGGTGGTGCCCATCGCCTCGCTGACCAAACTCATGACGGCCATGGTCGTGCTCGACTCCAAGGCGAATATGCAGGAAGAGATCAGCATCGACCGCGAGGATGTCGACACCTTGAAACACAGCACTTCGCGCGTGCCCGTGGGCGCCACACTGAGCCGTCATGACGTGCTGCAACTGGCGCTGATGTCGTCCGACAACCGCGCCGCCGCCTCGCTGGCGCGCACTTTCCCCGGCGGCCCCACCGCATTTGCCGTGGCCGTCAACGCCAAGATCAAGGCCCTGGGCATGCGCCAGACCGTGATCGAAGAGCCAACGGGCTTGTCGCCGAACAACCAGTCGACGGCAGCAGACCTCGTCAAGATGGCCGTGGCCGCCTCGCGCTACCCGGAAATCAGCCGCATCACGACGGATTCGAAGGACGTGATCCAGATCAAGGGCCGCGACGTGGAATACCACAACACGAACCGCCTGGTGGGTGCCAAGGGCTGGGATATCGGCCTGTCGAAAACGGGCTACACGAATGAAGCGGGCCGCTGCCTGATCATGCGCATCAAGTCGGCCGGCAAGTTCGCCACCATGATCCTGCTCAACGCGCGCGCCAATTCCGTGCGCGCCATGGACGCCGTCAACATCCGCCGCATGCTGGCGGCCGAAAACGGCATCGAAGAACCGAAAGTGATGCGCGCCTCGGTCAGCCGGCATAAAAAAGCGCCGGCGAAACCCTCCAAACGCCGCCGCGCAAAATAATTACTTCGCTTGCCGGTTGGTCATGATGACGCCGGCAATCGTCACCGCGCCGCCCACCAGCATCGAGACGAGCACGGGCTCGCCCAGCAACGCCGCCGCCAGCACGATGCCGAACACCGGCACGAGGTTGTTGAAGACGGCCGTGCGCGACGGGCCCAGCGCCTTCACGCCCTCGTAATACCAGACAAAGCCGATCACCGTGCCGAACACGCCCAGGTAGCCGATGGCGGCCCACACTTGCCAGCCAAAGCTGTGCCATGGCACGCTCGGAAATTCCACGGCCGCCCCCACCAGCAAAAAGGCCAGGCCCCACATCGACGCATACGTGGTGGCGGCAATCGGGCTCAAGCCCTTCAGCGCGACCCGGCCGATCAGGGTGTAGGCGGCCCAGCTGGAAATGCCGCAAAACATGAACACCTCGCCCATGCCGATGCCTCCACCCGTGCCGTGCAGCACGCCGGCGAGATCGCCGCGCGTGATGACGATGGCCGTGCCGCAAAACGCCAGCATGATGCCCAGCCACTTGAAGGAACCGAGCCGTTCGCGGAACAGCATGGCCGAGGCCAGCGCCGTGACGATAGGATTCAGGGCCACGAACAGGGCCGTGCGCCCCGCCGGCATGCGCGACAGGGCCGCCAGGAAGCACAGGTTGTATAAAAAGATGCCCGTCAGGCCCAGCGCGGCCGTCGTTGCCAGCTGCTTGCGGTCCAGGCGCGGCAAGCCCCCTTCCAGTTTCCATGCCAGCATGACCAGCAACAGCACGGCCACGCCGAAGCGCCCGCTGGCGGCCGTCATGGGCGGCATCTGCTGCGCCAGCACGCGCCCCGCGATGAAGGTGCCGCCCCAGAACAGGGCGACAAAGATCAGTTTGATGTAGACGAGCGGCGATTGCACGGAAGGCAAGGCGGCTGATGGTATGGCGGAAGAAGACATGGAATATCCTGTATGGCCGCTTGCGCGGCGGGTGGTGTCCATATATATTAATACTAATATCAACTCATGAAATAATGAGTAAATACTCATAACTCAACAAAACCACACCATGACCTTCACGCAACTGGAAATTTTTACCCTGGTGGCCGAATTGCACGGCTTTTCCGCCGCCGCCGCGCAGCTGGGCATCAGCCAGTCGGCCGTCTCGCACGCCTTGAAGGCGCTGGAAAAGGAGATGGGCGTGGACCTGATCGTGCGCCACCAGGCGTCGGCCGAACTGACGGACATAGGCCGCCAGCTGCTCGTGCGCGCGCGCGAAATCCTCGGCTTGTCGGAGGCCATGCGCCAGGAAGCGGCCGACGTGCTGGGCCAGCGCCAGGGCACCCTGCGCATCGGCTCCTTCGGCCCGACGTCTTCCTTGAATCTGCTGCCCGCCATCACGGCGCAATTCCGCCTGCGCTATCCGGGCATCGACCTGCGCATCGACGAGGGGGCAGACCATGAAGTGGTGCAGTGGATACGCGAACGCAGGGTCGATGTCGGCTTCGTCGTGCTGCCCGACGAGCGCTTCGATACGGCGCCGCTGGTGGAAGACCAGATGATGGCGCTGGTGCCGCGCAGCCATGCGCTGGCCAGCGAAACCGCCATCACCCTGGCGCAGCTGTGCGAAGGGCCGTTCATCATGTCCGAGGCGGGATGCGCCTGCCTGATCGAACCGCTGTTCGCCAACGCGGGCTTGCAGCCGAACGTGCCCTATCGCATCAGCCAGGTGATCACCATCCTCGACATGGTCAGCCGCGGCGACGGCCTGTCCATCGTCGCCGAACTGGCCCTGCCGCAGCGGCTGCGGGAGCAGTATCCGGAACTGGTCGCCTTGCCGCTCAATCCGCCCGTCAGCCGCAAGGTGGGCCTGGCCGTGCGCGACCGGCGCCAGAACACGCCCGCCACCAACGCCTTTTTTGAGGTGGCCAGGCAGATGGCGCCGACCCTGGCGCCACGGTGCGCTTGAGAGTTTAGAAAGTCTCCCACTCCTCGCTGCGCTCCGGTTTGACGGCCGCCGTCCTTGCCGGAGTGCTGGCGAGGCGCGGCGCCATCGCGGCGCGCACCACGGGCCGAACGGGTTGCTGCTGCGGCGGCGCCTGCCCCTCATCGAGCTTGAACACGCCCACCACCTGCGCCAGCGTGCTGGCCTGGTCTTGCAGGCTTTCCGCCGCAGCCGCCGCTTGCTCCACCAGGGCCGCGTTCTGCTGCGTCACCTGGTCCATCTGCGCGATGGCCTGGTTCACCTGCTCGATGCCCGAGCTCTGTTCGGCGCTGGCGGCCGTGATCTCGCCCATGATGTCGGTTACGCGGCGCACGCTGTCGACGATTTCCTGCATCGTCGCGCCAGCCTCGTCGACCAGGCGCGCTCCCGAATCGACCTTGCCCACCGAATCGTCGATCAGCAGCTTGATTTCCTTCGCTGCGCCGGCGGAGCGTTGCGCCAGGCTGCGCACCTCCGTCGCCACCACGGCAAAGCCCCGCCCCTGCTCTCCCGCGCGCGCCGCCTCCACGGCCGCATTGAGCGCGAGGATATTCGTCTGGAAGGCGATGCCGTCGATGACGCTGATGATGTCGACGATCTTCTTCGACGAATCGTTGATCGAGGCCATGGTATCGACCACCTGCGCCACCACTTGCCCGCCCTTGCTGGCCACGCCGGACGCCGATTGCGCCATCTGGTTGGCCTGGCGCGCATTGTCCGCATTCTGCTTCACCGTGCTGGTCAGCTCTTCCATCGAGGCGGCCGTTTCTTCCAGCGAACTGGCTTGCTGTTCCGTGCGCGACGACAGGTCCTGGTTGCCGGCGGCGATTTCCGACGAGGAAACCTTGACCGATTCGCTGGCCGTGCGGATTTTCACGAGAACGGCGGCGATCTTGTCGATGAAGCGGTTGAAGGCGCCGGCGATCTGCGCCAGTTCATCCACGCCGGAAGCGTCGAGGCGGCGCGTCAAATCGCCTTCGCCCGAAGCGATGTCGTCGAGCGCGTCGCGCACCAGTTCCAGGCGCTTGAGCATTTTGAAGACCAGCAGCGACAGCAGCAGCGCCGCCAGCCCGGTCAGCAGCGCGGCAGTGACGGTGGCCGTCGTCAGCATCGTCTGCAAGGCTTGCATGGCTTCCTGCTGGTCCAGCACCACGGCCAGCAGCCAGTCGGTGCCCGCCACGCGCGTGACGTACAGCATGCCGTCGCGCTCATCGAGGCGCACGGCCTCGCTCGTGCGCGTGCTTTCCAGCCGGTTGACCTGCGCGGCCGACAGCGCCGCATCGAGTTTCGCCACCGGCTGCAGGCTCAGGTCCTTGTTCGCATGGGCGATGATGGTGCCGCTCTGGTCGACGAGGAAGGCAAAGCTGTGCGGCGTCGGCTTGATCGCCACCACGTTGGCGATCACCGTATCGAGCAGCACGTCCGCGCCCGCCACGCCCAGCAGCGCCTCTTTCGGGCCGACGGGCGCCGTAAACGACACCACCAGCTTGTGGCTGGCCGCGTCCACGTATGGCGGCGTCAGCATCGGCACGCCCGCCTTGACGGTGTCCGTGTACCAGGCGCGCGCCGTGGGATCGAAATCGGCCGGGCGGCCCGGATGGGTAAACACGGAACGTTTGTCCGCATAGCCGATGAACACTTCCGCAAAATCGCCGGCCTTTTCCGCGATCTGGAAGGCGCGCAGCGGATCGGGCGTCTCGGCCGACATGACAACGGATGCCATGACCTTTTTCTTGCCATCGACCCATTGCGCCAGCACGGCCGACTGGCTTTGCAGCAGTTGCTGCATCTGCTGATCCGACGACGCCAGCATGCTGCTGCGCGTGGTCACGTAATTGGCAACCGACAAGGCCAGCATGGACAGTATGACAATGGCCACGCAAATGAGCACCAGCCGCGTGCGAAGGGAAGACAACATGATGGACTCCTCGTTTCGATTTTAATGGCGTGAAACAGTGCTGTTGCACCGCTTTCTCTACGGAAGCATTTTCACACAAAAATCGGAACAATTTTCATCAATATTCGGAATACAACACATATATTTCCGTGCAGAAACCTATCGAACCCGGTCAACCTATCAGCGGATCAGCCCCCTCAAGCCGCTGGCCCGCTGCGTGCGGCGCAGGATCGCGTCGAACAGCACGGCCTGCGTGGGCGAGACGAGGGTAAAGAAGTCGCGCGCGCGCGTGATGCCCGTGTAGACCAGTTCACGCGCCAGCATGGCGCCGCCTTCCTGCGGCAGCACCAGCACCGTGTGGCGAAATTCCGAGCCCTGCGATTTATGCACCGTCATGGCGAACGCCGTCTCCACGTGGCGCAGGCGCGTGGCCAGCACGCTGCGCACATTCTCGCCCTCCAAAAAATACACGCGCAGGGAGCCGGGCCGCGCAGGATCGCGCAAGGTCAAGCCGATATCGCCATTGAACACGCCGGTGCCGTAGTCGTTGCGCGTGACCATCACGGGACGGCCCACATACCATTCGCTGCGGCGTATCAAGCCATCCTTTTCCAGCCGCAGTTCGATGGCCGTGTTCAGGCCCGCCACGCCCCACTCGCCTTCGCGCACGGCGCACAGGATGCGGAACGATTCAAAACTGTGCAGCACGGCGCGCACCCAGTCGTCATGCTGCGCGTAGCCTTCGCCGCCCGCATTCACCAGCGCCAGGTAAGGCTGGTAGCCGCCCGGTGCGTCGGCGCGTCCGCGCAAGGCCAGGCGCAGCACGTCTTCCTGCTGCGCCGGCACGCTCCACGCCAGCTGGCCGCCGCTGTCGCCGGCGAAGCACGCTTTGGCCAGATCGGGCCTGCCGCCATTCACGGCCAGCGCCAGCTCGCCGATCGGACCGCTGAAGCGGTGGCTGTGGCGCAGCATCACCGTCTGCTGCGCCAGCGCGCCGGCGGCACCGGCAAAATCGGCGGGTATGGCCACGCCGCTGGCCGCCTGCGCGTACGTGATGGTGGCGTCCGTGTAGCCGCCCGCCTGCGCGTCGTGGCACAAGTCGCCCAGCACGGCGCCCGCTTCCACGGACGCCAGTTGGTCCTTGTCGCCGAGCAGTATCAGGATCGCCGTGGACGGCAAGGCATCGAGCACGCTGGCCATCATCTCCAGGTGCACCATCGACGCTTCATCGACGATCAGCACGTCGACGTCGAGCGGATTGCCCGCGTGATGGGCAAAGGCGCGCGTATCGGGCCGCGCACCCAGCAAACTATGCAGGGTGCGGGCCGCGCCCATGCGCCGCGCCAGTTCCTGCAGGGGCAAGGCATCGCCCGCCTTCGCCGCCAAGCCTTCCAGCGCCTTGTCGATCGACTGTTTCAGGCGAGCGGCCGCCTTGCCCGTCGGCGCGGCCAGCGCGATGCGCAGCTGCTCCGGCTGCGGCGAGACGGCAAACAGCAGGGTCAAAAGGCTCGCCACCGTGTACGTCTTACCCGTCCCCGGCCCGCCCGTGATGATGGCCACCTTGCCGCGCAGGGCGATCGCGCACGCCACTTTTTGCCAGTCCGGGCCACCATCCTGCGCGGGCTGGTCGAACAGGATGTCGAGCCATTGCCGCACCTGCGCCAGCGGGGGATCAGTCAAATCCTGTGCGCGGAGGGCGATTTTCTCGCCCACCAGGCTTTCGTCGCGCCAGTAACGGCGCAGATACAAACGGTCGCCATCGAGCACCAGCGGCTGGCGCACATCGGCCGCACCGACCTGCCACACCTGCGGCGCGCCGGCCAGCAGCGCGCGCCAGCCATCGACGCTGTCCGGCAGCGGACCGGAGACGGCCAGCACGGCATGCCATAGCTCCTCGCTCCAGCCCAGCAACTGCGACGGTTCGCCAGCCAGGTCAGCCAGCATCAAACAACTGTGCCCCCGTCCTTCCAGCTCGGACAGCACCACGCACGCCACGGCCACGGCCGGCGCATGCGGCGCATTCTCGTCCAGGCTGGCGATGAAGCGGGCAAAGGCGGCACTCAGGCGGCGCAGATGGCCATCCTCGGCGACGCCGTCGACATAGGCAAACAAATCGTTCATCTGTGCGTCATGCTGCATGGTGTTCCGTTTCTTCTAACAGTTGATCGAGGCCGTCCAGCAATTCCAGCTGCGGCGCCAGCCAGTAGCAGCCATGCGTATCCGCATTCGCGATGCCGCGCAAGAACAGGAAAATGGCGCCACCCAGGTGCTCAGCCGCATCGTAGGCATCACCGAGCCGGCTTTTCAGCAACCGGTGCAGGGCCAGCATGTAGATGGCGCCCTGGATATCGTAGCGGTGCTGCGCCATGCCGGCGGCCAGCGCCTGCGTGTGATAGGCACCGTCGTTGGCGCCCAGCGCATTCGACTTGTAGTCGAGCACCCAGTAGCGGCCATCCCGTTCGATGACCAGGTCGGCAAAGCCTTTCAGCATGCCGTGCAGCTGGCGCCGCGGCAGCACGGGACGCGGCGCGCCATCGAGCAGCAAGCGCGTGCACAGCTGGTCGAGCGCCCCCGTGGACAGATGCTCGCTGGGGAACCAGAACTCCATCTCGGACAGGGTGCTATCGAGCTGCGACAGCGACGCATCGAGCAGCGGCAGCGGCGTGAGGGCGATTTCCCTGAGCCAGGCGATGGCATCTTCCTGGCGATGGCCCCAGCCGGCCCGCTCGCAGCGCGCGGCCAGGCGCGTGTCAAAGTGCGCCTCGTGGACGCTGTCAAAACCTTCGCTGCCCATCCACTCGAGCTGCTCGTGCAGGAAATTGCCGGGCACGGAGCCGCGCGGGAAGCGGTGCCATGGCGCGTCGCCCATGTGCATCGGCGAAGTCACGGCGACAGCCGTGCCATCTTCCAGCAGGGTTTCCTCCAGCGCCCGTTGCGGCACGTGCGCGGCCGCCACGGCACCGATCTGGCGCGTCAGCGACGTAAAGCTGCCCACCGACCAGTCGCGCTCGAACTCGCCCACGAACACGGGCGCGGGACGCAGCTCGGGGCGCCGCTCGACCCGGTCCAGCACCGTGCAGGCATCGGGCTGCGCCAAAGAAGCCACGTAGATGGCGTCGCAGTCATCCGCCACCTGCTGCCAGCGCAGCAGCAGCTGGTCAAACGGCAGCTTGTCGCCGCCCGTCAGCAGGTAGCCGAGCGCCGATTCGTGCAAGGTATTCTCGCCCGCCTTGCGCGCCGCCTGGGCGGCCACGCCCAGCCACAGGAAGTGGCGCGCGCGCGTCAGCGCCACGTACAGCAGGCGCAAGTCTTCCTCGATGCGCGCCTCTTCGACCGCCGCCATGGCCTCGTCGGACAAGGACAGGTCGAGGCGGCGTTCACCTTTTTCATCCGCATAGTCGAAGAAGCTGCGGTTGCGCTTATCCACCTTGCGCGCCGTGACGGCAAACGGTAAATAGACCAGCGGGTATTCGAGTCCCTTGGATTTGTGCACGGTGATGACCTTGACCAGCTCCGCATCGCTTTCCAGGCGCAGCACGCGCTCGTCGCCGCCCTCGCCTTCGCCGGCGATCTGCTCGGCCAGCCAGCGTATCAGCGCCTGCTCGCCATCGAGCTGGCGGCTGGCCGATTGCAGCAGTTCAGCCAGGTGCAGCAGATTCGTCAGCCGCCGCTCGCCGCCCGTCTGCTGCAGCAGCATGGCCGGCAATTGCAGTTCGTGGATGAAGCGGCGCAGCATGGCCAGCACGCCCTGGCGCTGCCAGATCAGGTGCAGGGCCTTCAACTGCTCGACCCTGCGTTCCCATTCCAGTTCATCGCTGGAGAGGCGCGCCAGCTCGCCCAGCGACAGGCCGATGGTGCGCGTGGCAAAGGCGGCGCGCGCCAGTCCCCCGTCGAGGGGATTGGCCAGCGCCGCCAGCCAGCGCAGCACGTCTTGCGCTTCCTCGCTGTCGACGACGGAATCCTTGTCGGACAGGTAGACGCTGGCGACCCGGCGGCGCGCCAGCGCGCGGCGGATAGCGGCCGCTTCCTTGCGGTCGCGCACGAGGATGGCGACGTCGGCCGGCTGCAGGCGCGTAAAACCGTCGGGGCCATCGAAGCCCGCCTGCGGGTCGCCCAGCATGGCGACGACGTGCTCGGCGCAGTGCTGCGCGAAATACTCGCGGTAGCTGTCGCCGCGCAGCCCTTCATCGCTGGCGCAGGCGGCCAGCAGCGCCGGCAGCGGGCCGCCGGCATTCACCAGGTATTCGGCGCGCCCCTTGGCATCGACGGCTTCGAACGGCAGCGGATTCTCGCCATTTTTCCGGTAACGGAAGGCACCAAGCGGCACTTCGGCGCGCTCGGCGTGCAGGAACAGCTGGTTGACGGCCGCCACAAGGGGCGCCGTCGAGCGGTAGTTGGTGCCCAGCTGGTAATGGCGTCCCGTCGTCGCGCGCCGCGCCGCCAGGTAGCTCTGAATGTCGGCGCCGCGAAAGCCGTAGATCGACTGTTTCGGGTCGCCGATCAGGAACAGGCCCAGGGCCGGGTCGTTGTCGGCAATGCGGTACAGCAGATTGAAAATCTGGTACTGGGCGGGCGCCGTATCCTGGAATTCATCGACCATGGCCAGCGGATACTGGTCGATGATGCGCTGGCGCAGGGCCGTGCCATTCTTACCGGCCAGCGCGTCGTGCAGGCGCTGCAGCATGTCGGCAAAGCCGAACTGGCGCGACTGGCGTTTTAACTGGTCCATGCGCCGCGCGATGGCCGCCGCCGCATGCAGGTGCAGCTTGTGCGCCAGCGGCGTGAGGCCCGACAGCGCGATGCCCAGCCCTTCCGTATGCTCGAAGCACTCGGGCACCTGCGCCGTGAAACTCTTGGCAAACGCATCCTCGATGCCGAACGGCGTCAATCTCTCCCACGCCTTGGCCGTGATGGCCGGCTGCAGCAGCAGCGGGTCTTGCGCCCAGCGGCGCAAGCCATCGAACCACTTCGCCAGGTTCTCCGGCTTCATCTTGACGCCGTTAAAACACTTGGGATTGGCGGCGCGGTGGTCGTTGATCCAGGCGGCCATCTGGTCCACGCGCTCGACCCAGCCCGCCTTCAGGGTGGCCAGCTGCGCGGCCAGCGCCCGCTGTTCGCGCGCGATCAGCGCGGACAACGGTTCCTCGTCCGCCATGCCCATGATGTCCGCGCGGCGCGCCAGCTCGCGCGCACCCTTCTTCAGCGCCCCCACGTCGGGCCAGCAGGCCAGCAGCACGTCGAGCGCCTGCGGCGGCAAGGGATAGACTTGCTGGCGCCAGTAATCGTGGGCCGCATCCTCGAACAGGGCTTGCTCGTCGCTGACCAGTTCTTCGTCGAACAGGCTGCCGCTGTCGAACGCGTGCTCGCGCAGCATGCGCTGGCACCAGGCGTCGATGGTGAAAATGGCCGCTTCATCCATCGTCTCGGCGGCCAGCATCAGCCGGTGCGCGGCCTTTTGCCGTTCGCTCTCGTCCGGATAGGACTCGAGCAAGGCGTCGAGAAAGGGGTCGCTGCCGCCGGATTCAATGCCAAATTCGTGGCGAAAATAGGCGGCCGCCTCGATCAGGCGCTCGCGCACGCGGTTCGACAATTCGCGCGTGGCGGCGCGGGTAAACGTCATCACGAGGATGTCGGCCGGCAGCAAGGGTCGCGTAAAACGGCTGTCGTCGTCACCATGCCCCAGCACGAGCCGCACGTACAGCGCGGCGATGGTCCAGGTCTTGCCCGTGCCGGCCGACGCTTCGATCAGGCGCGAGCCGTGCAGCGGGAACGCCAGGGGGTTGAGCAGATGGCTCGTCATGGTTCTTCTCCCGCGCCGTCTGCGGGCGCGCTGATAGGGTCGATCGTGATGTGTTCCTGCAGCCAGTCGGCCAGCGGGCCATACAGCTCACGCGTGCAGTCTTCCCAGGCTTCTTCCGCGGCCAATGCGGAAAACTCGGGCCACAGGCGCGCCAGGCACAGCTCTTCGCGCTCGCCGGAGACTTCAAAGCCGCCGTCGTAGACGGCGCGCGGGTCGCCCTGCTGCACCAGCGCGAGGCCCGTCTTGCAGGCCGTCGGCAGCGGATGGTTCATGCCTTCGCGCCACAGCGCCAGCAAGGTGGCCAGCGCATCGCGCGACGTAGCCGGATCGAGCGGCGCCATGCTGACGATGGCGTCGCGCGCCACCAGGTAGCCGGTGACGGGGAAACCGAGGGCAGCGGCGGCCAGCTGGCGCAGCCACATCAGCATCAGCTTGTCGCCGCGCGCCAGGCCGCCCTTGTCCGTCACCTTCGAGGAAATCTGCATCAGCCAGGCCGTGTCCCGCCCGTTGCTGCACAATTTGTCGAGCCAGTCGTCGATCTGCAGCTCGCCAAACGGCAAATTGATGGCGCGCTTCTCGGCCGCGTACGGGAACGAGGCGCGCAGGGACAGCCACGCGCTGCGCACGGGCACCAGCGCCTCGACCAATTGCGCCTGCACTTGCCGGCCGATCAGACCGATGGGCAGCACGCCTTCGCGCGCCAGCTTTTCCGCGCGCGCTTCCAGGCTGGCGCGCACGTCATCGAGCGCTTCGACGGCGCCGCCGTCGTCCAGCATGGTGTCTTCCAGCAGATAGCGCTCGAGCGCATTCAGGCCGAACGGCTCTTCATCCTCGCCCAGCATGGCCGCATCGGCGAAATACACGCTCAAGCGGCGGCGGAAAAAGTATTTGACGGGCTGGCGCAAAAAGCTGGCCAGCTCACCCAGTTTCAGCCGCGTGCCGGGATCGAGCTCGTAAGGGCCAAGCGCCAGTTCCTCGGCCTGCGCATCCGCATCGGCATGCGCCACGCGCCATTCGCGCGCGTAAGTCAGCAAGCCATCGGCCTCGAAATAGCGGCGGCTGAACGGCTGCAGCGCGTGCTCGGTGGTGAGCGATACAAGGTGCCGGTCCAGCGACCAGCCGGCGGCCAGGTAGTCGCGCAGCTGCGACACCAGCACGGACGGCGGCTGCTCGGAATTGTCGCGCACATTGCGCCCCACCCAGCTCACGTACAGCTTGTCGCGCGCGGCCAGCAAGGCTTCGAGCATCAAATAGCGGTCATCGTCCCGGCGCGAGCGGTCGCCCGGGCGCGCCATGCCGGGCAGCGCCAGCAGGTCGAAATCGGCCTTCTGCGCGCGGCGCGGGAAATCGCCATCGTTCATGCCCAGCAGGCAGACGACGCGGAACGGCACGGCGCGCATCGGCATCAGGGTACAAAACGTGACGCCGCCGGAGACGAATTGATGGTTCAGGGTCGGCTCGTCCAACGCGCCCAGCCACGCCACGCGCAGCACGGACAGCGGCACCTGTTCGACAAAGCCCGCATGCTCGCAGGTTTCCAGCCAGCCCTGCAATGCGCCTTCCAGCTGCGCCAGGGTCAAACGGTCGCCCTCGTCGTCAGCATCAAAGAAGGCGGCCAGCAGCGCGCGCGCCTGCACGCCCCACTCCGCTGGCGTGCAGGCGCCTGCAAGCAAGGTGCGCCAGTGCAGCAGCGCCTCGACCAGCTGCGCCAAGGACCCCGCCAGCGCCGCATCGAGGCCGCCCACTTCCGCATACGGCTCGATACCGCCAAAGCTGGCGCCACTGCCGCTGGCATAGCCGAGCAGCATGCGCCGCACGCCGAAGATCCACGCATTCTGCTCGCCGGCCGCGCCCAGCCCCAGGCCGGCGCGGTGTTCCTGGTCCAGGCCCCAGCGCACGCCGGCCCCTTCGATCCACGCGCCCAGGGTGGCCAGGTCGTCCGGCTGCAGGCCAAAGCGGGCGGCAAGCGCCGGCACATCGAGCAAGTCGCGCACTTCGCTCTGGCGGCAGCGCTGCTGCGGCAGCTGCAGCAGCCACTCGAGCGCGACGAGCAGCGGGTTGACGCTGCGGTCCTTCACGTCGCCGATCTCGAACGGGATGAAGCGCTCGTCATTGCGCCGGTACTGGCCGAAGACGGCGTGGATGGCAGCCGTGAAAGTGTCGATGTCGGGCACCATCACCACCGCGTCGCGCGGGCGCAAGCCCGTCTGGGCGCTGTGCGCGAACATGGCCAGCAGCTGGTCGTGCAGCACTTCCACTTCGCGCTGCACGCTGTGCGCCACGTGGAATTCGATCGAGCGGTCGCCTGGCTCGGGCGGCACCTGCTCATGCTCGGCCAGCGGGCGCAGTTCGCGGATGGCCACCTGCACCTGCTGCAGCAGGGTCTCGCCCGTTTCCTCGCCAAACAGGTCGATGCGCAGGCTGTCGTCGCGACCCTCGGCTTGCGCGTGTTCGTCGAATTCATCGAGCATGCGGATGAAATCGCGCCCTTGCCTGCCCCAGCTGGCCAGCAGCGGGTGGCTGTGCGCATGCAGTTCTTCCAGCGGAATTTGCGCCAGGTCGGTGCCGTTGCGCTGCCGCTGGCGCTTGTTTTGCGCGCGCAGCAAGTCGCGCCCGTCGATGATGTCGCCCCAGTAAAACTGGCACGGATTGGGCACGGCCAGCACCACCTGCGTGTGGCGCGCCAGCGCGGCCAGCGCCTGCAAGGTCTGGTACGGCAAGGCCGACACGCCAAACAGCACGACACGTCGCGGCAGCTTGCCGGCAGGCGCATCGCCGGCGGCGATCGCTGCCAGGAAGGCGTCGTGGATGTCGGCGCGGCCCGTGTCGCGCTCGAACGCCTCGACGTCGGCCGCCACGGCGCGCCACAACTGCGCCTGCCAGCGCTGGTCTTCCTTCAATGCGATGGATACAGCGCGCGCCGTGCGCAACTGGTCGCGCCCGGCCGCCCAATCGGCCAGCCAGTCGGCGCGGTAGACCTGGTACTGGTCGAACAAGTCGGCCAGCCGCTCGGCCAGCTGCAGCCGGCGCTCGCTGTCGCCATCGGCAAGGAAGTAGCGCAGCGGCGCAAACACGGGGTCGGCCAGCAGCGAGGGCAACAGACGCATCAAACGCCACGTCAGCGGGGACTTGTCGAACGGCGACACGCGCGGGACTCTTTCGCGCCCCAGCATCCCCCGGTAGCTTTCCCATAGCAGGCGCGCCGGCAGCGCGATGCGCGTGGCGGCGCACACGCCCATCTCCTCGGCCAGGGCGATCTTCAGCCACTCGGCCACGCCGTTTGACTGCACCAGGAAGATATCCGTTTCCAGGGGCGCCAGCGGATGCTGGCGCAGCCACTGGAAGACGGCGGCGCGCAGCTGTTCCAGCTGGTTGCCATGCAGGATGAGGAGGCCGGGCGTAACGGGAGTATGCATGCTGATCCGATGGGTTGCCGCGCCTCCGGCCGGGTGGCCAGAGACGTCAAAGGCATATTATCGCCGCTGCTTGCGTCAGGGGGCGTCGCTGGCGGAAAATTCCACTGAAATTTGTTCTGCCACCTGCGCCAGCGCCGGTCCGAGCGCCGTCAGCAAAGCGCGCGCCTGCTGCAGGTCGCCGCCCAGGCGCAAGCCTTCGATCGACGTGCACAGGCCCGCAAAGGCATGCGCGCCCACGGCCAGCGCCGACGATTTGCTGCGGTGGCCCAGGTCGGCGAGGCGCCCCAGGTCTTCCAGCGCCATGGCCTGCTCCATTTCGGCGATGCCGTCGCGCGCCGTGTCGAGAAACAGCTGGGTGTACTTGCGCATCTTCACGGCGTCATTGCTGAACGTGAGCGCCAGCGTGGCCAGGTCGAGGATGGCCGTGTCGCGCAATTCCGGCGAAGCGGCCGATGGCGGCGCTTTCGGCGCCGCCGCCGGCCTCTCGCCCGCGCGCGCATGGCCGATGCCGCCAATGCCTCCACGCAGGCGGAACCATTTCGCCAGCAGGTGAAACAGCAGATTCGGGGCGATCGGCTTGGTCACGAATTCGTCCATGCCCGCCGCCAGGCAGCGGGCGCGGTCTTCGCTGCCCGCATTGGCCGTCATGGCGATCACCAGCAGGCCGGCAAGCTGCGGATCGGCGCGGATGCGGCGCGTCGCCTCGAAGCCGTCCATTTCCGGCATCTGCACGTCCATCAGCACGCAGTCATAGCGCTGGTGGGCCAGCAATTCCAGCGCCTCGCGACCATTGCAGGCGACGCAGACCGTGGCGCCGGCGTCTTCCAGCAATTCGCAGCCTACCTGCTGGCTGAAGACGTTATCTTCCACCAGCAGGATGGACGCGCCGCGTATCACTCCCAGCACTTCCGGCTCCACTTCGGCGATGCGCTCGTCACTGGCCTGCGTGCTTTTCTCCAGGCGCGCCGTGAACCAGAAGGTGCTGCCCAGGCCAGGCTGGCTGTACACGCCCACCTTGCCGCCCATGAGCTCCACCAGCTGCTTGCTGATCACCAGTCCCAGGCCGCTGCCGCCATACTTGCGCGTGGTCGACGGGTCCGCCTGGTGGAAGGAGCGGAACAGCTGCGCCACCTCTTCCTGGTTCATGCCGATGCCCCGGTCCTGCACTTCGAAGCGCAGCATGCTGTGGCTGCCCCGCTCCTCGGACTGGCGCACGCGCACGAAGATGCTGCCATTGTCGGAAAACTTGATGGCGTTGCTGGCCAGGTTCAGCAAGACCTGCTCCAGGCGCAGCGGGTCGCCACGCCAGCGCTGCGTCAGTTCCGGCGCGATATCGAACTGCAGTGCCAGGCCCTTGACGGCGGCCGCATCGCCGAGCTGGCTGGCGATGTTCGCCAGCAGGGTGTCGAGACGGAAATCCAGCACTTCCAGTTCCAGCTTGCCCGCCTCGATCTTGGAAAAATCGAGGATGTCGTTGATCAGGCCCAGCAAATGCTGGCCCGAATGGAAGATTTTCTGCAGATAGTCGCGCTGGCGCGCGTCGGCTACCGATTTCAGCGCCAGGTGCGCCATGCCGATGATGCTGTTCATCGGCGTGCGGATTTCATGGCTCATGTTCGACAGGAAGTCGCTCTTGGCCTGGCTGGCCGCGTCGGCCTGCTCCTTCAGCCGGTGCAGCTCCGTCACGTCGGTGGACAGACCGATCAGGCCCGTGACGGGACCGGGCAAGCCCAGCGGCACCTTCACGCTCCACAGGTGGTGCACCTGCCCTTGCGCATCGACGAAGCGCTCCTCGCCGACGAACTTGGCGCCGCTGTCGAACACCTGGCGCTCCGTGCGCTGCGCGGATGCCGCCGCATCACCGAGCATCAATTCTCCATCCTGGCGGCCGATCAGCTGCTCCGCCGAACGGCCCAGTATCTTCGCCGTGCGCGCATTCACGTAGCGGTAGCGCAGGTCGGCATCCTTCATGTAGACGTAGGCGTCGACGCTGTCGAGCACCGTATCGAGCAGGGTGCGCTGCGCCACCGCGTTGCGGCGCGAGCGGTACAAGGTAAAGATATAGCCATAAATAAGCAGGGTGCCGGCCACGCCGACGGCCAGCGCCAGCCATGGAAAATAGCGGTCGAAGGGGCTGTACAGCTCCGCCTTGCGCACGCGGAAATGGGCTTTCCACAGGCCGCCCTGGTACGCCACCGGCAGCACCTGGTCGAAATAGTCGGCATCGCTGCCCGGTTGCGGCGGCGGGGCCATCAGGTCGCCACCGTCGTTGAACAGCAGGCGGTCCTGCGGCGTGATGCGCCAGACGCCGTCGGCAGGCGGCGCCTCGGCGGCGCTGTACAGGGTCAGGTGCAGCGGTTCCAGGGCGCTGCGTTCGAGTGCGCTGTGCACCAGCTGCGCCACGCCAAAGCCGATGCCGACGGATCCCTGATAGGCGGCGCGGCGCTCGGCCACGCTGCCTTGCGGCATGCCATTGCGGTACACGGGCAGGCGCATGCCCAGGCCCACGTGCGCGGGCGGTCCCTTGATCATGATCACCTGGCCCGACGCGCCGACCTCGCCGCTGTCGCGCGCCTGCGCCAGGGCCTGCGCCACCAGCGGGTTGGCGCCGATATCGACGCCCATGCGTTCGGCCAGCAGGGAGTCGGGTTCCAGGTAAGTGAGCACCGCGTATTCCGGCCGCTCGCCGGGCGGTCGGATGGTGAATGCGGGATAGCCGCGCGGCGCCAGGCTGGTGTCCTTGCGCACAGCCTCGATGAAGGCGGCGCGCTGCGCCGACGGGACGGCCACCGCGTAATTGACCGATTCGATGGCAGGGAACTGGCGCGCGATATCGAGGCCGGCCACGTAATCGTGGAACTGGCGGCGCGTCAGGTGCTCGCTGGTGCGGAACAGGGCTTCGAGGCCGCGCAGCAGGTCGGAATAGCTTTTTACGCGCGTGGCCAGGCTATGCTGGGCGCCATGCGTGAGATTGTCGAAACGCTGTTCGGCGTCGTCATTGACCGTGCGCGCCGCACCCGCATACAGGGCGCCGCCCACCGCCAATGCCAGCAGCAAGCCACCCGCCCAGATCCTGATGCCTGATCCCGCCCCGCCCTTGCTCAAAGTGTGCATTGTCAATCGCTTATTCCGGTTTCCTCGAATGTGCGGCGCTCCGGCCACCCAGCAAGTACGAGGATACTATCAAAGCTCCTGCCAGACGCGCTTGTGCAAGAAAAAAAGCGCGCATGATGGTTGCACTGGAAAACAACGCGCGCTTAAGCCTCCCGCAACTCACCGGCCAGGAAGTCGCAAAAGGCGCGCACCTTTTCCTGCACATGGCGTCCGTCGGGCATCAAGGCATACACGCCGCGCCTGGCCATGCCGTGCGACGGCAGCACGCGCACCAGGGCGCCGCTGGCCAGCAGCGGCGCGGCGACGAACGACGGCAGCGCGCCCACGCCGATGCCCGCCACCAGCATGTCGGCCAGCAGCAGGCTGCTGTCGGCGGAAAAGCGCACAGGCAGGACGATGCTGCTGCTCCCTTCCGGTCCGGCCAGCTGCCAGATGCCGGGGCTGTCGGCCAGGCGGTAAGCCAGGCAATCGTGGCCGTGCAAATCCTGCGCCTGACGGGGCGTGCCACGCCGCGCCAGGTAGGCGGGCGCCGCGCAAATCATCTGTTCGACGTCGCCCAGGCGGCGCGCCACCAGGGTCGAATCGGCCAGCGCGGCGCGGATGCGCAGCGACACGTCATAGCCCTCGCCCACCACGTCGCGCAGGCGGTCGTCCAGGGTCATTTCGATTTTGACTTCCGGATAGCGGGCCATGAACACCGGCAGCAGCGGCGACAGCACCTTCAGGCCAAACGACAGCGGTGCATTCACGCGCAGCCGCCCCGCCACCTTGCCGGCGCAACCGCGCGTGGCCAGTTCCAGCGCATCGATTTCATCGAGCAGGCGGCAGCATTCCAGATAGTAGGCGCGCCCGCCGTCCGACAAACTCATGCGCCGCGTCGTGCGCACCAGCAGCACGGTCGCCAGATGCGCCTCCAGCTGGCGCACCTGCTTGCTGATGGCCGCCGCCGACTGGTTCAGGTCCAGCGCCGCCTTGCTGAAGCTGTCGCGCTCGACCACCTTGCGAAACACGCGCATGTGCGCCAGGACATCCATGATTCTTTCCTTATGGTTGAATATCTTATTATTTTATCGCTGATTATCAATGAGCCAGAAAATAATATGATGGCGGCTTCTTCATTCATGTCACGCAAGGAGTACCCCATGTTCAAACCATCCGCCACCCTGACCACCGTGCTGCTGGCGCTGCTGGCCGGCACAGTGCAGGCCGCCCCGGCCGCCGCCCTGCCGGAAGTGGGCATCAGCCCCTGGGGGCCGAAAGACGAGATCGGCCGCCTGAACCTGATGACACCGGCCTCGCGCGCCGCCATCCTGGCGCGCATCGACGGCGGCAAGAGCTACGACCTGGCCGTCGATTTCTATGTCGGCATGCCCAGCTGGCAGGCGGCCGGCGATCCGCCCTACCAGATGTGGATGACGCACACGCCGAAGGGCAACGTGGTGGCCGACTCGATGAACGTGGGCGAACAGATGAACCGCCACGTCAGTTATACGGGCTCGGCCGTGTCCATGTATGCGCACATGGGCACGCATATCGACGCCCTCAATCACTTTGGCCTGAACGGCAAGATCTGGAATGGTTTTACGGAAGAGCAATACCTGGGCGACCGGGGCTGGACCGTGACGGGGGCCGAAAAACTGCCGCCCATCGTCGCGCGCGGCGTGCTGATCGACGTGGCCGTGGCCAAGGGATTGCAACAGCTGCCCGACAATTACCGGGTCACGCGGCAAGACTTGCGCGCGGCGCTGGCAAAACAGAAGGTCACGCTGGAAAAAGGCGACGTGGTGCTGATACGCACGGGCCGCATGCAGCACTATGAGCAGGCGCAAGCGTACATGGCCAATCCCCCCGGCCTGTCGCTGGACGCGGCAAAATTCCTCGTAGAAGATGGCGGCGCCATGGTGGTCGGTGCGGACAACCTCAGTTTCGAAGCGTTTCCGTCCGAAGTGGCCGGCAATTACCTACCCGTGCACACCTATCTGCTGGCGCAGCAGGGCACGCCCATCCTGGAACTGGTCGACCTGGAAGCGCTGTCGCGCGACAGGGTCTACCAGTTTGCCTTCATCGGCGCTTCATTGAAATTCCGTGGCGGCGACGCGGCCCCCATCCGTCCCGTGGCGCTGCCGATCCGCTAAATCACACGGTCGCGGCCAGCAAGCCCTGTGCGCCATGGTCATCCCAGGCATCGGCGCAGCGCACCACCTCTCCCACGACGATGATGCTGGGGCTGCCCAGGCCGCTGGCCAGCAAGTCGGCAGGCAAGGCTTGCAAGGTACTCAGCAGCTGGCGCTGCGCCGGCAAGCTGGCCGATTGCACCACGGCCACGGGCGTGCCTGGCGCCATGCCGCCGGCCAGCAAGCCCGCCTGGATGGCGGCCACCCTAGCCACGCCCATGTAGATGACGAGGGTGAGCTTGCTCTGCGCCAATGCCGCCCAGTTCGGCTCGGACGCGCTATCCTTGCCATGGCCTGTGACGAAAATGGCGCCCTGGCTCCAGCCGCGGTGCGTCAGCGGCACGCCGATGCTGGAAGGCGCGGCCAGGCCGCTGCTGATGCCAGGGATCACTTCGACGGCCACGCCGTGGCTGCGCAGGTAGGCGCGCTCTTCGCCGCCGCGCCCGAACAGATAGGGGTCGCCCCCTTTCAAGCGCACCACGTGCAGGCCGGCGCGGGCTTCGGCCAGCATCAGGCGTTCGATGAAGGCTTGCGGCGTGGAAGCACAGCCGCCCCGCTTGCCCACCTCGACCACGCGCACGCCGGGCGCCGCATGCGCGAGGATGGCCGGGTTGACGAGATCGTCGATCAGCACCACGTCGGCCCGCGCGATGGCCTTCACCGCCTTGATGGTCAACAGGTCCGGGTCGCCGGGACCGGCGCCGACCAAAGTCACGCTTCCTTGTTGTGCCATGATGAAATCTCCCATTAAAAAAAGTGGCCGATGGCAAACGATGCCGCGTACGCTTCCGGCGCGCTGCCGTCCCACACGACGCCGTCGCACAGGGTCGAGCTGCGCAGCGGCGAAGCGGGCAAGGGCGTGGCCGTCATTTCCGCCGCCTGGCGGTACAGGTCGATACGGTTGACTTGCCTTGCCACGGCCAGGTAATCGGGTTCGTCGCGCAGCAGGCCCCAGCGCCGGTGCTGGGTCATGAACCACATGCCGTCGGACAGATAGGGAAAATTGACGGCGCCGGCGCCATAAAACCTTAAACCGTGCGCCTCGTCCCAGGTCTTGCCCAGGCCATCCTGATAATGGCCGAGAATGCGTGGCGCCAGCGTTTCCTGCGGCGTATTCAAGTAAGCGGGTTCGGCCAGAATGGCAGCCATGGCCAGCCGGTTGGCATCGCTGGCGTCGATCCAGCGCCCCGCCTCGAGCACGGCGGCGATCAGGGCGCGGCAGCTGTTCGGATGCTGCTGCGCAAACGCGGCGCTGGTGCCCAGCACCTTGCCCGGATGGTCGGGCCAGATGGCGCCGCTGGTGGTGGCTGTCACGCCGACGCCATCGACGATGGCCTTGTAGCCCCACGGTTCCCCGGCGCAAAAGCCATCCATCTGGCCCGCGCGCAAGGCGGCCACCATCTGCGACGGCGGCACCGTCATCACGCGCGCGTCGCGCAGCGGGTCGATTCCATGCGCAGCCAGCCAGTATTGCAGCAGCATCGCGTGGTTGCCGGTCGGGAAAGTATGCGCAAACGCAAATGGCCGCGCCGCGCCGCGCATATGCCGCGCCAGTGTGGCGCCATCGTGGGCGCCATCGCGCGCCAGCGCCGCCGACAGGGTGACGGCCTGGCCGCTGTGATTGAGGTTCATCAGCACGGCCATGTCGTGCTGTTGTCCGCCGATGCCCATCTGCACGCCATACACGAGGCCATACAACACGTGGGCAACGTCGAGTTCGCCGCTATTCAATTTGTCGCGCACGCCAGCCCACGACATCTCGCGGCTCAGTTCGATCTTGATGCCGTATTTTTCATCCAGGCCCAGCTTTGACGCCATCACCAGCGAGGCGCAATCGGCCAGCGGCAGGTAGCCGATGCGTATCGTCTGTTTTTCCGGCTGCAGGGACCGCATCACCTGGGCACCATGTCCCGCCTCTTTGCCCGCTTGCTCTGTCATACCATTCCTTGCTGATAAGTACTGTTTTTCCGCGCCACCGTGGGCAAGGCTCTCCCCTTCCAGCAGCAAGGACCGTGCCTGTGCACGTCCCGTCCAGGGAGGCTGGAAACGCACCGGAATGGTGCGCTGCACCAGCATGTATCAGGAAATGGACGATTCATCCCAGCAAGTCCTCCACGTCGAGGATACGCTGGGCAATTTCCGCCAGTTTGAGTTTCTTGTTCATGGCCATGCTGCGCAAGCGCTGGTAAGCCTGCTCTTCCGTCAAGCCGTGATGCGTCATCAACAGGCCCTTGGCCCGCTCGATCACCTTGCGCTCGAGCAGCTTGTGCCGCGTGTCGAGCAATTCGGCGCGCAATTTTTCTTCCTGCCGAAAGCGCGCCAGAGCCACGTTCAGCACGGGTTGAATGCGCTCGGCCTGCAAGCCGGCCACGATATAGGCGGACACGCCGGCCGCCATGGCCGCGTCAATGCTGGCCGTGGCGCCGTCTTCGGTAAAGAGGACGATGGGGCGGCGCTCATCACGCGTGGCGATGACGATGTGTTCGAGTACGTCGCGCGCATCCGATTCGGCGTCAATGATGATGAGGTCGGGCTGCAACTGGGCGATACGTTCGGGAAGGTAGAGGTCGGCTGGCAGGGAGGCGACGATGTCATACCCCGATTCAAGCAAACCGATGCGCAAGGCGTTGCCGCGCTGCACTTGGGCCGCCAATGCCGCATTCTCGTGCACGCCGTGCTCGACAATAGTGTTGACGACAACGATGCGCAATGGCTGGGTACGGCTGGACGTCATGGAGGGCTATCTGCAATGGCTAAACAATTAACCATTGCAGTAAGCAAGAAGCGAACCAGATAGCGCTAGGGCCAATTACTTCAGGGTCGGCATGGCAAATTCGGCACCGGCAGCCGTGGAAGCAGGCCAGCGCTGCGTCACGGCCTTCTGCTTCGTGTAGAACCGCACGGATTCCGGACCATGCGCGTGGTGGTCGCCGAACAGGCTGCGTTTCCAGCCGCCGAAGCTGTGGAAAGCCATCGGCACGGGGATCGGCACGTTGACGCCCTGCTTTTCCCATCCCTCCCCACCTGCACGCGGTGCATGTGCTCGCACCCGACGTGCAGTTTGGATGGGCTTATTTCAATGTCGGCATGGCAAATTCGGCGCCGGCGGCCGTGGAAGCGGGCCAGCGCTGCGTCACCGCCTTCTGCTTCGTGTAGAAACGCACGGATTCCGGACCATGCGCGTGGTGGTCGCCGAACAGGCTGCGCTTCCAGCCGCCGAAGCTGTGGAAAGCCATCGGCACGGGGATCGGCACGTTCACGCCCACCATGCCCACCTGCACCCGGTGCGTGTATTCGCGCGCCGTGTTGCCGTCGCGCGTATAAATGGCCGTGCCGTTGCCGTACTCGTGCGCGTTGACGAGGTCCAGCGCCGTGGCGAAATCGGGCACGCGCACGATGCACAGCACGGGGCCGAAGATTTCCTCCTTGTAGATCGTCATCTCGGGCGTGACATGGTCGAACAGGCTGCCGCCGAGGAAAAAGCCGTTTTCGTAGCCTGGCAACACGAAACCGCGCCCGTCACTGACCAGCTTGGCGCCTTCCTTGACGCCCGTGGCGATATAGCCGGCGATCTTCTCCTTGTGCACTTGCGTCACCACAGGCCCCATTTCCGCTGTTAAATCCATGCCCTGCGTGATCTTGAGGGCGGCGATGCGCGGCACCAGCGCCTCGACCAGCTGGTCCGCCACATTGCCCACCGCTACCACCACGGAAATGGCCATGCAGCGCTCGCCCGCCGAACCGAAGGCGGCGCCCATCAGGGCATCGACGGTTTGCGGAATGTCCGCATCCGGCATGACCACCATGTGGTTTTTCGCGCCGCCCAGCGCCTGCACGCGCTTGCCCTGCGCGCAGCCGGTGGCGTAGATATATTCGGCGATCGGCGTGGAACCGACAAAGCTGACGGCGCGCACGTCCGGGTGATGCAACAAGCCATCGACGGCTTCCTTGTCGCCCTGCACCACGTTGAAGACGCCATCGGGCAAACCCGCATCCGTCAACAGCTGCGCCAGCAGCAGGCTGGCCGACGGGTCGCGTTCCGACGGCTTTAATACGAAGGTATTGCCGCAGGCAATTGCCATCGGGAACATCCACATCGGCACCATCACGGGAAAATTGAAGGGCGTGATGCCGACGCAGACGCCGAGCGCCTGGCGGATGGACCAGGCGTCGATGCCGCCGGCCACCTGCTCCGAATACTCCCCCTTCATCATTTGCGGGATGCCGCAGGCAAATTCCACCACTTCGATGCCGCGCGTCACTTCCCCTTTGGCATCCGTGAACACTTTGCCGTGCTCTGCCGTGATAAGGGCGGCCAACTGGTCCGAGTGCTCTTCCAGCAATTCCTTGAACTTGAACATCACGCGGGCGCGGCGCAGGGGCGAGGTTTGCGACCAGGCGGGAAACGCCGCATGGGCGGCGGCCACGGCCGCGTTCAATTCGGAAGGCGTCGCCAGCGCCACCTTCGCCGTCACGGCGCCCGTGGCAGGATTGAAGACGTCGCTCGTGCGCTCGGAGCGCGAAGCCATCGGGTTGCCACCGATAAAGTGGCCAATCTGTTGCGTTGTCATTGGAGTTCCTTTATTTGCTATTCATCAGCCACTCATGGGCCGGGTCATTTTTAAAGTGCCACACGCGTTTCGGGCCGGCCATCACGTTCAGGTAATACCCATCGTAGCCATACGGCACGGTCACGGGGTGGTAGCCCCTGGGCACCATCACCACGTCGTGGTTTTCCACGGCCATGGCTTCATCGATGGAACGGTCATCCGTGTAGACCCGCTGGAAGGCAAATCCCTGTTCCGGGTTCAGGCGGTGGTAATAGGTTTCCTCGAGCGAACTTTCCAGCGGCACATTGTCGCTGTCGTGTTTATGCGGCGGATAGCTCGACGAATGACCGGATGGCGTCACCACCTCCACCACCAGCAAGCCGTCGGCCTCGGCCGTCTGCGGCAGGATGTCGCACACATAACGCGTGTTGGCACCCTTGCCGCGTACGGAGCGCATCATGGACGATGGCTCGATCAGGCGTGCCTGACGCTGGGTCGTGGCCGGTGCGCTGCACAGGGCCACTTCCGCGTTGCTCACGGCCGTGATGCTGACCTTGGTTTCCAATGGGACATACACGGCATACGGCGAGCGGTCCTCGAAGACGCTTTGGCGCTTGCCGATCTCGCGCCATTCCTGCCCGTCCGCCTTGACGGTGACCGTGCCCGTCAGCACGACGATGCACAGTTCGCGGCTGCCTGTCTCCAGGTTCAATGACTCGCCCGCTTGAAGCCGGTGCGCGGCAAAGCCCACATGCGTCCAGCCGGCCGACTCGGGCGTCACCTCGACGATGGCGGAACCCGACCGGGCCTTCACCAGCAGCGGGCTCATGCCGCCTCCCGGCCCAGGCGGGGAATGGCATCGACCAGGCGTGCCAGGTAATCGTGGCCCATCTTCGCATATTCGTAGCTGGGCGCGACGGCCGGGTCTTGCTCCGCTTCCACCACCAGCCAGCCTTCGTAGCCGTGCAAATATAAACGCGTGAGGATGGCCGGGAAGTCGATGCTGCCGTCGCCCGGCACGCTGAAGGCGCCATTGATGACGGCCTGCAAGAAACTCCAGTGGCCATTGCGGGCCAGTTTCACCACATTCGGGCGCACGTCCTTGCAATGCACGTGGCAAATGCGATCGATATGTTTATTCAGCACTGCCAGCGCATCGCCGCCGGCAAAGGTGATGTGGCCCGTGTCGAACAGCAAGCCGACCTCGGGTCCCGTCAAGGCCATCAATTGGTCCACATCGGCCGGCGTTTCCACGTAAGCGCCCATGTGATGGTGATAGGCCAGGCGTACTCCATGCGCCAGCAGGTGGGCGGCAAAGGCCGTCAATTTGTTTGCATATTCCTGCCATTGCTGCTGCGACTGGAAACGGGGGCGCTTATACAGGGCGCGCGCTTCGCCCTGGATGGCGTCGGCCACTTCGCCGTAGACCATCACGGTGGCGTCGCTGTCCGCCAGCAAACGCAGATGCGATGCCACAGCGGCGATCTCTTCCTCGACCGAGCGGTGCGCCAGGCGTCCCGAATACCAGCCGGAAACACACGCCAGGCCATACTTGCCCAGCACGGCGTTCAAGGCAGGGGCATCTTTCGGAAACTTGTTGCCCAGCTCAAAGCCCACGTAGCCGATCTCGGCGCCTTCCTTGAGGGCCGTTTCCAGCGGGGTTTCTCCCCCCAGCGACGGCAAATCGTCGTTCATCCACGAGATCGGGTTGATGCCGATCTTCACATTCCATGTCGGTGCGTTCATTTTTGTTGTCCTTGGCGGTCAAGTTCATAACGGGCGCGCGCAAGCTGCACGCCGGGCTGGGTGGAGACCTCGGGCACGGCCACTTCCCACCAGCAACCACCCTCTTCGGTCGTGCGCGTGTCGTCCGTATCGATGCAGATCAGATAGGTACGCGTAGCGGCGCGGGCGCGCAGCATCGCCTGTTCCAGTTCGGCAATCGAGCCCACATGTTCGGACAGCGCGCCCAGCGATTGCGCATGCAGGGCAAAGTCAATATGCGGCGCGCTATCGGGCAACATATTGTTGAACGAAGCATTGCCGCACGCCTGCTGTAGGCGGTTGATGCAGCCATAGCCCCGATTGTCGAGCACGACGATGATGAGTTTTTTATCGAGCATGACGGAAGTGGCGATTTCCGAATTCATCATCAGGTAGCTGCCGTCGCCCACCATGACGATGACCTCCGCTTCCGGTTTTGCCATCTTGACGCCGAGGCCGCCGGCGATTTCATAGCCCATGCACGAATAGCCGTATTCCATGTGGTAGCCGCCTGGCGTCGACGTGCGCCACAGCTTGTGCAGTTCGGCCGGCAGAGTCCCCGCCGCGCAAACGACGATGTCGCGGCTGGTGGAATCGGGAGCGGAACGCTGCACGGCGCCGATGACTTCGCCGTCGTACGGCAAGCCGGCCACCTCGCGCTTGCCGGTGATGGCAGCCACCGTCGCGCGCCAGGCGTTGCCCGCCTGCTGCGCGCGGTCCATCCATTGCCCTGCGCTGTTCCAGCTGCCGAGCAGCCGCGACAGGCCTTGCAAGCCCAGCGTTGCGTCCGCCTGCAAGCCCAGGCCACGACGTTTCAGCACGTCAAAACTGTTGACGTTCAAGCTGACCAGCTGCGCCTGCGCAAACAGGGAATTCGAGCCGGTGGTGAAATCCTGCAGGCGCGTGCCGATGGCCAGCACCACGTCCGCATCCGCCGCCAGCGCGTTCGCGGCAGGCGAGCCCGTCACGCCGATGGCGCCCAGCTGCAGCGGATGGTCCCACGGCAAGGCGCTCTTGCCCGCCTGGGTTTCCGACACGGGAATGCCATGGCGCTCGGCAAACGCCTGCAAGGCGGCGCTGGCCTGGCCGTACAGCACGCCGCCGCCAGCCACGATCAGCGGCTGCTTGGCGTTTTTCAACAGCGACACCGCTTCTTCCAGCTCCTGCTCGACAGGCGGCAAGGCGCGGAAACGCACGACTCTCGGTTCGAAAAAGCTGGCAGGATAGTCATACGCCATGGTCTGCACGTCTTGCGGCAAAGATAAAGTGACGGGGCCGCAGGCGGCCGGGTCCGTCAAGGCGGCGATGGCACGCGGCAAGGCGGTGAGCAATTGCTCCGGATAGACGATGCGGTCGAAATAACGCGATAAAGGTTTGAAGGCATCATTCACCGAGACGCTGCCGTCCGAGGCATCTTCCAGCTGCTGCAGCACGGGATCGGGCGCGCGCGAGACGAATACGTCGCCGGGCAGCAAGAGCACGGGCAAGCGGTTCACGTGCGCCAGGGCGGCGGCCGTCAGCAAGTTGGTGGCGCCGGGACCGATGGAACTGGTGACCGCCATCATGCGCCGGCGCATGTGCGCTTTTGCGTAAGCGATGGCCGAGTGCGCCATCGCCTGCTCGTTGTGGGCGCGATAAGTCGGGAAACTGTCACGGTACTGGTACAGCGCCTCGCCCAGTCCCGCCACGTTGCCGTGGCCAAAGATGGCGAAGGCGCCGCCGAACAAAGGTTCGCCCCCTGCCACCCGCAAGGCGGCCAGATAGCGCACCAGCGCCTGCGCCATAGTCAATCTGATCGTGGCGCTCATGCTGCACGCTCCAGGCGGTTGCGCGTACGCTGCCACAGGGCGATAAGCTGCTCGAAGTTGGCGCGCACTGCGGCGATCAGGCCCGCATCGTCGAGTTCGCCCGCCAGCCAGCGGCGGCTCGGTTCCTGGAAGATGGTGCGGCCCACCATGAAGCCGCGGCACGTCGTGCTGGCACTGGCTTGCTCAAAACTGTCGGCCAGGGCGGCAATCGGCGCGTTCAAACCCAGCAGGACGACGCCACGGCAATACGGATCGCGCTCATGCACGAGGGCATCGATGGATTGCCATTGTTGGGCAGACATACTTTCCAGCTTCCACCATTCCGGGTAAATGCCCAGGTTGTACAGGCGCTTGACGGCACGCAAGACCGTGTCGTCGCGGTGCGGCAAGGCTTCCGACGGTATCACTTCCAGCAACAGTTCGTGACCGCTCACTTGCGCCGCGTCGTACAGGCCCTTGATCTGCGCTTCCTGTTCCAGGCGGTTTTCCACGGCATCGTCCGGGTGCAGCTGCACCAGACATTTGATCACATGTTCCTTGGGCCAGCTGAGCAGATGCGAGCCGATGGAACGGCCCCAGTCGAATTGCAGCGGGTTTGATCCCGGCAATTCCACGGGACGGCCGATCCACCAGCCACGTCCCGTCGCATCATTGAGGGCATCGACGCCATAGCGACCATCGATCAGCACGCCAGTCTTGCCGGCCAGCTGCAAGGCCGTTTCCGTCTGCGCGACGGCTTGCACCATCAATTGCTTCAGGGCCGCAATGGCGGACTCGGGTGCGCCCGTCTGTTGCGCCAGCTCAAAGAATTGCGTGCGGTGGTCAAAGGCAAACACGCACAACTCATTCCACTCCTTGCGCGCTACCGTCGTGCGGTGCAGACGGGACAAGGTCGCGTCCTGGTCCGGCTGCGTCAGTTTGGCCGCGTTGGCCAGGAAATAGTCGAGCTCGACGGGCGAAGGCATGGCCGGCGCGCAGCCGTGGCGCGACACGACCAGGGCGCCGCAACCGTTCGCGTAGCGGCAGCACGCTTCGTAATCCTCGCCGCGCAGCCAGCCTTTCAGAAAGCCCGAGAGAAACGCGTCGCCCGCGCCCAGCACGTTCAGCACTTCCACGCGCACGCCACGGTAGTTATACGCGTCATCGAGGCTGTGCGGCACCACATTGTCGATGACGGCGCTGCCCAGCGGCCCGCGCTTGACGACGAGGGTCGCCAGGGTGGCGGACCGCACGGCGCGCAGGGACGCCATGATGTCGGCGCCGCCACCGGCGATCATGAATTCCTCTTCCGTGCCGACGATCAAGTCGAACTGCGGCAAGATGCTTTGCAGATGTTTGGTGACGCCTTCGTTCGAGACGAAACGCGTTTCGCCGTCCGCCTTGCCCGACAAGCCCCACAGCACGGGCCGGTAATCGATGTCGAGCACGGTGCGCACGTTGCTGGCGCGGGCCAATGTAAGGGCCTGCGTGCTGACGGCGTGCATGGCGGCCGTGGAGAAATGCGTGCCAGTGATCAACAGCGCCTTGCTCGATCCAATGAAGGCCGCATCCACCGAAGATGCTTCGATGGCCATGTCGGCGCAATTTTCACGGTAAAAAATCAGCGGAAACGTGTTTTTATCCTTGATGCCCAGCATCACCAGGGCCGTCAGGCGGTCGCGGTCGATGCCGACATGGCTGACGTCGCAACCCTCCTGCGACAAGGTGTCGGTGAGGAAACGCCCCATGTGATCGTCGCCCACCTTCGACAGCATGGCGGACTTCAAGCCCAGGCGCGCCGTGCCGAAGGCGATGTTCGCCGACGAGCCGCCCAGGTATTTGGCAAAGCTGGTCGCGTCTTCCAGGGTGCTGCCGATCTGCTGCGCGTACAGGTCCACCGCCAGGCGGCCCAGGCAGATCACGTCCAGCGCCCGCCCCTGGGCAAATTGTGTGGAATTATTCATGGCTATCCTTAAATCGTGACACCGTCGAGTTCACTCATCAGCGTTTGCATTTCCGCACCGCCCGCCATCATGTCCAGCAAGGCATCCTTGGTCACCGTATCCTTGGTGAAGGTGCCCAGCGACTTGCCCCGGTTCAACAAAGTGAACGAGTCGCCGACCGGATACGCATGGTGCACATTATGCGTAATAAAGATCACGGAAATGCCCCGCTCGCGCGCCTTGTAAATCAGTTTCAATACATTGAACGATTGCTTGACGCCCAGGGCCGCCGTCGGCTCGTCGAGGATCAGCACGCGGGCGCCGAAATGGATGGCGCGGGCGATGGCCAGGCACTGCTTTTCGCCGCCCGACATGGTGCCGATGGCCTGGTGCGGGTCGCGCACCATGATGCCCATCTCGGCCAGCTTGTCGCGCGCCGTGTCGGCCGCATAGTCGATATCCATCACGGGCACCAGGCCCAGCAGCTTTTTCATCGGCTCGCGGCCCATGAAGAAATTGCGCGCCACGGACAGCAGCGGCACCAGCGCCAGATCCTGGTAGACGGTGGCCACGCCCATGTCCAGCGCTTCGCTGGGCGAATTGAAGACGACGGGCTTGCCATCGACCAGGTATTGGCCATCGGTCGGTTTGTGCACACCGGCCAGGGTCTTGATCAAAGTCGACTTGCCGGCGCCGTTGTCGCCCAGCAAACAATGAACCTCCCCCTCGCGCAAGCGCATGGTGATGTTTTGCAGGGCCAGCACGGAGCCGAAACGCTTGCTGACATTTTCCAGGGCAAGAATATGCTCGCTCATGATTTATCTCGCTTCCGTGACGCGTGAGCGTACAAAGTTATTGAACAGCACCGCGATCAGCAGCATCACGCCGAGGAACACGCGGAACCAGTCCGAATTGATGTTGGTATAAGTGATGCCGATCTGCACCACGCCGAAGATCAGCGCGCCGAAGCAGGCGCCGACGACGGAACCGTAGCCGCCCGTCAGCAAGGCGCCGCCGATCACGGCCGCGATGATGGCTTCAAATTCCTTTTGCATGCCGCGGTCGGCGGCGGCCGAACCCACGTCGCATACTTGCAAGGTGGCAAACAGGCAGGCACAGAAGGCCGTGAAGACGAACAGCGAGATCTTGACCTTGCGCACCGGCACGCCCACGTTCTTGGCCGCGTTGGCGTCGCCGCCCACGGCAAACATCCAGTTGCCGAAGCGGGTACGCGACAACACGAATGCGGCGCCGGCAGCCAGCACCAGCCACCAGGCGATGACTTTCGGAATGCCCTTCACCAGCGGCGAGCCGTCGTCGAGCACGGCGATCCAGCCATGCGCGCCCATCCACTGGAACAGGCCCGTCGCCACATTGCCGTGGAACAGCAGGCTGGCCAGCCAGTCCTGCGCCGCCAGGTCGCCCACGCCGCTGACGATGGTGCGGTTGGCAAACATGATCGACAGGGCCAGCGTCAGGCCGCGCAGGATGAACAGGAACGCCAGGGTAACGATGAACGATGGCAAGCGCGTCTTGATGACGATGTAGCCGTTCAGCCAGCCCAGCGCCATGGAACCGGCAAAGGCGAACAGGATGGCGGCCCACAATGGCCAGTGGAAATAGATCGTCGGAATGGCGATCATCATGCCGGCAAAGCCGATCATGGAACCGATCGACAGATCGAATTCACCGGCGATCATCAACAGGCAGGCGCCGATGGCGATGATGCCCAGGTAGGACGCCACTTGCATCCAATTGACGACGCCATCGAGATTGAACATGCCGGAATCGCCGGCCGTGATGACGAAGAAGGCAAACACGAGCACCGCGCCGGAAATCGAGGCGAATTCGGGGCGGCCAAAAAACCGTTTGACCCAGCTGGTCGTGCCCACGCGCTCGTCGGCGGCGGCAACTGGCTTGCTGGAGGCGCCGGGAGGCGGAGGAGGATACTTGCCGGGGCTAGCCAGGCTGGATTTGAGCGCAGTCATACGATGTCCTTTCAGTGATACTTGTTACCAATTCCAATTACTTTCCTGCCAGCATCGCTGGCGCCAGGCGTGTTCCTCCCATGCGCCGCCCGCGGGAGGCGGTGCGGCGCTGGGCAACTCCCGGTGGCGACTGTGTGGATTAGCGGTATTGGCCGGCGTATTTTTCGACCTTGGAGATATTTTCCTTGGTCACGAAACCGGGGCCTGAGCTGATGTGGCGTGGGCCGTAGATGGGCGTCAGGCCGTATTCCGCCAGGCGCGCCTGGTATTTCGGATTGGCGATCAGGATTTCCTTGACCTTGGCCAGGTCAGTGATCTTTTGCTGTTTCATGATGGCCATTACGGCGACAGGAATGTAACCTTGCAGGTAGGGCTGCTGGTCGATCGCGAACTGGATGCTGCCATCCTTGATGCCCTTGGCGATTTCTTCCGACAAGTCGAAGCTGGCGAAATACATCTTGCCTTTCAGGCCCAGCTTCTCGACGGCGCGCATGGCGGCCGGCGCCGAATCCGGTCCCAGCGCCAGCACGGCCTGGGTCTTCGGATTGCTGCGCAGATAGGCGCTGACCTTGCTTTCGATCACGCCAGGGTCGACGCCATTGGTGTCGAGCGTGGACGATTTGAAGTCGACGCCGAGCGCATCGGCAAAACCGCGGCAGCGCTCGAACGACGAGGCATTCATCGCATAGTGATTCACGCACACGAAGGACTTGATGCCCGCCTCCTTGGCGCGCTTGCCGGCGCCCAGGCCCGCGTCATACTCGGGCTGGCCCACGTGCATGATGGCTTTCAACTGCTCGCTTTGCGCGATGGTGCCCGAATTGATGGTCACGAGCATGATTTTCTTGGCCACTACCGTACCCAGCGGTTTTTGCAGCACGCTGAAGTCGGCGATATCGGCGATCAAGCCATCGTAATTGCGCGCGGCCGACTGCTCGATCAGGCGCGCCATGTCGGCCAGGTCGCCATTCGGCGGATTGCGGTAGTCGACGGATACGTTGAAGTCTTCACCGGCTTGCTTGATGGCGTTCTTGATGGTGTTCCACCAGGAATCGGAGTCTGGCGCGTGGCTGACCATGACGAATTTCTCGCCGGCAGCATGGCTGGCGCCCGTGCTCAAACCCAGGCTCAGGCCCAGGCTGGCGATGGCCAGGCACTTCATCAAACCCTTGCTTTTATTGCTATGCATGAATGTCTCCTAGACGGATTAATTTTTATAGTTGCGAGCTTTTATGAAGGGTGTCACCGGCCTGGCCTTGCGGCACACGAACCGATGCACTGCGCACAGCTTAGGCCACAAAAAAGACAAATGCAATAAAATTTTCAAAATAAATTTAAATAGAAATTCATTTCTATTTTTGGATTTCCCTCCTATAATTCTCGCCAGAACCAGCCGCAGCAATCCCACGGCCCAGCAACACACAGAGGAAAACACCATGGCAGCCACCGCCCCCATCGAACAGTTGATGCAGCACATTGCCGCCGAGTACGACAACCTGTCGCGCCAGCTGAAAGTCATCGCCCAATACATTGAAAAGCACCGGGCCAGCCTGATGCTCGAGCGCATCAGCGATATCGCTGCCGCCTGCGATGTGCAGCCATCCGCCATCGTGCGTTTCGCGCAGCGCTTCGGCTATACGGGCTTTTCGGAAATGCAGGATGTGTTCCGCCAGGCATACACGGACCAGGCCGGCGCCACGCCCGACTACCAGCAGCGCATCCGCAAGCTCATTTCCACGCGCGACGCCGCCCTCAGCGCAGGCGACCTGACGCGCGAATTCGTCGGCGCCAGCCGCGCCGGCCTCGACGACCTGGCGGCCGGCCTCGACGACGCGCAGCTGGAAGCGGCCGTCAATCTGCTGCTGAAAGCGGAAAATATCTATGTGATCGGCGTGCGCCGTTCCTTTCCGATCGCCTCCTACATCGCCTATGCGCTGGAACACACGGACAAGCGCGTGCACCTGATCAGCGGACTGGGCGGCATGCACCGCGAACAGATGCGCAGCGTGCGCGAACGCGATGTGGCGATCGCCATCAGTTTCTCGCCTTACGGCAAGGAAACCCAGCAGTGCATCAAGGCGGCGCAAGACAAGGGCGCCAAGGTCCTCGTGATTACCGACAGCAAACTGGCCCCGCTCGCGCGGGCCGCCGACGCGCTGCTCACCGTCACCGAGGGCAGCGCCTTCGCCTTCCGTTCGCTGACCAGCACCATCTGCCTGTGCCAGGCGCTGTTCATCGCGCTGGCATACAAATTAGAGCTCGACATCGAAGAAATCCACACCCCAGGAGAACATGATGATTGAAGTAGCGTTGTTCGGCGCCGGACGCATCGGCAAAATCCACGCGGCCAACCTGGCTGCCCAACCCGGCGTGCAGTTCAAGTACGTGGTCGACGTCAACCAGGAGGCCGCCGCCGCGCTGGCCGGCCTGCATGGCGGCAGCAGCGCGACTGTCGAGGCGGCATTGGCAGACCCCGCCATCAAGGCCGTCGTCATCGCTTCCAGCACAGACACGCATGCGGACCTGATCCTGCGCTCGGCCGCCGCCGGCAAGGCCATCTTTTGCGAAAAACCCGTCGACCTGACGATCGACCGCGCGCGCGCCTGCGCCGCCGCCGTCAAGGAAGCCAAGGTACTGTGCATGCTGGGCTTCCAGCGCCGCTACGACCCCACTTTCAATGCCGTCAAGACACGCATCGAAGCGGGCGAAATCGGCACGCCCGAATTGCTGGTCGTCACCAGCCGCGATCCTGGTCCTCCGCCCGTCAGCTACATCAAGGTGTCGGGCGGCATCTTCAAGGATATGCTGATCCACGATTTCGACATCTTCCGCTGGATACTCGACGATGAAGCCGTCAGCGTGCACGCCACGGGCAGCTGCCTCGTCGACCCCGCCATCGGCGAGGCGGGCGACCTGGACACGGCCGTCGTCACCATCCGCACGGCCAAGGGACGCTTGTGCCAGATCAATGCCTCGCGCCGCGCCGCCTACGGCTACGACCAGCGCTTCGAAGTGCTGGGTAGCGCCGGCATGCTGCAAGCGGGCAACCACAAGCCGACGGAAGTGACGGCCTATGGTTCGGTGAATGTCAGCGTGGACAAGCCAGAAGACTTCTTCCTGGAACGTTATCGCGTGGCCTACGCGCAGGAAATGGCGCATTTCTTTGACGCCCTCACCCACGGCACGCCGCTACGCACCACCGTTCACGATGGCTTGAAGGCATTGGAGCTGGCCGAAGCGGCCACCTTGTCGTGGCGCGAACAGCGCGTGGTCACTTTATAAACCAATAATAAAAATACCTGGAGACACCATGTCATCCCCAACATTAAAAGTCGGCATCGTCGGCCTGGGCCGGCTGGGCCAGCGCCACGCCATCAACCTGGCGCAGCGCGTGCCGAATGCCGAAGTCGTGGCCGCCTGCAGCCCCGTACCAGCCGAACTGGACTGGGCAGCCAGCACGCTCGGCATCACCACCGGTTATGCCGACTACGACGCCCTGCTGGCCCACCCGGGCCTGGACGCCGTCTTCCTCGTCACGCCCACCTCGCTGCATGCGGATCAGATCATCGCCGCCCTGCGCGCCGGCAAGCACGTGTTTTGCGAAAAGCCGCTGTCGCTGGACCTGGCCGATTGCCTGAAGGTGGAAGCGGAAGCGGCGCGCCACCCGCAGCTGACCATCATGATCGGCTTCGTGCGCCGCTTCGACGCCAGCTACCATGATGCGCAGCAAAAGATTGCCCAAGGCTTGATCGGCAAGCCCTACCTAGTGCGTTCGCAAACCTGCGACCAGAACGACCCCAGCGGCGCCTTCATGCGCTTCGCCCCCACCAGCGGCGGCATCTTCCTCGATTGCAGCGTGCACGATATCGACCTGGCGCGCTGGCTGCTGGGCAATCCCGTGCCCAAACGCGTGTATGCGAGCGGCACCAACGCCATCCACACGGGCTTGCAGGCGTTCGGCGACGTGGACAATGGCCTGGCGACGGTCGAATTTTCCGATGGCAGCATGGCCAGCTTCATGGCCTCGCGCACCATGGCGCACGGCCACGAAACCCTGACGGAAGTGTTCGGCACGGGCGGCCGCCTGGCCGTGGGCAGCAATCCGCGCCTGAACAGGGTGGAAATTTCGGATGCGCATGGCGTGCGCAATGAATGCACGCCGGACTTCTATGCCCGCTTCGCCGACGCCTTTTTGATCGAGGCGCAGGAGTTTACGGATGCGGCACTGGGCCGGCGCACCTTGTCGCTGACCTTGCACGACGCGACGGAAGCGACGCGCATCGGCCTGGCCATGACGCAAGCGATGCGCGAGGCACGGCCCGTGGCGTTTTAAGCCAGAGGCAGGGACTCAGGCAGCCGGCGCGGGAAATGGACGCTCGGGCTGCCTGGGTTCCACGGCCAGGCGCAAGCCCATGGCATCGAGGATGGCCGTCAAGGTGCTCAAGGAGGGATTGCCATCGGGCGACAGGGTGCGGTACAGCTGGGTAGGATTGAGCTTGGCCGCCTGCGCCACGGCGGGCACGCCGCCAAAGGCGCGCGTCAGCTGGCGCAGCACGGCCAGCAGTTCGCCGTGGTCGCCATCGACGAGGATCTCGTTGATCAATGCAAGGGCGAAAGCGGGATCGTCGCGGTACAGTTCGGCCATCGCCTCGTCATGCGAGCGGTCTCTTGGTGGTTTGCTCATGACCTCTTTCACATCCTCTTTCATCTTCCCTCTCCTTCCAGTCGTGCCAGCAGGCACAGGCGTATTCGATATCTTTCGACTGCGTGCGCTTGTCTCCACGCGCTTGCGCCGCCACACAATAATAAAATGATCTGCCCGTCAGCGATGGCGTAATACACGCGGTAGCCAGGCCCCACATCGATGCGCAACTCCCACACACCGTCGCGGCAAAATTTATGGTCGCCAAAATTGCCGGGAATCATACGCAGTACCCGGCGCACGATGGCTACCCTGGCCGTATTGTCGCGCTGGCGCTTCAGCCATTCCGTATACAAATCCCTGCCCGATGATGTCAGGTAGTGCCGTATCTCGTACATCATATTCGTCCATAAACGAAGAAAGATCAAGGGGAAAATCACGTGTACATGTAAAAAAGTAGGCCGCCCATCTTGCTACCAAACCCGCGCGCACAGGCCGCGAATGCCGGGTTCACTGAGCTACATCAAGATGCGTTTTTCTAATTGTTATAGGGAAATGATGTCGCGTGTGTACATCGCATCTGCATGCAGATGCGCTATACAATAAGCACCTGTTCAACCGCCAGGAAGCATGCCGCCATGACGCAGCACGACAGCCACTCTCCCCTCCTTGCCGACGTGGCCGAACGCTACGTCAAGCTGGTCCTGGCCATGGGCCAGCACGATGCCTCGTATGTCGACGCGTATTACGGCCCGCCCGCATGGCAACAAGAAGCGGTAGAACAGCAACTGAGTTTGAGCGGCATCAAGGATGGTGCAAACGCGGCGCTGGCCCTGCTGACCGACGCCGCCTGCTTGCGCGCCCTCAACCTGCGCAAGCAGTTGCAGGCCGTGCTGGCCAAGGCGGACATGCTGCAGGGATCGCGCCTGGATTTCGATACGGAAAGCGCGCGCCTGTATGACGCCGTCTCGCCCCATCACAGCCGCGCGTACTATGCAGAACTGGTGGCGCAGATCGATGCCCTGCTGCCTGGCGACGGCACGGTCAGCGACCGGGTCAATGCCTTGCGCGCGCAACTTGTCATTCCCGCCGACAAACTACGCGCCGTCATGGATGCGGCCATCCGCGCGGGCCGCGAACGCACCTTGCAGTACATCGCCCTGCCCGAAGGCGAAGATTTCGTGCTGGAATTCGTCACCGACAAGCCGTGGAGCGGCTACAACTGGTACAAGGGCAACTACCAGAGCGTGATCCAGATCAATACCGACTTGCCCGTGTACATAGACCGCGCCGTCGACCTCGGCTGCCACGAAGCGTATCCGGGCCACCACGTCTACAACGTGCTGCTCGAGCGCGACCTGGTGCGCGGCAAGGGCTGGATGGAATACTGCATCTATCCGCTATATTCTCCGCAATCCCTGATTGCCGAAGGCACGGCCAATTACGGCATCGAACTGAGTTTCACGGATGCAGAGCGGCTGGCTTTCGAACAGCAGGTGCTGTACCCGCTGGCCGGCCTCGATCCGGCGCTGGCGCCCCGCTATGCGCAACTCAATGGGCTGCTGGCCAAACTGAGCTATGCCGACAACGATATCGCGCGCCAGTACCTCGAAGGCAGCCTGAGCCGCGAAGAGGCACTGGAATGGCTGGTCAACGTGCGCCTGTATCCGGCAGAGAAATCCGCGCAGCGCCTGCAGTTCTACGATGCCATGGGCGCGTACGTCATCAATTACAACCTGGGCCAGGACATGGCGAAAGCCTATGTCGAGCGCCAGGGCGCCACGCGCGCGGAACACTGGGCCGCGTTCCGCGACCTGATGTCGTCGCCACGCGTGCCCAGCGCCTTGCGTGCCTGAGCCTTACTTCGACGGCAAGCAGTACAGCGGCAAGGCCACGGCCAGGCACGCCAGCCCTGCCAGCAGCATCGCCAGCTGAAAGCCGGCGGCCAGGGCGGCAACCTGCCCCGCCCGCTCCAGCAGGGTGGCGGCGCGCAAGCTCATCACGCTGCCCAGCACGGCCACGCCCATGGTCATGCCCGCCTGGCGCAAGGCATTCATGATGGCCGATGCCATGGCGGCTCGCTCGCCTTCCACGGCTGCCATCGCCAGCAAGCCCGTGGCTGGCACGGCCAATCCCATGGCCAGGCCCAGCAGGCCGAACAGGCTGCCGACGATGGCGTAGGGCGTCTGCGGCGCCAAGGTCGCCGTCGCCAGCAGCACCAGCCCCGCCAGCACATAACCCGCCAGCATCAATCGCCGCAGGGACACGTGACGGCTGAGGCGGCCGAAGCACAGGGAAACGATGCCCATGGCCGCGAACTGCGGCAACATGCGCCAGCCGCTGGCGCCCGCCGGCCAGCCCTGGATTTGCTGCAGGTACAGCGAGAAAAAGAACAGGCTGCTGTAGCAGGCAAACCCCAGCACCAGCGAGGCCAGGTTGATCACCGCAAAGGTCCTGTCGCGAAACAGACGCAGCGGCAACAGGGGGCGCGGCGCGCGCGCTTCGACGGCCAGGAAGGCGATGAAGGCCAGCAGCGCCCCGCCCAGCGATGGCCCGGCAGCCATGCCGCCCGGTCCGTCCGCCTCGCCCAGTGCGATCAAGCCGTAGGTGAGCGCGCCGAGCCAGACAATGCTGAGTACCTGCCCCGTCCGGTCCAGCGCCGCCTGCTCACGGTAATGGCGCTCCGTGATGCCCCAGGCTCCCAGCAGCATGGCCAGCAATCCCAGCGGCAGATTGATCAGGAAGATGCTTTGCCAGCCCGTGGTCTCCAGCAGCATGCCGCCCAGCAGCGGCCCCAGGATCAGCGCCAGCGCGCTGAAAGCCGACCAGCCGCCGATCACGTGCGCCCGTTCGCGCGGGTCGGGAAACGCGTGGCTCAGTATCGGCATCGCGCCGGGGATCAGCAAGGCCCCCGCGATGCCCTGCACGGCCCGGCCCGCCAGCAATAGCGGCAGGCTGGCGGCCAGCGCACACAGCAGCGAGCCCACTGTAAATAGCGCCACGCCCAGCAGCCAGATGCGCTTGTGCCCATGCCTGTCGCCCAGCGGTCCGGCGGACAGCATGCAGGCCGACAGGCACAGCGCGTAGGCGTTGACCACCCACTGCAAGCCCGCCATATCCGTCGCCAGCGCCGTTTGCAAGGTGGGCAAGGCCACGTTGACGATGCTGATATCGAGCGAGGCAAGAAAGGTTCCAAGGTAGGCGGCGGCTACCAGAGCCGCCCGGCGATAACGTTGCATGAGTGATTCCGATGTATGAGTTTGGCTTCATCATAACTATCGACTGACCGTCGGTCAATTAAAAAAATCGTGTGCACCGGTGAGCTTTGGCAGCGCCAGCGCTTCACTTATACTAGACACATGACTACTTTCCTCCGCGCCATGCACGACGCCGCCCCTGCCACGGACGCGCCCGCACGCCCCCGCACCAAACCAGCCGAAGTGCGCCTCGATGAATTGATGACCGCCGCCGAGCGCCTTTTCCTCGACAAGGGTGTTGACGCGACCACCGTCAGCGATATCACCAGCCTGGCCGGCGTGGCGAAAGGTACCTTCTATCACTATTTTCCGTCCAAGCACGAGATGCTGGCGGCGCTGGCCGGACGCTATACGCAGCATTTCCTGGCCAGCCTGGAAGCGGCCATCGACCTGTGCATGCCCAACGACTGGGAAGGCCGGCTGCGCGCGTGGGTGCAGGCGAATGTCGCCACTTACCTGGGCACCTGGCAATTGCACGACATCGTCTACACGAGCCACCGGCGCAGCATCGGCATCGACCCTGCGGACAATGCCGACAAGAACGCCATCCTGGCCCAGCTCGGCGCCATCCTGGCGGGCGGCGCGGCGGCGGGCGCATGGCCCCTGCCGCAGCCGCGCCTGGCGGCCCTGATGATTTACTCGGCCGTGCACGGCGTGACGGACGACGCCATCGCCGCGCAGTTACAGGACAGCAGCGCCTTCGCCGCTGACGTGGCCGACGCCTGCCTGCGCATGCTGGGCACGCCGCACTGACGGGGCAGGCATGGCGGCACTTCAGTGTGCCGGCAGGCGGATAGTCGCTTCCAGGCCGCCGTCGCGGTGGTTGGCCAGGGTCAGCTCGCCGCCATGCGCCTGGATGATGCTGCGCGCGATACCGAGCCCCAATCCCATGCCATGCGCGTTTTGCTCGCGGCCATGCTCCAGGCGCACATAGGGCTGGAACAGGCTGGCGAACGCCTCTTCGGCCACGCCGGGGCCGTCATCGCGGATGCGGATCACCACGTTGACGCCTTCGCGGCACGCCGACAGGTGGGCCGTCTTGCCATAAAACAGGGCATTGTCGAGCAGATTACCGATGGCGCGCTTCAGGGCCAGGGGCTTGGCCTTCACGCTCAGGCCCGTCTCCGCGTAATGCACTTCATGGCCAGCCAGCTGGGTCCCGCGCACCATGCGCTGCAGCAAGGGGTCCAGGCGCACCTCGGTGGCGTTTTCATGGATATCGCTATCCTTCACGCATTGCAGCGCGCCCTTGACCATCATGTCCAGCTCATCGAGGTCATCGTGGAATTCGTTGCGCTGCACATCGTCGTCGAGCAATTCCGTGCGCAATTTCAGGCGCGTGATGGGCGTGCGCAAGTCATGCGAAATCGAGACGAACAGCCGTTCGCGGTCTTCCAGGTAGCGCTGGATGCGTTCGCGCATGCCGCTGAAGGCTCGCGCCGTCTGCACGAACTCGCGGCTGCCCGTCTGCGGCAGGGGCGGCGGCGTCTCGCCACGGCCAAACGCTTCGGCCGCGTCCGACAAGGCGGCCAGCGGCCGTGTTGTCCAGCGGACGACGAGGATCGACAGCAGCAGCACGGCCGCCAGCGACAACGCTTGCAGCAATACCCGGTCCAGTGTCCACGGATTACTGCTCTGCAAGAAATACGGGTTGGGCATCAGTGCCGCCAGGTACAGCCAGTTGCCAGGCTCCAGCTCGGCCTGGATCACGAGGACGGGCGCGGGATTCGGTTTCAGCAGCAAGATGTGCTGCACCCAGTTTTCCGGCAAGTCGCCGATGTGCGCGCCGCTATCGGCCACCACCAGGTCGCCCGGCCAGGCGAAGCCCACGCGGTAGCCGGCCAGTTGCGGCAAGTCGTTCTTCAGCGCCGCGCCCACTGTGGCCACCACCGTATCGGCCAGCGCGTGCGGGGCGATTTCGCGGATGGCCAGCGGCCCCTGGTTGACGTTGACGAAGAAGCGCGTGCCGCCCATCTCGCGAAATTGCTGGATCAGGATGGGGCGGTAGTTGGCCGGCAGGCTGAGGAAGAAACGGATGGTGCTGGCGGCGCTGCGGGCCAGGTGCTGCGAAGCCATGCGCGCCTCCACCGCCGAGTCGCGGCGCAGCTGCGTGGCCCAGATCAGGTTGCCCACCAGTTGCGTGGCCAGCACGCCGGCGACCATCACCACGGACAAGCGCCCCAGCAGCGACGGCGGCAACAGGCGCTCGAGCAGCCGGCGCGCGCCCCGCTCAGGCATGCGCACTGCTCACGTCGGCAGAAAAGACATAGCCGGCGCCGCGCACCGTCTTGATCAGCATGGGCTGCTTGCCATCGTCCTTCAGGCGCAAGCGCAGCCGGCTGACCTGCACGTCGAGCGAGCGGTCGAGCGGCCCCGCGTCGCGCCCCCGCGTCTGCTCGCACAGCACGCTGCGGTCGAGGATATCGCCCGGATGCTCGACAAAGTAGCGCAGCAGCTGGAAATCGAGGCCCGTCAGCTGCAGCGCTTCGCCATCGGCATCCGTCACCGTGCGCTCCAGCGTGTCGAGGGTGAAACCGACGAAGCGGTAATAGCGGGGCGGCGCGGCCGCGTCGATGCCCGTGCGGCGGTGGATGGCCTTGATGCGCGCCAGCAATTCGCGTGGACTGTAGGGCTTGGCGATGTAGTCGTCGGCGCCCAGTTCCAGCCCCACCACCCGGTCCGTCTCGTCGGAGCTGGCCGTCAGCATGATGATGGGCACGTTCGAGCGGGCGCGCACCACCTTGCACAGGGCAAAGCCATCCGTGTCGGGCAGCATCACGTCGAGGATCACCAGCGACAGGCTGTCGACGTGGCGGTGGAATTCGGCCAGGAAGGTGGCGCCATCGTGCGCCAGGCCCACCTCGTACTGGTTCTTTTCCAGGTAGGCCTTCAACAGCATGCGGGTCTTTTGATCGTCGTCAACGACCAGGATTTTGCGTGACATGGTCTCGTCCTTTTTTATTCAGCGCCTGCAACATGCTGCCAATACGGCGCTGGGCGTCGGCCGCGCTGATCGTCTCGTCCAGGAAATAGCGGTGCACTTCGGCGATGATGGCGTCCTTGCTGGTTTCATCGGTGGCCATGCGGTGCACGAGGCTGGGCGCCTGGAACGCGGCGCCGCGCGCGAATGCCTGCGCCGAGGCGCGTGCACAGCTGTCCAAACGCGACAGGTCGGCCTGGCGCAAGGCGGGAATCGAGCCCTTCACCTGGCTGTATTCGAGCTGCACGGGCAGCGAAGCGACCACCTGCGCCAGCTTTTCCTGCGCGCCCTGGTGCGTGTAGTCGGACGCGAACATGGCCAGCGTATCGATGCTGTACAGGTGGTAGTCGCCCGTGTCCGGTGCGGCGGCGCAGCCGAACACTTCGTCCGTGGCGCGGCCCCAGGCGTTCAGTTCGCCCTTCGCCCAGTCGCCCATGATGTACATGGCCGCCTCGCCATCGCCCACCTGGCGCGCCATTTCGGGCCAGCCCTGTTCGCGCAGCGGCGTGCCCATCCATTGCTTCAGCGACCTCAGCCGCTGCAAGGCGTGGAGCAGGCGCGGGTCGGCATACGCCTCGGCTTTCTTGTCGACAAACAGGGCGCGGTAATACGCGGGCCCCGATTCGGCCAGCACCAGCGTTTCAAACAAGGTCGCCACCTGCCACGCTTCGCTGCTTTGCGCCAGCGGCGTGATGCCGGCCTGGCGCAGCTTGCCGGCCACGCGCTCGAAGTCACTCCAGCTGCGCGGCACGGCCAGGACCAGGCGCTGGAAGATCTTGCGGTTGTAAAACAGGGTATTGATGCGGTGGATGCCGGCCGGCACGCCCATCGTATGGCCCCGGTTTTGCAGCAATCCCCACACGGTGGGATACATGGTCGCGCGCCAGTTGTTGCTGGCGGCGACGCTGTCGAGCTGCAGCAGCAGGCCCAGGTCGCTCCACTCGCCCAGGGTATAGCCGATCAGCTGCATGACTTCCGGCGAATTGCCGGCCAGCACGCGGCTCTTCAAAACCTTGCCCGCGCCGACCCCGGCGCCGCCCGCAATGCCCGCGTCGCGCCATTCGATGCCTTCCTGCGCCAGGCGTGCCACCAGCACGTCGGCGGCGCGGCGTTCGCCGGTGGAAGTCCACCAGTGCAGCACTTGCAGCGGCTCGGCCCGCACGGGCACGCTGCAGAACAGGGCGGCCAGCAGCGCCAGCGCCGCCACGCCGCGACGGCGGGCGGCCCCGGCATGGCGGTCGGCGGTGCTGCGCGGTGGCGTCTTCAATCCTGTCCCCTTTTTCTTGTCGCGACAAACTATAGCCCAACTACAAAACAGCATGTTGGTAATTTAGTACCTTGATTTGTAAAGAAATGTGAGCTTTTGTTGCCCTATCTTGCGCGGAGGATAAACCGGGCCAGCCACCCGACGCCCCGCGCGGCGCGCCACGGCATCGGATGACGGTAAGGAAAGGTAAGCAAGCGCACCTGCGCATTTTAAAATTATCCTTTTGAATCAACAGGATAAGAAAAATACATCGGTCCAATGCCGGGCGCTGGCGTCACATTTTCTCCGATGCTACTGTCCGCCAACTGCAGCGTAACCGGCAGTAAAACAAGACCAACATCAACAAGGAGACGACATGCAACTGCATGCAAAAGGCGGCGTGGCCGCGCGCAACACATTACTGGCCCTGCTGCTGGCCAGCGGCACGGCACAAGCTGGCACGCTCACCATCGAAAGCTGGCGCGTGGATGACAAGACCCTGTGGGAAACGGTACTCATTCCCGCCTTCCAGAAAAAGCACCCTGGCATCGAGATCAAATTCTCGCCCACGGCCCCCACCGAATACGATTCCACCCTGAACGCGCGCCTGAGCGGCGGCACGGCAGGCGACTTGCTGGCCTGCCGCCCGTTCGACGTCTCGCTGGCCCTGTACAAGCGGGGCCAGCTGGAAAAGCTCGACGGCAAGGCCGGCATGGATAACTTCCCCGCCTCGGCCAAGGTGGCGTGGCAGACGGACGATGGCAAGGACACCTTCTGCATGCCGATCGCCTCCGTCATGCATGGTTTCCTGTACAACAAAAAAATCTTCCGCGAACTGAAACTGCAGCCACCCGCCACGGAAGAGGAATTCTTCAAGGTACTGGAAACGGTCAAGAAAAGTGGCAAATATGCGCCCTTGGCGCTGGGCACGGCCGACCAGTGGGAAGCGAACCAGGTGGTCTTCACCAGCATCGGCGCCAATTACTGGAAGGGTGAAGAAGGCCGCAAGGCGCTGATCGCCGGCAAGGCCAAATTTACCGACCCGCAATTCGTCGCCGCCTGGGAATACGAGGCCCGCCTGGGCAGCTACCTGTCCAAGGGGGCCAGCGCGCAAACCTATGGCGACAGCCAGAACCAGTTTGCGCTGGGCAAGGCCGCCATCTACCCGTCCGGCTCCTGGGACATCGCCTACTTCAAGCAAGACCCGGAACTGGAGCTGGGCGCCTTCAACCCGCCCGTGCGCAAGGCCGGCGACAAGTGCTATATCTCGGACCACACGGACATCGGCATGAGCGTCAACAAAAAGTCGAAGAACAAGGAAGACGCCTACAAATTCCTCGCCTGGCTCGGTTCGCAGGAATTCGCCGACATCTACACCAACAAGGTGACGGGCTTCTTCTCGCTGTCGAACCATTTGATCTCCATCAAGGACCCGCTGGCCAAGCAAATGAACGGCTGGCGCGCCAGCTGCGCCTCGACCATCCGCCTGAACGCGCAAATCCTCAACCGTGGCGAACCGAGCATGGAAAACGAGCTGTGGAACGTCAACGCCCAGGTCTTGAACGGCAAGCTGGCGCCGAAGGACGCGGCGCGCCAGATCCAGTCCGGCTTTGCCAAGTGGTACAAGCCGCAGCAGCAATAAATTCCTCCCTCCTCCCCGCGCAACCGGCCTGAGCAAAGCGATGCGGCAGCCGGTGGCACGGTTTTGCCGGCGGCCCCGCCGCCGGTGCTTTTCTTCGTCTGGAGTTTCGCCGTGAAAAAAGCTTTCCCATGGCACGTGCTCGTGTTCCTGGCCCCGGCGCTGGTCATTTACTCGCTGTTCAGCGCCCTGCCCCTGGCCGATACCCTGCGTCTCGGCCTGTACACGACCGATGAAAGCGGCCAGCACCATTTTGCCGGCCTGGCCAACTACGCCACCATCCTGTTCGACCCGCAATGGTCGCAAAGTTTCTGGAATGCGATGTGGAACAACTGCAAGTTCTTCCTCATTCACATGCTGCTGCAAAATCCCATCGGCCTGCTGCTGGCCACCCTCTTCAGCCTCAAGGGGTTGAAGGGCGAGCGCAGCTACCGCACCCTGATCTTCCTGCCGACCCTGCTGTCCGTCGTCATCATCGGCTTCATCTGGCAGCTGATCTTGTCGCCGCTGTGGGGCGTGGGCCAGTCGCTGATGGATGGCGTCGGCATCGGCAGTTACTTCGCGCCGTGGCTGGGCCAGGAATCGACGGCCCTGCTGACCATCGCCCTCATTTCGGTTTGGCAATATATCGGCATCCCCATGATGCTGATCTATGCGGCCCTGCTGGCCGTGCCCGAGGAAATCATCGAAGCGGCCCACGCGGAAGGGGCCAGCGCCATGCGCATCTTCTGGCAAATCAAGCTGCCGCTGATCTGGCCCACCCTGGGACTGGTGACCATCCTCACGTTTGTCGCCAATTTCAACGCCTTCGACCTCGTGTATTCCGTGAAAGGCGCGCTGGCGGGACCGAACTACGCCACCGACATCCTCGGCACCTTCTTTTACCGCACCTTCTTCGGCTACCAGGCCCAGCTGGGCAGCCCCACCATGGGCGCCGCCGTGGCCACCATGATGTTCCTCGTGATCCTCGTGGGCGTGGGCGTGTATTTCTTTTTCGTGCAGCGCAAGCTGACACGCTACGAACTGTAAGGGCCGCCATGCGCAACGTTTCCACCCGCCCCCTGGGCCGCGCCGCCGTGCATGCGATCCTGGCCGGCTACACCATCATTGCCCTGTTCCCCATCGTCTTGATCTTGATCAACTCGGTCAAGACGCGGGCCGCCATCTTCGACAATCCGCTGGCCCTGCCCACACCGTCCACCTTTTCACTCGTGGGCTTTCACAAGGTGCTGGCCAATTCCGACTTCCTGCTGTACTTCGGCAACAGCCTGTTCGTCACTCTGCTGTCGCTGCTGCTGATCGTGCTGTTCGGCGCCATGGCGGCCTGGGCCTTGTCGGAATACACGTTTACGGGCAACCGCCTGCTGACCCTGTACCTGGCGCTGGGCATCATGATCCCCATCCGCCTCGGCACGGTGTCCATCCTGGAACTGGTGGTGCGGCTCGACCTGATCAACACCCTGAGCGCGCTGGTGCTCGTGTACACGGCGCAGGGCCTGCCGCTGGCCGTGATGATTCTGTCCGAATTCGTGCGCCAGGTGCCGCGCGAACTGAAGGATGCGGCGCGCTGCGACGGGGTGGGCGAATTCGCCATCTTCTTCCAGGTGATCCTGCCCCTGATCCGCCCCGCCATCGCCACGGTGGCCGTGTTCACCATGATTCCCGCCTGGAACGACCTGTGGTTCCCGCTGATCCTGGCGCCATCGGACCGCACCAAGACCGTCACTCTGGGCGTGCAGCAATTCATCGGCCAATACGTGACGGACTGGAACTCCGTGCTGGCGGCGCTGTCGCTGGCCGTCATTCCCGTGCTCGTCATGTACGTCATTTTCTCTCGTCAACTGATCCGCGGCCTGACGTCCGGCGCGGTCAAATAATAGGTGCGCCATGGCCCATGTAAGCCTGCAACAACTGACCAAATCCTACGACGGCCGCCACAATGTGCTGGCCGGCATCGACCTCGACATCCGCGACGGTGAATTCGTCGTGCTGGTAGGCCCTTCCGGCTGCGGCAAATCGACCTTGCTGCGCATGCTGTGCGGCCTGGAAAGCATTTCGCAGGGCACCTTGTCCATCGGCGGCAAGGTTGTCAACGACTTGCCGCCGGCCGAACGGGGCATCGCCATGGTCTTCCAGAGCTATGCCCTGTATCCGCACATGAGCGTGTACCGCAACATGGCGTTCGGCCTGAAGATCGCCGGCGCCAGCAAGGAAGCCATCGCCCAGCGCGTGCGCCACGCGGCCGCCATCCTGAAGATCGACCACCTGCTGGAACGGCTGCCGCGCGAACTGTCGGGCGGCCAGCGCCAGCGCGTGGCCATCGGCCGCGCCATCGTGCGCGAACCGCAGCTGTTCCTGTTCGACGAGCCGCTGTCCAACCTCGACGCGGCCCTGCGCGTGCAGACGCGGCTGGAAATTGCCAAGCTGCATCGCCAGTTGAACGCCACCATCGTGTATGTGACGCACGACCAGGTCGAGGCGATGACCCTGGGCGACAAGATCGTCGTCATGCATGGCGGCCATATCCAGCAGGCCGGCACGCCGCTCGAGCTGTACCAGCAGCCGGCCAACCGCTTCGTGGCCGGCTTCATCGGCGCGCCGATGATGAATTTCTTCGAGGGCAAGGTCATCGCCGCGCAGGACGATGGCGTGCGCGTGGCGCTGGCCAGCGGCCAGGAAATCACGGCCCTCGTCGATCCGGCCGGCTTGCTGCCGGGCGATGCCGTCACGGTCGGCCTGCGCGCCGAACATATCCTGGAAAACGGCGATGGCAGCGCCCACTTCCAGGGCGTCGTCAGCCTGGTGGAACACCTGGGCGAAGCCAACTTCATCTACCTGGCACTGGACAACGGCCAGGAACTGGTGATACGCGGCGACGGCAACAACCGCGTGCCGCTGGGCCAGCCATTCACGGTCTCGGCCGCCAGCAACGCCTTCCATCTGTTCGACGCGCAAGGCGTGGCGCGCACGCGGCGCGAACCCGGCAACCTGATTTCATCGAAACAGATTTTGGCCGCCTGAGCTTTCCGCCCAGGCAGTCCCCCGATTGGATCGGCAGCGATCCGGTACGACGTGCCCAAGCACGCATTTTGATAACGACAAGGAGATTCCATGCAACACCCGATCAAGACCTCGCTGGCCCTGGCCTGCACTATGCTGCTGGCCTGCGGCGCCGCCCACGCCAGCGATGCCGAAGGCGAATACCACGGCTACTTCCGCGCCGGCCTCGGCTCGAGCTCGGACAGCCGCGGCCCGCAAAGCTGCTACGGCCTGGGCGGCAACACCATGCGCTACCGGCTCGGCAACGAATGCGACACCTATGGCGAGTTCGAATACCAGAAGGAAATGGCCAAGTCGCCCAATGGCGTCAGCTTCGTCGGCCATATCATGGTGGCCGCCTACACGCCCAGCTCCGCCGTCAGCGATTCGGAACTGAGCATGTCGAAGATGTACGTGGAAGCGAAAAACATCGCCATGCTCAACGGCGGCATGGCCTGGATCGGCAAGCGCTACTACATGCGTCCCGACATCCACATGCTGGACTTGCAATACATCAATATGAACGGCACGGGCGGCGGCATCGACCAGTACAAGCTGGGACCGGGCCGCATCAGCTATGGCTTCTTCAAGGATAACGACAAGCCCGGCAACTCGGCCATCCGGCAAAATCTCGTCTACCAGGGCATCCCCATCAACCAGGATGGTACGCTGGAAGTGCTGACCACCCTCATCACGCCTGACAAGAAGGACAGCACCTCGCACAGCGGCTGGCAGGCCACCGTGCTGCACAAGCAGGATAAAGTGTGGGGCGGCGCCAACACCTTCGGCATCCAGTACGGCGTGGGGCCGGGCACGGGCGCCGGCGGCCAGTGCTGCGACCGCATGGGCACGACGGGTTCGATCCGCAACGGCAGCGACGTCACGCGCCTGCGCATCTTCAATTCGCTGTGGATACAGCCGACGCCGGAATGGAGCGCGGAAATGATCGCCATCGTGCAGCGCGACAAGTCCGACGCCACGGGCGGCAGTTCGACCTGGACCACCCTGGGCGTGCGCCCCGTGTATGCCGTCAACGACAACTTCAAGCTGCAATTCGAGCTGGGCACGGACCGCGTGACCTCGCCCACGGGCGGCGCCGCGCAGCGCCTGACCAAGCTGACCTTCGCGCCCACCCTGACAGCGGGCAAAGGTTACTGGTCGCGTCCCGAGCTGCGCGCCTTTGTCACCTACGGCAAATGGAACGACGCCGCCACGGCCGCCGTCAACAAGGCCAATGAATCGGGCCCCGTGTACGGCAACGCCACCAGCGGCACCTCGTTCGGCCTGCAAGTGGAAACGTGGTTTTAAGCGCTGGTTTTAATTACCCCTCTTGATATGGCGCAGTGCATGCGCCTGTCGGACTGCGCGAAATCGCGTGCCGCGCTATGCTGCACGCCATACCGCTCACTTCGGAGGTCGCATGCACACCGCATTTCCCCGGGTCGCCGCCGCGCTGGCCCTGTCTTTCGCCAGCATGGCCTGGGCCCGCGATGCCGCCGTCGCGCCGGCCCCCGTCCTGAACGCGCGCCAGCAGGCGCTGATGGCCACCGTCGTGGGCAGCGCCGCCCAACCGCGCATCCTGCAGGTAAGCCTCGATGAACTGCATCCGACCCAGCCGGCCATCGGCTACGACCAGGTGTACTACAAGCTGGGACGCTATGCGGCCGAGGAAAAACACATCGCCGACATCGCCAAGCCAAAGAAATTCGCCGACCTGTGCGAGGCCAATGGCCAGGGCGACGTCTTGCCCGGCACGGCCAATGTGGCAGGCGCCACCCTGGCCGCGCCACCGGCCGGCTACCGCTGCAAGGCGGCCGTGGGCAGCCGTCCCGACGACATGAAGACTGTCGTCATCGGCCCGCGCGGCACGGTATACCTCACCGATGGCCACCACACGTTTTCCACTTTCCTGGATGCCGATGGCGGGCGCAATCATCGATTGAAGGTCTGGGTCAAGGTCAGCGACAATTTCAGCGCGCTGGGCGAAGCGGCCTTCTGGACACGCATGCGTGAAGAGAACAAGGTGTGGCTGAAAAACGGCCGCAACCAGGCCATCACGCCGCAGCAGCTGCCGTCCGCCATCGGCCTGAAGGCCCTGGGCGACGATCCGTACCGCTCGCTCGTCTACTTTACGCGCGGGATCGGCTACGAGCCGCCCGACAAGGCCACGGAATTCCTCGAATTCTACTGGGCCGACTGGCTGCGCCGCAAACCGGCGCTCAACCTGGAACGTGCCGATCTGCTTGATCCCGCCGCGTATGCCAGCGCCATCCTGCTGGCCGCGCAGGCGATGGTGGCGCTGCAACCGGCGGAGATCGTCAGCGGCGGCAAGCGCGCGGCGGACTTGGGCGCGCTGCGCGAAATCGACCACGCAGCATTCGACGAACTGACCGAAGACAAGGGCAAGCTGGGCTACGCCATCGGCTACCGCAAGTCGCTGCCGCGCCAGTAACCTCCCGGCGTGTCATCATCCTGACATCTGCGCCCGCTAGCATGTCGGCACTTTTCAGGCCGACATCACGGGACACCATGTACAAGCACAGCATCCGCAGCAGCACCCGCAGCACCTTGGCCATTGCCATCACCCTCGCACTGGGCGCCAGCCTGGCCGCCTGTGGCGGTAAAGACTACCGCGATACCAGCACGGCGCCCGTCGCCCCGGTGGAGCCCGTCGCCCCCGCACGCATCCTCAACGTGGTAGCGGCCACCGGCAAGGCCGTGGCGAATGCCTCCGTCACCGTGCTCGACGCCGGCAAGAATGCCGTCGGCAGCGGCACCACGGACGCGAACGGCAAAGCGGCCATCACCCTGGCCGCCACGGCGAAGGCGCCCTTCCTCGTCTCCGTCACGCCGGCAGGCGGCACCACGCTGTACGTACTGTCGCTGAAGGAAAGCGCCGTCAACCTGACGCCGCTCACCTCCGTCATCGCCATGCAGCTGCTGGGCAGCATCCCGTCGGGCGCATCCCCCGCCAGCCTGGCCGCCATCGATGCGGCACGCCTGCAAACGGCGCAGACGCAGCTGGGCACGGCCCTGGCGGCGCCCCTGCAAACCCTGGGCATGGCGGCCAGCTATGATTTCATCAATGGCCCCCTGACGCCGAACAGCAAGGACCCGGCAGACGTCCTGCTCGACAACCTGCAGGTAAAACAGAACGGCACGGATATCGACATCGTCAATGCCAGCGGCAGCATCGTCGCGCAGATCACCGATGGCGGCGCGCCGCTCGCCACCGGCAAGAGCGTGCTGGAAACGCCGCCCGTGCTCAGCGCGCGCCAGCAAGTCCTGGCAGCCACGGCTGCCGGCACCGATGCGGCGCCCGTCTTCCTGCAAGTGTCGCTCGACGAACTGCACCCCACGCAGCCGGCCATCGGCTACGACCAGGTGTACTACAAGCTGGGCCGCTATGGCGCGGAAGACCTGGTCATGGCCAAGACCAACAAGCCGAAGAAATTCGCCGAACTGTGCGAAGCCAACGGCCAGGACGACGTGGTAAGCAAGACGGCCAACGTGGCCGGCGCCACCCTGACCAATCCACCGGCGACGTTCCAGTGCAAGGCCGCCGTGGGCACCAAGCCGGGCGACATGAAAACCGTCGTCATCGGCCCGAACGGCACCCTGTACCTGACGGACGGCCACCACACGTTTTCCGCCTTCCGCGACGCCGACAATGGCCAGAACCTGCAGCTGAAAGTGTGGGTCAAGGTGACGGACAATTTCAGCAAGCTCAATGAATACGATTTCTGGGCGCAGATGAAAAAGGTCAACAAGGTCTGGCTGAAAGACGGCAGCAACAAGGCGATCGCCACCAGCCAGCTGCCCGCGTCCATCGGCTTGAAGTCGCTGGACAACGACCCGTACCGCTCGCTCGTCTACTTCACGCGCGACGCCGGCTACGTGGTGCCGTCGATGGCCACGGAATTCCTCGAATTCTACTGGGCCGACTGGCTGCGCACACAGGCCGGCATCGACCTGGCAAAGACGGATACGCGCGACGCCGCCAGCTACATGGCCACCATCAAGAGCGCATCGACAGCGATGGCCGGCCTGAAGGCGAACGATATCGTCAGCCGCGGCGTGACGGCGCAAACCCTGGGCTGGACGGGCGTCTTCAGCCAGGCGGCGCTGGACGACCTGGTCACGCCGACGGGCAAGCTCAGCTATTCCATCGCGTACAAGAAATCGCTGGCAAAGTAAGCGCTCCGGCGTAAACAACAACGGCCCGCCTGTCAGCTGACAGGCGGGCCGTTTTCATGGGTAACGACGCTTACGCGATGCGTTCACCATTCTCCGGATCGAACAGGGCCGCTTTCGACAGGTTGAACGACAGCTGCATGGTCTGCCCCGGCAGCACGGCTTCGCGCGGGTGCGTGCGGCAAGTCACGGCGGCGCCGTTCAGGCGCGTCGTCAGCAAGGTATCCGGGCCGGTCGGCTCGACCAGGTCGATCAGGCAACCGAGTTCCTGGCCCACGTCGCCGTGCGCGCTGCTCATGTCCGTGATCTGCTCCGGGCGCACTCCCAGGATCACGTCGCGGCCCGCATAGCTGCGCAGTTTGTCGGCCGCGAACGGCAAGGCCAGGCGCATGCTCTTGCCCGCGTTCTCGATGGCGACAAACACCTCGTTGCCTTCGATGACAGGCTTGACGGTGATGAAGTTCATCGATGGCGAACCGATGAAGCCGGCCACGAACAGGTTGGCCGGGTTGTCATAGATTTCCTGCGGCGTGCCCAGCTGCTGCACTACCCCATCCTTCATGACGGCGATCAGGTCGCCCATGGTCATCGCCTCGATCTGGTCATGCGTGACGTAGACGATGGTGGCCTTCAGGCGCTGGTGCAGCAGCTTGATCTCGGCGCGCATTTCCACGCGCAGCTTGGCGTCCAGGTTCGACAGCGGTTCGTCGAACAGGAACAGCGACGGCTTGCGCGAAATGGCGCGGCCCATGGCGACCCTCTGGCGCTGTCCGCCCGACAGCTGCGCCGGACGACGGTCGAGCAAATGCGTGATCTGCAGGGTTTCGGCGACGCGGGCGACGATTTCTTCCTGCTCCGCCTTCGGCACTTTTTTCACGTTCAAGCCAAACGCGATGTTTTCGCGCACCGTCATCGACGGGTACAGCGCGTAGGACTGGAACACCATGGCGATGTCACGGTCCTTCGGCGGCAGGTCGTTGACGACCTTGCCGTCGATGAGGATTTCGCCCGACGTGACGCTTTCCAGGCCGGCCACCATGTTGAGCAAGGTCGATTTGCCGGAGCCGGAGCCGCCGACGAGGATCAGGAACTGGCCATCCTTGATCTCGATGTCGATGCCCTTGAGGACTTCGACGCCATTCGTGTACACCTTGCGGATGCTGCGTATCGATAAACTGGACATATTCTTTCCTTAACCTTTGACTGCGCCTGCGGTCAGACCGCGCACAAAATAACGGCCTGCGACCAGATAGACCAGCAGGGTCGGCAGCGCGGCAATCACCGCGGCCGCCATGTTGACGTTGTATTCCTTCACGCCCGTGGACGTGTTGACCAGGTTGTTCAAGCCCACCGTGATCGGCTGCGAATCGCCGCTGGCGAAGACGATGCCGAACAGGAAGTCGTTCCAGATCTGCGTGAATTGCCAGATGATGCAGACGACGAAAATCGGACCCGAAATCGGCAGCACGATCTTGCGGAAGATCAGGAAGAAGCCGGCGCCGTCGATGCGCGCCGCCTTGATCAATTCTTCCGGCACGCCGATATAGTAGTTACGGAAGAACAGGGTCGTGAACGCCGTGCCATACACCACGTGGACGAAGACCAGGCCGGTAGTCGTATTGGCCAGGCCGAATTCGCCCAGCAGGCGCGCCATCGGCAGGATCACCACCTGGAACGGAATGAAGCAGCCCACCAGCAAGGCGGCAAACAGGATTTCCGAACCGCGGAAGCGCCAGTGCGCGAACACATAGCCGTTGAAGGCGCCCAGGAAGGTCGAGATCAGCACGGCGGGAATCACCATCTTGATCGAGTTCCAGAAGAACGGCTGCATGCCGTCGCAGGTGACGCCCGTGCAGGCCGAGGACCAGGCCTTGGACCAGGAATCGAACTGCCACACGTGCGGCAAGGCCAGCAGGTTGCCGCTGCGGATCTCGTCGAGCGACTTGAACGACGTCGACAGGGTCACGTACAGGGGCACGATGTAGTACACCGCAAACAGAATCAGCAGCAGGTATACCACCACCCGTCCGAGGGTGAGGCGATTATTGCGGGTAGGTGTCATCTCATCGCCTTTGCGCTGCGCGTTTCCAGGTACATCAGCGGCACGAGCACGGCCACGATGGTGGCCAGCATCATCATTGCCGATGCCGAGCCCAGGCCCAGCTGGCCGCGGGTGAAGGAAAACTGGTACATGAAGATGGCCGGCACGGACGACGAGTTGCCTGGTCCGCCAGCCGTCAATGCGATGACCAGGTCGAAGCTCTTGATCGCGATATGCGCGAGGATCAGCAGCACGCTGAAGAACACGGGTCGCATGGCGGGAATCACGATGCGCCAGTAGATCGTCGGCAGGGACGCGCCATCGACTTGCGCCGCCTTGATGATTTCATCATCGATGCCGCGCAGGCCGGCCAGGAACAGGGCCATGACAAAGCCCGACGATTGCCACACGCCGGCGATCACCACCGTGTAGATGGCCATGTCGGAGTTCACCAGCCAGTCGAAGGTAAACGAGGTCCAGCCCCAGTCGTGCATGACCTTTTCCAGGCCCAGGCTGGGATTGAGCATCCATTTCCAGGCCGTGCCGGTGACGATGAAGGACAGCGCCATCGGATACAGGTAGATGGCGCGCAGCGCGCCTTCGGCGCGGATTTTCTGGTCCAGCAGGATGGCCAGGAACAGGCCGATGGCGATGCTGCAACCGATGAACAGGACACCAAAGATGCCGAGGTTCTTGAGCGAGGTCCACCAGCGCTCATTATCGAACAGCTCGTAGTATTGCACCAGGCCGGCGAACTCGTAGTTCGGCATCAGCCGCGATTCGGTCAGCGACAGCCAACCGGTCAAAAAGATAAAACCATAGACGAATACCAAGCTGGCGATGAGCGTGGGGCCCAACACCATCTGCGGTATCCATCGGTCGAATTGCTTGCGTATGGACATAGGACAGCCGTAGAAGTAGAACTGCGTGTGGCGCCGGCCTGGTCGAACGCCAGGGCGGACGCCTGCGATGCATGCGATGCAGCGGGCGCCGGCGGGAGTGCCGGCGCCGTCGTGATTACTTCACTTTTGCCGCTTTGGCCAATGCCGCAACCGCGTCTTTCGAGCTCATGTTGGTGTTCATGAACTTGGCGATGACGTCGGTCACGGCGCCTTGCGTGGCCGATGGCAGCGCCATGCCGTGGGCGAACGATGGCACCAGGCCGCCGGTCTTGTTGGTGGCGTCCATGTCTTCCATCGATTTCAGGGCGCAAGCGTCAAACTTGTCCTTGGAAACGCCGGAACGCACGGGGATGGAACCCTTGTTCAGGTTGAAGATCGACTGGAACTTCGGATTCATGATGGCGTTGGCCAGGGCGATCTGCCCCTTCTTCGCATTCGCATCCTTTTGCGTGAACATGGCAAACGAATCGATATTGAAGGTGTAGGCCTTGTCCGTGCCAGGAGCTGCCACGCACAGGTAATCCTTGCCCGGCACCTTGCCTGCGGCCGTGAACTCGCCCTTGGCCCAGTCGCCCATGAACTGGAAGCCGGCCTTGTTGTTGATGACCATGGCGGTGGCCAGGTTCCAGTCGCGGCCTGCCGCATCCTTGTCGATGTAGGTCTTCACCTTGCCCAGGGTGTCGAACACCTTGAGCATGGTCGGGCCGGTCAATTCCTTCTGATCCAGCTTGAGGATGGCCTTTTTGTAGAATTCCGTGCCGCCCACGCCCAGCGCGACGGATTCAAACACGGTGGCGTCCTGCCAAGGCTGGCCGCCGTGGGCGATAGCGATGCCGCCCGATTTCTTGATTTTCTCGGCCGCGTCGAAGAATGCATCCCAGGTGGTCGGAGTGGTGGCCACGCCGGCTTTTTTCAGCACTTCCGGATTGACCCACATCCAGTTGACGCGGTGGACGTTGACGGGAGCGGCGACGTAGTGGCCCTTGTATTTCATGATGTCGGCGACGACTTTCGGCAGCACGGCATCCCATTTGCCTGGAATGGCGGCATCATCGATATTCGCCAGCACGCCTTCTGCGCCCCATTCCTGGATCGATGGGCCCTTGAGCTGGGCGGCCGTTGGCGGGTTGCCGGAAATGACGCGGGTTTTCAGCGCGGTCGCGGCGTTTTCGCCAGCGCCACCGGCCACAGCGAAGTCTTTCCAGCCAAAGCCGCTTTCTTTCACGATTTGCTGCAACTGGCCCACGGACTTCGCTTCGCCGCCGGAGGTCCAGTAGTGCAACACTTCCACGTCGGTCGCAAAGGCGCTGCCAGCGAATGCCAGGGTGGTCAATGCGGCCAGTTGGGTAATCTTGAATTTCAGTTTCATCTCCACATTCCTTTTTTGATCAAGCTTTTAGGGGGCTTCGGCATACGGGGGCCGAAAAAGGTGAAATCTGCGCCTGTACCGGCGCTCTTGTACTCAGACCCGCTTGCAAACGGGCATCATCTTCAGTGAAAAGACGGCGCCGTGATCCATGAAACGACTACATTGCATTTATATCACGGGACGGCGCCAAAAACGCATCCGCGAAGGATGCGCCAGGTTGATTTAGACTTACAACGCCTGCTAACTTAGAACCAGGTTTCCACTTGGAAACCGTAGGAAGTGCCGCTGGTATTGTTGTTGTAGATCGGGCCGCCGTTGTTCGACGCGTTGACCGAGGCGGTGGCCGCATCGTTCCATTTGCCGTAGGTCACGAAAGCGCGCAGTTCAGGACGCGACCACAGGCCAGGACCGGCCGAGATCGTCGGCGCGATAGTCAGCTTGGTCAGGCGCTTGGCTGGCTGGCCGCCCGATTGCGTCACGCGGTCCGTGCCCAGTTCGCCCACCAGCTTGAAGTTGTTGGTGAATGCGTACACAGGACGCACGCCGACCGAGGTCCAGGTCGAGGAACCGGCGGCGGTCGATTCGTCTTTTTGCCACAGGGCGACGAATTCCATGCCGAAGTTTTCCATCGGCTGGATCGCCATGTCATTGAAGACGCGCGTGCGCTTGCGGTCAGAACCGTAGGAAGTGCTGCCCGAGGCGCCGAACTGTCCGTTGCCGTCACCGCCAACACCAGGGCCGACGCCGTACTGCACGCCGAAGGTGTTGCCGCCGCCGAAGACTTTGCCTTGACGGTGGAATGCCGACAGTTGCCAGCCGTTATGTTTCGGGCCGTAGATGTCGTTGTCCTTGCCTTCGGCCGTGATGATGGTCGCGGCCAGGTCCAGGGTGCCATTTTCATTGACGGGAATTTCGCCGTAGATGAAGTTCTGGCGCACGGCGGAACGGGTGCCGGTAATGGCGCCAGTGTTCTTGTCGCGGGCATTGATGTCGTTGTCCTTGAAGAAGGCATACGAGAATTTACCCGGGCCAACAGGAATGCGGTCCAGGCCGGCGCCCGTGCCGTTCATGTTGATGTATTGCAGATCCAGCATGTGGATGTCAGGACGGTAGTAGAAACGCTTGCCGACCCAGGCCGTGCCGCCGTTCAGGAAATCGAGTCCCTGCGCTTCGACATAGGCCTTGACGATGCCCAGTTTGTTGTCGCCGAAATCCGAGTTTGGCGCGTAAGCGTTGACCCAGATGGTGGCCAGGTAGTTCACGCCGCCGGACTTGGCAACAGACTTGGTGTAGCCGAATTCCGTGTAGGCGTCGCACTCATTGCCCAGACGATATTTCATGGTATTGCCACCCAGGCCGAAGCAGCCTTGCGAACCGCCGTCGCCCGATGTATTGCTGCCGGCGCCAGCGCGCAGGTAGCCGTGGAAGCCTTCGGAGTCGGATGGGTACATAGGGTCGGCGGCAGCGGAACCGCTGGCGATGGCCAAGACGATGGCAGCTGGCAGTGTCTTCAACACGGCCTTCAACATGGTGCGATGCAGCATGGTAAGTCTCCTCAGTAATTTATTTTTTATCTAGTCATTCGTGGCCGAATGTACTGGCCAGAATTCTTTCCAGCAGAGACATAGTAACTATACTACGAACAAATATCAACATATTATGTTGTAATCCTACGACTACTCTGCGACACTTTATTTGCGCAGGGATTTGCCAGTTGACCGCCCTGATTTTTCAGCTGGCGCCACCCGTTTCCGGCGCTGCGGACAAGCATTTGCGCGGGTGCCCCGCATTTTTCGGCACGCGGCACGTATACGAATTAAAATCCTTGGTTTTTGCCATAACGACAGTGCGCCGCCATGACAGCGCACGCAAACGAGACTAGGCACCGCCATGAAAATTGATGAAAAAATGGAAGTAGCAGGCAGCGATCCGGCGGAGCGATTCAGTGAAGGGCCGCGCCTGCTGGCCGACATCGGCGGCACCAATGCCCGCTTCGTGCTTGAAACGCGCCAGGGCCACCTGGAAGCGGTGGCCGTGCTGCCCTGCGACGACTACGCTTCACTGCTCGACGCCATCACCGCGTATATGGATAGCAGCGAGGCGCGCGCCGCCGGTTCGGCCCGCGTGCGCCATGCGGCCATCGCCATCGCCAATCCCATCGACGACGACACTATCCGCATGATGAACCATCACTGGTTCTTCTCGATCGAGGCCATGCGCGCCACGCTGGGCCTCGACACCCTGCTGGTGGTGAATGACTTCACGGCGCTGGCCATGGCCCTGCCCTATCTGCGGCCCGACCAGCGCCTGCAGATCGGCGGCGGCATGGCGCGCGCCGACAGCGTCATCGGCCTGCTCGGTTCGGGCACGGGCCTGGGCGTGTCGGGCATGATCCCCGCAGAAGACCGCTGGATCGCGCTGGGCAGCGAAGGGGGCCACGTCAGCTTCGCGCCCTGCGACCAGCGCGAGATGGACGTGCTGTCCTTCGCCTGGCGCGAACTGTCGCACGTCTCGGCCGAACGCCTCGCCTCCGGGCGCGGCCTGGAACTGATCTACCGCGCACTGTCCGAACGCGCCGGCAAGCCCGACGCGCTGCCGCTGCTGGCAGCCGAAATCACCAGCCGCGCCCTGAACAATGAATGCGAAGTGTGCCTCGAAGCGGTGGACTGTTTCTGCGCCATCCTCGGCTCCATCGCCGGCAACGTGGCCATGACCCTGGGCGCGCTGGGCGGCATCTATATAGGCGGGGGCATCGTGCCGCGCCTGGGCCCCCTGTTCGAGCAGTCGCAGTTCCGCGCCCGCTTCGAGCAAAAGGGCCGCCTGAACGACTACCTGGCGCAGATCCCCACCTTTCTGATCACGGCCGAACTGCCGACGTTCCTCGGTATCGCCGCCATCCTGGCGCAAAAGCTCAAGCGCGCCCATTCCGGCGCGCCCGTGCTCGAATCCGTGCGCCAGGCGCGCGGGCGTATGAGCCCCTCGGAATGCAAGGTGGCCGACTGGGTGCTGAAGGAGCCGAACGCCATGCTGACCCTGCCGATCGCGGAAATCGCCCAGAGGGTCGGCGTGAGCCAGCCGACCGTGATGCGCTTTTGCCGCTCGATCGGCGTGCAGGGCCTGGCCGACTTCAAATTGAAGCTGGCGTCCGGCCTGACGGGCGGCGCCATCACGGTAGCCCACTGCCACGTGGAGATCTCGGACTCCGACGCCGAACTGGCGCGCAAGGTGCTGGGCAATAACGCCTCGGCAGCGCTGGCCATGCGCGACATGCTCGACGTGAAGGCGCTGACGGCGGCCATCGAGCTGCTGCGAGGCGCGCAGCGCGTGGAGCTGCTGGCCGTGGGCAGCGCCCGCGTGGTGGCCGACGACATGCAGCACAAGCTGCTCAACCTGGGCATCGTCAGCAGCTTCTTTGCCGATCCGCAGGCGCAGGAAATGAGCGCCGCCATGCTGAAACCGGGCGACGTGGCGCTGGTCATTTCCCGTTCGGGCGCCCTGCCCGACCTGCTGCGCACCGTCAAGGTGGCGCAGGGCTGCGGCGCGCGCGTGCTGGCGATCACGGCCAGCGGTTCGCCGCTGGCCAAGCTGGCCGACGTACTGCTGACCTTGAACCACCCGGAAGGCAATCTCAATTTCGTGCCCATGATCGTGCGCCTGCTGCAGCTGATGATGCTCGATATCCTGTCCGTGGGACTGGCCCGGCGCGACACGGCGCAGCGCACCAGCGCCGCCGAACTGGAAGAAGGCCAATTGCACGGCATGCGCATCAGCGGCAAGCTGAAGTTCGGTGGCCACCTCGAATAAGGCGGCGCACGCCGCCCCCGATACCGCCAGCGGCGCCACCGTGCACGACGTGGCGCGCGTGGCCGGCGTATCGGCCATGACGGTATCGCGCGTGATCAATGGACGCAGCAGCGTCAGCGCGGCCACGCGCGACAAGGTCGAGGCGGCGATCGCCAGCCTGCGCTATCAGCCCAACCTGGCGGCCAGGGCGGCCCGCACGGGCACCCTGCGCATTGGCCTGTTGTACAGCAATCCAAGCGCAGCCTTCCTCAGCGAATTTTTAGTTGGCGCCATGGACCAATGCCGCCAGGGCGGCGGCCAGTTGCTGCTGGAACGCTGCGAAGACCTGGACAGCCAACGCGCCGGCATCGATTGCCTGGTGGCGGCCGGCGTGGACGGCATCCTCGTGCCGCCGCCCCTGTGCGATTCGCCGGAAGTGCTGGCGCAACTGAACCGGATGGGTATCCCGGCCATCGCCGTGGCCACGGCGCGCCCCTCGCCCGGCGTCTCGGCCGTGCGCATCGACGACTACGAAGGTGCCCTGGCCATGACGCGCCACCTGCTCGCGCTGGGCCATCGCGACATCGGCTTCATCGAAGGCGATCCGGCGCACACGCCCGCCCTGCTGCGCCGCCAGGCCTTCGAGGACGCCATGCGGGAAGCGGGCTTGCAGGTGCCGCCGCACAGGGTGGCGCAAGGTTACTTTACGTATCGTTCGGGTCTCGACGCGGCGCGCCGGCTGCTGGCGCAGAAACCGCACCCGAGCGCCATCTTCGCCAGCAACGACGACATGGCCGCCGCCACCCTGGCCGTGGTGCACGGCATGGGCTTGCAGGTGCCGGCGGAATTGAGCGTGTGCGGCTTCGACGACACGCCCGTCGCCACCACCGTCTGGCCCGAGCTGACCACCATCCACCAGCCCATCGCCGACATGGCGCGCGCCGCCGTCAATCTCGTCATCGACGAAATCCGCCAGCGCCGCGCGGGGGAACCGGCCACCGCCACGCATCATTTGATGGCGTTTACCTTGATGGAGCGGGCGTCGACGGGACCCGTTACGCGGGGTCAGACCCGCCGGGTCTGACCCCGGCATTTACCGCCGGACTGGTACTGCTAGCGCAGCACCGTGCGCGCCGCCAGCGATTCCACCAGTTCCACGGACGGCGGCGAGCCACCGGCCGCCAGGCAGGCGCCAGCGCCCGCCGCGACGGCAAAGCGCAAGTGCTGGCCACCGTTGGCATCGGGCCGGTACATCAGGCTGTACAGCAAACCGCCGATGCTGGCGTCGCCCGCACCCACTGAATCAACCACCTCGATGACGGGCGGTGCCGCCTGCCATGTCTGTTCGCCCTGGTACAGCGCCGCACCCTGCGCGCCGCGCGTATACAAATACGTGGCTTGCGGATTCCAGCTGCGCAGCATGGCAAACGCGCCATCGATGTCGTCATGGCGGAACAGGCCCGCCAGGTCTTCATCGGACACCTTGATCACGTCGGCCAGCTGCGTCATGCGGCGCAGGGTGGCGTCATAGCGTTCATCCATCATGATGCGAAAGTTCGGGTCGTAGCTGATCTTCACGCCAGCCGCCTTGAGCTCCTGCGCCAGCGCCACCAGCTTGCCCGCCAGCGGTTCGCGCGCCAGGCTGATACCGCCGAAATGCACCCATTGCGCCCCCTGCATCCAGCCGGCCGGCAAGAGCGACGCGTCGAAATGCAGGTCGGCGCTGTCGTCGCCGATGAAGTAATAGGTAGGCGGATGCAGTTCATGCACGATGGCCAGCAGCGGCGACTTCGCATGGCGCTGCAAAAAACGCATGTCCAGGCCCGCCACGTCGGTCGCCTGCGCCAGCGCGTCGCCGAAGACGTCGAGGCTGACGCCGCCCGCAAAGGCGCTGGGCACGCCCAGGCGCGCCATCACGCGCGCCACGTTCCAGGTTGAGCCGCCCACCTGGCTGTTCCAGGAGTCCGCGCCCGTGCGCAGCATGTCCGTCAGCGCTTCGCCGGCCGACACAAAAGCGGGGAAAGAGGGAAAAGCGGTGGCGCTCATGCGGCACCGCCAATTACGTTCAGCACTTCGTAGCAGGCGCCCATGGTGTGGTAATCGGTCTTGCCGGCCGGGCTTTTCTCGTTGCTGATCTTGCCGTTTTCCGGCGTCAGAATGCGGTACCAGGCGCCGTGTTCATGGTCGACGAAATGCGTCCAGCTGTAGTCCCAGATCTTGTCATAGCTTTGCCAGTAGGCCTCGTCCCCGGTGCGGGCGGCCAGCACGGCGGCGGCGGCGAAGCTTTCCGCCTGCACCCAGAAATATTTGTCGCCATCGCAGATCTCGTCCTGCGGGCCGAAACCGTAGTGGATGCCGCCATGCGCGCCATCCCAGGCCTTGGCCAGGGCCATGTCGTACAGCGCGCGCGCGCGCGGCAGCAGCCAGTCGGACGGACCGGCCATGAACCGGCTGTGGCGCTCCATGATCAGCAGCAGCTTGGCCCATTCCGTGAAGTGGCCAGGCTGGTAACCCCACGGACGGAAGATATTGCTCTTGTCGTGCAGGTTGTAGTCCCAGTCGATCGACCAGTCGGGCGTGTAGTGCTCCCAGATCATGCCGTTCGCCAGGCCCGCCTGGCGCACTGTGATGTTGTGCGCCAGGGTTTCGGCGCGGTGCAGATATCTCGCCTCGCCCGTCGCCTCGAACGCGGCCAGCATGGCTTCGCAGGCATGCATGTTGGCGTTCTGGCCCCGGTAGCCGTCCAGGGTGGACCAGTCGGCGCTGGCCACGTCCGCATACAGGCCGTGTTCGGGCAGCCAGAAGCGCTGCTCCATCAGCTCAAACGTTTCGTCCAGATACGCGCGCGCTTCCGGCACGCCCGCCTGCAAGGCGTGGGCATAGGCCAGCAGCACGAAGGCCAGGCCGTAGCAGTGGTTGGCACCGTCTTCGACCTGCTTGACGCCATCCTTCCACGACAGTTGCCAGGCATAGCCGCCCGTGGCCGGGTCGCGGTGCACGTCGCGCAAAAAGGCCACGCCGTGGCGCAGGGCCGCCTGGTAATCGTCGCCGCCGAAGCGGCGGTACGCCATGGCGTAATTGAAGATGAAGCGCGTGCTGCTGACCAGGTGGCGCGTACTGGCGTCGTACACCGTGCCGTCATCAAGGAAGAAATGATAGAAACCGCCGCTCGGGTCAACAGCGCGCGGGTGATAAAAGTTCATCGTGTGCAGGATATGCTTTTCAAGCGTCGCCTTGGAGCGGAAATCGGGATTCATGGGTCTCTCATGATATTGTTATCGATAACAATGATGATAGCATGCCGTCCTGACTCCGTCATGCCCGCTCAGGGAGTCTTGGCCAGCCTGAGCTTTTCGCGCCACAGTGCCGCCTGCGCCGGGTCGGCCGCCTGTTCCAGCTCGCCCTTATCGTACACCTTGACCAGCCGTTCGATGGCTTCCGCGTCGCCCTGCTTCGCCGCCAGCAGGTACAGCGCGAAAGGCTTGGGCGCCGGCCCTTGCCGGGTGGGGCCGCCACGGCCCTGTTCCAGCAGCCGCGCAAAACCCGTCTGTCCCGGTGGACTTTTGGCGATGGCGGCCATTTCATACCAGCCCAGGGCCGCCTCGTCGCTCTGCGGCACGCCCTGCCCCACTTCATACGAGTACGCGACATTGTTCAAGCCGGGCGGGTCGAGCGCCTTGGCCGCCTTCATGTACCAGGTGAACGCTTCCTTGCGCTGCGCCTCGTCCTTGGCCGTCATCATCAGGCGGTAGCCGATTTCATTGTAGGCATAGATAAAGCCGTTTTCGGCATAGAACTTCAGCCAGTGCAGCGCATGCGCCTGTTCTGCCGGGCTGCTGTGGATATTTTCAAAGTGCATGGCCAGCGTGAAGTTGGCCAGCTCCACGCCTTGCGCGGCGCCCTTGCGCGACCAGTATTCGCCCAGCTTGCGGTCGATGGCCATGCCCTGCCCCAGCGTGTAGGCCACGCCGAGGAAAGCCTGCGCCGGACCATAGCCGCCTTCGGCCGATTTCCGCATCCACGCCAGGCCGGCGTCGACGTCGCGCGGCGTGCCTTCGCCGCCGTGCAGCATCTGCGCCAGCTCCAGCTGGGCGGCCGTGTCTCCCCCTTCCGCAGCCAGGCGCGCCTTCCCGAAGGCTGCCACCTTGTCCGGCGACAGGTCGGCCGGACGGTCGATCACGGCCCGTACCCTTGCGCGCATGTCGTCGAGGCCGGACATATCGAATTCGGCCAGCGCCGGATGCTGACGCGGTTCCTTGGTGGAAGCCGGCTGCGCCAGCACGGGCTGCGCCAGGGCGAGGCTCAATACAAACAGCATGGTCTTCATTTCTTTTCCTTCCCGGCCAGCTTGCCGCGCCACTCGGCCGCGTCTTCGGCATTCGCAGCCTGTCCCAGTTCGCCTTTGACATACACATCGATCATGCGCCGCATGGCGGGCAAGTCGCCGCTCCACCCCGCCCGCTCGTACCAGACCAGGGCCCACTTGTCCGACTGCGCCACACCGAGGCCCAGCTCGTGCGCGCGGGCCAGGTTGCGCATGCCGGCCGGCTCCTTTTCACGCGCCGATCTGGAATACCAGTGGAAAGCCTCGGCGCGATCCTGTTCATCGACGGCTGCGCGCATCAGGTGCTCGCCCAGCGCATTGTAGGCGGGCACAAAGTGCTGCTCGTTCGCCGCCGCCTTCAGCCAGGTGATGGCCAGCGCCTGCTCCTCGGCGCTGCTGTCGCCATCGATGAATTCCAGCGCCAGGATGGTTTGCGCCTCTGCATTGCCCTGCGCCGCGCCCTTGCGCAGCCAGTATTCGCCTTGCACGCGGTCGATGGGCACCTTGCCGCCCAAGGTATAGGCCATCCCCAAAGCCGACTGTGCCGGTGCATAGCCGCCTTCGGCCGACTTGCGTATCCAGGCCATCGACTGCGTCGTATCTTGCGGCGTGCCGACGCCCAGCTGCAGCATGCGGGCCAGGTCCAGCTGCGCCTCCACGTCGCCCGCTTCGGCCGCGCGCCGGGCCTGCTCAAACTCGGCGATGCTTTCCGGGCTATGGCTAGCCACATCAGCCCTGGCCTTGATGGCGATCAGCTGCAGGTCGAGCAAGGTGGGCGAGGTCTGGGCCAGGAGCGGCAACGGCAGCAGGAAAGGAATCAGCAAGAGGAATTTCTTGGGCATGCGGCGGTGTCGGAAAGAAGAAAACACGCATGGTAGCCGATGCCATGCCAGACAGGCGCGCACTGCACAAGAAGTTTGACAGGGCAAGCCGGCAGGCTTACATTGCACGAGCCCACCACTTACACAGGAACGCCATGAACCGCCTCGCCACAACCGCCTTGACCCTGCTGATCGCCGCAGCCTCCGTGGGCGCCAGCGCCGCCGATACCCAGCTGGCCGGCTGCGCCGCCAAGCGCGAAAGCATCCGCAGCGAATTGCGCCAGGCGCAGGAACAGGGCCTGTCCGACAAGGTCGCGGGCCTCACGCGCGCGCTCGACGAAGTCAACGCCCACTGCCGCGACAGTACCCTGGTCGAACGCCACAACAAGAAGATCGTCAAGGCGCAGGCGAAGGTGAACCAGACGGAGCGCTCGCTGCGCCTGGCCCAGGAAGCCAACAAGGAACCGAAGAAGATCGCCAAGCTGGAAGGCAAGCTGGAAAAAGCCAGGGCGGAACTGGCCGCCCTGCAGGCGCAGCAACCTTAAGCTTTATCGCCCAGCAACTGATAAATGCTGGAGAAATCCAGCGCGCCCGATCCCGCCTTGCTGTGCAAACTATATAGATTGCGCGACAAGGCGCCCAGCGGCACCGAGGCGCCGCTGGCCAGCGCGCTTTCCACGGCCAGCCCCAGGTCTTTCAGCATCAGGTCGACGCCAAAGCCGCCCGTGTAGCCGCGCGACGCGGGCACGTTTTCGGCCACGCCCGGACACGGGTTGTAGACGTCCAGGGTCCAGTTGCGGCCCGAGCTTTTCGCCATCACGTCGGACACTACCTTGGGATCGAGGCCATTGGCCACGCCCAGGCGTATGGCTTCGCTGGTGCCGATCATGAGTATCCCCAGCAGCATGTTGTTGCATATCTTGACCGTCTGGCCGCAACCGGAGCCGCCCGCGTGGAAGATGGCCTTGCCCATGACGTCCAGATAGGGCCTTGCCGCCGCCAGCGCGGATTCTTCGCCGCCCACCATGAAAGTCAGCGTGCCGTTGGTGGCGCCCGCCGTGCCGCCCGAAACGGGCGCGTCCAGCATGGGCATGCCTTTTTCCTGCGCCGCGCGGCCCACCTGGCGCGCCGCCTCGGTGGAAATCGTCGAACAATCGATCAGCAGGGTGCCGGGCCGCGCCTGCGCCAAAATACCCCCATCCCCAAGGTAGGCGCCCAGCACGTGGCGGCTGGCCGGCAGCATCGTGATGACGATGTCGGCCTGGCCGATCGCCGCCACCTGGTCATCGGACACGAGGCCGCCGCCGTCGGCAAACTGCCGCACGCTGGCCGGCAGCAAATCAAAGCCCGTCACCGCATGGCCGGCCCGCACGAGGTTTTGCGCCATGGGCAAGCCCATGTTGCCCAGGCCGATGAAAACGATATTGGTGCCCATGGCCTTCCCCTTATTTCATCGAGATGGTGGTATTGACGCCGCTGCCGCCATCGTCCGGGGCGAACCAGCGCGCCGTGACGGTCTTGGTCTGCGTCCAGAAGTACAGGGCCTGTTTGCCGTTCGGGCCCAGGTCTCCCAGCTTCGACGCGCGCGACCCCGTAAAACTGAAATACGCGACGGGTACGGGAATGGCCACGTTGATGCCCACCTGCCCCACATCGATCTCGTTCTGGAACTTGCGCCCCGCCCAGCCGGACGAGGTGAAGATCGAGGTGCCGTTGCCGTTCGGGTTGGCGTTGATGAAGGCGATGGCCTGGTCCAGCGTGTCCGTCTCGACCACGCACATGGCGGGGCCAAAGATTTCCTGCGTGTAGACGGAGTTCGACGCCTGGACCTTGGAGAAAATCGTCGGGCCCATGAAATTGCCGCCCTCGTAGCCGGCCACCTTGTGGCCGCGGCCGTCGAGCAGCAGCTGCGCGCCTTCGTCAACGCCCGCCTGGATCAGCTTTTCCGCCCGCTGCATGGCCGCCTTGGAAACCATCGGTCCCAGGTCGGCATCGCGGTCGCTGCCCGGTCCCACTTTCAGCGCCTGCGAGCGGGCGACGATTTCCGGCAGCCAGGAGCGGGCCGCGCCCACCAGCACCACGACGGAATTGGCCATGCAGCGCTGGCCGGCCGCACCGAAGGCCGCGCCGATCAGGTTATTGATCGCCTGCTCCTTGTTGGCGTCGGCCAGCACCACGCAATGGTTTTTCGCGCCCATCATCGATTGCGCGCGCTTGCCCGATTCGCTGGCGCGGCGGTACACATGCGTGCCCACGTGGGTGGAGCCGATGAAGGACACGGCCTTGATGTCGGGATGGTCGCACAGCATGTTGACGACGTCGGCGCCGCCATGCACGACGTTCAGGACGCCGGCCGGCAAGCCCGCCTGGTACATCAGTTCGACCAGGTACATGGTCGAAGACGGATCCTGTTCCGACGGTTTCAGCACAAACGTATTGCCGCAGGCGATAGCGATCGGGAACATGAAGCACGGCAGCATGACGGGGAAATTGAACGCCGTGATGCCGGCGCCCACGCCCAGCGGCTGGTAGATATTGTAGACATCGACACCGGTGGCCGCGTTTTCCGCAATCTCGCCCAGCTGCAGGGTGGCGATCGAACACGCGTGCTCCACCACTTCCAGGCCGCGCATGACTTCCCCTTCCGCGTCGGGCAGGGTCTTGCCGTGTTCGCGCGTGATCAGTTCGGCCAGGGCACCAATGTTTTCGCGGATCAGATGCTGGTACTTGAGCATGATGCGCATGCGCGCGGCCAGCGGGGTATTGCGCCAGGTCTTGAACGCTTCCCTGGCCGTGGCGACGGCCAGGTTGACTTCGTCCGGCGTGGAAAACGGCACCTTGGCGACGATTTCCTGCGTGGCCGGGTTGACGACGTCGCGCCATTCGCTGCTGCTTGACGCATGGTGCTTGCCGCCGATGTGCAGGGGGATGGCAGGGACTTGGGTGAGGGCTTGGTTCATGGTTCGAGACTCCGTGGTTATTTTTTAACGAGATTGCACGCCGCAGCATCCATCGGCTTGAACGCCTGGTCGGCGGGGATGGTGGACAGCACTTTCAGGTAATCCCACGCGCCTTTCGATTCGGCCGGGGTCTTCACCTGCACCAGGTACATGTCGTGGATCACGCGGCCATCGGGGCGGATCGAGGCGTTGTTCATCACGGAATCCTTGATGGGCAGCTGGCGCATTTTTTCGGCAACGATTTTCGAGTCGTCGCTCTTCGCGGCCGCCACCGACTTCAGGTAGTGGTAGACGCTGGAATACACGCCCGCCTGCACCATGGTCGGCTTGGCGCCCTTGTTGAGCGCCTCGAAGCGTTTCGCAAAGGCGCGGCTGCGGTCATCGTAATCCCAGTAAAAACCGTCCGCGTAGACGAGGCCCTGGGCCGTATCCAGTCCCAGCGCGTGCACGTCGGAGAGAAACACCAGCAAGGCGGCCAGGCGCTGGTCCTTGCCGCTGCCGATGCGGAATTCGCGCGCCTGCTTGATGGCCGATACCGTGTCGGCGCCGCCATTGGCCAGGCCGATCACCTGCGCTTTCGAGCCTTGCGCCTGCACCAGGAAGGACGAGAAATCGGACGCGTTGAGGGGATGGCGCACAGCGCCCAACACCGTGCCGCCGTTGCGCTTGACGACCTCGCTGGCATCCTTTTCCAGCGAATGGCCGAACGCGTAATCGACGGTGACGAAGTACCAGGATTTCTGTCCCAGCTTGGTCAGCGCCGCCGCCGTGCCGGCTGCCTGCGAATATGTGTCGAACATCCAGTGGAAGCCGTTCGGCGAGCAGTCTTCATTGGTCAGGCGCCCCGTGGCCGGGCCGCTGAACATGGCGATGCCGCCCTTCTCTTTCATCAGCTTTTGCACGGACAGGGCTACGGAGGAATTGGTCAGGTCGGCGATGGCGTCGACCTTGTCGCGGTCTATCCATTCGCGCGCCTTGGAGGCGGCGATGTCGGCCTTGTTCAAATGGTCGGCCGAGAGGATTTCGATCTTCATGCCCTTGCATTCGGCCTTCAGGCAATCCTCGACGGCCATCTGGCTGGCGACGACGGAGCCGCGCCCGCCCATGGCCGAATACGGCCCGGACATGTCGGTCAGGATGCCGACCTTGACGACGCCATCGGAAATTTGCGCGTGCGCGCCGCCAAAGGAAAGGGTGAGCGCCAGCGCGCCCATGGCCAGAACGGTTTTTTTCATGCGTGTCTCCAGGTGAATGGGTTTTCTTATATGTTTAGATGCATTCTGCATGTGTAAAAATATGCACTCAAGTAAAATTAATGCATAATTCCTTTGCAAAAATGCACAGAGAGGGTTTGCCATGCTCGATTGGGACAATGTACGGGTCTTCCTGGAACTGACGCGCAGCGCCGGCCTCGTCGATGCGGCGAAAAAGCTGGGCATCGACCATTCCACCGTGTCGCGGCGCATGCGCAAGTTCGAGGAGCAGGTGGGCACGCAGCTGTTCGACCGCAACTACGTGGGCTACCAGCTGACGCCCGAAGGCCACCGCCTGATGGAATACGCGGAAACCATGGAAAGCACGGTGTTTGCCGCCACCGAGGAATTAGGCGAGCACAACCGCCTGTTGTCGGGCCAGGTGCGCCTGGGCGCCACGGAAGGCTTCGGCGCCATCGTGCTGGCGCCCCACCTGGCGCAGTTCTGCGGGCGATACCCACACATCAGCGTGGACCTGATCGCCGTGCCCCGCTTCGTCAGCCTGTCCAAGCGCGAGGCGGACGTGGCCATTTCCGTCGAACGCCCCCAGTCCGGCCCCTACGTGGTGACGAAGCTGTCCGACTACCGCCTGAAACTGTATGCCACGCCCGCCTACCTGGCGCGCCACGCGCCGATCACCAGCGTGGCCCAGCTGGCGCAGCACCCCATCATCGGCTACGTGGACGACCTGGTCTTCAGTTCGGAGCTGCGCTACATGGACAACGTGGCGCCCGATTCCCTGCGCGCGTTTCGCAGCACCAGCGTGATCGCCCAGTACCACGCGGCGCGCGCGGGCCAGGCGCTGGCCATCCTGCCCTGCTTCGTGGCCCAGCAGTCGAATGAGCTGGTGCCCGTGCTCGATGGCGAGATCGACCTGCTGCGCGCCTTCTGGATGATTTCGCCCAGCGAGCGGCGCAATATTGCCAGGGTCAGCGCCCTGTGGAACTACTTGCGTGCCGCCGTCGATTTGAATCATGGCTACCTGATGGGCGAAACAGCCGTGCCCAGCTGGCCAACTTGAGCAAACTGCGGCGCGCTACACTGTCGCCAGATACTAATAAGGAGAACGCCATGCTGATGGATGCAAACCAGGCCGTACTGGTCATTGTCGACCTGCAAGGTCGCTTGATGCCGGCCATCCACGATGCCGGCCTCGTGCTGGCGCAAAACCTGCGCCTGGCAAAGATCGCCCGACTGCTCGACGTGCCCGTGCTGGGCACGGAACAGAACCGCCAGGGGCTGGGGCCGAACGTGGAAGAGATCGCCGCCCTGTGCGAACGGACCTTGCACAAGACGCATTTCGGCGCCTGTGCCGACGGCTTGCAGGACATGCTACCCGCCGGACGCAGACAAATCGTCGTCACGGGTTGCGAAGCCCATGTGTGCATGCTGCAGACGGCCATCGGCTTGCTGGAACTGGGGTACGAGGTCATCATCGCCATCGACGCCGTCGGCTCGCGCCAGGCCGCCAGCCGCGACGCGGCGCTGGCCCGCCTGGGCAAGCTGGGTGCTCATCTGGTGACGGTGGAAATGCTGGCCTTCGAATGGTTGCGCGATTGCAAGCATCCACGTTTCCGCGAAGTATTGGCGCTGATTAAATAGAAAGCAGGTTTAAGCCAGATCAATCCTGTCGGCCGCCCATTTGCTAGCTTGGTAACAGCGCCGCCATTCCGAGCGGTGCGCCGTCCACATCAGCAAGGGAGCCATCATGGCCTATATCCTGCGGGGCAAGCTGTGCGGCTTGATCTGTGCCGAGTGTCCTGAAGCTTTATCCCACGTCCTCGTGCGCCTGTACAGGCCACGCGAGTCGCAAAACGTCACGGCCCTGGCCGTGGCCAGCGCCAAGGAAACCTTCGCCATCCTCACGGACGAGGAAGTGCAGGCGAAAGCGCCCTTCCTGCTGGCCGAAGCGCGCACGGATGACGATGGCAACTACAGTTTTACCCTGGAGGATGATTATCGGGGCGAGGCCGTCGAAGTCGATATCCTGTGCCCCACCGTGCCGCATTTGAAGCCGGGACCGAAAGACCCCGTGCCGCTGCAGTTTTCCATCACCACCATCCAGCCCCGCTGGCGCCAGGTCGAGAACGATTTCCTCGCCGTCTGGGATTATTGCCTGCCGCAACGCTTCTGGTGCCTGGTGCGCGCCCGCTTCGGCGCCTGGACCATCTGCGGCCGGCTGCGCACCTGCGACGCGCCCCACGCGCCGATCGCCGGCGCCACCGTGCGCGCGTTCGACGCGGACTGGCTACAGGATGATGCGCTGGGAGTGGCGGTGACGGACGCCAGCGGGCGCTTCCGCATCGATTACCTGACGTCGGACTTCACGCTCACGCCTTTCTCGCCATTCATCAACGTGGAATTCGCCAGCGGGCCAGACGTGTATTTCACGGCGCAGCTGGGCAGCGTGACGATCCTGTCGGAAACGCAAGCCAACGGACGCCAGCCGGGGCGCGAAAACGTGGGCCACTGCTTCTGCGTGGAACTGTGTTCGAAAGACGTCTTGCCGCCCGACGTGGAAGGCGTGCCCCACTGGCAGCAGGTGGAAATCTTCGACATCCACCCGTTTCCCTCGCTGGCCGGCTTTTCCGCGCAAGGCTATGCGGGCGGCGCCGGAGCCTCGTATGTGTTCGCCGGCGGTGTCGCCTTGAAGGGCAATTGCCCGCTGCGCAACAGCGCCATTCCCGCCAACCCGCTGGAATACCGTTTCCTGATCGGCGAATGGTCCTGGCCCGGCGGCAGCGACGACCCGGCAGCCATCCCCACGGTGGCACCCGCCAGCCTGGCGCCGCTCACGCAAATCCTCGGCACACACGTCGGCTATGTGTTTTATACAAATGGACTGGGTCTCGGCGATTCGGCGCCCGTCATCATCGACGCGGGCGATCTGCAGCCTGGCGGCTGGATACGCGTGGACGGCAAGCCCGTCACCGTGGACATGCGCGACGGCACGACGGCCGTCGTCAACGTGGCGCCCAGCATCTTCCTGCGCACGTTTGACTTGCTGACCGTGAATACGCCGGCCATCACCAGCCTGCATCCGGCCAAGCTGCCGGGCGGCTTGCCCATCCTCGACGCGGGCCGCAGCCTGACGGCCGCCGAGAGCGAACCGATACGCCGCTACCGCCTGGACTTCGAGGTGCGCGACGGCAATACCCTGGCGCTGGTGGCCACGGACGGGCTCGATTCCATCGTCTTCGACAACTCGCCCGTCATCGTGGCACTGGACCTGGAAGAGCTGCGCAGCAATGCCTGCAACCCCATCGCGGGCGGCCTCGTGCATATCCTGTACACGATCGACCATCCGCATCTGCGCTTTTTCAATATCACGATTTCCAACAACAACGGCATCCAGCACCCGCCGCCACCGCTGCCGGCAGCCAGCTTCACGCCGCCCCCACCACCGAGCAATTATCTGTTCCGCGGCGCCGCGGGCGGGCCGCATTTATCAGGCAACAACGGCGGCTTCCCCGTCAACGTGGCGCTCGATCCGCCGTGCGCCTACAGGGTGGCCATCGGTTGGCAGACGCGGCATTACCTGGCGTCCAGCCACAGCATCGATAGGCTGTACTGCAAGTAGGCATGCTTCAGAAGTAGCGCACCCACGCCTGCTGCGACGAACGCTTGTAATTGGCAAACGCGCGGCAAGGGAAATACAGCACGGGCATCAGCAGCAAGGCCAGCAGCCAGACTTGCCAGATGTGCTCGACGCCATAGCGGTTGCCATGATTGGCACCGAGCACGGCCGTCAAGCTGATACCGATGAGCAGCAGCAGATACAGGTGCAACAAGTAGTAGAACATGGGGGCGCCGCCAAAGGTGGAGCACGCCCGCGTAAACCAGTTATCGACGCTTTCCAGCCAGGCCAGGCCCAGCATCCCCAGGCCCAGGGTGAACAGCAAAAAGTCCAGCGATGGCGGATATTTCGTGAAGTTCAGCACGCTCATGGCCGTGCGCAAGACCGTGTCGCCCGCCACCCACGGCAGGGTTTCACCATAGATATTGCAACCGCGCAGCACGGCCAGCAACAGCAAGCTGCCTGCGCCCAGCGCCAGCAGCAGGCGCCGCCGCCCCTCCGGCGAACGACTGCGCGCATACAGGGGCCCGGCCGCATAGCCGAGCACGATCACGCCTATCCACGGCAGCAACGGATAACTGACCTTGATCTTCATGGCGCCGTCCGCCACCAGATACCCCCGTTGCAGCAATACCGTCAGAGCGTCATGGGCAAAGCTGCCCTCTTCCGCGCGCAGTCCCGTGAACAGATGCTGGCCCGCGATGATCGCCACGCCCAACAGTGCCAGCACTTTCAACGGCAACTGGTGCAGCACGGCCAGCGCCATCATGGCCAGGCCGATGACCCAGATCACCTGCAGATACAGCACGGCTGGCGGAAACGCCCCGCTCCAGGCGAAATTGACGAACACCAATTCCAGCACCACCAGCAGCAAGCCCCGCTTGAACAAGAAGCCCGTGGCGCTGCGGGGCCCGGCGGCCGGATGCGCATACAGCCAGGCGGACAAGCCCGTCAGGAAAACGAACATGGGCGCGCACACGTGGGCGGCCAGCCGCGTGAAGAACAGGGCCGGATCGACACTGGCCGCATCCATCGGGTCGCTCACCTGGTGGTGTAAAAAGACGGTTTCACGCACATGGTCGAACAGCATGATCAGCATGACGAGGCCGCGCAGCACGTCGATGACGGCGATGCGGGTGCGCAGGGTGGCAGAAGAAGTCGATGTCATAGTGATTGCTTAAAAACGGTACTGGGCATGCAAGGTCACCGTGCGCTCCGCCCCCGGCGCCACCCACAGCTGGCTATACGAACTCGCATAGTAGCTGCGGTTGAACAGGTTTTCCACGTTCAGGGCCAGGCGCAATTGTGCGTTGGGCGAATACGATGCCAGCAATCTGGCCGTCGTGTAGGCCGGCAGGGTAAAGCTGCTGCTGACGGCCACGTCGCCCAGGCGCTCGCCCACATATTGCACGCCGCCGCCCACGCTGGCCGTGCCCGTGGCCAGCGCAAATTGCTGGGTGGCCAGCAGATTGGCGCTGTGGCGCGGCACGTTGGCGAAGCGGCTGCCCGTCACTATCGTATTGTCGCCGCGCGTGACGGTGGCGTTGGTGTAGGCATAGGCGCCCGAGACGCGCAAGCCGCGCGCCACTTCGCCCGACACGTCCAGTTCCAGCCCCCGGCTGCCCACTTCGCCCGCCGCGATGGCGAAATCCGTGTTGGCGGGATTCGTCGTCAGCACATTGCTCTTGCGGATGTCGTACACGGCCACGGTGCCCGTCAGCTTGCCCGTTTCCAGCTTGGCGCCCAGTTCATACGAGCGGCTGCGCTCTGCCGGGAAAGCCTGGTTGGCGATGCTGATGCCGCTGTTGGGGCGGAAGCCCTTGGCCGCGCTTGCATACAGCGACCAGGCCTTCGTCGGCTGGTAGACGAGTCCCGCGCGGGGACTCGTGGCCGACAGCGACTGGCGGTTGCTCACGTTCAAGCGATTGTTCGTCACGTCCTGCGTGTACGTATCGTGGCGCACGCCGACCAGCGCCTTCCATTGCGCGCCCAGATCCAGTTGATCCTGCGCATACAGGCCGCGCGCCTTTTGCCCTTCCTGCGTGTCGATGGACAGGGCCAGCGGATCGGCCCTGCCGCCATACGCGGGATTGAAGATGTCGATGGCATACGCATTCGCGGCCGAAGGATTGCGGCGCAGCTGCACCCGGTGGTCGTCGAAATGATAGGCGTCGACACCGGCCAGCACCTCGTGCGCCAGCGCGCCCGTCCTGAACTTGCCCAGCACTTCGACGCGGGCCGACACGTCGGTGGCGGAGAAATCGCGGTGGCGGCGCTGGCGGTTCAGGGTGCGTCCATCGGCCAGCAGCTTGTTCGCCTCGGTCGAATAACCGCTCAATTCGCTGTCGCGGTAGGAAGCCCCTGCCTGCACCGTCCAGTCTTCCGACAGCGCGTGGTGGATGAATAGCTGCTGCCCCAGCGACTTGACCGTCATGGGGCCGTCGCCCGGCTCGCCCAGGAAGCGCGAGACGGGGACAAGACCCAGCTTGCCGTTCACGGCCACCACGCCGCGGTCGAACGGCGCGCGCTGGCGCACCGCTTCGATTTCATACGACACGGTCGTGTGCTCGCCCAGCAGCCACAGAAACGAGGGAGCAAACAGGCTGCGCTCGACCTTCAAGGTATCGCGGAAACTGTGCCCTTCTTCATGCGCCGCGTTCAGGCGGTAGGCGATGGTGTCGCTCAGCGGTCCCGTCAAATCCAAAGCTGCGCGGCGCGTCTGGAAGCTGCCCAGCGACACATCGGCGCTGTACTCGGGCGCGAATTTCGGCTTCTTCGTCGTGATGTTCACCGTGCCGCCCGGCTCGCCCCGGCCGTACAGGGCCGAAGCGGGGCCTTTCAGCACTTCGATGGCCTGCGTATTGCCGCCGTCGCGCATGCCGTTGTAGCCGCGGCTGGAACTGAAACCGTTGACCATGTAGTCGGAGCCGAAATTCGGGTCGCCCGTAAAGCCGCGCATGGCGTAGCTGTCCCACAAACCGCCCAGCGGACTTTGCTTCGCGATGCCGCTGGCCAGGTCCAGCGCGCCGGCCAGGGTCGTCACGCCGGCGTCGCGCAGCAAGTCGCCGGTCAGCACGCGCACGCTTTGCGGCAAGTCCATCAGCAAGGCATCCGTCTTGGTGGCGCCCGTGGCGGACAGGCTGCGGTAATGCTGGCGCTCGGCCTTCACGGTGACGACGTCCTGCGCGTCGGGCTTGTCGGCAGCAGGGTCAGCTGCCAGCGCCAGGGGACTGGCGGCGGCAAGCAAAAGCGCCACAGGGCGGCGTAAAAACACGGACATGGGATTCCTGACAATGGACAATTCAATGCAATAGGCTTGCATTATAATTGATAATCAATTCTCATTAAAGCCTTCGTGAAAAATCTGCGCCAGGAACTCCACAAACACTTGCACCTTGGCCGCGCGCAGCTGGCGCGGGTGGAACAGCGCCCACAGATCCGGCCCCCGCGTGCGGAACGGTTGCAGCACGGGCACCAGAGTCCCTTCGCGCAAGGGCTGCAACACGGAGACGGACAAGGCCTGCACGATGCCGCAGCCGGCCTGGGCGGCGGCGATCATCGATTCGATATGGTCGAAGGCCAAGGCGGCCGGCGGCGTGTGCGCATACGCCGCATCGCCCTCGCCGGCCTGGAACAGCCAGGGCCGCACCTGGCGCGATTTCGGGTACAGGAAATGCAGGCAGGCAAACTGGTCCAGTTCCTGCGGCGTGCGCGGCATGCCATGCCGGGCGACAAAGGCGGGCGAGGCGCAGCACAGATAATCCATGTTCAGCAGGCTGCGCGCCACCAGCGATGAATCTTGCGGTTCGCCGATGCGCAGCATCACGTCGATGCCCTCTTCCACCATGTCGACCAGGCGGTCGCTGACCGTCAGGCGCAGGGAAATGTCGGGATAGGCGGCGGTAAAGCGGGGCAAGGCGGGCGCCACCAGGTTGCGGCTGATGCTGCTGGGCATGTCCACACGCAAGCTGCCCGATGGCCGCTCGGCCGCCTGCAGCAAGCTCGTTTCCAGCGCCGCCATGTCGGCCAGCACCTGGCGCGCCTGCGCATGGCACTGCCGGCCTTCGGCCGTGAGCGACATGCTGCGCGTGGTGCGCTGCAAGAGGCGCACGCCGAAATGCTTTTCCAGCGCCGCCACCTGATTGGTCACGGACGACGTGGAAATGCCCAGGCGCTGCGCCGCCTTGCTGAAGCCGCCCGCCTCGACCACGGCGCAAAACACGTGCATTGCTTCCAGCCTGTCCATGCCGGTCTCCTGTGAGTTCCTTGATTCCGGCGATTATCCACGATACTGAAATAGTGCATCGGGATGCGCCCCATTTTTCTTTGGACCGTCCCCGCCTAGACTGGGGCATCAACCACAGGAGATCCCATGCAAGCCCTCGTCCTCAACACCTTTGCCGCCCCCATGAGCATGACCAACTTGCCCGTACCGCAGCCCGGTCCCGGCCAAGTCCTCGTGCGCATCGCCGCCAGCGGCGTCAATCCGCTGGACACGAAGATCGCCGCCGGCGCCGCCCCGCACGCCCGGCCCCGCCTGCCCGCCATCCTCGGCATCGACATGGCCGGCACGGTGGCGGCCGTGGGCGATGGCGTGACGACTTTTCACATGGGCGCAACAGTCTATGGCATGGCCGGCGGCATCGGCGGCATCCAGGGCTCGCTGGCCGAGTACGGCGTCTTCGACGCAGCCCTGCTGGCGCCCGTGCCGCCAGCGCTGAGCATGCGCGAAGCGGCCGCCCTGCCCCTCGTCTTCATCACGGCCTGGGAAGGGCTGGTCGACCGCGCCCATGTCAAGGCGGGCGACAGCGTACTCGTGCATGGCGGCGCGGGCGGCGTGGGCCACATGGCCGTGCAGCTGGCCGTCGCCCTTGGCGCCACAGTGTATGCCACGGGCAGCGCGGCCAGCCGCGCTGCCATCGAGGCGCTGGGCGCGCGCTTCATCGATTACCGCACCAGCACGGTGGATGACTACGTGGCCGAACACACGGGCGGCGCCGGCTTCGACATCGTCTACGACACGGTGGGCGGCGCTACCCTGGACGCCAGTTTCAAGGCGGCACGCATCTACGGCGGCCACGTCGTCAGCTGCCTCGGCTGGGGCAGGTTCGCGCTGAGCCCGCTGACGGCGCGCGCGGCCAGCTATTCGGGCGTGTTTACCCTGCTGCCCCTGTTGAGCGGCCAGGGCCATGCGCGCCATGGCGCCATCCTGCGCGAAGCCAACAAGCTGATCGAGGCGGGCAAGCTGCAAGTGCGGCTCGACCCGCGCCGCTTTACCTTGCGCACGGCGCACGATGCGCATGCGGCGCAGATCGACGGCAGCGCGCGCGGCAAACTGGTGGTGGATGTGGAGGATTGAACGCCGGCTTGTTTCCCGCGCGCCGAAGCGTTAATATGCAAGAATAAACTTGCATATTGATGAGGCCGGGAATGCGTGAAAATCTGGAAAAACTGCTGGCGCAGGGGCGCGACAACGCCCTGCTGCGCTTTGGCCTGGGCGACGCCTGCCTGAAAGACAATGACGCCGAGCAAGCGGCGCTGCACCTGGCGCAAGCCACCGTGCAGCAGCCCGGCTATTCCGCCGCCTGGAAGCTGCTGGGCAAGGCCTTGCACCAGCTTGGCCGGCTGGACGAAGCGCAGGCGGCCTGGACCACGGGCGTGACTGTGGCCCAGCAGCAAGGCGACCTGCAAGCCGTCAAGGAAATGACGGTGTTCCTGAAACGCCTGCAAAAACAGCGGCAGGCGGCAGCGTAAAACCGTTTAATGCGCGTGCGCGGCGTCCTTGACTTCGGCTGGTAACGCGACGCCCCGTTCCTTCGCCAGGCGCTTGGCCAGCAAGCCGCCCGCTTCGGCCGCATAGGCGCGGCAAGCATTCGCATCGATCAGGGGATTGTCCGTGCCTCTGCGCTTGGCGGCCTTGCCCAGCACGTCCGTCGTGCCCGGATGCACGGGGATGATGATGTCGCATGGCAAGGCGGCCACCTTGGCGATACTCGCTTCGAACGAGGCCGAAATGTCAGGCGTGCCACCCTTGCCCGCGCCTTTGCCTGTATAGCGGAAATCGCCGCTCGCATACGGGTTCAGGCTGTCCGCATACACGACGTCCAGGCAGCGGTCGCCTTCGCACGAGGTCCAGGTCCACGTCGTGCCGCCAGGCGTGTGGCCCGGCGTCATGTGGGCCATCAAGGTCACTGGGCCCACCTTGACGGTATCGCCCTCGCCCACCAGGCTGACCTTGCGCACCTTGGCCACATGCACGACGGGATTGGCCTGGTATTGCGGATCATCCTTGCCATTGGTGCCGCTTTGCAGCACCGGGGCGGCCGCTGCGCTGGCCATCACGGTGGCGCCGCTGGCCCGCTGCAGCGCGGCAATGCCGCCTGCATGGTCCCAATGCGCATGCGAATTGAGGATGTATTTCACATCCTCGATGCGAAAGCCCAGCGCCTTGATGTTCGCCACGATCAGGGGCGCCGATTGCGGCAGCGCGCCGTCGAGCAGGATATGGCCCTGCGGACTCGTCACCAGCACGGCGGACAAACCGGCCGTCCCCACATACCAGCTATTGCCATAGATATTGAACGGCTTGACGGGCGCATTCCATTCCTTGCAATTATCGCAATCGACAGGTTTATCCTGCACCGGTGCGGGGGTCTTCGCCTGCACCGTGCCAGCCGCCATGGTCGCAACCGTAGCCAGCATTAACTTCGCCAATAGTGTCATCTTCATCTCCAGAGTGTAAAAAGATGGGCGCCCGCACTGGCGCGCCCGGGGGGGGTATCAATGCATGCGGCCTGGGCTCCCGGCCAGGGTGTCGCGGATGTGTCCGGCGTCGAGCGAGCGCCGCTGCGCGCCGGCGGCGTCCAGCAGCACCACGGTGACGTGCTTGCCGCCGCTGCGCATGCGCATCGTCAGGCAACTGCCCGCCTCGTTGCTGCTGCCCGTCTTGGACAGCAGAATGTCCCAGCCCTTGCCGCCCACCAGCGGATTGGTGTTGTGCAAGGTGCGCGTCTTGCCATTGACGGCCACGCTCGCCTGCGGATGGCTGGTGATGCGCGCGATGTCCGGATAGCGCGCGGCCGCCGCGACGATCTTCGCCACCTCGCTGGCCGTGGACGTATTCGCGGGAGAACTGCCGACGGGGTCCGTCAAGGTGGTGCGGCGCAAGCCCAGGTGGCGGATCTTCGCTTGCAACGCTTGCGCAAAGGCAATGTTGCCGCCGGGATAGGTGCGCGCCAGCGCGGCGGCGGCGCGGTTTTCGGACGGCAACAGGGCCAGTTGCAGCAGCGCGCCGCGCGTCACAGCCACGCCATCGGCCAGCAGGCTGTGGCGCTGCAGCGACGCATCGCCATCGGCGCGCACGATGCGCAACTGTTCATCGGGATCGAGCCCCGCATCGAGCACCACCATGGCCGTCATCAGTTTGGTGATCGAGGCGATGGGCACGACGGCGTCCGCATCCTTCGCCATCAACACCTTGCCACTGGCGTCATCGAACACCAGCATGTGTTTCGCGCTGACGGGCAAGACCAGCATGCCGGCGGCAGCCTCGGCCAGCATCGCCCCGCTGACTGCGGGCTTTTCCTGCGTCTGCAGCAACAGGGTGGCGCAGGCCAGCAACAAGGCGGGTACGGCCAGTTTCCAGCCGGCCGTATCCAGCCCTGGCGCCATCAGGCGTTCTATGCGAGTGAGCAACGCCCCGCCCCGTGCCGACATCAGCAAGCGGGAATGCTGCGGTGCGGCAGCGTGCAGGGACAGCGCATGCAGCGCCGTGGCCAGCTGCTGCGGGTCTTGCAGCGCTTGCGCAGCCAGGGCATCGGCCACCTGTTCCCGCTCGGCCCGCATGCGCGCCGACAGCCACCAGACGACGGGGTGAAAGAACAGCAGCGCCTCGGCCACGCTTTGCAACAGGTTGACCAGGTAATCCCAGCGCCGCACGTGCGCCAGTTCATGCGCCAGCAGCGCTTCGAGCAGGGCGACGGGCATGCCGCTCAGCAAGGCGGCCGGCAGCAGGATGACGGGGCGCCAGAAACCCACCGTGACGGGACTGGCCAGGCCTGCATGCAGCTTCAGCGGCACTGACCGACTGCCGCGCAAGCCCATGCGCAGCGCCAGCGCATCGAGGCGCGCCTGCCAGATGGCCGGGGCCGCCACAGCCTGGCGGCGCAGCTTGCCGACCCAGGCCAGGCCCAGGCACAGGCGCAAGCTCATCAGGCCAACGCCGGCGCTCCAGGCCAGCACCAGGGCCGGCATCCACGCTTGCAGCGCGGCGCGCCAGGCGGGCGGCGCAGCCATCGGCAGCTGGGCCAGTGATGTGCCGGACAGGAGCGCGAGCAGGTGGACGGCGGGAATGCATATACACAGCAGCAGCGCCAGCGCGCACACGGCATAGCGCCAGCGCGCGCTGGCGTGGCGCAGCAGCCAGAGCAATACAGCGGAGACGGCGCCGACGATCAAGCCCTGCCAGACAAAACACAGCAAGACCCAGCCCAGCGCAGGGACAAGGTTGCCCAACTCTATGCCCAGGTCCAGGTTCATGGCGCGCCACCATCCTTGCTGCGCAGGATTTTTTCAATTTCCAGGCGTTCCGCGTCGCTCACGTGCTCGCGCAGCGCCGTCAGCACGAGCGCCTTGCCGGAACCGGAAAATACCTTGCCGATCAAGTCCTTGAGCAAGCTCGTTTGCAGCTTTTCCTGCGCTTCGACGGCCGCATACAGCTGCGGCCGCTGGCTTTCATCGCGGCTCAGCAAGCCCTTGCCATGCATCAGTTGCAACTGGCGCAGCACGGTGGCGTAACTGGCATCGGCACGCTCCGCGGCCAGGGCGTCATACACGGCGCGGGCGTCGGACGGACCGCGCTGCCACAGGATGCGCAGCAGGTCCAGTTCGGCGGCCGTGGGATGGGGAGTGGAGGTATTTTTTAACATGCCGCTAGAATACCCAGTCTAGAACTCAATGTCTAGAACTTTTTTTCTAGACTACTGGACTGGCCTAGAATTCGCGCAAGCGGTCGAACAGCGCCAGCAAGGCCGCCTCATCGACGAGCGTGGCTCCCTGCCCGCCCGCTTGCTGCAATTGCTGCCGCAGCTGGGCCAGCAGCTCGGCCAGCACCGTGTAGATTTCCTCGCGCTCGACCGTCTCGATGATGCTCGCGCGCCGCTCGATCTTGTTGAATACCTCCACATAGGCAGTGACCATCGTTTCCAGCGCGGCGGCCGGCGCCGTCGCCTGCATGGTCGCATCGATGCCGCGCGTCACGGTCAGCATGTTCTTGTAGGCCAGCGCCGCCTTTTTCGCATACGCGGGGGAAATATGCTCGCGGCCATCCCAGTCGCGGAAGGGGTTGAGCAGATTCTCCGCCAGCCATTCCGGCTTACGTGCCTTGGTGACCGACAAGTCCAGTCCCAGCGCCGCCGCTGTCTTGTAGCCGACCTTGATGGCCTTGGCGACATCCGCAGGCAAGCTGGTCAGCCACAAGGCGGACAGCTTCGGCAATTGCGTGGCCGATGGAAATTCCTCCGCCGTGAAACCGAACAGGTCATAGGCGGTGAACGTCCGCAGCTGGGTCAGCCGCGCAAGGCTGGCCATCTGCGACGCCAGCCCAGGCTTGCCCCAGATGCGCAACGAGGTCAGATGGGGAAAGCGCTGCGCCACTTGCGCTAGGTCAACGTCCTTCATGCCGATCAGCGACAGGCCGCCCAGCTGGCCGAGGCCGTGGAACGGCGGCAGCGCGTGCGTGCACTGCAGTGTCAGGTGGCGGCCGTCGGCGCCATCGTCGATGCGCAGCGCCGGCGATGGCGCGCTGCGCAGCGCGAGCAGGCTCAAGCCTTCGTTCAAGACGAGGCTGGTGACGCCATCGGGCTGCAGGATCAGGCGGTTCAAGCCGCTGCCGCTGAAGTCGAGCGCATGCACCGTCGATGATTGCCAGTCCAGCTCATTGATGAAGGGATTGCCTTGGATAAACTCCATCAAGGCTTGCGTGCCATTGCCCGTCTCGATCGACATCAGGCAAGGCAGTTGCTCCAGCTCGGACACGTCGCCCAGCGCCTGCAAGACGCTGTCATTGATTTTCGTCGCGTCCTGGCGGAAGACCTGGCCGCCCAACGTCACCTCGCGCTCGTCCGACGCGGCCTTGAACCGCTGGCGCCGCAGCGGATCAATGCGCTCCCAGTTGCGCTGGCGCAGCACGCTGTCGCCCACGTACCAGGCGCTGCGGTAGCTGTTGACTTCCACATCCACCAGCGGCGCGACATTGCCAACGAGCGTATAGCCAGGCGGCACGTTCGCCGTGGCATAGCAGTGATCGTGGCGATTATTCCAGAAGAAATAATCGCACAGCAGCGGCCGCATGGCTTGCACGGCCGCCGCATCGGGCAAGGCGTCACCGGTCCAGTCCAGCTCCAGCACGGCAGCTACCGGCCTGGACGAGGATGCATCCTTGATGCGGGTGACCTGGCAAGCCACATACTGCTGCAGCTCCACTGAAAACACACTGTAGATATCTCCGACATTTGCTAACACTCAAATTTTCCTTTTTAATTATGGCGCCATCCTGGCAGGGCAAGATGCTCCGTCTTCACGCTAGAATTCGCGCAGCTCATCGAACCGCTGCAGCAGCGCCGCCTCATCGACCACCGCCATACCGCGTTGCCCCAATTGCCGCATCAGCTGCGCCAACAGGCTTGCCAGCGCCGTGCCGATCTCTTCGCGCTCCACCGTTTCGATCATGCGGGCGCGCCGGTCGATCTGGTTGAACACGCCGACATACTCGTCAATCATCGCAATGAGCGCCTTGGCCACGCTGGCGGCGTCCATCGCCGCATCAATCACGCGGCTGCCGGCCAACAGCTGCTTGTAGGCTTGCGCCGCCTTTTTCGCCTGGGCGGCGGAAATATTGGCACGGCCGTCCCAGTCACGGAAGGGATTGAGCAGGTTTTCCGCCAGCCATTCCGGCTTGCGCGGCTTGGTAATGCGCAGATCCAGTCCCTGTGCCGCCGCCTGCTTGAAGTTGGCCTGGATGGCCTTGGCAGCGTCGGCAGGCAGGCTGCTCATCGACAAGGTGGAAAGCTGGGGCAGTTGAGCGGCGCACGGAACATTGTCGGCGCCGTAGCCGAACAGATTGTCAGCGGTGAACGTCTGCAACTGTTTCAGTTGTGCGATGGCGGGCAGATGGGCAAGCATGCCCGGCTTACCCCATATGCGCAACTGCCGCAGCCCGGGAAAGCGCTGCGCCAGCGCCGCCAGGTCGAGTTCGCGCACATTGACCAGCGACAAATCAGCGACCCGGTCGAGACCGGAGAACGGCGGCACGTCTTGCTCGCACGCCAGGGCCAGAAACTGCCCGTCATAGCCATCGACCATGCGCAGCCCGGGTGATGGCGCGCCGCGCAAGGCGAGGGAATGCAGCACCGGATTGAGCTTCAGGCATGTGACGCCACCCAAGTCCACGTTCAGGCGCGCCAGATTGCCTTGGCTGAAATCGAGCTCGCTGACGGTGGACGATTGCCAGCTCAGTTCATGCAGGAAGGGATGCCGGGCCACATACTCCATCAGTTCAGGGGTGCCGTGGCGGGTGGCGAGGCGCATCAGCCGTGGCAAGCGGTCCAGCTCGGACAGATCGCTGACCGTTTGCAAGATACTGTCGTCGATCCTGGAAGTAGATAGCGGCAATAATTGCCCGCCAACCAGTACATCTTCGTCGCCGACAGGCGCATTGAATTGACGTTGCCTCGCTTCATCGACAAGCGTGCGCTTAGAAACATACTCACTGACAACATCGGCAACATTCGCTGGCACTCTACTTCCTTTCAACAACACCTGACGGTCGAATGTTGAAAGATAGCAAAAATGACAGCGCGATGTCGTCCTGTTCAGTCAGCGTGCAGCTTGTGGTGCATGCGGCGCAGTCCCAGCCACACGGCGGCGGCCACGAACGGCACCAGCGCGCCGACGAGGATTTCCGGATTCACGGGCAAGCCCATCACCTTGGCCGCCTTGCCCGTGTAGCTGAACAGACCGATCACATAATAGGAAATGGCGGCCACCGACAAGCCTTCCACCGCTTGCTGCAAGCGCAGCTGCTGCGCCGCGCGGGCGTTCATCGATTGCAGGATTTGCCGGTTCTGCAATTCCTGCACGATGCCAACGCGCGTGCGCAGCAAGTCATTCGTGTTGGCGATGCGCTGCGCCATCGCTTCCTGGCGGCTGGCCATCGCTTCGCACGTGTTCATGGCGGGCGTCAGGCGCCGATCCATGAATTCCTCGACCGTGGGTATGCCTTCGATGCGCACTTCGCGCAACTCGTCGATGCGCGCCTTGACCAGGCCCATGTAGGCTTTCGACGCGGAAAAACGGTAACTATTGTCGAGCGACAGCTTTTCAATGCGGGCCGCCAAACGCGTGATGCGGTCGAGCAAGGCTTGCTCGGCAACGCCCTCGTCGGCCTTGACCAGGCCCGGGGCGTCGTCCGTGTCGACCATGGCGGCGGCCAGGGTCGCCAGTTCGTTCTCGATGGCATTCAAGGATGGCGCCGCCTGCATGGCGTAAGGCAAGCCCAACAAGGCCATCATGCGGTAGGTTTCGATTTCCAGCACGCGCTGCACCAGGCGCCCCGACTGCTGCGAGCGCATGCCCGCATCGCGGATGACGAAACGGCTGAAGCCATCGGACTGGATGGTGAAATCCGTCCACAATTCGCCGCCCTGCAATACCTTGCTGCCGGCCAGGGTATTGCCCTCGAACACGCGCGACAAGCCCTGCATGAAGATTTCGGCTGGTTCAGTCGCCTGCTCCAGCACCACGTGCGCCGCCACCATCAGCTTGCCCTTCAAGCCCGCCAGCCACTGCTGCGGCAACTGCGCCAAAGGCATGCGCTCGAACGCCTGCTCCAGGGGCAAGGCCTGCCCCGGATGCTCGGCGAAGGTAAACGTGGCAAATTCCGTGTGGCATTCCCATTTCAGGCGGAAACGGCCAAAGTCGTAATAAAAATACTTGGCTTCGGCGGCGGGCGGCGTGACGCCGAAATGCGTGCACAGGGCCGCCAGGGTGGCATGCTGGGCGGCCATATTCGATGCACCGGGCGCCGCGCTGTCATCTTTATACACGGCCAGATGGGTGATCAGCTCGGGGGCGTCGAGCTGCAAAAACGGCCGCGAATGGATTTCCGCCGCCAGCGGCACGCGCAAGGCGTGGTTCAAACTGGAGTTAATCAAGTGCATGATAGCCAAAGGTAAAGTTGCAAAACTGCTTAGACCGGCGCGCGTGCTGCTGTGCCCGCAGCGTGGGTCTGATTGTCACAGTGTAACAAAGCAGGAAGCATGCCTACCTTTTCAAACTCGGCTCATGCCGTTTTGGCAACGCTCATCACACCCTGCGCCGCGTCCTGGCGCGTGCCCAGCCACCAGAAAAACGCGGCCAGCGCCACGGCAGAGGCCTGCCCCAGCGCCAGCTTGAACGCACTGTCGAACAGCACCGGTGCGACAAAACCGGACACGAGCGCAAACACCAGCATTTGCACGAAGTTTTGCAAGGAGGCAGCCAAGCCCCGCATCTGCGGGAAAATGTCGAGCGTCGACATGGTCATGCCCGGCAAGGCCAGCGACATGCCGAACGCGTACAGCATCACGGGCACGACGGCGAACGGGATGCTGGCCGCGAACCAATGGTTGTAGGCAATATTGAGCGCGCCCGTGGCCGCCATGGCCAGCAAGCCCCAGCGCACCAGCACGGCGCTTTTCACCGCATGGGCCAGCTTGCCCGACAGCGCCGAGCCGCCCACCAGGCCCGCCACCATGGGGATGAACATCCAGCCGAAGGCCGTTTCCGGCAGGTGCAGCAGTTCCAGGATGAAATGCGGGGCCGAGGCGATGTACAGGGCAAAGCCGCCAAACGCAAAGGCCACGGCCAGCGAACGCAGCAGGAACGCCCGGTGGCGCAAGGCCAGCCAGTAATTGCGTGCGATGTTGCCTGGGTGAAAAGGTTGACGTTGCTCGACGGCTAAACTTTCCGGCAAGCCTTTCAGGCAGGCGAGCAACAACAGCACCGTGACGGAAAAGGTGAACACGAACGTCGATTGCCAGCCATACGCCACGTGCAGCCAGCCGCCGATGATGGGGGCGATGGCGGGTGCGATGCCGAACACCATCATGATATTGGCCAGCATCTTCTGTGCGGCCGCGCCCGACAGGCTGTCGCGCACAATGGCTTGGCCGATGACCCTGCCCGCCCCCGCCGAGGCGCCCTGCATGCCGCGGAAGAACAGCAGCCAGCCAAAGCTGGGGGCAAACGCGGCGCCGATGGAGCCCACGGCAAAGATCAGCAGCGAGGCGAGAATCACGGGACGGCGGCCAAACGAATCGGACAAGGTGCCGTAAAACAAGGTCATGAAGGCATAGGCGGCCAGGTAGACGCTCAGGGTCTGCTGCACCAGCACGCTGCTGACGTCGAAATGCGTGCCGATCGCGGGAAACGACGGCAGGAAGGTATCGGTGGCGAACGGGCCCAGCATGGCCAGCCCGGCCAGCACCAGGGTCAGGTTGCGCGCTTTCATGCGCCCGCCTGCACAGCATATTGGCGGCGCAAGCCGTCGAGGGCCGCCAGCGAGAACGCGGCGACATGCTGCGCAATGCTGGCAGTGCCAGTCTCGTCATAGGTAATTTCCGGCGCCACCAGTTCATGCACGATGCGCGAACGGGCATAGAACACGGCCTGGCCGATCACGCTGAACACGCATTTCTGCAGCACGTCCGCCGGCATGGCCTCGCCCACCACGCCACGGATCAAGCCTGTAAACAGGGCATGGTGCGCGCGCACATCGCGGTCTGCCAGCATGTGGATGGCGGACGTGGGTTCGATCAATTCGCGCGCCACCAGGCGGCTGAACAGCGAAGCCGCTCCCGGACGCAGCATGTCGAAGACCATCGATTGTATCGCCAGGCGCAACTGTTCCACGGGCGCCACGGCCGCCGCCGGGCCTGCCTCCGGTACGGCAGCGGCCGTGGCACGCGCCAGCGCGCGCGCATGGTCGAAAGCGGCCAGGTACAGCTCTTCCTTGCCATGAAAATAATAGTTAACCATCGCCACGTTGACGTGGGCCGCCTCGCAGATCCTGCGCACGGACGCGAGCTTGTAGCCTTCGTCGGCAAACAGCTGGACCGCCGCCTGCAGGATGCGCGTGCGCGCCGTTTCGACTTCTTCTGTCATGCCATTCCCATCACTTAAACAGCTGTTTAATATTATTCAGCATTGTATCAAACAGCTGTTTAATTTTCAAATGGACGCAAAAAAGCCCGGCGAACCGGGCTTTGCAAGGGCACTGCCGTCGCTTAGTGCTTCATCGCCGGCATCGCGGATGACGTCGAGGTGGCGCCCAGCGGACGGGCCACGGCATTGACTTCGATCGTTTCGCGGCGCTTGTCCTCGCCTTCGACGACGAGGGTCAGCGGGATCTTGTCGCCCGCCTTCACCTGCCCTTTGAGTTCCAGCAGCATCACGTGGTAGCCGCCCGGTTTCAGTTCGACGGCTTTGCCGGCTGGCAAGGCGATTTCCTTGACCTGGCGCATGCGCATCATATTGTCCGTCATGCTCATTTCATGGATTTCCGCCACGCCGGCCACGGGCGAGCGCACTTCCAGCAGGCGCATGGCTTTCGGCGCCGTGATCTGCATGAAGGCGCCCGTGGCTTTTTGCTGCGGCACGGTGGCGCGCACCCACGGGTCGGTAATCTGCACGGCAGTCTGGGCAGCGGCGGAGAAGGACAGCACGGCCAGGGCCGTGGCCAGCAGGGTTTTCAAATGGATCATGATCATTCCTCGGTATGGTTATAAGGTGTATTTCGATTTCATCAGGGTCTTGATATCCTGCACGCACTCGTCGCCCGTCAACTGGTGTTTCAAGCCCAGGCGCATGCGTCCCTCGGCATCGAGCACATAGCTGATGGCCGTATGGTCCATCGTGTAGGAACTGCCGCTCGGCACGCGGCGGTAGAAGACCTTGTAATTGAAGGCCGTCTGCGCCGTCGCCTGCGGGTCCGTGCGCAAGCCCAGGAAGCTGGGGTCGAAGGCGCGCATGTATTCTCCCAGCAGCTCGGGCGTGTCGCGCTCGGGGTCGATGCTGATGAAGATCACTTGCAGCTTATCGGCATCCGGCCCCAGTTTCTGGCGGATTTCCAGCGCGCGCGACAGGGCTGTCGGACACACGTCCGGGCATTGCGTAAAGCCAAAGAAGACCATCACATACTTGCCCTTGAAATCGGCCAGGGTGTAGACCTTGCCGTCGGGGCCGCTCAACTTGAAGTCGGGCTTGTAATCGCCTCCCGTCAAGTCAAGGCCGTTGTAATGGGGTTTCGGCGCGGGTTCGCAAGCGGCAAGCGTGAGCAATCCCGCCGTACCGGCGAGAAGAAAAAGACGACGTTTCATGGCATTCTGGCCCGATGGGCGTAGTGGATACAGTTAAGACGTGGAAGGCGTGACGGGTGTGTTCAGGCAGCCAAAGGCGGGCCGCGCGGGCTGGCGACCAGCCAGGCAAACGGGGCCTGCGGCGCCTGGTAAAACAATGGCGGATACAGGTCGTGGCCCGTGATCACGGGCAGCGGAGACAAGGTCGGCGGAGGCAAGGCCACACTACCCGCATGGCTCATGCAGAACGGGCAATGCTCGATGTGGTGCAGCACGGAATCAGTGGTGGATTTGGCGGCTGGCGCCAGATCCGCTTGCGTGTAGACGGCACCGCTGGCCGAGCAAATCTCGACGGCGGCATTGTTCGCGTTCGCATGCAGCGAAGCAAACGCATACGACAGGGATGGCGACAGCGCATTGAGCAGTATCGCCAAGCAGGCGAACCACATATGCCACTGTTTGCGCTTCAATAATGATCCCATGGCCCCGATTATAACGGAGTCTGGCTATCGCGTTGCGCAGGCGCGCCCGCCTGGCCGCGCAGGAACAGGCTGGGGCGCACGCCCGCCACGTCCACGCAGGCATCGCAAAACGCGGGGATCGAGGCAAAGCCGGAGCCGGCCGCCACTTGCGCCAGGTCGCGCTCGCCGTGCCCGCCATCGGCATCCGCTTGCGCCGCCGTGTGCAGCGCGTGCGCCAGGCGCTGTTCGCGCACCAGGCTGAGCAATGCCTCGCCTTCGGAAAACAGGCGCGCCCTGGCCTTGTGCGGCGTCACTTGCCACAGGGTCGCCAGGCGCGCAGCCGTCCATTTGCCTTGCGGCGTATCGAAGATGTGCTGCGCCAGCGCCTGGCTCCAGCGCTTGCCGCCGCCGTGTCCGCCATCGGGCTCATCGCCTTCCAGCGCCAGGGTGAACACGGCCGGCTTGCCCCGCCCCGGCATCACGTCGCAGGCAAAGCGCAGGAAAGCGGGCACGACGAAACTGTCGCCACTGGCCAGTTTCTTGGTGGTGATTTCATTGTGCAAGGTCACAAAGCCCTGGCGCACGGTGACGCGCAGCCGGAGCGGAAAGCGCAAGCCCAGCAGGTGCAAGGGATGATCGGAAACGAGGGCCATGCGTCAGGTCAAGGTGGTGAACGAACCGCCAGCATGCCACACATCGCGCGTCCGGTCTGTCATCACAGCGACGCCACGCCATAACGGCGCAAGCCGTCCAGGTCGACGACGCGGATGGATTGGTAGGCAATGCTGATCAGGTTCAGCTCGGCCAGATGGCCCAGCGCCTGGTTCACCCGCTGGCGAGAAATACCCGTCAGCAAGCCGATTTCTTCCTGCGACAGCTCAAGCACGCTGGACGTGCGCGGGTATAGCATGGGGTGGAACAGCTGCGCGATGGCTTGCGCCACTTGCGCATCGACGGCCAGCAGGCGCTGGTTCTGGATGGTGGCGATGAATTGCCCCATACGCTCGTTCAGTTGGCGGATGACGAAGGCATTGAAGGAGAGGCTTTCGGCCAGCAACAGATGAAACAGGTCCACCGGCACGAGGATGATGCGCGATGCGCGCACGGCCACCACGTCGTAGCGGCGCAGTTCGCGCTTGAGCACGCTGCCCTCGCCGCACCAGCCGCCGGCCGGCACGCCGGAAAACGTGGCGCCGCGCCCATCGGCGTTGTAGACGGCCAGCTTGATCAAGCCCGTGTGCACGCCGATCCAGTGCGCCGACGGTTCGCCGCGCCGCGTGATGAAGGCGCCCGCCTCGAAATGCCGGATCACGCTGCCAGCGCGCAACAGGGCTTGATGCCTGGTATTGAGGGCCGTGAACCAGTCGTGGCTGTCGAGTTCGGGCACGGCACGGTCTACACTATCGTTGCTATCCATTCCATCCTTCAGTTGTCACTCGTCAGTTGTCACCGCAGTTGTCACTAAGATGACAGTGATTTTCCAGCGCCGGTGCTATGCTAACCGGTATCAATCCCGAAACAGGGAGCTACAAGATTCTTTTACCAGGAGACAAGCATGACAGCTGATTTCAACACCGGCCTCGGCAAAAACAGCGCCAACTACGCCGCCCTCACCCCGCTCGACTATATCGCCAGGGCAGCGGCAGTATATGGCAATCGCCTGGCAATTGCACATGGCGCCGTGCGCCAGACATGGGGCGAAACCTATGCGCGCACGCGCCGCCTCGCCTCCGGCCTCATCAAGCTGGGCGTGGGCACGGGCGACACGGTGGCCGTGATGTTGCCGAACACGCCCGCCATGGTGGAAGCGAGCTTTGGCGTCCCCATGGCCGGCGCCGTCCTCAACGCCCTGAATATCCGCCTCGACCTGGCCTCCCTGACCTTCATGCTGCGCCATGGCCAAGCCAAGGTCTTGCTGGCCGACACGGAATTTGCCGAGCTGGCGCGCCAGATGGCGGCGCAGATTCCCGGCTTGCGCGTGATCCAGGTCAACGATGTGCTGGGACCGGAAGTGGAAGCATTTGCCGACCTCGACTACGAAAGCTTGCTGGCCAGCGGCGACCCCGACTACGACTGGCAGCCGCCTGCGGACGAGTGGGACGCCATCGCTTTGAACTACACGTCCGGCACCACGGGCGACCCGAAAGGCGTCGTCTACCACCACCGCGGCGCGGCGTTGAACGCGCTGTCGAATATATTAGAGTGGGACATGCCCAAGCATGCCGTGTATTTATGGACCTTGCCGATGTTCCATTGCAATGGCTGGTGCTTCCCGTGGACCGTGGCCGCGCGGGCCGGCGTCAACGTGTGCCTGCGCAAGTTCGAACCGAAACTCGTGTTCGACCTGATGCGCGAATTGCGCATCACCCACTATTGCGCCGCGCCCATCGTGCATGCAGCGCTGGCCAATGCGCCCGCCAACTGGCGCGACGGAATCGACTGGACCGTGCGCGGCATGGTGGCTGGCGCACCGCCGCCGGCCGCCATGGTGGCGAAGATCGAAGCCATGGGTTTTGACTTGATCCACTCGTATGGCTTGACGGAAGTGTACGGCCCGGCCGCCATCTGCGCCGAGCAGGACGAGTGGGCGGCCCTGTCGCAGGAAGAGCGGGCCGTGCTGAAGTCGCGCCAGGGCGTGCGCTACCACCTGCAAAGCGCCGTGGCCGTGCTGGACCCGGAGACCATGCAGCCGGTGGCGGCCGACGGCGAACAGATCGGCGAGATCATGTTCCGCGGCAATATCTGCATGAAGGGCTATCTGAAAAATGAAAAGGCGACGCAGGAAGCGTTCGCGGGCGGCTGGTTCCACACGGGCGACCTCGGCGTCATGTATCCGGACGGCTATATCAAGCTGAAGGACCGCAGCAAGGACATCATCATTTCCGGTGGAGAAAACATTTCCAGCGTGGAAGTGGAAGACGCGCTGTACCACCATCCGCAGGTGCTGGCCGCCGCCGTCATTGCCCAGCCCGACGAAAAATGGGGCGAGACGCCATGCGCCTTCGTCGAGCTGCGCGAAGGCGGCACGGTGACGGAAGCGGAATTGATCGCCTTCTGCAAGAACAACCTGGCCGGTTTCAAGGTGCCGAAAGCCATTTATTTCGGCCCCCTGCCCCGCACGTCGACGGGCAAGATCCAGAAGTTCGAATTGCGCAAGCGCATGCAGTCGGACAAGGCCATCGACGTCTGATTTGTACCTGTCAGTCGCGCTTGCCTTGCAACCACGCCGGCTGCGCCACCACCAAGCGCGAGAAGCTGGCGATGCTGGCCACGGCGGCGAAGCCTGCCGCCAGGCACAGCGCATATGTCGTGCCACGCGTGGCGGAAACCGTGAAGCAATACGCGACCAGCGCCGCGCCCGTGGCTTGCCCGATCAGACGCGACGTGGCCACCACGCCGCTGGCGCCGCCGGCCCGCTCGGGCGGCGCGCTGCCCATGATGGCTTTCAGATTGGGCGCCTGGAAGAAACCGAAACCGATGCCGCACAAGGCCATGCGCCAGCCGATGTCGAATACGCTGGGGTGGGCCGGTATCCACACTAGGGTCAGCAAGCCGCCAGCCAGCGCCGCCAGGCCGATGCCGCCCAGCACGCCCGGCGAATAGCGGTCGCTGAGGCGCCCGGCGACAGGCGCCATCACGGCCACCAGCACGGCCCACGGCGTCATCAAAAAGCCCGTTTCGACGGGTGAACGGCCCAGCGTGACCTCAAAATAGAAGGGCAGCGAGACGAAGGCCAGCCCTTGCGCGGCAAACGTGCAGATGGCTGTCAGCGACGACAGCAGGAATAATGGACGGCGAAACAGGTCGATCGGCAGCATCGGGGCTGCGTGCCCCGCCTGGCGGCGCAGCAGCAAAATAAAGAAGATCACTACCGCCACCAGTTCCGGCAGCAAGGTCGACAGGGCCGCGTGATGGGCGGCATCGCCAAACAACAGGATCAGCAAGCCGAAAGCGCCCACGTTGTACAGCGCCGTGCGCGCATCGAGGGTATGCCCGGAAAGTTTGGTCGCCGGCAGCATGCGGCTGGCGAGGAAGAAGCCGGCCACGCCCAGCGGCACATTGATGGCGAACAGCCACGGCCACGACGCCGTCGCCAGGATCAAGGAGGCGGCCGTGGGGCCGATGGCGAACGCGACAGCCACCACCAGCGCATTGTTGCCGAACGCGCGGCCCAGCAAGTGTTTAGGGTACAGGGCACGCAGCAGCGCCGTATTGACGCTCATCATGGCGCTGGCGCCGACGCCCTGGAACAGGCGCGCCACCACCAGCGAAGGCAAGGACCAGGCCAATGCGCAAGCGAGCGAAGCTAGGGTAAATAAAAACATGCCGGAGATGAATACGCGCCGGTAGCCGGCGATTTCGCCGAGGGCGGAAAACGGCAGCAAGGTCGCCACCATGGCCAGCTGGTACACATTCACGATCCAGACGGAGGCGGCCGGCGTCGTGTGCAGTTCGCTGGCGATGGCCGGCAAGGCCGTGTTGGCAATTGCCGTATCGAGCGAGGCCATGCCCACGCCGATGGCCAGCGCCAGCATGGCCCATGCACGGGCGCCGGGCGGCAAGCCGTCCTCGCCCACCATCACGGCTTGCGTTTGCTGCCGCATAGACTGCTGCATATACTACCTGTTCATCTTGCTGATCCGGACAATACACTAACATGTATGTAAGAAACCTGCAGGACAGGCCAGCTTACTTCTGGCAGTCGATGACCTTGAAGTCTTTCGAATAGCAGATGCGCAACTCGCCCGAATGCTTTTCATAGCCGAGCCAGCGGCCCTTCAGTTGCGGGTTATGCTGCTTCATCCACTGGAACAGCTCGTTCTTTGGCATGGTGGAATCCGGCAACTTCAAGGCCTGGAACAGTTCGCGTTCCTTTTCGAAATATTCCTTGGCCGTATCGAAATCGCAGGCACCATGCTTTTCCCATTCACCCTGCAGCAAGGCTTCACCCGGCTGCATGCACATGTAGGGCAGGATGTCGGACGGCGCCAGCTTCGGCAGATTGCCCTTGCAATAGCGCGGGTGCAGTTCCGTCTTGCGCGGCGGCGTCACGGAAATGTCTTCGCAGGTAGCCGGATTGGCTGACTGCGCCCACAAGCCATGCACGATCCAGCCGAACTGGTTGCTCTCGGCGCACTGGAAGGCGGCCTTTTTCGACACTGCGCCACGGCGGCGCTGGCTGTCGCAAAAGCCTGGGGACCATGACAGCGCCAGCATGAAGTAATCGGTGGGTACGTTGGTACTTTGCTTGTAGCACGTGTTTTTCTCGTCCGACGGCTTGACGTCGTAATCGTAGTAGCTGACGTTGCGGGGAATGGCGCACGTGGCGTCGGCCGCGTGGACGGCACCAAAGGGAAGGCTGAGGAACACGGCGGCCAGCGCGGGCAAGACAGAGCGGATTTTCATCGAGTTTCCTTCAAGATATAAAAACGCCGGCAACTGAGTGCCGGCGCGGTATGGAAATTACACCATCAACTTAGCAAACTTTATGCATCCAGCCGTGCGTATCAGCCGCCGTGCCATGCTGCAGTCCCAGCAACGCTTCGCGCAGGGCCAGGGTGACGGCGCCGTTTTCATTGTTGTTGATGGTCATTTCAAAGCCATTGGCCTTGGCCACGCCCACGGGCGTGATGACGGCGGCCGTGCCGCAGGCGAACACTTCGGTCATGCGGCCCGAGGCGATGTCGTCGCGCCATTGCTGGACGGACAATTTACGCTCTTCCGTCGCATAGCCGAGGTCTTTCGCCATTTCCAACAGGCTGCGGCGGGTGATGCCAGGCAACAAGGTGCCCGTCAGCTCCGGCGTCACGACGGTGACTTTCTCGCCATCCTTGTAAACGAAGAACAAATTCATGCCGCCCATTTCTTCGATGAATTCGCGGTGCACGGCGTCCAGCCACACAACCTGGTCGCAGCCCTTCTCTTGCGCTTGCGACTGGGCCATCAGGCTGGCCGCATAGTTGCCCGCGCATTTGGCTTCACCGGTGCCGCCCGGCGCGGCGCGCACGAAGTCTTCGCTGATCCACACGGTGACGGGTTTCACGCCTTTCGGGAAGTAGGCGCCGGCTGGCGAGGCGAACAGCACGAACAGGTATTCTTCCGATGGACGCACGCCCAGGTACGGGTCGGTGGCGATCATCAGCGGACGCATGTACAGGCTCTCGCCCGTGTTCTTCGGCACCCAGTTGCGGTCTTGCGAAATGAGCGCGTCGCCCGCTTCCAGGAACAGCTCGACAGGAATGGCCGGCATGGCCAGGCGCGCGGCGCTGCGGTTGAAGCGCTCGGCATTCTGTTCCGGACGGAAGGTCTTGATGCTGCCGTCCGGCTGGGCAAACGCCTTGTAGCCTTCGAAGATGGCCTGGCCGTAATGCAGGGACGACGCGGACGGGTCCAGCGTCAAAGGGCCGTAGGCCTTCAATTCGCCCTGCTGCCACTTTCCGTCGCGGTAAGGAATCACCACCATGTGGTCAGTGAAGATGCGGCCGAAGGCGGGATTGACCATGCGCGCGGCGCGTTCGGCGTCGGACAAGGGGTGGGCGGATGGGGTGACGACGAGATTCGGTGTGGAAGTGGTCATGGCAGCAGAAGACGAGTCAGGGAGAATAAAGAGATTCCCTATTGTAGCGCCTAATGCGCGCGGCGAGGAGGAGGATGACCTTGCCGCAATGTTGCGCCGCATCAAAAGGCGGCGCCGTCAGGCGGCCCGCAAGGGCTTGCCCCGCCCCGCTTGCGCTTCCCCGGCGCACTGGCTGCAGCGCATCTGTACGGAAATCACGTTGGCGCCGATGTCCATGCCGTGCGCCACCGCCGTCTGGCGCAGCTGTTCCACCAGCGACGCATCCTGCACCAGCACGCTGCGTTCGCACACCCTGCACACGAGGTAGCAACTGTCCGTCTCCACCTGGTCCGGCTTGATCAGGTAGCGCGCCTTGTTGCCGCTGGCGCTAGCTTCGCGCTCGCGCAGCAGCAAGCCGGCCAGCTCCATTTCCTTGAGCACGCGGTAAATCGTGCCCAGGCTGACGGCAATGCCGATATGCAGCAGTTGCTGATAAATGCTTTCCGCATTCATCGCTTGCCGCTGCGTGCCGGCCAGCACTTGCAAGATACAGATGCGCGCGCTGGTCGGGCGCAGGCGCACGGCGCGCAAACGCTCGAACACGCGGCCATCGCCCTGGTATTGAATGTCTTGCATGGGATTCTCCGCTTGTGCGTTCTGCTCTCCCTACTTTGCCAAGTGAGAACGTCAAAAGGGAACCGGAAAATGAAAAAAAGCGCCGCCCCGATCTGCCGGGTGCGGCGCCTTGTGCTACATCAAACGGGCGAACATCAGAACTTGATGTTGGCCGTCACGGTTGCGGAACGGCCAGGGGCCACGCCAGCGTAGTGCGGCGAGGAAACCTTGTCGAAGTACAGCTTGTTCGTCAGGTTCTGGATGTTCAGCTGCAGGGTCACATTGCGGTTGACCACATAGCTGGCCATGGCGTCGAAGCGCGTGTAAGCCGGGGCAAACTTGTTGTTGGCCACGTTCGCATAGACTTTATCGACGTAGTTCACGCCGCCACCCACCGTGATGGCGGGCGTGACCAGGTACGAGGTCCACAGCGAGGCGCTGTTTTTCGGCGTGGTGGGGAACTGGTTGCCGTTGTACGGCGACGGCGCGTATTGCGTCACGCCATTGATCACGCCATTCGTGACATAGCCATTGTTTTCCACGATGGCGTTCAGGTGGGTGTAGCCGCCGAAGACCGACCATTCCTTGGTGATGTTGCCGCTCACGCCCAGCTCGATACCCTTGACTTGCTTGTCGCCCACGTTTTGCGTAGTGCCGTCCGGTGCCGTCACGCGCGCATTGCTCATGTCGCTCTGGAAATAGGCGCCGCTCACGGACAGGCGGCCGCCCGGCAGCACTTCCCATTTCGTGCCCAGCTCGAAGCTCTTGCTTTCTTGCGGCTTCAAGTTCTGGATGGCGACCGTCAAGCCGTCGATGCCGTCGCCGCCATCATTGCCCGGTGGCGTGGACGAGGTGCCGTAGGAAACATATACGCTGCTGTTGGTCGATGGCTTGTACACCAGGCCGGCCTGGTAGCTGGCGAAGGTGGCGTGCACATTGGCGCTGGTGGCGGCGGTGGTCTTGCCGTCGAGCGTGTATTGCGGCGTGTTCAGCGAACTCTTGTAGTCATCCCAGCGGATGCCCACGTTGAGCAGCCATTGCGGCGTGAACTCGATGGTGTCGAAACCGTACACGGAACGCGTGTTGGTGACGATGTTCGTGCGTGCCGGCGACACCGTGCGCGTGTAGACCCATGGGTCGTTGGCGTTCGGGTTGAGCAAGGGGGCGCAGTTGTAGCCGGTGGCGGCGCCCGAGGTCTGGCAGGCGGTGGTGCCGTTGAGCAAGTTGTTCGTGCCCGGCTTGAAGATGTACGAGCTGCGATCCGTTTCCTCGCGGCCGACTTCCAGGCCCACCGTGTAGGTGTGCTTCACGCCGCCGGCCAGGAATTCGCCGCCTAGGCTGGTCGCATTGGCCAGCGCATCCGTATCGGTCGTGCGCGTGTTGGCGCGGCGCCAGACGGTGCCGTACAGCATGGTGTTGCCCTTGGAATCGTCGGGCTGGGTCCACACGTAGTCGTTGCTGGTCTTGCCGTAACGGGTCACGTTGCGCAAAATCAATTTGTTGCCGAAGTCATGGCGCACGTCGATGGTGCCGATATCGCTCTGCGTGTCGCGGAAATCGCGGTTCACCAGGCCATAGAAGGTGTCGCGCGGCACGTTGACGGGCGTGCCATTGCCGTTTTTCGACACGTTGGCGCCCGACGAGAACGGGTTGTTGAACGGCAAGCCGGTATCGGGCAATTCGCTCGACTGCATGTGGTAGTAGCTGAGGGTCGCCTGCGTGGCCGATTTCAGGCCGAAGGTGATCGATGGCGCGATGCCCCAGCGGTCGCCATTGATGAAGTCGCGGCCGGCAACGTGGGCGTCGTGCGCCATCACGTTCAGGCGCACGGCCACGTCGTCGCTGATCACACGGTTCACGTCCGCCGTGGCGCGGCGGTACTTGGCGCTGCCCAGGCCGACGGTGGCGTTGGTGAAGTCTTCCGCTTTCGGCGTCTTGCTGATCAGGTTGACACCGCCGCCTGCGGACGAGCGTCCACCGTAGGCCGAGTTCGGGCCTTTGACGACTTCGATTTGTTCCAGCGCAAAGATTTCACGCGATTGCGAACCCGTGTCGCGGATGCCATCGATATACGTATCCGTTTGCGCGTTGTAACCGCGGATAAACAGATTGTCGCCCACGGGGTTGCCGCCTTCGCCGGCGCCGATGGTGATGCCCGGCACGGTACGCAGCGCATCCGTCAGCGAGACGGCGCCCGTTTGCGAAATGATTTCAGCAGGAATCACGGTGACGGATTTCGGCGTGTCCAGCAGCGGCGCCGTCAGCTTGTCGTTGGCCGATTTGACGGGCGCCTGGATCAGGCGGTCAGCCGTGCCCACGACCTTGACTTCCTGCAACTGCTGCGGCTTGTCCGTCGTTTGCGCGTGCAGCGCCAGCGGCATGGCCAGGGTGGCAAACGCGGCCAGGGCCGTGCCATGCATGCGCGGCGTGGAAGTGGTGTGGTGCTTGCGGCTGCGGATGGTAACGCCCGCTTGGTCTTTCGATGTCATCGCTATCTTTCAATGTATCGGATGGAATAAATTGGCTGGCTACTGCCCCCGGCAGTTGGCTGGCTCGTTGATTGCTTGGGTACGACAAAACTAGAACCGCCACAGCGCCGTCATGCGCAAGGCCCGGGGCGAACCGGGCGCGATGTTGTCGTTGCTGTGGGCGGAGGCAAAATATTTTCTGTTGAACAGGTTTTCCACATTCAGCTGCAGCTGAAAATTTCCCTGCGGCTTGAAGTAGACGGCGCCATCGACACGGGTAAAGCCGGGCAATACCACCGTATTCGACACCGAGGCGTACACGGCGCTGCGGGCGATCACGCCCAGGCCGGCGCCCCAGGCGGGCGAAAAATCGTAGCGGTTCCACAGCGACAGGCTGTGCCTGGGCACATGCGCCACCGTGGCGCCCTCCACGGCCGTCGTCGCCTGCGTGGCCGTCAGCACGGCGCGCTGCCACGCATAGCCGCCGGCGATGCTCCAGCCAGCTTGGACCTTGCCATTGACGTCCAGTTCCAGGCCCTCGCTGCGCTGGCCATCGACCAGCATCGCCCGCGTCGTATCGGCGGGATCGGTAACGGCCACATTGCTGCGTTCCAGGCGGTACACGGCCGCGCTGGCGGAGAGTAGCGGCGTCACCTCCCATTTGACGCCCAGCTCCACGTTGCGGAAACGCTCCGGCTCGAAGACGGCATTGCTGGGCGTCAGCGATGCCAGCTGTTCACCCGCGCGCGGCAGGAAGGATTGGCTGACGCTGGCATACAGCGACAGCGCGGGCACGGGCTGGTAAATGAGGGCGGCGCGCGGCGACCACGGCGTATCCGTGCGGGCGATGCGCGCGCCAGTACGCTTGTTGACGAAATCGACGGCAAAGCGCTCGTAGCGCATGCCGGCAACCGCCTGCCAGCGGGCACTGAAACGCAGCTGGTCCTGCAGATAAAGCGCGGCCGTATCGGCCACGCCATGGTTGTCCGCATCCGTGGCGCTGGGGCGGAAAGTGACGGGCAAGTCCGTCACGGGATGCGATGTAGGCAGGCTGATGTGGGTGACGTTGTCGCCCAGGGTCGTGAAATAGCCGGTGTTGCGCAGATTGTCCGTCGTCTGGCGGCCCAGTTCCCCGCCCGCCGTCAGCCGGTGCCGCACGCTGCCGCTATCGACTGTCCACTCGACGTCCGTCTGGTTGAACAGGTTGCGCCGCCTGGTGGCGCTGTTGTACGCCAGCACGGTCACGCTCCCGCCATCGGCGCTGACGGGGCCGGGAAAGGCGTTCTGGTACAGCTTGTCGTAATCGGCCAGGCGCGTGCGGTTGCGCAGGCTTGCGCCACCGCCCAGATCATGTTCGAAGGTCACGCCCAGCGCATCGATATACGCCCACGACGGGCTGCTGCCGGCGATGCCGAAAAACGTGGACGGGTCCGTGTCGAACGGCCGCCCCTGGTAAGAAGGCAGGCCCCGGTCCGTCACCCGGTCGTCGCGAAAATGTTCATAGCTGGCCACCACGGTAGTGCGCGGCGACAAGCGCCAGGCCACGACGGGGTTGACGGCGCTGCGGCGCACGTTGACGCCCTGGCGAAAAGAATCGCTGTTTTCCGCCATGGCATTGACGCGCACGGCGACATCGCCGCCGAAGACCTGTTGCACATCGAGCGCGGCGCGCCGGTTGCGCCAGGCGCCCAGGCTCACGCTCGCTTCACCGTCGTTCGTCCATTGTGGCTGCTTGGTGGCCCGGTTGATGATGCCACCGCCGCCGCCGCGGCCGAAGACCAGGGCGTTCGGCCCCTTGATGGCCTCGACCGCTTCGATATTGTAGAAATCGCGGTAGTACTGCACGTCATCGCGCATGCCGTCCAGATAGAAATCCGAGGTCGAGCTGTTGCCGCGCATCACCGCCGTATCGCGGTTGCCCTCGCCTGCGGCCATGCCCACTCCCGGCATGTAGCGCATGGCATCGGCCAGGGTGCGCATGTCCTGGTCACGTATCAATTCGCGGCTCACCACGCTGACGGCCTGCGGCGTGTCATGCAAGGCCGTATCGTTGCGGCTGGCGGCGGAAGAACTGGCGCGGCGGTAGCCATCGTCGCCGCTGCCCTGCACGGTGACGGGCGCCAGCACTTGCAAACCGGCGCCCTCCCCGTCCAGGTCGGCGCGCAGGGGCGTGGGCGCCAGACGCACGATGTAACTTCCGTCCGGCAACTGCACGACCACGAGGCCCGTGCCTGCCAGCAATTGCTGCAAGCCCTGGCCCGTGGCCACGGTGGCGTTCAAGCCGGCGCTGCGTTTGCCCTGCGTCAAGCCACCTTCGGCCGACAGCAAGATTCCCGCCTGGCCCGCAAACTGGCGCAGCGCCTGGCCCAGGGGCGCGGCGGCGATGCGGAAGCTGTGCACGGTCTCTTCCGCCGCCGCTGCCATGGCATGCATGGCAGGCACGGCCAGCAGCGCCGCAGCCAGGGACAGCGGCAGCAGACGGCGGGCAAACGGCAGGGAGACGGGGTACGACGGCACGGCATTCCTTATTGATGTTGAGCAAGTTACTTCTACCTTGCCAAACAACTTTTCAAAAAGGGAACCAGTTTTGAGAAATATTCTTATTTACTGTTTTGACTGGGCAACTGGGCTTCCACCGTGACCCACCAGTCATGCACGCGGTTGATCCTGACGGGCAAGGTCGCTTCCAGCGCCGCCAGGATGCGGTCCGTGTCCGCCAGCGGATAGCTGCCCACCAGGCGCAAATGGGCCACTTCGGGCGCGCAGCCCAGGTGGCCGCGGCGGTAGCGCGACAGTTGCGCGAGGAAATCATCGAGCCGCATCTGCTCCGGTTGCAGGCGGTACTCGATCCAGGCGGCCCCGTTCGGGTCGGCGGCGTATGGCTCGCCGATAAAACCGTCGCCAAAGCGCACCTGCTGGCCGGCCGGCACGATGCGCGGCACGCCGCCATCGCGGGGCGACACCTCGACACTGCCCTCGTAGACGGCCAGCAAAGTGGCATCGCCCTGCGGCTGCACGCTGAAACGCGTGCCCAGCGCGCGCAGGCGGCCGTGCACGGTGTCGACCACGAGCGCGCGCGCCGGCTGGCGGCTGTCGCGCGCGGAGGCGAGATAGATTTCGCCGCCATGCAGGGCGATGCGGCGCAGCGTGTCGCTGTAATCGATGTCGAGGGACGTTGCCGTGTTCAGCCACAGTTGCGAACCGTCGGCCAGCGCCAGCTGGCGGATGGCGCCGAGCGGCGTTTTTTCGCCCGCGTGCAGGCTGGCGACCCAGCTGCGCGTATCGCGCCGCAGCAGCACGGCGCCACCCGTACCGGCCGTCAGGCACAGTGCAAGCAAGCCCTTGACCAGGCTGCGGCGCTGGGCATCGCTCTGGCGCGGCCCGGCAGCGTCGAGCGCCTGGCGCGCCGGCTCGCCGGGCAGCTGGCGAAATTCGGCGCTGACGGCTTCCACCCGGCGCCAGGCGGCGCGGTGGGCAGGAGAGCTGGCATGCCAGCGCTCCCAGGCTTGCTGGTCGGCAGGATCGGCGTCTTCGCCGCGCAGCACGGCGAACCATTCGGCCGCTTCCTGCAAGATGGCGTAGTCGGCCGGCGGCATGGCGGCGCCTGGCTTAGGCGGCATCATCCATGCACAGCATGCATTGCAGCATGGCTTGCGCCATGTATTTTTTCACCATGCGTTCGGATACATCCAGCTGGCCGGCGATCTGCGCATACGTCAGGCCGTCGAGCTGCGCCAGTAAAAATGCCTGGCGCGCGCGCGGCGACAAGGTATCGAGCATGGCGTCGATGCGGCACAGGGCTTCGACCACGAGTGTCCGCTCTTCGGGCGACGGCGCCGTCATTTCGGGACGGCCGGCCAGGGCCGCCAGAAACGTGCGCTCCAGGGTCAGGCGACGCCAGTGATTGACCAGCAATCCATTGGCCACCGTGCTCAGGTAGGCGCGCGGTTCGCGCAGGCTGTCCGCCGACTGCGTCGCCAGCATGCGCACGAAGGTGTCCTGCGCCAGGTCGGCCGCACCGTCGCGGCAACAGAGCTTGCGCCACAGCCAGTTATACAGCCAGCCATGGTGGCTGGCGTACAGGTCGCTAAAGCTATCGAGGGAGGGAGAAATGGTGGACACGGGCAAACAGACAAAGGGGCTGCCATACTTGCCGGTCAAGTGGGTCAGCACTGCATCACGAATGAGAATGATTTTCATTTTCACACAATTTCACGACGATGTAAATTATCAAAAGCATCATCCCGGCCTGGCGCGGGCATTTTGCGCAACAGTGCCAGTGCGCCATCATTTGCGAATGATTCTCGTTTGCGTTAATATGTCAGCCTTCCTTCTTCCCCGCCATGTCTGACGCCCTGCATGGCGGCGCTATCGAAAGCCGCCATGACCACCTCCTCCCTGCCACAACCCCAGCTGCGCACCAGCGCCGACGAGGCGCCGGAGACCCGCCAACAGCAGCGCCAGCCTGCCGCCACCCCGCAACGGCGGCGCTGGCACTGGAGCTGGAAGCAGGTGTGGTTTCAATTGCACTGGTTTATCGGCATCACGGCCGGCACGGTGCTGGTGATCATAGGCCTGAGCGGCGCCACCCTGGCCTTCAAGGATGAATTGCTGGACCTCATGAACCCCGGCGTGCGCCATGTCGCCGTGGAAAGCCGCGCGCCGCTGACGCCTGGCCAGCTGGGCAACATTGCCGCTGCCGAACACGGCCAGCGCGTGGCCTCGATCACCATGTATGCGGAGGCGGGCGCGGCGCCTCGTTTATTCTTCGCACCGAAGAATGGCCAGCGGCGCGGCGAATCCATTTATGTCCACCCGTACACGGGAGCGACCCAGCCGGCACTGACGGGGGCGGGCTTTTTCGAGTGGACGGAATCGCTGCATCGCTGGCTGCTTTTGCCCCGCGATCCGGGCCGGCAAGTAGCGGGCGCGCTGGCCCTGTGCCTGCTGGGCCTGGCCCTGTCCGGCCTGTATCTGCGCTGGCCCCGCCGTCCGCTGGACTGGCGCACCTGGCTGACCTTCGACCCTGCCCTGAAAGGCCGCTCCTTCCTGTGGAACCTGCACGCCGTGGCCGGTACCTGGTGCCTGGTCGTCTACGTGGCGCTGACCCTGACGGGCATTTACTGGAGCTACGACGTGGTGCGCGACAATATCGACGCCTGGGCCGGCAAGCCGCCAAGGATGGCACAGGCCCAGGCGCCCGGCAAGAAAGGACAGTCCAAGGAGAAGAAGGAAATACCGGCCGTCGACATCGGCCCGGCCTGGAGCAGCTTCCAGCAGCATGCCCCCGGCTGGATCCTGGCCAGCGTGCGCATGCCGACCCGCGCCGGCGAAGCCGTGCAATTCACGTGGCTGGCCAGCGACGCGCCGCACGAGCGGGCGCGCAGCCGCATGAGCATCCTGCTGGCCGACGGCACGGTGACGGAAAACGAACCGTACAGCCAGCAGGCCCTGGGTTCGCGCCTCGTCAACATCATTTATCCGCTGCACATGGGCACGTATTTTGGCTTGCCGGGCCGCATCATCGTCACCCTGGCCAGCCTGGGCCTGCCCCTGTTCGCCATCACGGGCTGGATGCTGTACCTGGGCCGCCGCAAGGCGAAACGGGCCGTGCAGGCGCAGCGGGCCATGCTGGGCGCCGGTGCGCCGGACCAGGCGAACACGGGCTTGCCCACCCTGGTGGCTTACGCCAGCCAGTCGGGCCAGGCCGAGCGCCTGGCCCTGGAAAGCGCGCGCGCCCTGCAGCAGGCGGGCGTGGCCGTCAACGTGCAATCGCTGGACCAGTTTGATCCCGCGCAATTGCGCCAGTACGAACGGGCCCTGATCGTCGCCAGCACCTTTGGCGAAGGCGAGGCGCCGGATGGCACGCGCCGCTTCGCGCGCCTGCTGCAAGCCACCTCCGACACGCCGCTGGCGGGCCTGGAATTCGGCATGCTGGCCCTGGGCGACCGCCATTACAGCGCCTTCTGCGGCTTTGGCCATGCGCTGGCGCAACAATTGCAGGCGCTGGGCGCCACGCCCCTGTTCCCGCTAATCGAAGTGGACAAGCACGACCCCGCCGCCCTGGCCAGCTGGTCCACAGCGCTGGCCCGCTGCAGCGGCAGCGCCATCGACGCCATCGGCGTGCAGGAAGAAGCGTCATATGCCGAGTGGCGCCTGGCGCGCCGCGTGCTGCTCAACCCGGGCAGCCTAGGCGGCGAACTGCATGAAATCACCTTGACGGGCCCCGCCGATGCCACCTGGGAAGCGGGCGCGCTGGCGGAAATCATCCCATGCAATGCGGACGGCAGCGATGGCGAGGCAGGCAGTGCCCATCACGCGCCGCGCAGCTATTCGCTCGCTTCGCTGCCATCCGATGGCGAACTGCAATTGCTCGTGCGTCAGGAGCGCCATGCGGGCGATGACAACCAGGGCTATGGCGTCTGTTCCGGCTGGCTCACGCGCTTCGCCCCGCTGGACACCAGCATCCGCCTGCGCCTGCAAGCCAATCCCGCCTTCGCGCCCGCCCTGGTCGACGTGCCCTGCATTTACATCGGCAACGGTTCCGGCCTGGCCGGCTTGCGTGCGCATTTGCGCGCGCGCCAGCGGGCGGGACTGGCCCGCAACTGGCTGCTGTTCGGCGAGCGCCAGCAAGCTTTTGACAGTATCTGCGGCGCAGAGTTGCAAGGCTGGCTGGACGCTGGCCACCTGGCGCGCCTGGACCGCGTCTTTTCGCGCGATGGTGAAACACGGCAATACGTGCAGGACCGCCTGCGCGCCAGCGCCGGCGAACTGCGCGACTGGCTGGCGCAAGGGGCCATCGTCTACGTGTGCGGCAGCCTGCAAGGCATGGCCACAGGAATCGATGCTGTACTGCAAGAAGTACTGGGCCAGGAGGGACTCGATGCCTTGCTGGCGGCCGGACGCTACCGTCGCGACGTGTATTGATCTACATCAGCCCGCCCCCGGCGCCGCCCGGCTATGTGGGCAGGCGCACAGTCAGCGCCTGCGATCGGACTACAGTAGCGGCATGGCGGCATGGAGACATATCCGTGCCGCCCCACCCACAGTCTGCGAGGCTAGCCATGAAAAACCCCTGGATGAGCATGTACCTGAGCGCCGCCAACCGCATCGCCAACACGGCGCGCGGCCATGCGACGGCCGCCGTCAAGCGCGAAGCGGCGAAAAATACGCGGCAATTGACGCAAGTGTGGTTCGATTCCTTCCTGCCCCCGGCAGGCAAGCCACGACGCGGGCGCAAGGCGAAATAGCCCCTGGCAACGTGCGAACTGGTGCGGTGCATCACAGCAATAAGTTGAAGTTACGACCAGGTGGGCTAAACTGCAAGCATGGAATAAAGATATGCGTACGCGATTGAAGTGACCGGCAGGCGCCGCAACCCCGCGCCGCCACCGGCTCATCAGGAGACGACCATGTTGACGCTCAAAGTGCTGGCCTGCCTTGCCCTGTCGGCCTTGATGCTCGTGCCCCTCGTGCTGAGGGATACGATGCAAACGTCCGCCGGGCAGCAATTGCAGGTGCCGAATGTCGATGCGCAAGGCATGTGGGCCCACTGGCCTAAGCAATAAGACGCGCGGCTGAGAACAATAAGACGCGCGGCTGAGAAAACGTCGCTGACTGCGTTGCCGTGCCTCGTCGTACATTCGTACTGCCTTCGGCGCGGCGCCTTGCCAGCGGCGTTTTTCAGCGGCGCTCGGTAACACGTCGCATCGATGAAAACCGCTTGATTGCGGGTGGGGATTTGTTCTCTCCTCCCATTTATTTTTGCCTTGATTTGCTCCCCCTCTTCGCCGTACTTTTGATCCAGATCATGGATTTCCACCTTTGCTGCGCCCAAACTGGAACAGTCCGCTTCGCACCGTGACGGACTTAACCTGGAGTATCGGCATGGGTAAATCGCATTGGAAGGATGAGATGGCGCTGGGGGTTCCCGTCATCGACGAGGCGCATGAGGCGCTGTTTCAGGAGCTGGCGCGGCTGCAGCAGTTGGGCGACCAGCATTTCAGCGTGGCGTTTCGCGAACTGATCGCGGCCGTCGAACGCGACTTCCGCGAGGAAGAGGATTTGATGGAGCAGATCGCCTTTCCTTCGCTGGCCAACCACCGCGAACAGCATGCGCGCGTGCTCAGCGGCTTGCACCATGCCTGGGCCGCCGTCGATGAAGGCGACCTGGAACAGGGCCGCCATGCGCTGTCGCTCTTGCCGCAATGGCTGATCTTCCACCAGGCCACGATGGATCTGGCCCTGGCGGCGGCGCTGGAAATGGTGCAGCGCCAGCCAAACTGACCTCTACAGCAGCAGCACCGTGGCTTGCTCGGGCATGACGACGCGGTAGTGTCCCGGGTATTTGTCTTCGCCGTCGAAAATCTTGCAAAACACGGGTTGGTTGATGTCGTTGACGGCCGACTCGTTCATGGGCAAGGTGGCGATCAGTTGCTCGCCATCCATCAACTGCAAGGCGCTGCCCCGCTCGGCCGCGCAAAACGCCAGCGATTGCACATCGCTGGCGAACGGCCGCTTGTACCATGGCGTGATGGCCCGCACGGCGCGCCTGGCGTCCTGCAAGACCTGCCCCACGCGCGTGACGTTCCAGGCATCGCGCGCCACAGACGGCTGGAGGACGATATTCGCCGTCAGCTCCCCCCTGCCCTTGTTCACCAGGAAAGTGCCGTCCTGCGCGGCGATGTCATCGTTGAGCGGCACGACAAACACCCCGCCGCTGGAGACCTTGATCGGCACAGGCGCGCCATTGCCTTGCAAGGCCACACGCACGTCGTCGATGGTGGCGCTCAGCTTGGCCGGAATCAGGCGCAGGGCCATGACCACGCTGCCGCTCGACACTTGCCACACTTTCCTGGCCGTCAGATAACTTTCGCGGTAAGCCGTGAAACGGATGCGCGGCGCCTTGGCGTCGCTGCTGGCCGTGATCGTCACCATTTGCGGTGGCAAGGCATCGTCTGCGCTTGCCGCCGGTGCCGATACCGGTGCCGCGGCGGGTATGACAGGCGTGGCAGGCGCAAGGGGTGGCGATACGGCGGCGGGCACGCTGGCGCTCTGCAGCGGCGCGGGAACAGCCGGCGGCGGCGCGTGTTCCTGGGCCTGGCCCAGCGACACGACACACAACCATCCGGCACAAGCGATCCATGTACGCATGCATTTCTTTCAATGAGGAAAATATTTTATCAGCGCCTGCATTATCGCAGAAGGCCCGCCGATGCGCCGCCCCGGGTCTGCCTGCACTCCTGTCTGCACTCTTTTGGTGCGCACGCTTGATTATTTGGCAAATATCGCCTATATTGATAATGATTCTTATTCACGAAAGTGACGGGAATCGCGCGTCCTTCTTTTCCACTGCCCGACCGCGCCGGGCCTTGCGGTGGAACTGCTATCCAAGCCAGACCACGGGCCAGCATCACGCCATCCCCCCAGCTACTGCGCACCTCGCCAGACGAGATAGGAAAACACACGACTACAATATTCCAGGAAAATGATGCAATCGACTACCGTATTTTCTTCTTCGCACCAGCCCGCCTTGCGCCCCCTCCCCCGCCTGCTGCACATCGCCCTGCTGAGCCTTGCCGCCGGCGTGGTCCTGCCGGCACAGGCTGCCGACGCCGCTGCGGCCGACGTCACCATGCCAGCCGTCACCGTGCTGGGCCAGTCGACGGCTACCACGGAAGGCACGCAGTCATACACGGCGGGCGAAGCGCGCAGCGCCACGCGCATGGACCTGTCCTTGCGCGAAACGCCGCAATCGGTCAGCGTCATCACGCGCCAGCTGCTCGACGACCTGGGCGCCGTGCGCCTGGACCAGGCGCTGGCACAGACGACAGGCATCCAGGTGGGCCAGAACGATACGGAGCGCACGACCTTTTATGCGCGCGGCTTCGGCATCGACAATATCCAGATCGACGGCATGGCGCGCGGCGGCAATGCGCCATTGCAAGACACGATCCTGTATGACCGCATCGAGGTCGTGCGCGGCGCCACCGGCCTGATGGGCGGCACGGGCGACCCGTCGGCCACCATCAACATGATACGCAAGCGGCCGACGAAGGAATTCCAGGCCAGCGCCGGCCTGATCATGGGCCGCTGGGATGACCAGCGCGTCGAGGCCGACCTCTCCACGCCGCTGAACGCGGAGGGCAGCGTGCGTGCGCGCACAGCCCTGGCCTGGCAAAAACGCGATTCCTACCTGGACATGTATCACGAGCGCAAGACGGTCGGCATGGTCATCGTCGAGGCGGACGTGCGCCCCGGCACCCTGCTGACGGCCGGCGTCGATTTCCAGGACAACAAGCCCACGGGCGCCACCTGGGGCGCCGTGCCGTACTGGAACGCAGATGGCAGCCTGGCCAATTTGCCGCGCAACACCAGTTTCACGACGCCATGGAGCACCTGGGCCAACAAGCAGCACACGCTATTCACATCGCTGGACCAGCGCCTGCCCGGCAACTGGAATATGCACCTGGGCTATGCGCGCACGGAAAGCACGAACCGCACCACCGTCGCCTATGCGGGCGCGGGCCATCCCGACCCGGCTACCGGTGAAGGCATGCGCCTGTGGACGGGCGCCTGGGGCGCAGGCAAGAAGAACAGCGACAATTTCGACGTGTACGCCAGCGGTCCCTTCACCTTGCTGGGACGCAAGCACACGGCCATCGTCGGCTGGAACGGAGGCAACCAGCGCTCGCGCTCGCTGGGCGGCGAAGCGGAAATCAATTACCCGGACTTCATCCCCGATTACCGCAGCTGGACGGGCAACATCCCCCGCCCCGTGTTCCACCCTGACGGCTCGCACACGGAAACCGTGACGCGCCTGGCGGGCGGCTATGTGGCCACGCGTTTGAGCCTGGCCGACCCGCTGCACCTGATCATCGGCGCGCGCAGCAGCACGTACCGCACGGATACGCGCAACTACGATACGCGAGGCGTGCACACGGACAACAGCGACTTCGTGGAAACGCGCAATGAAGTCACGCCGTATGTGGGCGCCGTGTTCGACATCAACAAGCAATTTTCGGCCTACGCCAGCTTCACGCAGCTGTTCAACCCGCAATCGAGCAAGGACCGCAACAACCAGTTCCTGGCGCCGGAAACGGGCGACAATGCGGAACTGGGCATCAAGGGCGAGTTCTATGAAGGCAAGCTGAATGCATCGGCCGCCCTGTTCCACACGAAGAAAAAGAACCTGGCGGAACTCGACCGCACGGTGCCGCCCGGCTTTTTGCTGCCCGACGGCGGCCAGGCCATGGTGGCCAATGGCGCCGGCGTGACGGCCAAGGGCGTGGAATTCGACGTCTCCGGCCAGATCACGCCCGCCTGGGAAGCGAGCGGCGGCTATACCTACCTGCACGCGGCCGAGGCAGATGGCCGCCGCGCCGCCACCACGCAGCCGCGCCATTTGCTGCGCCTGGCCACCAGCTACCGCTTCGACGGCAGCCTGGCTGGCCTGAAAGCGGGCGCCAGCATGACGGCGCAAAGCGCCACCTACAGTGAATCGTGGTACGGCCGCCCGCCATCGGGCACGATCACGGATATCCCGCAGGCCGGCTATGCACTGGTCAACGCCATGGCCAGCTATGCGCTCAGCAAGCATGCCAGCGTGCAGTTGAACGTGAATAACTTGCTCGATAAAAAGTACTACCGCAACGTGGGCTTCTTCGACGGCGTGTTCTGGGGCGAACCGCGCAACATCAGCCTGGCCGTGCGCACGGCGTTTTAAATAAGCGCATCGCCGGCGCCAGCACGGCGGACGAAGCCCTGTCCGCCGTGCCGTGAATGGCAATGATCTGCGCGATAGCGCATTCATTAATATGGAATTGAAATAGGCAACAATCAGCCATGAACACGTCCTTGCGTTAATGATTTTTTGATATTATCAAAAATTTAAAACAGGGATATCTGATGGAAATGAAAAAGACGGCTGTCTGGACGGCACTGGCGCTGTTATGCGCCGGCGTGCTGCCGGTGCTTTCCGCAAACGCGGCAGCGCCAGCTTGCACGAACTGCTTTGAAAAACGCTGGATTTATTACGGCGGCAATATTACGGCAGCAGCCTCCACGGCCGATGCCAGTTTCAACAAGGTCATCGAGCTGATTCATGTCGCCAAGGCGGAGGGCTATAACGGCATCGCCCTCAATGCGGGCGGCAGCGGTTCCTATGTGGCCATGCTCAATCCCGCCACGGCGGCAAAATATCCCAATTACTTCCCCAATTTCGCCCTGGTGGTGCAGACGGCCAAGGATAACGGCATCGAATTGATACCGGTCGGCGGCGGCCCGGAAGTGCCCGTCAGTGCCGCGCCGGACTTGATCGAGGCCTTGCCGACCATCGATACGCCGTTTATCGTACAAGGCAGGCGCGCGGTGCCTGTCGGCCTGTCTGCCATTGACGATCCCGGTTTTGAAAACAGCAGCCCGGCATGGGAATTGTTTGAAAAAACGGCAGGCAACAGCGTTGTCGACAATACGGTCGCGCACACGGGCCAGCGCTCGATTAAATTCAGCAAGGCTGGAGACAGCAATATGGCCCGGCTGCACCGCAAGTTAAGCAACCTGCGCCCGAACACCGCTTATCGCGCATCGTTCTGGGTCAAGACTGAAAACTACCATCCCGACGCCGCATTCAGGATACAGATTACCGATCCCACGGCAAAGGCGCCAATGTATTCGAATGCCAACGCTGGACTGGGCTGGGGTACACAAAATGGCGCCTGGAATGGCAGCGGCAACACACTGGCCGGCACGCAGGATTGGAAACAATATAATCTGGACTTCAATACAGGGAATAATCCCCTGACGTATTTGTATATCGGCAGCTGGAAAGTGAATCTGCTACAGGCTGGCGCCGTCTGGCTCGATGATCTGGACATCAAACAGATCGGCCTGGCCCATACGATACGGCGCAATCCCGCGACCTTGCCCGTCACGGTCAAGTCGGAAGACGGCAGCATCACGTATGTGGAGTCGCTCGATTATGTCGTTGGCACGGAAGCGCTGAACCTTCCCGCGCAAAGCAGCATCGGCGAAGGCGCCATCCTGCACGTATCAGCCTACCAGTCGGCGCAGAACATGACCTCCATGTGGAGTACGCCGGCCAGCGCCTGCTATCAGAAATTCTTCGATATCCAGAAACAGTATTACGACAATATCCACGGCCTGCTCGACGGCCCGACGAAATTCTTCCTCTACTACGATGAAAACCGGGTACTCAACTGGGATCCTGCCTGCGGCAACATCACGGCTGGAAAATACCTGGCGCACATGATCGAGAAACACCAGGAAACCCTGCTGCAAGCGTACCCGAATCTGGAACTGTATGTCTGGAATGACATGTTCGATCCGAAGATGAACGCCATTCCCAAATACTGGGCCGTCAACGGTGACGTGAGCAACTCATGGGAAGGCTTGAAGACGACAACGGTCATCGTCAACTGGAGCGATGAAGGGACCGCCAAGCGCAAGGCATCGCTGGAATTCTTCCATGGCCTCGGGCATCGGCAAATGATCGCCGGCTACTACGACGACAGCGCCCTCGACACCGGCAATGTGCATTCCTGGATGGAGGCGCTGGCGCAGGCGGAAAGCAATGGCGTAACGGGCGTCAACGGCTTCATGTACACCGCCTGGCGCGGCAATGCCGGCTATGCCGATGTCAAGGCCGTCGCCGACTACATCAAGAGGCATTATCCGCAGCGCTGGCCGCAGCAGTAAATCCCCCTGGCGGGACAGTTACTGCGGCGCGCTGCGCCAGTGCGCGGGCGCTGGCAAGGTAAAGCCATCGAGCAAGGGGCCGCCGACCGGCGCCAGCACGGCGGCGGCAACCTGCCCGAACGCATGCTGGCCGGCCGGCAAGTCGGCCGCCACCAGGCGCAGCGCGCCATCGAGTTGCCCGGCGATATAGGCGTCGAACGCCAGCAGGCGGCGAAACAGGTGCTTGCCCTCGCCGCTCCACTGTCCCGCCGCGCGCAAGTGCAGGTCGGCCAGCGCCGGATACAACTGGCAGGCAACGGTCAGCGCCTCGCCCGGGTGACGGCTGTCGACCAGGTCTTCCAGCGAGGTGGTGATGGCGTAGCGGCGCCGCTGCAAATTGTCCACATCGAGCACGGGCGGCCCGGCGGCGGCGATGGCTTGCGCCAGCGCCAGCAGTTGCGCGTGCTGCGGTCCGGGCGCGGCGATGTTCTCGCCTTCCAGTACCATCCTCGCCAGCGGCACCGTGCCGCCCGGTGCATCGATTTCCTTGCAAAAATACGTGAACGTGGCCACGTCATGCGCGAACAGTTCCACCGTGCGCCCTTCGGCCACGATGGTCGAGCGCCAGGCGCAGTCGAGGTGGTCGAACAGCAGCAGCAAGTCGATATCGGAACTGGGCGTCTGCCGGCCCGTGGCGAACGAGCCGCCGATGATGGCCGCCACGGCCGTGGGATATTGCTGTCGCACCAGCCGCGCGGCAATCGCGCGGATATCGTCATAGGTAGGGATCGTCGTCAAAGCACATTCTCCGGGCCGAAAAAGGTTATCCTACACGCGATCGTGCAGACGACATGCACGCTGCCGCCATCCTGCTAAACTGGCGCCATCTGATCAAGGAACAAACATGGAATACGACTGCATCGTGGTGCCCTCGCCCGTGGGCGAGCTGACCCTGGTGGCGCGCGGCGCGGCCCTGACCGCCATCCTGTGGGAAAACGACAAGCCCAACCGCGTGCGTCTGGGCGCGATGCGCGTCGATGACAGTTGCCCCGTGCTGCAGGAAACGGCGCGCCAGTTGGCGGAATATTTCGCCGGCACGCGCCAGCAATTCGACGTGCCGCTCGATTTTGCCGGCACGCCATTCCAGCAGGAAGTGTGGCGTGCGCTGCTGACGATACCGTACGGCCAGACGCGCAGCTATGGCGAGATCGCGCGCCAGATCGGCCGTCCCGCCGCCGTGCGCGCCGTGGGTGCCGCCAACGGCAAGAATCCCATTTCCATCATCGCCCCCTGCCATCGCGTCATCGGCGCCACGGGCGAGTTGACGGGCTTTGCGGGCGGCCTGCATGCCAAGGAAACCTTGCTGGCCCTGGAAGGCATCGCCCTGTCCAGCGACCGCGAAGCGCTGAAAACGGGCCACGCCCGCCGCCGCGCCGTGCACATCGATACGGCGCAAGGCTGTTTGTTTTAAGCTGCAGCATCGCTCCCCTTGTGGGATACTCACGCCCCGCGCTCAAGCAAACACATCATATGCCCTACCTTGTCATCCTGTTCTTTGTTGTTCTGTATTTGCTGGCCACTTTCTTTTTCCACATTCCCGCCCTGGTCGCCCTCGTGTATGGCGTGCTGAGCCTGAGCTGTTTCGTTGCCTATGCGATCGACAAGTCCGCCGCAAAACAGGGACGCTGGCGCACGCCGGAACGCACCCTGTTGCTGCTGGGACTGTTTTGCGGCTGGCCGGGCGCCATACTGGCGCAGCAATGGCTGCGCCACAAGTCCAGCAAGCGTTCATTCCGCATCGCGTTCTGGATCACGGTCGCCATCAACATCGGCGCTTTCGTGTATTTCAGCATGCATTACGCGGCGCCCGATATCGGCACCGAGGTGGCGCCGATCGAACTGTAAAACTGCCCGGCTTCTCGCTCGCACAGCACCGTTATCCAGAGGCAGTTCCACCCGCTAAGATGTAACAGTTATTGCAGTGCATTGTTCGTGAAAAGATCGCCTGTCAGAATATCAACATATACGATATTCAACCCCATTCATCGACACGGGAAAGCCCTTTTCAAGCATGCGTACCTTGCAATTCCACAATTCCTTCTTGTCACGCCTTGCTGTGGCGATTTGTTTCGCCATCAGTCTGGCCGGCTGCACCAGCTATCGCTTTATTCCCCCGGACTCCGACGCGGGCCGTCAATGCGTGACGAGCTGCGGGACCAATCAACAAATATGCATCGCAGGCAAAGAGCAAGTTGCGGCGGCCCAGGTACAGGCTTGTGAGATGAGGAACGTCAGTACCGTCTCCATTTGCCTGGCAGTTGCGAAAACAGATGCTGACCGGGAACTGTGCTCGAAGAAACGGCAATATTGTTCCTCCAACACAGCTGGAACGTGGCAATGCGAGGCAGATTACAGAGCGTGCTATACGCAATGCGGTGGCAGAATCGAGGAGAGTGAATAAAGTATCGAAAGGCTGATGCCGCCACACAAGACGCCGCCGTGGCTACCGCGCATCACGAGGCGTGGCGGGTTCGATTCAATATTATTACTCGCCCAGCAAGCGCAGCGATTCCAGCCAGTCCGCCTTCCATTCGCGCAGCAATGGTTGCGTGGCGAAGGCCTTCTTCAGGTGCGCCATCGGCACGCGGTGCACATCGTGCAAGCCGAACGCCAACGTCACCGGATGCCACAGGTGGCTGTTCTTGCCGCCGCGCGAATTCTTGCGCACGCGCGCGCCATCGTCGCCAAAGATGCCCACGCCGCTGGCCAATCCCTTGTCCAGGTCGATCTTGCCCACGCCGGCAAAGGCAATCAAAATCTGCTCGCGGTCCAGGCCCTTCAAGGCGCTGGGCAAGACCGCCGGCGCCGCTTTTTCAGCTTCGGCCGGGTCCGGCTGTGGATGCTGGAGTTCCTTGAGCAAACGCAACAGATCGCGCTCCTGGAAGTGCAAGCCATCGACCGGCACGCGCAGTCCCGGCGCCTTCAGCTCGATGGCGATGTTGCCCGAGTCGCGCGTAAAGCGCAGCCACACGTCATCGGCGCCCGAGGCCAGGTGCTCCTTGTCGCCGATGAACACGACGGGTGCCGCATAGCGCGTCACGCCGTCATGGAACAGCTCGGCCCATTCTTCGCTGTAATCGAGCCAGACGTAGGGCAAGCCGCCCTGCTCCAGCAAACGTGCCAGGGTCCAAGGCGTGCCCGTCTGTTCAGCCAGCCAGGCACAGGCGTCAAAGGCGGTGGCGCGGTACGGCAAGGAAAGGGAGGTCATGGCGGTTCCGTCGATAAAAGTGGAGCGCAGTGTAGCAGACGCCGCCATCATCCCCGTCGGCAGGCGCAGCGGGCGCGCCTTTTTTGCGCGATGTGCTAGGCTGGAAGCATCAGCACGCGCGACGGCCATTCCGGCCGCCTGGCGCACCACCGCAAGGGGATCATCATGCATTCGAGCACCAACGCCGCCACCGCACCCGCCCCGCCACCGGAGCGCGATTCGCCCACGCCGGCCAATGAAAGCCATGCGGAGGAAGCGCTCGATGAAGCGCTGAAGGAAAGCTTTCCGGCCAGCGACCCGATCGCCATTGCCACCCCAAAACCGGCCGGCAAGACGCCCTCCTGAAGGCACCTCCCCCATCAGCCACCCTTGCGGTGGCTTTTTTTTGCCGAAACTGAATCCGGCCGCCCCGCCCGCGCGTACATGGCTATGCCATGACGAATGAAGTTGCCACGCGGGAAGGAAAAGCCATGCAGCACTACAGCAAAAAGACGGATCCCATGGATCAGCGCCTGTATCTGGCCCAGCGCATCGACCGGGCCGGTGCACGCCTGCAACGCTTGCACGATGCGGCCGAACGGGAACGCTGCGCGCAATGGATCACGGCCTGGGCCGTGGCGGCGGGCGCCGATGCGCCGCGCGGCATGAAGCTGCGCATCCGCGGCGAATTCATTTTGCTGTGATAAAAGTAAAAGCCCCGCCCGATGCATGCGCACGGGGCGGGGCCAGTCAAGCCGACACCTTCCTATTTCGGCGTGTCGCGGTACTGCTCGGGCGTCGTGTCGCCATCGGCGATTTCATACCACATCGCGTTGAGCACGGCGAAAGTCGCCGCCAGCGGAAGTCCCAGTATCCAGGCGAAATACCACATAGTTATATCCTTTCGTTGTTTCTTAGTAGGCGTGACCGCTGTCGTCTTCAATTGCTTTTCCATCAACCTTGCCCCACAGCACTTTATATACCCACGTCGTGTACGCCACGATGAGGGGAATGAAGACGGCCGTGACGACCAGCATGATAAACAGGGTCATGTGGCTGGACGAGGAATCCCACACCGTCAGGCTGGCGCGCGGGTCGATCGACGATGGCAGGATGAACGGGAACATGGCCGCGCCCACGCCAAGGATGATGCCGGCGATGCCGGCCGCGCTGGCCAGCAAGGCCGGCACTTCGCGGCGCGCACGCTGGAAGGCGAAGGCCAGCAGCGGGCAAAGCAGGCCCAGCGCTGGGGCGATCCAGGTCCACGGATGGGCGGCAAAATTGAGGAACCAGGCACCCACGTGGACTTCCGCCGTTTTCAGCATCGGATTCGACGGACCGTCGACCACCACCGTGCTGCTGATGCGGTAGCCATCGACCCACAGCCACAGGGCCACGCCGGCCAGCGCATACAGCACCACTGTCGCGATCGCCGCCACGCTGCCGTAGCGGCGCGCCCGTTCGGCCACGGCGCCGTCCGTTTTCAGCTGCAGCCAGGTGGCGCCGTGCATCACCAGCATGGCGACCGAAACGAGGCCGCACAGCAGGGCGAACGGATTGAGCAGCGCAAAGAAGCTGCCGTCATAGAAGATGTGCATGTCTGGCGAGAAACGGAACGGCACGCCTTGCAGCACATTGCCGATGGCCACGCCGCAGATCAGGGCCGGCACGAAACCGCCCACGAACAGGGCCGCATCCCAACGGGCGCGCCAGCGCGGATCTTCGCGCTTGCTGCGGAATTTGAAGGCCACGGGACGCACGATCAGCGCCACGAGGATGACGAACATGGCCAGATAAAAGCCCGAGAACGAGACGGCGTACAGTTGCGGCCAGGCGGCAAAGATGGCGCCGCCGCCGAGGATCAGCCACACCTGATTGCCCTCCCACACGGGACCGATACTGTTGATGACGACCCTGCGCTCGAGGTCCGTCTTGCCGACGAAGGGCAGCAGGATGCCCGTGCCCAGGTCGAAGCCGTCCGTGATGGCAAAGCCCACCAGCAAGATGCCGATCAGCAGCCACCAGATCAGGCGCAGTGTTTCGTAAGAAATCATTTCATGCAAAATCATGGTCTGGCCCTCCTTAGGCGCGTTGAGTCTGAATGGCAGCGGGGGCTGGCACGGGGGCCGGCGCCTTCTCTTCCGGCCCCTTGCGGATGGCCTTGAGCATGAGCTTCATTTCGATAATCAACAGCACCGTGTAGATGGCGGCAAAGCCGGCAATCGTGATCAGCAAGGTCGAGGCACCGAGGTTCGATACGGCCACGGCCGTTGGCAGCACGCCTTCGATCACCCACGGCTGGCGGCCCACTTCGGCCACGATCCAGCCCGCCTCGATGGCCACCCACGGCAGCGGGATGGCGAACACGGCCAGCTTCAGCAGCCAGCGGTGCTTGTCCAGGGTGCGGCGCGTCGACAGGATGAAGAACGTACCAGTCAACAAGATAAAGAACATGCCCAGGCCCACCATCACGCGGAAGGACCAGAACAGGGGCGCCACGGGCGGCACGGTATCGAGCGCGGCCTTGCGGATCTGCTCGGGCGTGGCCTGGCGAGGATCGTCGACGTAGCGTTTCAGCAGCAGGGCATAGCCCATGGACTGGCCTTTCGACTCGAACATGTCCTTCGCCTCTTGCGGCACGGGGCTGCCCGGCGCCACGCCGCGGATGGTTTGCAGCGCGTCATACGCCTTGATGCCATCCTTGATCAGCAGCTCGCCGCGGTCGACCAGTTGCTCGATGCCAGGGATTTCCGTCGTCAGCGAACGCGTGCCGATCAAGCCCATGACCATCGGGATGTGCACGGCGTAATGCGTTTCGCGCGCTTTCGCGTCTGGGAAGCCGATGGCCGTGAAGGCGGCCGGGGCCGGCTCCGTGGTCCACATGGCTTCAATCGCGGCCAGCTTCATCTTTTGATGCTCGGACGACAGGTAGCCGCTTTCATCACCGAGCACCACCACCGACAGCGAGGCGGCCAGGCCGAACGAGGCGGCCACCGTCATCGAGCGCTTGGCCAGCTGCACGTGGCGGCCCTTCAGCAAATACCAGGCAGAAATACCCAGCACGAAGATGGCAGCGGCCGTATAGCCGGCCGACACCGTGTGCACGAATTTCGCCTGTGCCACTGGATTCGTCAGCACGGCGCCGAAATCCGTCACTTCCATGCGCATGGTTTGCGGATTGAAGGCCGCGCCGACGGGATTTTGCATCCAGCCGTTGGCGATCAGGATCCACAGGGCCGAGAAGTTCGAACCGATGGCCACCAGCCAGGTCGTGACCAGGTGGCCCCGCTTCGACAGCTTGTCCCAGCCGAAGAAGAACAGGCCGACGAAGGTCGCTTCCAGGAAGAAGGCCATCAAGCCCTCGATGGCCAGCGGCGCGCCGAAAATGTCGCCCACATAATGGCTGTAATAGCTCCAGTTCATGCCGAACTGGAATTCCATGACGATACCCGTCGCCACGCCCATGGCGAAGTTGATGCCGAACAAGACACCCCAGAACTTGGTCATGTCGCGCCAGATGGGGCGGTTCGTCATCACATAAACCGTCTCCATGATGGCGAGGATCACTGACAGGCCGATCGTCAGCGGAACAAATATAAAGTGGTACAGAGCTGTCAGCGCGAACTGCAGTCTGGATAAAGCGACAATATCGAAGTCCATATGATTTCCTTGGTGTTTCCCTACTGTAATTGTAAACTTGGTATCTATCTGATGCGATTCGATTGGTTCCGCTGCCTTCAGGCTGGCCTGCAGTACCGCCTGTCTCCGTTCTTGTTAATCCCCCCGCAAGCCCGCCAGGGCCGCTTCGAAGCCATCCGTGCCGCGCCGCAGCTCTTCGACGATGCGGCCGTCGCGGATGCGCAGCAGCCGGTCCGCCAGCGCCGCTTCGCGCCGCAAGTGGGTTGCGATCAGCAAGCTGCGCCCTTCGCTGCGCATCCGCAGGCGCTGCAGGACGTCGCTTGCCGTCTGCGCATTCAGCGCTTCCGTCGCTTCGTCGAGCAGCCACAAGGTCGACTCGTGCAGGAACAGCCGCGCCAGCGCCAAACGCCGCGCCTGGCCGCCCGATAAGCCCAGGCCGCCCTCGCCCAGCATGGTGCCCAAGCCGTCCGCGAAGGCCCGTACTTCGTCGTCCAGGCCGGCTGCCTGCAGCGCTTCCCACAGGCGTTCATCGCTGGCGGACGGATCCGCCAGGCGCAGGTTGTCGCGCAAGCTGTCCTGGAACAATTCCGTCTTCTGCGTAAACAGGCAGGCGCGCGGCGCGGCCACCGTGCCCGACAGCGGCGCCAGTTCGCGCGCGGCGATGGCCAGCAAGGTGGACTTGCCCGCGCCGCTGGGGCCGATCAAGGCCACGCGCTCGCCATCCGCGATGTGCAGCGATACGTCATGCAAGATGGCCACATGGCTGCCCGCATGGGCGGCGCTCACGCGTTCCAGGCGCAAGCCGGGAGCCGCGTCGGCGGGCGGCGGCGGTACATCGTATCCATCCAGGCGCGGCGCCAGACGCCGCATGGCCAGCAGCATGCGGCCCGCTTCCAGCGCGCCGCGGCGCAAGCCCGCAAACGGTTCCACGGCCGTCAGGGCGATCAGCAGGGCCAGGGCCGCCAGCGGCACGTTCAGCGCCTGCTGCTCCAGCAGCGCGGCCACGGCCAGCAGCACGCCAGCCAGGGTCGCACTGCCCGCCACGCCATACGCGGCGCCGGCAGCCGTCTCCAGGCGCAGCAGGGCAAAATCGGCTTGCGCCAGCGAGCGGTCGATCTGCGCCAGCGCCGCGCATTGGGCGTCGATGCGTCCCGCCATCACCAGGTCAGTCTGGCCCGCCACCAGGTCGATAGTGCCCGAACGCAATTTTTCAATGGCGCGCGAACGCACGATGGCGGGACGGCGGGCGCGTTGCGCGACGATCCAGCTGATGCCCCCGCCGGCGGCCAGCAGCCATGCGGCCAGGCCCAGGCCCAGCTGCCACTGCATCGCGCCCAGCGCCACGCCAGCCAGCAAGGCCGCGCACAAGGCCGTGAAGGTGGGCACCAGCAGGCGCAAGTACAGCGATTCGAGCGCGTCGATATCGGCCGTCAGGCGGAACAGCAGCTTGGCGGGCTGGCGCAGCAGGCGGCTGGCCGCTTCCGGGCGCGACCAGCCACGGAACAGCCGCACGCGGATGCTGGCCAGCGCGGCGAACGTGGCGTCGTGCGTGACGAGGCGCTCCGCATAGCGAGAGCCCGTGCGGCCGATGGCCAGCAGGCGGATGCCGGCGGACGGGCCGAACACGTCGAACAGGATCGCGGTGGACGCATGCAGGCCGGCGATCGAGGTGGCGGTAATAAACCAGCCGGACAAGCCCAATAAGGCCATGCCGGACACCGCCGTCAGGGCCGCCAGCAAGGCGCCGCCGATCAGCTTGCCGGGCTGGGCCAGCAGCAACTGGCGCAGGACGGGGTTGCGTATCAGTGAATTTTTCATGCCTGCTGCTCCTGTACCAGGACCCGGGCATCGACCTGCACCGTGCGCTGCAGCCGGCCAGCCAGCACGGGGTCGTGTGTGGCGACGATCATCGTCTTGCCTTTCGCCAGTGCCAGCAAGGCATCCGTCACGCGCGCCGCCGTTTCGCTGTCCAGGTGCGCCGTCGGTTCATCGACCAGCAGCAGGTCGGCATGCGGATGCAGGGCCACGCGGGCCAGGGCCAGGCGCACGGCTTCGCCACCGGACAAGCCCTGGCCGCCATCGCTGAGCATGACGGCCGGCTGCGCCTGCGCCACGGCAGCCAGGTCAGCCAGATGCAGGGCCTGCGTCACTTGCGCAGCATTCGCGCCAACGCGGCCCAGGGTCACGTTCTGGCTGACGGACGCGGCAAACACGTGCGGGCGCTGCCCCATCCAGGCCATGCGCTGGCGCAAGGTATTGACCGTGCTGTCGGTCAGGCGCACGCCGCCGATGCGGATGTCTCCGCCGCTGGCGGGCAGCAAGCCGGCCAGCAAGGATAGCAAGGTGGTCTTGCCGGCGCCGCTGGCGCCCAGCAGGGCCACATGCTCGCCGGCAAGCACCTTCAAGTCGAAACCGTCGAACACGGGGGCCTCGCCGGGATGGGCAAAGCGCAATTGCCGGAGCTCCACGGCGGGCGGTGCCGCCACCGCCATGGCGGCGGCGGAGACGGCGGCAGGCAGTACCTGCGCGCCAGGCAGGGGCACACCCTCGCCCGCCAGGTCGTGCAAGCCGGCCAGGCCCGCTTCGCCGGCCGCCTTGTCATGCCAGACGGCGGCCAGTTCGCGCAAGGGCTCGAAAAACGCGGGCGCCAGCAGCAGGATGAACAAGCCCTGCCCCAGGTTCAGTTCCCGGCCCCAGGTGCCGAAATTGATGCTGCCCAACAAGGAGAAACCGATAAACGCGGCCACCATGGCCACGCCCAGCGCGGAAAACAGTTCCAGCACAGCGGACGACAAAAAGGCGATGCGCAGCACCACCATCGTGCGCCGGCGCACGGATTGCGACGAGGAGTCCAGCCGTTCAGCCGTGGCGTCGACGGCGTCGAGCGCGCGCAAGGTGGCCAGGCCGCGCAGGCGGTCCAGCAGAAAGGCGTTCATGCTGCCCATCTCCACCATCTGCGCGCGGCTGGCCGCTTGCGCGCCCATGCCGACGAGGGCCATGAAGACGGGAATCAGGGGCGCGGCGATGAGCAGGATCAAGGCGGCGATCCACGACAGCGGCGTCACCACGGCGAGGATCACGAGCGGCACGAGCATGACTTTCCAGCGTGCCGGCTTGTAGCGCACCAGATACGGCACGATGGCTTCGGCCTGTTCGGCGATGATGCTGGCCGCCTGGCCCGACTGGGCGCGCTGGCGGTCCAGCGGCGAACGCTGCGCCAGCGCCTGTGCCACTTGCGCGCGCAAGGTCGACAGGTGCTCGCGCGCCGCCGCATACATGCGCCGCGCGCCCCACGCTTCGCAGCCGGCGCGCAGCACACCCAGCAGCAGCACGCCAGCGGCCGGCAGCAGGGCCGCACGCCAGGGCGCACCGCCCTGCATGGCTTGCACGGCCCAGGCCAGCAAGGCCGCTTGTGGCAGCCACAGCAAGGCGGCACCGCCCTGCGCCAGGCTGGCGACACGGGGAAGAATAAAGCGGGGCAAGGACAAGGGCGTGGTCGGCATCTTCTATACTTCTTGAGTTTTCAGAATTTTCTGTAAATTCGATATTTTGTATAATACTGCGAAACATGACATATATCAATTGACCCTGCGGGTGTGGCGTGAAAAAATTCAGATAATTATGAAAACTCAACATATCCAAATGACGCCGCTGATCCTGACCTTCGTCAGCCATTTCGGCGAGATGGGCAGCCGCTGGGGCTTTAACCGTACGGTGGGGCAAGTGTACGCCTTGTTGTTTGTCGCGGAGCATCCTTTACACGCGGATGAAATCGCGGAACACCTGAGTTTTTCACGCTCGAACGTGAGCATCGGCCTCAAGGAATTGCAGGGCTGGGGCTTGATACGCCAGTCGCGCATCCCCGGCGACCGGCGCGAGTATTTTTCCTCGCTGGGCGATGTGTGGCAAATCTTCCGCGTGGTGGCCGCCGAGCGCCGCCGCCGCGAAGTGGCGCCCACCCTGACGGTGCTGCGCGAATCGCTGCTGACGCCGGCCACGGAACCCGTGGACCAGTATGCGCAGGAGCGCATGCGCGAAATGTATGAATTGGTCGACCTGGCCAACACCTGGTTCGACGACTTGCAGCGCCTGTCGCCCGAATCGATGGCGCAGCTGATGAAAATGGGCGCCAAGGTGCAAAAGCTGCTCAACGCCAAGGATCGCCTGTTTGGCGTCAGCAACAACAGCGACTGACGCCCCCCCCCTTCCCCAAAGCAAGACGCCGCCAGCACAAACTGGCGCCCTTGTCACGCCATTCCCCAACCTCATGATGGCTATCGCTGGCACAGCCAAACATAGCCATATACGATGTTGTCAAGCCAACCAATAGAATTATTAAAATTGTATTAATTTATATCAAGAGTAAGCTTTCATATGCGTATTCACTACGCGCAGGAAATAGGTAAAAGCAGCTAAAACGGGCAATGGGATGACTTCCCCGGCATGCAGGGACGCGTCCCGACAATATGAAGCGACTGTCTCAAGCACAAGGGGATTTTCATGAAAAGCATAAAGAGCATTGCCATCAAGGCATCCATGCTGGCCGCAATGACTGTACTGGCAAGTGCGGCGCAAGCGGCCACCTGGGTGGATGTGGGTCCGGCCAGCGGTTTCGTCATCGCCGGCAGCACCGTCACCTATTCACCATCGCCGGCACTGCAGGTGAAATATTATGACGATAACCTGGTACCACAGAGTCCCTCGGACATCCAGGGTTATATCAATGGCGTGTTCGGCACCAGCCTGGGCGCCGCCGTCTCGTATTGCGACAACGCCACCTCGGGCTGCACTGCCGGCACCACGGCAGGCTTGAGTGGCGGTGTCAATTCCTATACGAGCGCGGCCGCCTATGACTACCTGGCCATCCACTTCGGCCAGGGCGAACTGGTGTTCCACTGGGCCGCACCCGTGGCTGCCGGCACCACCTTCACGGTGGCGGGCCTGCCCAAGGATCTGAGCAACTACAGGGCCTTCATTTCCGCCGTGCCGGAACCTGAAACCTATGCCATGCTGCTCGCCGGCCTGGGCCTGCTGGGCTTCCTGGCACGCCGCCGCCAAGGAAAGTAAGCCGCATGAACGGCAGCGGCGCACCAGCGCCCGCTGCCGCCCTCCACACGCACGGCCTGTTTACGCCGCACTTGCGGCGCCAGGCCCACTGTTTACACTATTTTTAGACTCCCCTCGCTATGCTTGGCGGCATCCACTGCCGACCGACGAGGGAGTCCCCATGCATGAACAACCGTTTCAGCCACGCGCACGCAAGGTGCTCCGCCAGCACCTGCCCGTGCGGGAACGGCTGCGCCTGGCCCGACTGGCCAACAGAAAAATCATTTCGGCATGCTCGGCGCTGCTGTGCGCGGCGCCACTGCTGTATTTGCTGAGCGTGGTACTGTTTGCGCAGCCGTGAGCAGCTGCGCGAAAACCGAATGGAGGGAAAGAGGAGCTGCGTTGCGGCAGTTTGCCGCCGCATGATCGTGGCCAGTATGAAACTGGTCCGCCCAGAGGGAATCGAACCCCCATTCACGGTTTAGAAGACCGTTGTCCTATCCGTTGAACGATGGGCGGAGAGGTGCAGTATTTTAATCCATGCGCGCCAGCAATGAAATGCCAGCGCGGAATAGAAAACGGGCTGTCATTTCTGACAGCCCGCTTATGACTTTGGTCGGAGTACAAGGATTCGAACCTTGGACCCCCTGGTCCCAAACCAGGTGCGCTACCGGGCTGCGCCACACTCCGAAGACAAGATAATAACGCCCCCACCCAATTTCGTCAATTGCCATAGACGAATTAGATGGAAATAACTATCGGTTCCTGCCTGTCACGCGGTCACTTTATCGGCGATGCGGCGCGCCATCGACTCGGCCTTCTCCTTGTCTTTCGCTTCCACCATTACGCGGATCAGCGGTTCCGTGCCCGAAGCGCGGATCAGCACGCGGCCCGTCTCGCCCAGCTCGGCCTCGACCAGTTCCTTCTCGGCCACCATGGCGGCATTTTTCTGCCAGTCGAAACCGGGCGCCACGCGCAGGTTGATCAGGGTTTGCGGGAACAACACCAGCTCGGCCAGGCATTGCTGCAGGCTCTGGCCGCTGCGCTTGAGCGCGGACAATACTTGCAGCGCGGAGACGATGCCGTCGCCCGTCGTGTGCTTGTCCAGGCACAGCAAATGGCCGGAACCTTCGCCGCCCAGGATCCAACCTTTTTCCTTCATGACTTCCAGCACGTAGCGGTCGCCCACCTTGGCGCGCGCAAAGCCGATGCCCTGCTGCTTGAACAGCACTTCCAGCGCCATATTCGTCATCAAGGTGCCGACGGCACCGGCCACGGCGCCTGTCGCCAGGCGGTCCTTGACCATGACGTACAACAATTCATCGCCGTTATACAGACGCCCGGTGGCGTCGCACATGATCAGGCGGTCGGCGTCGCCGTCAAGGGCGATACCGAGGTCCGCGCCATGCTCGACGACGGCTTCGGCCATGGCCTTGGTTGCCGTGGCGCCGAAGCCCGCATTGATGTTGAAGCCGTCGGGCTTGTTGCCGATGGCGATGACTTCCGCGCCCAGTTCATGGAAGACGTGCGGCGCGATATGGTAGGCGGCGCCGTGCGCGCAATCGACGACGATCTTCAGGCCGCGCAAGTCCAGCTCGTTCGGGAAGGTGCCCTTGCAAAATTCGATGTAGCGACCCTGGGCGTCATCGAGGCGCTTGGCGCGGCCCAGCTTGTCCGACGGCACGCAAGCCATGGGTTCGTCGAGCGCCGCTTCGATTTCCAGTTCCACGCTGTCGGGCAGCTTGGTGCCCTGGCCGGAAAAGAACTTGATGCCATTGTCATGATACGGATTGTGCGAAGCGGAAATGACGACACCGGCCGACAGGCGCAGGGCCCGCGTCAAATAGGCGATTGCCGGCGTCGGCATGGGGCCGGCCAGCATCACATCCACGCCGGCGGCCGACAGGCCCGCCTCCAGCGCCGCTTCCAGCATGTAGCCGGAAATGCGCGTGTCCTTGCCGATCAGCACCGTCGGACGGGTCTTGCCGCCTTGCGACTTGGCCAGCACCTTGCCGGCAGCATAGCCGAGGCGCATGACGAAATCGGGGGTAATCGGCGCCGTGCCCACCAGGCCACGAATGCCATCGGTACCAAAATATTTACGCGTCATAGTATTTCTCTTTTTGTTGTTTATAATGAATCTTACAGGCTCAGTGCGCCATGCGCCAGACCTTCAGTGCATCGACGGTTTCAGCTACATCATGCACACGGATAATTTCCGCACCTTGTGCTACCGCAGCAAGCGCACCGGCAACACTGCCGGCCAGACGCTGCTCGACGGGGCGCCCCGTGACGGCGCCGATCATCGACTTGCGCGACAGGCCGGCCAGCACAGGCAGGTCCAGTTCGCTGCGCAGCTGGCGCGTGGCGCGCAGCAAGGCATAGTTCTGTTCCACCGTCTTGCCGAAGCCAAAACCGGGATCGACGCACAGGCGTTCGCGGTCGATGCCGGCCGCCGTCATCGTGTCGATGCGTTCGCGCAGGAAGTCGATGACTTCGCGCACCACGTCTTCGTATTGAGGCTGATCCTGCATGGTTTGCGGCACGCTTTGCATGTGCATGATGCACAGCGCACAATCGCTGTCCCGCACGGCATCGATGGCGCCGGCCGCGCGGAAACCGTTGATGTCGTTGATCATGTCGGCGCCCGCCAGGATGGCTTCGCGCATCACTTCCGGCTTGTACGTATCGACGGACAGGGGCTTGCCGCAGTCGCGCAAGGCGTACAGCACCGGCATGACGCGCTGCAACTCATCCTGCAGCGGCAGCGGCGGCGCGCCGGGACGGCTCGATTCGCCGCCGATGTCGATGATGTCGACACCGTCGAGTATCATCTGCTCGGCGCGCGAAATGGCAAACTCCAAGTGTTGATACTGGCCCGCATCGGAAAACGAGTCGGGCGTGATGTTCAGGATGCCCATCACCAGCGCTTGCGTGCCCTGCAGGTGGAAGCCGAAACGGCCGAATTGCAAATAGTGTCGCATGTGAATCTTTGTAGTCGTCAGGAAAATCTGGCGCGCCAACGAAAAAGGGCAAGGATTGCTCCTTACCCTTTTGATTGCGCGCCGCCGGTCGGGGCGGCCGTTATCAGGCTGGTGCCGTCACGTTTGGCGAGATGCCGCCCGTGCCGCTATCACCGCCCGCATTGCGGCGTGGCGGGATGACTTTCGGTGGACGCGGCTCCAGGCCGGCCATGATGTCGTTGATTTGCTCTGCATCAATGGTTTCCCATTCCAGCAAGGCTTTGGTCATCATTTCGACCTTGTCGCGGTTGCTTTCCAGCAAAGTGCGCGCCAAAGCATATTGCTTGTCGAGAATGTTGCGGATTTCAGCATCGACCTTTTGCTGGGTCGCTTCCGAGATCGTCTTGGTGGCGCCACCGAAGAAACCTTCGTTTTCGCTGTCTTCGTAGACCATCACGCCCATGCTGTCGGACATGCCGAAGCGGGTCACCATGGAACGGGCCAGCTTGGTGGCACGCGAGAAGTCGTTCGACGCACCGGTGGACATTTGTCCCACGAAAATCTCTTCGGCGATACGGCCGCCGAACAGGATGGAAATTTCTTCCAGCATCTTGTCCTTGTAGGCGGACAAGTTGTCGTGTTCCGGCAGCTGCCAGGTCAGGCCCAGGGCCCAGCCGCGCGGCATGATCGTGACTTTATGCACGGGATCAGCCTTCGGCAGCAACTTGGCAACGACGGCATGACCGGACTCATGGTAAGCCGTATTGCGACGCTCTTCCTCGCGGATGATCATCGATTTACGCTCAGGACCCATGTAGATCTTGTCTTTCGCGTCCTCGAAGTCAGCCATTTCCACCAGGCGCTTGCTGCGGCGTGCGGCAAACAGGGCTGCCTCATTGACCAGGTTGGCCAGGTCCGCACCCGAGAAACCGGGGGTACCGCGGGCCAGGATATCGGCTTTCACGTCGGTACCGATAGGTACTTTGCGCATGTGCACGTTCAAGATCTGCTCGCGGCCGCGGATATCGGGCAAGCCGACGGACACCTGGCGGTCGAAACGGCCTGGACGCAGCAAGGCTTTGTCGAGTACGTCGGCGCGGTTGGTGGCGGCCACGACAATCACGCCGGAGTTCGCTTCAAAACCGTCCATCTCGACCAGCAACTGGTTCAAGGTCTGTTCGCGCTCGTCATTGCCGCCGCCCATGCCGGCACCGCGGTGACGGCCGACAGCGTCGATCTCGTCGATGAAGATGATGCACGGCGAGTGTTTCTTGGCGTTTTCAAACATGTCGCGCACGCGGCTGGCGCCCACGCCGACGAACATTTCCACGAAGTCGGAACCGGAAATCGAGAAGAACGGCACCTTGGCTTCGCCGGCGATGGCGCGCGCCAGCAGGGTTTTACCCGTGCCCGGAGGACCGACCATCAGCACGCCGCGGGGAATGCGGCCGCCAAGTTTCTGGAATTTGCTCGGATCCTTGAGGAAGTCGACCACTTCGTTGACTTCTTCTTTCGCTTCATCGCAACCGGCGACATCGGCGAAGGTGACGGTGTTGCTGGCTTCATCCATCATGCGCGCCTTCGACTTGCCGAACGAGAATGCCCCGCCCTTGCCGCCGCCTTGCATCTGACGCATGAAGAAGACCCAGACGCCGATCAACAGCAGCATGGGGAACCAGGAAACAAAAATAGTTTGCAGGAAAGACGCTTCCTCGGGCGGACGCACATCGAAATGCACGCCATTGTCGCGCAGGTCGCCGATCAGGCCCTTGTCGAGGCTGGTGGCGGTGGTACGCACCTTGGTGTCGTCCATCAGCTTGGCGGTGATCGACGAACCTTCGATCACGACATCCTTGACGCGCTTGGCTTTGACTTCATCCAGCAAATCGGAATAAGCGATGGCCTTGCTGCCGCCTGTGGCGCCATGACTGTCGAATTGCTTGAACAGCATGAACAACAGCAGCAATACGACTACCCAGATGGCAGATTTGGAAAACATGTTATTCACGAAGACTCCTTGGATGCAGTGCGCATCTCTTTACCTATAGCTAGAAACACGATTTTACTCGCAATAAGCGGGCCGTGCCAAAGCCCGCCGATCCGTGCGCGCGAAAAAATCGCGTTCACGCAAAAAAATGCAGTATAAACAATTTAGGCTTTTATGCCATCAGACGCTACTGCACTTCTCGTTCCCATGTGCGGATTCCCGCTTAAATATCAAGGGCGGAATCATCTTCTTCCACGGCATTTTTCAGCGGATTCTTGATTCCACGGCCCATCAGGAAGATTTCCGACGATTTATCGCGGCTGGCCTTGGGCTTTTTCTGCACCACGACCTTGAATTCAGCGCGGAATTTCTCCACGATCTGGCTGAAACCCATGTCTTTAAAGCATTTCACCAGCAGCACGCCAGACGGCTTCAGGTGCAATTGCGAAAATTCGATGGCCAGGTCGATCAAGTGCTCCATGCGCGCGGCATCCGCCGTGGCGATGCCCGACAGGTTGGGCGCCATGTCCGACAGGACCAGGTCGACCTTGCGGCCCTGCAACACCACTTCCAGCTGGCGCAGCACGCGCGCTTCGCGGAAGTCGCCCTGGATGAAATGGAAATCGGCGATCGGCTCCATTTCCAGCATGTCCAGGCCAATCAGGGTACCATTGACCCCGCCGCCGTCCTTGCCGGCCAGCTTGCGCCGCGTATACTGGGCCCAGCTGCCGGGAGTACAACCAAGGTCGACAATCACCTGGCCAGGTTTGATCAGTTTCTCGTCTTCATCGATTTCTTTGAGCTTGTATGCTGCCCGGGCGCGGTAGCCCTCTTTTTGCGCCAACTTCACATAAGGATCATTTATGTGGTCGTGCAACCAGTTTTTGTTTAATTTCTTCTTTGCCATTCGCGTAGAATACTGCTTTTAAGGGAATTACTAAATATTATTATGCTAAAACTTACACCCGTAGAGCGCAGCGCACTGCGCGCCGAAGCACACGCGCTGAAGCCTATCGTCATTATTGGCGAAGCGGGCTTGACACCTGCTGTCCTCAAAGAGATCGACCTTGGCCTGGATTCGCACGGCCTGATTAAAGTCCGCGTGTTCGGCGACGACCGCGAAGCGCGCGTCGGAATGTACGATACGATTTGCGGCAATCTCGGCGCCGCCCCGGTACAACATATTGGCAAACTGCTGGTAATCTACCGTCCGAAAAAAGAAGTGGTTAAGGAGAAGGTCAGCGCCGGCAAAGGCATGCGCGAAGTGACCATCGTCAAGGCCAGCGCCAGCGGCACCAAGCGCCCGAGCGTGACGAAAGTCATGATCAAGGGCAATGAGCGCGTTACCGAAGGCGGTTCCATCAAGCGTGCCAAGCCACGTCAGAAAAGCGCCAAGAAAAGCGCACTGGGCAGCAAGTAAGCCTGTTCACCCGGCAACCGCAAGGCGGCCGGGCTTGAAACAAGAAGCGGAGCACGGGATATTCCCTGCTCCGCTTTTTTATTGCTATTACGATATTCACACGCCGGCGATTGTCGGATTACGCGTGGCCTGCGGCCTCGCTAATCCGACCTACGTATGTCATGTAGGTCGGATTAGCGCGCAGCGCGTAATCCGACAACACCCGAGGCGATTACTGCTGTTTCCAGATCAGCACGCCCGCCAGCAAGCTCTGCACGGCAAAGATCAGGGTCGACACGCCATGCAGCATGCCGAAGCGGCTGCGCATGGCCTCGTCCATGATACCCGACGGCGCCTGCGCCTTGAGTTCGGCCATCAGGGGCGAGATGCCGAAATGGCTGAGCAGCGCGCACACCAGCATCGACAGCACCAGCGCTGCCAAGAGGCGCCGGCGCTTCAGTTCCAGCGCGCCGGGAGCCCATTGCAGCAAGGCCAGCAGCACCAGCGCACAGGCGATGGACAGCCAGGCCTCGGCGCGGAACATGCTGCCGGCAATATTTCCTGCCAGCACGCGGTCGCTCAGGGTGCCAAACAGGGTCGGCGCCACGATGAAGCCGATGGTCCACAGGCTGCCGGCCCACAGGGTGGCAACGAGGATGCGCACGCGGCCCAGCATCAGATGTACAGTACTTCCAGGATTTCGTATTCGCGCGGGCCGGACGGCGCCTGCACTTCCACCACGTCGCCGGCGTACTTGCCGATCAGCGCGCGGGCGATCGGGGACGTCACGGAAACCTTGTTCATTTTCAGGTCGGCTTCATCGAGGCCGACGATCTGGTACGTGACTTTCTGGCCCGATTCCAGGTCTTCCAGGTTCACGGTCGAGGCAAATACCACGCGGCCTTCCGCGTCGAGCGCGGTCGGGTCGATGATTTGCGCTGCACCCAGCTTGCCTTCGAGCTCGGCGATGCGGCCTTCGACGAAGGCCTGGCGTTCCTTGGCGGCATCGTACTCGGCGTTTTCCGACAAATCTCCGTGCGAACGCGCTTCGGCGATCGCATCGATGACGATGCGGCGTTCCTTGGTCTTCAAATGATGCAGCTCTTCTTTCAAGAGTTCTGCGCCGTATTTGGTCAATGGGACTGAGGTCATGTTATCTCTACTATCTGCTAGTTATCGGCGCCGTTGTCCGTGTTTTGCCACGGTTAACGGACTTACCAAGTGAAAACCACAGAGGCCGCGCGCTGCTCTGCACGGAACTCTGTGGTTGATAAGCATGCAGTGTACCGCCTAACGGCGGCCACTGCAAACGCACTTAGTTCAAGGTCTTGTGCAGGCCTTGCAAATCGTACACACGCAGCTCATCCAGGTGGCGGATGCCTTCGACGGCCGCTTCCGCGCCCGCGATGGTGGTGTAGGTCGTCACGCGCGATGCCAGGGCCGAGGTGCGGATGGCCCGCGAATCGACGATGGCGCTGCGCTTTTCTTCCACGGTGTTGATCACCAGCACGATTTCATGGTTCTTGATCATGTCGACCACGTGCGGACGGCCTTCGATCACCTTGTTCACTGGCGTGACGGCGATGCCGGCAGCAGCGATCACGGCGGCGGTACCCTTGGTGGCGACCACGGTGAAGCCGGACTCGACCAGGTCACGCGCCACTTGCACGGCACGCGGCTTGTCCGACGCTTTCACGCTGATGAAGACCTTGCCCGATTTTGGCAGGTTCACGCCGGCGCCCAGTTGCGATTTCACAAACGCTTCGCCGAACGTCAGGCCCACGCCCATGACTTCGCCCGTCGATTTCATTTCAGGGCCCAGGATGGTGTCCACGCCAGGGAACTTGACGAACGGGAACACGGCTTCCTTGACGCTGAAGTACGGCGGCACGACTTCCTGCGTGATGCCTTGCGACGCCAGCGACTGGCCCACCATGCAGCGCGCGGCGATCTTCGCCAGTTGCAGGCCCGTGGCTTTCGAGACGAAAGGCACGGTGCGCGAAGCGCGCGGATTGACTTCCAGCACGAAGACGACGTCTTTCATTTCGCCATCGATCTCTTGCTTCTGGATCGCGAACTGCACGTTCATCAGGCCGACCACGTTCAAGCCCTTGGCCATCAGCGCCGTCTGGCGTTTCAGTTCTTCAATGGTTTCCGGCGCCAGCGAATATGGTGGCAAGGAGCAAGCCGAGTCGCCCGAGTGGACGCCAGCCTGTTCGATGTGTTCCATCACGCCGCCGATGAACGTCGTTTCGCCGTCGGAGATGCAATCGACGTCGCACTCGATGGCGTCGTTCAGGAAGCGGTCCAGCAGCACCGGCGAATCATGCGAGACCTTGACGGCTTCGCGCATGTAGCGCTCGAGGTCGCGTTGCTCGTGGACGATTTCCATGGCGCGGCCACCCAGAACGTACGAAGGACGCACGACCAGCGGGTAGCCGATTTCCTGCGCCAGCGCCAGGGCGTCGGCTTCCGTGCGCGCGGTGCGGTTAGGCGGCTGGCGCAGTTCCAGCTTGTGCAGCATTTGCTGGAAACGCTCGCGGTCTTCGGCCGCATCGATCATGTCGGGCGACGTACCGATGATAGGCACGCCATTCGCTTCCAGGTCCAGCGCCAGTTTCAATGGCGTCTGGCCGCCGTACTGCACGATCACGCCCACCGGTTTTTCGATGGCGACGATTTCCAGCACGTCTTCCAGGGTCAAGGATTCGAAGTACAGGCGGTCCGAGGTATCGTAGTCGGTCGAAACCGTTTCTGGGTTGCAATTGACCATGATGGTTTCGTAGCCGTCTTCGCGCATGGCGAGGGCCGCGTGGACGCAGCAATAGTCAAACTCGATACCCTGGCCGATACGGTTCGGGCCACCGCCCAGCACCATGATCTTTTTCTTGTCGGTCGGATTCGATTCGCACTCTTCGTCGTACGTGGAATACATGTACGCCGTGTCGGTCGAAAATTCCGCTGCGCAGGTGTCGACGCGCTTGTAGACGGGACGGATGTTGAGCGCATGGCGCTGCTGGCGCACGGCCGTGTCGGTCGTCTGCAGCAGGAAGCCCAGGCGGCGGTCCGAGAAGCCCTTCTGTTTCAACTTGTACAGGGTGTTCTTGTCCAGGTTTTCCAGTTTCTGCGTGTCGAGCCACAGTTCCAGGTCGACGATTTCCTTGATCTGGATCAGGAACCATGGGTCGATCTTGGTGAGTTGGTGCACTTCTTCCAGGGTGAAACCTTGGGCAAACGCGTCGCCCACGTACCAGATGCGCTCAGGACCAGGCTCGCCCAGTTCTTCTTCGATCTTTTCGCGGTCCTTGGTCTTTTCGTTCATGCCATCCACGCCCACTTCCAGGCCGCGCAGGGCTTTCTGGAACGATTCCTGGAAGGTACGGCCGATGGCCATCACTTCGCCGACGGATTTCATCTGCGTCGTCAGGTGGTGGTCGGCGGTCGGGAATTTCTCGAACGTGAAACGGGGGATCTTCGTGACGACGTAATCGATCGACGGTTCGAACGAGGCCGGCGTGGCGCCGCCCGTGATTTCATTGCGCAGCTCGTCCAGGGTGAAACCGACGGCCAGCTTGGCGGCGATTTTTGCAATCGGGAAACCAGTCGCTTTCGATGCCAGGGCCGACGAACGCGATACGCGCGGGTTCATCTCGATGACGATCATGCGGCCATCGACCGGGTTGATCGAGAATTGCACGTTCGAGCCGCCGGTGTCGACGCCGATCTCGCGCAGCACTGCCAAGGAGGCATTGCGCATGATCTGGTATTCCTTGTCCGTCAGCGTTTGCGCAGGCGCCACCGTGATGGAGTCGCCCGTGTGCACGCCCATCGGGTCGAGGTTTTCGATCGAGCAAATGATGATGCAGTTGTCCGCCTTGTCGCGCACCACTTCCATCTCGTACTCTTTCCAGCCCAGCAACGATTCTTCGATCAGCAGCTCTTTCGTCGGCGATGCTTCCAGGCCGCGCTTGCAGATGGTTTCGAATTCTTCTTCGTTGTAGGCGATGCCGCCGCCGGAACCGCCCATGGTGAACGATGGGCGGATGATGGTCGGGAAGCCCAGCGTGCGCTGCACGGCCCACGATTCTTCCATCGAGTGCGCCACGCCGGAACGGGCCGAACCGAGGCCGATCTTGGTCATCGCGTCCTTGAACTTGGAACGGTCTTCCGCCTTGTCGATGGCTTCCGGCGATGCGCCGATCAGCTCGACGTTGTATTTTGCCAGCACGCCATTATTGAACAGGTCCAGCGCGCAGTTCAGCGCCGTCTGGCCGCCCATCGTCGGCAGGATCGCGTCAGGACGCTCCTTGGCGATGATGCGTTCAACGACCGACCAGGTGATCGGTTCGATATAGGTCACGTCGGCCATTTCCGGATCCGTCATGATGGTCGCAGGATTGCTGTTGACCAGGATGACTTTGTAGCCCTCTTCGCGCAGGGCCTTGCACGCTTGCGCGCCGGAATAATCGAATTCGCAGGCCTGGCCGATCACGATCGGGCCAGCGCCAATAATCAGAATACTTTTGATATCTAAACGTTTAGGCATTTTTCTTTTTCTCCTCCGCAGCCATCAGGTTGATGAAGCGGTCAAACAGGTAAGCAACATCCATCGGGCCCGGCGACGCTTCAGGGTGGCCCTGGAAGCAGAAGGCCGGCTTGTCCGTGCGGGCAAAGCCCTGCAGGGAACCGTCGAACAGCGATTCATGGGTCACGCGGCAGTTCGCGGGCAAGGTTGCCGCGTCGACTGCGAAACCGTGGTTTTGCGAGGTAATCAAGACCTGTTTCGTTTCCAGGTCTTGCACCGGGTGGTTGGCGCCGTGGTGGCCGAACTTCATCTTCAGCGTCTTCGCGCCGGAAGCGATCGCCATGATCTGGTGACCGAGGCAGATGCCGAAGGTCGGGATGCCCTTTTCGATCAGTTCCTTGGTTGCCGCGATGGCGTAGTCGCACGGCTCCGGATCGCCGGGACCGTTCGACAGGAAGATGCCGTCCGGATTCAGCGCCAGGGCATCGGCGGCCGTCGCTTGCGCCGGCAATACGGTGACTTTGCAGCCGCGTGCCGTCAGCATGCGCAGGATGTTGCGCTTGACGCCGTAGTCGAAGGCGACCACGTGGTATTTCGCGTCCGCGTCGGCCAGCTGGCCATAGCCTTCGCCCAGCGTCCATTCCGTTTCGCGGTACTCGTAGGCATCCTTGCTCGACACCACCTTGGCCAGGTCCATGCCGGCCAGGCCGGGGAAGGAGCGGGCCAGTTCCAGCGCTTGTGCGGCGGATGGCTCGTTGCCTTGCGTGCCGACGAGGATGGCGCCGCCCTGCGCACCTTTTTCACGCAGGATGCGCGTGAGCTTGCGTGTATCGATGCCGGCGATGGCGACGATATTTTCAGCTTTGAGGTAGTCGGACAGGGAAAGGGTGGAACGGAAATTGGATGCCAGCAAAGGCAGATCGCGGATGATGAGGCCAGCGGCGTGTACCTTGGAAGATTCGACGTCTTCCGGATTGACGCCCGTATTGCCGATATGCGGATAGGTCAGGGTGACCATCTGGCGGCAATAGCTTGGGTCGGTAAGGATTTCCTGATACCCGGTCATGGAGGTATTGAAAACAACCTCGCCCGTGGTATGACCGGCGGCACCGATCGAAAAACCTTTAAAGATCGTTCCATCAGCAAGCGCTAATATGGCTGGAACGGCAGGGCCAGAAAAAAATGGCGGCAAGGGCAACTCCTGATAAAGTTACCGTAGCTGCGCCACGTCAGACCGACCGCCTAGTTACCCGAGCCAGATGCACTCAGGGTGTTTCAACGGTCATTTTGAATGAGGGGATGGGTAGTCGCTACGGTATATGTGTGATTGGCTAAACCTTTGAATTATAACCAAAAGGAAGCTTTTCCACAAGGAAGAAAATTCAGAATCGGCGGCATTTTTTTGCATGGCAACATAAAAACTGCGCCCCATGAAAAAAGCCGCCCGGCTTGCGCGGGGCGGCTTGTTCTGTAATTGCGGCTACTACTTAGGCCGTCAAAGCAGCGATGCCTGCTTTGGCGATTTGCGCATCTTCCGCCGACTTGACGCCCGAGACGCCGACGGCGCCCACATAATGACCGTCGAACACGATGGGCACGCCGCCTTCGAGCAAGCCGTCGATTTCCGGTGCGCTCAGGAACGACACGCGGCCGCCATTGATCATCTCTTCATAGATGCGCGATTCGCGGCGACCCAGTGCGGCCGTCTTGGCTTTCGATGGGGCGATGTGCGACGAGATCGGCGCCACGCCATCCATGCGCTGCAGCCACAGCAGGTGGCCGCCGTCGTCAACGATGGCGATCGTGACCGCCCAGTTATTCTTGACCGCTTCCGCTTCGGCGGCGGCAGCGATTTTCTTTACGTCGTCCAGGGTCAAAATCGGTTTCGATTGCATGGTGCATCCTTGTTATGTTGAATCAAAATTGTATACGAAATGCGCGACGGCGCTACCCCCTACTGCTCGCGCTTGGCTTTCAGCTTTTGCTTGAGCTGCGCCATGACGGCAAAGGTCGCCTGCTCGCCCGCCAGGATCGCCTGGTTGCGGCTGTTGAAATCGTTGCCCTTCATCGTGCCCAAGCTGGGCTGGATCACCACGTCCGCATCCTTGAGCTCGAACTGGTTGATGCGCTGGCCCATGATGGCGAAGGTCTGCATCAGCACTTCCATCGAGCTGATGGCCTTCTGGGTATCCGTTTGCGACGAGATATTCACGGCGATGATGAAATCGGCGCCCATGTCGCGCGCAAAGCGCACGGGTACGGGAGCGACGAGGCCCCCATCGACATAGGTGTGGCCGGCAATCGTCACAGGCTGGAACACGCCGGGCACGGCCGACGAGGCGCGCACGGCCATGCCGGTGTTACCGCGCTGGAACAGGATCGGCTGGCCATTTTTCAAATCGGTCGCCACCACGCCGAAGGGAATCTTCAGCTTTTCCAGCGGCACGCCGCCCACGGCCTTGTTGACATAGCTTTGCAGCGCTTCGCCTTTTAGCACGCCGGAGGACTTGCCGAACAGGGGCAAGGCCCAGTCGGAAATGGCCGCCTCGTCCATGTCGAACGCCATCTTTTGCAGGGCAAAGCCGGAGTTACCCGCCGCATACATGGCGCCCACCACGCTGCCGGCGCTGGTGCCGGTGACGATATCGGCGACGATGCCCTGCGATTCGAGCGCCTTGATCACGCCGATATGCGCGAAACCGCGCGCCGCGCCGCCGCCCAGCGCCAGGCCGATCTTGATCTTGCGCGGCGTGACGACAATGGGTTCGGGTGGCGTCAATACTTGAACGGGTTTCGGGGCGGTGGTATCGCAGCCGGCCAGCGCAAAGGCGGCCAGGGCAAGCAAGGTCAGGCGTTTAGGGAACATGGTGGAGAGGGGGAACCGCGCGCGGCAGTGGCAATAAAGGAGAGCCGATTGTAGCGCAAGCGGGGCTGCCTGCACTGAAGGCTGTCTTAAATGTTTATGCTGACAATGTTCGTGCGCGCCGCCCCATCCAGCAGACCACTGCTAGACTGGCGCCTGGTTTTTACTTTCCTCCAATTAATATGTCAGAACACCAATTTGCCGACAGCCGCGCCCTGAGCGAACCATTTACGCAACAGCTATCGCAGCAGCAGCCCGATGGCGCCCTCGCCTGGCTGACCGCCATCCTCTCCACGCAGGCGCCCGCGCTGCGCTCGTCGAACGCCACCTTGCTGGCTTACACGGGCAATCCGGCCGCCCTCGCCTGGATCGACGCCAATGTGGGCTCGCCCGTGGCGGGACAATGGGGCGTGGCGGCGGCACTGCTGGGCACGCCGTGGCCACGCATCCTGGACTGGCTGCAGCGCGGCGGCGCGCACCGGCTGATGGCGCTCGATACCCTGCTCGCGTACCGCAAGCCAGCCGTCAACATGTCGCCGCTGGAACAGATCGCCTCCCCCGTGCTGCCGCAAGCCCCCGCGCGCGCCGACCTCGACGCCGCGCTGGCCGCCTGCCTGGCCGCCTCCGCGACGCCGCGCATCCAGGCGGCCGTCAACTCGATCCAGCAGCATGCGGACGACATCCTGCGCGGCGGCCCACGCGGCGTGGCCGTGGCCGACTTGCCGCGCCTGTATCTGGACCCGGCGCCCTTCAAGGACGCGCCCGCCATCCTGGCGCGGCACGAAACGGTGGTCGGCGGCATGCGGGAAAACCTGCAGAACTTGCTCAAGGGAATACTGTGAGCAGGCAAGCCCTTGTCACGATCGACTTGAGCGATATCAATTCGCCGCGCCAACTGCATGCGGCGCTGGCCGCCGCGCTGGGTTTTCCTTCCTTCTACGGCATGAACTGGGATGCGTTCTGGGACGCCGTCACGGGCCTGGTGGACATGCCGCAACAACTGGAGCTGCGCGGCTGGCCAGCCTTCGCCGCACGGCTGCCCGACGAAGCGGCCATCCTGCAGCGCATCCTGGCGCGCATGGCGCAGGAAATGCCGGACCTGGCCGCGCAAGTGCATTACGCTTGACACAACGTGACGCCAGGAAACGCTTGACAGCCCGCCCCAACCTCCCTTACATTAAGTGCATGTCCTCCTTCAAACATCCATCCCCTTCCCTGCTGTCGCTATCGCGACTACACCTAGCACGCGCATAAGTTTGCCGCATTGCTTCGCCTGGCCACACGCCGGCGTGTTTCAAAAACCCTGGAAGGTTTGATGATGTTTGCACCATCCCCATTCGTACACATAGTTTCCCCTGCGACCGCCCCCGCTGGCATCGTCGCTGCACCGCTATCGCTACCGATCGCTTGCCTGGCCTAGTGTTGCGTGGCCGCCCGGCAAGCTTGCGCCACAACCATTGATTTCCCCCTATCTTCAGGAGTACCCGATCATGATGTTGCAAAACCCAGCTTCCAAATACCGCGCCTTTCCTCCAGTTAAATTGACCGACCGTCAATGGCCGAACCAGATCATCAGCAAACCGCCTATCTGGATGAGCACCGACTTACGCGACGGCAACCAGTCGCTGATCGAGCCGATGAGCGCGGAAAAGAAGCTGCGGTTCTTCGACATGCTGATCGCCATCGGCCTCAAGGAAATCGAAGTGGGCTTCCCGTCGGCATCGCAAACGGATTTCGACTTCGTGCGCAAGCTCGTCGATGAGGGCCGCATCCCGGACGACGTCACCATCATCGTGCTGACCCAGTCGCGCGAAGAGCTGATCCGCCGCACGGTGGAATCCGTCGTCGGCGCCAAGCGCGCCATCGTCCACCTGTACAACTCCGTGGCGCCCGTGTTCCGCAAAGTCGTGTTCGGCATGTCGCGCGAGGAAATCACGAATATCGCCACCACCGGCACCACCCTGGTAAAACAGCTGGTGGCGCAGCATCCGGAAACGGAATGGGGCTTTGAATACACACCGGAATCGTTTTCCACCACGGAACTCGATTTCTCCAAGCATATCTGCGACGCCGTCAGCGCCATCTGGAAGCCGACGCCGGCCAACAAGATGATCATCAACCTGCCATCGACCGTGGAATGCAGCACGCCCAACGTGTACGCGGACCAGATCGAATGGATGTCGCGCAAACTGGCGCGCCGCGATTCCATCATCATCAGCGTGCATCCGCATAACGACCGCGGCACGGCCGTCGCGTCGGCCGAGCTGGCCGTGATGGCGGGCGCCGACCGCGTGGAAGGCTGTTTGTTCGGCAATGGCGAACGCACGGGCAACGTCGACCTGGTGACTTTGGCGATGAACCTGTACACGCAGGGCGTGCATCCGGGCCTCGATTTCTCCGACATCGACAGCGTGCGCAAGTGCGTGGAAGAGTGCAACCAGCTGCCCGTCCACCCACGCCACCCGTATGCGGGCGATCTGGTGTTTACGGCATTCTCCGGCTCGCACCAGGATGCGATCAAGAAAGGTTTCGCCAAGCAACAACCGGACAGCATCTGGGAAGTGCCGTACTTGCCGATCGACCCGGCCGACCTGGGCCGCAGCTATGACGCCGTGATCCGCGTCAACAGCCAGTCCGGCAAGGGCGGCATGGCGTACTTGCTGGAACAGGAATACGGCCTGGTCTTGCCGCGCCGTCTGCAGATCGAATTCTCGCGCGCCGTGCAAGCCGTTGCCGACGCCACGGGCCGCGAAATCGCCGCGCAGGATATCCATGAAATCTTCCAGAAGGAATACCTGGAGCAGACGGCGCCATACGCCTACGCTTCGCACCGCATGGTGGAAGACACGAGCAGCGACGAATCCGTGCAGATCGACATCAGCCTGTCGCACCGTCAGACGCCATTGGCCCTGCAAGGCGGCGGCAACGGCCCCATCGATGCCTTCGTCAACGCCCTCGGTCTCGACATCAAGCTGATGGACTACCATGAGCACTCGATCGGCTCCGGCGCCAACGCGCAAGCGGCTTGCTACGTGGAGTTACGCCTCGACAACGGCCCGACCCTGTTCGGCGCCGCCATCGACAGCAATATCGTCACCGCCTCGTTCAAGGCTGTCTTGTCGGCCGTGAACCGCCGCATCAAGCAGACGGACGCTGAAAAAACAACAGAGGCCGACGTGGCTGCCAACGCCGCCTGAGCACGGCCAGGGCATCCCTCATAGGGAGAAAAAGCGGTACGGCTTGATCGCCGTGCCGCTTTTTCATTTCTATTGGGCAATTAGTAGTGCAAATCAGGTATCGCCAACCGTATAATCGTTGCATAACAAGACCACCGGAGACAGATCATTAGCTACCGAGGGAATCAGTATGAAATTGACGGATATGAAGATAGGCGTGCGCCTGGGCGCCGCTTTTGGCGTGGTGCTGTTGCTGATGGCAGTGCTGGTAGGCACGGGCCTTTTCCGGCTCGACAAGATCGGCGCGCTCAGCGAAGCCATCATCGAGAAAGACTGGGCCAAGGCCGACGCCATCGCCACCATCCGCAGCACCACGCGTTCGAACGCGGCACTGGTGCTGGAACTGTTCATCCATGAAGATCCGGCCCGCGCCAACGCCATCCACGGCGAAATCGATGCCAACAAGGCCACCATCACCGATGCGCTGGTCGTGCTCGACCGTCTGATCGTGCTGCCTGAAGGCAAGGAACTGCTGGCCACCCTGAAGCAGCAGCGCAAGGCCTATGTCGTGTCGTTCAGCCAGGCCGACAAGCTGCTGGTGGCGGGACAGCGGGCGGAAGCGGCCGTGCATGTGCGCGACGACACCCTGCCCGCCCTGAACCAATTGCAAAAGACGGTGAACCGCCTGAATGAAATCCAGCGCGGGGTGGTCGTGCATGGCGGCCAGCAAATCAAGCAGAATATTTCCGCAGCGAATGTGCTGATGGCCAGCCTGGGCACGGCCGCCCTGCTGCTGGGCGTACTCTTTGCCTGGCGGGTCACGCGCTCGATCACCACGCCCATCGCCTATGCCTTGCGCGTGGCGCAAGCCGTGGCCGCAGGCGACCTGAGCAGCAAAATCGTGGCCGAAGGCAAGGATGAAGCGGGCCAGCTGCTGCAGGCGTTGCGCGACATGAACACCAACCTGGCCACCCTGGTGGGGCAGGTGCGCGGCGGCACGGGCACGATAGCCGTGGCGTCGAGCCAGATCGCCAGCGGCAATGCCGACCTGTCGGCCCGCACCGAAGCGCAAGCCAGCGCGCTGGAAGAGACGGCCTCGTCGATGATCGAACTGACGGGCACCGTGCGCAGCAACAGCGACAATGCACGCCAGGCCGACAGCCTGGCCCGCTCGGCATCGGCCATCGCCCAGCGCGGCGGCTCGGCCATGGCGGAAGTGATCGGCACCATGGATGCCATCAATGCCTCGTCGCGCAAGATCGTCGACATCATCGCCGTGATCGACGGCATCGCCTTCCAGACGAATATCCTGGCACTGAACGCGGCGGTGGAAGCGGCGCGCGCAGGTGAGCAAGGCCGCGGCTTTGCCGTGGTGGCGTCCGAAGTGCGCAACCTGGCGCAACGCTCGGCGGCGGCGGCGAAAGAAATCAAGGAACTGATCGCCGACTCCGTCAGCCGGGTCGGCCAGGGCGCGCAACTGGTCAGCCAGGCCGGCGCCACGATGGATGAAGTAGTGGCCAGCGTGGGCCGGGTCAGCGCCATCGTCGGTGAAATCAGCGTTGCCAACCACGAGCAGAGCGAAGGCATCGAGCAAATCAATGCGGCCATCATGCAGATGGACCAGACGACGCAGCAAAACGCGGCCCTCGTCGAGGAAGCGGCCGCGGCGGCGGCAGCCATGCATGAACAGGCGGGCGAACTGGAAACCCTCGTCAGCCAGTTCAAGCTGGAACAGAACACTGCCGCCAAGGCGCCGCCCCGCCCTGACGCAGCCGCCGTCCCGCGCCTGCACTAAGTTATTCCACCTGGCGCGCCAGGCGGATGCCGGAAAATTGCCAGCGCGCGCCGGCCGGGAAGAAATTGCGGTAGCTGGCGCGCGCATGGCCGGCCGGCGTGGCGCACGACGAGCCGCGCAGCACATACTGGTTCAGCATGAACTTGCCGTTGTATTCGCCGAGCGCCCCGGGCGCCGTGCGGTAGCCCGGATACGGCGCGTAGCTGCTGCTGGTCCACTGCCAGCAATGGCCGAACATTTGCCGCAACCCTGTTCCCGGTGCGCCGGCGGCCGGATGCAGCTGGCCAACTTGCAGCGCGACGCCTTGCGCCGCCACTTCCCATTCCGCTTCCGTCGGCAGGCGCGCGCCGGCCCAGTGCGCATAGGCGTCCGCCTCGAACAGGGACAGATGCGTGGCCGGCGCCTGCAGGTCGAGCCTATGCAAACCATATAGAGTGAATTCCTGCCATTGCCCCGCCTCGTCGCGCTGCCAGTACAACGGGCATTCCAGCTGCTGGCTGCGCACCCAGTCCCAGCCTTCGGCCAGCCACCAATGCGCCGTGCGGTAGCCGCCCGCCTCGATGAAGGCCAGGTACTCGCCATTCGTCACCAGCGCGCTGGCCAGTTCGAACGGCGCCACGTATTGCGGATGGCGCGGCAATTCATTGTCAAAGCAAAAACCGTCGCCCGCATGGCCGATCTGCGCCAGGCCGCCGTCGAAGGCGAGCCAGGCCGTGGGCTGCGCGGCTTGCTGCGCTGATGGCGCCGCGCTATCCATGCGATCCAGGTAGGCAGGAAACAGGGCGCTCTGCGCCAGCAGGTGCTTGACATCCGTCAACAGCAATTCCTGGTGCTGCTGCTCGTGTTCGAGCCCCAGCGCCAGCAGCATGGTCAGCCGTTCGCGCTCCTCGCGCGCCAGTTCGCCCGCCAGCAGGCGGCCGATGCGCGCATCGACATCCATCCGGTAGGCGCGCACGACGTCCATGCCGGGGCGCGTCAGCAGGCCACGCTGGGCGCGCGGGTGCTTCTCGCCCACGCCGTTGTAATAGGAGTTGAACAGCACGCGGAAGGCCGGGTGGAATGGCGCGAACGCCGCTTCCATGCTTTCCAGAATAAACGTTTCGAAAAACCAGGTGGTATGCGCGAGGTGCCATTTCACGGGACTGGCGTCCGGCATCGATTGCGCGCCGCAATCCTCGTCGGACAGGGGCTCGGCCAGCCGCAGAGAATGCTGGCGCACTTGATGGTAATGATCGATCAGCATCTGTTCCCTTCTTAGTCCCTGATGACCCGCGCATAAATCACGGCAAACCACTGTTGCGGATCCGTCCAGACTTGCACGGTGGAAAACCCGGCCTGTTCCAGCAAGCCGACAAAGGCCGCGCGCGTGTACTTATAGCTGTCTTCAGTATGGATGCGCTCGCCTTTCGCGAAATGCCGCTGGCCACCTTTCCAATGGACAAACTGCTCGCTGCGCGCTTCCAGGTGCATTTCGACGCGGCGCTCGTCGGCATTGAAAAAGCCGTGGTGCTGCCACGCGCGCACGTCGAAGTCGGCGCCGATCAGCCCGTTCACGTGGCGCAGCATGTTCAGATTGAAGGCGGCCGTCACGCCCAGCGCATCGTCATAGGCGGCGTCGAGGATGGCGTCGTCCTTGATCAGGTCGACGCCGATCAGCAGGCCGCCATCGCCGTCCGCATTCGCGCGCAGGCGGCGCAAAAAGGCGGTTGCTTGCTCGGGCGCAAAATTACCGATCGACGAGCCGGGATAGAAGAACAATCGCCGGGCCTCACGCACGCTGTCGGGCAAGTCCAGGCGGCTGGAAAAATCCAGGCCCAGGCCCGTCATCTCGATGTGCGGAAAGCGCTGCTGCAGCCGGCTCAGCGATTCGCTGAGGAAATCGTAGGAAATATCCACGGCCACATACTGGGCCGGGTGCAACAGAGGGAACAGGCTGGCGGCCTTGGCGCAATTGCCCGCGCCCAGGTCGATCAGGGTGCTGCCCGGCCCCACGGCGTGGGCGATCTCGGCGCCATGGCGGGCGAAGATGGCCGCTTCCGTGCGCGTCGGATAGTACTCGGGCAAGGCGCAGATGGCTTCGAACAGCTTGGAGCCGAGCGCGTCGTACAGGTACTTGGGCGACGTCCAGGCATCGCGCGCCAGCAGGCCGCTGCTGATCTCGGCTATCGTGGCAGGAGTGGCGCTGGCCGCGCTGGCGTGGCTGGCGGGACGGAAATCGGACTGCTGTTGCGCAAGTGGCATGGTCATGGGCTGGCGTCGTCAATGTTAGGTTCACGAAGGGCTTGCACGGTCAGCCACCGGGCGCACCGCCCCTGCCGCAGCGGTTTGCGGGCGCCTCTGCCGATGACTTTTTCTCATCATAGCGGAATCCGCGCAAGCCAGCCGTGCGGCAGGTAACTTAAGGTCGATGCGCGCCGTCTGCCGCAGGAACCACACAAAAGTGGTATTACCAAGCAAAAAGCATAAGCCTGTCGTATACTACACATTGCCGGCCAAACAATCCGCGCCCCTTTGCAGTTCCCAGGCCCCCCTCTCCCCCGCGTGCCTCCCTTTACGATAGCCGTTAACACCATGCTCGAATTGCGCCATCTGTCGAAGTCCTATGCCAATGCCCGTCCCGTGCTGGCCAACATTTCCTGCCGCTTCAAGGCCGGGGAATTCATCGCCATCATGGGTGACTCGGGCGTGGGCAAGTCGACCTTGCTGAACCTGATCGCCGGCCTCGATACGCCCGACGCGGGTGCCGAAGCGCACCCTATCCTGGTGGACGGCATTGCCATGTCCAGCCTCGATGACGCCGCCGCCACCCGGCTGCGTCGCGCCCGCATGGGCTTTATTTTCCAGGCCTTCCACGTCTTGCCGCACCTGACCCTGCTGCAAAACGTGGCCCTGCCGCTGCTGCTCAACGGACTGCCCCAGGAGCGTGCCGCCAGCATGCTCGAGGCGGTCGGCCTGGGCGGGCGCGGCGGCGACTTTCCGCAGCAATTGTCCGGCGGCGAAATGCAGCGCGTGGCCATTGCCCGCGCACTCGTCCACAAGCCGGCACTGGTGCTGGCCGACGAGCCCACCGGCAACCTCGACCCGGACACGGCGCACAGCATCCTGCAATTGCTGCGCGCCGAAATCAAGGCCAACGGCAGTTGCGCGATCATGGTCACGCATTCGCTGGCCGCCGCCGAAATGGCAGACCGGACCATGATCCTGACGAAAAGCGGACTACAAAATACAACAATCGTCAACCAAACTGATCAAACAATCAGTTAATTTAACTGACCATCTGTCACAAGTTTTGTTATCGTAGTATTATTTAAACACTTGCCTGGTTATCAATGTTGTAACGCGAATGTTGTACTACGTCACCCAGACAGCCGTACTGCGATGACGAACTATAGCCGGGACCGCGTCAAAGTGGTCTCGTCCCTTGCATAACCTGAAGGAGGAGTAAATGAACGTTCGGCAAAAGAAGCTGGAAATGATTGAGGCGATGAACCGGGCGCGTGCGCTCGAACCATCGAGTTTTGTGCCCAACAAGCTGCTCGATACCCTGATCGAGAAGATGAACCTGAAAAATGATGCGGAACTGTGCCGTGTACTGGAAGTCCAGCCCCCCATCATCAGCAAGATTCGTCACGGCAAACTGTCGGTCGGTGCAACGATTTTATTGCGCATGCATGAAAAATCGGACATCACCATCCGCGAACTGAAGGAATTGTCCGCCACGCCAGTCCATTGATATAACCGCTGTTGTAATGCCATGCCAGGCACCCAGGTTCCCGGCGCCATGAACTTTTGCCATGAAATTCGCGCAGTTCGCTCACCGCACAACATCCGAGCACGATAGCGAAGAGACCCAGCCCAAACCATGCTGACCGTTTCTCTGCCCTCCCGCCCCAGTTCCACACCCTCCCCGCCTTCACCCTGCATTGCCCCGCCAGCCAGCATTTCCACTCACACTTGATCTGACACAACACGCATAGTCCGCGCAGGCATCAAGGTCTGCTTTTAACCAGCGATCCCAACCGCATGTCCAGCGATCCTCTTGCGCCGCCCGTGCTGCGCCTGACGCTCACGCGCGATCCCCTCGCCAATGCCGGCGACTGCCCCGCCGCGCCCGGCTGGCATGGCCAGACCCATGTGCTATCCAGCGCGCGCGGCATCGGCAGCTGCCGCATCGACCTCGATATCGGCCCGTCCGACGTGGTGCAACTGCTGCTGTGCGACGGCAGTTCGCTGCTGGCGGGCAACCTGGACCTGCCACGCTACCTGGGACCGGCCACGGCGGCGCGCGACGGCGCCCCCGCCAGCATCGAAGTGGGACTGGCCTTGCGCCCGCAGGCGGCGCGCCAGCCGCCCGGCGCCAGCCGCGACGGCCTGGGCGCCTGGATGCTGCGGGCCGTGCGCGTGTACCGCTGCGGCGCCGCCGCCATGACGGCGCTGGCGGCGGCGGGCGCCTTCCAGGACCGCCAGCTGGAACAACGCCTGGGCCTGTACCGCTGCGGCATCGAGGCCGGCAACATGACGGCCGTCGCCAGCCTGCCCGCCGGGCCGGAACCGGTGCTGCTGCTGTTGCACGGCACGGCCTCATCGACCCAGCGCAGCTTTGGCGGCCTGTGGCGCAACGGCCTGGCGCCGCAACTGGCGGCGCAGTACGGCAACCGCATCTATGGCTTTGAGCACCGCAGCCTCAGCGACAGCCCCATCCAGAATGCGCTGGCCCTCGTGCGCCAGTTGCCGCACGGCGCCTTGCTGCACCTGCTGGCCCATTCGCGCGGCGGCCTGGTGGGTGAATTGCTGGCGCGGGCACAGCGCATCGACAGCCGCGGCGCCGTCGACCTGGCCGGCGACGGCCTGGAGCGGCTGAGCGAAAACACGGTGGGTGGCGAAGCGTTCAACAGCCACGATATCGACCACTTCACGGCGCAGGCACGGCTGGGCGGCCGCAGCGGCTACGACGAGGATGCGGCGCGCCTGCGCGAACTGAGCGTGGAACTGAAGAAACGCGCCATCCGCATCGCCCGCTTCGTGCGCGTGGCCTGCCCGGCGCGCGGCACCACCTTGATGTCGGGCCGGCTGGACCGCTGGGCCAGCGTGATGTTCAACCTGCTGCTGCAGGACGACGTTCCCGATGGCGCCGTGGCATTCCTGCTGGCCGTGGTGCAGCAGCGCTGCGACGCGCGCATCCTGCCTGGCCTGGAAGCGATGATGCCCGACTCGCCCCTGGTGGCGCTGCTCAACGCGCCCGACGTGCGCGTGGCCAGCCCGCTGCATGTGCTGGCCGGCGCCTGCAGCGGCGATGGCTTGCTGGGCTGGCTGGGCGACTGCCTGGGCGAACAGCTGTACGGCGGGCAGAACGACCTGGTGGTCAATTGCGCCTCGATGGCCGGCGGCGCCACGCGCAGCATGCCGGTGCGGCAACTGCTGCTGCGCGGGCCGCAGACGCACCACCTGAACTACTTCGCGCGCGCGCCGTCCAGCCTGGCCACCGTGCAGGCGCTCACGGGCGACGAAACCGGCTACCAGCCGCTGGCCGGCATGGAACATGGCGCGCTGGGGCGCGGCGGCGAAGTGCCGAAACGGCGCGCGCACGCGCCCATCGTGCTGCTGCTGCCCGACATGCTGGGCAGCCACCTGCAAGTGGGCAGCAACCGCATCTGGTTCGACCCCGTCAACCTGGTCGAAGGGCGCATCGAACGCCTGGCCGTGGGCCAGCCGCACATCGTCAGCGCCGGCTGGATCGAATCCTGCTATGAACCGTTTGCCCGCTTCCTCGCGCAAAGCCAGGAAGTGCGGCCCTTTGCCTATGACTGGCGCCTCTCGCTGCAGCATTCCGGCAGCGCCTTCCTGCCCGTGCTCGACGAGGCCATGGGCGACGCCGAACAGCGCGGCCAGCCGCTGCGCATCGTGGCCCACGGCATGGGCGGGCTGGTGGCGCGCCTGGCCCTGAAAGACCGCTGGCAGCGCTTCGGCGCCCTGCCCGGCAGCCGCCTGCTGCAGGTGGGCACGGCCAACCGTGGCACGCAGGCGATGGTGCAAGTGCTGCTGGGACGCGACCGGCTGGTGCAGATGCTAGCGTGCTGGATAGGCTGGAAGCACACGCGGCGCCAGTTTCTCGGCTTCGTGCGCGCCTTTCCCGGCGTGCTGGAGATGCTGCCGTGGCCGCAGGCGGGGGGCGGCATCGATTATTTCGACGCCGCCGCCTGGGCGCAGCTGGCCGCCGGCGACGGGCAAGCGGGCCTGCCCGGCGGCTGGCAGGCGCCAGAGGCCCAGGCGCTGGCCGCGGCGCGCGCCACCGTGGCCCTGCTGCAAGCGGCCCCGCTCGACGCCCGCCATTGCAGCTACCTGGCCGGCTGCGCCGACACGCCGGTGGCGCTGCGCCTGCGCGACGGCGGCATCGAGACCGCCTGGTCACCGGACGGCGATGGCCGCACGGCCTGGCAAGGCGCGGTGCCGGACGGCGTGGCGGCCTGCTACCTGCCGGTGGCGCATGGCGACCTGCTGCTGCAAAAGGACTACTACCCGGCCATCGCGCAGCTGCTCGACAGCGGCCAGGGGACCTCCCTGCCGCGGCACCCGCCGCACGCGCCTGGCGGCGTCCCGCCCCGCTTCCATCCGTATGTCCCCGACGCTACGCCGCTGTACCCGCAGCCGCAGGAATTGCTCGACGCGGCCATCGGCGCCGCCGGCCCCGCCAGCGCACCGGAGAGCCGCGCGCCGCAGCTGAGCCTATCCGTCATCCACGGCAGCATGGCTTCGGCCGACGCGCCCGTCATGAGCGGCTGCTACGCGTCCGAATCGCTGCGCGGCAGCATGAGCTTCCTGGACCGCCTGCTGGCCGGCAAGCTACAGGAAATCCACGCGCTGGGGCGCTTTCCGCAGCGCCCCGACTCCGCCCTGGTGGTGCTGCAGCCCGATGCGGCGCGCCGGCCCGGCGGCGCCATCGTCATCGGCCTGGGCGCGCTGGGCGAACTGACGCCGGGCGAACTGGCGCGCGCCTTTGCCGGCGGCCTGCTCGAATACGCGTGCGTCTGCCTGCAGGTGCGCGCCGCCGGCCATGTAGCCGCGCCGCCGATGGGCGAACACGGCTTGCGCGTGGCCAGCCTGCTGTCCGGTTCCGGCTATGGCGGCTTGAGCATCGCCCTGTGCGCCCGCGCCCTGCTCGACGGCGCGCGCAGCGCCAACCGGCGCCTGGAAGACGCGGGCATGGCTTGCCGCATCGGCCATATCGCCATCTACGAACAGTCGGAGGCGCGCGCCATCGCGGCCGCCATGGCCATCGAGCAGATCATGGCCGAGGCGCGCTACCAGGGCAGCTTCACGTTCGAGCAGCGCATCCGCCACAGCCCGGGCGGCTACCGGCGCATCCTGCCCAGCCTGAGCGGCGACAATGGCTGGCGCCGCGTGCAGATCGTCGCCGCGGATCTCTCCGGCGCCCTGCGCTTCACCGTGCTGACGGACCGCGCCCACAACAGCGTCGACGAGGAACCGAACCAGCGACAAGCCGTCGATGGCCTGATCATGGACGCCACCGACAACACCACCGACCAGCCGGGCCTGTCGCGCGCCCTGTACGAACTGATGCTGCCCAATGGCCTGAAGGCGGCCATCCCCGAGATGCGCGGCCTGATCCTGGCTGTCGACCAGAGCGCCGCCATCTATCCGTGGGAGCTGATGCGCGACGAGGCGGGCAGCGAGGAAAGCCCGCTGTCGACACGCATCGGCATGGTGCGCCAGCTGGCCAGCCTGCGCGAGCAGCCGTCCGCCGTCAGCCCGCCCAGCAACAGCGTGCTGGTGATCGGCGATACCGATTCCGGCCTGCCCGAGCTGCCCGCCGCGCAAGCCGAGGCGCAGGACGTGGCGCGCATGTTCGGCGCGTACGGCTACCAGGTGCGCGAGCTGCTGCGCCCGCAGGCGCAGCGCGTGCTGGTGCATCTGTTCGACGAGCGCTATTTCGCCATTCACCTGGCCGGCCACGGCGAAGTGGCCGGCCCCGGCATCGCCCATACAGGGTTGGTGCTGGGGCCGAAGACGCGGCTGACGGCGGCGCAGGTGGGCAAGCTCAAACGCGTGCCGCAATTCGTCTTCATCAATTGCTGCCACCTGGGCGACATGCGCCCCGACGCCATCGCGCCATGGTCGAAACTGGCCGCCAGCCTGGCCACGGCCTTCATTGAAATGGGCTCGCAGGCGGTGATCGCTGCCGGCTGGCGCATCGACGACCAGGCGGCCAGCATCTTCGCGCACAGCTTTTATCACGCCATGCTGAGCGGCGAATACTTCGGCGACGCCGTGCGCCTGGCGCGCGAAGCGGCGTACCTGCAGTTCCCGGCATCGAACACCTGGGGCGCCTACCAGGCGTATGGCGACGACCGCTACCGCTTCCCGAACACCCAGAGCCGGCCCTGGCAAGCGCCCGACTACCACTACCACGGCCACCTGCTGGCCGACCTGGAAACCCTGCACGCGCGCCTGGCGGGCGCCGATCCTGCGCGCCGCGCGGCCATCGAGGAAAAGCTGGGCAGCATCGAGGAAGCCGTGCGCGCGCGCTTCTTCGGTTGCGCCGACATCCGCGAAAACATGGCCGCCACGCGGGCCGGCCTCGGTGGCCTGGAAAACACCCTGCGCGCCATCGAACACTACCGGGCGGCGCACAGCGCGGCCGACGGCAAGGTGGGCTTGCGCGCGCTGGCGCACTGGGCGGAACTGGAGATACGCCAGGGCGCCGCCCTGTGCGGCCTCGATGCGGGCGCCGGCATCGAAGTGCCTGCCGTGCCGGATATGCCACAAGGCCGGCAGTTGCTGCAGGACGGAAAACAGCATATCGACCTGCTGGTGGCGCTGGCGCCCACGGCGCAACGCCTGGCGCTGCTGGGACGCTACTGGGCCTTGCAGGCGCGTCTGGCCTGCGGCGAAGGAAGCTCCGGCACGCCGGCCCTGCGCGGCATGACGGAGGCCTGCCTGGCCGCGCTGGAAGAAGCGCGGCGGCGCAGCGGCGTGGCCGACTGCGACCTCATTTTCCAGGTGCTGGCGGGCGCCCTGCTGCTGAAAGCCCATGCCGACGACAGCGCCTGGCGCGCGCTCGATCCCCAGCTGGGCGACTTGCTGCACGACGCCATCGCCTATGCGCGCCAGCGCCACGCGGACGAACACCGCGCCATCGATGCCGGCGCCCCCGTGCGCGCCGCCCTGCTGGCGGCCCTGTGGCAGGTGCCGGACGGCCAGCCTTTCGACGCGCCCGCGCGCGCCGCCTTCCTGGCGCTATATCACGACGCCGTGCGGCGCCACGGCAGCATCGGCGAACCCGAAGCGATCACGGCGCCGCTGCGCTTCCTGCTCGAACTGCTGCCGCCCGACAGCGCGGACACCGGCTTGCGCAGCGCCGTGCAGGCGCTGGCCGGCCAGCTGCAGTCCTCGCTTCCCGCCCTTAGCCAGGCACCACGCCATAATGGCGCGCATAGCGCTCGTCCAGATTCGCCAGCGGCATCATCATGAACATGTCGGCGCTTTCGAAATCAGGGTCCCAGGCCGGTTCGCCGCAAATCCAGGCGCCCGAACGCAGGTAGCCCTTGATCAGCGGCGGCACCTGCGGCTTGTGCGCCGCTTCCACCTGGTGGATGGGGAAAGGCAGGTGCGGCGTGACGCGGTACTCGCTTGGGGCCATGTGCTTTTCGGCCAGCGCCTGGTACACGGCGACGGCGTTATGGCCGCCATCGGCCAGGCTGATGCTGGCGCAGCCGACCAGGTAGTCGCAGCGCTCGCGGCGCATGTATTCGGCCAGACCGGACCACAGCAGCATGATCACGCTGCCGCCCCGGTATTTCGGGTGGATGCAGGCGCGGCCCGCTTCGACCATGCGTCCGCGCAGGTTCTTCAGGCGGCTCAGGTCGAACTCGTTTTCCGAATACAGCCGGCCGATCTTGGCCGCCTTGGCCGCGCTCAGCACGCGGTAGGTGCCCACCACTTTCAGGGTATCGGCGTCGCGCACGATCAGGTGGTCGCAGTGCGCGTCGAATTCATCGCTGTCGAGGCCATCGGCGTTGGCCAGCGACGTCAAGCCCATGGTCTCGATAAACACCTTGTAGCGCAAACGCTGGACTTCGCGCACTTCCGCCGCTGTCGTGGCCTGGCTCAGCACCAGTTGGACCGGCCGGGCCTTGGCTTCGTTTGATGCGATTATGTTCTGCATGGTTTCATCCCCCTGTGATCAAGACGACTCCAGCGTACTTGTCTAATATGTCAGGAAAATGACAGCCGAATGTCATTTCCATGACGCAAGTCAATGTCATTCGGGGATCGTGCATAATTACCACACTCGCCCAGCCGAAAGACATGATGAAAGACCAGGACCCACCACACATCACGCCTTACACCAAGCCGGCAGCCGGCTGGGATGCCTTGAAACACGTGGCCATCAGCCTGCGCCAGGAGCGGGTCGCGCCCGGCAATCTGAAAGCGCTGCTGGCGCAAAACCAGCCGGACGGTTTCGATTGCCCCGGCTGCGCCTGGCCCGACCGCGACCACGCTTCCACGTTTGCCTTTTGCGAAAACGGCGCCAAGGCCGTCGCCGCCGAAGCGACCAGCCGGCGCGCCGGCCCGGAACTGTTTGCCAGCCATACCGTCACCCAGCTGCTGCAACAGTCGGACTACGCGCTCGAGCAGCATGGCCGCCTGACCGAACCGATGGTGTACGACGCCGCCAGCGACCGCTACGTGCCGATCGCCTGGGAAGAAGCCTACGCCCTCGTGGGGCGCCACCTGCGCGCCCTACCCGATCCGGACCAGGCCGCGTTCTACACGTCGGGGCGCGCCAGCAACGAGGCGGCCTTTCTGTACCAGCTGATGGCGCGCCTGTACGGCACCAACAACTTCCCCGACTGCTCCAACATGTGCCACGAGGCCACCAGCCGCGGCTTGCCGGCCACGGTGGGCATCGGCAAGGGCACGGTGACCCTGGCCGATTTCGAACTGGCCGACACCATCCTCATCTTCGGCCAGAATCCCGCCACCAACCACCCGCGCATGCTGGGCGAACTGCGCGACTGCGCGCGCCGCGGCGGCAGCATCGTTTCCATCAATCCCCTGCGCGAACGGGGCTTGCAGCGCTTCATGGACCCGCAAAGCGCGCTGGAAATGGCGACCCTGGGCAGCACGCGCCTGGCCGGCCTGTTCGTGCAGCCGACCCTGGGCGGCGACTTCGCCCTGATCAAGGCCGTCGCCAAGCGCGTCGTCGAGCATGACGATGCGGCGCTGGCGGCAGGCAGGCCCGCCGTCGTCGATCACGCTTTCATCGCGGAACACTGCAGCGGCTTCGACGCCTTCCGCGCCGACCTGCGGGCCGAAAGCTGGGACTTGCTGCTGAAAGAATCGGGCGTGGCGCGCGCGCAGCTCGAGGCATTGACGGACATCTTCGTCAAGGGTCAGCGCATCATCGCCACCTGGGGCATGGGACTGACGCAGCACAAGCACAGCGTGGCGGCCATCCGCATGCTGTCGAACCTGATGATGTTGCGCGGCCAGATCGGCAAGCCGGGCGCCGGGCTGTGCCCCGTGCGCGGCCACTCGAACGTGCAGGGCGACCGCACGGTGGGTATCGAGGAAAAGCCGACCAAGGCCTTCCTCGACCGCCTGGGCCAGGTATATGGATTCGAGCCGCCGCGCGCGCATGGCCACGATGTGGTGGCCAGCATCGAAGCCATGCAGCGCGGCGAGGTCAAGGTGTTCATCGCGCTGGGCGGCAATTTTGCCGCGGCCACGCCGGACACGCCGCTCACTTTTGCCGCCCTGCGCCAGTGCGCGCTGACGGTGCAGGTGGCTACCAAGCTCAATCGCAGCCACCTGGTCATCGGCAAGGAAGCGCTGCTGCTGCCCACCCTGGGGCGCACGGAGATCGACCTGCAGCACGGCGTGGCGCAGGGCGTGACGGTGGAAGACTCGATGAGCATGGTGCATATCTCGTACGGCCGCAATGCGCCCGCTTCGCCGCAGCTGCGCTCGGAAGTGGCCATCGTGGCCGGCATGGCCGAAGCGACCGTGGGGAGCAGCCTGGTGGACTGGCGCGCGTATGCGGCAGACTATGCGCGCATCCGCGACGATATCGAGAAGGTATTTGACGACTTTTACGACTACAACGCCAGGGTGGCGCAGCCGGGCGGCTTTCATCTGACGGTGGCGTCGCGCGAACGCGTGTGGAAGACGGCCAGCGGCAAGGCCAGCTTCCTCGTCGCCCCGCTGGACCTCGACACGCCGCTGCACCGCGCGAAACAGCGCCATGGCGCGCGCCTGATGGTGTTGATGAGCACGCGCTCGCACGACCAGTACAACACCACCATCTACGGCATGGATGACCGCTACCGCGGCGTGTACGGCACGCGCAAGGTCGTCTTCGCCAACGCGGAAGATATCGCCATGCTGGGCTTTGCCGATGGCGACCTGGTGGACTTGGTCAGCGCCTGGGACGATGGCGTGGCGCGCCGCGCCGACGGCTTCCGGCTCGTGGCCTACGACATCCCGCGTGGCTGCCTGGGCGCGTATTACCCGGAGACGAACGCGCTGGTGCCGCTGGCCAGCACGGCCGACGGCGCCGGCACGCCCACGTCGAAGTCCGTCCCCGTGCTGCTGCAGCGCAGTGCTGCCTAAATACTGATACCGGGCGTGTAATCGACGTACGCATCCTGGCGGCAGAAACCCACCAGCTTCATGCCCGCCTGCGTGGCGATGGAAATGGCCAGCGAACTGGGCGCGGAGATCGTCGCCAGCAACGGTATCTGCATGCGCGCCGCCTTGCGCGCCAGCTCGTAGCTGCCGCGGCTGGACAGGAAGACGAAGCCGCGCCGCATGTCCGCCCCGCTCAGTGCCAAATGGCCGATCAGTTTATCCAGGCCATTGTGACGGCCGACATCCTCGAATACGTGCGCGATATCGCCATCGGGCGTGCACCACGCAGCCGCGTGCACGCCGCCCGTTTCCCGCATCAGCGCCTGGTGTGCTCGCAAGCCGCTTGATGCGCGCGCCAGCGCGGCCGGCAGGTCGACGTGGATCAGCGCCGGCGGCAGCGCTGCGGGCCGCAAATCGAGCATGTCGATGCTGTCGATGCCGCACACGCCGCAGCCCGTGCGGCCCGTGAGCTGGCGGCGCCGGTCCTTCAGGCGCACGAAATCTTCCTGGGCGATGCTCAAAGCCACTTCGGCGGAATCAGGACGCAGGAACACTTCGCAATCGAAGATGGCGCCAGCGGATGCGACCACGCCTTCCGTCAGCGCGAAGCCGTAGGCAAACGCTTCCAGGTCGCGCGGGGTGGCCATCATGACGACATGGGAAATACCATTGAAGACCAGCGCGACGGGAATTTCCTCGGCGACGTGGTCGATGGCTGGGGTAGAAATGCCCGCCTGGTGGCGGACAATGGCGCGCTCGACAAAGCCGGCGCGTTCGATCTCTGTATCTTCTGACATGGCAACCATGGGGGAACTAGCACAGGCCCCATGGTAAACCAGAACGGGCAGACAGGGGGCGGCCCCTGCCCGCGCCATCAATCCTTCTTCGGACGGCCCGTTTTCAGCTGCGGCAAGCCGGCCAGCACGTTTTGCAGGGTAGCCAGGTCGATCTGGCTGATCAGCGCCACGCCGATGCGCAGCAATTCACTTTTCTTGATCTCGAAACCGGCCTTCAGGCAGGCTTTTTTCACCTGGCCCAGGACTTCGTATTCCGCTTCCGGCATGGTGAAGCTGTCGCGCACCAGTTTCGGCTTGCGGGCTTTTTCCTTGACGGCGGCGACCTTGGCGACCGGTGCTTTTTTCGCTGGCGCAGGCTTGGCGGCCGCCTTGGATACCGGTTTGGCGGCGGCTTTCGCGGCCGGCTTGGCGACGGTTTTCACCGCAGGTTTGGCCGCCGGCTTGGCGACAGCTTTCACGGCTGGCTTGGCTGCCGGTTTGACGGCGGCTTTAACGACGGCTTTGGCCGCAGGCTTGACAACGGCAGCCTTCGCTGCCGGTTTGGCGGCTGGCGCCTTGGCCACGGCTGGCTTGACCGCCGCTGGCTTGGCTGCCGCCGGCTTGACGGCGGCTTTTGCCACTGGCTTGACGGCTGCTTTCGCAGCTGGTTTAGCAGCTGGTTTAGCGGCGGGCTTCGCGGCCGGTGCCGCCTTGGCCGCAGCCGCATTGATCGAGGCGCTGGTAGGGAACATCGATACGGGCGCGCTGTCGGCTTTTTTCGCTGGGGCAGTTTTGGTCATGGATTCTCCAATTTAATAAATAATATAAACAATATATACTGTTTTTTAAAATCTTGCTTGCTGCACATCAAGTCATGCGCACGGCATGACCAATCAGACACTGGCGCGGATGGTGAAATCGACCCCGACCTCATCCCAGAATTCCTGCTCCTTCTCGATCCAGAACGACACGGTGGGATGGTGCGCGACCCAGCCGCGCTTGATATCGAGTTCGATGCGGTTCTTCATGCGCAGGCGCAGTTCGCTGAAATCGGCTTCGATGCGCGCATGCATGAGCAAGATCGACAGGCGCAGCGCCAGCACGGCCTTGGCGAAATCGGGGTCGGACAGCACTTCGCCGATCTTGCGCAAGTTGCCCTTCTGCGCCAGGATCAGCCGGCTCATGGTCTTCTGTTCGCGCGTGGTAAAGCCGGGCAAGTCGGCGTTTTCCACGATGTAGGAGGCGTGCTTGTGGTAGCCCGTCTGCGACACGGCCAGGCCCACTTCGTGCAGCAGGCTGCTCCAGCGCAGGCATTTCACCAAGGCGTCGGACGTGGGCTTGAGCTGCGCATACATGGCCAGCGCCTGCTCCGCCACCCTGCCGGCGCGCTGCTGGTCGATATGGAATTTCTCCATGCAGCCCTGCACCGACTGTTCGCGGCGGTCGCGCTTGGTCGAACGCAGGTACAAATCCCACATCACGCCCATGCGCAAGCCCGCCTCGATCGGCGTCATGGCGGGAATAGCCAGTTCGCGGAACAGGCCGATCAAGATGGCCAGGCCGCCGACGATGGTGCTGGCGCGGTCGGGGCGCAAGCCGGGCATGTCGATGCGGCTGGTGTGGCCGAGTTCAATGAAACGGCGCGCCAGCGCATCGAGGCTGGCGCTCGTGAGCAAGCCGTCGCCCAGCTTGTTGCGGGCGATGATGTCGGCGATGGTGCGGATGGTACCGGAAGAGCCGTAGGCCGTCTTCCAGTGCTGCGGACGGTACGGCGGCGCGGCATCCTCGAAATGGCTGCGCGCCGACAGGATGGCCGCCTCGAACGACGGCGCGTCGATGCGCCCGCCGATGAAGAACGACAGGCTTTGCTTGACCGTGCCCAGGCTGAACGACTCGACCCGTTCGATATCGTTGCCGCGCCCCAGTATCAGTTCGGTCGAGCCGCCGCCGATATCCATCACCAGCCGGCGTTCGCCGGGAATGGCCAGCGCATTGGCCACGCCCATGTAGATCAAGCGCCCCTCTTCCTCGCCCGAGATGATCTCGATCGGATGGCCGATGGCTTGTTCGGCCAGCGGCAGGAAGACGGCGCCGTTGCGCGCCACGCGCATGGCCGATGTGGCCACCACGCGCACGGCATCGAGTTCGAAGCCGGCGAGAATGGCGCGAAAGCGCTGCAGGCAAGCCAGGGCGCCCTGCATGGCCGCTTCGGTCAGGTCGCCATTGGCGTCCAGGCCAGCGGCCAGGCGTATCGGGTCGCGCACGCTCTTGACCACGCGGATCGTGTCGCCATCATGCTTGCCGACGTGTAAACGAAAACTGTTGGACCCCAGGTCCACCGCTGCATACATACTGGCCTCTTGTCTTGTCATTACTGTGCCAACTGAAAAAGTTGGCAAACTCAGTTGCTAAACTATATAAATCATTTAAACGATTTAAAAATCCTACCACACTACCCTCATCGTATGACAGCGGCGTGACAGGATTGTGACAAAACGGCGACCAGCCGCGGTGCTTATGGGACGATAGTGGTAAACAGATAGACCGCAAAAATCACCAGGTGCACCGTGCCCTGCATGACCGTGGTGCGGCCCGTGCCCAGCGACAGGGTGGCCACCATCAGCGACAGCAGCAACAGCACCGTCGACTTGATGTCGAGTCCCAGGGTAATCGTCAGGCCCGTGGCCAGCGACACCACCACCACGGCGGGAATCGTCAGGCCGATGCTGGCCAGCGCGGAACCGAGCGCCAGGTTCAAGCTCGTTTGCAGGCGATTCGCGCGCGCGGCGCGCACGGCGGCCAGGCCTTCGGGCAGCAGCACGATGGCGGCGATGACGATGCCTACCAGGGTTTTCGGCGCGCCCATGGCGGCAATCGCCGTCTCCAGCGCGGGCGCCAGCGACTTGGCCAGCAGCACCACGGCGCCCAGGCACACCAGCAGCGCGCCGGCACTGACCCAGGCGACGGTGGCCGTGGGCGGCGCCGCATGCACCTCTTCATCGCCGACGGCTTCCTTGGGCAGGAAGTAATCGCGGTGGCGCACCGTCTGCACCAGCACGAAGGTGCCGTACAGGACCAGGGAAATGACGGCGATGAAGATCAGCTGGCTGGAATTGTAGAAGGGACCGGCGGCGCTCGAGGTGTAGTTCGGCAGCACCAGGGTCAAAACGGCAATCGCCGCCAGGGTGGCCAGCGAGGCGCTCACGCCCAGCAGGCCGAAGGTCTGCTCCTTGTGGCGCCCGGCGCCCAGCAGCAGGCAGATGCCGACGATGCCGTTCAGGATGATCATGATGGCGGCAAACACGGTGTCGCGCGCCAGCCCTGTCGTTTCCGGTCCGCCGGCCAGCATCAGCGAGACGATCAGCGCCACCTCGATCAAGGTCACGGCCAGCGCCAGCACCAGCGTGCCGTACGGTTCGCCGATGCGGTGGGCCACCACTTCCGCGTGGTACACGGCGGCCAGCACGCTGCCGATCAGGCCAGCCACCAGCAGTATCTGGTAGGCGCCGCCGACATTGAAGGTGGAACCGAACAGGAACAGCCAGCCGGCAACGGGGGCGGCAAGCGGCCATACAGGCAGGGATTTGAGCATTTTCATTATGGGCCTGGCAAGAGTAAGAAAGAGGAACTGCGGTGCGGACGGCACAGGGCAGCCTGGCGTGCGCTCGATAGCATAACTTGCTTAGCTTAAATGAAAGTTAGGGAATGCACACGTTCGGGTAGCGGCGCCCCGCGCCTTGCTCATCGTTCGAGCGCATTGCTGTGATGCACCTGCTTGATACCAGTAACTATAGTCCCTTTGGTAACATGCCGTTGCAATTTTCTTGTGTTTTTGCTTCCAGCTGGCTTCATAATGCCAGGCCCGCCCTCGCGGCACAGACCAAGGACAGACCATGATTTCCGTACACAGCGCCGCCATGCGTGCATTCATCCTCGCGGGCAGCTTGCTGAGCGCCGCCGCACACGCGGACACACCGCCAGCGCAGGTCGACGCGAACTGGGCCACCGCGCCCGCGCCTGCCGCAGAGCCAAGGTGGCAAGACAGCCTGCCGCCCGCGCCGCCCGTGGAACCACGCGAAGAAAAGATCCTGCCCAAGAGCGAATGGCTGACCGTCGAACCGATGAAGGCGCCTGACCATCGCTGCGATCCCGGCCTCGATGCCTTGTTCCTGCCCAAGGAATGCGGCAAGGAACCCAGCTGGCTCGGCTCGCGCAAGAAGTAAGCGGGCTTGGGATGAATTAAATGTCCAGGGTGCTGGCACCCTGCGCTTCCACCACCCTGTTGCGGCCCGCCTGCTTGGCCGCCTGCAGCGCCTCGTCGGCGCGCTTGAACAGGCTGACGGTGCTGTCTTCGGCGCGGATGGTCGTCACGCCCAGGCTGGCCGTCAGCTGCAGCACGGCGCGCTCCGTCTTGACGGGCAGCACTTCGACGGCGGCGCGGATGCGCTCGGCCACCATCAGCGCATCGGCCAGGGTCGTGCGCGGCAGCTGGATGGCGAATTCGGCGCCGCCCAGGCGGCCCATCAGGTCGCTGTCGCGCAACTGCTGGCGGCACGTGTCGACGATGGTTTTCAGCACCGCATCGCCCACCGGATGGCCATAGCTGTCGTTGACTCTTTTAAAGTGATCGATATTGAGCACCACCAGCGCCGTCGGCAAGCCAGGCCGGCGCGCCAGTGCCATCCATGGCGCCAGCGCCTGGTAAAAGCCGCGCCGGTTCGGCACGCCCGTGGCCGCATCGAGCACTTCCAGGCGCGCCAGCTCGCCGCCCAGTTTTTCACGCGACAGCAGCAGATAGCCGAAAGCATTCGTCAGCATCATCAGGTACAGGGCGCCAAAACCGGCCAGCTGCAGCAGCTCCGCGTCAAAATCGGGGACGGCGGCGGCCAGCACGCCGCGCGCGGCGATCAGCAGCGACAGCAGGCCCATGCTGACGACGAGGAAACGGCGCAGCATGCTCGCCTCGCGCCACTTGAGGCACAGGGCGGCCACGCCGGCGAGGAAGAAACCGGCCACGATCAGCGAACCGCCGGCGCTGCGCAGCAGCGGCGCCACATCGAACAGGTAACAGGCGGCAAACAGGGTCACCGACAGCCCCAGCGCCGGCAAGACATAACGGCGCCAGCCGCTGCGCCCGGCCGCCTGCCACAGCGCGCCCGCATCGAGCGCCATGCCGGCAAACAGCAGGCTGTTACCCAGCAAGATGGAGAGGAAATCGGGCAGCACGCCGCGGAAGTACAGCAGGCACCAGGCCACGGCCTGGCATTGCTTGGCCACCGCCCAGGTGGACATGCTGAGCGACTTCTTGCGTTCGTACTCGAAGAAGAACAGGGCCGCGCACAGGCTCAGGTTGCCGAGCGCCAGGGCCAGTACCAGGGTCTTGATATCCATGGGCTAGGCTATCGATGCGCAGGCGCGGCGCGCCAGGTCAGATTTCGTGCTCGACATTGGTGCTGCCGTCGCCGACCTTGCTGGCCCACGCCTGCACGAAATACTGCTTTTCCACGTCGCTGGGTGCCTCGTGCCAGAACACGATGAGGGTGCCCTTGTGGTCGTGGATCTGCGCCACTTTTTCAATGAAGCCGACATTGTCGGCCTGGTCGGCCAGCGCCGCCGCGTAGCCATACACGCGCGTCAGCCGCTCGATGCGGTCAGGCTCCGTAAAACTGTTCGTCGCCGTAATAATGGGGTGATCCAAAAACATGCTTGTCTCCATGGTGCCCGACTGCGCGGCCGTGCCGCCGCGCGCCGTATACATCTACATATACGCATGCTCGGCGCGGATTAATCGGGTATGCTCACGGGAGCTTATCAGATTTCTCTGAATGCAACAAAGCATCTCCCCCAGTCCACTCAGCGAAGTCGTCCCATGCCGGAAAACAGAAGCACCACCCCACTTGCCCCGCAGGTGCATACCTGTGGCGACCGGCGCCGCCTGGAATTCCAGCCCGGCATGATCCAGAGCGAAATGCTGCTGTCGCGCCCCGACCATCTGCTGCTGCGCTATGCGCGCGCCATGATGTGCTTTACCCTGTTCGTGCCGCGCCCGCGGCATATCCTGATGGTGGGACTGGGTGGCGGCTCGCTGCTGAAATTCTGCCACCGCCACCTGCCCGACACCCGCATCACCGTGCTGGAATTGCGCGCCGACGTGATCGCCCTGCGCGAGCAGTTCATGCTGCCGCCCGACGACGCGCGCCTGCGCATCATCGAGACGGATGCCGTCAGCTATATCCGCCAGCATCCGGGCTGCGCCGACGTGCTGCTGCTCGACGGCTATGACGAAACGGGCTTGCCGCCGGCACTGGGCAGCGCGCGCTTCTATGCGGACTGCCTGCGCGCGCTGCTGCCCGGCGGCGTGCTGGTGGCCAATCTGTTCAGTTATGACGAGCATTACCCTGCCATGCTGGCGCGCCTGATGCTCACCTTCCGCGGTGCCGTGTGCCACTTCGATGGCATCGCGGGCAATAACCGCATCATCTTCGCCGCCAAGCCGGAGCAAGGCCAAGGCGCCGACGGCCGCGCCGTGCGCGTGGTGCGCCTGGTGCGCTGGCGGCGGATGGCCGGCCTGGCTTTCCTGAACCGCTGGCTGCCGGCCTGGCAATTGTGGCGTGTGCGCCGCCAGTCAGGCGCGGGCAGCGACTGAAAGTCGCCCTCCCCGGTCATAGATATTGTTGCTTATTAGCAGTGATTTGGTGCAAAATCAGCATGATGGATGTGGTTTATGACAAACTACGGCCTGCGTGGGGCCGGCAGGCGCCGCCGAACCCATGTATCCATGAAGTGAGATAGGAAAAACCATGCTGCGTGGCCGCCTGCCATTGTCGATTTCTGCCGCGGCCGCGCTGACCTTTGCCTGCGGCCTCAGCGTGACGGCCGTGCTGTTCGCCGCCATCAGCCAGCTCGAATACGACAAGATGAGCCTGAGCCTGCAGCAGCGCGCCAGCGCCAGGGTGGCCGCCATCGAGCAGGGACTCGACGATGCCGTCGAGGTGCTGACCACGACGAACCAGCTGTTTGCCGCCGTCGTGCCCGTCACACGGGAACAGTTCCACGACTTCACCACGCCGCTGCTGCAGCGCCACCCGTTCATCCAGGCCTTCAATTTCCACCGCATCGTGCCGCATGCGCAGCGCGCGGCATTCGAGGCCGAGCTGCGGCGCATCGTGCCCGACTACGCCATGACGGAAATGCGCGATGGCGTAGTCGTGCCCGCCACGACGCGCGCCAGCTACCTGGTGGTGGACTACCTCGAACCGTTGCAGGGCAACCGCCCCGCCTTCGGCCTGAACGTCAGCCCGAACGGCGTGCTGGCGCGCGCGCTGGAACAGGCGATCGTCAGCGGCCAGACCACCGCCACCGGCCTGCTGGCCCTGGCGCAGGGACCGCAGCAGGGCTTCGTCATCGTGCGCCCCGTGTACCGCCACGGCGTGCCCCTGCAGACGGTACAGCAGCGGCGCACGGCATTGATCGGCGATACGGCGGTCATCGTGCGCGCCGGGGAACTGGTGCAGAAAATCCTCGCCGGCGCAGACCTGCTGGGCGACTCGCAGCTTGAACTGAGCGTCTACGCCGATGCCGGCGCCGACCCGCGCCAATTGATCTTCCGGCATGGCCAGGCGCCGGCCGACGAACCGGGCGGCGCCTGGGAGTCGCTGCCCCGCTGGCTGCACTTTGCCTACCACAGCCATTATGACCGGGCCTTCGCTTCCGCCGGCCGGCCCTGGCACGTGCGCGTGGTGGCCCATCCCCGCCCCTTCCTGGCCGACCATCTGGGCTCCCTGTTTACCCTGATCACGGGTTTGCTGTTCAGCGTATTGACGGCCGCCTTCGTGCAGTCGCTGACGCAGCGTTCGCGCCGCGTGCAACTGCTGGTGGAGCAGCGCACGGCCGACCTCAAACGCAGCAACGAGCTGCTCAGCGCCGACGTGCGGGCGCGCCAGCGCACGGAGCGCGCCTTGCAGGAGAGCGAAAAGCGCTTCCGCCGCCTGCTGGCCCTGTCCTCGGACTGGTACTGGGAACAGGATGCCAACTTCTGCTTCACCCACATCACCAGCGGTTTCACGGACAAGTCGAACATGCCGCTGGAACGCTTCATCGGCCTGACCCGCTGGGACAACAATGCAGAGATGCGCAATTCGCGCTGGGGCAAGCAGCATATCGCCAACCTGGAAGCGCACCTGCCCTTTTCCAACCTCGAATATGCGATGCAGGACCGCGATGGCCAGCTGCGCTGGTTCAGCATCAATGGCGAACCGCTATTCAACGAGCTGGGCGAATTTCGCGGCTACCGGGGCACGGGTTCGGAAATCACGGAACGCAAGCTGGCCGAGCAGCAAATCCAGCACATCGCCCACCACGACGTGCTGACAGGCTTGCCCAACCGCGCCCTGCTGCGCGACCGCCTGGCGCAGGCGATGGCCCTGTCGCGCCGCAAGAACCGCGCATTGTGGGTGCTGTTGATTGACCTCGACCGGTTCAAGTTCGTCAACGACAGCCTGGGCCACAAGGCTGGCGACCTGCTGCTGAAAACCATCGCCACGCGCTTGCAGGCCAGCCTGCGCGAAAGCGATACGGTGGCGCGCCTGTCGGGCGATGAATTCGTCGCCATCCTGTGCGAACAGGCGGACGAAGTGCTCAGCGGCGCCATCGTGCAGCGCGTGATGGATGCCGTGGCGCAGCCGGTGCTATTGGATGGCAAGGAATTCTTCGTCACCTGCAGCATCGGCGTGGCCGTCTACGACATGTCGCGCTACGACGCGCCCGGCGACGTGACCCTGAATGGCGAGACGCAGAACCTGATCGAGCAGGCCGACATCGCCATGTACTGCGCCAAGAAACAGGGCCGCAACAACATCAAGTTCTACACGACGGCCATGAACCAGGCCACCCTGGAGCGCCTGCGCATCGAGACGGCGCTGCGCAACGCCCTGGAACGCGAGCAGTTCGTGCTGCATTACCAGCCGCAGGTGGACCTGGCCAGCGGCCGCATCGTCGGCGTGGAAGCGCTGCTGCGCTGGCAGCACCCCGACCTGGGCATGGTGGCGCCGCAGCGCTTCATCGCGCTGGCGGAAGACACGGGCCTGATCGTGCCGATCGGCGCCTGGGTCATGCGCGAAGCGTGCGCGCAGGTAAAACGCTGGCATGCGGCGGGACTGGACACCTTGCGCCTGGCCGTGAATCTGTCGGCGCGCCAGTTCAACGAGCCGAACCTGGTGGCGTCGATCGCCGACGTGCTGCTGGAAACGGGCTTGCCACCCGCCTGCCTGGAGCTGGAACTGACGGAAAGCCTGTTCATGCACGACGTGGCGCTGGCCGTCAGCCAGCTGCACGACATGAAGGCGCTGGGGGTGAAGCTGTCGATCGACGACTTCGGCACCGGCTATTCCAGCTTCGCCTACCTGCGCACCTTCCCCATCGACGTGCTGAAGATCGACCGCAGCTTCGTCGGCGACGTGGCGCGCGACGCGGACGATGCGGCCATCGTCGTTTCCATCATCGCCCTGGCGCACAATTTGAAGCTGCGCGTGGTGGCCGAGGGCGTGGAAACGGCCGAGCAGCTCGATTACCTGCGCCGCCATGGCTGCGACGAGGCGCAAGGTTTTTACTTCAGCCGGCCACTGCCCGCGCACGAAGTGGAAGCGCTGCTGCGGGCGGAAGAAACGCACGTCATGCTGTAGCCGGCGGCGGCACCCTGGCACCCAATTGCAGTTCCTGCCAATCGGGCTCAATGCCCGCTTGCTCGAGAAACGACGCCACGTCGAGCGCGCGGGCCGGATCGATATCCTGTTGCGGATGCATCCACAGCAAGTCGCACTCCGTGCAAACGATCACCGCCTGCCCCGTCTTCTTGACCGTTGCGTGCAGCAGGTCGCCATATTCGCCGCAGGTGGGGCACTCCATGCTCTTGGCCTTCATGCCCGGCCTTACAGCTTCTGTTGCAGGAATTCGAGGAAGCAGCTGATGCGCTGCGCCAGTTGCGTGTTGCGGTAGTAGACGGCGTGGATCTGCTGGCGGTAGCCCGTATAGAACGGCTGCAGCACCTGCACCAGGCGGCCGGCCGCGATGTCGTCCTTCGTCATGAAGTCGGACAGGCAGACGATGCCCTGGTCGTGCAGGGCCAGCTGGCGCAGGGTTTCGCCGCTGGACGCGGCCAGCGCGGGCACGATCTGCAGGCTGTTGCCGGCTTCGTGGCGCAGCGGCCAGCTATTGCCCAGTTCATATTGCGCAAAGCCCAGCAGCGCATGGCCGGACAGCGCTTCCGGCGTGGCCGGGGTGCCGTGGCGCGCCAGGTAGGCGGGCGTGGCCAGCACGTGCAGCGGGCTGGCACTGAGGGGGCGCGCATGCAGGGTCGAGTCGACCAGGGCGCCGATGCGGATGGCGATGTCGGTGCGGTGCTCGAGCAGGTCGGCGATCTGGTCGTTGCTGGTCAGCTCCAGGCGAATGTCCGGGTACATGGCGCGAAATTCCGCCACGTGGGGCACCACGCAATGGAGCATGAAGGGCGAGGCGGCATCGACGGACAGGCGCCCGGCCGGCTTCTGGCGGCGGATGCGGATCGACTCTTCCACGTCTTCCATCGACGCGAGGATGGCGCGCGCCTTGTCCAGGAACAGCTGCCCCTCTTCCGTCAGCTCCATGCGCCGCGTGGTGCGCGTCAGCAGCGAGGTGGACAGCTTGTCTTCCAGGCGCGACAGGGCGCGGCTGACGCCCGAGGTGGTTTGCCCCAGGTGCACGGCGGCCGCGCTCAGGGTGCCGCTGTCGATCACGGTGACGAAAATTTTCAGGTCGTCCGAATTGATATCCATTGTTGCCTTATTATTGCCGCATTGTTGCGCTATTTTCACATATCGCGCCATTATAATGGAATCATGGCAACAGTGAAGGCAGCAGCCAACGTCAGGCAACGTAGAACAAAATGGCGATAAAATGGCAGCTACTGCCGGCCAGCACGAACAGGTGCCAGATGCCGTGGCCATGGCGCAGCTTGTGGTCGGTGGCATAGAAAGCGATGCCGCCCGTGTAGCACAGGCCGCCTGCCACCAGCCACAGGAAGCCATTCCACTCGAGCGCCGCCAGCAGCGGCTTGATGCCGATGACGATCAGCCAGCCCATGGCCACGTAAATCACCAGCGACAGGATGCGCGCGCCTTTCGCGTACACATATTCCTGCACGATGCCAAGCAGAGCCAGGCCCCACACGACGCCGAACAGCGACCAGCCCCAAGGCCCGCGCAGGGTCACCAGCATGAATGGCGTGTAGGTCCCCGCGATGAGCAGGTAGATGGCGCAGTGGTCGAGCCGCTGCAGCACGGCCTTGGCCTTGCCGCGCACGCTGTGGTACAGGGTGGAAGTGAGGTAGAGCGTGAGCAGCATGGCCGCATACACGCTGCAGCTGACGATTTTCCAGGCATCGCCCGTGCGGGCCGCCACGACGATCAGGATGACGCCGCCGATGGCCGCCAGCGCGGCGCCCACCGTATGGGAAATGCTGTTGAAGCGTTCACCGTAATACATGCATCACCGCCTGCCGCGTTAAAGACAGGCTCATCGTACACGCTTGGGGACCAGGTGACGCAACTTCACCCCAATAGAAAGGCCGGGGTCGGACCCTGAGGGTCCGACCCCAGTACCTGCTTGGGGGGTGTCAATCAAGCTTCTTCCGCCTTCTTGCGTGCAGGACGGCGCGCCGGCGTCTTGCGCGGCGCCTTGGCTGGCTTGTCCTCGGCCACAACGGCCACTTCCACCGGCGCCGCTTCAACGACAGGTGCGGCTTCCACCACGACGTCAGCCGCCTTCTTGGCCGGTTTCTTCGCCGCTGCCGCCTTGCGGGCCGGCGTGCGCGGCTTGGCCTTCGGCTTCGCTTCCACTACCGGCTCAGGTACAGGCTCAGGTACAGGCTCCGGCATGGTTTCGACCACCGGCGCCACCTCGACGGCGACAACTTCGGCACGCGCTTCACGCCCGCCATCGCCATTCTTGCGGCCACCGCGGCCATTGCGGCGCGAACCGCGCTTGGCGTTGCCTTCTTCCGTCGCCAGCTCGACCACCGGCTCCACCACCTCGGCTACCTCGTGCTGCGCTTGCGGCTGCGGCGCCGGCGCATACTGCTCGACGACGACTGTTTCCGCGTCGGCCACCGGCACGAAAGCCTGTGGCGCGGACTCGCCGCGGCGTTGTTCGTTCTGCTTGCGGCCGCCACGGCCATTGCGGCGCGAATCGCGGCGGCTGCCGCCTTCGCGCTGATTGCCCTCTTCCGCCGTCACGCCCGTCTCGCCGGCGACGATGGCCTCGCTGGCGGCTTCGCCGTTCACGGCAGCGGGTACGGCCACCAGGCCGCTGCTGCGGTAGACATAGGCGCCCGATTTTTCATCGCGGCCAAATTCCAGCAAGCCGCGCGTCTGCGCTTCTTCCAGCAGGTTGCCGAAGGTACGGAAACCGTAATACGACTCGCTGAAATCGGGCTTGCGGCGCTTGATCGCTTCCTTCAGCATCGAGGCCCAGATCTTGCCGCTGTCGCCCCGTTCGGACACCAGCGCGTCGAAGGTTTCGACAGCCATCTCGATCGCTTCCGTCTTGCGCGACTCGTACTTTTCCTTGCGGCGCACTTCCTCGTCAGGCGAACGCTTGGCCGCAGCAGCCGGGCTTTCGCGCGCGTCGCGCTTGGCGGCCGTGCGGCGGCTCTCGCGCACCAGGTCATCGTAGAAAATGAACTCGTCGCAGTTGGCCACCAGCAGGTCGGAGGTCGACTGCTTGACGCCCACGCCGATCACCTGCTTGGCGTTTTCGCGCAGTTTCGACACGAGCGGCGAAAAATCGGAGTCGCCGCTGATGATGACGAAGGTGTTGACGTGGGCCTTGGTGTAGCACAGGTCCAGCGCATCGACCACCAGGCGGATGTCGGCCGAATTCTTGCCGGACTGGCGCACATGGGGAATTTCGATCAGCTCGAAGTTTGCCTCATGCATGGTGCCCTTGAAACTTTTATAACGGTCCCAGTCGCAATAGGCCTTCTTGACAACGATGCTGCCCTTGAGCAGCAAGCGTTCGAGGATGGGCTTGATATCGAATTTTTCGTAATTTGCATCTCGCACGCCAAGCGCGACGTTTTCAAAGTCGCAAAACACGGCCATGCTGAGGTTTTCTGGGGATGACGCCATAAGGGTGAATTCTCGCTGATGATAAGGGCGGACGGGAAGCGCAACGCCTCCCTTTTCGCCTAGTATATTCGCCCATCCCCCGTTTCGGCGACAACTATCGTGCGCAGCCCGCCTATTGCGCGCCGCCGGCGGCGCTCGCGCTGGCGCCGGCGACCGGCCAAACGACGCTTTCATCGACGGAATACAGCTGGCACGGCAGGCTGCTCCGGCGCTGGCACGAGGCCAGCGCGCGCACATCGGGGCTTTCACCCTCCTCGGCCCAGCCCCAGGCGCCGCTGGCCGACAGGGCAAAGGCGCGCGGCGCGGTTTTCTCCAGGAAGACGCGGTAGGCGGCGCGCCCCTGCTCTTCCAGATACGGCACGGCGGCGATATCGTCCTGCGGCGCGAAATGCGTGGCGGGCGGCGACGGCGCCTCGGCCACGCGATAGACCTGCCGCACCGGCATGCCGATCTTCCGCAGGAAGCGCTCGGTGGCGGGCAACCACACGGCCACGCCGTCGCGGCTGCCCAGGGTCAGGTGCGCGTCGCGCTTAAACGGACCATAGGCGAGCAATTGCGCCCGGCCGCCCGATCCGGTAAAGGAATTGAACAGCCGCCGCGCCAGGGCCGGCGAAAAATACGAGTCATTCGCGCCATACAGCCACAGGCTGGGAATGTGGTTGTAGGCGCCCATGGTGGCGAAGGACTTGGCCAGCGCCCCTTGCCAGTCGCAGCCGGGCATGTCGACGCGCAAGCCGCCGGAAAAATTGAGCACGCCGCGCACGCCGGGCAGCACGCGGGTGGCCAGCGCCAGTGCCGCCATGCCGCCATACGACTGCCCCGCGACGACGATGCGTTCCTGGTCGACCCAGCTCTGGCGGCGCGCATAGGCCAGCGCGGCCAGCATGTCGCGCGCCTGGCTCTGGGCGTTGCCCAGCATGTCGCAGCCGAAATCGCGGTAGGCGCCCGTGGAACGCGCAAAGCCGGCGCGCATGGGCAGCATCACCGCATAGCCGCGGCGCACGAATTCGGTCGCCATATAGATGAAGCGCTCGCGCGCCTGCAGCCGGGCCGGGCCGGCCTGCTTGCCATGATTCATCAGCAGCAGGGGAAACGGGCCGGGGCCGGCTGGACGGAACACCGTCGTTTCCAGCATCTCGCGCAAGCCATCGCCGGCCGGCACCATGATGACCTGCTCGTTCAGGCGCACATCGAGCGGCAGTGACGAATGGGCAAGCTGGGCTTTCAGGGACAGGCAAGGCAGACTGAGCAGAAAACCCAGGAAAAGAGGACTAAACAGGTGAAAAATGGCGGACTCCGTGGATGACTTCCCTGCCAGTCTAGGCAGCGAAATGCCACAGAACAATATAAAAAAATTACGTGATGCACCTATTTTTTGCGGCAACCACCCGCGTGAAAAAATGTTGCCTTGCACCAACCACTTTTCCCGCTGGCGGGAGTAAACTGGGTGCATTCTGAAGGAGTTGCCATGTCCATATCCGCCCTCACCACCGGTACCTCGGGGCTGACCGCCAACCAGCGCGCGCTGGATGTGGCCGCCAACAATATCGCCAATGCGAACACGCCGGGCTTCCAGCCGCAACAAGCCGAGTTCCAGGAAGCCAGCCCGGCCGGCACTGGCGTTACCCTGTCTGTCGAAGGACGCAAGCTGGCCGCCAGCGAAAGCGTCAGCAGCGCCAACGCGAATGCCGCCAAGGCGGCGGAAAGCCGGCCGAACGGCGTGGGCCTCGCTTCCGAGCTGACGGATAACCTCGTCTACAAGGCCGGTTTTAATTTATCGGCGAATGTCGTCAAGGCAGCCGACCAGGCTTTGGGCAGCCTGATCGACGTCAAGACCTGAGGCAGCAAACATCCACGGCGACTATCGACACGCTAGTCTGGTTTTTGCATTTCCAGCACCAAAGGCGCCATCGCCGGCGCAATCAGCGCCAGCAGCCGTTCGGCCGGAATGCCGTCGCGCGCCTGCACCGACAGGCCATGCAGCAAGGCCGCATAATAGTCGCCCAGCGCCTGCACGTCCGCCTCCCCTTTTAATTCTCCCGCCAGCTGCGCCGCGCGCAGGCGTTCGATGACGGCTTGCGTGCGTGCGCGGCGGTGCTGCGCCAGCCAGTCGGCGATGCCCGCGTTTTCCGCGCTCGTATTCGTGGCGGCCGTGACCACCATGCAGCCTTGCGGCTGGCCGCTACGCGTGTACAGCAGCACCGCTTCTTCCAGCATGCGCGCCACGGCGTCGCGCACATTCAGGCTGGCCGCCAGCGCATGCACGGCAAAAGCGCCCTCGCCCGTTTCATACAATTCCACGGCTTCGCGGAACAACTGTTCCTTCGAGCCGAACGCCGCATAGATGCGCGCCGAGGCGATGCCCAGCGCCGCCACCAGGTCAGCCATCGATACGCCTTCATAGCCGCGCGTCCAGAACGCGTCGCGCGCTTTTGCCAGCGCCAGCGCGCGGTCAAATTCCCTCGGTCTTCCTGCCATCTTGATCCTCTGCTTGCGAAGTGGCGGCCAGTATAACGCCTGGCGCCCACGGCGCGTTCCCGATTTATTTTGCATCACGGGCTTGACCGAAGGGAAAATTTCGCCTATTCTTTGTCGATCGACAAACAATAGGAGCCGATATGAAAACCATCCAAGGACCAAGCCTGCACCTGGCACAATTCGCCGCCGACACGGCGCCCTTCAACACCCTGCCCGCCATCGCCGAGTGGGCGGCCGGCATGGGCTTCAAGGCCCTGCAGATCCCCGCCTGGGATGCACGCCTGTTCGACGTGGCGCAAGCGGCCCATAGCCAGCAATACTGCGACGACCTCGTTGCCATGCTGGCCAGCCATGGCCTGGTCATCAGCGAACTGACGACGCACATCCTCGGCCAGCTGGTGGCCGTGCACCCGGCCTATGACGCGCTGTGCGACAGCTTTGCGCCGGCCCACCTGCACGGCCAGCCGGCGGCGCGCACCGAGTGGGCCATCGAGCAAGTGAAACTGGCGGCCATGGCCTCGAAGCGCCTGGGCCTGACCGACATGGGCACGTTTTCGGGCTCGTTCGCCTGGCCCTACCTGTTCCCGTTCCCGCAGCGCCCGCCCGGCCTGATCGAAGCGGCCTTCGACGAACTGGCGCGCCGCTGGCTGCCCATCCTCGACGTGTGCGAAGAGCAGGGCGTCAACCTGTGCTACGAAATCCACCCGAGCGAAGACCTGCATGACGGCATCAGCTTCGAGATGTTCTACGAGCGCGTGGGCCGCCATCCGCGCTGCAAGATGCTGTTCGACCCCAGCCACTTCGTGCTGCAGCAGCTGAACTACCTGGAATTCATCGACATTTATAAAGACCACATCCGCATGTTCCATGTGAAGGATGCGGAGTTCAATCCGACGGGGCGGCAAGGCATCTATGGCGGCTACCAGTCATGGGAAAACCGCGCCGGGCGCTTCCGTTCGCTGGGCGATGGCCAGGTCGACTTCAAGGCGATCTTCTCGAAGATGGCGCAAAACGATTACGCGGGCTGGGCCACGCTGGAATGGGAATGCTGCCTGAAGGACCAGGAAGTGGGCGCGCGCGAAGGCGTGGCCTTCATCAATGCCCACATCATTCCCGTGACCGACAAGATCTTCGACGACTTCGCCGGCGCCCCCGTCAGCGCGCAGCAGATCAATACCCTGCTCGGCATCGAGCACAACTAACAAGGAAACACCATGCATCAGAATCAAGACAGCTACACCCACGACTACGTCCGCATCGACGGCCAGCGCCTGCATTGCGTCATCGCCGGCGAAGGCAAACCCGTGCTGCTGATCCCCGGCTGGCCGCAAACCTGGTATGCCTGGCGCCATGTGATGGCGGCCCTGGCGGCCAACGGCTACCAGGCGATCGCCATCGATCCGCCCGGCAGCGGCCACTCGGAACGCCCGGCCGGCGGCTATGACACGGGCGCCGTTGCCGCCACCCTGCACCGCGCCATGCTGGCCCTGGGCCATGCGCAGTACGACGTCGTCGGCCACGATATCGGCATGTGGGTCGGCTATGCGCTGGCCAGCGATTTCCCGCAGGCCGTGACGAAACTGGCGCTGACGGAAGCCGTCATTCCAGGCCTGGCGCCGGCGCCGCCGATTTTTGTCGCGCCGTCCGACAACATCTTCCTGTGGCACTTCATGTTCAACCAGGTGCTCGATTTGCCGGAGATGCTCACGGCCGGCAAGGAACGCGAATACATCCGCTTCATCCTGGACCGCTGGTCGTACCGCCGCGACAAGGTGGCCGTCGACGTGTATGCGGACGCCTATGCCACGCCGGGCGCCCTGCGCGCCGGTTTCGCCTACTACCGCGCCATTCCGGAAACCATCCGGCAAAACCTGGAGCGGGCGAAAAAGAGCCTGGCCATGCCCGTGCTGGCCATCGGCGCCGACCATGCGACGAATGACGCGCCCCTGCTGACCATGCAGGGCAAGGCCGATATTTTGCAGGGCGCCATCGTCGCCGAATGCGGCCACTTCATCATGGAAGAACAGCCGGAAGCGTTCATCGCCCACCTGCTGCCCTTCCTGGCCGGAGCACCCGCATGAGCCTCGACCCGCTGATCGCCGTCTGGCTGGACGAGGGCAAGGATGCGCCGCAGCCCGCCTCGCTGGCGGACTTGCGCGCCGCCACGGAAACGGGCTTGCGCCAGCTGCACGGACCATTGGAAGACGTCGCGTCGATCAAGGACTACGTGCTGCCCGGCGAGCATGCGCTGACCGTGCGCGCCTATGTGCCGGCCGGCGCGGACACGGGCCAGCCCTTGCCCGCCATCGTCTTTGCGCATGGGGGAGGATGGTGTCTGTGCTCGCTGGACCTGTACGACAATCCGTGCCGCGCGCTGGCCAACGCCACCGGCTGCGTGGTCTTTTCCGTCGACTACCGGCTGGCGCCTGAGCACAAGTTCCCCGTGCCGCTCGATGATTTTTATCGGGCGCTCTGCTGGGTCGCGGACCATGCCGAGGCGCTGGGCATCGACGTGAAACGGCTGGCCGTGGGCGGCGACAGCGCGGGCGGCAACCTGGCGGCGGCAGCGGCCCTGATGGCCCGCGACCAGGCCGGTCCCGCGCTGGCGCACCAGCTGCTGCTGTACCCGGCGCTCGATTTCGCCTTCGACACGCCATCCTACCAGCGCTATGCGGAAGGCCATTCGCTGACACGGGAAGCCATGCGCTTTTGCTGGTCGGCCTACCTGAACGAGCCGGCTGATGGCGCGCAGCCCTACGCGGCGCCCCTGCGGGCCGCCTCGCTGAAGGACTTGCCGCCGGCGACCGTGCTCGTGTGCGAATACGACCCGCTGCATGACGAAGGCGAAGCCTATGCGCGGTATTTGCGCGACGACGGCGTGGCGGCGCAATGCGTGCAGCTCGACGGCATGATCCATGCGTCGATGCACATGCTGGGCTTGACGCCAGCGGCGCGCGGCCTGTTCGACGTGGCGGGCCAAGCCATGCGGCAAGCGCTGGCGGCATAAAAAAAACGCGCCGGGGATGGCTCCACGGCGCGTTTTTTCCATCAGCTGCGCGTCACTCCACCAGCTTGCGCACCTCGATGTGGTTCAACCACTTCACGTGGCGCGGACCCGTGCGGATATCCCTGGCCGAGATCAGGGCGATCTCGCCATCGCTTTCGTCAAGCGCCTTGCCGTTCTTCTCGTAGTAGACGATCACGCCCTCGCCGGCCGGCGCGTTATACAGCTCGGCCCAGGAAAACACCACCGCGTAACCATCGGTGGCCGTGGCGATGATGGCGAGCTTCTTGACGTCGTTGTGGCCCGGCGCGTCGAGCACCGCCTTGTCGAGGATATCGCGCAAGCGCACGCCCTTGTAACTGGTAATGGTCTCGGCCTTGTCGCCGTTATGGCGCGTGACGGCAAGCTCGCCGCCATTCGCCGGCGGCAGCTGGCGCAGGTCGGCCACTGTCAGGGTCAACGGCGTTGCCACCTTGCCCGTCACGGTCAGCGCATGGCTCATATGCTCGCGCGCCGGCGCCGGGCCGGCCCATGCGGGCGCCGTCGCCAGCAGGGCGGCCGAAGCAAAACCAAGGAATATTTTCTTCAACATGCTGTGTCCTTTCATGGAACAATCAAAAAATCAGAACTGGTATTGCGCATTGGCCAACCAGGTGCGCCCCGCGCTGGGGAAACCGTCGGCCAGCGCGTAGTTGCGGTCAGCCAGGTTGCTCACGCCCGCTTCCAGGGTCAAGGCCGGCAAGGGGCGGTACACGGCCTTCAGGTTGACGGTGGCAAAGCCGCCCAGTTCCAGGGTGTTCGAGACCCAGCGCCCGCTATTCGCTTCCGCGATGGCCACCACATCGAGCTGGCGCGCCGCGTGCAGCACGGCGTGCGCCGTCAGCTTGTGGCGCGGCACGTCCGTCAGGCGGATGGCGCGGTCGCTGACGTTCTTCATTTCCGTGTAGGTGTAGTTGCCGCCGAAGTCCAGCCACGCGCCGGCGCTGCCGCGCAAGCCCAGCTCCGCGCCGCTGATATGCGCCCTGCCCGCGTTCTGCATCTGCGCGCGTACGCCCGCCACATTCGCCACGCTCTGTATCTTGTCCTTCACGTCGCTGTAGAACAGGGCGGCATCGAGCGCCAGCCCGCGCATGCTGGCCTGGTAACCCAGCTCGTAATTCATCGCTTCCTCGGCGCGCAGGTTCGGGTTTTCAATATACGTGCCCAGGCGCTGCGAGTAGCGGTCCTTCAGGGTCGGCAGGCGCGACTTGCGCGCCACCGTGGCGTACACCCTCGCGTCAGTACCGATCTTGTGGAACAGGCCCGCCTGCATGTCCGTGGCCGATTGATTCTCCGGCAAGGTATACGCGTTGCCGGCGCTGTAGACAGTGTCCGGACGCAGTGCATTGCGCGACACGCCCAGCGACAGTTCCGTCGCCGCATCGAGGGCAATGCTGTCTTCCGCACCCAGGGTCCACAGGGCATCCTTGTACCAGGTGGTGCGCACGCCCTTGGCGTCGAGTTCCTGATGCTCGTCGGCCTTGTAGCTGGCGACAAAGCGCAGGCTGTGTGCGGCCAGGCGGAACGATTCGAGCTCCACCGCGCCGCCGTTCGTGCGGTCGTTATAGATGCTGCGCCCGCCGCTGACGCTGCCCTGGCCGCTGGTTTTCAGGGTCGCGTAGCTGCCGTTCGTGTAGGAGGTGATTTCATTGTCATAGCTGTCGTGGTACAGGCGCAGTTTCAGGCGCTCGGTGTCGCCCAGGCGCGTCTGCGAGACGAAGTACACGCTTTCCTTGTTCCAGTACGGCCATTGCCAGTAGCGCGCGCCGACGGGATTCGTCGATGGCGGCTGGCCCTTCTCGCCATGCTGCTTGTAGTAGCTGAGTGCATATTCGCCGCCGCCCACGGGCGTGTAGCCCACCTTGAACGACAGTTTATGATCCTTGCGGTAGGCGTTGTTGCGCGTGCCGCCGTCTTCCGTGGCCGTCGGGCGGAAATCCGACGACAGGGGAAAGCCGTCGCTGTCGATGTACGACACGCCCGCCTGCAGATACCACAGGCCCTGGTTCGTGCCCACGTTGGCCGACACCTGGCGTTCGCTGCCCGAGCCGAAACCGATGGACGTATCGCCTTCCAGCCGCGCGGACGGCTTGCGCGACACCAGGTTGATGGCGCCGCCCAGGGTATTGGCGCCGTAGGCCACGGAGCTGTAGCCCTTGGCCACCTGGATGGCGGCCAGGTCGCTGGTGGTGAAGCGGTTGAAATCGACATAGCCGTCATACGGCACGTAGACGGGAATGCCGTCGATGTACAGCGGCACCTGGCGAGAGTCGAAGCCGCGGATGGCGACAGTCTTCTCATTGCGCGCATTGGTCGACAGCGACACGCCGGACAGCAAATTCAGAGCATCGCCCACGTTGTCGCGGTTGAACCGGCGCATCTCGGCGCGACTCACTTGCGACCCCACCTGCTGTTCCATCTGCCCTGCCTGCTCGCGCTGGCCGATCACCGTCACCGTGCCCAGCACGAACGGCGCCGCAGCATCCACGCCATCGTTGCCCGCCATTTGCTGCGCCCGCGCCGTCTGTGCCATGTGCGCCAGCGCCAGCATCACGGCGCCTGCCAATACCTGTTTCAACATCGTTTCGATCTTTCCACTGTCGTTATATAGAGTCTCATATAGCGATACTCAAAAAAGCGGCCACTCTTGCGGCGGCCGTCACCCAACAGCGCAATATACAGACGTATATAACGAGGCTCAAGCGACAAGCGCCAAAACGCCTGCGCAGGTCAATTTTCCGAGAAAAATTCATGCAGCGCAGCATTTCGCTGTGCGAACGAATGTTTCACAAAACGGTTGACACGTCGATTTTGGCTAGGCAAACTGATTTCCAGGGAGCCTGAAAATGAATGCAAATATGACAAATATTCAGACCGCAGCAGATCCGGAACTCATCGTCTTCAGCGATGACGAGGAAGGCAAGGACCGCCAGTTCGTCAACGCGCTGGCGCGCGGGCTGGAAGTACTGCGCTGCTTTCGCCCCGGCGAAGTGTTCCTGTCGAATGCGGACATGGCCAGGCGCACGGGCATTCCGAAACCGACGATTTCGCGCCTCACCTATACCCTCACCAAACTCGGCTACCTGAATTATTCGGACAGCCTGGGCAAGTACCAGCTGGGCGCCGGCGTGCTGGCTCTCGGTTACCGCATGCTGTCGAACCTCGATGTGCGCAAGATGGCGCGCCCGCTGATGGAAGAACTGGCCGAACATGCGCAAGCCTCCGTTTCGCTGGGCACGCGCGACCGTCTCAGCATGGTGTACGTGGAAACGTGCCGCAGCAGCGCCAACGTCACCCTGCGCCTCGACGTCGGTTCGCGCATCCCCCTGATGACGACGGCCATGGGCAAGGCCCTGCTGTGCATCCTGCCGCAGGCCGAACGCGACTACCTGATGGACCATGCGCGCGTGCACGAGACGGAACGCTGGCCGCGCATCAAGGCCGGTATCGAACAAGGCTTCAAGGATTACCAGGACCGGGGCTTTTGCATCTCGGCCGGCGAATGGCAGAACGATGTGCACGCCGTGGGTGTGCCCATGCTGGGTGCCGATGGCGAACAGGTGATGGCCTTCAATTGCGGCGGCCCCGCCTTCCTGCTGTCGCGCGAAAAACTCGAATCGGATCTGGGACCGCGCCTGGTCGCCCTGGTCAAGACAGTGGAAAAAAACCTGGGCCGCGGTTAGACTGCGCGCCCCCTCTCAACGACAGTTCAAATCAAAGCGCCGAGGAAACCGATGATACGCGACGAAGAAACCCTGAACATCCTGCTCGACAGCATCGCCCGTTTCGTGCGCGAAGTGCTGGTGCCGAACGAGGCGCTGGTGGCCGAAACGGACACCATCCCGCCCACCATCGTGGCGCAGATGCGCGAACTGGGCCTGTTCGGCCTGTCCATCCCGGAAGCCTACGGCGGCCTGGAACTGAGCATGGAAGAGGAAGTCAGGGTCGCTTTCGAAATCGCCCGCACCTCGCCCGCCTTCCGCTCGCTGATCGGCACGAACAACGGCATCGGCTCGCAAGGCATCGTTATCGACGGCACGGAAGCGCAAAAACAATACTATCTGCCCAAGCTGGCGGCGGGCGAGATCATCGGCTCGTTCGCCCTGACGGAAGCGGGATCGGGCTCCGACGCCGCGTCCCTGCGCACGACGGCCGTGCGCGACGGCGACTTCTATATCCTCAACGGCAGCAAGCGCTATATCACCAACGCGCCCGAAGCGAGCATTTTTACCGTGATGGCCCGCACGGATCCCGTCAAGCGGGGCGCCTCGGCGATTTCCGCCTTCATCGTGGAAAAGGACACGCCCGGCCTCTCGCTGGGCAAGATTGATAAAAAAATGGGCCAGCAAGGCGCACATACCTGCGACGTCATCTTTGAAAACTGCCGTGTGCCGGCCGCGAACATCATCGGCGGCAAGGAAGGCGTGGGCTTCAAGACGGCCATGAAAGTGCTCGACAAAGGCCGGCTGCACATCGCCGCCGTCTGCGTGGGTGCGGCCGAGCGCATGCTGGCCGACGCCCTCGCGTATGCGATGGAGCGCCAGCAGTTCGGCCAGCCCATCGCGGAATTCCAGCTGATCCAGGCCATGCTGGCCGACAGCAAGGCGGAGATTTACGCGGCGCGCAGCATGGTGCTCGACGCGGCGCGCCGGCGCGACAACAAGGAAGACATCTCGACGGAAGCATCGTGCTGCAAGCTGTTCGCCTCCGAAATGTGCGGCAGGGTCGCTGACCGCTCCGTGCAGATCCACGGCGGCGCCGGCTACATCAGCGAATACGCGGCCGAGCGTTTCTACCGTGACGTGCGCCTGTTCCGCATCTATGAAGGCACGACGCAGATCCAGCAGATCGTCATCGCCCGCAACATGATCAAGGCAGCGCAAAAGTGAAGGAGGCCGCGATGGACATCCCCACCCTGCTGGCCGGCTTGCCGGCGCGCCTGTCGGCCATCCCTGCCTACTGGGCCGCGCGCGCGCCGGACGCGCCGGCGCTGCATGAAGGTGGCCACAGCTGGACCTACGCGCAGCTGCAGCACAGTGTGGAAAGTGCAGCGCAGCTGCTGCGCAACCTCGACGTGCGCGCCGGCGACCGCCTGATGGTGGTGGGAGAAAATGGCGCGCTGCAGGTGGCGCTGATCTTCGCGGCCGCCAGCATCGACGCGTGGATCGTCAACGTCAATGCGCGGCTGTCGGCGCGCGAGATCGATACCATCGCCGCGCACAGTTCCGCGCGGCGCGTGCTGTTCCTGGCCGGCGCATCGCCGGAAGCGGCCGCGCATGCGGCGCGGCGCGGCGCCCGCCCTGTCACCGTCGATGGCATGGGCGAGCTGCTGGCGGGCGAATTGAACGACGCCGCCATCGCGGAAGACACGGTCCCCGGCAACGAACAGGTGGCCGCGCTGATCTACACGACGGGCACGACAGGCCAGTCGAAAGGCGTGATGCTCACGCACCGCAACCTGCTGTTCATCGCCGCCGTCTCCAGCACGTTGCGGGGCCTGACGCGCAGCGACCGCGCGTATGGCGTGCTGCCGATTTCGCACGTGTACGGCCTGGCCTCGGTGGCACTGGGCACCCTGTATGCGGGCGCCGCGCTGTATCTGGTGCCGCGCTTTTCCGTCGATGGCCTGCTCTCGGCCTTGAAAGACGACGGCTTGACCATTGTGCAGGGCGTGCCCGCCATGTACGCCAAGCTGCTGCAAACCCTGGGCGGAGCCGATACGCCGCTGCCCACGCGGCTGCGCTTTGCGTATGCGGGCGGCTCGCCGCTGGCGCCATCGCTCAAGCGCGACGTGGAAAAGCTGCTGGGTACCGCGCTGCACAATGGCTACGGCATGACGGAAAGCGCGCCCACCATCAGCCAGACCCGCCTGGAAGCGCCGCGCCGCGACGATTCCGTCGGCATGCCGATCCCGGGCGTGGAAGTGCGCGTGGTGGACGTGGCCGGTACGGATGTGACGCCGGGCGAGCCGGGAGAATTGTGGATACGCGGGCCGAACGTCATGGCAGGCTATTACCGCGAACCGGCCATGACGGCGGCCACCATGCGCGACGGCGGCTGGCTCAATACGGGCGACATGGCGCGCCAAGAAGCGGACGGCGCGCTGTTCATTGTCGGACGCACCAAGGAATTGATCATCCGCTCCGGCTTCAATGTGTATCCGCTGGAAGTGGAAACGGCGCTGAACGCCCACCCTTCCGTGGTGCAGTCGGCCGTAGTGGGGCGCACCCTCGCCGATGGCAACGAGGACGTCATCGCCTACGTGGAACTGGATCCGCGCCAGCCCGCCAGCGTGGCAGAATTGCAGGCCTGGCTGGCACAGACCCTGTCGCCGTACAAGTGCCCATCCGCCATCATCGTCATGGAAGCGCTGCCAGCGGCCGCCACGGGCAAGATTTTAAAGGGGCAGCTGCGGCAAATGGCGCAGAATGCACGATAAGTTGACCATGCTGTACCAGACAAGACAATAAAACCAAGCCACATCACCGGAGGAGACACGATGAAACGCACCTATACACGCATCGCCATGGCAGCGCTGGTTGCCAGCGCCTGGATGGCACAGGCCAGCGCCGACGAATTTCTGGTCGGCGCGGAAATCCCGCTGACGGGGAACCTGGCGCGGGTCGGCGCCGGCATGCAGGAAGGGATCATGGTCGCGGCCGAGGTATTCAACAAGACCAACGGTAAGCACACCATCAAGATCATCACCGTCGACGACGAATCGGCGCCCGCCAAGGCCATCGCCGCCGTGGAAAAGCTGGCCAGCCAGGGCGTGGTGGCCATCACGGGCGGCTATGGCTCGAACAATATCTCGCCCGCCTCGGACACGGCGAATAAACTGGGCCTCGTCTACATCACCTCGGGCGGCGTGGACGACAGCCTGGTGTCCAGCGGGCGCAAGAATTTTTTCCGCATCAATAACACGGCCGGCTACGAAAAAGCCATGCTGGGACTGCTGCAGGATGTGGGCGCCAAGTCCGTCTCCATCGTGTATTCGACCAAGGACGCCACCACGGGCCTGGCGAAAGACGTGGAAAAGGCCCTGGCCGCCAAGGGCGTGAAAGTGACGACGCACTCGTTCGACCCGGCCATTACCGATTTCAAGCCCATCATCAACAAGATCAAGCTGCAGGATAAATCGGAAGTGGTGGCCATGGTCGGCTACGAAAACGATTACGTGGGCATCATCCGCGCCGCCCGCGTCCTGAAGCCGAAGATCAAGGCCATGGTGGGCGTGTGGTCGCTGGCCACGCCGAAAATGGCGGCCGACTTCCCCGACCTGATGCCGAACGTGTTCGGCACGGCCCTGCTACCCTTCCCCACGGAATTCAAGACAGCCGACGGCAAGGCCTTCAGCGACGCCTACAAGCAGCTGTACAAGAAGGAGCCGGACTACCTGGGCCAGTTCGGCTATGTGCAATCGATGCTGCTGTTCGAAGCCATCGCGCGCGCGGCCGACAAGGGCACGCTCAAGAAAGGCGGCGTGGCCGAGGAAATGCGCAAGACGGACCGCGAAACCCTGATCGGCCGGGTGCAGTTCGCCGCCAATGGCGACAACCAGAATTTCGTGCACCGCATGGCGCAGCACCAGGACAAGAAAGTGGTGATCGTCTGGCCGAAGGAACACGCCACGGGCAAGCTGGCCTATCCAGCCCTGCCCTGGTAGGCAGCCTCCCGCTGCACACGCGCACGCCTGCCGGGCGTGCACCGATAAACGGCGGTCCTGGTGCATCTTCGCGATGCGCCAGGAAAGCCTGACGGGATGACGTCATGACAGAATTAATCTTGCAAGCCTTGTATTCTGGCTTGCTGCAGGGCGGCTCCTACGCCCTGATCGCACTGGGACTGGCGCTGGTCTTCGGCACCATGAAAGTGATCAACCTGGCGCACGGCGAACTGGTGCTGCTGGCCGCCTACATCGCCTACAGCGTGGAATCCGGCCTGGGCCTGGGGCCCATGTTCGCCATTCCCATCGCGCTGGTGATCGTCAGCCTCACATCCGTGGGCGTGTACCTGATCGTCAGCCGCATCAAGAAAGACCGCGAAATCAATTCGCTGATCCTCACCTATGGCATCGGCGTCATCCTCACCAATTTCATCCTGCTCGTATGGAAGGCGGACATCCGCTCGACCTCGTCGAGCTGGCTGCAGGAAGGCATCGAGATCGGTCCGTTTTTCAGCATGCGCAGCGAAGTGATTTTCTTTGGCGTCAGCCTGGTGCTGATGGCGGCCCTGTGGCGCTGGCTGTCCACCAGCTGGTATGGCCGCGCCGTGCGCGCCGTCTCCAGCAACCGCGACGCGGCCAAGCTGATGGGCATCGACCCGGGCCGCACGGAACTGGTTTCCTTTTTAGTCGCCGGCATCCTGGCCGCCTTTGCCGGCGTGGCCCTGTTCAGCTATGGCGTGATCCAGCCCGCCTACGGCGGCGCGCTGACGGTGAAAGCCTTCATCATCACGGTATTGGCCGGCATCGGCTCCATCCCCGGCGTGCTGCTCGCCGCCGTGCTGCTGGGCGTGGCCGAAGCGCTGACCGTCACCCTGGCCAGCTCCGCGTTGCAGGAATTGTCCGGCATGGTGCTGTTCCTGCTGGTGCTGTTCATCATGCCGAACGGCCTGTTCGGCGCACAACGGAGGCGCGGATGAGCCGTACTTCACTGATGTCCACGGCGGGCCTGCTGCTGGCCGCCTATATCGCCGTGCCGCTGGCCCTGGGCGGCAACCAGTATGTGATGAGCATGGTGGTGGCGGCCCTGATCATCGGCGGCGTGGCCATGTCCTGGGCCCTGCTGGGCAATTTGGGCGGCATGGTCAGCTTCGGCCATGCGGCCTTCTTCGGCGTGGGCGCATATGTCTCCGCCCTCGCTACCGTGAAACTGGGCTTGCCAGTGTTTGCCGCCATGCTGCTGGGCGGCGCGGGGGCGGCCATCGCCGCCGTCATCATGCTGCCCGTGCTGCGCCTGCGCGGGCCGTATTTTGCGCTGGCCATCCTCGCCTACGCCCACATCTTCCGCATCCTGGCCACGGAATGGAGTTCCGTGACGGGCGGCGCCGGCGGCATCAACAACATCCCGACCTTGCCCACCGTCTTCGGCTTCGACTTGGCCAGCAAGACGGGCGCCTACCAGGTGGTACTGACCCTGGTGGTGTGCTGCGCGTTTGCCTACAGCCGCATCCGCGCCAGCCACTACGGCATCGCCCTGCGCGCCATGCACGACAGCGAAGACGCCACGCGCGTCGTCGGCGTCAACAGCACCTTGCTGAAAGGCGCCATGCTGCTCGTGTCGGCCTTCATGGCAGGCCTGTTCGGCGCCTTCAACGCCCACTACATCAACTTCCTGGAGCCGGACTACGCCTTCAACAGCCTGTGGGTGACGTTGCCGATCGTGGCGGCCATCTTCGGCGGCTACCGCACCATCCTCGGCCCCGTGCTGGGCGCCGTGGTGGTCTACCTGGTCGACCAGCTGATTTTCAAATCGCTGATTCCCACGGGCCACCAGCTGGTGCTGGGCGTGCTGCTGGTGGCGATGATCGTCTTCAGTCCGAACGGCCTGCTGCCGCTGCTACGCAAGGCGTTCAAAGCGAAGGAGAAACAACATGCTTGAACTCGATAATGTCTGCGTGCGCTTCGGCGGCCTGACGGCCGTCGATTCCGTCACCCTGAAGGTGGGCAGCCACGACGTGATCGGCCTGGTGGGCGCGAATGGCGCCGGCAAGACCACCCTGTTCAACGCGATCTCCGGCCTGGTGCGCCCCACCAGCGGCAGCATCCGCTTCGAGGGGCGCGACATCATGGCCACGCCCATGTACCAGCGCGCCCGCCTGGGACTGGGCCGCACCTTCCAGATTCCGCAACCGATGCATGAATTGACGGTCCGCGAAAACCTCATCGTGGCGCAGCGCTTCGGCACAGGCAAGGTGGACCCGCGCAAGATCGATGAAATCCTCGACTTCACCAGCCTGGCGGACAAGGCTGGGCGCGACGCGGCCAGCGAACTGGCGCTGACGGAACTCAAGGCGCTGGAAGTGGCCAAGGCGCTGGTCACCAATCCAAAGCTGCTGCTGCTCGACGAAGTGCTGGCCGGCCTGGAAACGAACGGCAAGCGCCGCTTCATGGGCATGCTTAAGGACTTGCACGCGGCCTTTGGCGTGGGCATCGTCATGATCGAGCACGACATCGAAACCATCAGCAATCTGTGCCAGCGCGTGGCCGTGCTCAATTTTGGCCAGCTGATCGCCGACGGCACGCCCGATGCCGTGTTCCGCGATCCGGCCGTCATCGAAAGCTACACGGGAGCCGTTCATGCCTGAAACGATGCTTGACATAAGTAAACTGCGCGCCGGCTATGGCGCCATCAATGTGCTGTGGGATGTGTCGCTGTCGATCCAGAAGGGCAAGCTGACCACCATCATCGGCCCGAACGGCGCCGGCAAGACCACCCTGCTGCGCGCCATCATGGGTCTGCTGCCCGTGGGCGCGGGCAGCATCGCGCTCGATGGCGTGGCCATCAACGGCACGCCCACGTGGAAGATGAGCGACGCGAGGGTCACCATGATCCCCGAGGGGCGCATGACATTTCGCGACATGAGCGTGGAAGAAAACCTGATCATGGGCGCGTTTCCGAAAGAGCACCGCAGCCACATGCCGGCGCGCCTGGCCGAAGCCTACGCCATGTTCCCGCGCCTGCACGAGCGGCGCAAACAGCTGGCCGGATCACTGTCCGGCGGCGAGGCGCAGATGCTGGCGATGGCGCGGGGCTTGATGTCCGATCCGTCGCTATTGATCATCGACGAACCGTCGCTGGGCCTGGCGCCGCTGGTGGTCAACGAGCTGTTCGAGATCCTCGCGCGCCTGAACGACGGCCGGCGCACCATCATCCTCGTCGAGCAGAACACGGCGCGTGCCGTGGGCGTGGCCGATCACGTCTACCTGATGCAAAGCGGCAAAGTAGCGCTGTCGCAGGCGGCTTCCGAGGTCGACCTCGATCACCTGCACGAACTCTATTTTGCGCGCTGAGCGATATCCGCCGCATGCCCATCGTGACGGCCTGCGGCCGTCACTCCTCGTCGTCCTCGTCGGCCAGCTTGTCGAACACCTGCAGCTCGGCCTTGCTCAATCCCGTCATCACGAAGGGATCGTCGGCAGGAAAGCGGCCAGTATCGACCAGCATGCGCAGCTTGCTCAAGCGATCTCCCAGCGCCAGCGCTCGCGCCTGCGGATCGGCATCGGCGTGGGCATCGACGCCGGCATGCCCGATCGCGCGGGTGACGGACTCGGGAAACTCCCATAACTCGGCGATCCGTACCGACAGGATGCGCGCTTGCGCAAACACCTGGGCAATGAAGGCGTCCGATTGCGGAAAGGCATCGGGCGCATGCATCTGGTCGATCAGCCGGAACGCCACCACCAGGCCGACATTGGCCATCAGTCCCGCCAGATAGGCGTCGAAGGCGTTGGCCTGCATGGCCGGTGCGACCAGGTTGGCCGCCAGCGCGCATTTCTCGGACTGGCGCCAGATCAGCGGCGCCGTGCGTATGGTCAGGCCGCCGCTCTGCATGCTGACGATGGGACGGAAGGCGACGCGGGCTAGCAGCATGCGCATGCCGTTTTGCCCCAGCAGCATGATGGCGCCGTCCATGTTGTTGATCGACGGGCTGGCGTTGTAGCGCGAATGGTAACGCGGCCGGTTCGCTTCGCGGTAGACCTCGGCGACCAGCAGCACGTCCTGGGCCAGTTGGCGCGACAGCTCGGCCGCGCTCATGTTTTCATTTTGCAAGGTACGCATCAACTGCGGAATGATGGCCGGAATGCGCGGCACCAGCGCGGCGCCGGCGACCGGTTCATTGGCCAGGCGCGTCAATTCATCCAGCATCTGCTGTTCGGCCTGCTTTGTCGCCTGCGTCGCACCCGCGGCCGCCAGCCAGCGGTAGTAGATGGCATCGATTTCGGTGATGGTGGCTGGCTGCCGTGCCATCTCGGGTGCCGCCCCTGCCGTGGCTGGCGCGAGCTTGTTTTTTTCGTCGCCGCCGTTCAGTAATTTTCCTATCCAACCCATTGCTATTCCAGCCTTATATGCATCACTATCGCGACATCCGCTGCGCGATTTTACTTGATGACAGCCATGCCGGTGCGGCGGGCGTGGCCGGCTTGGTCCACCTGCCGCAAAGTGCTACAGTGGCGCTCCCGCAGGTCCCCCTCTTTGCAAGGTACATCATGAACAATCTGCTGGCCCAGTACGTCACCAGCCAGGCGTACAACAACGCCTGGGCCAACCACCGCCTGCTGAAAGCCTGCGGCGAACTGAGCCAGGCCGAATTCCAGGCCACGCGCGTCAGCTTTTTCCCCACCATCCAGTCCACCCTGAACCACATTCTCACGTGCGACTGGTTTTACCTCGATGCGCTCGAACGCGAGCTGCGCGGCGAAGCGCCCCATCCCGACTGCTATGTCTTCTTTGAAAAGGATGAGCCATTTACCGACTGCGCCACGCTGCAGGCGGCACAGCATGCATCCGACGCGCGCCTGATCGCCCATTGCCGCAGCCTGTGCGACGCGGACCTGGCGCGGCCCGTGACGATCCTGCGCGACACGCCGCAAGTCGACACGCGCCAGCGCATGCTGGCGCATCTGTTCCAGCACCAGATCCACCACCGGGGGCAAGTGCACGCCATGCTGGCCGGCACGCGCATCGCGCCGCCGCAGCTCGACGAATTCTATTGCGCCGGCGAAGCGGACGAGCGGGCGCAGGATTTTGCGGAGCTGGGCTGGACAGAGGAAGATATCTGGGGCCAGCGCTGAACTATTCCTCGGCGTGGCAGCACACGCACAGCTTGTTGCCGTCGAGGTCGCGGAAGTAGGCGCCATAGTAATGGGCGTGGTAATGGGGGCGCAAGCCGGGCGGCCCTTCGCACGCGGCGCCCAGCGCCAGCACGGCCTGGTGGCAGCGGTCCACCTGGGCGCGGCTGGCCGCCAGCAGGGCCGTCATCTGTCCATTGCCGGGCGCGGCCGGCAAGCCGTCATGCGGCGCCGTCAGCACGAACAAGGGACGCGGCGCATCGTGCGCCATCCAGCCTGCCCATGGCTTGACGGGGTCATGAAATTTCTCGATCAAACCGAGTTCTCCCAGCAGAGCCGTGTAGAAGGCGTAGGCGCGGGGAAAGTCGTTGGTTCCCAGGCAGATATGGGACAGCATGCTGCTCCTTCATGAATTCAGATGTGCGGCGAAATGCGCCAGCTGATTATAATGGCGCATCGCTTTTCGACACGCTCCCATGCCAGACCTCGACCGCCTTCAGCTACACCCGCCGGCCAGCAGCGACCTTCCCGCTTTGCTGGCCTTCGAACTGGAAAACCGCGCGTATTTTGAAAACTGGGTCACGGCGCGCGCGCCATCCTACTACCACCCGGAAGCCATCGCCGCCGCCATCGAGCAGGCGCAGCGCGAGCGCCAGCAAGACCTCGCTTACCAGTACCTGGCAAAACTGGACGGGCAAATCATCGGCCGGGTCAATCTGACGGCCGTCACGCGCCCCTATTTCAACAAGGCAACGCTCGGCTACCGCATCGGCGAACGGTTCGGCGGACGCGGCTACGCCACGCGCGTGGTCGCCCTGCTGCTGGAAGAAGCGTTCGGCACACTGGAACTGTGGCGCCTGGAAGCGACGGCGCGGCCGCAAAACCTGGGCTCCGTCGCTGTCATGCAGCGCAACGGCTTTCACCAGTATGGCCGCTCGGAAAAAGCCATGCGCTTCCAGGATGCCTGGTCGGACCTGCTGTATTTTGAACGGCGCAACACGCAAACCATGGATGACGGCGCTCGGTGAGCTGTGGGATGGCCTGCACGACAAGCGCCGGCATCGCTGAAACCGGCGTAGTGATGCGTGCACGCAACAGCGGTACGCCATCCCCGCCATTCAGCTACGCATTGGTGGCCGCATTGGCGCCATTTAAGACTGGCTTCAGCCTCGCCGTGCATCGTGAATAGGTCGCCAGCAGCAATGGCGCCTCCCTTCACCATCACGGGCACAGCCCAGCGAAAGAGCCGACATGAGCACATGGATGCGCGCCAACAAAGGTTTTTTGATGTTCCTCCTGCTGTTCGGCGTGTTCCGCACGGCCGTGGCGGACTGGAATCCGATACCGTCGGCGTCCATGCGCCCCAATCTGCTCGAAGGCGACGTGGTTTTCGTCAACCGCCTGGCCTTCAACCTGAAAGTACCGCTCACCGATATCGTGCTGCAGCGCCTGGGCGAACCACAGCGGGGCGACATCGTCACCTTTTCTTCGCCGAAAGACGGCACGCGCCTGATCAAGCGCATCATCGCCCTGCCCGGCGACACGGTGGAAATGCGCAATGAGCAGCTGGTCATCAATGGCCAGCCTGCCCAGTACACGGCGCTCGACACGGCGCCGGAAACCATCGCCCACGTGGGCCAACTGACGGCCCAGCGCATCAGCGAACGCAACCAGACCGAGCAGCACCGCATCCAGGTCTTGCCGCAAATCGCTGGCGCGCGGCGCAGCTTTGCCCCCGTGACGGTGCCGGCCGACCATTTCCTCATGCTGGGCGATAACCGCGACAACAGCGCCGACTCGCGCTATTTCGGCTTCGTGCCCCGTGCATTGCTGATCGGCAAGGCCGAGCGCATCCTCGTCTCGGCCAATATCGAGGAACATTGGCAGCCGCGGCTGCAGCGCTTCGGCATGAAACTGGAGTAAATATCGCCCTTGCAACGGCGCCCTGCTTTTCGGTTAGCATGGCGCATCATGCAAAATTTTTCCTTCGCCAGCCAGCAGCCAGCCAGCAGCCACCACGCCCTCGATCAGCTGGCGCAGTTCCTGCAGCGCCATCCCGACGTGCTGCTGCTGACGGGCGCCGGCATCAGCACGGCGTCCGGCATACCCGACTACCGCGACACGGAAGGCGTGCGGCGCGGCAACGCCCCCGTGCAAGGTCCCGATTTTCGCCGCCAGGAAGCCGTGCGCCGCCGCTACTGGGCGCGCAGCATGGTGGGCTGGCCGACCTTGGCGCGCGCGACGCCAAATCCCGGTCACCTGGCCATCGCGCAACTGGCGCAGCGCCGGAGAATAGGCGGCCTGGTCACGCAAAACGTGGATGGCCTGCATCAGCAAGCGGGCAGCGCGGCCGTCACGGAGTTGCACGGCAGCATACATGGCGTCGTGTGCCTCGATTGCCATACCCGCCACACGCGCCGCCTGATCCAGGATCAGCTCGAACGCGACAATCCGCAGCTGCTGGGCGCCACGGCCACGCCGGCGCCCGATGGCGATGCCTTGCTGGAACCAATGCAACTGGCCACCTTCCACGTGCCCGCCTGCCCCCGCTGCGGCGGCACCCTGCAGCCGGACGTGGTGTTTTTCGGCGATGGCGTGCCCGCCGCCTGCGCGGCCGAAGCCGAGCGCAAGATGATGGCAGCTGGCGCCCTGCTGGTGGTGGGTTCATCCGTCATGGTGTATTCGAGCTTTCGCCTGTGCCGCATGGCGGCCGAAACGGGCAAGCCCGTGGCCGCCATCAACCTGGGCAAGACGCGCGCCGACCATTTGCTGGCATTCAAGACCGAAGCGCCGGCACAGGACATCCTGCCGCTGGTCGCGGCCATGCTCGATTGATGGCGCCCCCGCCGTTGCCACGGGAATCGGCACGCATGCTGGCCGGTGCCGGCATCGCCGTGCTGCTGCATGTGCTGCTATGGCAAGTGCTGCGTTCAAACAAGCTTCCGGCACCACCGTTGCTGCCACAGCGCAGCACCCAACTGCTGTTGCTGGCCCCCGTGACGCCGCCCGCGCAACCCCTGCCGCCAGCAATCTCAAAAAGCCAGGCACGGCCCCGGCATACGGTAGCCATCACGCCCGCGCCGGTGTCCGCAGCAATGCCCGCACCCGCTGCCGCTGGCGACGTGGCAGCCGCATTGCCGCCTCCCGCTGCGCTCGACCTTGACGCCTTGAAACGCCAGGCCAGGGAAGCGGCACGCCAGACTGGCCCATCCATCACCGGGCCAGCACTGACGTCCAGCGACAGGACGGCGCAAGCCATCGCCAGCGCCGCGCGGCCCAAATGCGACAACGATTACAAGCCGCGGCTGGGCAATGTGGAATTCGCCGGCCTGACCAAGCTGCCCTTCCTGCTGAAAGGCGCAACGGGCGACAGCGGCTGCAAGTGGTGACGCGTGCTTGCCGCTCTGCTATTCCAGCCGCCTGCCACTCTGGCTATACTGTGAGATTAACGAGGAGAATTCATGCTGGAACTGTTGAGTGAACACGCCTGTTTTGGCGGCGTACAACGCTTTTATCGCCACGACGCGCAAGCCATCGGCTTGCCCATGCGTTTCTCGGCCTTCATTCCCGACACGGCGCCAGGCGCCACGGTCAGCACCAAACGTCCCGCCCTGTTTTACCTGGCCGGCCTGACCTGCACGGAAGAAACCTTCATGATCAAGGGCGGCGCGCAGCGCGTGGCGGCAGAAGAAGGACTCATCCTGATCGCTCCCGATACCAGCCCCCGTGGCGCGAACATCGCGGGCGAGAGCGAATCCTGGGATTTCGGCGTGGGCGCGGGCTTTTACGTGGACGCCACCGAGGCGCCGTGGAGCAGCCACTACCGCATGTACAGCTACATCCTGGAATTGCGCGCCCTGCTGGAGCAGGAACTGGCGATCGATGCGCAACGCACGGGCATCTTCGGCCATTCGATGGGCGGCCATGGCGCACTGGTGCTGGCCTTGCGCAACCCGGAACTGTTCCGCTCCGTCTCCGCCTTCGCCCCTATCGCCGCACCGAGCCAATGTCCGTGGGGCAAGAAGGCGTTTACAGGCTACCTGGGCAGCGATACAGCCAGCTGGCAGCAGTACGACGCCAGCGCGCTGATGCGCGGCCGGCAGGGCCAGCCAGCATCATTTCCCGAAGGCATCTTGATCGACCAGGGCCTGGCCGACAAATTCCTGCCCGAGCAACTGTACCCCGACATCTTCGAAGCGGCGTGCCGCGACGCCGGCCAGCCTGTGCAGCTGCGCCGCCATGCCGGCTATGACCACGGCTATTACTTCATCGCCAGCTTCATGGAAGAGCATGTGCGCTTCCATGCGAAGAACTTGCGCGCCGCCTGATCTGCCGCGCTACTGCGACGTGCTGGTATGCCCGTTGAAATGGCGCGTGTACCAGTCCGTGGCCAGCAAGGCCGCCTGGTGGCGCGTGTCGGGGCCGCCGGGTGCGGCAATCTGTTCCAGTTGTTTGTCGCAGCGCAAGGTGGCGAACGCCATGCGGTTCAGGCCAGCCACGTCGGGATCGCGCCCGCCCACGATCAGCAACGATGGCACGCGCACATTTTCCAGCGCCGCCTTGCCCGCCATTTCCACCTGGCCATCGCACACGGCCAGCGCGGCGATTTCCGCGCTGCGCCAGGCCGCCAGTTGCATGACGACGGCCGCGCTGGTGCCATAGCCATACAAGCCGCAGGGCAAGCGCCGCGTGGACGCGTCCATCTGCAGCCAGCCCAGGGCTTTTTCCAGCTGGCGCGCCAGCAGCACGATATCGCTGCGCACGAAATAGGCGTGGCCATTGCTGCCGCCGCCAGGCCCGACGCCGCCCTGGTCGAAGCGCAGGGTGGCGATACCCGCTCGCAAGAAATCCTGGGAAGTGGCGTGGCTGGAGGCGCCCAGGTAGTCGCTGTCGGCGCCTGCGCCGTGGGCAAACAGGACGATGCCGACCGGCCGCTCGGGCATTTCAAGCACGCCATCCAGTTGAAGTTCATCGGCCGTAATGCTGACAAATTGTTCTTGCATGGTTGCCTCCGCAATCGAGCTGGGATCAAGCTAAAGCTGAAGTCGAGCTGTGCGCTGATTTTACGCTGATCTTGCCGGGACGGGCACAGCCTGCATACCCGGGGCGGCTAACCTCAGTGTAGCAGCCCGCAGCCATTCCTGCGCAGCCGTTCGCGCACCGCCGCCAGGAAAGCAGGATGGCAAGACTACACGGCGCCGTGCCGGTCCAGCCCCTTCAGCACGGCTTCCGGGCGAATCGGCAAATGCCGCACGCGCGAGGCCACGGCGGCAAAGATGGCGTTGCCAATGGCGGGCGCCACGGCCGTCGTGGGCGGTTCGCCCATGCCCGTCGAAGTTGCCGTGCTGGCAACGAACTCAATGTCGAGCTCGGGCACGTCGGCCATGCGCAGGGGCGTATAGGTATTCAGGTTGGTGTCCTTCACTTCGCCATTCAGGAAGGCCGTGCCTTCATGCAAAGCCATGCTCACGCCCCACAGGGCGCCCCCTTCCGCCTGCGCCAGCGCGCCATCGGGGTCGACGATGCTGCCCGCGTCGATCACCATGAACAATTTTTCGACTTTCACCATGCAAGTGCTGCGGTCCACCTTGACCCGCGCGACGCAGGCCGTCCAGGTGGGCATGTCGCGTTCCTGGCCGAATGTGGCGGCGATGCCCAGGCCCGTGTCGGGCGGCATGGCCTTGCCCCAGCCTGCCTTGTCCGCCACCCGCTGCAGCACGTGGGCCAGGCGCGCGGCGCCGCCGACGGCGTTCGGCGCGCTGCCCGCGTTGCGCCCCGTGCCCTGCAGCAAGGACAAACGGAACGCCAGCGGATCGACCTTGGCCGCCTGCGCCGCCTCATCCATGAAACTTTCCACGGCCCAATTCGTCCAGCCGGGCCCCACAGAGCGCAGCCAGCCGGGGCGGAAACTGCTGTTGGCCAGATCGTTCGACACGGCCCGCACGCGCTGCGCGCCTACCGTATACCAGTGGTCGGCGCCGGCGATGGCGAACGGGTCATACGGATGGCCCTGCTTATCCTTGGCCAGGAAGGCGGGAATCATGGCTTGCGTGGGCCAGCCCGCGCTCGCTTCATGCACCATCGCCGACACCTTGCCGGCGTCGTCGAAGGCCATGCGTACATGCTGCACGGATGGTGAACGGGGCGAATCGAAACGGGCATCGTCGGCCCGCGTGCAAATCATCTTGACGGGGCGCCCCACGGCTTGCGCGGCCAGCGCGGCCGGCACGCAATAATCGCCATTCAGGCGCCGCCCGAAGCCGCCACCGAGCAGATAGGTGTGCAGCATGACATTGCTCTCGGGCACCTTCAACGCTTGCGCCAGCACGGGCAGGATCAGGGATTGCCACTGGTTGCCCGCATGAATGTGCCAGACACCGTCGATTTCCTGCGCCACGGCATTCACCGGTTCCAGCTGAAAATGCAGCACGGTGCTGGTCGTGTAGTGGCGTTCCAGCTGCAGGCTGGCATCGTGGAACGCTTGCTCCACGCCATCATCATCGACCACGCGGGCGCCCAGGCTGGCATCGGCCAGCTGCTTGGTCCCATAGTTGAGGATATCCTGCTCCGCCACGTGGGCCGCCGCGCCGGCCCGCCATTTCACTTGCACCAGCTCGGCCGCGCGCATGGCGGCCGCATACGTTTCAGCCACCACCATGACCCAGCCGGGCACCGTGCCGCTGGGGTCCTGCAAGGCGAACGAACGCAGATAGCCCTTGACCTTTTTCGCGGCCGTATCATCGATGGACACCACTTTCGAGCCATAGCGCGTGGGCGGGATCTTCGGGCGCGCAAACAGCATGCCCTCGACTTCCACATCGATGCCGTACACGGCCGTGCCATTGATCTTCGCGGGGATATCGAGCGCCTGCACCTGCTGGCCGATCAGGCTGCGCTGCTGCGGCGTTTTCAGCACGATGGCCTTCAATTGCTCGGGCGTGTACTGGCGCGCCAGCTTGCCACGGCGCACGATGTCGCCATAGCTGATCGAGCGCCCCCGGCCATGCACGACGCCCAGTCTGGCGTGGCAGGCGGACGCGGGCACGCGCAGCAGGCGCGCGCCTTCCTCGACGAGCGCGAGGCGCCCGGCCGCGCCGGCACGGCTGAGCGGATCGAAATTCTGCCAGACGGACCAGCTGCCGCCCGTCACCATCAAACCCCACTTCGGGTCCGTGTCCACGTAGTGCAGGCGCACCTTGTCCCAGTCCGCTTCCAGCTCCTCGGCCACGATGCGCGCCAGGGCCGTGCCGATGTGCTGGCCCATTTCCGCCTTGGCGATGTTGACGGTGACGATGCCGTCGCGGCCGATCTGGAACCAGATGCCGGGATCGAACGCGGGCGCGGCGGTTTGTTTTGGCAGCACGGGCGCCGCCTTGACGGCGGCCAAGGAGCTGTCGGCCCGCAGGAAGGCCAGGGTAAAACCCGTGCCGGCGGCGGCGATCAGAAAACCGCGCCGGCTCAGCGGGCTGGGACGGGCACTGGTAGTTTCTTTTGGCAGCTTAAACACCGGGCGCCTCCGACATGCCGGCCGCCAGCTTGATGGCCTTGCGGATGCGCACATATGCCATGCAGCGGCACAGGTTACCGCTCATGACGGCATCGATATTCGCATCCGTCGGCTGCGGATAGTCTTTCAACAGGGTGGCTGCCTGCATGATCTGGCCCGACTGGCAATAGCCGCACTGGGGCGCCTGCGTCGCGAGCCACGCCCGCTGGAGCGGGTGCGTACCGTCTGGCGAGAGGCCTTCGATGGTGGTGATGGCGCAGCCGGCCACGGCGGCAATCGGCGTGATGCAGGAGCGCATGGCGCGGCCATCCACGTGCACGGTGCAGGCGCCGCACATGCCGATGCCGCAGCCAAACTTCGTGCCTTTTAACCGGGCTTCGTCGCGCAGCACCCACAGCAGGGGCGTCTCGGCGTCGGCCTCGGTGCCGAAGGGTTGGCCATTCACGGTAATGTTATACATAGATATTTAAGAAACTTTCAAGAATTACTTGCCGGCGCGCGCGCGCCCCACGGCCGCTTCCAGGTTCGTCCAGGCCGGCTGATGGCTGCGGCTGCGGCGCAGATAGGCGGCCAGCTGGGCCACGTCGTTGTCCGTCAGCGAGGCGGCAAAGCCGGGCATCAGCACGCCGGGCATGGCGTCATCCTTGCTGATGCCGTGCAAAATCACCTGGATCAGGTTGGCGGGATCGGGGGCGCTGACGGCGCTGTTCAAACTCAGTTCCGGGCGCAAGGCTGCGGGATGGCCGTCGCTGTTCGAGTGGCACGACGCGCAGGCGGCCACGTACAGGCTGGCGCCACGGTCATTGTCGACCAGGCTGACCCTCTGCGAGCGGGCGATGCCGGCCTTTACCACGGTATCGGTATCCACCTGGCGTTGCTCTGCCCCGGCCACGCCGGCAAAATACGTTGCCAGCGCGCGGATATCGCTATCGGGCGAGGCGCCCATGCCTTCATGCACGACGGCCGACATGGGGCCTGCCGCCACGCCGTGCAGGGCCGTCGCCCCCGTGCGCAGGAAGGCGTACAGCTCGTCTTGCGTCCATGCCAAGGGTGCCGTGTTGGCGCTGGTCAAGGCCGGCGCATACCAGTGGTCGATGGGCGCGCCCAGATAGGACGAACCGGCAAGCTCGGCGCCCAGCGCATTGCGCGGCGTGTGGCAGGCGGCGCAATGGGCCAGGCCTTCGGCCAGATAGCGGCCCCGGTTCCAGTCCAGTCCTTGCGCAGGATCAAGCTGGAAAGTCGCTGGCTTGAAAAACAGCAGCTTCCAGCCCGCCTGCAAGGGGCGCAGGTTCAGGGGAAACGGCACGCTGTTGGCGGGCGCCACCGCATACACGGGCGGGCGCGTCATGACATACGCGTACAAGGCCGTCAGGTCCGTATCCGAGACCAGGTTGAAATGGGTGTACGGAAAGACGGGATACAAATGCGCGCCATCGCGGCCCACGCCTTCGCGCATGGCCCGCTGGAAGGCGGCCAGCGACCAGCGGCCGATGCCCGTTTGCCTGTCGGGCGTGATATTCGTCGCGTAGATCGTGCCGAACGGCGTGGCCAGGCCGTGGCCGCCCGCGTAATCGGCGCCGCCCTTGGCCGTATGGCAGGCGGCGCAATTGCCCATGCCGGCCAGGATGCGGCCCCGCTCCACCACTTGCGGGGAAAATGCCGTGGCGGCAGGCGGATCGATGGGCGCCAGCGCGGGGCGCCAGTAATACAGATACGCGGCCAGGGCCGCCACGATGAGCAATGCCAGCGACAGCAGCAGTCCGGTGAAGATTTTCTTGAGCAAAACAGGAACCAGTGAAAAGTAAAGGCCAGGGTAACAGCAAAGATATCAAGCAAGGCGGCCAGCCGCCGGCGAACGGCGGCGGCAGCAGGGCCACAGTGACAATCTTACCGCGATTGTGACTTGTTGTATGTACGCAATGACACGCAGGCGGTGCCTACAGGCGGGCCGCGCCTTATAATCAGCGTTTCAGCACCCCGCCGCTCCTTCATGCATACCGTTACCATCATCCTCATCCTCGTTCTGACCGTCGTCCTGTGCGGCTTTCTCGCCCGCTCGCGCTGGGTCAAGCTGCCGCTGCCCTTGATCCAGATCGCCGGCGGCACGGGATTGGCCGTGTTTGGCGTGCAAGTGCCGCTCGATCCCGACATTTTCTTCCTGCTCTTCATCCCGCCACTGCTGTTTCTCGATGGCTGGCGCATCCCCAAGGGCGCCTTCTTTTCCGACGCCCGTTCGATCCTGATGCTGGCCATCGGCCTGGTGCTGTTTACCGTGCTGGGCATGGGCTTTTTCATCGACTGGCTGATCCCCAGCGTGCCGCTGGCCGTCGCCTTCGCGCTGGGCGCCATCCTCTCGCCGACGGACCCCGTAGCCGTGTCGGCGATCGCCGCCGGCAACCCGATCCCGCCGCGCCTGATGCATATCCTGGAAGGCGAATCCCTGCTCAACGACGCGTCGGGCCTCGTCTGCTTCACTTTTGCCGTGGGCGCCATGATGACGGGCGGCTTTTCCATCGGCGCCGCCTCGCTGAGTTTCCTGCAGGAAGCGGGCGGCGGCATCATCATCGGCCTGGCCATCTCGTGGGGCGTGGGACTGGCGAATAAATGGCTGGTGAGCAAGGTCGGCGAAGAGCCGGGCCTGCAAATCCTCATCAGCATCCTGATCCCGTTCGCCGCCTACCTGGGCGCCGAGCAAATCCACGGTTCCGGCATCCTGGCCGCCGCCACGGCAGGCGTGTCCATGCATTACGCCGACCTGATCGGCCGTCCGCTGGCCGCCACGCGCACCCAGCGCAAGGCCGTGTGGGATACCGTGCAACTGGTCTTGAATGGCGTGATCTTCGTCATGCTGGGCGCGCAGCTGCCCACCACCGTTGCCGGCTTGCCGGCCGCCTCCGCCGAAATCGGCGCCGGCAGCGCCTGGAAACTGCCGCTGTTCGTCATCGCCATCACGGTGGGACTGACCTTCATGCGCTTCCTCTGGGTCTTCATTTCCATGAAACTGACCCTGTTCAAGCACCACAAGAAAATGGCGGGCGAACCGAAGGACGCGGCGCTGCTGGCGCGCCCCAGCCTGCGCCTGCTGCTGGTGGCGTCGTTCGCGGGCGTGCGCGGTGCGCTGACCCTGGCCGGCATTCTGACCCTGCCCTTGTTCTTGCCCGACGGCACGCGCTTTCCCGCGCGCGACCTCGTCATCTTCCTGGCCATGGGCGTGATTTTATTGTCGCTGCTGCTGGCCAGCGTCACCTTGCCCCTGCTGACCAAGGGCCTCGTGTTCGCGCCGCCCGCGCGCCGTTCGACGGAAGAGCGCAATGCCCGCGCCGCTGCCGCCGAAGCGGCCATCGCGCGGCTGGAAAAAGTGTGCGAAGGCATCGACAAAAATGACAAGCAGCAAGTCGTCACGGAAGCGGCCAACCGCCTGATCGAAGCCTACCGGCGCCGCCTCGCATATGGCGAAAGCAGCAACGACGAAGCGATGCGGTTGCAGGAACTGGCCAAGGCCGAACGGGCGCTGCGCCTGGAAGCGCTGAATGCGGAGCGGGATGAACTGTTCCGCCGCCGCATCTCGGGCGAACTGGACGACACCATCCATTTGCGCCTGCTGCGCGAAATCGACTTGCTGGAAGCGACACTGGAAGAATAGCAACACTTTGGCACGCCACGGCAGTGTTGACAAGTAATTCTCATGGTAAAGAATGCAAGTTTTCACATTCGTGTTTATAATGCAAGGTTTATGGCGTAGCGCCGTGATTTACTTTCAACAGGGACTTCCGTAGAGTCTGTGTTGCTGAGTAACTAGTTGAATAGCAACCCGACCTGCATAAAGACACCGACGCCGTGCCCTCCTTCCCTCGCCACCGGCAGCGCTCCGCGCCGCCCGCCCTGCTCGTCGTGCTGCTGGCCTCGCTGCTGGCATCATTGCTGGCCTGCACGGCGCTGGCCCCGTGCGCGTGGGCGCAAACGGGCGCGGCGACGGACGCCAGGCGTCCCGCCGAAGTGGCCCAGGTCCTGTTTGGCATCATCAGTTATGTGCGCTGGCCCGTGGCGCGCCAGGAAGTGCGCGTCTGCATGCTCGGTGCGCCCCGCTACGGCGCGGCCATCGTCGACACGCCCGCTTCCAGCCTGGGCCAGCGCATCCGCGTAAAAATCCCGACGGCAGCCGCCGCTGTCAGCGAATGCGACGTCGTCTACCTGGGCAGCCTGCCCGAAGGCGAACGCGAACATCTGCTGGCGCAGATCATCGGCAAGCCGATTTTATCGGTGGCCGAACCCGGCACGTCCTGCGCCGTGGGCACCATGTTCTGCCTGCGCCTCGCCGAGGCGCAGATCGGTTTTGACGTCAACCTCGACGCCATCGCCCGCAGCGGCCTGCGCGTGCATCCGAACGCCTTGCAAATTGCACGTCGCAAGGGACCGCCGCCATGAGCGCCCGGATGAGCAACAAGCCTGCCCGCCGGCCCCGCCCCACGCTCGACAGCGTGCTGCGGCGCGCCCACCTGAGCGTGTCGCTGATCGCCGTGCTGGCTGCCGGACTGACCCTGACAGCCGTGGCGCTGCTGGCCCTGCGCGTGTATTCGGACCAGAACCTGCGCCTGGTGGCCCGCTCGATGAGCTACACGGTGGAAGGGGCCGTCGTCTTTGGCGATTCCATGGCCGCCAAGGAAGCGCTGGCCTTGATCGGCGTCAATGAAGACATCGACCAGGCGCAGGTGAGCGACACGGCCGGCAACGTGCTGGCCCGCTGGGAACGGGGCGAACACGGCACGCGCTACTATATCGAACGCGCGCTGACGGGCTGGATGCTGCCCGATTCGCTGACCTTCCCCATCACGCGCAACGAACAGGCCATCGGCAGCATCAAGCTGGTGCCGCACAGCCGCAGTCTGCTGCCCTTCCTGCTCAGCGGCCTGACCTGCCTGCTCGCCTGCCTGGTGCTCAGCCTCGTCGTCGCCGTGCGCCTGTCGCGCAGCATGGAAACGGAGATCACGTCGCCCCTGCGCCACCTGGCGGAAACGGCCCACCGCGTGCGGCGCGACCGCTCGTTCGAACTGCGCGTGCCGCCGGCCAATATTGCCGAGCTGAACCAGATCAATGACGACTTCAATGCCCTGCTCGACGAACTGGAAGCATGGCAAAGCCATCTGCAAAAGGAAAACGCCTCGCTGTCGCACCGCGCCAACCACGACAGCCTGACGGGCCTGTCCAACCGCGCCTTCATGGAAGCGGAGCTGGAGCGCGCCATCCTCGAAGCGCGGGTCGGCAATGGCAAGGTGGCCGTGCTGTTCCTCGACAGCGACCGTTTCAAATATATCAACGACACCTTCGGCCATGCCTCGGGCGACCGCGTGCTGGTGACGATCGCCGCGCGCATCAAGCAGCAATTGCGCGAGGGCGACCTGGTGGCGCGCCTGGGCGGCGACGAATTCGCCATCCTGCTCAAGCCGCTGCGCAACAGCAGCGACGCCATGCACATCGCCGACAACATCATCGCCGCCATGGCGCAAGCCATTGAGCTGCCCACCGGCAATAGCATCGTCAGCTCGCTGACCATCGGCGTGGCCGTCTTCCCCGATCACGCCATCGACGCCGTTTCGCTGGTCGGCGCGGCGGACGAAGCCATGTACCGCGCCAAGCAGGCGCAGCGCGGCACGCGCCAGGTGGCGCGCCTGCCGCAACCCCATACCCACCCCTGAATCAAGGAGCAATACCATGCAATCCATCTACAAGCAATTACGCCGCGTCTTCCTCGGCTTGTTCATGCTGGGCCTGCTGGCCGCCTGCCAGAGCACGCCAGAGAAAAAACCGCTGTTCAATGCCGAGCAAGTGGCCACCTTGAAGGAGCAAGGCTTCAACCAGACCGAAGAAGGCTGGGAGCTGAGCTTTACCGACAAGCTGCTGTTCGATTTCGGCGCTTCCAGCCTGACGGCGCCGAGCCGGGCCGCCATCCAGAAAATCAGCGCCGCTCTGCTGAAAGTGGGCATCACGCACATGCGCGTGGAAGGCCATACGGACAACGAAGGTGCCGAAGTGCTGAACAACAAGCTGTCGCTGGCGCGCGCCAACGTGGTGGCCGATGCGATGGGCGTGGCCGGCATTCCACGCGGCAATATCACCGTCAAGGGCCTGGGCATGAGCAAGCCGGTCGCCTCGAACGCCAGCAAGGCCGGCAAGGCGGAAAACCGCCGCGTCACCGTCATCGTCTCGGCCCCATGAGGACAGGCGCGCCCGCCCGCTGGGTCGTGATGGGCGTGTCCGGCTGCGGCAAGAGCGCCGTCGGCAGCCTGCTGGCCAGCGCACTGGGCGTGCCGTATGTGGAAGGCGACGACGTGCATTCCCCGGAAAACGTGGCCAAGATGGCGGCCGGCATCCCGCTCGACGACGCCGACCGTGCCGGCTGGCTGGCCGCCCTGCGCGAGCGCATCGCCACGGCCAGCGCGCAAGGCGACGGCCTCGTCGTTTCCTGCTCGGCCCTGAAGCGCGCCTACCGCGACGTGCTGCGCGAGGGCGACCCGGCCCTGCGCTTTGTCCACCTGGACGGCCCGCGCGCCGTGCTGGAAAGCCGTTTGCAGCGCCCCGGCCATTTCATGCCGGCCAGCCTGCTCGACAGCCAGCTGGCCACGCTACAACCGCTGCAGACGGACGAGGCCGGCATCGTGCTCGATATCCGCCGGCCGCTGGCCGTGCTGCTCGGACAGATCCTGCAAACGCCCTGACTGGCGGCCGCGCGGCTGGACAGTCCGCGGCCCCCTGTGTAGACTGGCGCGCACTTTCATGAGGGATTTCTATGAGCACACCAACCACCAAACCAGCACCGGGCCCGGAATTCTGGGAACGCGCCGACCAGGTCATCGCCCTGGCCAATGAACAATGCATGCACAGCGGCGGCAATGAAGTCGCCACCTCGCTGCTGTACGCGGCCGCCCGCTTCAACGCCTTCCTCGTCGCCAGCAAGAGCAACGACGTGGCCAAGATGCAGGAAGAGAAGGAAGGCGCCGTGGCGTTCTTCACGGAACAGTACAAGCGCATGCTGACCGACAACTTCAACGACTACATCACCAACTTCGACAAGTACACGCAACCATCGTCAGCCCCCAAGGGTTGATGTCCGCAGCCAGCCTGGCCAGCCACCGCGCCCGCGCCACCTACGCCGACAGCGTGCTGAAAGGTTCAGTACGCTTTGCGCCTTTGCAAGCGCTGTGGCTGATAACCATGCTGGCCGGCGCCGTGACGGGCGCCCTGTTCTGCTTCAGCTGGACCGGCTTGCTACTGTTTGTGAGCGGCACGGCCATCGTCCTGCTGTTCGGCCATTCGCTGGGCAGCCACCGCAAGCTGATCCACAACAGCTTTGAATGCCCGCAATGGCTGGCATATGTACTCGTGTACCTGGGCATGCTGGTGGGCCTCAGCGGCCCGCTGGGCCTGCTACGCCAGCACGAACTGCGCGACTATGCGCAGCGCCTGCCCGATTGCCACCCGTATCTGCGCCACGGCGCCGGCTTCTGGAACGATGCCTGGTGGCAATTGTTCTGCCGCCTTAACCTCGACCACCCGCCGCACATCGCCATCGAGCCGCGCATCGCGCACGACCGCTTCTATCATTTTCTGGAAAGAACCTGGATGCTGCAGCAACTGCCGTGGGCCGTGCTGTTCTACGCCTGGGGCGGCTGGGGCCTGGTCTGCTGGGGCGTCTGCGCGCGGGTCAGCGCCGGCGTGCTCGGTCACTGGCTGATCGGCTACTTCGCCCACAACCATGGCCAGATGCACTTTCATGTCGACGGCGCGGCCGTGCAGGGCCGGAATATCCGCCTGACATCGCTGCTGACCATGGGCGAATGCTGGCACAACAACCATCACGCGTACCCGGGCTCGGCCAGGCTGGGCCTGCTGCCGGGAGAATGGGACCCGGGCTGGTGGGTACTGCTGCTCTTGCGGCGCCTGGGCCTCGTATCCAGCTTGCGCCTGCCGCAAGACCTGGCGCCGCGGCCGGAACTGCGCCGCATTGATACCGCTAGCGCTCAGGCGCCGTCGCCACCGGCCAGGTAATTGTTTTTGACGCGCACGTAATGCTCGGCCGAATAGCGCAGGTAGGCGATCTCGGCTTCGGTGAGCGCGCGCACCTTGGCGGCGGGCCGGCCCACGTACAGATGGCCGCTTTCCAGTACCTTGCCCGGCGATACCAGGCTGCCCGCACCCAGCATCACGTGCTTTTCCACCACCACGTCATCCATGACGATGCTGCCCATGCCGATCAGGCACTCGTCGCCGATGGTGCAGCCGTGCAAGATCACGGAGTGGCCGATGGTCACGTAGTTGCCGATGGTCAGCGGTGAACCATCGGGCTTGGCCGCATTCCTGTGCGACACGTGGCCCATGGAAAAGTCCTGGATATTGCTGCCTTCGCCGATGACGATGCGGTTGACGTCGCCGCGCAGCACGCTGTTGCACCAGATCGAGCAGTCGTCGCCGATCTGCACATCGCCGATCACTTGCGCCGTGTCATGCAGGTAGACGCGCTCGCCCACGACGGGGCGGGTATTCAGGTAGGAACTGACAGGCATCGCTTTCTCACTCTTCATAAATAGTAAACATTCACACCCAGCCGGCGGCCAGCGCAAAAATGGCCAGTCCATGCGCCAGGGATGCGCCCAGCAAGCCGGCACGGCAATATACCAGCCCCGCCACCACGCCTTCGATCACGGTAAACACGAGGATGGGCGCGCCCACCTGCGTGACGGTGGTGGCGAGGAAGGCGTGGCACAGGCCGAACAGCAGGCCCGACACCAGCGCCGCGCGCCAGGCCGGCAGCCAGGCGCGCAATTGCTGCTGCAGCAAGCCGCGAAACAGCAATTCCTCATAACAATTGGCCGCCAGCGCAAAACCCAGCAGCAAGGGCAGCGCGGATGGCGCGACGGGCGCCAGCGAGGGCAAGTCAAACACGGCTTTCAAGCCCGTCGCCAGCGCGATGATCAGGGTGGCGCCCGCCACGCCCAGCAGCACGGACAGGGCTGGCCGCATGCCGAACCAGTGGATCTGGCGGCGCGCCTCGCTTTCCAGCCAGCACGTGCTGGCCACCAGCCCCAGCGACATGGCGCCCAGCGCCAGCAAGACCAGCGGCGGCGCCGTGAAACGCAAGCCGCCCGCCGCCACCTGCCAATAGCCGTGCGCCGTCATCGCATCGCGCGCCAGCACGAAAAATAAAATGTGCACGAGCACGCGCAGCAGCGGCACCGAGCGTGGCACAGTACGTGGCAACACCAGCAGCAAGGCGCCGCAAACGAGGAAGGCGGGCGTGATCGCCAGCAGATACTGCGCCAGGGAAGTGATCTCGGGCATCGTTCGGGTCAAGTCGGATTACGGTGCCAACGGGCACGGGCGCAGCAATTGTATGCGCCGGCTGGCAAAACGGGCAACCTATCTTGCTATGCCGCCTTGCGCCATCCATGCATCAGACCATGCGCCGCCAGTCCGGCCGCCAGTCCCCACAGGGCGCCGCCCACGCCCAGCAGGGTCACATTCGCGGCCGTCGCCAGGAAAGTAATCAAGGCCGTTTCGCGCATGCGCACGTCCGCCATCGCCTGCGCCAGGCTGTTGCCGATGGCGCCCAGCAGGGCCAGGCCCGCCAGCGCCGTGATGAAGCTGCGCGGCAAGACCATGAACAGGCTGGCCAGGGTGACGCCGAAAATGCCCACCAGGATGTACAGCACGCCGCAAGCGAGCCCCGCGACATAGCGCTTCGACGGATCCGCATGCGCATCCTTGCCCGTGCAGATGGCGGCCGTGATGGCGGCCACGTTGAAGGCGTGCGCGCCGAATGGCGCCATGAGCAGCGAACCGAGGCCCGTCACCGTCAGGATGGGATTGGCGCTGACCTGGTAGCCGTCATTGCGCAGCACCAGCATGCCAGGCATGTACTGCCCCGTCAGGGTAATCAGAAACAGGGGCAGCGCCACGCCCAGCAGGGACGCCACGGAAAAGCGCGGCATCTCGAACACGGGCGCGGCCAGGGCCAGTGTTATGCCTTGCGCATCGATGCGTCCCTGCGCCAGCAGCAGGACCAGGCCGATCAGCATGATGCCGACGACGGCAAAGCGTGCCGTGAAACGGCGCAGCACGGCATACGACAGCAGCAATACCACCACCAGCAGCGGGTCGGCGCTGGCGCCGCCAAACGCATTCACGCCAAACTGCAGCAGGATACCAGCCAGCAAGCCGGCAGCGATGCCGCCAGGAATCAAGCGCACCAGGCGCTCGAAGGCGCCGGACATGCCCAGCACAATGAAGGCGATGGCGGAGATCATGTAGGCGCCGATCACCTCGGCATACGGCGTGTGCGGCATGACGGTGGCCAGGAAGGCCACGCCGGGCGTGGACCAGGCCGTGATGATGGGCGCGCGGTAGCGGTAGCTGAGCCAGATGCCCGTCACGCCCACGCCGATGCTCAGCGACCAGACCCAGGATGCCGTCTGCACCGCGCTCAGCTGGGCCAACTGGGCGGCCTGGAACACCAGCACGAAGGTGCCGCCATAGTTGACGAGGACAGAGATGAAGGCGGCCATGGCGGGGGACGCCAGGTCGCGCCAGCGCGCCTGGCGCCTGTTGCCGGTTGCGGCCGATGGTGTGGAGCTTGTGTGCATGCGTGTGCCCTTGCCTGATGTTCAAAAGGGGCATCTTAGCGTTTGCATGGACTGCTCAAACAGGCCACTTCACGCATGCATAACAGACCACTTGAATACTTACCCCAGCGCGCGGGCCAGGCGGACGATGCCGCTGTCGATCTCGTGCGGCGTGAGCGCGGCAAAGCCCAGCAGCCAGCCGCCCCGCGCGGGCGGCGTTGCATACAGCCGGCTCAGGCCCGGCAGCACGATGCCCGCCTGCGCCGCCAGGCGTATCGTCTCCAGCTCGTCCCTGCCCCCGTGCAGCAGACACGGCATCTGCAAACCGCCCGGCGGCAGCTGCGCCGCGACCACGTGCGGCAAGTGCCGCTGCACGGCCTGCGCCATCGCATCGCGACGCACGGCGTAGACCTTGCGCATGGCGCGCACATGGGCCGCGAAATGGCCATCGGCGATGAAACGGGCCAGTGTCAGCTGGTCCAGCTGCGGCGTGTGGCCATCGAGAATGCTGCGCGCATGGGTCATCGGCTTGACCAGCGCGGGCGGCAGCACCATGTAGCCGATGCGCAGGCCCGGATACAGCGACTTGGCGAAGGTACCCAGGTAAATCGTGCGCTGCTGCGTGTCCAGCCCCTGCACGCACGCCGTCGGCAAGCCCGCGTAGTGAAACTGGCTGTCGTAATCATCCTCGATGATCCAGCCCTGGCGTTCCGCAGCCCAGGCAGTCAGGGCCAGCCGGCGCTCGAGCGCCAGGGTGGCGCCCGTCGGGTATTGATGCGAGGGCGTGACGTAAATCGTGTTGGCGCCGCTGCGGTCCGCGCGCAGGTGGTCGATGGACAAGCCATGCGCATCGACGGGTACTGGAATCACCTGCAATTGCGCCATCTCGAACGCCTTGCGCGCCCCGAAATAACCGGGGTCTTCCATCAGGATGGGACCGTGCGCGTCGGCCAGCACCTGCGCGCACAGGTACAGGGCCTGGCGCGTGCTGCTCAGCACCAGCACCTGGCTGGCCGTGGCCCGCGCGCCCCGCTCCAGGTTCACATAGTCGGCGATGGCCTGGCGCAAAGGCCCGGCCCCTTGCGGGTCGCCGTGCAGCAGCATGCCGGCCTGGTGTTCGCCTGCCGCCTGGCGCCGCAAGCGCTCCCACACGTCGAGCGGAAAGGCCCGCGTTTCCGGCAAGCCCGTGGCGAATGCCTTCACGCTCTGCTGGTCGGCCACGCCGCCGCTGGCGAGAATCTGCGCACCGCGCGCGCTGAGGGCCACCGGCTGCGCGGACAAGGGCGGCAGCGTCATCGCAGGCTTGCCCAGCAAGCTCGCGCCTATCGTCGGCGAGACAAAACTGCCCGATCCCGCCTGCCGCCGCAGATAGCCATCGAGACGCAGCTGCACATACGCCATTTCCACCGTATCGCGCGACACGCCCAGCGATTGCGCCAATGCACGCGTGGCCGGCAGGCGCAGGCCGGGCGCCAGCACGCCGTCGAGTATCAGCTGGCGCAGCGCGCGCTGCACCCGCACGCGCAAATCGAGCGCCGCCAGTTCGGGCGCGGCGATGCGGATTTTCAGGGTGTCGAGTTCGAACTGCGGCGTCATATGGCCTTGGCGCGGGCCGCATCCACGGCAGCCATGCTGCTGGCCAGCGAAAAACCGTGCTGCTGCAGCACCGCCACCAGCTGCTCGCCGGCGCAGCCCAAACGCAGGTTTTCCGCCACCCAGTCTTGCCAGGCGGCGCCGATCTCCGGCATGGGTTCATCTTCCAGCGCGAGACCGAGTATGCATGCGGCCAGCAAGCCGTTGATGCGCTTCGTGTCGATCAGGTGCTGCACCACCGCATGGCCCGACTGGGGATACGGGTGCAGGGTGCAGCGGCCGAACGCGGCCAGGCGCTGCGCGTGCATGGCGTCGAGGTTCACCGATTCGCTGGCGCCGGCGCCGGCATGTGCCGCGTCGGGCCGCGTGCCGAACACCAGGTGCAACTGCGTATCGTCCGTCGCCCTGGCGCGGCACAGGGCCGCCAGGTCGTAGTAGCCCGAGGCTGGCGGGTCTTGCGCCAGCGATTCCATCACGGGCAGCCAGCGCAGCTCATGGTACAAGCGCGCCTGCTGCACGTCGAGGAAGGACAGCGGCCCGAAGGCGACGATCTGCTGCGCGTCCAGCAGCAAGCCATACATGACGGCCGCGTACGCGCCCATGGATTGGCCGACGGTGGTGACTTGACTGGGCGCGATGCGGCGCACGAGTTCGCGCAGGGCCTGCGCCGTTTCATCCACATGGCTGCCCAGGCCCGCGATGCGGCGGTGGTACCAGGCATTGCCCGAATCGCGCACGAGGATCTTGTTCAGATGCTGGCCGCTGGCCTGCTCCAGCTTGCGCAGGCGCCCGTAAAAATCGAAGGCGGGACGCGTCGTCCACGAAACGAAACCGAAGGCGATCACCAGCGGCGCGCCGGGCACGATGCGGTCGACCAGCACGTCGTCGGCACTGGTGGCGACCAGTCGATTATCCAGCGCTTGCGCTTGCAGCATCGGCCCGGCTCCCCGATCAAGGTTAAAACAATAGAAAGCATCAGTGTAATGCCAGTACTGGCAAAATGGAAACATTCGCCGCTGCCGTACGCCGGCCGGCGCGAAAAACCTGCTAGTCTGCGGGCATTCCCCCCCTCACAGGAGCCTTCCATGCTGCATCGCCTGACGCATCGTCTCACCTACCTGTCCCTCGCCGCCGCCATCGCCATGGCGGGCGGCTGCGCCGCCACGTCAGACAGCGCCGCGCCGGCCACCGGCCTGGAGCCGACGTACAGCCTGACGAATACCTACTGGAAGCTGACGGAACTCGATGGCGCCCCGGTGACGATGGCGCCGCAGCAGGAGCGCGAAGTGCGCATCACCCTCACCGACGATGGCAAGGTCCATGGTTTCACGGGCTGCAACCGCGTGATGGGCGGCTATACCTTGAGAGGCAACGTCCTGCGCTTCACGCAACTGGCCGGCACCCGCATGGCCTGCCCGCCGCCCCTGATGCGGCTGGAAAGCGCGGTATTGGCTAATTTGAACAGCGTGACGGGCTACCGCTTCGAAGGCGAGTATCTGATCCTGCTCAAGGATGGCGCGCCTGTGGCCAGGTTTGAATCGGTCTACCTGTGAAATAAAAATCGACTGCCGTTACAATGGCTTCCAGTCCATCATCCGGAAGGAAGCCATGTCCGCACTGCCCTCGCCGTCTTCATCCCCGACACCATCGGCCGCCGGCCGCTACCGGGCTTTTCTTTTTGATATGGACGGCACCGTCATCAATTCCATCGCCGCCGCCGAACGCATCTGGGGCACCTGGGCGCAGCGCCAGGGCCTCGACGTGGCGGCCTTCCTGCCCACCATCCATGGCGCGCGCTCGGTCGACACCATCGCCAAGCTGCGCTTGCCCGGCGTCGACGCGCAGCGCGAGTCGCAGGGCATCACGGATGCGGAAATCATCGATGTGGAAGGAATTATTGAAATCGCCGGCGCGCTACGCTTCTTGCAGTCGCTGCCGCCCGCGCAATGGGCCATCGTCACCTCGGCGCCAAGGGCGCTGGCCACGGCGCGCCTGAAGGCCGCCGGCATGCCGATACCCGCCATCATGGTGACGGCGGAAGACGTCAAGGCCGGCAAGCCGAAACCCGATTGCTACCTGCTGGCGGCGGAAAAACTGGGCGTTGCGCCCTCTGACTGCCTGGTATTCGAGGATGCCTCCGTCGGCATCGAGGCGGGAGAAGCGGCCGGTGCAAAGGTCATCGTCGTCACTGCCACGCATGCGCATCCGCTGGCCACGCGCCACCCGGCCATCGACAGCTACGAACGCATCGTGGCAACCGTCGATGGTGACGGCTTTATTGTCCTGGCGGAGATGGCTGCAACACCCGCGACAAGATAGCCTGCTCCAGCGCGGCGAAAGCCGCATGGCCGCGCTGTCGCGGGCGCGGCAAATCCACCTGCACGTCCATGGTGATCTGCCCATCCTCGATCAGCAGCACGCGGTCGGCCAGGGCCACGGCCTCGGCCACGTCATGCGTCACCAGCACGGCCGTGAAGCCGCGCGCCAGCCACAGCGACTCGATCAGCTGCTGCATCTCGATGCGCGTCAGGGCGTCGAGCGCGCCCAAGGGCTCGTCGAGTAGCAGCAGTTGCGGCTCGTGCACAAGGGCGCGGGCCAGCGCCACCCGCTGTTTCTGCCCGCCCGACAGGGCCGACGGCCAGTCGTCCGCCCGCTCGGCCAGGCCCACCGTCCACAGCGAAGCGGCCGCCGCACCGACGGAACGGGGCAGGCCCAGGGCCACGTTGTCGAGCACGGTCTTCCACGGCAGCAAACGCGATTCCTGAAACATGATGCGGATATCGGGCGCGCCGACGCCGCTGCCGATGGCGATTCTGCCGTCATCGACGCTTTCCAGGCCCGCGATCGAGCGCAGCAAGGTACTCTTGCCGCAGCCGCTGCGCCCCACGATGGCGACAAATTCGCCCGCTTCCAGCTGCAGGTCGACGTTTTTCAGCACGGAGCGGCTGGTGTAGGATTTGCTCAGGTTCGTCAGCGCCAAGGGTACGCCGCGCCGTTGCAAGGGAGCCTGTGGGGCTATCTTCGCCTGCGGCGGCGCACTGGCCGGGTCGTACTGCACGAAGTGCGACAGGAAATCCGTTTCGATCTGGATGGGGGCAAGCAGCATGGTGTCTTCTTTCGTCATTAGCGGTAAGCGGGATTCCAGCGCAGGCAGTGGCGCTCCAGCCGGCGCGAGAACAAATCGGCCAGCTTGCCCAGCAAGGCATACAGCAGTATCCCCACCAGCACCACGTCCGTTTGCAAAAATTCGCGCGCATTCATCGTCATGTAGCCGATGCCGGCCTGCGCCGAGATCGTTTCGGCGACGATCAGCAGCACCCACACGAGGCCCAGCGAAAAGCGCACGCCCACCAGAATGGAAGGCATGGCGGCCGGCAGGATCACGTCGCGGTACAAGGGCCAGCCGGACAAGCCATAGCTTTTCGCCATTTCGATCAAGCCCTGGTCGGCCGAGCGGATGCCGTGGAAGGTATTCAGGTAGACGGGAAAGAACACGCCGACGGCCAGCAGAAACAGCTTGGCCGTCTCGTCGATGCCGAACCACAGGATCACCAGCGGAATCAGGGCCAGGGCGGGGATGTTGCGCACCATTTGCAGGGTCGTGTCGAGCAGCGTTTCCGCATGGCGGAAGCTGCCCGTCAATAACCCCAGCAGCAAGCCCAGTCCCGCGCCGACGGTGAAACCGACCGTCGCGCGCCACAAGCTCGTTTTCAGGTGCAGCCACAGTTCGCCCGACACGGCCAGGTGCCAGAAGGCTTTCGCCACGGCCCACGGCTCGGGCAGGATGCGGCTCGACAGCCAGCCCCACTGCGCCGCCAGTTGCCAGGCCAGCAGCAGCGCCACTGGCAAGGCCCATGGCGCCAAGGCATTGCGCCACGGCGCGGCGCCTGCCCGTTGTAGGGAGCCGGCCGCCATCTCAGGCCGCCTTTTTCTGCGGCGCGGCCGGCACGATATTGCTGGCCATGACTTCGCCGAAGGGCCCCGTCAGTGACTGCTCACCCACGGCCTTGCCCTTGCCCAGCAGCGGAAATACCAGTTCGGCGAAGCGGTACGATTCTTCCAGGTGCGGATAACCGGAGAAAATGAAGGTATCGATGCCCAGGTCCGCGTATTCCTGCATGCGCGCCACCACGGTCGGGCCATCGCCGACGAGGGCCGTGCCCGCGCCGCCGCGCACCAGGCCCACGCCGGCCCAGAGATTCGGCGACACTTCGAGCTTGTCGCGCCGCCCGCCATGCAGGGCCGCCATGCGCTGCTGGCCCACGGAATCCATCTTGCCGAAGGCCGCCTGCGCCTTGGCGATGATGTCATCGTCCAGGTGACTGATCAGTTCATCGGCCGCGCGCCAGGCCGCCTCGTTGGTTTCGCGCACGATCACGTGCAGGCGGATGCCGAAGCGCACCGTGCGGCCTTTTTTTGCTGCGCGCGCGCGGATGTCGGCGATTTTCTCGGCCACGGCGGCCGGCGGCTCGCCCCACGTCAGGTACACGTCCATCTGCTCGGCCGCCAGTTCATGCGCCGGCTCGGACGAGCCGCCGAAATACAGGGGCGGATACGGTTTCTGCACGGGCGGGTACAGGGTTTTCGCGCCCTTTACCTGGATATGCTTGCCCTCGAAATCGTAGCCGGCCGCGCCGCCCTCGCCCGCCAGGGTGGCGCGCCACACCTTGATGAATTCATCGGAAATTTCATAGCGCTTGGCGTGGTCGGCAAACAGGCCGTCCGCTTCCAGCTCCCCCTGGTCGCCGCCCGTGACGACATTGATCAAGAGGCGCCCGTTCGACAGGCGGTCGAATGTGGACGCCATGCGCACGGCCAGGCCGGGTGTGGACAGGCCGGGGCGGATAGCCACGAGGAATTTGAGCTTTTGCGTCACGCTGATCAGCGACGACGCCACCACCCACGCGTCTTCGCAGGAACGGCCCGTCGGCAGCAGCACGCCGTCGTAGCCCAGTGTATCGGCGGCCACGGCCACCTGGCGCAGATAATCGGCATCGACGGGGCGCGCGCCCTGCGACGTGCCCAGGTAGCGGCTGTCGCCGTGGGTAGGGATGAACCAGAAGACATTCAATGACATGGCGTGCTTTCCTTTGCTTGTTTCTTTGCTTGTTTATTTTGTGCTGGTGGCCAGCTGACGCGCCGGCAGCAGCGCGTCCTTGACGACGATCGGTTTCGGAATCAGCTTCAGGCTGGAAAACGCGTCGGCCACCCTTTGCTGCGAGGCGATGACATCGACCGACACGGGTTTGACGCCATACGCATAGCGCGAAGCGGCCAGCGCCACGACATCCTTGCCCAGCCCCGTCTGCGCGGCGAGGATCGTCGCCACTTCTTCCGGATTGTTGCGGCCCCAGTCATCGACCTTGGCCACTTCATCGAGCACGATGCGCAGGATCTCGGGATGTTTTTCCGCATACGTGCGCGAGGCCAGGTAGAACTGGTAGTTCGCCACCAGGCCCTTGCCATCGGCCAGCACGCGGGCGCCCAGCTGCTTTTCGGCGGCCGCCAGGAACGGATCCCAGATGGCCCACGCGTCCACGCTGCCTCGCTCGAAGGCGGCGCGCGCATCGGCCGGCGGCAGGAACACGGGCTGGATGTCGGCGTACGCGACACCGGCCTTTTCCAGCGCCTTCAATAACAGGTAATGCACGTTCGAACCCTTGTTCAGGGCAATTTTCTTGCCCTTCAAGTCGGCCAGGGTGCGCAGGCCGGAACCCTTGGGCACGACGATGGCTTCGCTGGCGGGCGACGCCGGCTCATTGCCGACATACACCAGATTCGCGCCGGCCGCCTGGGCAAAGATCGGCGGCGCCTCGCCCACGGTGCCGAAATCGATGCTGCCCACGTTGAGGCCTTCCAGCAGCACGGGGCCGGCCGGGAACTCCGTCCATTTCACGCCCACGCCCTGCTCTGCCAGGCGTTTTTCCAGGGTGCCGCGCCCTTTCAGCAAGGTCAATGTGCCGTATTTCTGGTAGCCGATGCGGACCTCCCCCTTGGCCTGCGCCTGCGCCGCGACCGGCATGCCGGCCGCCATCACGCCCGCGGCGGCGGCAAACAGCAGGCCCAGGGTGGTACGGCGCGAGAGTCGTTGTGCGTGGCGGTGTGTCATGGCAGTTCCTTGGTCGGTGAATAATCAGGCGGCTTGATACTGGGGCGCGTAAGGCTGGTCTTGCAGCGAACGCACGGGCAACGGGATATCGGCGGGCACGGGCGGACGCTGTCCCTGCAGCACGAACAGGCCGGTGGAGAGTTCCTCGATGCCGGCCTGCACGCGTTCGGCAATCGGCGCATCCAGGCTCAGGCCCCGCTCTTCATGCCACGCCAGCTGCTGCGCATTGGCGTAGATGCTGGTGAAGACTTGCTTGGCGCCCAGCGCATGCAGCACGGGACGCAGCGCATAGTCGAGCGCCAGGGTGTGGGCATGGCCGCCGCCCGTGGCCAGCGGCAGCACCAGCTTGCCGGCCAGGCCATCTTGCGGCAACAAGTCGAGGAAGGCTTTCAGCAAGCCGGTATACGAAGCCTTGTAGATGGGCGTGGCGATCACGATGGCGTCCGCGTCAGCCACGGCGCGCACGGCGCGGGCAATCGCCGCGTCGTCGTAGTCGGCCAGCAGCAAGGCTTGCGCCGGCAAGTCGCGCACATGCAGCTTGGCGTAGCTGTGGCCCTGCAGCGCCAGCTGTTCGCCGATATGCAGCAGCAGACGGCTGGAACTCGATGGGAGTTGCGGGCTACCGCCCAATAACAAGATGCTCATGTGATGCCCGTCCCTGTACGTTGTCGGATTGGAGTTGCTCGGATGCTTGCAGCCTATCGCCATCAGCAGCCGTGTAAAACGAATGCTTTCGCGCTTCGATATGCGTTTTTTGACTATCCGGGCCTGACGCCCCGCAAGCGAAGTCGCCGCTCCTTGCGCGACTTTTTTCGCATATCCATGCGCGGTTTTCTTCGTGTACGGCGCGTGCCTGGCGGTGCAATATCGGCGTCATCGTCTTTCTGGAATGTCACCCATGTCTAGCGTTTTTCTCCATGCCGCCCGTCCCCAGCCACCTGTGCCGGAACCCCTGCAGGACGCCATCAGCATCGCCACATCGCTGGCCGCGCGCCTGGCTGAAACGGCCAATGTCCGCGACCAGGCCGGCGGGCACGCTGCGCAGGAGCGCGAATGGCTGCGCGAGTCGGGTTTGCTCACCTTGTCGATCCCCGTGGAATTCGGCGGCCAGGGCGCGTCGTGGCCCCTCGTGTACCAGGTGATCCGCATCCTGGCGCGGGCCGACAGCGCACTGGCGCATGTCTTCGGCTTCCACCACCTGCAGCTGGCCGGCCTGCAGCTGTATGGCAGCGCGCAGCAGCAGCGCCGCCTGCTCGCCTTGACCGTCGACGAGCGCCTGTTCTGGGGCAATGCCTTGAATCCCCTCGACAAACGGGTCACCGCGGCCGACAGCGACGACGGTTTCACCCTCGACGGCATCAAGAGCTTTTCTTCCGGTTCCGTGGGATCGGACTGGCTGACCGTCTCCGCCTGGCATGCGCCCACGCAAACGGCGCTGATCGCCGCCCTGCCCACGCGCCAGGATGGCGTCACCGTGCAGGCGGACTGGGATGCCTTCGGCCAGCGCCAGACGGACAGCGGCAATGTGCATTTCCACGGCGTCGCCCTGCCGCGCGAACTGGTGCTGCAGGCGCCCGCGCAGGCCGCCACGCCGCAAGCCACCGTGCGCTCGCAGATCGCGCAACTGATCATGGCCAACCTCTATCTGGGCATCGCCGAAGGCGCGTTCGAGGCGGCGCGCCGGTACACGGACGAGCAGGCGAAAGCCTGGTTTGCCTCGGGCGTGGCCAAGGCAACGGACGACCCATTGGTGCAGCACCGCTACGGCCAGCTGTGGGTCTTGCTGCGTCCCGCGCAAGTGCTGGCCGACGCGGCGGCGCAGGAACTGGAAAAGGTGTTCCGCAAGGGCGCGCTGGTGACGGCGCGCGAACGGGGCTTGCTGGCCGTGGCCGTGGCCGAAGCCAAGTGCCTGGCGCACAAGGCTGGGCTGGAAATCAGCAGCCAGATGTTCGAACTGACGGGCGCCCGTTCCACCTCGGCCCAGTATGGCTACGACCGTTTCTGGCGCAACGTGCGCGTGCATACCCTGCACGACCCCATCGACTACAAGCTGCGCGACCTGGGACGCTTTGCCTTGACCGGCACGGTGCCCGAACCAACCGCGTATTCATAATTCACCCACCAAGGAGCCACCATGACCATCGCCCGCCGCAGCATCCTCCTCAGCGCCCTGACCCTGGCCTTGACGGCCACCTTCGCCCACGCCAAGGACCCGAAGGACATCACCATCGGCACCAGCGCCGGGCCGTACGCGGACCAGATCAAGCTGGGCATCAAGCCCATCCTGGAAAAGCAGGGCTACAAGGTCAAGCTGGTGGAATTCAACGACTACATCCAGCCGAACTTCGCGCTGGCCGAGGGTTCGCTGGACGCCAACGTCTTCCAGCACATCGTCTACCTGAAGAAATTCGCGCTGGAGCACAAGCTGGCCCTGACGGACCTGATCGCGATCCCCACGGCGCCGATAGCCATCTACAGCAAGAAGCACAAGACCCTGGACGACGTGAAGGAAGGCACGACGGTGGGCTTGCCGAACGATCCGACCAACCAGGCGCGCGCGCTGGTGCTGCTCGACCAGCTGGGCTGGATCAAGCTGCGCGCCAGCTTCGACCCCGTGCGCGCGTCGGAAAAGGATATCGCCGTCAACACCAGGAAAATCAAGCTGCTGCCGCTGGAAGCGGCGCAGCTGCCACGCTCGCTGGGCGACACCGACTACTCCTTCATCAACGGCAATTACGCGCTGGCGTCGGGGCTGAAACTGACGGATGCGCTGGTGGCCGAGAAAATCTCGCCCAACTACATCAACCTGGTGGCCATCCGCACGGCGGACAAGGACAAGCAGTTCGCGAAGGACCTGGCGGCCGCCTACCGCTCGCGCGAATTCCTCGATATCACGAATAAACACTTTGCCGGCTATTCGAAACCCGACTACCAGCAAGCCTTGCAGACGGCGGCCAAGTAAGCCATGGCAAAGACGATACGCTTCAACGCCTTCCAGATGAATACCGTCGGCCACCAGTCGCCGGGCCTGTGGACGCATGCGCGCGACCGCAGCCACCGCTATACCGATCCGCAGCACTGGACGGAGCTGGCGCGGCTGCTGGAAGCGGGCCTGTTCGACGCGGTGTTCCTGGCCGACGTGCTGGGCGTGTATGACGTGTACCGGGGCAGCCTCGATGCGGCCCTGGAACACGGCGTGCAGGTGCCGCTGAACGACCCGCTGGCCCTCGTGCCCATCATGGCGCAGGCGACCACGCACCTGGGTTTCGGCGTCACCTGCGCCCTCACCTATGAACATCCGTACACGTTCGCGCGGCGCATGTCCACGCTGGACCACCTGACTGGCGGGCGCATCGGCTGGAATATCGTCACCGGCTATCTCGATAGCGCGGCGCGCAACCTGGGCCTGAACCAGCAACTGGGCCACGACGAACGCTACGACCTGGCCGACGAATACCTCGACGTCGTCTACAAGCTGTGGGAAAAAAGCTGGGACGACGACGCCGTCGTCAACGACAAGGCACGCGGCATCTATGCCGATCCGGCCAGAGTCCATCCGATCAACCATGCCGGGCGCCACTACCAGGTGCCCGGCATCCATTTGTGCGAGCCGTCGCCGCAGCGCACGCCCCTGCTGTACCAGGCGGGCACCTCGCCGCGCGGCACGCGCTTCGCGGCGCGCCATGCGGAAGCCACCTTTGTCAGTGGCCCCAGCAAGACGGTGGTGAAACGCTACGCCGACGACCTGCGCGCCGCCGTGCGGCAGGCCGGCCGCGATGGCGACGCGCTGCTGATCTACGCGCAGGCGCTGGTCATCACGGGCGCCACAGAGGAAGAAGCGCGCGCCAAGCATGCCGACTACCTGCGCCACGTGAATATCGAGGCGGCCCTCGTGCTGCTCTCCGGCTGGACGGGCGTCGATTTCAGCCGCTACCCGCTCGACGCCACCATCGACTACATCGATTCCCCGGCCGGCCGCTCGGCGCTGGCCTCGTTCAGCCAGGCCGACCCGAGTCGCACGTGGACGGTACGCGAAGCGGCCGAATACATCGGCCTGGGCGGACGCGGCCCGGTGCTGGTGGGCGATGCGCGCCAGGTGGCCGACCAGCTGGAAAACTGGCTCGACGAGACGGGCATCGACGGCTTCAACCTCGCCTTCGCCGTGGCCCACGACAGCATGGCCGACGTGGTGCAACACATCGTGCCGGAACTGCAGCGGCGCGGCCGCTACCGCACGCAATACGAGGAAGGCAGCTTGCGCCACAAGGTCTTCGGCCAGGGCCCGCGCCTGCCCGCCGATCACGCGGGCCGGCAGGTCAGCATCGCTCCCGCCAACGCCGCCCTGGCAGCGGCCTGACGCATCAGATTCCCCATTCAAGGACACCATGAAACGCAGAACCATCTTGCAACTGGCCGCCAGCGGCGCCACCCTCGCCGCTTTGCCCGGCCTCACACGCGCCGCCACGCCTGCGCCGCTGAAGGAGCTGCGCCTCGACTACGCCTATTATTCGCCCACCAGCCTGGTGCTGCGCCGCTTCGGCTGGCTGGAAGAAGCATTCAAGCCGGACGGCACCAGCATCAAGTGGGTGCTCAGCGCGGGCAGCAACCGCGCGCTCGAATACCTGAACGCCAACAGCATCGACATCGGTTCGAGCGCCGGCCTGGCTGCCCTGCTGGCGCGCGCCAACGGCAACCCTATCCGCGCGCCGTATATTTTTTCGCGACCCGAGTGGACGGCGCTGGTGGTGCGCAAGGATAGTCCCATCCGCAGCCTGGCCGACTTGAAGGGCAAGAAGGTAGCCGCCACCAAGGGTACCGACCCGTATCTGTTCCTGCTGCGCTCATTGAAGACGGCGGGCCTGAAACGCGGCGACATCGAACACGTCAGCCTGCAGCATGCCGATGGCCGCGCGGCGCTGGAACAGGGCAAGGTCGATGCCTGGGCCGGCCTCGATCCGCACATGGCCGCCAGCGAACTGGAAGCCGGTTCGCGCCTGATCTACCGCAACGTGGCCTTCAACACCTACGGCTTCCTGAACGTGCGCGAGGACTTCCTCGCCAGCCGCCCCGTCGAAGTGGGCAAGGTGATACAGGCCTACGAGCGGGCGCGCGCCTGGATACGCGCCAATCCGGCAGAGGCGGCGAAGATCCTGTCGGAAGAAGCCAAGGTCAGCCTGCCGGTGGCGCTGCTGCAGGTGAAACTGCGCAGTGACTTCAGCAATCCGCAGCCGTCGAGCGAACATGTGAAGGCCCTGCTGGTGGCCGCGCCCATCCTCGCCGAGGAAGCGCTGGTCAAACCCGGCGCCGACCTGAACCGCGCCATCGCGGACCTGGTCGACACGCGCTTTGCCGCGCCCTTCATCAGCAAGGCGTAGGCGCTCATGGCCAGAGACACGCTCGCCGCGCCGGCACCGGCCCACGACACGGGCGTCCGGCACAAACTCTTTCGCCCGCCCTTGCCACGCGCGGTGCTAGGCCTGCTGCTCCCCGCCCTGGCGCTGCTGGCGGCGGAGCTGGGCGTGCGCACGGGTGCCATCCCCGTCAACCTGCTGCCGGCGCCCAGCGACATCGGCGCCACCATCGCCGAACTGGCGCGCCAGGGCCTGGCCGGCCATGTGCTGGCCAGCACGGCGCGCGTGGCCACCGGCTTTGCGGGCGGCGCGCTGCTGGCCATCGTGCTCGGTGCGGCGGTGGGCTTGAACCGCACGGCGGAAGCGCTGCTCGACCCCACGTTCCAGGCCCTGCGCGCCATTCCCTCGCTGGCCTGGGTGCCCTTGCTGCTGCTGTGGCTAGGCATCGATGAAGCGCCAAAGCTGGTCCTGATCGGTATCGGCGCCTTCTTCCCCGTCTACATGGGCGTGGCGTCGGGCATCCGCGACGTGGACCGCAAGCTGATCGACGCGGCCCGTTTATATCGTTTGAGCCGCCCCGCGCTGGCGCGGCGCGTACTGCTGCCGGCCGCGCTGCCGGCCATCTTCACGGGTTTGCGCAACGGTTTGAGCCTGGCCTGGATGTTCATGGTGGCGGCCGAACTGATCGCCGCCAGCCAAGGCCTCGGCTACCTGCTCAGCGACGGGCGCGAAACGAGCCGCGCCGACATCGTGCTGGCGGCCATCGTGCTGCTGGCCGTGCTGGGTAAGGCCAGCGACAGCCTGATGCAGCGCCTGGAAACCCGCTTGCTCGCCTGGCGCGACAGCTATGCCACTGCCTGACGAAAGCCCCAACGCATGACTGCCCTGCTCGACATTGCCATCCATGACAAAGCCTATGGCCCGCGGCGCGTGCTGCACAACCTGCAATTGCAGCTGCGCCAGGGCGAGATCGTCAGCCTGATCGGCGCCAGCGGCTGCGGCAAGAGCAGCCTGCTATCCATCGTGGCAGGTCTCGATACGGACTTTCGCGGCACCGTGCGCCTCGACGGCAAGCTGCTGGCGGGAGTGCATGCGGACATCGGCCTGATCTTCCAGGAACCGCGCCTGTTTCCCTGGCTGACAGTGGCGCAAAACATCGCCTTCGGCCTCGGCCCCAAAGGTGAAGACGATCCCAGGGTCGCGCAACTGCTGGAGGAAGTAGGCTTGCAGGGCCATGCGGACAGCCTGCCCAAGCAGTTGTCGGGCGGCCAGGCGCAGCGCGCGGCGATTGCCCGCGGCCTGTTTGGCCAGCCCCGCATCCTGCTGCTGGACGAACCGTTTTCCGCCGTCGACGCTTTTACGCGCATGAAGCTGCAAGACTTGCTGGCCGCCATCGCCGCGCGCCACGGCTTGAGCGTCCTGCTGGTGACGCATGATATCGATGAAGCGCTGTACCTGAGCGACAGCATCGTCATGCTCGACACGCGCGCCGGACCGCCACGCGCCCAGTACGACGTGGCCGCGCCCCGGCCCCGCCTGCGCACGCCGGCGGCGCAGGCGCAATTAAAAGAGGCCATCCTCGGCGAACTGCACGCCGCGCACGCGATCTGACGCTGGCGCGGCGGCGCCAGTGACAAGCCTGGGCATTCATGTTAGTTTGCCATCTTGAAAACAAACAGGCGGCTACGTGCATCTTCCTTTCCTTCCCGTTCTCGCCATCCTTGCCCTCAGCCACATCGCAGCTCACGCGGATACGCAGGCTGACACACCTGCCGACGCAGCGGTCGACACCAGCCAGTCCGTCCACGTCAGCAGCATCCGCAACCCGGAATTGAAATCGTACCGCGTGATGGCGGCCGGCCTCGATGCCTTTGACGACCACCATGCACTGGCGCCCAGGGCACGCGAAGTGCGCTTCCAGCTGATTCCCGGCCCCGGCGTCGCGGCCGATGCCCTGCGGGATGCAACCTTGCGCATCGTCGGCAACGAGACGGCGATCAGCGTGCCCCTGTCTGCAGATGGCAGCTTTGTGCTGCCCCGCAGCGCGCAAGCCGACAGCGACGACGCGGACCTGGTCACCAACCAGAAAAAAGATCGGTTCCGCTGGCAGGCCATCGTCCGCAGCGACGATGTACCGCCCGGCATGCGCCGCCTGGGCGACCTGCGCCTGCAGTGCCAGGTCGGCATCGCCATTGCCAAGAAAGAGACGCCCTTCTTGCTACGCACCCTGGTCGCCACCAAGCTGCGCACCACCGACTGGTGCTCCGCCATTGAACTCAAGATGAGCACGTACAGCGATCCGGCCATCGCCAGCGCCACCCTGCTCGATGGCGAGCGCCGCGTCGCGCTGCAGGTGAAAAATGGCGGCACGTCCTTCCTGGCCCCCTTGGGCGACACCCGCTATGCGGACGATACCCTGATAGAACTGGTGTACCTTGATGCCGCCGGTGCACCGCCCGCATCCTTGTGACCATTTGCGTCGCGCCCCGTTCCATGTCAGCATATGCCACCCTGGCACCACGGATAAGGATCGCAATGCCCCCCACTCTTACGCGCGCGCTGGCACTGGCGCTGCTGGCAGGCCATGGCTCCCTGGCATTGGCGCAGGCGCCAGTCACGCCGCCGACGCCTGGCTGCGATGTCTGCGCCACCTGGAATGCGGACCAGGTCCCCTTTCGCATCTTCGGCAATACCTATTATGTGGGCGTAAAAGGCCTCAGTTCCGTGCTGGTGACGTCGCCGCAGGGCCACGTGCTGATCGACGGCGGCTTGCCGGAATCGGCGCCCAAGATCATCGCCAATATCGGCACGCTGGGTTTTCGCATCGAGGACGTCAAGCTGATCCTCAATTCGCACGGCCATATCGACCATGCGGGCGGCCTGGCCGAACTGCAGCGGCGCAGCAATGCGCTGGTGGCCGCCAGCCCGTCGGCCGCGCTGGACCTGGCGTCGGGCGAAGTGGGGCCGGACGACCCGCAATACCACGCGCTGCCCAAGTACCCGCCCGTCAAGGACATGCGCCTGGCGCGCGACGGCGGCCGGTTCAACGTCGGCCCCGTCAACCTGACGGCGCACGCCACGCCGGGCCACACGCCCGGAGGCTTGAGCTGGACGTGGCAATCGTGCGACGGCCCCCGCTGCCTGAACATGGTCTATGCGGACAGCCTCAACGCCGTCTCGCGTCCCGGCTTCAAGTTCAGCGCCAGCAGCGAGTATCCGAACGCGGTGGACGACCTGCGCCACAGCTTCGAGCGCCTGGAAAAACTGCCGTGCGACGTGCTCATTTCCGCCCACCCGGAAGCGTCGCAGCTGTTTGAGCGGCTGGAAGCGAGCGCCACGGCCGGCAGCGAGGCGTTCATCGACCCGCAGGCTTGCCGCGCCTACGTGGCGGCGGCGCGCACCGTGCTCGAGTCCCGGCTGGAACAGGAAAAGCAGGAGTGAGCTTGCCAATGAGCTTGTCAACCGTGCACGCTGGCGTGGCGCCAATCTGCTACGCTGGCGGCTATCCCCTATTACGTTAACCAGGAAATACCATGTTCAAACTCGCCAGACTGATTCCCTTCGCCGCCATCGTCGCCATCACTGCCGGCTGCGCGCAAACGCCGGTGCGCAGCGACGCTGCCGCCGCTGCGCCAGGCGCCACCTCGCCCGCCAAGCCGGCACCGAAGCTGACGGGCACGCAGTGGAAGCTGAAGGAATTGAAGGGCAAGCAAGTGGTGCGCAAGACGCCCGAGCAGCGCGAAGTGACCCTGCTGCTGGCTGAAGGCCGCGCCAGCGGCAACAGCGGCTGCAACCAGATGATGGGCGGCTACACCAGCGATGGCGTCAGCACCCTGAACTTTGGACAGATGGCCGGCACCATGATGATGTGCCAGCCGAAGGACATGGACCTGGAACGCCTGCTCCTGACCACCTTGGGCGAAGTCAATGGCTACCGCTACGCCGACCAGGAATTGCTGCTGCTGAAGGATGGCGTGCCCGTGGCGCGCTATGAAGCGCTGACGGTGAAGTAAAACCCGCACTCCCGCATGTGAAGAGTGCCCGAAAAACGTTCAGGGCAAGGCGCAGCGCCGCAGGCAGTACGCTAGTACGCCAAGGCGCTGCAACGCCGTCATGGACGTTTTCTCGGCCACTCTTCAGTCATTGCGCATCTGCGCCTGCGATACATTGCTTTCTGGCGGCACGCTCTGCGTCAGCCACACATTCCCCCCGATGGTCGATCCCGCGCCGATGGTGATGCGCCCCAGCACGGTCGCGCCCGCGTATATCACCACGTCGTCCTCGACGATGGGGTGGCGCGGCGTGCCCTTGATCAGCGCGCCGGAAGCATCGGCGGGAAAACGCTTGGCGCCCAGGGTGACGGCCTGGTACAGGCGCACGCGCTGGCCGATGATGGCCGTCTCGCCGATCACCACGCCCGTGCCGTGGTCGATGAAAAAGGAGGCGCCGATGTGCGCGCCCGGGTGGATGTCGATGCCCGTCAGGGTATGCGCGATGTCGGCGATCAGGCGCGCCAGGAACGGTGCGCCGAGCGCATGCAGGCGGTGCGCCAGGCGGTGGTACAGGATGGCGATGGTGCCCGGGTAGCACAGCATGATCTCGGCCACCGAGGTGGCGGCCGGGTCGCCCGCATACGCGGCCTGCACGTCCGACACCAGCAGGGCGCGGATGTCAGGCAGGCTGGCGGCAAAGGCGCGCGTGATGTCGCGCGCCTGCTGCGCCAGGGCCGCGTCGTCGCTGGCGGCATCCCCCTCATCGCCGGCCGGCACTGAGAACAGCAAGCCGCGCCGCACCTGTTCGCTGAGGCGGTTCAGGGTGGTGTTGAGGGTGTCGCCGACAAAATAATCGATGCTTTCGTCCGTCAGGTTGGGCCGCCCGTAATGCGTGGGGAACAGGGCTGCCGACAGGCCGTTGACGATGGTAGTGAGGGCTTCGCGCGACGGCAGTTCGCGCACCCTGCCGTTATGGCGGATCTTGTGCTTGTCTTCGCGCGAGCTGCGCAAGGCCTGGATCACGGGCCCCAGGTTCCATTGAGCCGTGTCGTCGGCGGGCGCCGCGGGATAAATACTGTGCATGGCGTATCACTTCCAGAAAATGGCAAACAAGCCGGGTCGCCCAAGCATAGCGGTGGCGACAAGCGATGCAAACGAAGAATTTCAAGATTCCATATGCGAAAAACGCATATGAATGACAAACAAGGCCGGCGCCAAACCCGATTGCGTCCACTAGCGTAAAATGACGGGCTAACAAAAACACTCTTCAACATGACTAAATTATTAACATGGATTTTGGCGGGCCTGGCGATGGTCGGACCGCTTGCAATTGACACCTATCTGCCGTCGTTCCCCGCCATCGCGCAAGATTTCAATGCCAGCCCCCTGCTGGTGCAGCAAACCCTGAGCTTTTTCCTGTTCACGTTCGCCTTCATGATGCTGTTTTACGGCACCCTGTCCGACTCGTTCGGCCGCCGTCCCGTGATTCTCGTCTCGCTGGTGCTGTATGTGATCGCCTCCGTGGGCGCCGCGCTGGCGCCGTCGCTGGGCTGGCTGCTGGCCTGGCGCGTGCTGCAGGGACTTTCGGCGGGCGCCGGTTCCGTGATCGGGCGCGCCATCGTGCAAGACCGCTATTCGGGCGCCGCCGCGCAAAAAATCCTCTCGCACATCATGATGGTGTTCGCGCTGGCGCCGGCCATCGCCCCCGTGCTGGGCGGCTGGCTGCAAGTGGGCCTGGGCTGGCGCTGGATCTTCTGGTTCCTGACGGCGTTTGGCGTGCTGATGTTCGTCGTCGTCTGGCGCGCGCTGCCGGAAAGCTTGCCGAAGGAGCAGCGCCACGCCTTCCACCTGGGCGATATCGCCGTCAATTACTGGAAAGTGCTGTGCCACCGCCAGTTCCTGCTGCTGTCGACGGCCATCGGCGCCGCCTTTGGCGGCTTCGCCTTGTACATCGGTTCGGCCGCCTACTTCATCATCAACATCCTGCACCTGCCGGAAACGGCGTTTGCCTGGCTGTTCATTCCATTAATTAGCGGCATGGTGTTCGGTTCGGCCCTGTCGGCGAAGATCGCCCACCGCTACAGCCAGCGCCAGATGATCTGGACCGGCTTCATCCTGATGCTGGTGGCGGCTGCCGCCAACATCGGCTACAACTATGTCTTTGCCGCCGAAGTGCCGTGGGCCGTGCTGCCATTGTTCTTCTACTCGTTCGCCCTGTCGATCGCCATGCCGCCGATGACCCTGATGGCCCTGAACCACTTCCCCAACAACAGCGGCCTGGCGTCGTCGATGCAATCGTTCATCCAGATGCTGCTGTTCGCGCTGGTCTCGGGCCTGGTGGCGCCGCTGCTGTTCGACAGCGCCTTGAATCTGGCGTATGGCGTGATGGCGGGATTGCTGGTGAGTTTGGTTTGCTGGGTGTTTGCGCAGGGAGGGAAAACGGAAGCGGTCAAGCAGTAGCTTTTACAGCGGATTTTTCAGGTCGGGAGCACCTGAAAAACGTTCAGGACAAGGCGCCGTGCCGCAGGCAGTACGCTAGTACGGCAAGGCACGGCAACGCCGTCATGGACGTTTTCTCAGGCGCTCCTCAAGGCCAGGGGGCGGGCGTCACATCCACATACTGCGCCCCGCCCTGCTCCGGTTCCGCTTCATTCCGCTGGGCCGGCTGGTTCAGGGAACCGGCCGGCGAACGCAGACTCAAGATTTCCTTGCGCGCCTCGACGAAGTCGGCGGAACTCAAGGGGTTGTGCTGGTCAGGCCAGTGGCTGACGGCCCATTCCTGCAAGGCTTCAAAGCGCCGCCACAGTTCGGCGACGAATTCACGGCGCGTCTCTTCCAGCTGTTCCGGAGTCTTTTCAATTGCTTCGCTAATATTGACTTCCATGGCCGTTCCCTCGCTGACAAGTTATTTTGCCAGCCTACCCAGGGACCAGCCAGGCGTCTGTTCGCGAACGAACACAGAACTTATTCGGGCATCTTGCGAAAGCCCACGGCCAGGCGGTTCCAGGTGTTGATGGAGCCGATGGCGAGGGTCACGTTGACCATTTCCGCCGGCGTCAGTTCGGCCGCCAGCGCCGCGTAATCGTCGTCCGAGGCGTGGTTTTGCGGCAGCAGCGTCAACGCTTCCGTCCAGGCCAGCACGGCCCGCTCGCGCGGCGTGAAGAACGGCGTTTCGCGCCAGACGGACACGGCATACAGGCGACGTTCCGTTTCGCCGGCCTTGCGCGCGTCGCTCGTGTGCATGTCCACGCAAAAAGCGCAGCCGTTGATTTGCGAGGCGCGCAGGCGGATCAGCTCGAGCAGCGAGTGTTCCACGCCCAGCTTGGCGATCGCCGCTTCCAGTGCGTACATGGCCTTGACGGCGTCCGGCGAAGCTTGCGTGAAGTCGAGTCGTTGCTGTGTCATGATGCATTCCTTGATAGAGTAAAGATGCACTATTGTAGAAGCGCAAGCAGTACGCGCGGCAGGCCAATCCCCCCGAAAAACAGCAGACCACCAGCAGACACACCATGGAATTACATATCCTGATCGACGGCACGCGCGACCTGGGCGGCCAGCTGTACCGCCAGCTCAGCGAAGCTATCCGCTCGGGCCGGCTGACGGACGGCCAGCAATTGCCGCCCTCGCGCCTGCTGGCCAGCCAGCTGGGGCTGTCGCGCAAGACGGTCTCCGACGTGTATGACAAGCTCGGTTATGAAAAGCTGCTGGTCGGCAAAGTGGGCGTGGGCAGCTTCGTGCAGACGCCGCACGCCTCGCCGCAGCGCCGCCACGCCAGCACGCCGCTGGCCAGCGCGCAGCGCATCGCCCGCTGGGAAGCGACCCCCACGCCCTTGCGCCGTGCCAGCCAGGAAGAGCCCGCGCGCTATGCCTTCATCGGCGGACGCGCCACGCCCGCGCACTTCCCGCAGGATGAATGGCGCGCCTGCATGCTGCACGCGCTGCGCCAGGGTGGACAGGCGCGCGGCCGCTATGCTCCTGTCGCCGGCTTGCCGTCCTTGCGCGCGGCGATTGCCGGCCATGCCGCCTTCAGCCGCGGCATCCATTGCACCGAGGAACAAGTGCTCGTCACCAGCGGCGCGCAGCAAGCCTTGCACCTGCTGGCGCTGACCTTGCTGGAGCCTGGTGACACGGTTGCCGTGGAAGAACCCGGCTACCCGGTGGCGCGCGCCGTGTTCGCCAGCCAGGGCGCCCGCGTGGTGGGCATCGAAGTGGACGAGGATGGCCTCGTCGTCGGGCAGATTCCCGACGGCACGCGCTTGATCTATGTCACGCCCGCGCATCAATTTCCACTGGGCATGCCGATGAGCATGGCGCGCCGCCACGCCTTGCTGGAGCGGGCCCAGCAACTGGGTGCCATCATCATCGAGGACGACTACGACAGCGCCTTCCGCTACGAAGGCCGGCCCGAGGATTCCCTGCAAAGCATGGACCGCTATGGCGTCGTGGCCCATGTGGGCAGCTTTTCCAAGATCATGCTGCCGGAATTGCGGCTCGGCTATGCAGTGCTGCCGCAAGCCATCGTGGCCGCCGTGGAAACGGTGAAATACCTGAGCGATTGCCATACGGCCAGCCTGGGCCAGCATGCGCTGGCCAAGTTCATCGGCGACGGCCATTTGCTGCGCCACATACGCCGCTGCCACGACATTTATGCGGGCCGCCGCGAGCGGCTGCAGCACTGGTTCAACGGCCCGTTGGCGCCGTGGTTCCGCCTCGTGCCGGCCAGCGCCGGCTTCCACGTGGCGGCCCTGGCCCAGGCGCCGCTCGACATCGCCGAATTGCTGCGCCGCGCGCGCCTGGCCGACATCAGCCTGTATGCGCTATCGGGCTTTTACCATGGCGTGGCGCGTCACGAAGGCCTGTTCCTCGGCTATGGCGCCATCGACAAGCTCGACATCGATACGGCGCTGGCCCAGGTGCTGGCGATCCTGCAGGAAATAGCACCGCTGGCCGTCAACGGGGCTGCCAGCGATAATGTCCCGTGATGGGATAGCTGAATAGAATATTTTCCTCGCGTGCACCCTCGCCGATGTTGTGGATGATGAGCGGCACGCCGCTCCACGACTGCTTGTCGCTGACGATGCCGATGTGCGTGAGGTTGCGCGGCAGGCGCCAGGTGACGATGTCGCCCGCGCGGTAAGCGTTCGCTTCCTTGCTTGGCGACAGGCTGGTGCCGTGGCGGGCAAAGTATGTGCCCAGGTTCGGCACGCGGCGGTGGTCGATATTGCGGTCCGGCCCCTTCATTTGCCAGCGTCCCTGCTGCTGGTACACCTGCCACGCCTTGCGCATGTCTTCGTGCACCAGCACCTGCAAATCCTGCCCCAGCTGGCGGTAGGCGCGCACGACCACGTCCGTGCACACGCCCCGCTCTATCGGCACGTCGCCGCCCGGATAGGCGAGCCGTTCGTAGCGCGGGTCGTACTGCAGGGTCACGCCCACCTGCTTGCGAGCGGCGACGACGAGGGCTTGCGGGGTGGCAGGGATGGCCAAGGCCAGCATGGGCGCCAGGGCAAGCATCAGGATGGGGAGCAGTTTGGTCGGCATCAACGTCGGTGATCGGATGGAAATGCCAACTTTACCGCAGCGGCAAGGAAAAGGAAAACGCCGTACGCTTAGATGCCCACCAGCTGCGCCAGGTGGCCAGGAAAATCCACGGCCGGGCCGGCCGCATTGATGGTATCGAAATAATCATGCCAGCCCGTAGCGGCGATGCCGGCCAACAAGGCGTTCAGTGCCGCCTCGTCCGGGAAGCGCCAGACGGCATAGAATTGCTGGGCAGCCGCATGCAGCTTGCCGCCATCGATGGCGCCCATGGCCAGCGCTTCGGCGCCGGTGCCGGACAAGGCCGCCATGCCGGCGCCCACCGTATCGAAATACGCCTGGCGCGCGGCGCCATCGAGGGCCAGCCAGGCCGGTTTCGGACTGTACAGTTCTAACAGGTAATGCATGTTTTCTCCTTCAGTGATCCATCGTCAGGCCAGCGAGCGCTGGGCGCGCTTGCAGATGCGTTGCGTGGCGGCATTGGCACTTTCCAGCAGCCATTGCGCGCAAAGGCTGCGTACCCAGTCAGGCCGGCTCTTGGCCGCATCGTTGAGCCAGTTGGCCACGGAATCCTGCACGTAGACGACCGGGTCGGCGCGCAAGGCGTGCAACACGGGCAAGGCCAGCTGCGGCTGTTCTTTTAGCTGGGCGATATGCGCGCACCAGACACCGCGCGGGCGCAGCGCTTCGCAGGCGAAACGGCGGACTCTTTCCGACGGGTCCGACGTCCACGGCGCCAGCAAGCGAATGGCGTGGTCAAGATGCGCCGCCAGATGGGGCCGCAGGGCCAGCCAGGCCCATTCGCGCACGCCGAAATGGCCATCGTCGGCCAACGGCCGCATGGCGGCCAGCTGTTGCGGCAAGGTCCAGCTAGCCTGGGCGGCGATGGCAAAGCAGACCCAGCCTCGTACCGTGTCGGAAACATGCGCTTGCAATGGCGCCAAGTCAACTTGTGCGTCGAGCAGCAATTGCGCCGCCAGCGCCATGCGTTTGGTGATGCCGGCTGCGGCCTGCGCGCGCATCTGCTCCAGCCGGGCCGCGCCGATAGCGGGCACGGCCGCCGCCAGCAGCTGGGCGAAATCGATGGCCAGCCCTTCCGTCAGGGTGGTGCTGGCCACGCTTCCCCCGTTCAGCAGCGCCAGGCGCGCGGGAGCGATGTCGGCGACGCCACGGCTCATGCGGCACCTCGGTCCGTCTTGCGCCAGGCTTTTTCCAGCAGCGCGCTCAACAACTGCATTTCTTCCGGCGTGAAATCGGCAAACAGGCTGGCGATCCATTGCGCGTGTTCATCGACCAGGGTGGCTGCGGCCATTTCTCCCTTGGCGCTCAGGCGCACCAGCAGCTTGCGCCGGTCGACCTGGTCCGCGTGGCGCGCCAGGAAACCATCGCGTTCCAGGCCGTCGAGCAAGCCCGTGATGGTGCCGCGCGTCACGCCGGCCCGCTCGGCCAGCTCGTGCGGCGACAGTCCGCCGGGCACGTCGCGCAGCAGGGCCAGCAAGACAAACTTGCCTTCCGACAAACCATGCCGGCCCAGGCGCGCGGCGCAATCGCCATCGATGGCGGAGGCCAGGCCCAGCACTTCAAAGCACAGGCGCAACTGACCGATGGAGCGCGTCATGTCGAGACCGCTGGCACGCCGCTGCACGTCGCCCAGCAGGGCCGTATATTTCTGTTCGAGTTTTATCATATGGCACAATATAATATGGCACCATATTAACTGTCAAATGGAAAACCTCGATGGTTTTCCTGCCGGCTCAAAGGCGGGATTTGTCCCGCGCCCAGGCGATGATGGCATTCGCATCGATGGCACCGGGCTGGCGCGCCACTTCCACGCCGCGCATAAACAGGGCCAGGGTGGGAATGCTGCGGATATTGAAACGGCTGCCCAGGTCCGGCGACGCTTCCGTATTCACCTTGACGACGCGAAATGCGGGTTCCAGGGTCTTGGCGGCTTGCACATAGAATGGCGCCATGCTGCGGCACGGACCGCACCACGGCGCCCAGAAATCGACCAGCACGGGAATGTCGCTGCGTTCGATATGCTTGAGGAAACGGGCACTGGCCAGGTCCACGGGCTGGCCCGTAAATAAATCCTTCTGGCACTTGCCGCACGTGGGCTGTTCAATCAGGCGGGCTGCCGGCAGGCGATTGACGGCGTCGCAATGGGGGCACACGATGTGCAGGGAGTCTGGCGGGGTCGAGGTCATGGCATTCCTGGAAAGCGTAGTGTCAAGTTGATGGACATTTTACGGTGTATCGTACAACGCCGTCGGCACGCTGGCGGCGCTTATCCGCAGAGTCCACTATAGTGTGCTGGAACGGCGCGCACATTGCCGGGCCGGCCAAGGAAAACAATGCCTGATGTCGCAGAAAACATGGAATTGAGCACCGAACTGACTGCCGCCCTGCGCTTGCAGCGCACGGCCTGCCTGGCCCACCCCGTGCCGCCCCTGGCCGAGCGCCAACGCGACCTGCAAACTCTGCAGCGCTTTATCCGCGAGCATAAAGATGCGCTATGCGAAGCGATCAGCGCCGATTATGGCAACCGTTCCCGGCACGAAACCTTGCTGGCGGAGATCTTTCCCGCCATCGATGGCATAGCCCATGTATTAAAACACTTGAAAAAATGGATGCGGCCGCAGCGCTGCGGCGTGGACTGGCGCAGCTTTCCTGGCGCCCGCAACCGCGTGATGCCGCAGCCGCTGGGCGTGGTGGGCGTGATCGTGCCGTGGAATTTTCCCGTGAACCTGAGCCTGGTGCCCTTGACCTACATTTTCGCCGCCGGCAACCGCGCCATGGTCAAGATGAGCGAAAACTCGCGCCACCTGGCGCGGCTGCTGATCGACACCATGCCCGCCTATTTTCCGCCGGAAAAGCTGCAGTTTTTTGACGAGACGGGCGGCGTGGGTATGGAATTTTCGCAATTGCCGTTCGACCACCTGCTGTTTACGGGTTCCGGCCAGACGGGCCGCGCCGTCATGGCGGCCGCCGCGCGCAATCTATGCCCCGTCACCCTGGAGCTGGGCGGCAAGGCGCCGGCCATCGTCTGCGCCGATTTCGACGTGCGCACGGCAGCCGAGCGCATCCTGTTCGTCAAGTACCTGAACGCGGGGCAAATCTGCACCAGCGTCGACCACGCCTGGCTGCCCGAAGCCAGCATCGCCGCCTTCGTCGCGCATGCGCGCGACATCGTGCCCACGCGCTACCCGCGCCTGGACACGCCAGACTACACCTCCATCATCGACGAGGCCGCCTTTGAGCGCCTGCTGCTGGCGCTCGACGAGGCGCGGGAACGGGGCGCGCAAGTGATTTCGCTGTTGCCGGGCCCAGCGTACGACCGGGCCACGCGCAAGATCGCGCCACACATCGTGCTCGACGCGCCCGACGATTGCCTGTTGCTGACGCGGGAAATCTTCGGCCCCATCCTGCCGCTGCGCGGCTATGCGAACCTTGACACCGTGATCGACAGCATCAACGCGGGGCCGCGCCCGTTGGCCATCTATCCGTTCAGCAAGCAGGCAGACACGGTGCAGCTGCTGATCGACCGCGTGATGTCGGGCGGCGTGTCCGTCAACGACGCCCTCTTCCACGTGGGCCAGCACGATCTGCCCTTCGGCGGCGTGGGCGAGTCGGGCATGGGCCACTACCATGGCGTGGAAGGCTTCCACACTTTCAGCAAGCTGCGGCCCGTGTTTTACCAGGCCCGCTACAGTGTACTGAAACTGCTGTGGCCACCGTATGGCAAGCTGGCCAGCCGCGTGCTGGCCTTCCTGACGCGTTGATGCTTTACAGGAACAGCGAGGCGGCGATGGCCCACATGACGAGGGCGATGATGCCGTCGAGCACGCGCCAGGCCATGGGCTTGGCAAACACGGGCGCCAGGTAGCGGGCGCCAAAACCCAGCAGGAAGAACCACAGGGCCGAAGCCATGATGGCGCCGCCGGCGAAGTAGAAACGTCCCACGCCTTCATGCTGGCCGCCGATCGAGCCGAGCAGGATGACCGTATCGAGGAAGGCGTGCGGGTTCAGCAGGCTGAACGCCAGCGCCGCGCCGATCACGGCCCAGTAGCCTTCGGGCGACTTGGCGGCCGACACCGTCAGGGCCGTTGGGCGCCAGGCCGACTTGGCGGCGCGCAAGCCATACGCGATCAGGAAGGTGGCGCCGCCGGCCTTGGCCCACAGCAGGAAATTGGGATTGTCGGCAATGAACGTGCCCATGCCGGCCACGCCGGCCGTGATCAGGATGGCGTCGCACACCAGGCAGACCAGGATGCAGGTGAGCACGTAATGGCGCTTCAAGCCCTGCTTGAGCAAGAAAGCGTTTTGCGTGCCGATGGCCACGATCAGGCTCGCTCCGAGCCCCATGCCTTTCAAGAAGATTGCGCTGTCCATATCGATTCCTTTATTGCTTTCCATCACGCGCACGGCCGCCCACGCTCTGCCGGCAACGGCAAAGTCATCAAAGGTAGGTGGAGGGTGTAGCGGTACCAGCAGGACCGCGCGGGAGAGTGGAGTTGTTACCCTATTTCAACAGTGTAAAGAAAAAGTAAATATAAGTATAATGAATGATTCTAACCATATATAAGAGAAACTTATGCGCGTCGTCGATTACCGTGGATTGGCCGCCCTCGACGCCGTGATCGGCCTGGGCAGCTTTGAAAAGGCCGCGCAAGCGCTGGCGATCAGCCAGCCGGCCGTGTCGCAGCGCATCCGCACCTTGGAAAACCTGGAAGGCACTTTATTGATCATCCGCAGCCACCCGCCCCTGCCCACGGAAGCGGGCCAGCGCCTGATCGCCCATTACCGGCAAGTCAAGCTGCTCGAAGCGGCGCTCGACGCCCAGCCCGGCCCCACCACGCATTTGCCGGAGCTGGCCATCGCCGTCAACGCCGACAGCGCCGCCACCTGGATACCGGAAGCGCTGGGACCGCTGCTGTCGCCGCCGTCGTGCCTGCTCGATATCCGCCTCGACGATCAGGACCACACCCTGAGCCAGCTGCGCGAGGGGCGCGTGTTTGCCTGCGTCACCAGCGCCAACGACCTGGTGGCCGGCACCACGGCCACGCCGCTGGGCGGCATGCGCTACCTGTGCGTAGCCTCGCCCGCGTTCTCGCAGCAATGGTTTCCCCATGGTTTTACCGTGGAAGCCGTCAGCCAGGCGCCGGCCATCACGTTTGGCAGCAAGGATGCACTGCACGAACGCTACCTGCAGCACCGCCTCGGCTACACGGGCCGCTATCCGCACCATGTGCTCGGTTCGGCGCGCGACTTCGTGCGCTTCATCGAAGCGGGCTATGCTTATGGCATGGTGCCCTTGCTGCAGGCGGAAACGGCGCTGGCCGCCGGCAGGCTGGTCGACGTGGCGGCCGGGCAGGCTCTCGATGTGCCCCTGACCTGGCATGCCTGGGATATCCAGACGCCCCTCACACGCACCCTGTCGGACGCCGTCATCGCCACGGCGCGCAAATGGCTGTTACAGGACTGATTGACGCATGCCACATTTATCTATGCCAGACCGCAACTTCTCCGTGTGCGCCCACCCCTGCCTGGCCTACACTGCAAGCATCACCCTTAACCATCAGGAGCTGGCATGACGATCCTGCGCACCACCCTGCTCGGTTTGCTGGGGGCCATCCCGCTGGCTGTCGGCCTGGCCGCCTGCTCGCCCTTGATAGCCATCAATGCCTTGTCGTCCGGCAACGCCTCGCAAGTGACGCGCGGCCTGGCCTACGGCCCTCTGCCACGGCAAAAGCTCGATGTCTACGCCCCCAGGACCCGCACGGGGCCCGTGCCCGTGGTGGTGTTCTTTTACGGCGGCAACTGGACAACGGGCGAGCGCGCCGACTATGCCTTCGTTGGCCACGCGCTCGCGGCGCGCGGCTATCTGGCCGTGATCGCCGACTACCGGCTGTATCCGGATGTGCACTATCCCGAAATCTTGCAGGATGCGGCCCGCGCCGTGGCATGGGCCGCGATGGAGTCCAGCCGCCATGGCGGCGACCCGGCGCGGCTGTTCGTCATGGGCCATAGCGCCGGCGCCTACAATGCGGCGATGTTAGCGCTCGACGCCAGCCTGCTGGCGCGCCACGGCATGCGTCCGCACGACTTGCGGGGCTGGATCGGCCTGGCCGGCCCCTATGATTTCCTGCCAATAGAAAACACCATCACCCGCCCCGTTTTCTTTTACCCGGACACGCCCGCCGCTTCGCAGCCCATCCATCACGTGACTGCCGAAGCGCCGCCCGCCCTGCTGATCGCACCGGCGCCCGGCAAGGATAAGCTGGTCGATCCGCAACGCAACACGGGTGGCCTGGCCAGGGCATTGCGGGCGCTTGCCAGGCCCGTGACGGAAACGTATTTCGACAAGGTCAGCCATACCACCCTGGTCGCCTCGCTGGCCAGCCCCTTGCGCATGCTGGCGCCCACGCTCGACGCCGTGAGCGCCTTTATCGACGCCAACAGCAAGACAGACAATGCGGCGGACAACATGGTAAACAACGGAGGCACGCCGCAAGACGCCAGGCCAACGCCTCCGGCCACGCCGCAGCAGCCGGCAATGGCGCAGGGCACCGCCACGCAGGCTGCCGCGGCGTGCGTCCACGACAAAACGCCCGCCCCCTGAGGGACGGGCGCTCTGCCAGACCAGTACACGCGACGCTGCGTGTCAACCAGCCGCACCTCAAGGCTCGGCCCCCGAATGCGGATTCAGTTGACTGCAGCGGCCCGCTTACTCTTTACGGCTGGCGCTGCTGCTTTTGCTTTGTGCGGAGCCCGCTTGCGAGACGCTGCCGCTGGCCAAGCTTTCGCTGCCGGCCGACTGCTGGCTACCCTGATGGCTGCCGCTTTGCAGGCTTTGACCGTCACGGCTTTGCGCGCCGCGCTGCTGGTCGCGGCTGGCGCCGTTCTGATGATAGGCCTGGAACGGTTCGGCGATGCGCTGCATGGCTTCCTGCTGCTTGCGCACGTTTTTCTCCGTTTCTTCCGAAGCAGTACGGGCCACTTCTTCGGCCAGGGCCTTGGCAGTACGGCTCGTTTCATTCACATGCCGCTCTGCCACGTTGGCCAGTTCGACCTGCGTATCGGCTGCCAGGCGCGCTACCTGTTGCTGGTATTTGCGCAGTTGCTCGGCGGCTGGTTGGCCCGAGGCGGCAGCCACCTGGAACACATCTTCAGCGCGCTCGACCGTCAGCAGGTTCTGGCTGGTGACCGTGGTTTCTTCCAGCAAGCCTTGCGCCAGCTGCATGTTCAGGTCACTGAAGTGCTGCACCGACTGGAACAGCGACTTCGACAGTCCATTGAAGAAAGCCAGCTGGGCTTCCAGGTGGTTTTTGGCGGCAGGGGTAACACTACGGGAATATGGATACATGGAGTTCCTCATTAAATAGCGGTTGGGTGGACACAAACAAATGGCGACACCACCGGCAGTCGAACGGTGAGGCAAACGGCCAGGCTACGCCACGAAACGCGAAAAAACATATCCGATTGGTGGGAAGATGCTTTGCAACGCGAGTCCCAAGGCTACGTGAGCACCGCTGGCGAGGGATGATCTGGATCAAAGGTGCGCTAGGCTGCGCAGAAAGTTTGGGCTGGACGGCTTGCCTTTGGCAAACGTCAGTGACGGGAAGGAAAATCTGTGCCAGGCAAGCTCAACAAGCGGCGCCCGCGCCCGGCACGACGGGCTTGTAGCCATGGCTGCGCAGCGACGCTTCCAGCCAGCGATTGCCATACCAGCCACGCGCCAGCAGGTAACTGAGCTCCGAGACGGCCATCAGCAGCATCATCGGGCCGATGCGCAGTTCGGTGGCCAGATGGCTGCCAAACCACAGGCACGCATCCATCGCCAGCATGAGCAGCAGCAGCCACCAGCGGCGCTTGGCGACGGCCCAGAACGAGCCCAGGAACAGAGCCGGCCAGGAAAAACCCGCCTTGACGTAGGCATAGCGGCCGGCATCGTCGGCAAACAGGGTGGCGCTGTGCTTCATGCTGCTCTCTTCAGGAAATAACGGTGTCAGGGCTCGGGATGGTGGCAGACGGCTTCGACATTGTGACCGTCCGGCCCCAGCACGAAAGCGCCATAGTAATTCGGGTGATACAGTGCGCGGATGCCTGGCGCGCCGTTATCCTTGCCGCCCGCTTCCAGCGCGGCCTTGTAAAAGGCGTCCACCTGGGCACGGTTGTCCGCCGCGAAGGCGAGATGCATGCCGGCATGCGGCGTGCCGCCCACGCCGAACCAGAAATCGGGCTTGCCATCCTTGCCCAGGCCGACCCAACCCTGCTCTTCCATCACCACCGCGACGCCCAGGGGCGCCAGCGCGGCCGAAAAGAAGGCCTTGCTGGCCTGTGCATCGCTGACATTCAAACCGATGTGATCAAGAATCATGATGGCGCTCCCTGGCGATAGTGAAATGGAAGTACAGTATGCGCCAACATTGCCTTTTAAGCAACCACAACTGCGAATCCGGCTGCTCAGGAAACGCCATGCGCCAGCCTAGCGCAGGTTGCCCGTGTGGCCCAGCGAATAGCGGCCCGGCTGCGGCCATACGGTCAAGCCGTGCGGTTCCTGGCCAACTTTGACCTTGGCAACGTCGCCGCTGTTCGTCTCGATACGGTAGACCACGTCGTCGAAACGGCCGGACAGCCACAGGTACTTGCCATCGGCGGACACATTGCCCATGTCGGGGCTGCCGCCGCCAGGTATCGGCCAGTTCGACACGACTTTTTCCGTGGCAAAATCGATCACGCTGACGCTGCCCTTGCCCTTGGGCTTGCCGTGGATGCGGTGCGTGCCGCGGTTGGCCACGTACAATTTCTTGCCATCGCGACTAGGGTACAAGCCGTGCGCGCCCACTCCCGTCTGGATGAAGCCGATTTCCTTCAGGGTGGCGCCATCGACGATGTGCACACCGTCGGCGTCCATGTCGGCGATATAGAATTTCTTGCCATCCGGCGAGATGCGTATGTCTTGCGGCATACCCTTCTTGACGCTGCAGATTTCATTCGCCGGGCCGCCCACGGGGCCGGATTCGGCAAAGCGCTTGGCCGGCATCTGCAATTTCAGGTAGCCGTCGACCTTGCGGCCCACCAGGTCGATCTTGGCGATGGTGCCGTCGAACTCGCAGGTGAACATGGCGTAGCGGCCGTCATTGGAGAAATCCGCATGGTTGATGCCGCCACACTGGGGCGTGTCGATCGAATACTGCACCGCCATGGTCTTCGGATCGCGGAAATCGAGGCGGTGGCGCGCTTCGGCCACGACGATGGCCGATTTGCCGTCCGGCGTGTAATACATATTGTAGGGATCATCGACGGGCACTTCCTTGCCCGGCTTGCCGCTCAAAGGGTCGATAGGCGTCAAACTGCCCTTGTCCGTGCGCTCGGCATTGTTCGCCACCCACAGGGTGCGCAAGTCCCAAGACGGCACCACGTGCTGCGGGCCGCTGCCGACCTTGAACTTGTCGACCACTTTCAGGGTCTCCTGGTCGATCACGTAGACATCGTTCGAGCGCAGGTTGGGCACGTAGACACGGCGCAAATGATCCTTGACGACGGGGCTCATATTGCTGCTGGCGATGCTGCCGTACACGTTTTTCGGATCCACCAGCGGCGGCATGCCCGGCAGCGGCGAATAGGCGGCGGCCGGCGCGACGGCGGCTGGAGCCGCTGTGCTGGCGCCGGTGACCTGGCTGGCCACGCCCAGGCCGGCCAGTGCGGCAGCCAGGGCGGACAAGGTGACGATGGTGCGTCGTTGAGATTTTTTCATGTGATTTCGCGTCGTTTCGTTGCAAAAGCCGGAAGTTCAGCACTTCCAGCGGAAGTTATTTATTACGTTTCAGCAGCTGTTTGATGGCAGCCACCGAGGTATCCACCTGCAGCTTGACACCGATCTGGCCCAGTTCAGCCGTGGCGCGCGTCGCGTCGCCGCGCACGCCGTCCGCCACGCCGGGCTTGGGTCCGTGGGCCATGGCGTCGCTGCGCACCAGCGACGGGTCCGTCGCCAGCATCAAGGCCGCATCCGCCAAGCCCGCGTGCAGGCCGATCTCGGCGCTGCTGTAGCCGCGTTTCTGCAACTCGGCAATATAGGCCGATTGCGTGATGTCATAGTAGTCGAGCAAGGCGTAAGCGCGCGCATCCTTGCCGGCGGAAGCCTTGCCCCAGGCGCGGTTCAATTTGTTGGCCACGTTCTGCTCGTTTTTTTGATAGCCGCCATGGTCGCCGAGAAAAATGATGTCGCGGAAACCATGCTGGCGCAGGCTGGCGGCCGCCCCTTCCAGCACGGCTTCGAAGGCGGCCGGCGGAATCGAGATCGTGCCGGCAAAGCGCATGTGGCCGGCCGGCGGAGAAACCGCGCCTTCCGGCACGTAGGAAACGACGGGCGCGACGATGGTATTGCCCAGCTTTTGCGCAATCTGCCGCGCCAGCAGGCCGGCGCGCACATTGTGCTTGCCCAGCGCGATATACGGCCCGCTCTGCTCGACGCCGCCAATCGGCACCAGCACGGTCGTGGCGCCGTGGTCGATACGGCTGCGCAACTCCGTGCTGGTCAGCTCTTCCAGCATGACACTGCTGCTGGCAGGCGCAGCCGCCATGACGGGCGCCGTGACCAGCAGGCACGAAAATGTCAGGACGAACAGGGAAACGGTGGGCTTGCGTGAAATGCGGAGCGTGGATGGCGCGCAAGGCGCCGTTCGCTGAGGGAACTGCAGAGTCATAAGCCAACATCTTTCCAAGGTCAAAGGCGCCGTGCCCGGCCTTGCCAGGCAAGCTGGCTGCCACGCAGGAATTGTATTCCATCATGACGGGAACGGCACGTTAATTTGACGGGGCAGTTTGCAAGGAATTGACGAAGAGAAACTATCTATCAGGCTGTTGTCGCGTTAGCTCCGCCCTCCTCGGCGTTGTGGAGAGTGTCGTTGCGCTTCTCGGCATAGGCCTTGAGCGAGCGCATCGTCCTGGGAAGCCCGTCCCGGACTTGTCTGGCAACGCCTGGGCCGAACAGAAAGGCAAGGGCTCCAGTGAACCACACGCGGTGAACGACTTGCGATCCGTCATTGACGGCGGCAACCGTGTGCTCGAAATGGATGCGGAACCAAGGGATGTAGCCCTCGACGGTGAACGAGCGGCCTGCCGAGCGCTCCGTGACCAGCATCGCAATACCCATCCCCTTGCTGGGAACTATCCTGCCCTGTGTTCCCACCGCGAACGGTCCATTGAGCCGGGCTTGCTTTGTATCCGGATCCCACAAGTGCCAGCGGTCGACCTCGCTCCAAATCTGGTCGATGACCATAGGCGGGACGGCAATGTGGATGCTTTCTTCAATTTGCGCCAATTTGGGGGATCTCCCTATCATTGTGTGAAAGTAACTGGGCCTGTTATCCGGCGCCATGCAGTGTCTGAATATTGGCCCGCGGCATAGCATTCATCACGCAGTATCGCCATGCCATTGCGCCAATTCAAAGATACTCCGCCAGCAGGAATAAATGCCGCAGCCATTTCTTTGCCTCGACAAAAATATATCCGCTGAAATTGCAGGATACACTGTTTTTTTATCATGCCAATAGAATCAGATTCTGGTTATACTGGTCGCAGATAAAGCCGGGCCATGATGACAGCCTTGTTTTGCGCCAGGATCAAGGGATGCTCCGGATTCGACCGAAAGCTGCTGCTCGCCATGGCCATGAGCATATGAAACTTTGAGAAATGATGAATACAGCACATTGGCGGGTTCAGGAACTACAGCATCACTCAGCGGATATCGCCTGGCTGAATGCCGAAGACGCCCGCCGCGCCTATGAGGTAGCATGCCTTCACGACTCAAAGACCCATCTCGGCCTGAACATAAACACCGTTGACTCGATCGAGCGGTTCGCATCCGGAGACGATGCGGCCACCGCAAGCAAATGGTTACGTGCCCGTGTGCCGGGAAACCAGCAGGTCGTGGTGGTGTTTGGAGAAGACGAATGTTTCTTGTGCAGCACTGTGTTCCTGGTCGAGAATTGGTCGGATATTTTTATCCCATCACGTGACGACGCGATGATCTATTCGCACGACACACCGCTTATCCTGTTTTATTGCCATGAGAATGAATTCGAAGTGGGACAGCGAATTGTTTTTGATTAGAGACCGAGTTCGGCCAGAAGCAGTCAGTCGTAAACAGGGAGACAGATGGGCCTAATCAACAGATGTGAAGCGTCGATACGATTATTTGGCGACGACCTCATTCCCGAAGAGGTGTGCCGTCTATTCGGCCATTTCCCTTCGAAGGCATGGATGAAGGGTTATCAATATACGACTTCATCCGGTGCGACCGTCCTGCGAAAAACCGGGGCGTGGATACTTGATGCCGACCTTTCAGAAACCGGCGACTTCGATGGCCAAATCTCCCAGCTGCTAGCGCAAATTCCGATAGGGACCGATGTCTGGTTGGAATTAGGGAAACGATTCGAAATCGATATTTACTGCGGCTGGTTTATGCACGGATCAAGCGAAGGGGTTGCCATATCGCCGCAGTCGCTGCTGATGCTGGGCGAACGCAACATCGCACTTTCAGTCGAAATCTACGCGTCGTTCAATGATGAGTGACCGCACGCGACTGACCGCAACGGGGCGAAAGCGGACTCACGTGTGCGAAAGGCAGGCACCCTGACTTGCGAAACAGGGCAGTGCCCTCCTTCCCTGTCAGCCCGGGAAACCTTACTTACCGTCGTCACAGATACCGAACATCAACGCCCCCCCCCGAATAGAACAATGACATCACCAAAACCCCGGCGTACCGGGGCAATTCAATGACTAAACTTAAGCGCGGGCACTGCGGCCAGGCAGCGCCAGGCGCTGGCTGGCTGAGGCTGAAGCCGGGGCCGGCAAGCCACCCGCCACTGTCAACGATTTTGCCTGGGTGTCGCCACGCAGGCGGAACACGGCCACCACGTCGACCAGTTCCACGGCGCGATCCTGCAGCGACGACGCGGCGGCGGCCGCCTCTTCCACGAGGGCCGCGTTTTGCTGGGTGACCTGGTCCATTTGCGAAATGGCCTGGTTCACCTGCTCGATGCCTGCGCTCTGCTCGTGGCTGGCGTTGGCGATGTCGCCCATGATGTCCGTCACGCGGCGGATGCTGGCGACGATTTCTTCCATCGTCGCGCCCGCCTGGTCGACCAGCGCGCTGCCCGTGTTGACCTTGTCGACGGAATCCTCGATCAAGCCCTTGATTTCCTTGGCGGCTGCCGCCGAACGCTGCGCCAGGTTGCGCACTTCCGTGGCCACCACGGCAAAGCCCCGGCCCTGCTCGCCCGCGCGCGCTGCTTCCACGGCCGCATTCAGCGCCAGAATGTTGGTTTGGAAGGCAATGCCGTCGATCACGCCGATAATGTCGGCGATCTTCTTCGCCGATTCGTTGATCGAGCCCATCGTGCCCACCACCTGCGCCACCACGGCGCCGCCCTTGCGGGCCACGTCCGAGGCGGACACGGCCAGCGAGTTCGCCTGGCGCGCATTGTCCGTATTCTGGCGCACGGCCGAGGTCAGCTCTTCCAGGCTGGATGCCGTTTCTTCCAAGGAAGACGCCTGCTGTTCGGTGCGCACCGACAAGTCCGCGTTGCCGGCGGAAATCTGGGCGGCCGCCACGCTGACCGTATCGGCCGAGGCGCGCACGGTGGCGATCACGCCGACGATGCGCTCGAGGAATTTATTGAAGGCGGTGGCCGTGCGGCCCACTTCGTCCATGCGCTCGACGGGCATGGCGGCGGACAGGTCCAGCGAAGCGCTGACGCGCTCCAGCGTGTGTTCGATATTGCCCAGGCCGCCGCTGATGGTGCGGTAGATATGCCAAGCCAGCGCGCCCGTCAGCAACACGGCCACGCCCAGCACGGCCAGCATGGTGTTGAACGCCGTGTCGTAGGCGGCCAGGCTTTCGGCCTTCACGTCATCGACCAGCTTGTTGTTGTAGGCGATATGGTCATCCATGCTTTTCTTGGCGGCGGCGGCCGTGATGGCCAGCGGCGTGCCGGCCAGCAAGGTGGCGCGTACGCCATCCATGTCGCCCGCGTAGGCGGCGGCAAAGAATGGCGCCAGCGCGCGGCGGTAGGCTTCCATGGCGGCCTGGTCGGCGTCGAGCATCTTGCTGTCCGTCGCGTCATACAGGCGCTCGGCGCGGTAGGTGGCGATGACCTTGTCGAAATTCGTGTTGGCATCGGCCACGGCCTTGTCCAGCGCCGTCTTGTCGGCCAGGTTCGAGAATACGGACAGGCGGTAACCGGCCAGACGCGAGTCGGCCAGGAAACCCTTGGCCGCATTCAAGCCCTGGATGCTGGGAATGATGCGGTTTTGCACGGTATCAAAACGCTCCTGGGCGCGCTGCAGCTGGATGGCGCCGCCGGCGCCCAGCAATAGCAGGGCCAGCAAGGCGATGGTCAGGGTCAGAATTAATTGCTTGGTGATATTCATGGTGTGTCACAGTAAAAAGGTAGCCTGGCAAGGCCAGGCAGGATAAGTAGCTGCCGATCAGGTGGCCGGGGATCGGTTGCTAGGCCGCCAGCGGGGAAGCCTCGGGCGCGCGGCGCAGCAAGTCGCCATGCTGGCGGCAAAACGCCAGGCCCGCCTTGTGGCCCACGTCGAACAGCAACTGCATGTTCGAACTGGACCAGTCCAGCGTATCGGGCCAGTGCTGCTCCGGGATGCCGCCCATCAAGTCGAGCTTGAGCAGGCGCCGCTTGGGCTGGCCCGTGCGCGCATCCGTGTTGTGTTCGAGTTCGAACAGGCGCAGCTCGCTCTTGGAAATTTTCACCAGCGGCGTGATGATGGAGCGCACCCAGGCGTCGTACAGGTTGCGCGGCTTGCGCAGCAGTCGCTCGTCGCCGAGGATGTCGAGGATGACCAGCGTATCGGCGTCATGGTGCTCGCCCTTGCCTTCGATAAACGGGTCGAAATTGAGCGTATCGAGCGCCGCGCCTTCGATATAGTCGTCGCCGGCGATGGTCGTGGGCGCATACAGGAAGGGAAACGACAACGCGGCGCGCACGTGGATAGCTTCGATCTCGTGCTTGCCCCAGATTTGCATGCGGTGCTCGCTGAGGTTGTAGGCATTGATGTAGAAATCGGGGCGCATGCGGGCCACGCCCGAGAAATCCACGGCTTTTTCCAGGAAGGGCAAGTGCGCGCACAGGCCCAGGCTTTTCGCCGACAGGTCCGATGGCGACAGCGACGACACCATCAGCTTGCCCCAATCCGACCAAGCCGTGGGCACGCCCGCAAACGTTTGCTGGAATGCCTGGAAAAAAGGATTGTTGGCCGGCGGCTGGAAGGCGTCGCGGAAAGTGCTCGCGTGCATGCCCGGCTTCTGGAATACCTTGTAGTTGATCGGAATCATCTTGTAAATGCTGTCGGCCACGCCCGTGTCGGCCCAGCTTTGCAAGGCCTGGCGCGGCGTGGCCTCGTGCGGCGTCGTGTAAAGCAAGCCCATCAACACGCCGGCACCCGAGGCGGAAATAACGTCGAACTCGATGCCCTCGTCAAGGAAAGCAGCCAGGGCGCCGGCGATCAAGGTGGAATTTGGTGCGCCGCCACCCAGCAGCAAACCCGTTTTGCGGGCCGGTTTCGCTGTCGTGGCTGGCGCCGGATCCTGCGGCGTCGTAGTGACTGTCTTCATGCACACTCCCTGAACGGAACGGGGTTACCATCCCTTAATTGTTGGTTACTACACGCTTATGGCGCCTAATCCTGCACATGTTCCCGCAAGCGACCAGCCGATGCAATGTTGCAGAAACAGATATGAAATTAACATAAATAAATTCCTTATGGCAATTTCCATAACGAATGACGGGTATTCAGGAAGGCCATAAGTTGATGCCGTGCGGCATGGCGTGATGCGGCGCAGCAAATATAAATCCAGCGGCGGTAGGAATAATCGTTTTGGGGTAGGAATATTCCCCAAGCAGCCGCCAGCGCGGCGGCCAGGGCCATCAAAGGGATGATGCAGGGTCGGGAGGGGGCGGAGAAAAATGCAGGTGGGTACACAAATGGTCAACAAAGACGCGGATTTTAGGTGACAGGTGACGGCTCGACGGCCACAGCACCCAGAACTTGCTCGAGTACAACAGGCAATCGGCCAGCACGGCTTGCAGTTCGCCACGCGCGATGGCGTCGCGCACGATAAAGTCAGGCAGGTAAGCCAGGCCCACGCCCTGCGTGGCGGCGCCGATCAAGGCCTCGATATTGTTGCAGGTCAAGGCGGTCGGCAAGCGCAACTCGCCGCCGCTGTCGCCGTCGGCCCGCTGCAGCGCCCATTCCTGCAGCTTGCCCGTGGTGGGAAACTTATAACGCACGCAGGCGTGCCCTTCCAGCGCGCGTGGCGTGGCCGGCACGCCGTGACGGGCGAAATATGCGGGAGAGCCCACGATGGCAAAAGCAAACGGCCCCAGCTCGCGCGCCATCAGCCGCGAATCCGTCAAGGTGCCGCTGCGCACGGCCACGTCGACGCCTTCGGCCACCACGTCGACCAGGCGGTCGTTGAAATCGAGGTCGAGCTCGATCTCCGGGTACCGCCGCGTAAACTCGGCCAGCAGGGGCAGGATGATGCGGTAGCCGATCACGGGCAGGCTGACGCGCAGCTTGCCGCGCGGCGCCTCGGCCAGGTGCGACAGTTCCGCCTCGGCATCCCCGAGGTCGGCCAGGATGCGCTGGCAGCGTTCGTAAAACAGCGCACCCTCGTTGCTCAGGCTGATGCGCCGCGTGCTGCGGTTGAGCAGGCGCACGCCCAGCTTTTCTTCCAGCCGCGCCACGCTCTTGCCCACGGCCGAGGCCGACACGCCGAGCAGCCGCCCGGCCGCCACATAACTGCGCGTTTCCGCCGCGCGCACGAAGGCGGCAATGCCATTCAGATTATCCATGCCATCTCGCCATCTCGATTAGGGAATATTTGTCCGTTATGAGTGGATTTTCAGCCACTTTTTCATTGATTACGCCCATATTATCATCGGATTCCCTCTTTCTGGAATCATTCCCATGGATACGAATCTTCCCGCGCAAGACCCGGACCAAGCGACTGCACGGCGCACGCTGGTGCTGGCCGCCGTCTGCCTGGCCGCGCTGTGCATGCCGCTCAGTTTTACGGGACCGGCCATCGCCATTCCCGCCATCGCCGCCGACTTGCACGGCACGCCGCTGGCGCTGGCATGGATCACGAACGCCTTCATGCTCAGCTTTGGCGGCTGCCTGATGGTGGCCGGCGCCCTGGCCGACCGCTATGGCCGCAAGCGCGTGTTCTTGCTGGGCATGGGCGTGTTTTCCGCCGCCGCGCTAGCACTGGCGGCCGCGCCCGGCATCTTGTGGCTCGACGTGCTGCGCGCCGTCCAGGGCCTGGGCTGCGCCATGGCCCTGTCGAGCGGACTGGCGGCCCTGGCACAGGAATTCGACGGCCCCGCCCGCGCGCGCGCCTTCAGCCTGATCGGCACGGCCTTTGGCGTGGGCCTGGCCTTCGGCCCCTTCCTGGCAGGCACCTTGATCACCCACACGGGCTGGCGCGCCATTTTTGTCGCCACTGCCGCGGCCGGCCTGGCCGCCCTGCTGGCCGCCGCGCGCGCCATGCGCGAATCGCGCGACCCGCAGGCGCAGGGCGTCGACTGGCCCGGCGCCCTGACGTTTACAAGCGCCCTCTCCTTGTTCACCTATGGCTTGCTGCAGGCGCCCGACAGCGGCTGGGGCAGTGCTGCCAGCCTGGGGCTGCTCAGTGGCGCGGCCTTGCTGCTGGGCGCATTCATCCGCGTGGAGCGGCGCGCGGCGCGGCCCATGCTGGACTTGACCCTGTTCCGCCTGCCTGCTTTTGCCGGCGTACAACTGCTGGCGGCAGCGCCCGCGTTTTCCTTTGTCGTACTGCTGGTACTGCTGCCGGCCCGCTTCATCGGCATCGAAGGCTACAGCGCGCTGGAAGCGGGACGCATGATGATCGCCCTGTCGGCACCCATGCTGGTGCTGCCGATCCTGGCCGGCATGGCGGCGCAGCGCCTCGCCGCCGCCCACATTTGCGCCAGCGGCCTGCTGCTGGCGGCGGGCGGCTTGCTGTGGCTCTCCACTTGCGCGCCAGGGCAAGCGCCCGCTACCTTGATCGGGCCGCTGCTGCTGATCGGCTGCGGTATCAGCCTGCCCTGGGGCTTGATGGATGGCCTGGCCATCAGCGTCGTGCCCGTCGAGCGGGCCGGCATGGCAGCCGGCATCTTCAATACGACGCGCGTGGCGGGCGAAGGCCTGGCGCTGGCCATCGTCAGCGCGCTGCTGGGTACGCTCACCGTCGCGGCGCTGGGCGGCGCCGGCATTGCCGGCATCGGCGCGGAGCAGGCGGCGCATGCCGGCCCCTTCCTGGCGCTGGGCGAGCTGCGCCATGCCGCTACCCTGCTACCTCAGGCGGGCGCCGCCGACCTGGCGCAAGTGTATGGCACGGCCTTCCGCCACTTGCTGTATGTGCTGGCCAGCATCACGACGGCGTCGGCCCTGTTGATCCTCGCCTTCCTGCGCCATCCGGCGAATGCGGCCGATGCCGCACGGGACACAGCCGCCCTGCCCGCCTGCAAGGCGCCCAACTAAGCCGCCCGGCTTTCCCGCGGCAACCATCCCCTGCCCCGCCATACCCGGCGGCGCCCACGCGCCGCCGCCCGCCTTTGATGTTTCTCTGCAACACCTCAAAAGTTTTCAAGAACAAAACGAGTTTACTTATCAAAGCGCTTTGAACTATACTCAAAGCGCTTTTAAACATAGTTAAAGCGCTTTGGTTGTGCAAATTGATGCGCGCCGATCCCACACCTATAAAAACACTGGAGACACAATGAACAAATTTTTCTTGAAAGCGTTGCCAGCGGCAGTGCTGATGGCCTTGAGTGCGTCGGCCCAGGCCGCCCTGCCGATCGACTTCGGCGGCTATATCCGCTCGGGCTTCGGCACCAGCAGCGAAGGCGGCAAGGAAGCGTGTTTCGGCCTGGCCGGCGCCTCGTCCAAGTATCGTCTGGGCAATGAGTGCGAAACCTATGGCGAGCTGAAATTCGGCGGCGAAGCCTTCAAGGCAGCCAACGGCACCACCTTCCGCATCAATACCCTGGTGGCGTTCTCCGTCAACCAGAATCAGGACTGGGAGCAATCGGACCCGTCGTGGCGCGAAATGAACGTCGTCGCCGACAAGATCGGCACGGGCGCCTTCGCCGAAGCGCGCGCCTGGGTCGGCAAGCGCTACTACGACCGCCAGGACGTGCACATCACCGATTACTACTTCTGGAATAACAGCGGCCCTGGCGCCGGCCTGGAAAACATCGACCTGGGCGCCGCCAAGCTGGCCTACGCCGTCGTGCGCACGGCCGATGACGGCGACAGCAAGCGCATGGGCCTGTCCCACGACTTGCGCTTCTCCGGCATCAAGGTCAATCCCGATGGCGAACTGACCTTGGGCCTGCAATTCAACCAGAAACGCAATGCGCAAGGCGCGGCCCCCATCGCCAGCGGCCATTTGCTGACCATCATGCATACGCAAGGCAATCTGCTGGGCGGCTTCAACAAGGTGGCATTGCAGTATGGCAAAGGTAGCGCCGCCAACACGGGCGGCTTCAGCCTGGGCGCCGGCAAGGATGACAAGGTCGTGCGTCTGACGGAACAGATCATGATCCAGCCCAAAGGCGCCTGGTCGGGCATGGGCACCTTCGTCTATGAAGACAAGGAAACGGCAGGCGTGAGCAGCAAGTGGACATCGATCGGCGCGCGCCCCGTCTACCACTTCACGGACAACTATAGCCTGGCCGTGGAACTGGGCCACGACATCGTCAAGCCGGAAGGCGGCGAAAGCCGCAACCTGACCAAGCTGACGTTCGCACCGCAACTGTCAGCCGGCAACAGCTTCTGGTCGCGTCCCGTGCTGCGCGCCTTCTACACCTATGCCAAATGGAACAAGGCAGCCCAGTCGGCCGCCGCCGCGGAATCGGCGCTGTCGTCGACGGGCGTGTTTGGTGGCAAGACCAACGGCAGCTCCGTCGGTTTCCAAGTGGAATCCTGGTGGTAATAGCAGGCCGCTAGAACGTTGGCAAGCGTCCCCGGACGCTTGCCAGTGGCAGCAACACCGCCCGCTTATCCAGGGGCAAGTAATATCCGGACCCACCATTTCGCCGCTGCACGCGATGGCCGGCAGCTTCAATGTAGTGATTCAGCAGTATCCTCTTTTAGCGCGGGCGCCCCTGGGTTTGCCCGCGTATTTTTTTGGGCGCTGCCGCCGCTTGTCATACCCCTGATCATTCCGGCATTTATCAGATAAACTACCCGTCATCGCACCGCATCGCTCCCGACCCACCCTGGATAGACCCCAACTGCAGCATCCATGAACCTCAAAAATCTCGCCAAAACGCTAGGAATATCCGAAACCACCGTCAGCCGCGCCTTGAATGGCTATCCGGAAGTGAGCGAACGCACGCGCGAGCGGGTGCTGGCCGCCGCGCAGGCGGCCGGCTACCGTCCCAATCCCATGGCGCGCAGCCTGGCCGTGGGACGCACGAATATCGTCGGCATCATCTACCCGCTGATGCCGAACGACCTGGCCGACCCCATGTTCATCGAAATCGTGGGCGGCATGTCGGAAGCGCTGGAAGCCCAGCAGATGGACATGATGATCGCACCCGCCTCGGCCGGCAACGAATTCCACACCTATGAACGCATGGTCAAGGGGCGCCGCATCGATGGCCTGATCGTCGGACGCACGAAACCGTTCGACGAGCGCATCGCCTACCTGGCGCAGCAGGGCATGCCGTTCGTCGCCCATGGCCGCACCCAGCTGAACCAGCCACACGCGTGGTTCGACTACGATAATGAGGCGGGCATGCGCCTGGCCGTCGAGCGCCTGGCGCAGCTGGGCCACCAGCGCATCGGCCTGATCAGCGCCACGCCGGACATGAATTTCGTGCGCCAGCGCGTCGAGAGTTTCCAGCACGCCATGCAGGCGGGCGGCCTGGCCGTCGACCCGGACAACCTGGTCGACAATGCGCACGACCGCCGCGCCGGCTACCAGGCCATGCAGCGCCTGCTGGCCCGCTCGCCCCGCCCCACGGCCGTCATCGTCGACAATCACATGTCGGGCGTGGGCGCCGTGCGCGCCCTGCTCGACGCGGGCATCGCCATCGGCAGCGAAATGTCGCTGATCGTCTGGGGCGTGATGGAGGATTCCCTGGCTGGCCACAACGTCACCACCGTCGTCCAGCCCGACCCGCGCGGCGCCGGCGCGAAGATGATCCACATGCTGCTGGCCCTGATGGATGGCACGCCCGTCACCGACCTGCAGGAACTGTGGCCGTGCGAACTGCTGCCGGGCGAGTCGGCAGGGCCCGTGCCGCACTAGGCGTTTTCCGCTGTTCCTGCGCCGCCGGCCGCCTGGCCGGCGGTGTCGCATTGTTGTCCTGAATCACCCTCATAAAAAAATCGTATGTCTGGCGCGTGTATCGCTTTACTTTTCAAAGCGCTTTGAACTATACTCATTTCATACCCAAAGCGCTTTGAATTTTAAAATAAGACGTTCGCCTACCAACCAGCAGCGCCGCCCTGATAGCCACGGCTACAGGCAACTTTTAAGAAATCATTCATGCCGACCATCCAGAACAATCTCGCCCACCTGCCCGCCGACTGGTGGCGCAGCGCCGTCATCTACCAGGTATATCCACGCAGCTTCCTCGACAGCAATGGCGACGGCATCGGCGACTTGCCTGGCATCACCTCCAAGCTCGATTACATTGCCGCCCTAGGCGCCGACATCGTCTGGATCTCGCCCTTCTTCACGTCGCCGATGAAGGACTTCGGCTACGACGTGGCCGACTTCTGCGACGTCGACCCCATGTTTGGCACCCTGGCCGATTTCGACCGCCTGGTGGCGCGCGCCCATGAGCTGGGCTTGAAAGTGATGATCGACCAGGTGCTGTCGCACTCGTCCGACAACCACCCGTGGTTCGTGGAGAGCCGCTCCAGCCGCGACAATGCCAAGGCCGACTGGTATGTGTGGGCCGACCAGAAACCGGACGGCACGGCGCCGAACAACTGGCTGTCCGTGTTCGGCGGTTCCGCCTGGCAATGGGAGCCGCGCCGCGGCCAGTATTACCTGCACGATTTCCTCGCCAGCCAGCCCGACCTGAATTTCCACAATCCGGCCGTGCAGCAGGCCCAGCTGGACAACCTGCGTTTCTGGCTCGAGCGCGGCGTCGATGGCTTCCGCTTCGATTCCTGCAACTTCCCGTATCACGACCAATTGCTGCGCGACAATCCGCCCGCCGTGCAGCGCGACGCGAGCAGCGTGTCCGCCATCAATCCGTATGGCATGCAAGCGCACGTGTACGACAAGACGCAGCCGGAAAACATCGCCTACCTGCAGCGCGTGCGCGCCGTGCTCGATGAATACCAGGCCATTTCCATCGGCGAAGTGGGCGACGACAATGCGCTGGCCACCATGGCTGCCTACACCGGCGCCGACAAGCTGCACATGGCCTACAGCTTCAACTTGCTGACGGCGGAGTTTTCCGCCGCGCACATCCGCACCCAGGTGGAAGAGTTCGAGGCGCAAGTGGCCGACGGCTGGGCTTCCTGGTCCGTGGGCAACCACGACAGCGTGCGCGTCATGACGCGCTGGGGCGGCGAGAATCCGTCGCCATCGCTGGCCAAGGTGGTGCTGGCCGTGCAGGCCGCGCTGAAAGGCACGCCTTGCCTGTACCAGGGCGACGAGCTGGCCCTGACGGAAGCGGACATTCCTTTCGAGGCGCTGCAAGACCCGTACGGCATCCCGTTCTGGCCCCAGTTCAAGGGCCGCGATGGCTGCCGCACGCCGATGCCGTGGGTGGCCGATGCGCCGCATGGCGGTTTCAGCACGGCAAAACCTTGGCTGCCCGTGCCGCCCGAGCATCTGGCGCGCGCCGTTGATGTCGAAGAAAACGATTCTGCTTCACCATTGCAGTTTTCACAGAACATCCTCGCCTGGCGCCGCACCCTGCCGCAATTGCTGCGCGGCGACATCATCTTCTTCGATGCGCCGGAACCCGTGCTGGCCCTGCGCCGCGACTTGCCCGGCCAACCGTCCGTCCTGGCCGCCTTCAACCTGGGCACGCAAGCCGTCACGTTTTCCTGGCCGGACGCGGCGCAAGCGGCCGACCTGGCCGGTCACGGCTTGCCGGGCGGCAAAGATGGCCAGCAGCTCAGCCTGCCCCCGCATGGCGGCTGGTTCGGCACCCTGGCGTAAATCGCAGGCTTTGGCGGCCATGCCGCCAATTACAATAACGAGCCCCGCGCATCAGCGGGGCCGAACAACAGCGTATCAGTGCCTGGCAAAATCATAGCGAGCGGATGAAAGTTGTGGCTGAGAAGCGCAGCTGTGCGAAGGCACAGTGAGCATCGCCAGCAGCAAGTTCGACGCGCAGTAGATTTGGCCAGGCACATTCAGTGAGATTGAGGACGACAGACATGGCTGGACTGAAGTTAACAGGCCTGAAGAAGGCATATGGCGACGTGCAAACCCTGCACGGCATCGACCTGGAGATCGCCGATGGCGAATTCATGGTGTTCGTGGGACCGTCCGGTTGCGGCAAATCCACCTTGCTGCGCAGTATTTGCGGCCTGGAAGAGATCAGCGGCGGCGATTTATTCATCGGCAAGACCCGCATGAACGACGTGCCGCCCGCCAAGCGCGGCATCGCCATGGTGTTCCAGAGCTACGCCTTGTACCCGCACATGAGCGTGGCGCAGAACATGGCGTTTGGCTTGAAGCTGGCCGGCATGAGCAAGGTGCAGATCGCCGACGCCGTGCAACGCGCCGCGCAGATCCTGCGCATCGAACCCTTGCTGGAACGCAAACCGAAGGACTTGTCGGGCGGCCAGCGCCAGCGCGTGGCCATCGGCCGCGCCATCGTGCGCAAGCCCGACGTCTTCCTGTTCGACGAACCGCTGTCCAACCTCGACGCTTCGCTGCGCGTGCAGATGCGCATCGAACTGGCGAACTTGCACCGCGAATTGCGCTCAACCATGATTTACGTCACGCATGACCAGGTCGAAGCGATGACCCTGGCCGACCGCATCGTCGTGCTCAACGCGGGCCGCATCGAACAGGTGGGCGCGCCGCTGGAGCTGTACCACCATCCCGCCAACCTGTTCGTGGCCGGCTTCCTCGGTTCGCCCCGCATGAACTTCCTCAAAGGCAAGTTCCACAGCTATGCCGATGGCGTGGCCACCATCGCCACCAACGCGGGCGGCATGCTGCAGGCCGTCCTGACGCAGCCGCTGGCCAGCGGCACCCCCGTCACCGTCGGCGCACGTCCCGAACACGTGCAGGCGTGCGCGCCCGGCGCCACTGCCGCCATCACGGCCACCGTGCAGGCGGTGGAAAAACTGGGCGACATCAGCTATCTGTATGTGCAAGTACCGGGCGGCGACGAGCCGCTGGTGGTGCGCGCCGATGCGGAAACGGACTGGACCATTGGCCAATCCGTGGCGCTGCAAGTGGCGCCCGCCCGCGTCCACGTGTTCGACGAGCATGGCCAGACCCGTACCTGATTCCGAATTTAAAGGGCCAGGCGCTACAGGCGCCGCCTGGCCTGGTTGTATCGTCTCAGCCTTGATACTTAACATAAAAAAAGACACTGGAGATTGACATGTCCTTCACACACGCGAAACGCAGCTTCATCAAAACCACCCTGATCGCCGCCGCCCTGGCCGGCATCGGCAACCTGGCCGCCGTCAGCATGGCAAACGCGGCCGAAGCAGGCACCCTCTTGATCTGGATCAATGGCGACAAGGGCTACAAGGGCCTGGCCAAGGTCGGCGAGGAATTCACCAAGAAAACGGGCGTCAAGGTCGTCGTCGAGCATCCGGAAGATGCGCCAAACAAATTCCAGCAAGCGGCGGCCGCCGGCAAGGGTCCGGACATCTGGATCTGGCCGCACGATCGCATCGGCACCTGGATCGACGCCGGCTTGCTGCAACCATTGACGCCAAGCAAGGAAGCGCGCGCCGCCATCCTGCCGCTGGCCTGGAATGCCTTCACGGTGGGCGGCAAGACCTGGGGCTACCCGATCTCCATCGAAGCCGTCGCCCTCGTCTACAACAAGGACCTGGTGCCGACGCCACCAAAAACCTTCGAGGAAATCGCCGCGCTGGACAAGAAATTGTCCGCGCAAGGCAAGAAAGCCATCCTGTGGGATTACACGAATACCTATTTCACGTGGCCTTTGCTGGGCGCGGGCGGCGGCTTCCCGTTTGAAGTCAAGGCCGACGGCCGCTACGATGCGGCAAAAACGGGCGTGAACAATGCCGGTTCGCAGGCAGGCGTGAATGCGCTGATGACCCTGATCAACAGCGGTGCCATGCCGAAGGGCGCGGGCTACGCGGAAATGGAAGCCGGTTTCAACCAGGGCAAGATCGCCATGATGATCAACGGCCCATGGTCGTGGGACAATGCGCGCAAGTCGAAGATCAACTTTGGCGTGGCAACGATCCCTACCGTGGCAGGCAAGACGGCCACCCCGTTCGTGGGCGTGCTGGGCGCGATGATTTCCAAGGCTAGCCCGAACAAGGACCTGGCCACGGAATTCCTGGAAAACCAGATGCTGCAGATCAATGGCCTGAAAACCATCAACGCCGACGTCCCGCTGGGCACGCCAGCGAACAAGGTGCTGTTCGCGGAATTGAAAGCCAATCCGAACATCCAGGCGACGATGGAAAGCGCGCAAGCGGGCCGCCCGATGCCGAACAACCCGGAAATGGGCCGCTTCTGGTCGTCGATGCAATCGGCGCTGGAAAACATCACGCAAGGCCGCCAGACGACCAAGGATGGCCTGGATGCGGCGGCAAAGCGGATTACGACCGCCAATTAAGCAGGTCAAGGCGTAGGTCGGATTAGGCCCGAAGGGCCGTCATCCGACACCAGCAGCCAACAATGTTGTCGGATTACGCGGCATAGCCGCTAGTCCGACCTACGCCATCTCGTATCACTCCATCTTCACAGGTATCCATCGTGCGCAAGTTTATCGGCCCTACGGTATTGACCATCAGCATGGCGCTGGGTCTGTATCTGCTCTTCATGTTGTACATTTCCGGCCAGACCATGCTGGCCGCCGTTTTCCTCGGCTTGCTGACCCTGACGACGTTTGTCTTCACGTCGCCGCGCGCCTATGCCTACCGTTATCTGTTTCCCGGCATTACGGCGGTCATCGTCTTCGTGCTGCTGCCGATGGTGTACACGGTGTCGATCGGCTTTACCAATTTCAGTTCGCGCAATCTGCTCACGTATGAGCGGGCCACGCAATACCTGCTCGACGAGACGCAGCGCGTGGAAAGCGCCGGCTATGCCATGACCGTGCATGCCGACAACAAGGAATACCGCCTGCGCCTGGAAAGCCCGGACACGGGCGAAGTGCTCTTGACGCAGCCGCTGGCCCTCAAGCGCGCCGTCCCCCTGAACGTGGAAGTGGCGCCGCTCGACCCCGTGCAGGCGCCCGTGCTGGCCGCGCCGCTGCCCATCAAGGACATCATCGCCCTGCAAAAGGACTTGAAGCTGCTCACCCTGGTCATGCCGAACAAGATCGAGCTGCGCATGGTGGGCTTGCGCGAATTCGGCCCCGTCGCGCATGTCTACAAACAACTGCCCGACAAGACCCTGAAGAAAATCGCCACGGGCGAGCTCGTGACACCGAACTTCAAGACGGGCTTTTATGAAATGCCGGACGGCACCAAGCTGGAACCGGGCTTCAAGGTCAATGTCGGCTTCGCCAACTTCGTGAAAATCTTCTCCGATGAAGCGTTCCGCGGCCCCTTCCTGCGCATTTTCGTGTGGACCATCGTTTTCGCCCTGATCAGCGTGGCCACGACGACGGGCCTGGGCATGGTGCTGGCTGTACTCTTGAACTGGGATGCGCTGCGCTTCCGCGGCCTGTACCGCACCCTGCTGTTCCTGCCGTACGCCGTGCCGGGTTTTATCTCCATCCTGGTCTTCAAAGGTTTGTTCAACAATAACTTCGGCGAAATCAACCTCGTGCTCGACGCCCTGTTCGGCATCAAGCCCGCCTGGTTCTCCGACACCACGCTGGCCAAGGCCATGATTTTGATCGTCAACACCTGGCTCGGCTACCCCTACATGATGGTGGTGTGCATGGGCTTGATCAAGGCGATCCCGTCGGACCTGTACGAAGCCTCGGCCCTGGCCGGCGCGGGACCGCTGACGAATTTCTTCAAGATCACGTTGCCGTTGATCATCAAGCCACTGACGCCGCTGATGGTGGCCAGCCTGGGCTTCAATTTCAATAACTTTGTACTAATCAGCTTGCTGACGGGCGGGCGTCCAGATTTCCTCGACACCACCTTGCCGGCCGGCACGACGGACTTGCTCGTGTCCTACACCTACCGCATCGCGTTCGAGGATTCCGGCCAGAACTTTGGCCTGGCCGCCGCCATCTCGACCCTGATCTTCTTCCTCGTGGCCGCGATTTCGCTGGTCAACATGCGCCTGACGCGCATGAACAAAGCATAAAGGACAGCATATGGCTATCGTTGTCGACCGTTCCAATCGCTGGCGCATCCTGGCGGCCCACGTCGCCGTGATCGCGCTGATCGCGCTGGTGATGTTCCCCTTCCTGATGATCTTGTCGATCTCCTTGCGCCCCGGCAACTTCGCCTCGGGCAGCCTGATACCGCCCGAGATCAGCTTCGAGCACTGGCGCCTGGCGCTGGGCATGTCTTACCAGGCGCCCAACGGCGCCCTGGTCGAACCGGATTTCCCCGTGCTGCTGTGGCTATGGAATTCCATCAAGGTGGCCAGCATGAGCGCCACCGTCACCGTGCTGCTGTCGACCACCTGCGCGTACGCATTCGCGCGCATGCAGTTCCGCTTCAAGTCGCAAACCCTGTCGGCGCTCATGCTGCTGCAGATGTTCCCCGCCGTGCTGGCCCTGGTGGCCATCTACGCCATCTTCGATGTGCTGGGCAGCTACGTGCCGTGGCTGGGCATCGACCACCACGGCAGCCTGGTGCTGGCCTACACGGGCGGCATCGCCCTGCATATCTGGACCATCAAGGGCTACTATCAAACCATCCCCATCGAAATCGAGGAAGCGGCCAAGGTCGACGGCGCCACGCAATGGCAGGCGTTCATCTACGTGCTGCTGCCGATGACGGTGCCGATCCTGATGGTGGTATTCCTGCTGTCGTTCATCGGCGCCATCATCGAATACCCGATCGCCTCCGTGCTGCTGCATGAACAGAACAACCTGACCCTGGCCGTCGGCTCGAAACTGTTCCTGTACGAGCAAAAATACCTGTGGGGCGACTTCGCCGCGGCAGCCATTTTGTCCGGCCTGCCCATCACGGCCGTATTCCTGCTGGCGCAGAAATGGATGATCTCCGGCCTGACGGCTGGCGGCGTGAAGGGCTGACCATGCACCGCGCCCTGACTACGCTGGCCGCCCTGTTACTCAGCGCTTCGGCGCAGGCAGGGAGCTTTGCGAACAACCCCATCGTCTACTTCGCCGTAACGGACCGTTTTTCCAACGGCAATCCTGGCAACGACCACAGTTATGGCCGCGCCGCCGACCCGCAAGGCGGCGATGTGGGCAGCTTTCACGGCGGCGACATCGCCGGCATCACGCAGCAGCTCAAAGCCGGCTACTTCCGCGACCTGGGCGTCAACGCCCTGTGGATCACGGCGCCGTACGAGCAGATCCACGGCTGGGTGGTGGGCGGCAAGCAGCAGTTCCAGCACTACGCCTATCACGGCTACTGGGCGCTCGACTACACGACCATGGATGCCAACATGGGCACGCGCGAGGAACTGCGCGAGATGATCAATACAGCCCATGCGCAAGGCATCCGCGTGCTGTTCGACGTGGTGCTGAACCATCCCGGCTACGCGGACTTGCGCACCCTGTCCGAATACAAGGTGCAGGTCCTGTGGCCCGGCCATGAGCAGGCCGTGCTGCGCGACTATCACAGCTTCATCGACTACAACAACTTCGAATTCAAGCAGTGGTGGAGCCCGGACTGGGTGCGCGCCGGCTTGCCCGGCTACGCCGACGGTGGCAAGGATGATTTCACCATGCAGCTGGCCTACCTGCCCGACTTCCGCACGGAGAGCGGCAAGGCCGTGGGCTTGCCGCCAATTTTGCAGCGCAAGGCCGACACGCGCGCCGTGGCCCTGCCCGATGCGACTGTCCGCACTTACCTTGTCAACTGGCTGGCCGACTGGGTGCGCGAATTCGGCGTCGACGGCTTCAGGGCCGACACCGTCAAGCATGTGGAGCCGGCAAGCTGGCTGGCCCTGCGCGCGGCAGCCACCGATGCCCTCAAGGATTGGAAAACCCGCCATCCACAGCAAAAGATCGATGACGCGCCGTTCTGGATGACGGGCGAAGCGTGGGGCCACGGCCCCGAGCGCAGCAGCTGGCATGACGCCGGTTTCGATTCGATGATCAATTTCGACTTTCAAAGCCGCGCTGGCGGAGACTGGAAAAGCATCGATGGCGTCTACCGCCAGTACGCGGGCTTGCTGGGCAAGGGCCCGGGCCCCCGCTACGACATCCTGTCATATATCTCGTCGCACGACACCAGCCTGTTCCCGCGCGACCGGCTGAAACATGGCTTGTCCGCCCTGCTGCTGGCGCCGGGCGGCGTACAGCTGTTCTATGGCGATGAAAGCGCGCGCCAGCCTGGCGCGGCGCCCATCGGCGACGAACAGCAGGCCACCCGCTCCGACATGAACTGGAGCTCGATGGATGCGCCCACCCTGGCGCATGCGCGCAAGCTGGGTCAGTTCCGGCTGCGCCACCCTGCCCTGGCGCGCGGCGAACACCGCTTCATCGACGAAAAACCGTACGCATTCGCCCGCGTGATGGATGGCGACGCCATCATCGCCGTGCCCGAGGCGCAAGGCCCGCTCGAACTGAAAGTGCACGGCGTGTTCGCCGACGACACCAGTCTGCGCGACGCTTACACGAATCAAACCTATATCGTAAAAAACGGCACCGTCGCGGTGAACGCGGCCGGCACCGTCCTGCTGGAGAAAGCTGCACCATGAGTACCTATGACATTTTAGTGGTCGGCGGCGCCGGCATCGACACGATCGTGCGCGTCCCCGACCTGCAATTGCCCGTCGCCGATTCGCTGCACGTGCCGCCCATCCACGACTACGTGGCGCACACGGGCAACGGCGTGGCGCTGGGCTGCCACGCGCTGGGATTGCGCTGCAAGTTCATCGACTTCATCGGCGACGATGCGCAGGGCGCGGCCATCCTGCAGCGCTACAAGGAAGCCAGGCTCGATTTTTCACACCTCGTGGAACCCTCGGGCACGCGGCGCAGCGTCAACCTGGTCGATCCGCAAGGACGCCGGCTGTCGCTGTACGACGGACGCCATCCGGAAGACGTGCGCATGCCGGCCGCTTTTTATCTTCCCTACCTGGGCCCGGCGCGCCATGCGCACTTTTCCATCATGGGCTGGGTGGCCGAGCTATTTGACGATGCGCGAGTGTGCGGCACCACGGTGTCGACGGATTTGCACGACTGGGATGGCGTCAACCCGCACCACAAGGTCTTTGCGCTGCGCGCCGACCTGGTCTTCCTCAGCACGGCAGCGCTGGGCGAGCGCACGGAGTCCGTCATGCGCGCCATTATCTCGGAAGGCCGCGCGCAGGCCGTCATCGCCATGGCGGGCGCGGATGGCGCCTATCTGCTGGAACGGGGCGGCGAGACAGTGCGTCACACGCCGACGGCAGGCTTGAATCTGCCCGTGGTGGACACGAACGGCGCCGGCGACTCGTTCGTGGCGGCCTTCCTGCATGCCTGGCTGGGCGGCGCGGGCCTGGACGCCGCCATGCGCCGCGGCGCCATCGGCGGCGCATTTGCCTGCGCGCAGAACGGCACGCATGAACGGTTCATCGGGCTGGCAGAGCTGCATGACTTATATCAAGACAACACTAGCTTATGAATTAAAATTCTATCAAGCGTAGCAACCAGCTAACGGGCGCATGGCACAATGGCTGCGGATTTCACCACCGCATACCATAGCAACCGGAGACCACATGAGAATCGAAACCCTGGCCGTGCACGCCGGCTACACCCCCGACCCGACCACCAAGGCCGCCGCCGTCCCCATTTACCAGACGGTGGCCTACGCCTTCGACAATGCCCAGCATGGCGCCGACCTGTTCGACCTCAAGGTCGCCGGCAATATCTACACGCGCATCATGAATCCCACGCAGGACGTGCTGGAAAAACGGGTCGCGGCGCTGGAAGGCGGCGTGGCCGCGCTGGCCGTGGCGTCGGGCATGGCGGCGATCACCTATGCGATCCAGACCATCGCCGAAGCGGGCGACAATTTCATCTCCGCCAGCCAGCTGTATGGCGGCACCTACAACCTGTTTGCCCACACCCTGCCGCAGATCGGTATCGAAGTGCGCTTCGCCGACGCGCACCAGCCCGAGACCTTTGCCGCTCTGATCGACGCGCGCACCAAGGCCATCTTCTGCGAATCGATCGGCAACCCGCTGGGCAATGTCACCGATGTAGCGAAACTGGCCGAGATCGCGCATGCGCACGGCATCCCGCTGATCGTCGATAACACGGTGCCGAGTCCCTATCTGTTCCGTCCCATCGAGCATGGCGCCGATATCGTCGTGCACTCGCTGACCAAATACCTGGGCGGCCACGGCACCACCGTGGGCGGCGCCATCGTCGACAGCGGCAAATTCCCGTGGGCCGAACACAAGGAACGCTTCAAGCGCCTGAACGAACCGGACGTGTCGTACCACGGCGTCGTCTACACGGAAGCGTTCGGACCCGCCGCCTTCATCGGCCGCGCGCGCGTCGTCCCGCTGCGCAACATGGGCGCGGCGATTTCGCCCTTGAGCGCCTTCCAGCTGATCCAGGGCATCGAGACGCTGGCCCTGCGCATGGACCGCATTTGCGACAACACGCTGGCCCTGGCCAGGCACCTGAAACAGCATCCGAAGGTCGCATGGGTCAATTACGCGGGCCTGGAAGACCACCCGGACCACGCGCTGGTGAAGAAATACATGAATGGCCGCGCCTCGGGCATTTTATCGTTCGGCCTGAAACTGGCGGCTGGTGAAGATCCACGCGCGGCCGGCGCCCGCGTGCTCGACGCCCTGCAACTGTTCACGCGCCTGGTCAACATCGGCGACGCCAAGTCGCTGGCCACGCACCCTGCCTCCACCACGCACCGCCAGCTCAATCCCGAAGAACTGGCGAAGGCAGGCGTGTCGGAAGATATGCTGCGCCTGTCCGTCGGCATCGAGCATATCGACGACTTGCGCGAAGACCTGGAGCAAGCCTTGAACGCGGCGTAAGCCTCTTTTCCACGCCGCCCGGAGGGGACTTCATGCCATAATCGGCGGCATGTCTTCCCCTCCTACTCCCCCTGAGCAGCCGGCATCCGGCCATTTCCGCGCCGAATACGCGCGGCGCATGAATGCCGTGCTTGACCATATCGACCGCCACCTCGACACGCCGCTGGACCTGGCCCAGCTGGCCGACGTCGCGCATTTTTCACGTTTCCACTTTCACCGCGTATTCGCCGCCTGGATGGGCGAGACGCTGGGCGACTATGCGCGCCGCCGGCGCCTGGAAACGGCCGCCCTGCGGCTGGCCTGCCGCCCCGACGAAACGATACTGGACATCGCGCTGGCGACGGGCTTCGGTTCCGGCGAAGCGTTTGCGCGCGCCTTCAAGCTGAAATTCGGCTGCACGCCAACGGCCTGGCGCGCCGGCATCGCCGCAAAAAACGCTGCCATGCTCGCAGCCATGCGCCTGCGCCGGCAAGATAGCAATCCGGATCAGGCCATGCGCAATCCTGGTCAGGAAAACGGGCCGAACTTCCAGCACCATGGGCACTCCAATCCACTTCATAGAGAGAGTCCCATGCAAGTCACCATCCTCGACCTGCCGCCCGCCACGGTGGCGTGCCAGCGCCATATCGGCCCCTACGGTCCCGCCATCGGCGCCTTCTGGCGCGACACCATCGCGCCATGGATGCAGTCGCACGGCCTGGGCGACGCGACGTGCTACGGCATCGGCCATGACGATCCCAGCATCACGCCGCCAGACAAATGCCGCTACGACGCCTGCGTCACCGTGCCCGATGCGTTCCAGTCGGGCGGCCGGGCCAGCATCACCACCCTGCCGGGCGGGCGCTATGCGGTGGCGCAATTCAAGGGACCATCCAGCGCCATTGCCGAAACATGGACGCGCATGACGCGCGAATGGCTGCCGGCCAGCGGCCTGCAGTGGGATGAGCGCCCGTGCTTCGAGCGCTTTTCCGCGGCCACGGCGCTGGACCCGGCCACCGGCGAATTCTCTTGCGACATCTGCATCCCCGTGCGGCCCCTGTAGCTTCCTCTTTCGCGTGTATCAGCCCGCGATACCATAACGCGATGCCGGCTTGCCGCGCATCGCGCCTGCGAACAGGGCCAGGCGGGCAGAGTCAAACTGCTCCCACAAGGCCTGGTCTTCGACGGAAGGCAGGGTCACCAGTTCGCCCTGATCCAGGCCCGCCAGCGCCGCATCGACACAGTCTTCGGCGCGCATGATGGTGGCCTGGTCCAGCTGCGCCAACGGCACGCCGCTCAATTCCCAGATTTCCGTCGCCGTCGATGCGGGCAGCACCAGCTGCACCACGATGCCCGTACCGGCCAGCTCCTGCTGCAAGCCCCGCGTGAAATTCATCACATAGCCCTTGGTGGCGCTGTAGATCGTGCTGACGGGCAAGATGTGGAAGGACAGCACGGAACCGATATTGATGATGGTGCCGCTGTTGCGCAGCTTGAACTGCGGCAGCACGGCGTAGCTCAACTCCGCCACGGCCGTCACGTTGACCTTGTCCATGGTGGCGATGCCCGCTTTCGGTGTATCGACGACGGGCGCCAGGATCGAGGCGCCCGCATTATTGACCAGCATGGTGATGGCCGGATTGCTGGCCAGTTCATCGGCCACGCGCTGCAGGTCGGCCGGTACGGACAGGTCCGCCGCCATGGCGCGCACGGACACGCCATACTTTTCCGCCAGCGACTTGGCCAGCACGCCCAGGCGTTCGACCCGGCGTGCCACCAGGATCAAATCGAAGCCACGGCTGGCCAGGCGGTCCGCATACACGGCGCCCAGGCCCGACGATGCGCCGGTGACGAGGGCCGTGCCTTGGGTAGTAACTGCATTCATGATCATTCCTTCTTCAGTATAGGGGGTGGACTGGCGTCATCAAACATGACAGTCATCATGCTTCAACACATTAAATATGACGGTCATCATGTTTAATGTGTTGAAGCATGACGAACATCATGTATGATGTCAACCATTATTTTTGAATTGCGATCAGGAGCCTGCCATGCGTTATCCCGCCGAAGAAACCGCTGAAAAGCACCAGCGCATCCTGACGCAAGCGGCGCGGCTGTTCCGTGAAAAGGGCTATGACGGCGTCAGCGTGGGACAGATCATGCAGGCGACGGGGCTCACGCATGGCCCCTTTTACAACCACTTCGCTTCGAAGGAAGCGCTGATGGCGGAAAGCACCCTGCATGGCTCGGAACACTCGCGCGTGGCGCTCGATGCGGCAACGGCAAGCCCGGAAGCCATGCGCCAGTATGTGCGCGATTACGTGAGCGCGGCCCACCGAGACGCGCCGGGCGATGGCTGTTTGCTGGCCGCCCTGGCCGGCGACGCGCGCAAGCAGCCGGCAGTGCGCCCCGCCTTCACCATCCACCTGAAAACCATCATCGGCAAGCTGGCCACGCATTTTCCATGGCAGAAAAAGCGCAACCGACAACAGGAAGCCATCGTCATGCTGTCAGCCATGGTGGGCGCCGTGGCGCTGGCGCGCGCCGTTGACGATGCCGCGTTTTCCGATGAGATCCTGGCGGCAGTCAGCGCCACGTTTGCACCTCCAACATCTGCGCCACCTGCCTGACCCTGTCGGCCACCGTGCCGGACACATTGATAAAAGCGATCCCCCGCCGCGCCAGCTCGTCCTGGTACCACGCATGCTGGCGCGCGCGAAAATCCTCGTCGCGGCGCGTGCCATCCTGGATGAAGGGGAAGTCTGGGGCGCACAGCAGCACCAGATCGTAACGGTGTTCTGCCAGCTGCGCCAATTCCTGTTCGGCCCTGCCAAACATCTCGACACAGTAAAAATACGTCGTCATGGGCGAGGTATCGCAAAACAGCCAGCGCCGCGCAGCCAATAGCGCCTGCGCTTCGCGGCGCAGCTGTTCCCGGCCGATCTTCAGCAGATCGTCATAGTTCAATATGCCATCCTGGCTTTCCCACAATTCGCGGCCATATTCGGCCACCCAGGCCGTCTCGAAATGCGCCGCCAGTGCTTGCGCCAAGGTCGTCTTGCCGCTCGATTCGCCACCGAGCACGCACACGCGCGTGACAAAATCGGCGCGCACAATCGGCGACAGGAAGGCGCTGTGCGCATGCGGGTCTTGCCTGGCCCGCGTGCCGGACACGGGCACCGCAGTTCTCGCCTGGTCCACGCTCACGTGCGCCACCGGCCCGCTTGCATAATGCCGTTCCAGCACCTGGGCAAAGCCGGGGCCATAGTCCTCGCTGGTGAAGACGGCGTCGACGGGCAGCACCAGCACCGTCCAGCACAGCCAGCCCATGAAATGGCGGTGCACATCGCCATCGTCGTCGTTGTGCGGCAGCGTACGCGCCGGCACGCCGCGCGCCGCGCACAGAGCGGCCAGGCGCGCATCGTCCAGCACGACGATGTGCGCCTGCGGGAATTGCGCGCGCAGCCACCGTTCCCGGCGCGCCGGCTCGTAACCGGGAAATTCGGGCTTGGTGTAGCTGACCACCAGCAGTTCTTCGCTGGCCTCCTGCGCACGATGGATCAACAGTTCATGGCCCTGGTGCAGCGGACAAAATTTACCGACCACGAGGCCGCGTTTATAAAGGTTCATGCCACGGCTTCCTGCAAATCCGAGGTGTATTGAATGATCTTGTCTTCCGCCAGCAAGGTCTCGACCGCGATGGCGCCGAAAAAAGGCGCGAGCAAGGAGCGGGCCCGGTCAGCCTGCGGCATGGCGTTCGGCGCCAGGCGCAGCGCGATGGCGCCGTCGCCATGCTGGTGCACGCCGAACAGGGCGATGGCCAACGGTTTCAGGGCATGCGTAATGTCGATATTGTTGATCCATTCGCCATTGATCGTCCTGTAGCGCAGGGGACTGCGGCCGGCCAGGCCCATCAGCACGGGACCGTGCGGGCCATGCGCCAGCGAGGCGTAATCACCCGTGCGGTAGCGAACCAGCGGCAGGCAAAAATTGAAGCCGCCCGTCACGGTGATTTCGCCGCGTGCGCCATCCGGCACGGGCTGGCCCGCGCTATCGAGGATTTCCACGTACAGCCGGTGCTGCAACAGCACGTGGCCACCCGCCTGCTCGTCGTAGACGGCCACGGGGCCCACTTCATTGAGCGAATAGATGTCGAGCACGGGGCAGCCGAACGCCGCTTCGAGGCGCGCGCGCATGCCGGGCAACAGCATCATCGACACGGACAGCAGCGCGGCCGGCTTGTGCGTCATGGACAGGGTCAGGAGTTCGGCAAACGAGATGGGGTCGCCCGCAATCAGCTCGGGCGCCATGGCGTCCAGGTAGCGCGCGCGGTCGTCCGGGTCGCGCCAGTCGTCCTCGTGCAGGTTGATCTTCGCCAGGCCCGATTCGTTCATCGTCGGCGTGACGGAGACATAGGTGAAGCAGCGGCGCTGATGCCCCAGCAGCATCACGCCCACCTGGCCCGCGCCATGGCGCAGGGTGACGCCGAAGCGGCGCAGCGCGCGCTTGTGGAAGGCCAGGTAGCGCCCCGCCACCAGCGGATGCGAGGCGATCAGCAGCGGGTGGCCAGTCGTGCCTGTCGTCTGGAAGTTGATCATGCGCGCCAGGTCCGCGTCGTCGGGCACGAAGGCGGCGATGTCGTGGGCCAGTTCGGCGCGGCTGATGGGTGCCACGTCCGCAAGACGCGCGGGCGGCGAACCGCAGGCGCGGTAATGCGGCACGGTGGCGTAGGTCGTCCTGAGAAAATCCGCCAGCCAGGGCGGCGGCGCGTCTTTGCTCCAGCCGATCTCCGCCTGCATGACTTCCTGCTCGTAGGCGCGCAGCGCTTCGACCTCCCCGGCCAGCAGCTTGTTGCCGCTGCGGTTGCGGTACCGGGGTGCCGCGGGATGGCTGCGCAGTTTTTCCAGCATGCGCGCCCCCGCCTGCGTCAGGGTGGGACAGTAGTCGCAGTCCGATTCCCAGGCGCCGTCCGGCAAATTGACGTCCACACTCATTCGCGCGACCACTTGTCGGCCGATTCCTCGGCCGCCTTCTTTGCCAGCGCTTCGCGGATTTCGCGCGCGCGCTGCTCGGCCAGCCGGCTCGCTTCGAGCAGGCGGCGGCGCTCCGTGCCGCTGATGGCGGACAAGCGGTCCGTGGCCTGCGCCACGCTTTCGTCGCGGGGCCGAAAGCCCAGGCGCGCCAGCACGATGCGCGCCAGTTCCTCGCGCCGCTCGGGGTCTTGCGTGAACTGGTGGGCCGGCGTACTGGCGGCCAGTTCGCGCGCCGCCTCGCCCAGCACCTGCAACAAATCGTGCTGCGGCAACTGCTGGCCGATGAACCAGTCGTCGGCCAGCAGCCAGCACAGGATCATGGCCAGCGCCAGCCGGTTGCGGTCCGCCTTCACCTGCGCGCCGATAAAACCCTGCAAGGACGCGGCCGGCGCACGCGCGCCATGCAGCAGCAAAATGTCGTTGACCAGCGCCGCCACCGCCACGGCTTGCGCATTGGCGACGCCGGCGATGCGCGGCTCGGCGAGGAATTCGACGGGGGTGTCGGCCAGGCGGTGGGTCAGGGTTTCGAGGTGGGGACCGTGAGTATGCATGTCATTGTTGTATGTAGTGGCGCCGGCTGAACGCGCGCGCAAAGTCCAGCAAGTCCTCGTAGCGCTCGACGGCGTGGATATCCCAGCCCTGCTCGCGGCGCGCGCGCTTCAGATCGTCATAGGTCTGCTGCAGCCACTTATGGGCCGCCGTGCCATCCCAGCCGCGCTCCAGGTTCAGGGCCATGGTGCCGCCCGCGCCGCCCTGCGCCAGCGCTTTCGCCGAGATATCCCAGCCGCTGTTGCCCAGTTCATCCTTGTCGAACATGGTGGTGATACCGTCGTCGGAAATCATCAGGATGTGCGCGGGCCGTTCGCGCCTGGCCGCATAGGTCTGGCGCAGGCGGTGGATGGGGAAACAGGTGCCGCCGCCAAAAAATTCCGTCAGCACGCCCAGGATCATGTCTTCATCGCGCACGAAGCCTGGCGTTTGCATCACCTCGTTCTTGCCGCTCCACAGGGTCACCTGCACCTTCGCGCCGGCGCGCAGGGCGGACAAGGCGATCACGGCGCCAGCCAGTGTCAGGAACGAGGTATGCGCCTGCGGGTTCGGCATGGAGCCGGAACTGTCCACGTACATGTCCAGGTCGACGGGCACGGCATCGGTGGCGCGCGCCGGTTCGCGGCCGTACACGCGGCGCACGGTGGTCACGCCCGGCACGGGGCGCGGCGATTGCATCACCGATTGCAGCCAGTCGATGTCTTCCAGAGGGTCGCCGATTTCCCATGCTTCCAGCCCTTCCATCTGCGGCTCCTGCGACTCGGGCGCGGGGCGGCTGGGGAACGCCACCAGGTGCGGCAATGCCCGTTCGCGGTAATAGCGGATGGCGATTTCATGGTCGCTCAGGTTCACGCCCGACGCCTTTAAGATATCGCCCAGCTCGAACGGTTCGCGCAGTTGCCCGCCGCCCGGCCTGGCGGGCGCCTCGGTCACAGGTTCCTCGCCATCAAGGCCGGAAATGCGCTTGTCGTGCACCGGGTGGATGGCGCCGTCCGCCTCGTCGTCCTCGATCTGCTGCGCGCCATAGGTCTGGCAGCCACGGGCCGCGTCGCGCGTGTCGAGCAGATAGCGGCTCGGGCTCAAGGCATCCGTGTCTTCCACCAGGTAAGGCAGCAGCAAGGTGGCGAAGCGGCCCGCCGCCAGCATCCAGTCGTTCGCGTAGACGCGTATCAGGCGCGCGCCCAGCCAGGCATCCGTGTCCAGGCGTTCGTCTGCACTACCGCCTCCGAGTTCGCCCTTTTGCAGCTGCCACAGGTTTTCATAGATGCGCATGTACAGCGTCCACACGCCGCCGCTACCCTTGGCATCGGCTTGCGCAGAGCGCCCCTGCTGCAGTTTGCGGTAGATATCGGCCATGCGCAAATTCGCCTGGCGCTGCAAACGGTCGTTGATGAACAGGTCCGTGTACAGGTTGGCCACCATGGGCGCATGCTGCTCCAGGGTCGGCAAGGCGCGGCGCATGCGCGCCAGCAGGCGGAACTGGTCGCTGGCACTGCCCGGCGCGAGGATGTGGTGGCCGATTTCATGGGCAAGCACTTCCAGCGCATAGTCGTCCAGGCCCAGCTCCGTCACCAGCGGCAGGTCCACCACCACGCTCTGGTCCAGCAAGCGGATCATGGCGAAGCTGCCGGACAAGCCCTGCCTGCTGGCCTCGACGCGGCTGGCGCACAGGTTCGGGTCGCGCAGGCGCGTAAATTTGCTCCACGCGGCCAGGGCCTCGGGCCAGGCGGCGCGCCAGCGGTCGATCAAGTCGGCATCGTTCTTCATGCGAGCGACAGCAGGCGGATCGCATGCGTCCACGGTGACGTGACGGCCAGCGTATGCGCATTCGCGGCAAGCGCGATATCACCGGCCGGCAGGTCGAGCGCGATGCTGCGCGCGCCGATATGCACGGTCGCCCCCTCGAGGCGCACGGACGCCGGCATGGCACTTGGCGCCTGCTCGAACTCCTGCGCCGTCGCGCTGTGCAGCACGGCGCCATAGGCGTCGGCCACCAGCAGGTAGTGGCGCTCGGCGCTGCGCACGACAAAACCGTCCTTTGTCGCGCGCACTTGCGGCGGCGTGCCGAAGTCGCCACCCAGGCCACTGAAGCTGCCGAACGCCCTGCCCTCGGCATTGCCGCGCCAGGGATTCGCCAGCAACTGCGCATGCACCTGCGGCCATTGCGCGCCCGGCTCGCCAAAAGCGGCCAGCGCCAGCGCTGGCGGCAAGGTGTCGGCGGCGGCCAGCGCGCCCAGGCGGAAATGCGCGACGCCGGCGCGCCAGGCCAGCACCTGGCCCACGGCACGCAGCTGCGCGACGCTGGTGACTTGCGGCGCCACGGCAGCCATCCCGGCCTGCCATTGCGCGGGCCGCGCTCCCGCCACGGCGCCAATGTGGATGGCGGCGTTGCTGAGCATGCCCAATACATCCACGGGCGCGGTGGCCAGCAACGGCGCAAACGAGGGCGCCAGTTCGCGCCAGACGGTATTCAGGAAGGAATTTTTCACGGCAGGCCCGGCCAGACCATGGCCCACCAGTTCCAGCGCCATGTCATAGGCGGCAAAGGTAGCGCCGCCCACGCGCTCGGGCGCGGCGGCGGCCAAGGCCACCACCAGCGGATCGACGCCGTCGTGCAGGAAGGCGCCAAAGGCGGCCATGTCGAGCGCGGGAAAGCGCCGGCGCGCCTCCACAGCGCGCGCATTGAACTGGGCGCGGCCGCTGGCAAGTATCGAGGAAAAGGCAGGAGAAATCATCGCAGCCTGTCAATCGCTGTGCGAAAAGTGCAGCAGATAGCGCCCATCCCCTGACTCGAATGCGATCTCGTCCCAATGAATCGCGTACCAGACACCAGGTGGCGGCGTCATCGTCACGGCATGCACGGTGAATCCGGCCAGCGACATGTCCAGCGCTTCGAGGAAGCCGTCGACGAGGCAGGCGCGAAAACGGCCGGGCGGCGCCGTGCGCATGTGATCCGACGAGAAGAACCAGCGCTGGCACACCTGCTCCAGCTGCGCGCGCCCGCACGGCACTGCCGCGACCTGCCACAAGGCCGCCGGCAAGTCGCGCGCGGGTTCGATGACGGTCAAGGCATAATCTTCGATGCGCAAGCCCAGCGCCGTGGCCAGGTCTGGCGCGTCGGGCAGGCGTTGCAGCTCGTAAGTTGCGCACAGGTCGCTGGCCTCGCTGTTCAACATGGCCAGCGCATCGAGAAACCCGCGGCAATGATCGATATTCAGAGCGTAATTCATTGCGAACGCAGCCAAGTGCGGTAGTTCGTATAGCGCTGGTGCAGATATTTGAGCTTCAGCAGGTCGTCGTACAGGGGACCGTACAATTTTCTGCCCTTCGTGCGTTCGCCGATCAGCTTTTCGATGCGGTTCAGGCGCGCCAGGGTCTCGCGCTCGCTGACGCCATCGAGGCCCAGGTCGAATTCGGCCGACAGCACGCCGACAGGATCATCGCGGTCCAGGTCCAGGCGGTTGAATTCATCGTTCGACAAATCGAACAGGCGGCGCAGCCAGCCCAGCCTGTCGCTGCGGTAGGCGGCGTTTTCCGGCAGCGCGAAAAATGGCGCATCCGGGTCCGGCTGCAGCTTGTTATGCAGGACGAACGGCAGCACCTGGCGCAAGTCTTCCAGCGCCACCTCGCCATTGCCGCGGAAATAAGCCATGGCCTTGGCGTAGATCATCAGCGCCATCAGGGTGCGCACGGAAATGCCGTTCAAGGTCTGGCAGCCCAGGTCTTTCAGGCGGTCGCGCCCATTGTCGGCCGCCTGCGCGGCGCCCCGGTCGGCTCCGGCCAGGCGGGCCGTATCCTTGGTCATGTATTCAAACTGGCCGCCGGCCGTCTCGAACAGCTCGAACTGGCTGGCAAAGAATTCCAGGCGGCGGCGTACGGCGTCGGGTATGGCCACCTGACGGATGGATGCGCCGATCTGATCCACCTCCCCTTCCGTGAAGATGATATCGGGCGGCACCAGCTCTTCGGGGCGCACGTTTTCTTCCACGCGCAGCAGCAGTTCGTTCAGGAAGCGCGGGTTGAAAGCGAGCGCCTGCACCGTCACGTCGACCCGGTCGCGCAGCGCTTCGATTACCTGATACGTGCCGCCGCCCTGATCGTCGTTGGCCGTCAGATACCAGGCCGCTTCCGGGCATTCGTAAATATGGTTCAGCACTTCCGCGTAATTGTCGCCCATGACGGTGAGCAGCGCGCTTTGCGTGCGCGTGGGAATGCGGTTGTATTCATCGACGATTTTCACGCGCATGCCCAGCCAGGCGCGCCAGGCGATGCGGATATCGTCCATGCTTTGCGCGTTCACCAGGTCCGCCGGCAGCGGATTGCCCAGCAAATCGGCCACCGTCATCTGCGGGTGGCCATGCTGCATGGCGCGCTTGACTTCCTTGACGGTGGAGCCGGCCAGCACGCCCATCAGCAGGGCGCTGGCCGTCTTGCCCCGCCCCGGCCCGCCGACGAACAGGCATTTGCGGCGCGTGGCAAAGGTCAGCAGGGGCAGCAAAATAAAACTGGAATAGCTTTGCGCCGACGGCAGATTCAGGGTGCGGCGGCTGTCGCCCACGGAATACGTCTGCGACGGGCCATCGTTGTATTCGATGTCGTAATGGGGACTGATGATGGCGTGGTTGACGATCCAAAAGTATGCCTGGCGCAGCTTTTCATCGAACGGCCGCGCTTGCGCCTCGCCTTCCGCTCCCAGCGCGATGGGGCCCTGGTACAGGTCCGCCACGTCGAACTGCCGCGCGGCGGGCGCGGACTTGGGTTTGGTGGGGGCCTGGGACAGGCGCTGGAACAGGTTAAAAGACGGCATGGCAATATTCTTCCATTAAGGAAATGAAATTATTGCACAAGCCACCTGCAAGCACCGGTTCGGATGACAAGCAACTCAGCCCGCCATCGGCGTGGCCAAAAACACCGGCTGCTGCTCGGCCAGCGCCGTCAAAGCGGCCACGGCCGGATAATCGCTGGCCGCCATCACGTCGGGCACCATCTGCTGAGCAAAACTCCAGGCCACCGCAATGGTGATGCCGGCAATACTCAAGCAGTCTGGCGCCTCTTCGCGCAATGACGCCTCCAGCTGCGCCCAGGCCCCATGCAACTGCAGCTGGACGCGGTCCAGCCAGGGCTGGTGCTGTTTTTCCTGCGGGCGCAAGCGCCGTTCATAGACGATCTGCACGGCTTTGTCGCAGGCGGCCAAAGCATAGCTGGTTTGGCACAGCGCGCGCAGGCGAGCCGGACCCGGCTCCGGCCGGATGCGGGGAGCATGCGCGGCCAGTTCCTCAAGATACGCCAGGATCAGGGTCGAGTCCATCAGCACCTGGCCGTCGTCCGTGACCAGGGTCGGCACTTTGACGGCCGGGTTGATGCTCCGTACCTGGTCAACATCGGAAAACACCGACAGGGGCCGGTGTTCGTGCTCCAGGCCCAGCACTTTCATACCGATGGCAACGCGCCTGACGTAGGGCGAATCGAGCATGCCGATCAATATCATGGCCTTCTCCTCTGCATCTGATGAATAAACGCGATGACTTGCGCCGCGACGGGCAAGGGCGCGTCTTCCATCAGGAAGTGCCCGGCCTCGTCAAACAGATGCAAGGTGGCGCCGGGAATATCGCGCTGCAGGCGATGGCCGTAAGCCACCGGCTGCCACTCGTCCTGCTGGCCCCATAATACCTGTACCGGCACTGTCAACTGCGGCAGTCTTTCGGCAAAGTCCATCGTATAGCAGGCGTTATAGTGCGCCACCTGGTGCTGGTAGAACGAGGGCTGGCCCACCACGCCGCACAGCGGCTCCAGGTAGCACCGCAGCAGCTCGCCCTGCATCCTGTCCTTGTGAAAAACGGCCATGCCCAGCTGACGCGCCATCGTGCCACGATGCTCGCTGGCCGGCGTCAAGGCACGCCGGGCGAAATCATCGCGCAGATGCTTCCAGGTGGGCGACGGCCAGGAATCGTAGCTGGGCGCGTCGGCGATGCTCAAGCTGCGCAGGCGCGACGCGTGGTCGAACGCCAGGCGCAGCGCAATGGCACCGCCGATATCGTGGCCGAACAAATGGGTGGTCGACAGTTGCCAGTGGTCGAGCAAGGCTGCCAGCAAGGTCACCTGCGCCGCTACCGAGGTATCGGCATCGACGGGCCGCTCCGACCGTCCAAAGCCCAGCAAGTCATACAAGTGCACCTGGAAACCGGCATCGACGAACAGCGGTACCAGTTCGCGCCAGATAATGCTGTGCGCCGGCGTGCCATGCACCAGCACCAGCGGCGTGCCTGCGCCATGGATGCCGGTGGCGATACGGTGGCCGTGGATCAGGGCGTGGCCATTCAACAGCGGTTCTTGACTCGTCATCAGATGTCCTTTTGTTTGCGGAACCTGCAGGCTAAGGCTTGACTGGACATGACGCCAGTGACATTCTTTTGACCTTCAATCCAACTTTTGTCATGACCCATGAATTTGCGCCTATCCGTCGATGCCCTGCGTGTGTTCAGGGCAGTGGTACAAACCGGCAGCATGAGCCAGGCCGCCAGCCTGCTCCATCTGAGCCAGTCGGCCGTCAGCTGGAAAATCAAGCGACTGGAGCAGCAGCTCGATTGCCAGCTGCTGGCGCGCAGCGGCGGGTTGTTTGGCACGACCGACCAGGGAGCCGTGCTGCTGCGGCATGCCGTCAACATACTCGATGCCCACGATGACGCCGTCGCCCATTTTTCGCCATCGGCGATGCATGGCCGGCTGCGCATCGGCGTGACGGAGCAGATTTCATTGACGGACGTGTGCGCGGTGCTGTCGCAGTTCTCGCATCACCACCCCAAGGTGGACGTGCAACTGGTGGTGGAGCAAAGCCAGGTATTGCGCGAACGCTTTGCCGACGGCGTGTTCGATGTGATTTTGCATCAGGATTTTGCCGGCATGGCGGCGCCGGCCGACACGCTGTTATGGACAGAAACACTGCATTGGTGCGCTGCCACGGCAGAGCAGACTTTGCCGGGCGAGACCGTCAAGCTGATCACCTACGGGCCGCACTGCTTTTACCGCCGGCTGGCCGAGGAAAAGCTGGGCCAGGCCGGCATGGCCTGGAGCGTGGGCCTGGAATGCCCGTCGATGGCGGGCGTGCTGACCGCGATCGCCGCCGGCCTGGGCATGGCGGTGGTCAATGAACGCAACCTGGGCCAGGGCGTGCACCGGCATGCGGCACTGGAACGGCTGGCGCCGCTACCCCGTGTCGCCAGCCTGCTGCGGGCCAATGACAACCTGCCCGACCCCGTGCGTGACGGTTTTTGCCAGCTGCTGCTGGCAGCATTGCAGATCAGGAGGCATGATGGATCCCGTCGCTAGCGATGCGGCCAGAGCAGGTCAACCTTCTCCTCGTCGCTCAGCCACCAGCGCTTTCCGTCCTTGTCCTTGTGCACACCGAATATTTTCTGGTAGTTGTAGGTCTTGCAGTGCAGCTTCAGCCAGGCGTGGTAGTAGTCATCAAGAAAAGCGCTGAATATCTGCTGGAAGCGTGGTTCGCTGGCGTCTTTTTCGGGCAACTCGAAGCTGCCTAACCTGGCAACGATGTGCGCGATGTCCGTCCTGCTGACGCCGTCGAGTTTCACTGGATCGGGCAAGGCGATCCTGAACGCCAGCACTTCCGCGCCCTCCTCTTCCCACCACTCGCGCAAATTGAAGCGGGAATATCCTTTCCGCTTAGTGCCTGCAATTGATCCGCGAGTCTGTCGTATTCGGTGTTGTCGTCGTCGCCATGTGTGTCACAGAACTGCGTATAAGCCAGTATCGATGCCAAAATCGTGGCATATCTTTCTTCCGCCACAGCCAGTGGGGGCTCCAGCGCTTGCTCTGATTTCATGCTCATCCTTGTTTGATGACGGGTGCTGGCGCCTCGGCGCGCCAGCGCCACCAGCCCAGCGCCACGCAGGCCAGCAGCAAGGCCAGCAAGCCCGCCACTTCATGGCGGATTTCATACAGCGAGGCGCCCATCTGGTTGAGCGCGACAAAGCCCTGGATGCCGGCCGTCGATGGCAGCAGCCAGCGCAGCCATTGCAGCACGACGGGCATGGACGACACGGGCCAGGTCAGTCCCGCGAGGAACAGCACCGGCATCGAGGTGGCGATCATCAGCTGCGTACCCCGTTCGCGCGTGCGGAACAGCATGCCCAGCAGCATGCCGAAGGCCGCTTCCGCCAGGGAAAACAGCACCAGCAGCAAGAGCATGCCGCCAAAGTTCCCGCCACGGGGGTAATCCTGGAACCAGAAGACAAAGCCGAAGAAATAGCAGCAGTTCAAGAAGGCCACGCAGGCGAACGCCAGCAGCATGCCCATATACCCACCCGCCGTGCGCGTGCCGGCTACGGGGAAACTCTTGCGCTGGTACCAGGTGCCGAACAGCATGGTCATGCCAATCAGCAAGGTCTGCTGCACGATCAAGGTCGCTACGCCGGGCACGACATACGCGCCATAGCCTTCCTTGACGTTAAACAGGGGAACGGCGTCGAAGGCGATGGGCGAGCGCTGCTGGTTGGCCTGGATAGCGGATGGCGTGCCCGCGCCCAAACGCTTGAGTTCAATACCGGCCGACACCGTGCCCACCACTTCGGCCAGCCCGTTCAAGGCCACCTTGTTCAGCATCAGATACAAGCCATTGCCCGCCACTTGCGCGTGGGCGGCGCGGCCGGCCAGCACGTCCGTCTGCAAGCCGTCGGGAATGATCAAGACGCCCATGACCTGGTCGCGCCACAGCAAATCTTGCGCGACGGGCAAGTCCGGCGTGACGGCGATCACGTGCAGCGACGGATGGGCCATGGCAAAGCGCGTCAGCTGGCGCGACATGGCGCTGCGGTCCTGGTCGACGACCGCCACCGGCACGCGCTGGACGATTTCCGTCGAGTACGGCAGCGGATAGAAGAAGGAATAGATGATGCCGCCGATGAACAGCAAGGTCAGCGCGCCCTTGTCCGTCAGCATGGCGCGCCAGGTGGCGACAAAGGCCGGCCACATCATGTGCGTCCCCAGGCGGCAGGCGCATTCGCGCGGCGCGCCAGCAGGAATACGCCCACGGCGCCGCAGCCGATGGCGATGCCGGCCAGTATCAGCATTTCCTGCACGCCATAGCGCCACGGTGCGCCGGCCAGCCAGTATTTCGTTTGCAGCTGCAGATAATGCGTGAGCGGCAAGGCTTCCGCCCAGGCGCGGGCCGGTGCCGGCATGGCCATCAGGGGAAAGGCCTGACCCGCAAACGCAAAGGCTGGCGCCGTGATGAAGGCGGCACCGGACAGCGCCAAACGCAGGGACAGGGTGGCGGCGATCAGCAAGGTGGCCAGGCCGCAGTAGGCCAGCACCAGCAGCAGCATGCTTAGCAGCAAGGCCGGCAAGCTGCCCGCCACGGCCCAGCCCCGCGCCAGGCTGAAGAACATCAAGTACAGCAGCGCCAGCACAAAATAAGCAAGCAAGGGAAACAGCAGCTTGGCGCCGATGGCGCGCAGCCAGCTGCCATCGGCCGAGGCCAGCCATTGCGGCACCGTGCCGTCGCGCAACTCGCGGCCGATACTGGTGACGACGGCAACGACGATGAAAATCTGCAGCATGGCCGGCATCAGGGCCAGGGTCAAAAATGCTTCATAGCTGGTGTTTTCGTTGTATAAACTGTTCAAGGTCGTGCGTATCGGTTCGAACTGGGCCGCCGCCTGCACGCCCGACATGCCTTTCTTTACCCGCGCCGTCATCTCGATACCGGCCGACAAGGTCGTGCTGACCGTGCGCACGTCGCGCAGCAAGGCGCCCGCGTGCGAGGAAAACTGCGCGTTGTACAGCCATTGCACGGTAGCTTGCCGTCCGCCCAACAGTTTCTGTTCGAAATCGTTCGGGATCAGCAGATAGCCGAACGCCGTGCGTTCGCGCAAGCGATGCAGGGCCTCATCGCTGGACGCCACTTTCGCCGCCACCTCGATGCCGGGCGAGGCGTCGAGCCAGCGCGTGAGCTGGCGCGACAGGGTGGAATTGTCGTTATCGATGACGACGATGGGCAAGTCGCGCGCGATGCCGGCGGAAAACACCAGCCACAACATGCCGCACAGCACCACCGGAATCCAGCTGAGCATGCCGATATCCCAAAAGTCGCCACGCAAGCGCCGCCACTCGCGTGCCAGCGCTGAAACCGGCTCTTTATCCGCTTCGTTCATCGCTTATCAGAGCGGTGGGAACACGACCGACATGCCCGGGCGCAAGCCCTCGACCTTGATGGCGGGACGCAAGCGGATTTCAAACGTGCGCAAATCCGTGCCGCCCGGACGGGCCGCGCGCCACGTGGCGAAGTCCGGCAGTACGGCCACGGAGCTGACCTTGAAACTCAGTTGCTGTTTCAGCGCCGGCACATTGGCCGTATGCGTGCTGCCCATGCCAAACGCCGCCATTTCATCTTCGCGCACTTGCAGCACGGCCCAGGCGTCGTCGAGGTTCACAAGGGTGATTACGGGAAAGCCCTGTGGCGCCAGTTCACCCGGCTGTATCTGGATCTTGCTGACCTGTCCCGTCACGGGCGCGGCGATCTTCGTCTCGGCCAGGGCGATCTGCGCTTCCGTCAGCACGGCGCCCACCTGGCGCGCCTGGGCGGCGGCGGCCGTCTTGTCTTCGGGACGGGCACCCTTTTGCGCCATGTCATATTGCGCGCGGGCAGCTTGCGCCAGCTGGTCGGCCGCGCGCCATTGGGCTTGCGCCTCGTCGCGTTTCTGCTGGGCGATCACGCCTTGCTCGAACATATTGTTGACGCGGGTGTACGTGGTCTTGGCGATGGTGGACCCCGTTTGCGCCCGCTCCCAGTTCGCCTTGGCGGCGGCGATTTCTTCCGGTCGCGCCCCCGCTTCCGCTTTTTTCGCCACGGCGTCGGCCGCTTGCGTGGCGGCCGTCGCTTGCGCGATCTTCGCATCCACTTCCGGACTCGTCAGCTGGAACAGCAGCTCACCTTTCGGCACCGTCTGGCCCAGCTTGACGTACAGCTCGCCCACCCTGCCCGGTACTTTCGACGAGACATTGACTTCCTGCGCATCCATCTGTCCCTGCAAGGGCAGGCGTTGCGGCTGGAATGCCTGGTACAAGCCCCAGCCCACGAAGGCCAGGACGATGACGGCGGCGACTATGGCCAAGGGTTTTTTGGAGGTACTCATTATTATTTGTCCACAGGTAATTGGATATCGGCCGCTGCTGCCAGGCTGCCCAGGCGCTGCGTCTCGCCTGTCGCTTCCAGCAATTGCGCCAGCCCCATCACATAGTTATAGGCCGTCTGCGCGCGCTGGGTCTCGACCTTGGCCAGGTTCAGGCGCGCATCGACCACTTCCAGCGACGTCACTTGCCCTTGCTGGAAAGCCACCGTTTGCAAGCGGATATTCTCGCGAGCCAGCTCCACCGACGAGGCCGTGGACAGGTACTGGATGCGGGCGTTTTCCAGCGCGCGCCAGTTCTTTTCGATCAGGGTGGGAATGTCGCGCTCGGCCTGGCGCGCCACCACTTCCACCCGCTCCTGGTCGAGCTTGGCGGCGGCAATCATCTTGCCCGTATTGATGCGGTGCACGAGCGGCACGGACACGACCAGGCCGATGGCCCAGTTCGAACGTACGAGTTTTTCATTGCCGCGATTCAAATTGTAATTGCCGATGGCGAAGACAGTGGGTGCGTATTCCTTGCCGTGCAGTTTCAAGGCTTGCTCGGCCTGCACGCGCTTGCTGTCTATCTTTTTCCAGTTCGCATTCTCGCGCATGCCCGTGCTGATGAACGATTGCAAAGTACCCACCGGCAAGCTGTTGACGAACAGCGGCGTGCTGGGAAGCACTTGCGTGTTGACGGCAAGCAAGCGGTCGAGCGCCACCTGGGCGATTTCCTCGTCGCTGCGCGCCTGCGCTTCCTCGCTGCGGGCGCTGTCCAGGGCCACGTCGGCGCGCAGGCGTTCCGCGCGCGAAATCAGGCCGCCCTTTTCCAGCTTGGCAGCGTCGCGCTGGTGCTGCGTCACGCCGGCCGTCACTTCGGCCCGCACGGCTACCACCCGCTTGGCCAGCAGCAGCTGGAAATAGCGCTGCGCCACCAGGGTGGCCAGCTGCTCTTCCGCTTCCGTGCGCTCCGCTTGCGCGGCCAGGGTCAGGCTGGAAGCGAGGCCCTTGACGGCATCCAGGCGCCCGCCCGTATAGATGGGCCACATGCCCAGCAAGCCGAAGGAGGTCAGGTCCGTCACCACTTCGCGGTTCAGGGAATTGGGAATGTGCGGCGTGGGCAAGCCGGGAATCGGCGGCAGCACGGATTCGATGCCGCCCACCACGCCGGACAGGCCGCTCGTATCGATATTCAAGTCCGTCGACAAACGGCCGCGAAACGCCGTCAAGTCCACGGAAGGACCGTCGATATTCGACAGCGCCTCCGCCTTCAGTGTTTTGGCGCGCACGTCGAGCGCGGCGCCCTGCACGGCGCCCGAAGCCTTGGCCGCTTGCTGCAGCGCTTCGTTGAATGTCAGCGGTTCCGCCAGGGCGGGCAGGGCCGCGCCCAGCGCGCCTGCCAGCAATATTGATAAGTGTCCTTGCAATCTGCCCATGTAGCGTCCAGTCAATGAATGAGGGGAAAGCACGGGGTTGCCATGTTTATACTTTCACAATAGCAATTATATCTACGGATGTCCATTCCAGGCTGCACTATTGGTTACCGGAGCCGACACATAAAAACGGGCGCCTCTTGCGGGGCGCCCGTTGAGCTCAAGCAGCTACCCGGCGAATTACTTCTTCGCCTTCTTGCTACCCTTCTCCTTTTCCTTTTCAAATACGGCAAAGAACTCGGACGCCATGTTGCGGATGGCGCGGCCGATGTTGGCGTAGTCGTATTCGTTCAGGTTGGCCAGCGACACGCGGCCGGACGGATGCGTGGTGCCGAAGCCGCGGCCCGGCAGCAGGATGACGCCGGTTTCCTCGGCCAGGCGGAACAGGGCTTCGTTCGGTTTGAGCTTTTTCAGCAGCCACTGCGAAAACTCCACGCCATGCATCTGCGCGGCCAGCGACTCCATGTCCAGCAGGTGGTAGTAGCGCACGGAGTTGGCGTCGTGCACCATCGGCAAGCCCAGCTCGCGGTACAGCGCTTCCTTGCGGCGCAGCACGATGCGTTTCATCGACTGCTTATACTTTTGCTCTTCATCCATCAGCGAGAACAGGGAGAACAAGGTCATCTGCGCCTGCACGGGCGTGGACAGGCCGGCCGTGTGGTTCAGCGCCACCGTGCGGCTGTCAGCCACCAGGCGGTCGATGAATTTCAGCTCGCGCGGCTCCGTCGTGATGGAGTGATAGCGTGCATCGAGCTGTTTCTTGATGGTTTCCGGCAACTTGGCAATCTTGGCGTCAAGCACATTGTTTTCATGCGTGGCCACCACGCCCATGCGCCAGCCCGTCGCGCCGAAGTATTTCGAGAACGAATACACGAGGATGGTGTTGAACGGGCAAATGGCGAACAGCGAGACGAAATTATCGGCAAAGGTGCCGTACACGTCATCGGTAAGGATGATCAGGTCCGGGCGCTTCTTGATGATCTTGGCGATGTATTCCAGGGTTTCATCATCGATCTTGACGGAAGGCGGATTGCTCGGATTGACGAGGAAGAAAGCCTTCACCTTCGGATCCAGCAGCTTGTCCAGCTCCTTCTTGGTGAATTGCCAATTGTTCGATTGCGGCGCATCGATATGCACGGTATTCAGCTTGTAATCGTTCAGCTGGGGAATTTCGATGTAGGGCGTGAAGATCGGCATGCCCAGAGCGATCGTGTCGCCTTCCTGGATGATATGGTTCGATTTCAGGCTGGCAAACAGATACGTCATGGCCGCCGTGCCGCCTTCGACAGCGTACATGTCGAAGTTGCCGACGAATGGATGGTCGCCGATCATTTCGCGGTGGATATACTGGCCGACGATTTTCTCGGACAGGCGCAGCATGCGGTCTGGCACGGGATAGTTGCAGCCGAGGATAGCTTCGCACATCTCATAGATGAAGTCGCCCGCACTCAAGCCCAGCTGGTCGCGCACATACGACACGGCTGCCTCGATGAAATGCACGCCCGGCGTCTCAGCATGCTGGCGCACGAAGATTTCAAAGCGCGCCTCGATGCCGTCGCGCGTGGGGAAACCACCCACGTCGTCCATGTACACATAGGAACGCTCCGCTTCCGTCATGGCGAATTGGCCGAACTGGAAGAAGCCATGGCGTGGCGTAGTCGCCAGGAAATTCGGGTTGCCGCGGCCCGCATTGAGCATCAGGCGGTTGCTTTGCTTGGCCGTCTGGATCAGCACATCCTTCAATTCAAATGGGCTCAACAGGGCGAGTTTGCTTGGGTTACTGAAATCCATTTTTGCTACTCCTTATAGACTGACAATGTTCAGGGTTCTTGCACATACAGGCAGACTCAGACGAAGGCCACAATCAGCGGCCCCAGCAGGGTCAGGAAAACGTTGGCCAAGGCATATGTGATGGCAAACGGTACGGTGGGAATCGAGTTTTGCGCCGCATTCAGCACTTCGCCGAACGCGGGATTGGCGCTGCGCGAGCCGGACAAGGCGCCCGCGAATACGGCCACGTTGTCATAACGCAAGATGTAGCGGCCGATCAGCATGGTCAAGATCATCGGCAGGATGGTCACCACCACCCCCACGCCAAACAGGGTCAGGCCGTGTTCGCGCACGGTTTGCACGGCTTGCAGGCCGGACGTGAGGCCGACGACGGCAACGAAGCCGGCCAGGCCCAGGTCTTTCAGGATTTGCACGGCGCCGCTGGGCATGTAGCCAAACGTCTGGCGCTTGGCGCGGAACCAGCCGAATACCAGGCCCGACAGCAGCACGCCGCCGCCGCTGCCCAGGGTCAGCGGAATCGAGCCGATACGCGCCACCAGCAAGCCCACCAGCAGGCCGACGACGAGGCCGGCGCCCATGTAGACGAAGTCCGTCTTGGCGCTCGGCACGATCATGTAACCCACTTCGGCGGCCACGCGCTTGACGTCCTGCTCGGCACCGTAGATGGTCACCACGTCGCCCGTCTGCACGACGGTTTCCGCCTGCATGGGGAGAATCTTGCCCATGCGGCTCAGCTGCACGACAAAGATGCCGTGACGCACGCCCGGCGCCGTGGCGCTGCGGATTTCGCCCACGGTCTTGTTGTGGTAAGCCTTGTTGGTCAGCACCATGTCGCGGCGCTGCATCACCAGTTCCATGCCTTCGACGGCCAGCAATTCCTTGCCCAGCTGGGAAGAGACGCTGAGCATGGCTTCGCGGCGGCCCACCAGCAGCACGATATCGTCGGCCGCCAGCACCAGATCCGGGCTGACGTCGATGATCTGGCCATTGCGTTTCACGCGCTCGATGGTGATGGCCGTGTTCGGATTGGCGCTTTCGATGTCCGCCACGGAGCGGCCGGCACCGGGGCCCACGTCGTAGATGCGGCCGATCAGGTCAGGCGCGGCCGGCGTCTGGCCCGGCCCCAGCACTTGCACACCCGCCTGCAGCGCCGTTTCCGCCTTGATCGCATCTTCGCGGATGGTGCGGCCCATGAGCTTGGGCAAGATATTGACGCAGACAATGATGGCGCCAAACGAGCCGAACACATATGTGACCGCATAGCCGACGGCCACGTTGCCCTGCAAGCGCGCCACCTCGTCGGCCGCCAGGCCCAGCTTGGTGATCGCGTCGCCGGCCGTGCCGATGATGGCCGACTGCGTCAAGCCGCCCGCCGCCACGCCCGCTGCCAGGCCCTTGTCCAGGCCAAACACCTTGGCCAGAATGACCACCGTCAGCAGCGCCGTCACGGCCAGCACGACAGCCAGGATGATTTCACGCACGGACTGGCGCCCCAGCGAATTGAAGAATTGCGGCCCGCTTTCATAGCCAACCGCGTAAATGAACAGGGCAAACAGCACCGACTTGACGCCGGGATCGATGGCGACGCCCACCTGGCTGACGAGTACCGCCACCAGCAGTGAACCGGCTACCCCGCCCAGCTGGAACGAGCCGAACTTGATCTTGCCGATGTAGTAACCCGCTGCCAGGGAGAGAAACAAGGCAATTTCGGGCGACTTCTTGAATAACTCATGCAACCATTCCATGCGGACCGCCTTTCGTGTTGAAGGAATTCTTTACTGCGTGTGCCCTTGCCGGCTGCTCATGCGTGGACGGAGCCGGCCAAGGCCACGATGAGCGGCCCCAGCAGGGGCAGCACCACGTTCGAGATGGCATACGTAATCGTGTAACCCAGCAAGGGCGTGGAATTGCCGGCCGCGTTCTGCACGGCGGACAAAGCCGGCGTACTGCACTGCTGGCCGGCGATGGCGCCCAGCAACACGGGCGCTTCCAGCTTGAGGAAAAAGTGCCCCACCAGCAAGGACAGCGAGGCGGGGATGACGGCGATCAATACGCCCATCAGCGGCAACGACAGCCCGTACTGGCGGATCAGATCGATCGCCTGCGGCCCCGACGCCAGGCCCACGCAGGCGATGAAGGTGGCCAGGCCGATATCCTTCATCATGTCGAGCGCGCTGGGCGGGATGCCCTGCATGCCCGGCTTGCGCGCCTGGTACCAGCCGAACACGAGGCCCGTCAGCAAGGCGCCGCCGCCCGTGCCCAGCGAAAACGGAATGCCGCCCAGCTTGGCGGAAAAGCCGCCGATATACACGCCCAGCACGATGCCGATGCTGGCGTAGACAATATTGCTGCGGTCGCCCGTGGGCACGCGCTTGCCGATGGCGGCCAGCGCCGTGTTCAGCTCGCGTCCTTCCGTCGTGCCGTACAGGCGCAGCACGTCGTCGCGCTGCAAGGAAAGATCAGGCAGCGGCGGCATGCTGTGTTCGCCACGAACGACGGCCGCCACGTGCACGCCGGAAGGCAAGGCCAGCTGGCGCAAGGGCTGGCCCACCAGCGCGGCTTGCTGCAGCACCACTTCGACGGCCGAGACAGCCATGTTCAAGCCCGTCGTGTCGGCAAATTCCTCGCCCAGGATGGCTTCGGCCGCCACCAGCGCGGGACGGTGGCCGATCACCAGCACTTCGTCGTTGTTGCGCAGGCGCAGTTCCGGTTCCAAGGGCAATACCTTGCCGTGCCGGCGCACGCGCGTGATGCTGGCGCGACCCGCAAAAATATGCTGCAAGGCATCGAGACGGCGTCCCGCGCCACGGCTGATGCGGTAGGCGCGGCCCACCATCTCCGGCGTCGCCTGCACGCCATCGCCATCGGTCTGCGCGCCGCCCATCTTTTCCCACAATTTATCGGCTTCCTCGCGCAGGTTGACGCGCAACAACAGCGGAAAGATCTGGCTGGTGGCGATGACGATGGCGATCAGGCCGAAGATATAGGTGATGGAATACGCGGTGACGACGTTGGCCTGGAGCTCGGCGATGCGGGCCGCCGGCAGCGCCAGTTTCGAGATGGCGTCCGTGGCCGTGCCGACGACGGCCGATTCCGTGGCCGCGCCCGCCATCATGCCGGCCGCCGTACCCTGGTCCAGGCCCAGGAAACGCGTGGCCAGCAGCACCAGCGCCAGCACCACCACCACTTCGATCAGGCACAGCAGCCCTAATCGCAAGCCCTTGGCATTCAGGTTGGCAAAGAACTGGGGACCGCCCGCATAGCCGAGGGCAAAGATGAACAGCATGAAGAAGACATTCTTGACGCTGGCGTCCAGGGTGATGCCCAGCTGGCCGATCAGCAGCGCGGCGATCAGGGTGCCGCACACGCCGCCCAGCTGGATCGGGCCGAAGCGTATCTGCCCTACCGCGTAGCCTAGCCCCAGCGCCAGGAACAGGGCCAGTTCCGGCACCTGGTGCAATATGGACGTGATCGAATCGAGCATGGACAAACCTTCGAAAAGATAACGGATGGTTACAAGAGAACAGAGCGTTCGGCGGCTGACGGCAGCTGGCTGTTGAACGGGCGCACGGATCCTGCACGGCACTTGCGATAAACGCTTGCGCCGGAGAAATGTTGTTACGAGGAATTATGTTCGGTGAAAATTTTACAAGTGTCAACAGGTGTTCTGTTGAACTTGCTTTGCTTTTCATCAAACATCCTGCGCACGATTGACGCACTTGTTTGACATCGATCAACAAAACTATTAGTAATGTCTTGGACGATACCAAAGTGCCTTGCGCGCCAGCGGTGTCTCTTCCGGCAAGTCGGGATTGGCCAGCTCCAGCACGTGGCGCCGGGACAGATTCAGGCCCTGCGCGAGGCGGCCAAAATGGCGCTGGAACAGCTGCGCGAAACTGCCGTCGGCAAGCATGGTTTCCAGTCCCGTTTCAATGTGGCGCGCCAGTTCCGGCCGGTGCTTGCCGACAAAAAAGTACAGCGCGGCCGGGTAGCGGATGACCAGGTGAGTGTCCAGCGCCAGCGGCAATTGCGCGTGGCTCGCCAGCTCGCTTTGCGCCTCGATCACGGAACGGGGAAAGTAATCGATGCGCCCCGCCGCCAGTTGCTGGAACAGGCCTTCATAGGTGCTCGACGTATCGAGGCGCAAGCCATTCGCCTGCAGGATGGCGGAGTCGGGCCAGTCGCGCATCTGCCCGGCCGACAGCCGCGCCAGGGCGGCAATGCTGCGCACATCGCGCAGCAGTTGCGGCTGGCGCGCCTGGATCAATGCCACTCTCCAGCCGATGAGGCCGCGGTCGATGGGGATGCGCACTGGCAACAATTGCGTTTCGCGCGCGCGGCTCGTCATCGCCCAGACGACATCGACGCTGCCCGATGCCATGGCAATTTCCTGCATGGCGCGCGTCTGCACCATGCGCAGTGCGGAGCGGCGCAAGACATAGGCCTGGCCCGAACGGGCCAGCGCCTGTTGCAGCAAGGCCGTCACATAGCCTTGCTGCGGGTCGTCGAGCGCCTGATGGCGCGGATACACGAGCGGCAACGGCGGCACCGCGCCGATGGCCGCGCCCAACGGCCACAGGGCGGCAAGCTTGAGCAGGGGGCGGCGCCGCATAGCCCCTCCTTTCCAGCGCATTCATAGCGTTCTTATCAGAATGACAGTATCGCGCAGCAGAGCACGCTTGTCGACTGGAATACGGCAACTGTGTACAAAACAACAGCAGTTTCAGACTGCAGCCGAGAGGCTGGAGTTAATCCAGATCAATAAAACCGCAAATAGGAAATAAATCTTGCGTGCTGCTCTGGACGGCATGCGCGCCCCTCGCCTACGCTGTTTTTTTATTTGAAAAACAAGAGGAACACATGCAGACAGCGCGCTTGAATATTATCGGGATGGATCACGAAGGCTGCGCCGACAGGCTGACGGGCGCGCTCGAAGCCGTTACGGGCGTGAGCACCGTGTGCGTCTCGCTGGCGCGGCACGGCGCCACGGTGCAGTTCGACGAACGTCTGGCCACGCAGGAACGCCTGCTGGCCGCCGTCAACGACGCCGGCTTCATGGGCGAAGCGACGGATGAAGAACAGCTGGCATCGTGCAGCGGCGCTTGCGGCCACTGCCGCCACTGAGCGCCTGCCCTCCCTTTTCCCGCTCAGCCTTCGCGCGCGCCCCGGTCGCGCAGATGCGCCAGCACGCGGCGCGGTCCCAGCGCCTGCAGGTCGAACGGCGGCAACTCGATGGCGTCGAGCGTATTCTTGAACAGCAAGCCCAGTTCCGTATCGCCTTCCAGGCTCAAACGACGGCTGAAGAACAAGGTGTCCGGATCTTCGTGGCGCCGCGCCAGCAGCATCAAATCATGCACGCTGGCCGCGATGCACAGGTCCGGCACGTCGACATAGCGCTCGGCCACGAACACCGTGCCCTGCCACTCGAAATCGAAGGCGATGCCCGCGTCCAGCAGCCGCAAACGCAGGCTGCGCCCTTCCAGGCTGCGCCGCACGTCGTCGGGCAATTGCGGCGCCAGCAGGCGGTTCAAGCCTTGCACGAACAGCCAGGAGGCGGGATACGGGGGCAGCTTGGACAGCAATTCGGCCAGCGGTTCCGGCAAGCGGTACGACACGCCGGGCTTGCTCATGGGAGGCTTGGCCGGGATCGGCAATCTTTCCAGTTGATCTTGCATGGTGCTTCCTTTCGATGCGTTCAATGTGCGGCGTGCTGTTCCATGCCGGGCTGGCCGTGCCAGTAGCCGTCGCAGGCGCCGGCCGGCTGGCAGGCCGCCAGCTGGGCCTGGGCGCCGATGCCGCTGACCTGGCCACGGCGGGCGCGGTCGAAGATGGCGATGACTTGTTCCGTATGCATGGCTTGCGGGCTGATGCGCGCCACCGCCACGCCCATGTCGCGCATGGCGTCGAGTTCTCGCACCAGGTTGTAGACCAGCGCCGACTGCGTCTGCGTGCCATTCAGTACCAGGAATGGCACTTCGTCGCGCGTGCGCAGCAGCAGGCCGTCCGGCTCTTCCAGGCAGCTGTAGCCGCAATCGTCCTTCGGCAGGTTGCGGTTGCGCGCCGTGAAGCAGCGCGCGGAAAACGCCAGCGGCATGCGGCCATAGGCGAATACTTCCGTCTCCAGCCCTTCCGGCTTCTGGCGCTGCATCTCGGCCAGCGCCGTCTGCCCCATTTCCAGCGGCATCACCCAGCGCCGCGCGCCCAGGCGCGCCAGCAGTTGCAGGCTGGGGCCATTGAACAGGTTCAAATGGGGACCGGCGACGAAGGACGTACCCTTTTCCATGCAGTGCACGGCGCCCATGTCGTTGGCCTCGACGCCGTAGCGACCATTGCCCGTGATGCGGCGCAGGGTCGCCAGTTCGGCGCCCGCCTCGATCAGCGCCTGCGTCGACAGCACCACTTCCTTGCCGGCGGCGGCCAGCATGTCGGCGATATCGAGCCAGTCGGCCAGGCGCACCTCATGCCGGCGCGAGCAGACGGTTTCGCCCAGGTACACGATATCGACGGCGGTGCCGGCGATCTGCTGGTAAAACTCGAAGACGGTGGCACGCGGCCAGTAGTACAGCAAGGGGCCCAGTGAAAGCTTCAGCATGTTCATCCTCTATTTCCAAGATCTATGGTAAGCACCTAATGTGTGCTGCTGGCCTTCGGCCAGCTTGTCCATGGCCGCCATCCAGCCCGGCTTGACGGCGTAGCGCGCATTGCCTTCGCGGCAGGCGTCGATCGCCTCGCGCCACACGCGCGTCACCTGCGCCACGTAGGCAGGGCTGCGCTGGCGTCCTTCGATCTTCACGGCCCGCACGCCCATGGCGATCAGTTGCGGCAGCAGCGCCAGGGTATTCAGGCTGGCCGGCTCCTCGATGGCGTAATACTCTTCGTCATTGACTTCGAAACGGCCCTTGCACAGGGTGGGATAGCTGGCGTTTTCGCCGGGCGCATAGCGGTCGATCAGCACGCCGTTCAGGCGCGATTCGAGGCCGTTCGGCGTTTCCAGCCAACGCACGGATTTCGCCGGCGAGCACACGCCATGGGTATTCGGCGCCTCGCCCGTCGCATACGACGACAGCGCGCAACGCCCTTCGACCATCACGCACAGGGAGCCGAAGCCGAAGACCTCGATCTCGACTTCCGTCTTGGCGATCAGTTGCTCCACCTGCGCCATCGACAGAACGCGCGGCAGCACGGCGCGGGCGATGCCGAAGTGCTCATGGTAAAAATTGATGGCCTCGTAGTTGGTGGCCGAGCCCTGCACGGAAAGGTGCAGGCGCAGCTGCGGGTGATGCTCGCTCGCATAGGCCATCAGGCCCGGATCGGCCACGATCATGGCGTCGATGCCGGCCTGCGCGGCGCGGTCGATGGCGCTGCGCCACACGGCCCAGTTGTGCGGCTGCGGATAGGTATTCAGCGCCAGCAGCACCTTGCGCCCATATTGGTGGGCGTAGCGCACGCCCTCGGTGATGGCCTTCTCGTCGAAATTGAGGCCGGCGAAATTGCGCGCATTGGTGGCGTCGCGAAAGCCCAGGTAAACGGTGTCGGCGCCATTGTCGACGGCTGCTTTCAAGGCGGGCAGGCTGCCGGCGGGGCAGACCAGTTCCAGCGGTCCGGCCACGCGGGTGGCGGTGGTTGATTCAAGCATCATGATATTCACAGTCCTGTATCGGCTCAGGGTGCAGACTATAGCCCCGCCCATGCTGGCCAGTCCTTGACGCAGGTGAAGGAATGCATGCATGGCTGGCGCGCGTTCAACTTGCTTGACCTGGCTGTAAAATGCCCCACTTTTCTCCCTCTTCGATTGCCCGCCATGCCCCGCAAACCGCTGCTGATCTTCCTGCTCACCCTGTTCCTCACCGTGCTGCAAGTGCAGTGGGCCGCGCCCGCCGACGGCTATGTCGAAGAAAAGCTCTCCATCCTGTCGCCCGAGATACTGGGCGCGTATCCGGGCGTGCTGCTGATGTTCCTGCAAGCCGTCTTCGCGCGCCGCGCCATGCCGGTGCCGCGCCAGACCGCCATCAGCACGGGCCTGCTGGCCGTCTACTGGCTGCTGGCGAACTACGTCACCTTCGATATCCGCGTCGCCAGCTGGAGCACCTTCTCGCCGCTGGAAATCTGGGCGCACGTGCTGCCAGCCTCCGCCATCAGCATCGCCGTCTGCGCCGCCGCGTACTTTGGCCTGAGCTGCTTCATCCTGCGCCAGGGCCGCGCGAAAAAGTAAACGGGGGCGCTTTTTTCACCTGCATCAAGGATTCGTCACGCAACTGCACGCGCCCTTTGACGCCACTATATTTAGTGATTAACCTCCATAAAAACACCGCATGTTGTGTTTATTGGAGGTTTCATGACGACAAATGCAGTTTCCCCCACACGCGGCCAGGTCGATGTCGCCGCGTCCATCAATGAATACCTGGAGCGGCGCGACTGGCGCGTCAACGCCAACGCCAACCAGGGCTACTCGCTGGGCGGCCTGATACTCAACGTGTCGGGCAAGGTCATCGCCAACTACTGGCTGGACCAGGTGTATCCGCCGGAAGTGGGCGCGGCGCACCGCGAAGCGGCGCTGCACATCCACGACCTCGACATGCTGGCCGGCTATTGCGCCGGCTGGTCGCTGCGCACCCTGCTGCACGAAGGCTTGAATGGCGTGCCGGGCAAGATCGAATCAGGTCCGCCCAAGCACATGTCGAGCGCCATCGGCCAGATCGTCAATTTTCTCGGCACCCTGCAAAACGAGTGGGCCGGCGCGCAGGCGTTCAGCTCCTTCGACACCTACATGGCGCCCTACATCCGCAAGGACAGCCTGCGCTACGAAGACGTGCGCCAGTACATGCAGGAGCTGATCTTCAACCTCAACGTGCCATCGCGCTGGGGCACGCAGACGCCGTTTACCAACCTCACCTTCGACTGGGTCTGCCCGGACGACCTGCGCGAGCAGATTCCCGTCATCGCCGGCCAGGAGATGGAATTCAGCTATGGCGAGCTGCAGGTGGAGATGGACATGATCAACCGCGCCTACATCGAGATCATGATGGCGGGCGATGCCAAGGGCAGAGTCTTCACCTTCCCCATCCCCACCTATAACATCACCGAGGATTTCGACTGGCATAGCGAAAACGCGGAACGCCTGTTCGAGATGACGGCCCGCTACGGCCTGCCCTACTTCCAGAACTTCATCAATTCGGAACTCAAGCCGAACATGATCCGCTCCATGTGCTGCCGCCTGCAGCTGGACTTGCGCGAACTGCTGAAACGGGGCAACGGCCTGTTCGGTTCCGCCGAGCAGACGGGTTCCCTGGGCGTGGTGACGATCAACTGCGCGCGCCTGGGCCACCGATGGCGCGGCGACGAGCCAGCCCTGATGGCGGACCTGGACCGCCTGCTGGAACTGGGCAAGACGAGCCTGGAAATCAAGCGCCGCACCATCGAGGAACTGATGCAGCAAGGCCTGTTCCCGTACACGAAGCGCTACCTTGGCACCCTGCGCAACCACTTCTCCACCCTGGGCGTGAACGGCATCAACGAAATGATCCGCAATTTCAGCGGCGACGCCCATGACATCACGAGTCCCGAGGGCCATGCGCTGGCCGTGCGCCTGCTCGACCACGTGCGCGCCCGCATGGTGCAATTCCAGGAAGAGACGGGCCATATGTACAACCTGGAAGCGACGCCGGCCGAAGGCACGACCTACCGCTTCGCCCGCGAAGACCGCAAGCGCTTCCCCGCCATCCTGCAGGCGGGCACGGTCGACAACCCGTACTACACGAATTCGTCGCAGCTGCCCGTCGGCCATACGGACGACCCGTTCGAGGCGCTGGAATTGCAGGACGCGCTGCAGCGCAAGTACACGGGCGGCACGGTACTGCACCTGTACATGACGGAAGCGCTATCGGACGCGAATGCCTGCCGCGAGCTGGTGAAACGCGCCTTGAGCCGCTTCTCGCTGCCCTACATCACGGTCACGCCCACGTTTTCCATCTGCCCGCGCCACGGCTACCTGGCCGGCAAACATGAATTCTGCCCCACCTGCGACGCAGAACTGATCGCGCGCAAGCAGTCCGATCTCGCTCACCCACTCAAGGAAACGCCATGAACGCACGTCCCGACTTCACTCCCGCCATCACCCTGCTCGACACCGAACGCCAGCGCTGCGAAATCTGGACCCGCGTGATGGGCTATCACCGCCCCGTCGCCTCGTTCAACATCGGCAAGCAGGGCGAATTCCACGAGCGCCAGTACTTTACGGAAGCGAGCGCCCGGGTTGGCCAGCCCGCCTGCCATGGCGCTTGAACTGAAAGTGGGCGGCCTGACGCCCTTTTCCGCCACCGACTACCCTGGCAAGCTGGCGGCCGTAGTGTTCGTGCAGGGCTGCCCCTGGCGTTGCGGCTATTGCCACAATCCTCACCTGCAGGCGCGCACGCCGGAAGGCGCCATGCCCTGGCACGACGTGTTGACCTGGCTGCGCCGCCGCGCAGGCCTGGTCGACGCCGTCGTCTTCAGCGGCGGCGAAGCGTGCATGGACCCGGCGCTGGGGCGGGCCATGCAGGACGTCAGGGAACTGGGGTTCGGCATCGGCCTGCACACGGCCTGCATCTATCCGCAGCGCCTGCAGGAAGTGCTGCCCCTGGTCGACTGGGTCGGCTTCGACATCAAGGCGCCGTTTGCCGACTATCGTCATGTGACCCGCGTGGCCGGCAGCGGCGACCCGGCGCGCGCCTGCCTGGACGCCATCCTGGCCAGCGGCGTCGCCTACGAATGCCGCACCACCACCCACCCGGACCTGCTGCCGGACGAACAGTTGCTGTCCCTGGCCACCACCCTGGCCGCGAAAGGCGTCGACAACTACGTGCTGCAGCAATTCCGCGCCGAAGGATGCGCGGACGCGGCGCTGTCCGGCCGCCCCCTGCACGGCTATCCGGCGGCGCCTACTTTGGCACAAATCGGCGCCATGTTTCCGCGATTTACATTCCGTAATCATGGCGGTTGATCCTGCCGCCACATAATTGCTGAAAGCTCTACAAAATTCCCCGTTCTGCAACGCTGAAATGTCTTGCGTGCTGTAATGTATCAACTGTGCCGCGCGCCATGCGCAGCCCATCAGATTCTTCACTCCGCATTACAGATAAGCGTCATCCATGAACGATTTCACCGCAGTCAGCCCAGGCACTCCCTCCACCCACGCCGACATCCTGTACGGCCCGCCGCGACCGGATCTGCTGCGCGAGGAAGTGCTGGCCGACCTGCTGGAAGCGACGGCCCGCCGCTGCCCGCAACAGACCGCCCTGATCGACGGCGAACGCCGCATCACGTATGCGGAACTCGATGCGCAGGCGGGCCTGGCCGCGTCGCGCCTGGTGGCGGCCGGCGTCAAGCCCGGCGACATCGTGGGCCTGTGGCTGCCGCGCGGCGCCCATCTGCTGCTGATGCAGGCAGCCATCGCCAAGGCGGGCGCCGCCTGGCTGCCCGTCGATGAAGACACGCCCGTCGAGCGCCTGCAGGTGTGCCTCGATGACGCCAGCGGTGCCGGCGTCGTCAGCTGCGCACAATTCGCTCCACGCCTGCTGGACGCCGGCGTCAAGCGTCCCGTGTGGACGGCGGAAAGCCTGCTGGCCCCCGCCACGCCGGGCGAAGTGCTGCCCCCGCGCGGCGCCGTGCTGCCGGAACACCCGGCCTATGTGATCTACACCTCCGGCTCCACGGGCAAACCGAAGGGCATCCTGATCAATCAACGCAGCATCTGCCACTTCCTGCGCAGCGAAAACGCCGTGCTGGAAGTGACGCAAGACGACACCGTCTACCAGGGCTTTTCCGTCGCCTTCGACATGTCGTTCGAGGAAATCTGGATCGCCTACCTGGTGGGCGCCACCCTGTGGCTGGGGCCCAAGGATATCTCGGGCGACCCGGAAGCCTTGCCGCGCGCGCTGGCCGAAAACAAGGTCACCGTACTGCACGCCGTGCCGACCTTGCTGGCCCTGTTCGCCGAGGAAGTGCCGAGCCTGCGCCTGATCAACCTGGGCGGCGAGATGTGCCCCGAGTCCCTGGTCGAGCGCTGGTCGCGCCCGGGCCGCGCCATGTTCAACACCTATGGCCCCACGGAGGCGACCGTCTCGTGCAGCCTGGCGCGGTTGCGGCCCGGCGAACCGGTGACCATCGGCACACCGCTGCCCAACTACGGCTTGCTGGTGCTGCAGGTGGCCGAGCCGGGAGAAAACCGTCCCCTGGCCCTGCTGCCGCGCGGCGAGACGGGTGAGCTGTGCATCATCGGCCCCGGCCTGGCCGACGGCTACCTGGGCCGGCCCGACCTGACGGTGGAAAAATTCCTGCCCAATCCATGGGCGGCCAGCGAGGATGACGCGCGCCTGTACCGCACGGGCGACCTGGCCCGCATCGATGCCGACGGCCAGGTGCTGTGCCTGGGCCGCGCCGACGACCAGGTGAAAATTCGCGGCTTCCGCGTGGAGCTGGGCGAGATCGAGGCCGTGCTGGCGCAGCAGCCGGGCGTGGGTACGGTAGCCGTGTTGCTGCGCAAGGATGACGGCATCGACCACCTGGTGGCCTACATCGTCGGCAGCGAGGAGGCGCCCGAGGACGCCCTGGCGGCAAAGACCCTGCGCGCCGCCCTGAACCTGCATTTGCCGCCCTACATGGTGCCGGGCCGTTTTGAATTGCTGCCGCTGATGCCGCGCCTGACCTCGGGAAAAATCGACAGGAAGGCCTTGAAGGCCATGCCATTGGCCGCGCCGCCGGCAGGCGAGGCAGGCGAATCGGACGTGCCGGAAACGCCGGCCGAAGCGGCCCTGTTCGCGGCTCTGGCCAAGCTGTTCCCGGGCCAGGCGATCTTGCGCCAGCTGGACTTTTTCAGCGACCTCGGTGGCCACTCCTTCCTGGCCGCGCGCCTGGCCTCCGCCCTGCGCGCGGATCCGGCCTACGCTCACATGACGGTGCGCGACATTTACCAGAACCGGCAGATCGGCAAGATCGCCGCCGTCTTGAGCGAGGCGCCCGCGCTGGCCACGCCGGAGGCGGAATGGACGCCGCCGTCCACCCTGAAGCGCTGGATCTGCGGCGCCGCGCAGGCGGCAGCCGTGCCTGGCCTTGTCACCCTGCGCATGGCGCAGTGGATGGCGCCCTTCTTCACCTACCACTTCTTCACGGGCGACACGGGAGATACCGTGCCGCGCGCCATCGCCGCCTCGATCGGCGTGTTCCTGCTGGCGACCCTGGCCGAATTTGCCATTGCGATTGCCGGCAAGTGGCTGATCGCCGGGCGTTTGAAGCCGGGCAGCTATCCGCTGTGGGGCGTCACCTACTACCGCTGGTGGCTGGCAGACCGCCTGGTCGAATCGGCGCCCGCCTACCTGCTCAGCGGCTCGTCCCTGAATAGCTGGTGGCTGCGCGCGCTCGGCGCGAAGGTGGGCAAGGAAGTGGTCATCGGCTCGATGACCCTGCGCGCGCCCGACCTGCTGTCCATCGGCAACAACGTCAGCGTGGGCAATGCCGTCAACTTTGAAAACGCCAGGGTCGAGCGGGGCCGCCTGTTGCTGGGCCAGATCCGCATCGGCGACGATGCCTGCATCAGCTCTTACGCAATTTTGGAAGGCAATACCACAGTGGGCGCGTTCGGCCACCTGGAGGGACAATCGGCGCTGGCCGATGGCGCGGCGGTACCGGCCGGCAGGGTCTGGACTGGCTCGCCCGCGCGCGACATAGGCGCGTTTGACGTGGCCAGCCAGCCGCCGCGCCCCGCCGTCTCGCGCCTGCGCCTGACGGGCGAAACCGTGTTCTTCTGCTTCGGCATGGTCCTCATCGCCGTGCTGTTCTTCATGCCCGTCTTCCCCAGCTTCGTGCTGATCGACTGGTTCGACGAGCGCGAAATGATGCCGTGGCTGCAGGGCCGCGACGTGACGACCCAGCTGGCCCGCTACTTCCTGCTGGCCTTCCCCGCCAGCGCCGTGCTGATCGTGCTCACGGCCCTGCTGTCGGCCGCCATCCGCTGGGGAGCGCTGCCCCGCTTGAAGCCGGGCAGCTCGCCCGTGCACAGCAATATCTATTGCGCCAAGTGGCTGGTCAGCCATATCCAGGAATCGAGCCTGAACGTCCTGCACGGCATTTACGCCACCGTGTACGCGCCGTACTGGTACCGCCTGCTGGGCGCCAAGGTGGGCAAGGGCGCCGAGATTTCCACGGCGCTGGGCGTGGTGCCCGACATGCTGACCCTGGGCGACGACACCTTCATCGCCGACGCCGTCATGTTGGGCGACGAGCAGATCGACGGCGGCTGGATGACCATGCGCCCCACCGTCATCTCGCACCGCAGCTTTGTCGGCAACGGCAGCTACATCCCGGACGGCACCACGCTGCCCGAACACGTGCTGATCGGCGTGCACACGCATGCGCCGCGCAATGAGCAGATGCACAGCGGCGACACCTGGTTGGGCTCCCCGCCCATGCATTTGCCCGCGCGCGAGCAGGTCAGCGGCTTTGCCGAGCACCTGACCTTCAAACCATCCTTGTTGCGCCGCCTGGGCCGCAGCCTGATCGAAGCGTTCCGCATCGTCGCGCCGCACGCGGTGGTGATCGCCGTCGGCTACACCCTGGTGCTGGACGTGATGCCGATCGCGGGGGCGGGACGCTGGGGCGAAGTGGTGGGCGACCTGGCGATTGCCGGCCTGGCCTACGGCATCGGCAATTTCCTGGTGGTCGTGCTGTTCAAGTGGCTGCTGCTGGGACGCTACCGCAAGCACGCGGCGCCCATGTGGACGCCGTTCGTGTGGATTTCGGAAGGCGTGACCAACCTGTACGAAGGCATCGCCGTACCCAACTTCATGCGCTACCTGCGCGGCACGCCGTGGCTGCCGCTGGCCTTCCGCCTGTTCGGCTGCAAGATCGGCCGCGGCGTCTACATGGATACGACCGACATCACGGAATTCGACTGCGTGCACATCGGCGATTACAGCGAATTGAACGCGCTGACCTGCCCGCAAACGCATTTGTTCGAAGACCGCGTGATGAAGATCGACCATGTGGAGATCGGCCAGCGCGTCTACATGGGCCCGCGCAGCTCCGTGCTGTACAGCGCCAAGGTGGGCGACAACGCGCGCCTGGGCCCCTTGACCCTGGTGATGAAGGGGGAACACATCCCCGCCGGCAGCAACTGGGCCGGCTGCCCGGCGGCGCCGCTGCGCAGCTGATGGATGATAAGGTGCTCTTCTCAAGAGACGGCGTGCTGGTGATCCGCATCGCCGCCGTGCTGCCGCGCGCCGAAGCCCGGTGGCGCATCCGCGCCGCCGTGCGCGAGGCGGCGGCCCGCTGGCTGGATGTCAGTATCGGGGCGATTTCGGTGGCATCAACGCCGGGCACCCCTCCCCGCTTGCTGCTGGCCGGAAGCACGGCCAGCCTGTCGTTCAGCCATGACGAGGGAATCTCGCTGGCCGCCATCGGCCTGCATGGCCCTGTCGGCATCGACGTGATGCGGGTGCAGGAGATTCCCGACTGGTTTGAGCTGGCGCGCGACTATCTGGGGCCGCAGGTGGCTGGTGAACTGAGCGCCTGCCCCGCCGATCAGCGCCCATTGACCCTGGCGCAGGCGTGGACGGCGCGCGAGGCGGCGCTCAAGCGTGCGGGCTTGCCACTGGAGGAGTGGAACGGGGTGGCACCGGCTTGCCGCTTGCACGCCTTTGCGTTGCCGGCGCCGCATGTGGCGACCCTGGCATATTAATCTTCCTTCCCTTTGCCAGCTCCGCCGATCTGGACGAAAATCAGTTTTACGATAATACTGACGAGCAATCCCAGCACCCCGATCAATTCCAGCATGGTCTTTCCTTTGCAGTGACAGCAGACCAGCCCACTGTAACGCGAACACCGGGGCCAGGCTAATATCAAATCAGGCAGTCTCCGATCTCGAAAAGGCATACGATTGATTTCCATCAGACAGTTCCGCTATTTTGTCGAAGTCGTCGATGCGGGCAGCTACTCGCGCGCGGCGGAAAAGCTGTACATCGCGCAGTCGGCCCTGAGCCGGCAAATCAAGGAGCTGGAAGGTGAAGTACAGGCCCTGCTGCTCACGCGCGACGCGCGCCATATCGAACTGACGCCCGCGGGACAGGTCTTTTATGAGCGGGCCAAACGCATCCTCGAAGACATCGACGAAACCGTGCGCCAGACGCGCCACGTGGGACAAGGGGCGCAAGGCATCGTCCGCCTGCTGCATTCGAGCTCCGTCACCCTCACGCCCGCCATCGGCGCGGTGCTGAACCGCCTGCTGGCGCAATTTCCCGGCGTTTCGCTCGATGTATCGAAAGGATCGTCGGAAAACCAGGCCGCCGACATCGAGGAAGGCCGCGCCGACCTGGGCCTGGTGCGCCTGCCCACTCTGCGCAAGCATGCCAACATCGTCGTGCGCGAGCTGTTTACAGAAAAGCTGGTGGTGGCCGTGTCAGCGACGTCGCCGCTGGCCGCGCTGGAGCGCACGACCATCGCGGCATTGCGCGACGAAGCCTTCGTCTCGATCCCGCACAAGGACCGCGGAGGCCTGAGCTACCTGGTGGCGGGCCTGTGCCTGGCGCAGGGCTTTTTCCCCAAGGCGGCGCGCGCCCTGTCGCGCAAGACATCGCAGCTGAACCTGATCGAAGCCAATATGGGCATCGCCATCGTCCCGGACAGCATGCGCCTGGTGGCGCCGCCCGGCGTGCGTTTTATTGCGCTGCCGGACGAGGAATCGCATTCCGTCGTCGGCCTGATCTCGCCGCGCGCCGCCAGCGGCATGGTGGCCGCGTTTACGGAGGCGTTCGTGCGCGAGATGAATGCGCTGGCAGCGGCGGATTAACCCTCCGCATACAGCGCCGCATCCACGTCGCGCACGGCCGCCATCAGCAAGGCCAGTTTCATGACATCGAGCTTGCCATCCGTGCGCACGCGCGAGCACAGGTCGATGCCGTAGGGGCGCACCTGGCGCAGCGCATCGGCTACGTTGGTGTCGTCCAGCCCGCCTGCCAGGAAGACGGGACGGGGACTGGCGCGCACGAAGCGCGCGCTGACGGACCAGTCATGCGTGCGGCCCGTACCGCCCAGTTCAGGCACGGCAGCGCCGGGACGGCCGGAATCGAGCAAAAACGCATGGACGTGGGGCGCATAGGCGGGGATCAGCGCCAAAGCCTCGGGCCCCTCCACGTGGATCACCTGCACGCGCCGCACGTGCGGCAGCAAGCGCGCCAGCTGCGCCACTTCGCCGGGGTCGATATGGCTGACGATCTGCACGGTGGACGGCTGCGTGGCGCGCACGTGTTCGGCGATGGCTGGCGCCGTCGTCTCGGACGTCAGCAGGAACGTGGCCACGGGCGGCGGCGTCCAGGCGGCGATCTGCGCGATGCGCGCGTCGGGAATCGGGCCGGGGCCGGATGGCATGGCCGCCACCAGGCCCAGCGCGTCGGCGCCGGCGGCAATGGCCAGTTGCGCTTCGTCGATGGAAGCGATGCAGCAGATCTTGATGCGGGTTCTCATGGCCTTGCGTGTTCAGTCGGGATGATCAACATTACAACACATGGCGGCGCACACGCCAAGACACGCGGTCAAGGCCACGCACGATTGTGTGCCGGAATGGGGCGCGCCCACCTCATCTCGACGGAAGGCCACGCCATGCCGCCGCAACACCACCAGCACAGCAACGGGCAGGGGCAGATCCTCTGGCGCCTGATCGTCAGCCCGCGCTGATTGACATGCGCCAGGCGGCGGACGATACTTGCTTTATCCGGAATCGCCATTGGAACGTCACTGGAACACCAGCATGCGCATCGTCGATTTTGAAATCCGCAAGGAGTGCCCGCCGCAGTTGTGCGATTGCGAACGCGAGCGCCTGCTCGACGATGCGCAGGCGGACCTTGCCATCCTGCGCCTGAACCTGACGGAAGAAAAGCGCCTGCTGGCGCACATCGAGGGCATCGCCACCCATGCACAGTTGCAGAAGCTGCAACTACTGCTGAAAAGCAACCTGGGCGTGGACTTGCAGATTGCACCGGGCAGCGGCGAAGTGCGCACCGTGCGCGGCTTCCAGATCCGCCTGCTGGAGCGGCCCGGCCTGTGCCGCAAGACGCGCGCCGCCATTCCGGCCGCCGTGCGCCGCTGCCTGGCCGCGCATCCCGAGATCGCGTTTGCGATCTTGAATGAAAACGATTTGCTGGGTGGGGTGTGAGCCGAGTGCGAATGTCGGATTACGCTCCGCTAATCCGACCTACGCCGTCACGCTGGCGCGGATGGGAATGACCTTGCCCTTCGCTTCACGCGCCCTTAACTGTCCGCAGCCGCCTTCCACGTCCTGCCCGGCCGAATCGCGCAATTTGGTCAGCACGCCGCGCGCGTGCAGGCCGGCGGCAATGGCGCGCGCCTTTTCCCAGCTGGGGCGCTTGAACGGCAAGTCGTCGATGGTGTTATACGGGATCATGTTCAGCACCGCATATTTCCCCTGCAGGAGTGCGACGATGCCATCCATCTCGTCCTGGCCATCGTTGATCCCTTCCATCAGTGTCCACTGATACTGCACCGGGTAGCCGGTCAGGCGCGCATACGACTCGCCGAAGTCCACCAGTTCGCGCGGTGACAGCCTGGGCGCGCGCGGCAGCAACTGTTCGCGCAGCTCCGGCTTGGTGGTGTGCAGCGACAGGGCCAGCGCCGGCTTGACGCGACCTTGCGGCAGGCGCTCGAAGGCGCGCGGGTCGCCCACGGTGGAAAACACGAGGTTCTTGTGGCCGATATTGCCCTCGGTGCCCAGCAGCTCGATCGCTTCCATCACATTGTTCAGGTTATGCGCCGGCTCGCCCATGCCCATGAAGACGACTTTTTTCACGGGGCGCAGGGTGCGCGCCAGCACCACCTGCGCGACAATTTCTCCGCTGCTCACTTGCCGTATCAAGCCATCGCGGCCCGTCATGCAGAACTGGCAGCCGATGGCGCAACCGACCTGGCTGGACACGCACAAGCCATCGCGCGGCAGCAGCACGCTTTCCACCGTCTGGCCATCGTGCAGTCCCACCAGCAGGCGCGCCGAACCGTCAGCGCCCGGATGGGTGCTGAGCAATTTCAGCATGCCCTGCAGCTCGAGATCGAGCGCAGGCAAGGCCTCGCGCACGGGCAGCGGCAAAAAATCCTCGGCGCGGCGCCGGCCCTGGTCGTGCGGCTGGCCCTGTATCCAGTCGCGCAGCACGCGCTGTTCATGCAGGGGCTTGGCGCCCAGGGCGCGCAGGCGCTGGCGGAGATGGTCGATTTGCATGGCGTCTGAAATAAAAAACGGCGCGCCGGCAGGAATGCGAGGCGCGCCGCGGATGGCAAGGAGGAGCTTAGACTTTTTTCACGAACTCGGTTTTCAGGCTCATGGAACCGAAGCCGTCGATCTTGCAGTCGATATCGTGGTCGCTGTCGACCAGGCGGATGTTCTTGACCTTGGTGCCCATCTTGACGACACCGCCGCCGCCCTTCAGTTTCAAGTCCTTGATGACGCTGACCGTGTCGCCGTCCTGCAGGATATTGCCGGCCGCATCGCGGTACACGCGAGCGCCCTCTTCCGCCGCTTCGCCAGCCGTGGCCGACCATTCATGCGCGCATTCAGGGCAGATCAACTGGCTGCCATCTTCGTACGTGAATTCGGACTTGCATTGCGGGCATGGTGGTAATGTGCTCATTTTATTCTCTGTCTGGTGAACAGCGCGTGCTGTAAAAGCCGACAGTATAGTGCCTACGCCCCGCATCAGCGCGCTTTTTTCGCCATCATTGTCAAGGACGGCGAATAATCTCGATGGTGCTGTGGACAATTTCCTCGTGGATGCCGATGCGCGCGCGCAGCTCGGCGCCTGTCAGCGCGGGATCGCGGCTGACGACGGACAAGGCGCACGAATACAGCTGCTTGCCGACCCGCCACACGTGCAGGTCAACGATGCGCGGCGTGTCGCCGGCGCTTTCCACTTCCACCGCCTCGCGGATTTCATCCACCACCGGATGGTCCATTTCGCGGTCCAGCAAGACCTTGCCCGTCTCCTGCATCAGTTTTTTCGCCCACAGCGCCACCAGCACGGCGCCCGCGATGCCCATCACGGGATCGAGCCAGCTCCAGCCGTAAGCCCACGCGCCGCCCAGCGCAAGGATGGCCAGCACGGACGTGGCGGCATCGGCCAGCACGTGGATGTAGGCGGCCTTCATGTTCAGGTCTTCGCCATGGTGGTGACCGTGATGGTCATGCTCGTCGTGGCCGTGACCATGGTGATGGTCATGGTGCCCGCCGAGGATCAGCGCGCACACGAGGTTGACCACCAGGCCGAAGGCCGCCACGGCCATCGCCTGCGGATAGTGGATGGGCTGCGGCGAGAACAGGCGTTCGACGGAAGCGGCCACCATCAGCACGGCCACGCCCAGCAGCAGGATGGCGCTGGTGTAGCCGGCCAGCACTTCGATCTTCCACGTGCCGAAGGCAAAGCGCGGGTCGCGCGCATAGCGGCGCGCGGCCGCATACGCAAACGCGGCCAGGCCGATGGCCAGCGCGTGCGAACTCATATGCCAGCCATCGGCCAGCAAGGCCATGGAGTTGTACCACCAGCCGGCGACGATTTCCAGCGCCATGGTGGCCAGGGTGATCCACATGACGATGCGCGCGCGGCGTTCGGCCCTGCCATTGCTGCTGTCAAAAACGTGTTCGTGCTGCCAGGCGGAGAGGTCTTCGCCGAGGGATTGCGCTTTCATGGCATTCTCCTTATTTGAGGTAGGTGCGCAGGATGCCCGCGATGTCGTCGGCGCCCCTGGTCCGTTCGTCGCCGGAGATATCGGGACTGGCCACATGCTCGCGCAAGTGCTCTTCGATCACTTCGGCCATCAGGCCGTTCACGGCGCCGCGCACGGCGGCGATCAGCTGCAGCACTTCGCCGCAGTCGCGCCCCTCTTCCAGGCCCCGCTCCAGGCCCTCCACCTGGCCGCGGATGCGCTTGACGCGATTAAGCAACTTAGTCTTGTTGTGCGCCGTGTGTCCCATGATTTCACCTCGATAAATACTATAGGGGGGTATACTATCAGAAACCGCTACGGCAATGGCCAGGCGCAAAAAAAGCCGCGCATCGCGCGAACGATGGCGGCTCCGTCAAGAAGGCGTGTCCGCGTCAGGGCGCGGGGGCGATCTTCTGCAGCTTGCTGGCCAGCGAGGCATCGGATAATTCGCCCAGATGCGTATCGACCAGTCGCCCCTGCGCATCATAAAACAGGGTGGTGGGCAGGGCCGAGGAGCCGGCCGCCTTGCCCAGCGCCGCCTCGCTGTCGAGCACCACATTGCGCAGGGTTACACCGCTCCTGTCCAGGAAAGCGCTGGCCGCCGCCGCATCCTCGCGCTGGTTCGCATACACAAAGACGATATCGGCGCGCGCCTGCTGCGCGGCAGCCAGCACGGGCATCTCGCGCCGGCATGGCGGACACCAGCTGGCCCACAGGTTAACCACCATGGGTTTGCCGCCGGCCAGCGCCGCCAGGGTCACCGGCGCGCCACCGATAGCCCGCAGCGCCACGGCCGGCAAGGCCGCCGGCTTGTCGTAGGCCAGCGAGAGCCCTGCACTCAGCACGCCCCAGGCCAGCGCGCCGGACGCGACGCTGATGGCCAGGGGACGGCGCATGGCCGCCATGGCGGGACGCCGGCAGCGCCACGCGACGATGGCCAGGGCAGCCGCGATGCCGGCCGGCGCCATGAAACCGCCATCGCGGATATTGATGATGGACCAGGGCGCCGCCGAGGGGGAGCTGAAATACTGCTCATGCCAGCGCAAGACGAATGCCAGCCGCGCCGCCAGCAGGCCTGCAATCAGCATGTCGGAAACGAGGGGGCCGGCATCCGGCAACTGGCGATAGCGCCGCAGCCAGCCCGCCACGCCGTAGGCGACGCACAGGAAAACGAACAGCAGGACGAGGCCCGTGGGCAGGGCCAGGGGACCGATTTGCAGGGACAGCATGGGCGCTTTCAGGAACGTCGGGGGACGGCCATTGTGGCCCATGCGGATTAAGCGGGCGTTAAGAAGCAGCCAGCGCTTCCTTGCGCACGAAATGCATGGCTTGCGGCTGGTCGACCAGCACGCACTGCTTGCCCGTGCGCTTGCAGTGGTCATGCACGCGCCAGTAGGCGTCGTGGCTGACGCAGCCCGTCTGGCAAATCACCAGGTCGGCCGCCACCAGGCCCGCTTCCAGCGCCGCCGCATCGTCGGCGCCATCATCGCCGCCCGCGTGATGCAGGAAGCGCCCGCCGGCCTGCTCGATGGCTAGTTGCGCCGCGTTGGCGCCACCCGCATCCTGGCCCGGCTCCAGACTTGAATAGTGGCCCACATATAGCACGGCCTTTTCGCGCACGTCGGCCTGCAAGGCGGGCGACGGCACCCACTGCAGGCGCAGCAATTCACGCATCAGGTCCTGCACGCGCTCACCGAGCCACTCGACCTTGCGCGCCAGCCGTGCCCGCGTGGGCAGGCCCGGTGCCGCGGCCGCCAGTTCGGCCAATTCGTCGCGCGCCAGCGCCAGCTTGGTATCGCGGATCACGACCTGCGCCCGCGCGCGCATCAATTCCGATTCCAGCTGCGCGATGCGCGCTGCCTGCGCGGCCAGCTGCGCACTGCAGCGGGCCTGCGCCCTCCCATACTCGCCCATCAGCACGCGATGCTCATGCGCGATCAAATCCTCATTGCCGTACATACTGCCCATCATGCCCTCCCTCACCATGCATGGCGCCATGGCGCCGGCCCATCGCCACCCCATTGAGCCGCATTATAAATGAGAATCATTATTATTTGTCTATGCGCGTGCGCGCAGTAGGGGTATCGGGTGGCCGCCAGCGTCACGCAGCCGGTGAACAAGACAGCAGGCGCTGCCATACGTCGTCCTGCACCTGCCGCACCTGCCGCAGGCCGTCAGGGCCGCGATAGATTCCCAGCGTGTTCGGCCACGCCATATCGATGAACAACAACCGTACCGGATCGATCAGCAGGGACTGCCCCACGTAGTTGCCCTTGATCTCGCCCTTGTTGACGGTCAGAATGCGCGCGCCGCCCGCAAGCGTCCGCTCGTCCAGCGCCACGCCGCTGCGCTCGGCCACATCGCGCAGCCAGCGTTCGCGCCAGCGCGCCTGCTCCTCGAACTGCCCCTCTGGAGGCCGGTCCAGCTTGACGACAGCCGCCACGGGACCGTCAATGCCCGCCTGCAGCGAAAAACCCATGCGTTGCTGCAGTTCGACCGTGTACGACTCGCCCTTGACGTCGATCTGGTAACGCCCCGTCCCGTTCTGCACCAGCAGGTCAGCCTGATGGTAGGAAGGTTTGACGCAATTGGCGTACTGATAGACGAGCACGTCAAGAAACGGGGGGGCGGCCGGCGTGGATGCCGCCATGGCGGGCGACAGGGCGCCACACAGGGCTGCGGCGGCCGCGCATTGCATCGCGCATTTCATCATACTCATGCTTGCTCCGGTTCATGTGGAAGACGATGGCAGCCGACAAATACCCAGGGCGCGCCATCTTGTCGCTCATAGTAGCTATTTTGTATATTTCTTTCTGGCACACGATTCAATTGAATCACGCTTCTTCGATCACTCTTTCTAAGGTGTAATCTTGCAAACAAATCATTGAGCTACCGTACCTTCACCATACCATTTGTATCCGGATGCGCTCCAGATGCGGATGCCCGGCCTGGAACAAGGAACAAGAATGCAAACGCTGGACGAACAGGATTTTCTGGCCAGGCGCAGGGAACCGCGGCTGTCATATGCCATCTATCTTGAAAGCAAGGAAAGCCAGGACGAGGGCTACGACATGGTGGAAGCCGGCTTGCAACAGCCGGAAGAAGTGCTGCGAAATATTCCACCAGAAAACCTCATGACGGCTACGCGCCAGCGGGCCTGGGATGGGATCGACCAGCTCGCCCTCGCCTACAGCGCCGGCCACCCGCTCGACGAGTTGCGCGCGTCGTATCCCACGATACTCGGCTACTGGCTGGCCTTTGCCCGGTATGACATGATATTTGACGCTCAGGCCTGCGAGGCCGAACAGGGATTTCCCCACTTCGCCCTGCCCGGCGATGCGTATGAACAAGTCAACTGCATGGTCTGCCTCGGCATTCTGCTCGGCTGGGGCAGTTTGCTGCCCAAGCTGGCGCCGGTCATCGATTTCAACAACCATGAAAAGGATGGCTTGCTGGAACGGCTGCTGGCCTGCTTCGTCGCCGGCAGGGATAGCGCCTGGCCCGCATGCACGCGCCACCTGCCCTACATCAACACACTCAAGATATTCGCGGCAGAAAAAGATGCGCGTCCCGCGCTGATGCAGGATTACCTGCGGCAATGGTATGACGCCAGCCGCCGCGAACCCTATTACGACAGCCACCAGCGCGATACGTCGTTCTGGGGCTACTGGTCGTGGGAAGCGGCCGCCATCACCTGCGTGCTCGGTATCGACGACGACAGCTATCGCGACGCGCCCTTCTATCCGGCCGACCTGGCGGCATTCTGCCGGATACAGGGAATCGGCGCCAAAGCATGACAGCCATCGCCGCCGTCACCCATCCCTTTCCAGGCATGTATGCCATCGTCGATCCTGTCACTGGCGAAACCTGTCTGGAAACGTTTTCCACTGCAGCGGCCCGCGCGCCATGACGGTTGTTCAGGCCGGCACCTGCGCGCCGGCATGCAAGCAGCGCCAGAACGGCGCAGCGGGCCAGCGCTGCTCCCAGCCGTAATACTGCTGGCGCTGCGCCAGGTACTGCGCATGGCGCTGCGCTACCGTGTGCGCCACCGCGCCCAGGCTGGCGTGGCCGGCGATGGCGCCAGCGGCCGCCATGCCGTTGGCCAGCGCCTTGACGATGCCTTGCGAGGTGACAGGATCGTAGGCCGAAGCGGCGTCGCCGATGGCCAGCCAGCCGTCGCCATGCAGTTGGTCGAGGCAGTAGGACGGCGCGGGAAAACTCTGCACGCTGCCTGCCAGCGGCACCGCGCCGCGGGCCAGCGCGGCCGTATTGGGCGCGGCCGCCAGCCATGCCAGCCAGTGTCCGGCAAGCTGCAGGCGCCGCGCCTTGACGGTGGCCGCATCGCTGTAGAACGCCAGCAGCAAGGTGGCGTCGGGCAGGTGGGCGCCATACCACCAGCCATGTTCGACGGCTTCCAGGTGCGTCAGGCCGGAACGGGGACCATCGGGCGCGGCGAAGCGCATGGCCAGGCAGACCAGCGGCAGCGTTTCCACCTTGCGGCTGCCGCGCTGACGCGCGAAGACGGCGCGCGTGCCGCTGGCGTCGACCACCAGATCGGCATGGATGGTAGCCGGGCGCGGGTGCGCCGGATCGCCCAGCATCAATTCCAGGGCAAAGCCGCCGCCTTGCGCCGGGGCCGACGCGGCCAGGCTGGCGCGCAGCAGCACTTCCGCCCCGCGCAGGCGCGCCTGGCGCGCCAGGAAGCCATTGAAGCGGGACCGCTCCAGGTGCCAGCCGTGGCCCAGCGGATGTAGCAGCGCGTCGTTGTAGCCGCGCTTGTCGCTGCCCCACCAGGAACAGCTGCCATGGCAAGGCGCATGCGCTTCGGCGAAAAATTCCTGCGCAATGTCCAGCGCCTGGAACAGGCGGTTGGCTTCGGGCGGAATGCTCTCGCCGATGCGAAATTGCGCGTAGTCGCCCGCCTCGATCACGAGCACGTCGTGCACGCCATGCTGCGCCAGCGCCAGCGCGCAGGCGCAGCCGGCCGGGCCGCCGCCGATGATGGCGACCCGGTAGTGCTGCCGCGATGGCGCTACCGCGCCGGGACTGTCTGTTACCGCCGCCATCAGGGCTTCGGTTTCGGCTGCGGCTTCGGCCGGTACACCTTGTCGATGGCCGTGTTGCGCCAATACTCGACCAGGTTGCTTTCATCGCTGTCGAACAGGCTCTCGACTTCCAGGTAGTAATCCTTGCAGATGGCCTTCTCGCCCGCCTTGCGCGCAATCGCCGTGCTTTGCACGACCACGCCGATGCGGTGCCAGTTCAGCAGGAACTGCGCGCGGTCCTGGTAGCGGCCCACATGCATGGCGGGCCGGTCGATTTCCGCATTCTCCGGGGTGGTCGATGGCACTTCATCGGCCCGCGTGCCCTTGCCGCGCACGGAGTAGCGCGGCGTCGCCAATTCGCCGCCGTTGGCGACGACGTCGTCATACGTGTACACGGCCACGGGCCGCTGCGCCGGCCAGGAGGAGTACAGCAAGGTATTGTAGCCATTGCCCTTGATCGCCGTGGCTGCATCGATCGCCTGCTGGTTATTGCGCACCGTGCCGCCGGGATTCGGGTCCGGCAGATGCGTGGCGCACGAGTTGTAATCGGTATGCCACGGCAAGGCCATGAACTTCGACACGTCGCCGGGCTGCACCTCGCCGCCGCGCAGCGGCATATAGCCGGCGCCGAGGAAAGGCCGGTCCCTGACGGCGGCCGGGTAATCGAGATGCTGTGCATTGATGCGGAACGGGCCGCCGCCATCATGGCGCCGCCACGCCTGCCGGTACAGGCCGGGGTCGCGCACGATAAAACCCATCTCGATGCCGGGGCTGTAGCGGCCGCCCAGGCAGTTGAACAGGACGGTACGGTCTAGCGCTTCGCCCGCGCCCAGCAGGAAATCGCCGCTGTCGGCAACATACTGGCCATGCGCCCATTGATCCATGAAAAAATACTGGGCACGGGTCAGGGTCAGCAGGCTGCTGCCCGCATCGCCTAGCGACAGCGGCATTTGCGGCTTCAGCGACGGCGCGCCCGTCTGGTCGGGATGGCGGATGAAATTCATGATCGGATAGGTCAGGCCTGCCGCCTTCATCTTGCCCAGCAAGCCGTGCTCCTTGATCGCCCTGGGCGGCAAGCTGGTCGTCCAGCGCTGCAGCGAGGCCGCGCGCAGGATGGGCTGGACATCGGTGCTGAAGTTGCTCCGGTAGCCCGTCTGGTAGCTGCCATCCGCATACACGGCGGGCCGCAGCGCCATTTTTTCCAGCCAGGTGCAATACAGGTCGTCCCACAGCGACACGACGTTCGCCGTTTGCGGCGCATACGACGGGTCGCTCGATATCACCCAGGCGCTGCCCTCGACGCTGCGCGCCGTGCCGTCGGCGAAGAGCAGCATGGCCGTGACGGGACCATCGGCCACGTCATCGAACCAGTTGTCGTTGTTGACATTGTCGTGCAGGATGGCGGCGGCCGAGTAATTGCCTTGCGCGTCGAAGCCGCATGCCTTGCCATAGCCGCCCAGCACCAGCAATCGGCCATTCTTTTCCGTCGTGATGGCGCCCAGCGACGCGATGATGGCGCCAGGACCCTGCGCCGGCGCGCCAGGCTGCCCGCCGCGCGGGAACGACACGGGGTAGTCGGGCAGGCTGCGCACGGCGCCGCTGGCCGCCTCCGCGCACGACGGCGTCGTCGATGTGTCGAACTGCTGCACGCCCTGGCGCGAAGCCTGCACGCTGCGCGGTCCGGGGTCGATGACCAGCAGCTTCAGGCGCAGCGGGTCGGCCGGCGTGCCGAAGTGCGGCGAGCCCGGCTCGCCGAAGGCCGGATTGCGCAGGGCTGGCGCACCATTGTTTTGGAAGGGCGCCACGCCGTCCCCGCCCTCCCAGCTATTGGCTTTCTTGTTGGCCAGGTGCACGGTCCAGACGATGTCCTTGACGATCTTGCCGTCGACCATGCTGCCGATGGCCACTTCGGCCGCCGCGCCCCGCCGGCCCAGCGGGTAGCTTTCCACGCCGTCCGCCGCGTCGAACGCATACTGGTAAATGCGGAAGCGGGCCGCCTGCCGCTTGAGTTTTCCGCTGGCGTCGCGCAATTCGGTGCTGGCGATTACCGTGTCTTCCGTGCCGGGCCGGATCGGCAAGCCGCCCGTGCCATCCTGGCCATCGAGCGGCATGCCGGCCTGGCTTTCCGGGCCCAGATAGTATTCTTCGCTGTTGCCGACGCGGGCGATGCCGATGGCCGGGTGAATTCTCAAACCTGTGTATGCCATGCTGAACTCCTGATCATCAAGGGTGTCTGTGCCGGTTGGCCAACGCATCACGGCTGCATGCCGTCCCTGACCCACTGGTCGAAGATATCGATGCCTTCCTGCGGCATCGGGCCGTCGGGCGGCATCGGGTGCGGCGCGGACTTGACATACTCGCCTTCCCGCCCTCCCGGCGCGCGCAAGCGGTGCCCGGCCTCCACCAGCCATTTTTCCTTGCGGCTGTCATAGTCGTAACCGTGGATGGCCACCTGGATCTGCCACGCAAACGCCTTCACGCTCGCATAGTCGTTCAGATACAGCCGCTGCACGCCCGTCGAATCCGGGTTCGACAGCTTGACCTTGTTCATGTCGGCCACATAGCGGGAAAACAGGCCCTGCACATCGCGCTTGAAGCTGGTTTGTTCGCTCATGGCTTGCTCTCCTCATACGTGGGTTCGGCAGGTTTGCGCCGGTCGACAAGCTGGATCACGGGCGTGGAAAAATCGCCTTGCCGTATCAGGCCGCGGCCCTTGTCATTGGTGGTGATGGCCGCCGTGATGCGCCAGGCCTGCCTGCGCTTTTTGGGAACCAGGCTGTCGACGATGCCGGTGATATCCGTTTCGATGACATACTTGTCATGCTGGTGATGGCCGGACAAGGCCCAGTGGCTGGTGCTGGTCACCAGGTAGCGGTCGCGGAACGACTTGTCGCCGATGCGCGCGGCCACGTTGGCCGGATACAGGTAGATATCGGCCTGAAAACTGTAGTCTTCGTCCGCATGGGCGCGGTCCAGCACCATGTTGGCCCGCTTGTCGCTGGCGACCCGCCGCGCCGGGATCTTGTAGGCCCCCGTGACGGTCAGGTCTGGCCTGGCAACCGCGCCATCGGCCGCATCGTCGCTGAGCAAGGCGGCGAACAGGCTTTTCTGGTTGTCTCCAAACACGAAACCCGCCTGCTGGTGGCGGTCGATCAGGACCTGGATATCCTTCTTGCGGGCAAACTCGCCGCCATAGCGCGGCTGGAAGCCATAGCCCTGCCGGATCGTGTCGAAGTACAGGTTCGCCTGGCCCATGTTGGCCGTGTAGTCGCCCGAATCACCGCGCTGGGCATCGCCGCTGCCTGCGCTCCAGCCGACGGGCCGGGACAGGCTGGCGTCCTGCTCGCTGCGCATGAACGCCGTGCGCCCGCTGCCGCGTATGCCGGCATCGCCATGCTCGTCGAGCCACTTCTCGAAACTGTAGTCGAGGAAGTTATGGAAGGCATAAAACAGCGGATCGAGGCCGGCCGTGACGTTGTCGCCCATGTTGCCGCCCATATAGGTCGCGTGCATGTGATTATGGATTTTTGTTTCCAGGTTGCCGCCGCCCAAGCTGCCGTATTCGTCGCCGCCGAAATCGGCCCAATCCATGTAGTAGATCTGGTAGGCCAGCAAGTTGGGCGAAGCCGTGGCCAGCGAGCTGTCGAGCCCCTCCTTCTTGCGCGTGGCGTCGTACAGCGGCGAATCGACGTCCTCGAAGGCTTTCGGGTAGCGCACGCCGGAAGGCTTGCGGGTGAAGTTCCAGTACGGCAGCGCGACATTGCGCGTGCTGGGTCCCCGGTCGCCGTTCGGGTCGGCCGCCTGCAAGGCTTGCTCATAGAAATACAGCTGCGCCCGGTGCCATTGCAGGAAGGTGTTTTTCTGGTGTTCGCACTCGCCGGGGAATTCCTCGTGGGCATTGTCCTCGGTCGCCACCTTGTCGAGAAAATAGGCAATGTCGCAGCTGTTGCGCGTGGGATCGCCCAGCAACTGCTTCAGCCTGTCGCCTGGCAAGGCCGCCTGGCGGTCATTGAAGACGTCGACGGAAGTGCAGTTATGCACCCACGCTTGCCACAGGAAGCCGCGCCGGTCGTACACGTTTTCCTGGCTCTTGCGTTTCATTTCGCTCACCGCATGCTTGAAGGCGTCAAGCTCGGCCGGGGTCAGTTCATCGATATTCTTGCGGTAGCGCACGACGCGCGCGCCACCCGGCTCCGCCTGGGCCAGCAGTTCCGGGCGGCAAGATACAGCCGCCTGCGCTTGCGCCCCGGTGCAGACGCCTGCGCACAGCAGGCCGGCCAGGATGGGAAGGAGTGAAGTTTTCATGCGTAACATGGGCAGTTGCTCCAGAAGCAGGTTGGGAGGGGCGGAAGCGCGCCGGGCACGCTCCCGCCAGGAACGGTCAGTGTCCGTGTCCATGTCCGCCCATGTCGCCGCCACCCTTGCCATCCGGCAGTACCACCTTGACGTTCTGCATCATGCCCTGGTCTTCATGCTCGAGGATGTGGCAATGCAGCACGTATTCGCCGATGTAGCGCTGGTAACGCGTGGCGATCTCGATCTTGTGATTGGGGATCACCAGCAAGGTGTCTTTCCACGTGCCGAGCAGATCCTTGTATTGCGCATCGATCGCGCCGCCGTCGGTACGGGTGATGCCGATGATCTGGAAGGGGTTGACGTGGATATGGAAGGGGTGGCTGCCATTCTTTGACGCCAGCTCCCAGATCTGCTCGGTGCCCAGCACCAGCGTGTGGTCGATGCGGTGCGGATCATAGACATTCTTCAGCTCGGGTATCGGCGAGTCTTCCGGCTTGCCTTCCACCATGAAGCGGGTCTTGCCGTCCAACTTGGCAATATTGAAGGTCGCATACTCCTTCTTCTTGCCGCGCATCGCGTCCTTTGCTTCTGCGCTGAAGCCCGCATGCGGGACGAACTTGGCAAGCTTGAGACCATTCTCCAGATCGCCAAGGATGGTGCCCTTGACGCTGTCGGGCAACTGCGCAACGGGCAGGCGCTTGACGGCATTGCGCAACTCGGCCAGCAGGAAATCGCGCGGCGACTCGCCCGCCCTGGCACGCGCGGCAGCCTTGGCGCTGGTCTTGGCCGTGATCACGCTGATCAGGCGCGTGTTGTTGACGTCATGCATCGTCGTCATGTTATTGAGGTTGGTTTCCGCATACACGCAATATGCGCCGGCCTTCGGCAGCGAAAACAGGATGTCGCTGCGGTAGCCCGGCTGCAGGTAATTGAGGGTCTTGGGTATGATCCTGTCGTGCGTCAGGCCGTCGCTGGCCACTTCGAATTGCGTGACGTCCTCGCCATCGCACAATTCCATCACGTCCTTGTCCTGGTTGGCCACGCCGAGCGCCTGCAACAGCTTTTGCGGATCATTGGCACGGCGGATGCGCAGCACCACGGAAGCCTGGAAGCCCGTATCGATCAGGCGCCAGCGGTACAGGCGCTGCGTGTCCATCTTCATCACCGGCTGCACCTTGCCGTTGACGGAGGTATAGCGGCCCGACATCAGCCAGGCATCGGGATCCTTGACCTGCTTGAAATCCTCGAGCATGCCCACCGCGTCCTTGTCGCACGGCTTCAGCGGCGTCAGGCTGTTGCTGGGGCAGTCATAGGGAATTTGCTGCAGCAGCATCACTTCGCCGGCGCTGCCGCTGCCATCGTCAGGCTGGAATTGCTTCAGCACGACGTCGAGGTCGCCATTTGCCTTGTCGGTCGGATAGCGGTCGCCTTCGACCACCAGCGCGCCGGCCATGCCGCTGGCGACCTGCATCGCCGTCGCGCCATGCTGGTGCGGGTGATACCAGAACGTGCCGGCCGGATGGTCGATGGGAATATTGTATTCGTACTCGAAATCCACCTCAGGCTTGATCGATATCAGCACATTGTCGCTATTGCCCGAAGGCGAGACCCACAGGCCATGCGAGTGCAGATTGGTGTCGTTGAAGCAGCCAGGCGGACGCGGCGCATTGATATCGTCCGTCGCGCACTGCTCGGCCGGCAGCGCCGGCAACTGGTTGTACAGCCTGAAGCGCACGGTCTGCCCCGGCGCCATCACGACGGTGGGCGCCATGAAGGTGGCCGCATTCTCGTCGCGTCCATCGAGCGCCAAGCCGCTCGTCTGCTGGTAGGAGCGCAGGCGCACCTTGTCATGCTTGGCCGTGGTCGGGTTATAGATGCTGCCGTTGGCGTAGCGGATGTACAGGTCGTACGCTTTCTCGTACTCGTCGCGCTTGCTCGCCGCGCGGTTGGCGGGCCTGGCGCGGGCCTTCAGTTTCGGCGGCTCCTGCAGCAGGCGCAGTTCGAGTTTGGGCACGGACTTCAGGTTCAGGTCGAGATTCATATTCACCGTGGTTTCTGCGGCGAGGGCGGCACCGCAGGCGAACGGCATGGCGGCCAGGCACAGCGACAGGCAGCTGCGGGGAAGGCGATTGGACATGACAACTCCTTGATTGGACTCGGCAATGGAAGCATGGCTGGGCATGCGTATTTTTTATTAGTAACATTGCTATTATGCATAATGACAAAGAGTCAATACTCACACTAAGTCACTTGTTGTTTTTATTGCTGAGGTAACTGGGGCCGACGGGGGAGCTGGCTGCTGAAGCCTGAGATGGGGGACGGCGTTGGCCGCGCAGCGGCCAACGTGCCGCGCGGAGCGCGGTGGTTGGGCGATTCGGAGAGGGCTGGGCCGGCACGGCCCAGCCCTTCGAATCCCACCGTTCCGTCCAGACAAATAAAAAAGCCTCCCGCAGGGGAGGCTTTTTTATTTGATTCTGGCGGAGACGGTGGGATTCGAACCCACGATACAGGTATAAGCCGTATGCATCCTTAGCAGGGATGTGCCTTCGGCCACTCGGCCACGTCTCCTAGCTGATTACTCAACTATGTCTCTGTAGCTAACTGCGCTGCAGCGACGAACGTCATAATATCGATTGCCCCCCCTTTGGTCAAGGGCGTGGGGCAATATTTTTGGATATTTAAGCTTTTTCCAGCTCGAACGCTTTATGCAGCGCGCGCACGGCCAGTTCCATGTACTTTTCATCGATCAGCACGGAGATCTTGATCTCGGAGGTGGAGATCATCATGATGTTGATGCCCTCTTCCGACAGGGTGCGGAACATTTGCGATGCGACGCCAACATGGCTGCGCATGCCCACGCCGACGACGGACAGTTTCGACACTTTCGCGTCGCCCGTGATGCTGGCCGCGCCCAGCGATTCGCGGTTCGCTTCCAGCACGGCCAGCGCGCGCGCGTATTCGCCGCGCGAGACGGTGAAGGTAAAGTCCGTTTTACCGTCGACCGACTGATTCTGTATGATCATGTCGACTTCGATGTTCGCGTCCGCCACCGGTCCCAGGATGTGGTACGCCACGCCTGGGCGGTCGGGCACGCCGAGCACGGTGATTTTGGCTTCATCGCGGTTGAAGGCGATGCCGGAGATGACTGCTTGTTCCATGTTTGTATCTTCCTCAAACGAAATCAGGGTGCCTGAATTGGCTTCTATTTCCAGCGGCAACATCGGGTCGGTCAGCGACGACAGCACGCGCGTGGGCACGCGGTAGTTGCCGGCAAATTCCACCGAACGCGTTTGCAGCACTTTGGAACCCAGCGAAGCCAGTTCCAGCATTTCTTCAAAGGTGATGGTCTTCAGGCGGCGCGCCTCGGAGACCACGCGCGGGTCGGTCGTGTAAACGCCGTCGACGTCCGTGAAGATCAGGCATTCGGCCGCCTTCATGGCGGCGGCGATCGCCACGGCCGAGGTGTCGGAACCGCCGCGACCCAGGGTCGCGATGTTGTCGTGTTCGTCGACGCCCTGGAAACCGGTAATGATGACAATCTTGCCCGCATCGAGGTCGCGTTTGACTTTTTCGTCATCGATCGACTGGATGCGTGCCTTGGTAAAGGCGGAATCGGTCTTGATCGCGACTTGCCAGCCAGCATAGGATACGGCTTGTTTGCCGATCGCCAGCAGTGCCATCGACAATAGGCCGACGGACACTTGTTCGCCTGTCGAGGCGATCATGTCAAGTTCACGGGGATCGGGTTGATCCATGATTTCCTTGGCCAGTCCAATCAGGCGGTTGGTTTCGCCCGACATGGCGGATGGCACCACCACGATTTGATGCCCAGCGTCGTGCCACTTGGCAACGCGCTTGGCGACATTCTTGATACGGTCAGTCGAGCCCATCGACGTACCGCCATATTTGTGGACGATTAAAGCCATAAGAGTGAAGTTTCCGCTCAAGAAGAATAAAAAAGGAGGGCTTTACTCTACATGCCGCAATGCAAAATAACAAGCTAAAAAGCGCATTAGCTCATACCGATTGCGCATATGGAAATAACCAATCCATGCAGTCCAGCTGGCTTGAACAGCCGCTTGGCGGCTACCCCGGGAGTGGCCGTGGCTGCTGTCCTTACGCTCAGCAGGAGAGCCAGCGCAAGGCGACGCGGGGACGATCCAGCAGGCTCAGGCAATGGCAGTCGAGGCCAATGCCTGCCGCGTACAGCAATTGTTGCGCCGCACAGACAAGGGGCAGGCGTTCGCGCTCCCAGGCCGGCACGTCAAACGCCTGGTAATGGTATTTCAAGCTCTTCGTGGGACGGTTCAAGGCCAGTTTCAGGCGCTCGCCGCCCTGGCGGAAATCGATGGTCAAGGTCTGTGCTTGCAGCCAGGCAATATCGATGCCCTGGCCGCCCTCTTCCACCGCATCGAAATGCAGCACGCCGCCATACGCGGGAAAGGCCAGGCTGGCCTCGCCTTTCCATGCGAACTCCTGGCTGGCTTTTTCCAGGCCGGGAATGCCCGCATCGTCACGCTCGCGCATGCCGGCCAGGTCATCGAGCTTCGGCGTCAGGTATAAACGGTCGCGGTGGCGCCGCACATGGCATTCGGGATGCGTGACCAGCAATTGCGCATCGGGCCGCGCTTCCAGCAGTTGCGCCAGCATTTCCGCCAGCCACGCCGTCGACGGCATGCGCAAGCCGCGCGTGCCGAACCAGTGGCGCAGCAGGTTGTAGCAGCGGTCCGCACTCAGCGCGCGCAATTTCGCCAGTTCGATGCAATCACCATCGAGGCAAGCTGCCAAATCCTGGGTCGCCAGTTCCGTCAACAGGCGCTGCGCCGATTGCGCGTGCTGGGCGCTGCGCGCAAAACGCTCCTGGAAGCCGGGAAATGCCTGCGCCAGCACGGGCATCACCTGGTGCCGCAAGGCATTGCGGGCAAAACGGGGGTCGTCGTTCGACTCGTCGTGGATGTGCGCGATCGCATGTTTCGCCACATAGGCCTCGAGCTGCCTGCGCGACACGGGCAACAGCGGGCGCGCCATCACCAGGTCCGGGTTGCCCAGCAGCTCGGGCGCGCTGTTGGCGCCATCCATGCCGGACAGGCCCGCCGTGCCGGAGCCGCGCAGCAATTGCAGCAGCACCGTTTCCGCCTGGTCATCCTGATGGTGGGCCGTCAGCAGCAGGCGCACGCCGTGCGTGGCGCACAACTGGCCCAGGGCCGCATACCGGCGCTTGCGGGCCGCCTCTTCCGTGCCCGTTTTCGCATTCTTTTCCAAGGTGACCTTGCGCGCTTCGAAAGCGATGCCCATGCCGGCGCACAATTGCCCGCAATGGGCCAGCCAGGCATCCGCATTCGGGCTCAGGCCATGGTGCACGTGAAACGCGTGCAATGCCACGCCATGCTCTTGCGCCCAGGCATGCGCCAGATGCAGCAGGGCCGAGGAATCGAGACCGCCGCTCAGGGCGATGCCGACCGTCTCGCCGGCTTGCGGTCCGCAGGTTTCCAGCGCGCTGGCAAAGATATCGGCGACGGTGGCGGTTTGTTGCTTTTTCAATGTGGACTCCGGGAATGCAAAGAGGGACAGGCGGCTAAACGGATGGTGTCGTTTAGCGGACTGTCCCTGGTGTTTTACTATCTTGTCGGCTTACGTCTTGTCGGCTTACGCTGCGCTAAGCCGACCTACGCCGACCGGCGATGGATTACTCGCTCGGCGTGGTTTCCTTGAACTTGCCGTAGCTCAGCAGTTTTTCATGGCGCGCGGCCAGCAGGTCCTTGGTTTTCATGCCCTGGAACTGGCGCAGGGTGTCGGCCAGTGCGCGTTTCAGCAAGGTGGCCATCTGTTTCGGATCGCGGTGGGCGCCGCCCAGCGGTTCGTTGATGATCTTGTCGATCAGGCCCATGGCTTTCAGGCGGTGCGCCGTCAGGCCCAGCGCTTCGGCCGCGTCGGAGGCGCGCTCGGCGCTCTTCCACAGGATCGAGGCACAGCCTTCCGGCGAGATCACGGCATAGGTCGAGTATTGCAGCATCAGCACGGCATCGCCCACGGCGATGGCCAGCGCACCGCCGGAACCGCCTTCACCGATGATGGTGGCGATCAGCGGCACTTTGAGTTCGGCCATCACGTACAGGTTGTGGCCGATGGCTTCCGACTGGCCGCGCTCTTCCGCGTCGATGCCGGGGAAGGCGCCCGGCGTGTCGACGAAGGTGAAGATGGGCAAGTTGAACTTTTCAGCCACTTTCATCAGGCGCATGGCCTTGCGGTAGCCTTCCGGTTTCGGCATGCCGAAATTGCGCATGGCGCGCTCTTTCGTGTCGCGGCCCTTCTGGTGGCCGATGACCATGCACGGCTGGCCGTTGAAGCGAGCCAGGCCGCCGACGACGGACAGATCGTCCGCGTAGCTGCGGTCGCCATGCAATTCGTGGAAATCAGTAAAGATTTCATTCACGTAATCCATGGTGTAGGGGCGCTGCGGGTGGCGCGCGATCTGCGCCACTTGCCAAGGCGTCAGCTTGGCGTAGATATCTTTGGTCAGCTGCTGGCTCTTCTTGGCCAGGCGGTCGATCTCTTCCGAGATGTCGACGGCCGAATCGTCTTGCACGAAGCGCAACTCTTCGATCTTGGAATCGAGTTCCGCGATCGGCTGTTCAAAATTGAGGAAAGTCGTTTTAGTCATTGTACCTCCAGGTTTTACAGGCCACGGCGCCAGGGCGCGCGGCGTCATCTATGTTTATTTTACCGTACCGGCTGGTGCGCCGGGGGCTGCATCGGATGCGGCAGGGGCGGCTGCAGGGTCGAGACTGCGCCACAAATACCACGTCGCCACGGTGCGCCACGGTTCCCAATTGGCGGAAACCTCGCGCGCATCGCTGCGGGAAACTGGTTCGCCGGAGAAATAATTGACGCTGATGCCCTGGATCAAACCGGGGTCGTCGAGCGGCAAGACATTCGGCCGGAGCAGATTAAATATCAGAAACATCTCGGCTGTCCAGCGGCCGATGCCGCGGATCTGCACCAGTTCGGCGATGACGGCTTCGTCATCCATCTGGTCCCACTGGCTCGCGTGCACGCGTTTGGCCTTGAAATGGTCGGCCAGGTCGAGGATGTATTCGGTCTTGCGTTTGGACAAGCCGCAGGCGGACAGTTGCTCGGCGCCCGCCTTCAACACTTGCGAAGGCGTGCATTTCGGGCAAGCCAGCAACAGCTTTTTCCAGGCAGCATCCGCTGCCTTGGGCGTGATCTGCTGCCCCACCAGCGAACGGGCCAGGGTGGTAAACGGGTCGCTATGGCCGACCAGGTGCAGGTCGCCAAATTGCGGGATAAGCTTTTTCATGATGCGGTCGCGCTTCATCAGCTCGATCTTCGCCTCTTCCCAGTAGTGCGGCACCTGGATCACTTGCGCCAATTCCGTCACCTTGGGCGCTTCCCCGTTTTCCCTGGACGTTGGCATCATGCGCGGCGCCAGTTGGTCGAGCCGTCAGGCTTGTCTTCAAGAATGATGCCCGCCGCCAGCAGCTCGGCACGGATCTTGTCGGACTGGGCAAAGTCGCGCGCCTTTTTCGCCGCGCTGCGCGCCGCGATGGCCGCTTCGATGCCGGCCGCCTCGTCCTGTCCACCGGCGGCAGCGCCGACGGTTGCCTGCAGGAATTGCTGCGGCGTGCGTTCGAGCAAGCCGAATACACCCGCCAAGCCCTTCAGTTGACGCGCCAGGGCTGGGGTTTTGTGCTTGTTGACTTCCGTTGCCAGGTCGAACAGGGCCGCCACGGCCAGCGGCGTGTTGAAATCGTCGTCCATGGCTTCGCGCACGCGCACGGCATGCGCTTCGCTCCAGTCGACGGCGCCCTCTTCCACCGCCACGTCGGCCAGCGCCGTGTACAAGCGGGTCAGGGACAGGCGCGCGTCATCGAGATGCACGTCCGAGTAATTCAGGGGGCTGCGGTAGTGCGCGCGCAGGATGAAGAAGCGGATCACCTCGGCATCGAACTTTTGCAGCACTTCGCGGATGGTGAAGAAGTTGCCGAGCGACTTGGACATTTTTTCATTATCCAGGCGCACGAAACCGTTATGTATCCAGTAATTCACGCTGGTATGGCCGAACGCGCCTTCGGATTGGGCGATCTCGTTTTCGTGGTGCGGGAATTGCAAATCCGCGCCGCCGCCATGGATATCGAACTGTTCACCGAGCAAGGCGCAGGACATGGCCGAGCACTCGATATGCCAGCCCGGACGGCCCTTGCCCCACTTCGAATCCCATTTCACTTCTTCCGGCTCGGACTCTTTCGACGACTTCCACAGCACGAAGTCGAGCGGATCGCGCTTGCCCGTGTTCACGTCGACGCGCTCGCCCGCGCGCAGATCGTCGAGCGACTTGCCCGACAGCTTGCCGTAGTGGGGGAAGTTGCGCACGGCGTAATTGACGTCGCCATCCGCGCCCTGGTAAGCCAGATCTTTGGCTTCCAGCTGTTCGATCAGGCGCAGCATCTGCGGCACGTATTCGGTGGCGCGCGGCGTGTGGTCGGGCGTCAGGATGCCCAGCGCGGCCGTGTCTTCATCCATGTACTGGGTGAAACGCGTCGTCAGCTGGGAAATCGTCTCGCCGTTTTCCACGGCGCGGCGGATGATCTTGTCGTCGATGTCCGTAATGTTGCGCACATAGGTGACATCGAAACCGGACGCCTTCAGCCACCGGTAGATGACATCGAACGCCATCATCATGCGCGCATGGCCGATATGGCAATAATCGTAGATGGTCATGCCGCAAACGTACATGCGTACCTTGCCTGCTTCCATCGGGACGAATACCTGCTTTTCGCGAGCCAGGGTGTTGTAAATCTTTAGATTGCTCATCGTGCTTTGCAAGTGGAGCGGCCGCCAGCCTGGCAAAACGACAGACAGGCGCGGACACCAGGGGTGCCGCGCCACTGAACTGCCGTGTGCGCCGAGACTGTACGACCCGCTATATTGTTGTTCTTGTTTGTTAGAATTAGGGCGTTAGCGGTCAAGTATAACATTGATAAAAACCATACTGGCCCGATATGAATCAGGTTTTTACGATGTTCAACCGAAACTCACTTCTTTTGGCAACAACGCAAGTTTAAAGAAAAATAACGATCAAGGACGCCTTCATGCAAGAAATCAAATCGAAACGCCTGTCTTTCCTGGCCCGCTTTTGCACCCTGTTTGCCGGCCTGACCCTGGGCAGCGCCGTCGTGGCAGCCGCTCCGGCGACCGCTCTCGACCCAACGCCGCACGTGGCCCTGAAAACCAGCATGGGCGAGATCGTGCTGGAACTGGACCAGGAAAAAGCACCGAAAAGCGTGGCCAACTTCCTGCAGTACGTTCACAGCGGTTATTACAAGGGCACCGTGTTTCACCGCGTCATCGACGGCTTCATGATACAGGGCGGCGGCTTCGACAAGAACATGAAACAGAAAGCCACCAAGGCGCCGATCAAGAATGAAGCGCAAAACGGCTTGCAAAACGTCACCTACAGCATCGCCATGGCGCGCACGGGCGACCCGCATTCGGCCACCGCGCAATTCTTCATCAACGTCAACGACAATGGCGCGCTCGACTACCCGGGCCGCGACGGCTTCGGCTACACGGTGTTCGGCAAAGTCGTCAGCGGCATGGACGTGGTCGACAAGATCAAGGCCGTGCCGGTAGCCGACAAGGGCCCGCACCAGAACGTGCCGGTCACCCCCGTGGTGATCGAATCGGCGACTTTACTCAAGTCCGTGCCCGCAAAACTGTAAAATAGCGTTTTTGCGGCGCCGGCCTGGCTGGCGCCACTGAATCAATTATTCATCCAATTTATTAAGGATTATCATGACCTCCGTCATCATCACCACCAATCTGGGCAAGATCACCGCTGAACTGGACGCCGAGAAAGCGCCGAAAACGGTTGCCAACTTTCTGGCCTACATGAAAGCCGGTCACTACGACAACACGATTTTCCACCGCGTCATCGACGGTTTCATGATCCAGGGCGGCGGTTTCGAGCCAGGCATGAAACAAAAGCCTGCCGACACCACCGTGGAAAACGAAGCCAAGAACGGCCTGAAAAACGATACCTACACGCTGGCCATGGCCCGCACGTCGGATCCGCATTCGGCATCGGCCCAGTTCTTCATCAACATCAAGAACAACAGCTTCCTCGACTATCCAGGCCAGGACGGCTGGGGCTACGCCGTGTTCGGTAAAGTCACCGACGGCAAGGAAGTCGTCGACGCCATCCGCGCCGTGAAAACCTCGCGCGCCGGCATGTTCGCCGACGTGCCAGTCACCGATGTCATCATCGAAAAAGTCGAAGCAGTTTAATTCGGCCACTGCACCATGAATAACAGGCATTGCAGCGTTTGCGCCTCTCCATGCACTTCACTTTTTGGGAGCGTTGAACGATGACAATGCCTGCCGCACTCTTTATTTCCGACCTGCATCTGCAGAGCTCGCACCCGCGCACCAGCGCGGCGTTTCTTTCTTTCCTGGAACATCATGCGCAATATGCGCAGGCGCTGTATCTATTAGGCGACCTGTTCGAATACTGGGCCGGCGACGATGACCTGGAAGACCCGTTCAATGCGCGCATGACGGCCGCCATCCGCGCCGTCAGCGATGCGGGCGTGCACGTCTACTGGATCGCCGGCAACCGCGACTTTCTCGTCGGCTCCGGCTTTGCCGCCGCCGCCGGCGCCACCCTGCTCAGCGAACCGCACGTGGCCACGATTGCCGGCCAGCGCATCGTCTTGCTGCACGGCGACGCCGAATGCACGAAAGACGTCAGCTACATGGAGTTTCGCGCCATGGTACGCCAGCCCGCCTGGCAAAAACAGTTCCTGTCCATGCCGCTGGCGCAGCGCAAGGCCATCATCGACGGATTGCGTCAGAGCAGCCGCCAGCACAATGGCGAAAAATCCATGGACATCATGGATGTCACGCCCGATGCTGTCGCGCAAATATTTGCCGAACACGCGAGCACCGTCATGATCCACGGCCACACGCACCGCCCTGCCCTGCATAAAGTCGACGCTACCTTGCGCTATGTCTTGCCCGACTGGGAATGCGACGTGACGCCGCCACAACAGCCGCGCGGCGGCTGGATCGCCATCGATGCGCGCGGCAACATCACGCGCCACGACCTGAACGGCGACATCATCGACTAGGCTTGCGCCGACTGCCGCACGGGCGTTTGTCCGATAGCCGCGCCCGCCTGGCCCTGCTGTAATGGCGCCATGCACACTGTTTACATCGGCACGGCCGGCTGGAGCCTGTCCAGCGCCGCCGCCAGCCACTTCCCCCTCGATGGCAGCCATCTGCAGCGCTATGCCCAGGTCTTGCCCTGCGTGGAAATCAACAGCTCGTTCTACCGCCCGCACCAGAGCGCCACTTACGCGCGCTGGGCCGACAGTGTGCCCGCCCATTTCCGCTTCAGCGTGAAATTGCCACGCAGCATCACGCACGAGCGGCGCTTGCGCGACTGTGCAGCCGAACTGGAACGCTTTGCGGGAGAAGTCATGCAACTGGGGAATAAACTGGGCTGCGTGCTGGTGCAGCTGCCGCCCAGCCTGCGTTTCGAGGCGGACGTGGCCGCCGCATTTTTCCTTGCCCTGCGCCAGCGCTTCGACGGCATGCTCGCGTGTGAAGCGCGCCATCCCAGCTGGTTCGAGGCAGGCGCAACCGAGCTGTTAACGATGCAGCGCATCACGCGCGTGCGCGCCGATCCGCCTGCGGGACAGCCGGGGCCGCACATACCGACGACCAGCGTGGCCTACCTGCGCCTGCACGGCAGCCCGAAAATATATTATTCCGACTACCGGGCCGACTACCTCACGGCGCTGGCCGCTGAATTGCATACACCAGCGCATGTGGACAGCTGGTGCATCTTCGACAATACGGCGGCCGGGGCCGCCCTGTTCAATGCGCTGGATTTGCAGGCGCGGCTGAGGGATGCGCCAGCCACGTCTGCGCATCGCTCCATTTAAGGCAACGGCATCTGGATGATGGCGCGGGCGGTATAACCATACAAGGTTCCGTTGCCAAAAGCCAGGACCTCCACGATGGGATTTCCCCATGCCATTTGCGGTGAGGAAATGACCCCGGCCGTATCGATCTTGCGTACGCCATCCTGGCCGCTCACGTACAGGTTGTCGGCCTGATCAATGATCAAACTGGGAAAGCCGGAAAATGACAGGCTGCCCACGCCAGGCGCACCATCGGCATTCTTAGTCGAGTACAAGGTGCCGGCAAACACGCTCACGGCGCCGGAACGATTTACCTTGAATATTACTTGATGATAGTAGTCATCAAAATACATATCCCCCTTGCTATCAAATACCATGCTGTAAGGAAAAATGCTTGGCAAGCCGGGATTACTATCAGCAATGTCACTCAAGAGCGCCTCAAAGGACACAAACAAGGAAAATACGCCACCGGGCGGACGACGATGAATCCCATTGCCGCCAGATACCGTCCACGTGACATAGCCATCCTTGTCAACCGCCAAGGCATACTGCTGAACGCTGACGCTGGTATGCGGCAATTGCTCGATGGTGGACATGATCCCATCACCAGTGATCTTGCGCAAATTAAGCGCATAGGAATTCGGCGCCCTGTCCGCAAAATACACGGCCCCATCCGCGCCGCAAGCGATCGCCGCAGGGTTCTGCATGGTCGCGCTGAGCCGCGGGCCGTCATCGCTGCCGGCGCGACCGGCAATCCCCGCATAGACCTCGAGCTTGCCAGTTGGCGCCAGCCGGCGCAGCACCTTGTTGGCTGCATCGAGCAGATAAGTATTCCCGCTGGGGTCGCTGCACATGGCCGATGCCTTAAGAGTACCCACGCGGGCCACAGCGCCCACGCCGTCCACCTGCCCGGCATCACCCGGCATGGCAGGCACAGTCGAAATCCTGTTCGCGGCATCTACCCGGCTCAAGCGCTGCAGGGTGAAATCATAGACCAGCATACTGCCTGAATCTTCGAGCAATATGTGCGTTAAGTTTTTCCACTCGACATATTTTCCCGTCGCGTCAGGCACGTGCCGCCCTACCACTGTCGTCACTTCACCATCGGGCGTCATGCGGCGGATAGATTCGCGGTCGGCCAGCAACAAATTGCCGCTGCGCTCGAACACCATGCCCCGCACGCGCGTGAAACTGGCATCAGTACCCTTGCCGTCATAGCCTGACGTTATTGGACTTCCCGCGACCGAGGTCGCCACGCCATTGGCAAGGCGATATACCTTGTTGCCTCTACCATTACTCAAGTAAATGACACCGTTGGCATCAACTGCCATATGGCCCACCGACTCGCCAATCATTTTATTGATGGAACTGACCACGCCGTCTGGCGTCACTCTGCGAATCTGAGCCGGCCCGTCATCGACGAGCAGCAAATCTCCATTTCGGTCCATTGCCATGCTGGTGATCAATCCAAACTGGGCTTGCCCCCCCGTCCCATCAACATACCCGGGTACGCCGTCCGGCCCGGCCTGTGTCGCGCTGCAATTGGCGCGTCGCTGCCCAGCCAAGGTACTGACCACCCCGTCGGGCGTAATTTTTCGCACCAGTCCATTGCAGTTATCGGCCACATACAAGTTCCCCTTGCCATCGATCGCCAGCAGCGCGAGACTGCCCCCCAAGTAAAAAGTCGCGCTGGCGGCAGGCCCGTCAGCGGCACCAGACTTGCCGGGTATGCCAGCATGGATACTGAGACGACCGTCAGGGGCGAGCTTGTGGATCACGTGTGCGGACGCATCGGCGATGTAATAATTGCCCGCGCCATCCTGCACCATGCCATCGACACGCTGGATCCGCTCCTGCACGCCCGCCAGCACGATGGGCAGGCAACGCACGGCCAGGGTGCTGACATCCGCGCTGCCCATGGTCGCCGCGCCTTGCGCGATGCTGCAGCCCAGGCCAGCGGAGGCGCTGTCGACCTTGCCTTGATACGCCGCGCCCGCCGCCAGCTTGCCGGCAAAGCTGAAGGGACCGTTGGCCGTGACGGTCAGCTTTTCCGTGCCGTTCGCCAGCACGACGCTGGCGCCAGGCAGCAAGCCGCTGACCGTGCCGCCCAGCAGATAGCGCGGCGTTTCGACCGGCGCCACGGGTGTCGGAGGCGTGGACGTGCCGCCGCCGGAACCGCCGCCACAGGCGCTCAACAGCGCCAACAGGGCGGCGCCGCAGCCGGCACGCCTGAACAAGTTCTGTACTTCTCCAAAGCAATTTATCATTTCTGCTTTCATGGTTGTGGCGACATGCGCGCCAAACGTTATCAAGTAAGATTTTTAAACACGCAACATTATAGTTTCCTTATGGATAGAAAAACATGAGTATCTTGACATTTGAATTTTCACTGTTATAGTTAACTACAACACCAACTCAATACATCACGGAGCTTCGATGCCTACAGCACTTCTTATGCGCCGCGCCGTCCCGCCCTTGTGGGAGCGCATCCCATGAGCGCGGAATGGAACGACAATAGCCCCATCTACCGCCAGCTCAAGGCCAGGGTGGTGGGCATGATGCTCGATGGCGTGCTGCAGTCCGGCGACGCCTTGCCCTCGGTGCGCCAGGTGGCGGCCGATTATCAATTGAATCCCATCACGGTTTCGCGCGCCTACCAGGAACTGGTCGACGATGCCCTGGTGGAAAAACGCAGAGGACTCGGTATGTATGTCTTGGAAGGCGCCCGCGACAAATTGCTGGCCAGTGAACGCGAGCGCTTCCTGCGCGAGGAATGGCCAGCCTTGCTGGAACACATCACCCGCCTGGGCCTGGACCTCGATCAACTGCTGCAAGCGAGCCGCGACGCCGGCGCACACGGAGAGAACGCATGAATGCATTGAACAAGGACAGCGTCATCAGCGCGCGCGGCCTGCGCAAGCAGTATGGCAAGCAGGTGGCCATCGACGGCATCAACTTCGATATCGCGCCGGGGCGCATCGTCGGCTTGATCGGCCCTAACGGTTCCGGCAAGACCACCACCCTGAAAGCCATCCTGGGCCTGACGGGCTTCGATGGCGACTTGTCGGTGCTGGGGCGCGATCCCCGCGTGCAGCGCGATGCGCTGATGGAAGACGTGTGCTTCATCGCCGACGTGGCCATCCTGCCGGGCTGGCTGCGCGTGGCCGACGCCATCGATTTCGTTGCTGGCGTGCATCCACGTTTCGACCGCAGCAAGGCCGAACGCTACCTGGCCCACACCAAGCTGTCGCCGAAGATGAAGGTCAAGGCCATGTCGAAGGGCATGGTGGTGCAGTTGCACCTGGCGCTCGTGATGGCCATCGATGCCAAACTGCTGGTGCTCGACGAGCCGACCCTGGGCCTGGACATCCTGTACCGCAAGCAGTTTTACCAGAACTTGCTGGAAGACTATTTCGATGAAAACAAGACCATCGTCATCACCACGCACCAGATCGAGGAAGTGGAACACATCCTCAGCGACCTGATGTTCATTCGTGACGGCAAGATCGTACTGGCGTCCAGCATGGAAGAAGTGGGCGAGCGCTACATCGAGGTGATGGTGGGCCCGCAGCACGTCAATCCGGCGCGCGCCCTGCAGCCGATCAGCGAACGCAGCGTGTTCGGCAAGTCGGTGATGCTGTTCGACGGCGTCGCCCGCACCCAGCTGGCCGCCCTCGGCGAAATACGCACGCCCAGCCTGGCTGACCTGTTTGTCGCGACCATGAAAGGATCGTACCAATGAGTATTTCCCCTGTAAACAAGATGCAATGGCTGATCCGGCGCGAGTTGTGGGAACACAAGGGCATGCTGCTGTGGACGCCTGCCCTGATCGGTGTCGTCATGACGGTGCTGGGCGCCCTGATGGCGGCCGCGACCGTCGCAAAGACCAAAATGCACACGGCGCTCATCGTCAATGGCGAGGAAATTTCCTGGAGCACCGTTTTCAATACGCGCACCTTCGGCCCGCGCCGCACGGAAATCATCGACGCCGTCGCCAATAACTATACGTATGCGGCCGCGCCGCTGTTCCTGGCACTGGGCTTCCTCGTGTTCTTCTATTGCCTGAGCGCCCTGCATGACGACCGCCGCGACCGCAGCGTGCTGTTCTGGAAATCGCTGCCCATCTCGGATGCGCAGACGGTGCTGTCGAAAGCGGCCATCGCCCTGCTGGTCGCGCCGCTGATCGTGGCCGCTGCCGCCAGCCTGACGTCGCTGTCCCTGATCCTGATCCTCAGCGGCGTACTGGCGGCCAACGGCATCCACGTGTTTGCCGAACTGCTCGGCTCTTCCGGCCTGTATCTGGGACCGCTGCGCGTGTTCGGCTTGCTGCCCGTGTATTGCCTGTGGGCCTTGCCGACGGTGGGCTGGCTGCTGATGGTATCGAGTTGGGCCAAGTCGAAAGTCTTCCTGTGGGCCGTCGGCGTGCCGCTGCTGCTGCTCATCCTGACAGTCTGGGCCGGAAAGCTGACGCAGACGGAAAGCGATGTCAGCTGGATACAGATGAATGTCATCGGACGCGCCCTGCTGGGCACTCTTCCCGGCAGCTGGTATCTGTTCGAACCGGAACTGCTGCCACGCATGCACGCCCTGGCAGAGGGAGGATCGCACATGACGCGCATCGATGTGTTCAGCAATTCCTGGTCCAGCCTGGCCTTGCCAGCCGTCTGGCTGGGCGCAGCGGCAGGCGCGGCCCTGATTTACGCCGCCATCCGCCTGCGAAGCTGGCGTGAGGAAGGCTGACAGCGCACCATCGCATCCCCGTAAAAAACGCCCCGCCCGCCGGGGCGTTTTCATTTTTCCCCTGTTACGCCGCCGAAAATAATCACTATCGTGCTGATAGTAATTATTAACAAATTCCCTCGCCAAATAAAGACTATTCATTTGATAGTATTAATTAGATATAAAAATTACAAATAATTATTCCTATCGTATTTTATTACCAATCAAATTTGATAATCACCGGACAAAAAAGCAACAACTAGCAAATCGATAGCGAGACGATTTTTGAGATGAAAGGCGCAGAAATGCTGGCGCATGGCAGCAGATTCATCCGGAAAGCCCTGTTTCGTGACAATACGTGATTATTCACTTGCGCAAAGCTTGACAGAATAGAGTCATGGAAAATGATCAAAATGAAATTGAAAGTTTCAAAATTGAAATTACCATCAGAGTGAGGGCAGGTACGGACGTCCTGTAAATATGCCATCCTGCCAGTGTGTATCGTAAAGCAAGCCAGTTACGGGCGAAGCAAAATACGAGAAATAAGCGCCATGCAAAACAAATGCAAAATTAGTATTTTTAATATCAAGGATCAAGCGCTCTTTTACGCCAGCGATTTTTTTCCAATTATGTTTTACTTGCCACTATCAACATCGGCAACATCAGAGTTCGACCACGGCCCAAGCCACGCCGGAGTAATCAAGGAAACGAAATACATTATTGATTTTTTAATATCTTAAAAAATTGAACGAATATCCAACCTCTTCCGGAGACTTTAAAATGGCCACCACCCAAAATCCAGCACAAGTTCCCGTCAATGCCGAAGGCCTTGGCGCCAAGGTCGCGACGCCCGCAAAAAAAGTCGCCAACCCGAAAAACGGCGACCGCAAGCAGTATGACGAAGATGAACTGGTGCAAGGGGCCGATGCCAGCCAAAGCATGCCGCCTGAAAATGTCGTCGAAGTCACGGGAAGCGCCGATACGGGCAATGCCGGCGCCCTGGGCGCGGCCGCCGCAGTAGCGGCAGCCGCCGCGGCAGCCGGTGGCGGTGGCAGCGGCGCCGCAGCAGGCCAGGCCGGCAACGGCAGCGCCGATCTCGGCACGCCGCAAAGCGACAACAATGGCGGCGCGGCAGGCGCGGGTGCTGGCGCCGCCGGGATCCCCAGCGGCAGTGTCGTGGATGTCGCCGGGGCATCGGCTGGCGCGGGCGCGGGTGCCGGCGCGGCAGGCGGATTGGGCGGACTTGGCGTGCTGGGCGCGCTCGGCGGCCTTGGCCTGGTTGCCGCCGCGGCAGGCGGTGGCGGCGGAGGCGGCGCCGCAGCTGGCGGCTCGGGTACGGGTGGCACGGGGACAGGAGGTACCGGCACGGGCGGTACCGGCACGGGCGGTACGGGTACGGGCGGCACGGGCACCGGTGGTACGGGCACGGGTGGCACGGGAACTGGCGGCACGGGCGGCACCGGAGGAACGGGCGGCTCGACCGGCGGCCAGGGCGGCACGGGAAATCAATCCACCACCACCGTCGTGACCGACGCGGCCGTGCTGGCCGCCGCCGCCGCGGCGGCTGCCGCCAGCAACGCCCTGGCCGATGATGCCAGCGCCGCCGCGGCAGCAGCCACGGCAGCAGCTTCGCTGGCAGCGGCGAATGCCGCCATCCTGGCCGACCAACTGGCGGCACAGGCCGCCGCCGCAGCGGCAGCAGCCTTGCTCGCTGCCAATACCGCCACCAGCGACGATACGCTGGCGGCCAGCACGGCAGCCGCCGTCCCCGGCGCGCAAGCGGCCGCTACCGCCGCCACGAATGACGACAGCGCGGCAGCCACCGCTGCCGCTGCCGCTGCCACCTCCCAGGCCGCCGCCACGTCGGCGCAAAATGCTGATGCGGCTGCCGCCACGGCCGCCGCCAACGCCGCCGCCGCGCACGCCGCGGCCGATGCGGCGCAAACGCAGGCGGACCAGACCAACGCCCCGGCATTGCAAGCCATCGCCGATGCGGCCGACGTGGTCGCCGCCGCAGCCAACACCCAGGCAGCGCTGACCGACGCGGCAGCGCTGGGCGTCATCTCCGCCAATGATGCCGCCGCCGCTGCCGCCGCCACGGCGCTGGCCAATGCCACGGACGCCGCCGCGCTGGACCTGGCGGCCACGGCCGCCGCCAATGCCGCCGTCGCCGCAGGCATCCAGGCCAGCCTGACGGATGCCGCCGCCCTTGCATTGATCTCCGATGCGGATGCCGCCACCGCCGCCGCTGCCGCCACCGCGGCGGCCGCCACCGATGCCGCCGCCCTGGCTGCCGCCTCGAACGCGGCCGCCACCGCGGCAGCGAATGCGGCGACAGCTGCCAATGCCAGCGATGCCGCGGCACTCGGTATCGCTGCCACCGCCGCCGCGAATGCGGCCACCGCGGCCAGTACGCAAGCGGGCCTGACCGATGCCGTCGCCTTGAGCATGGCAGCGGACGCCGCCGCCGGCGTTGCCGCCCAGGACGCTGCCATCGCCAACGCCACGGACGCCGTCGCCCTGCAGGCTGCCGCCAATGCGGCCGCCACGAACGCCGCCAATGCACAGACGCAAGCGAACATGACGGACGCGCCCACCCTGGGCCTGATCGCCGACGCCGCCACCGCGGCGTCGGACGCAGCACAGCTCCAGGCCGGCTTGACGGATGCGGCCGCACTGGCCCTGATTTCCGATGCCGACGCTGCCGCAGCCGCTGCAGCGGCCCTTGCCGCCAGTACCGATGCCGCCGCGCTTGACGCCGCAGCAGCCCTTGCCGCCACCGTGGCGGCGAATGCCGTCGTCACGGCCAGCCTGAGCGACGCGGCCGCCCTGCAAATCACGGCCGATGCGGCAGCCAGCACGGCCGCCGGCGCCGCCACGCAAGCGGCATTGACGGACGCGGCCGCCCTGCAAGTGATTTCCGACGCCGATGCCGCCGCCGCGCTGGCCGCGCAAACGACGGCCAACCAGACGGATGCGGCCGCCCTGGCCGCTGCCGACGCGGCCGCCGCCAGCGATGCCGCCAATGCGCAAACAGTGGCCGACCAGACCGATGTCGTCGCCTTGCAGCAAGCAGCCGACCAGGCGGACGCCGATGCGGCTGCCGCCAATTCGCAAGCCAGCCTGCTGGACGTCAACGTCGCCCTGAATGCGTTCAATCTGGCCAACCTCGCCGCCCTGGCCGCCAATGTCACGGCTGGCCAGACCAGCGTGCTCGATCTGACGGCCACGGTCAATACCTTGCAGATCGGTGCCGATAATGCCGATATCTCTGCCGCCCTGTTCGATGCCACCATCCTTGCCGGCATCTCCACCGCCGATGCGCTGGCGGCAGCCGGCCTGCAAACCATCGCCGACCTGACCAATGCCGATGCGCTCATCGCCACGGCGGCCGCTGCCGTCTCGGCGGCGGAAACGGCCGCCCTGCTGGGCGGGATCGATATCTCGGCCGTCAGCGCAGCTGCCGCGGCACAGGCCGCCGCCGCGGCTGCCGCCACCACAGCCTTGCTGACCGATGCCGGCACGCTGGGCATTGCCTCCACTGCCGACGCTGCCGCTGAACTTGCCGCCCAGACTGCCGTCACCACCTTGACGGCCGCCAATACGCTGGCGCAAAACGCGCTGACCACGGCACAATTTGTTGCCAATCAGACCGACGCCGTGGCCCTGGGCCTGGCCTCTTCCGCAGCCGATGCGGCCGCAGCCCTGGCCGTCACGACTGCCGGCCAGACCGACGCCATCGCGCTGAGCCTCATCTCGAACGCCGATGCGCTGGTCGCTACCTCCGCCGCCAACCTGGCCGCGCTGACGGATGCCACGGCGCTGGGCGTGATCTCGACCGCCGACGCCACCCTGGCCGCCACCCTGCAGGCGACGGCCAATCTGACGGATGCCGCCGGCCTGGGCCTGCTCGCCACGGCCGCTGCCGCCGCCGCCAATACGGCGACGAATGTTGCCAACCTGACCGATGCGGTGGCCCTGGGTACGCTCTCGACAGCGGCCACCACCGCCGCCAATACGGCAGCCGCCACCGCCGCGCTGACCGACGCCACGGCCTTGGGCCTCGTCGCCACGGCCGACGCGGCGGCCGCTTCCGCCCTGCAAACGACGGCCAACCTCACCGACGCCGTGGCACTGGGCCTCGTGTCGACGGTCGCCAACACGGCCGCCAGCACCGCTGCCGCCGTTGCCAATCTGACCGATGCCGTGGCACTGGGCACCGTCTCGACGGCCGCCACGGCCGCCGCCAATACGGCAGCTGCCACGGCCGCCCTGACCGACGCCGTCGCACTGGGCTTGACGGCCACCGTCGACGCGGCGGCCGCCACCGCCGCACAAACAACAGCCAACCTGACGGATGCCGTCGCCCTGGGCCTGGTAGCGACCGTCAATGCCACCGCCTCCACGGCAGCTGCCGCCGTCGCTGGCCTCACCGATGCCGTCCTGCTGGGTACTGCCCACACGCTCGACGTCACGGCCGCCACCGTGGCGGCCACCAAGGCCGCCTTGACGGATGCCGCCGCCCTGACCACCGTCGCCAACAACGATGCCGCGAATGCCGCCGCCCTGGCTGCCTATTCGGCCGCCCATCCGTTCGACCTGGTGGCAGCGCTGGCGGCCACCGTCGCCGCCACCACGGCCGGCTTGTCGAACACCGCCGCGCTGGCGGCGCAAGCCGATGATGCGGCCGCCGCCTCGACCGCAGCTACGGCCGCAGCGTCCCTGACAGCCCTGAACAATGCGCTCGCGGCCGACAGTGCCGCCACCGCCGCCGCTACCCTCGCCCTGACGTCCCAGGCGGCAGCCACCGCGGCGGCGCTGGACGACACGCTGGCGGCCACCGCCGCCGGCGTGGCCGCCACCTCGCTGGCAGCGGCACAGGCGGCGCAGGCAGCCGATGCCGCCGCCGCCGCGACGGCAGCGACGGCGGCCAATGCCCTGGCCGCCTTGAATGCGGCCCTGCAGGCGGATGCAAATGCGGCCGCCACGGCCGCCGCCGCCATCACGGCGAGTGCGGCCACCGCCGCCGCCGTCGCCGACGATCTGGCCGCTGCGACGGCCGCCACTGTCGCCAACGTCTCGCAAGCGGCCGCGCAAGCGGCGCAGCTGGCCGACAATGCCGCCGCCAGCGCCGCCACCATCGCCGCCAACGCGCTGGCGTCGCTGAATGCGGCCCTGGCCGACGATGCCGCGGCCGCTGCGGCTGTGCTGAACTCCACCAATGCAACGGCCGCCGCCGTGGCCGCTGCCGCCGCCGATACGGCTGCCGCTGCGGCCGCCGCCGTGGCAGCCATCTCGGCCGCCGCCACGCAACATGCGCAAGCGGACGATATCGCCGCTGCCGCCGCCGCCCTCACGGCGTCCGTCTCGCTGGCAGCCACGCTGGCCGCGCAGGCCGCCGATGCGGCTGTCGGCACGACCGCGGCAGCCGCTGCGAGCGCACTGGCCGCGCTGAACCAGGCCCTGAACGACGACAGCCTCGCCGCGGCAGCAGCCACGGCGGCGGCCAACGCGCAAGCGGCCCTGAATACCGCCACGACTACACTCAACGCGGCGATATTGACGGCCAGCGCCTCGCTCGCCGCCACGAATGCCGCCCTGGCCGACGACGCCACGGCGGCAAGCACGGCGGCAGCAGCGGCAGCGGCCCAGCTCATTGCCGATGCCGCGCTGCTGGCCGATGCAGGGCTGGCCGCGCTCGCAACGGCAGCCAACAATGCACTGGCAGCAGCCAGCGCCGCGCTGGCCGCCGACGATGCCGCCGCCAATGCCGCGCACACGGCCGCCCTTTCGGCGGCCGCCACCCTGGCGGCGCAGCTGGCCGATACGGCAGCCCTGAATGCCCATGCCGCGCTCAATGCGGCCATCGCCAACCTGAACGCGGCGGTAACGGCCGATACCAACGCCCTGGATGCCGACAATGACAGGACGCTGAAACTGAACCTCCTCCTCACCGCCCAGGGTGCGGCCGATGACGCGGCCCAGGCCAATGCCAATGCGGCTGCCGCCCATGCGGCCCTGGCGGCGGCGCAGGCCGACGATGCGGCGGCTGCCACCGCTGCCGCCAATGCGACTGCCGCGCATGCGGCGGCCGTCGCGGCGCAAAACGCCGATGCCGCTGCGGCAGCGGCAGCGGCGCAAGCGGCCATTTCCCTGGCCGCCACCCTCAATGCCCAGGCGGATGACGCCACCGCGGCAGCGGCCGCCACGGCCGCCGCCAATGCGCAACTGGCCCTGGACGCAGCCCTGGCAGCGGACGCCAACGTCGCCGCCACCGCCGCCGCGGCAGCGGCCGCCCAGCTGGCGGCGCAAAACGCGCATGATGCCGATGTTGCGGCAGCGGCAGCGGCCGTTGCCGCTGCCATCACCCTGGCAGCCACGCAAGCGGCGCAGGCAGACGACGCGGCAGCCGCGCTGGCAGCGGCCAATGCCGCCAACGCCCAGGCAGCGCACGACGCCGCAGTCGCCGACGACCAGGCAGCTGCGGATGCCGCCGCCACCGCAGCGCTGGCGCAAACGGCTGCCACGGCAGCGGCAGCCGCGGATGCTGCCGCCAGCGCCAGCGCCGCCGCAGCGGCAGCATCACTGCTCGCCGCCCAGGCGGCGCAGGCCAACGACACGGCAGCCAATCAGGCAGCGGCCAATGCCGCCGCCGCCACCGCCGCGCACACGGCCGCCATCGCCGCCGATGCGCTGGCCGTCAGCACGGCAGCAACGGCGGCCAGCGCACTGGCTGCAGCTACGGCGGCGCAGAACGCCGACGACGCGGCCGCCGCAGCCGCCGCCCAAGCCGCCATCTCGCTGGCGCTCACCCAGGCGGCACAGGCCGACGATGCGGCGGCAGCAGCGGCCACGGTCAACGCCAACAACGCGGCGGCAGCGGCACTTGCCGCCCATGCGGCCGATGCGGCAGCGCCGCTGGCGCAGGCGCAGGCCACCGCTTCCCTGCTTGCCCTGCAAGCGGCGCAAGCCGACGATGCGGCCGCCGCCAGCGCGGCAGCAGCAGCGGCGCAAGCGCACGCCAATGCGAGTGCCGCGTATGCGGACGATGCGGCAGCGGCCCAGGCCAATGCCGACGCGCAGGCTGCCGACGTGGCCCTGGCACAGGCGAACGCCATCGCCGCGCAGACCGACGCCAGTGCCCTGGCCATCGTGGCGAATGCGGACGCCGCCAACGCCGCCGCCGCACAAGCGCTGGCCGACCAGACCGATGCCGTGGCCCTCACCCAGGCTGCCGATGCGGCAGCGGCAGCGGCGCTGGCAGCGGCGCAGACAGCCGCCCTGACGGACGCCAATGCCCTGCACCTGGCAGCCGATGCGGCAGCCGCCGCCGCCCTGCAGGCGCAGGCGCAGGCGGACCTGACGGACGCCAGCTCGCTGACGGTGGCGGCGAATGCCGATGCCGCCGCAGCGGCGGCAGCCCAGGCCCAGGCCGACCTGACGGACGCGAGCCAGCTGTTCGTGCTGAGCCAGAATGCCCTGCACAACCCGCTGACGGTGGCCGACTTCAGCACCGGCCTGCCGGCTGCCGGCGGCGACGTGATCGACATGTCGGCCATCGCCGACCTGACGGCGTCGGTGGCCGTGGGCGTCAACGTGGGCACGGACTTCAGCAACAATAACCTGTTCATCTTCGACGGCACGTCCGTGTCGATCGGCGCGGCGGCCAGCGCCATCGCAGCCGACGACAGCGTCTTGTCGGGCCAGGGCTACATCGTCATCGCCGATGCGCAAAACAGCGGCGCCGTGACGGTGTATCACTCGAGTGATCTGAGCAACGCCAACGCCATCGACACGGCGCTGGTGCTGCTGAGCGGGGTGAACATCACGCAACTGACGGCGGCCAACTTCGTCGTCTGAAGCAGGGCCCCCACGCCAGGCGCCGCGCCTGGCACGGCGGCGGGAGCGCAAGACAGCGCGCTCCCGCCACACCTTGAAATGCGTCAGGCCTCGGGCCGGAAAAATACGGGATGAGATTACGCGGTTTCCCAGCACTATCCTCACTGCCACGCATCGCGGCCTTGCTGGCGGCCGTGGCCATGGCATCGGTATCGTCCTTTGCCGGCGCCCAGGGCGCCACCGCCTGGAGCTTCGACCAGGTCTTGCAGCAGGCGCTGCAAAGCCATCCCGCCGTGCAGGGCAAGCGTTCGGCGCAGGCGGCCGCGCGCGCCGAACTCGATGGCGCGCAGTGGCAGCGCTTTCCCAGCCTGTCGGCAGAAGTGCCCACCGGTTCGCAGGAAACGGGCGGCGTGGTGCGCATCGAGCAGCCGCTGTGGAGCGGCGGACGCATCGACGCCGGCATCGATGCCGCCGGCAGCCGGGTCGATGCGGCCGCCGCCGCCATCGAGGAAGAACGCCTGACCCTCTCTTTGCGCGTGATCGCCGCCTACACGGAAGCGCTGCGCCAGACGGCGCGCGTGCGCTCGGCGGAGGCGGGCCTGGCCGAGCACCAGCGCCTGCTGGACATGATCAAGCGCCGCGTGGTGCAGTCGGTCAGCTCGCAGACGGACCAGCGTCTGGCCGAATCGCGCGCCTACCAGGCGGCCAACGACGTATCGAATGCGCGCCAGGCGCTGGAAAACGCGCTGGCGCAGCTGTCGCAACTGGCCGGCAAGCCCGTGCGCCTCGTCAGCGGCACGGGCATCGGCGTGGGAGAACCGCTGCCGGACGCCAGCCTGGAGCGGGTCATGCGCCAGGCCATCGACTATTCCCCCACCCTGCACCGCCTCGATTTCGAGGCGCAGGCAGCCGATTCCGAGATCACCATGCAGCGCTCGGCCTACATGCCGAAAGTCGTGCTGCGCATGGAAAAGCCGACGGGCGGCGGCATCAATGCCGACAACCGCACGCGCGCCATGCTGGTGCTGCAGGCGCAGCCGGGCGCCGGCCTGTCGGCCAAGGCTGGCGTGGATGCCGCCGTGGCCCGGCGCGAAGGCGCGCGCGCCGCGCACGACGTGGCAGAACGCGAGGTGCGCGAGCGTTTCATCCTGGACTGGAACGAGGCCGAAGCGAGCCGCCAGCGCCTGGGCAACGCGGGCGAGGCCAGCACCACCTCGACGCAGGTATTCGAATCGTATGCGCGCCAGTACGTGATCGGCCGCAAGAGCTGGAACGACGTGCTCAACGCCGTGCGCGAAGCGACCCAGGCGCAGTTTTCACTGGAAGACACACGCGCCCAAGCCATCGCCGCCAGCCTGCGCCTGGCCGCGCAAACAGGCACCCTGGCCGGGCGCACGGCGCCGGCAGGCATGGCGCGCGCGAATTGACACCGACATGATGCACACAGGAGACAGCGTGGATACCTCCATCAAACATGGCTTGCTGACACTCATCGAGCGCGCCGCCCGCCTGACGGGCCAGCACGTGCCCGCCGCGCGCCTGGCCGACCTGCAGCGCCAGCTCGATGACGCCGACGACAGCGGCCCGCCCGCCATGGTGCTGACCACCCTCTGGCAGGCGGCCGGGCTGGAAGGCGCGGCGCGTCCGCTGCACGAGCCGACGCCGGGCGAGCTGCCATTCGCCGTCTACAGCGCCAGCACGGGCTGGGGCTTGCTGCAGTCGCGCGGCGCCGACGGCGCCTGGCGCGGCGAAGGCATCGATGGGCGCGCCTTGCAGCTGGCGACACTGGCCGGCCTGGCTTGCGTGGGCCTGCCGCGCCGCAGCGAAAAAAGCGGCGCCCGCCCCGGCGCCCTGGGCCTCGTGCGCAACGCCCTGTGGCTGAAGAAAAGCGTGTTTGTCGACGCCGTGCTGGCCACCGCGCTGGTGACCCTGCTGACCATGGCCACTTCGCTGTTTTCCATGCAGGTGTACGACCGCGTGATCCCGAACCAGAGCTTCAGCACCCTGTGGGTGCTGGTGGTGGGCGTGGCCCTGTCGATCGGCCTGGAATTCATCCTCAAGCAGGTGCGCAGCCGCATCGTCGACCACTCGTGCAATGACGTCGACCATGAATTGTCCGAGTGGTTTTTCCAGCGCATGCTGGGCATCCGCATGGAGGCGCGCCCCGCTTCCGTCGGCACCCTGGCGGCGCAGGTAAAAGGCTTTGAAATGGTGCGCGGCGTGCTGACGTCGACATCGCTGTTCGTGCTGACGGACGTGCCCTTCGCCGTGATTTTTCTCGCCATGATCACCATCATCGGCGGCTGGCTGGTGGTGGTGCCGCTGGTGGCCCTGCCGCTGGCCCTCGTGTGCGGTTTGATGTTCCAGCGCGCCATCGAAAGCCATACGCGCAAGAACCTCAACGCCAGCAACCGCAAGGCGGGCTTGCTGGTGGAAGCCGTCGATGGCGTCGAAACGCTCAAGGGCAGCAGCGCCGAATGGATGATGCAGGCGCGCTGGGCCGAACTGGTGGCCGAGAGCAGCCACGCGGAGCAGAATATCCGCGACTATGCGGCCCTGTCGCAAAACATCACGGCCGCCTTCCAGCAGCTGACCAACGTGGCGCTGATCTCCATGGGCGCGTGGTTCGTGGCGGAAAACCAGATGACCATGGGCGCCCTGATGGCGTGCACCATCATCAGCAACCGCGCCCTGATGCCCATCGTGCAGCTGCCCGCCGTGATGGTGCAGTGGGCGCATGCGCGCGCCTCGATCGACGGCCTGGAGCAAGTCATCAGCCTGCCCAACGAAGCGGACAATGCGCAGTTCGCGCTGACGCCGCGCAGCCTCGATACGGGCTTGCGCTTCGAACGCATCCGCTTTACGTATGGCGGCGCGCAAAAGGTGGCGCTGGAAGTGGAAAACCTGGCCATCCGCCCCGGCGAGCGCGTCGGCCTGGTGGGCGCCATCGGTTCGGGCAAGAGCACCCTGCTGAAACTGGCCTCGGGCCTGTACCAGCCGGCCGAAGGCAAGGTGTACCTGGGCGACGTCGACATGGCCCTGCTGGCGCCGGCCGTGGTGCGCGAAATGGTCGGCTACCTGCCGCAGGAAACGCGGCTGTTCAGCGGCACCCTGCGCGACAACCTGCTACTGGGGCTGGCCGACCCGGGCGAGGAAGCGATCCTGGCGGCCGCCAAACGCACGGGCCTGATCGAACTGATACTGGGCCAGCCACGGGGACTGGCGCTGGGCATCACCGAAGGCGGGCGCGGCGTGTCGGGCGGCCAGCGCCAGTTGATCGCCGTCACGCGTTTGCTGCTGGCCAAGCCGCGCATCTGGCTGCTCGATGAACCGACTGGGGCCATGGATGCGAAGACGGAAGCGCGCATCGTGGGGCTGTTGGGCGAACTGGCGGCCGAAGGCGTGACCATGGTCGCCACCACGCACAAGAACGCCCTCCTGCCCCTGCTCGACCGCCTGGTGGTGCTGCAGGCGGGACGGGTGCTGCTCGACGGCCCGCGCGACACCGTGCTGGCCAAGCTGTCGGGCAAGCCGCAAGCCGTACCCGCCCCTGCCCCGGCACCGCAAGCAGCGCCGGTGGCGCAAGGAGCGGTGGCATGAAACTGGCCAAGGTCGAAGCGCGGGAAGAAGCGAAACGGGGCCGGGTGCTGATCTGGAGCTGCACGGCGGCGCTGGCCGGCGTCATCGCCTGGGCTTCGTGGGCGGAGCTGGACCAGGTCACGCGCGCCAACGGCCAGGTGATCGCCAGTTCGCGCAACCAGATCATCCAGGTGGCCGATGGCGGCGTGCTGGCCGAACTGCGCGTGCATGAAGGCAGCATCGTGAAAAAGGGCGAATTGCTGGCCCGCTTCGACCGCACGCGGGCCGAGACGAGCTACCTGGAAAGCACGGCCAAGGCGGCCGGACTGAAGGCGGCCGTGGCGCGCCTGCAGGCGGAAGTGTTTGGCGGTGCGCCGAAGTTCCCGCCCGAACTGCAGGCGTTCCCGGAATTTCGCGCCAACCAGCTGGCCCTGTTCAGCAAGCGCCAGGGTGCCGTGCAAGCGGAAGTGAGCTCACTGGAAAGCGCCATGAAGCTGATCAAGGAAGAGCTGGAAATGAATCTGCCGCTGCTGGAAACGGGCGATGTCAGCCGCGCCGAAGTGCTGAAACTGCGGCGGCAGGTGGTCGATATCCAGGCGCAGATCACCAACCGGCGCAACAAATACCTGCAGGACAGCCAGACGGACCTGGTGAAAGCCCAGGAAGACCTGGCCGGCGTGCTGCAGACGGTGACGCAGCGCAAGGAGCAGCTGGGCTCGACGGATATCTACGCGCCCACCGACGGCATCGTGCGCAACGTGCGCCTCACTACCCTGGGCGGCGTGGCCAAGCCGGGCGAGGAAATCCTGCAGATCGTGCCCACGGACGATGACCTGATCATCGAGGCGAAAGTCAAGCCGGCCGACATCGCCTTCATCAAGCCCGGCCTGCCCACGGCCGTGAAACTGGACGCCTACGACTACGGCATCTACGGCCGCCTGCGCGGCACCGTCAGCTACATCAGCGCGGACACCTTAAGTGAAGACAACAAGGGCAACGAACAGCCGTACTACCGCGTGCAGATCAAGACCAGCGGGCGCAACCTGATGGGCAAGAATGGCGAGCCGATCCTGATCCAGCCCGGCATGACGGCCACCGTGGAAATCAACACGGGCCGCAAGACGGTCTTGCGCTACCTGACGAAACCGATCACCAAGACATTCTCGGAGTCGATGGGGGAGCGCTGACGCAGCGGGCTGCGTCAGCCTGCTTCAGCCGGCAGGCTTCAAACGGCCGGTTTCAATCGGCCAATGACGCTGGCCACCTTGGCCGTGATCATGTCGACCGCGGGGCCGTTGGCGCCGTGCGGCAAAATGACGTCGGCATTGCGCTTGGTCGGTTCGATGAATTGCTTGTGCATCGGGCGCACGGTTTCCAGGTACTGCTCGATGACGCTTTCCACCGAGCGGCCGCGTTCCGTGATATCGCGTTGCATGCGGCGGATGAAGCGCACGTCGGAGGCCGTGTCGACAAAGATCTTCAGCGACATCATGTTGCGCAAGTCTTCGTCATACAGGGCAAACAAGCCTTCGATCACGATCACCGGCGCCGGCTTGACCAAGATGGTCCTGTCGGAGCGGTTGTGCAGCGTGAAGTCGTACTCGGGCATCTCGATCGCCTCGCCATTACGCAAGGCCTGGATGTGCTGCACCAGCAATGGCCACTCGAACGCCTGCGGATGGTCGTAATTCTGCTGCCTGCGCACTTCAGGGGAGAGATGGGTTTGGTCGCAGTAGTAGTCGTCCTGCATCACGACCGAGACCATGTCGGCGCCAAAGGACGCCAGCACTTGTTGGGATACGGTGGACTTGCCACTGCCGCTTCCGCCAGCGACACCAATAACAAACGGTTGGAAGGAAATAGTATTCATGCCGAATGATACCGGAAACGTGCGCGGACCGACAGGGAGCGGCTGAAAAGCCGGGCCTGTCAATCGCCATGCATCAGTCGTGCATACAGCTCGGCCACCCGCTCTGCCGTGATGCCGTCGCGCTGTGCCACCGCCAGCGGGTGATCGGTCGGTTCCAGCTCGATGGCCGGACGCATGCCGTCGTCGCGCAGGTGCACGCGGGTCTTCAGGTTCAGGGTAGCGGGATACACGGGCAGTTGCGTGCTGAGCCAGCCGAAGAAGGGGCCGATGTGCGCCCGTTTGGCATCGTTGAAGCAGGCGTCCCATGCGTCGAAGCTGTCGCCGCTCAGCGATACCCACACGCCCCAGCTGAATGGCTCATCCGCGCCGTGCACGGGGATGTCGAGGGTGGCGCGCACGAAACAGTGCGCTTCGTCAACGATGCAAGCGTCGCTGTCGAGCTGGCAGCGTGCTTCGCGTTCGGCAGGCGCCATCTGCTGGTACAGCCACGGCGCATCGGCGCCGAAGCTGGGCATGCCCGTGTGGGTCTCGCCGCAGGAGCGGCACAGGAAGGAAAAAGTCATGTGGGAAGGACGCTTGGTCGAATTATTTGCGGTGTTGATTACAAAGAGTTACTTGGGGAAACCGTGCGCTTGGCATTCGGGCAAGATGATATTCTAAACAATCCCACGATGTACAGACGGGACGCATCGCGCCACCGGCATTGCATGCCTGATCTCTTTCAGTATCGATAGATGATTTACCTGGAATAAACAATGAACGAAGAAAAATTTTGGCAGCTGATAGAGCAAATCGACCGTGAAGCCCTGGAAGACGGCGACGCCGATGCCGCGGTGGAACCATTGACCGAAGCGCTCGCCGAGTTGCCGGTCAAGGACATCAAGGGCTTCGAAGAGTGCCTGGCTCAGGCACTGTACCAGCTCGATGGCAAGGTGTTTGCGGACCATGCCGGTAACTCAGGAAAGTCGGATGACGGTTTCCTGTATGCGCGCTGTTTCGTCGTCGGCTCGGGCAAGGCCACGTATGACAGCGTGCTGGCCGACCCCACGCTGATGCCCGATCAAACGGACGCGTGGCTGGAGGAACTGTTGAGCGTCGCTCCCGAGGCCTGGTCCGGGAAGACAGGGCGTGATACCGATGACTGGGATTTTACCGCCAGCGTCGACTATGAAACCGGAAGCAATTCCGCCGCCTGGCCTGGCTAAGGCGGCAATGGACGCCATCGCCGCAAGCAGGGCGCATATCCAGCTGGCCGAAGGCGATGCCGGGCAATGGGAGGCGCACATGGCGGCAGCTGAAGCCGTGTTGCGCAGCGCCTTGCAAGCGGCCCGGCAAGACACGGCCCTGATCACCTGCCTGGGCGCCGTGCTGTGCGACCAGGGCAAGTACAGGGACGCCGTCAACGTACTGGAAACGGCGCTCAAGCTCGGTTCGACGGACAGCCATACCCATTACAACCTGGGGGTGGCTCTGGCGGGACTGGCAAAACCGCGCAAGGCCATGGCGCAATTTGGCAAGGCGCAGGGCCTTGCCGCTTCCAGCCTGACCTGGACCGCCTATTTCGACCCGCAAGCCCAATAGGCGCGTGCCTGGAAATTATTCGAACTGCTTGCGGAACGCCTCGAACTGCGCCGCCAGGCCATCGAAGTCGCTGCGCAATTGCAGCACTTCCTGTTCCAGCTGGGCCACCCTGCTGCCCTGCTGCGGCGCGCTGACGGCGCCCGCAAAACCTGCCGCCGTCTCGATCTGCGCCAGCGCCTCTTCGCCGCCCAGCAGATGGCCGTAGCGCGGTTCCTTGGCGCCGGGCGCGACGGCCAGCTTGGCCACCAGCGGCGGGTATTTGTCGATCAAGAATTGCAGGCCGGCTTCCACTTCCGCCACGGACTTGAATTCATGCACGCGGCCGCTGCGGCTGCGGATCTCGCCCGCCGTCTGCAAGCCGCGCAACATCAATATCGTCAGGATGGCCAGCTTGTCCTGTTCCAGCGACCACTTGATGCGCATGCGGTGTTCGTACTTCGCGACCCGCGCGCCCGCCTGTGTGATGCCGTTGACGAACTTGCGCTGCATCAAACGCTGCAGCACGTCATAGACGGTTTCTTCGGACAGGGCCATGACGGGGTCGCGGCTGGACAGCTGGTTGCAGCCGTTCGTCAAGGCATTCAGCGACAGCGGATAGCTGTCCGGCGTCAGCGCTTCCTTTTCGGCCAGCACGGCCAGCACGCGGATCTCGAAGGGGTCGAGCAGATTGGGATTGTCGCTGCTTTTTTCTGCTGCGTTTGCGTCTGTAGTCATGCCTGTATCCTTAATCAACCAGCTTGTTCATTTGCTCGGAATCGAATTTATCACACTCGGGCACGCCCTGGCAGCAGATGCCCGCCGCCTTCAGGGTGGCGAGGATGGTTTCGATGCGCTGTTCCTGTGCCACGGCATGCGTGATCAAGCCTTGCAGGGCTTTCGACAGCGGATCGTCGCCGTTGGGCGTGACGCCATATGCGGCGAACAAATGGGCCGTGCTGCCCTCGCGCAGGGCGCTGACATCCTTTTGCACGATGTGCGCGGGGTTGCCGACAGCCGTGGCGCCGGACGGCACGGGTTTCAGCAGCACGGCGTTCGAACCCACCTTGGCGTACTCGCCCACCGTGAAACTGCCCAGCACCTGCGCGCCTGCGCCGACGATGACGCCCCGCTCCAGCGTCGGATGGCGCTTGGCGCCACTGTGCAGCGAGGTGCCGCCCAAGGTCACGCCCTGGTAGATGGTGCAGTCGTCGCCGACGACGGCCGTCTCGCCGATCACCACGCCGAAGCCATGGTCGATGAAGACGCGCCGGCCGATGACGGCGCCCGGGTGTATCTCGATGCCCGTGATGATGCGGGCGATATATGAAATGAAGCGCCCTACCCACTTCAGGTGCCGCGTCCAGCACCAGTGCGCCCAGCCATGCATGACGATGGCGTGCAGGCCAGGATAACAGGTCAGCACCTCCCAGCCATTGCGGGCGGCAGGGTCACGTTCAATGATGCTGTTGATATCTTCGCGCAGGTGGTGGAACATAATGAAAATGAATAAGGTGGAACGCAAATGGTAGCGTATTCGGCGGCGTGCTGCCGGGGAGGCAGATAAACAACCGCCGCCTCAAGGGCGGCGGCATATCAAAGAAGCGCTACAAAACGTTCAGGGCAAGGCGCATTGCCGGAGACAGTACAAAAGGACGGCGAGGCAATGCAACGCCGCCCTGGACGTTTTTTAGCCTTCTTTCGCGATGCGCTGGCGGCGGGCTTCGTAGAGACAGACGCCGGAAGCGACCGACACGTTCAGGCTCTCGACGGAGCCGAACATCGGAATGCTGACGAGGATATCGCAGGTGTCGCGCGTCAAACGGCGCATGCCTTCGCCTTCGGACCCCATGACGAGGGCCGTCGGGCCCGTGAAATCGGCTTCGTACAAGCCTTTTTCGCCGTCGTCGGACGTGCCGATCAGCCAGATGCCGCGCTCTTTCAGTTCGCGCATGGTGCGCGCCAGGTTCGTCACGGTGATGTACGGGACGGTTTCGGCGGCGCCACTGGCGACCTTGGCGGCCGTGGCGTTGAGGCCCACGGCGCGGTCCTTCGGCACGATCACGGCATGCGCGCCGACGCCGTCGGCCACGCGCAGGCAGGCGCCCAGGTTGTGTGGGTCGGTGATGCCGTCGAGAATCAACAGCAGCGGCGGGCCGTCGATGGCGTCCAGCAGCTCATCGAGATTGCGCGCCAGCGACAGCTGCGAGGCAAACGCGATCACGCCCTGGTGGCGGCGCGTGCCGACGATCTTGTCCAGACGCGAAGAGTCGACAGGCATGACGCGCACGTTGGCAGCCTTGGCGGCGGCGATCATGTCCTTCATGCGGCCGTCGACGCGGCTGGCATCGACGAAAATTTCTTCCACGGACGACGCTTCATGACGCAGACGCGAGGTGACGGCGTGGAAGCCGAAAATCATTTTATTCTTCATTTGTTATCGTTTCTTTTATCGCTTGTTCTTGCTTGATTTTGATACAGTTTTTGCTGCACGTGGTGCCGCCGCAGCGGGTGCCGCGGCTGGTTTCTTGCTGCGCTTAGGTTCGGCGGCCTTGGGGGCTTCCTTCAGCGCTGCCTTGGCTGCAGGCTTGGCTTGCGCCTTGGCGCCATTGGAACGGCCGCCGGAACCCTTGCCGGCCTTGCCGCCGTTGTTGACGCTGGCCTTGATCTCATGGCGCTGCTCGGTCGCAGGACCGGGCTTGACCATGGATTTCTTTTCGCCCTTGCGCTTGCCGGCGCCGTTCGGCTTGGCTGGCGCATCTTCGCCCGCCAGTTCCGCATCGGTAACCAAACGCAGGTCGATCTTGCGCGTTTCCAGGTCGACACGCGCCACTTGCACCGTCAGACGGTCGGTCAGCTGGTAGCGCTTGCCCGTGCGTTCGCCGCGCAATTCATGGCGCGCATCGTCGTACTGGAAGTAGTCGGTGCCCAGCTCGGTGACGTGCACCAGGCCTTCGACAAACAGGGTGTCCAATTGTACGAAGACGCCGAAGGTGGTCACGCCGGTGATGGTGCCGGTGAACTCTTCACCCAATTTGTCTTGCATGAAGTAGCACTTCAGCCAGGCTTCCACGTCGCGCGACGCTTCGTCGGCGCGGCGCTCGTTGGCCGAGCAATGCACGCCCAGCGCGTCCCAGATCGTCAGGTCCGTCTTCTTCGGCTTGCCATCGGCCTTGTCCTTCGCTTGCTGCTTGCGCGTGGCGTTCGACACGTTCGTGTTCAGCACGGTCTTCTCGGACAGCTTCGGCTCGTATTTCTTGCCTTGCAAAATGGCCTTGATGGCGCGGTGCGTCAGCAGGTCGGGATAGCGGCGGATCGGGCTGGTGAAGTGGGCATATGCCTCGTACGCCAGGCCGAAGTGGCCGATATTGTCCGGGCTGTAGACGGCTTGCTGCATCGAGCGCAGCAGCATCGTTTGCAGCAGGGCCGCGTCGGGACGCGCCTTGATCTGCTGCATCAGGGTCTGGTAATCGGATGCCGATGGCGTGTCGCCGCCCGTCAGGTTCAGGCCCACCTGCTTGAGGAAGGTGCGCACTTGCGTGAGCTTTTCCTTGGTCGGGCTGGCGTGGATGCGGTAGGTGCCGGGATGCTTGTTGCGCAGCAACAGATCCGCCGCGCAGACGTTGGCCGCCAGCATGCACTCTTCGATGATCTTGTGCGCTTCGTTGCGCGTGCGCGGGATGATCTTTTCGATCTTGCCGGCGCTATTGCAGACGATATACGTTTCCGTCGTCTCGAAGTCGATGGCGCCCCGCTCCGTGCGTGCCTTCAGCAAGGCGCGGTAGACGGCTTCCAGGTTTTGCAGGTGCGGCAGGATGTCCGCGCGGCGTGCCGCTTCGGGTCCCTTGGTGTTGCCCAGCACGGCGGCGACTTCGTCATACGTGAGGCGCGCGGCCGAATGGATGACGGCCGGGTAGAACTGGTAAGCCTTCAGCTCGCCCTTGTCGCTGACGACGGCGTCGCAGACGAGGGTCAAACGGTCGACGGCCGGGTTCAGCGAACAAAGGCCATTCGACAGTTTTTCCGGCAGCATCGGGATCACGCGGCGCGGGAAGTAGACGGACGTGCTGCGTTCGAGCGCATCGGCATCGAGCGCGTCGTTCGGCTTCACGTAATGGCTGACGTCGGCAATCGCCACGATCAGGCGGAAGCAGTTGGCGCGGCCAATCTTGACGGGTTCGCAATACACGGCATCGTCGAAATCGCGTGCGTCCTCGCCATCGATGGTGACCAAAGGCACGTCGCGCAGGTCGACACGGTCTTTCAGGTCGGCGGCGCGCACTTCGAAGGGCAGTTTTTCAGCCTGCTTGAGGGCGGCGGCGGAAAAGACGTGCGGCACGTTGAATTTACGCACGGCAATCTCGATTTCCATGCCGGGATCATCGAGGGCACCGAGCACTTCGACGATCTTGCCGACCGGCTGCTTGAAGCGCATCGGTTGCTCGGTCAGCTCGACGCTGACGATCTGGCCGGCCTTCGCCTTGCCCACCGAACCGGTCACCAGGATGTCCTGGCCGATGCGCTGGTCTTCCGGCGCCACGACCCAGGTACCGTTTTCCTGGATCAGGCGGCCGATGACGTGGGTATTGGCACGGTAGGTGACTTCCACGATCGTGCCTTCCGGGCGGCCGCGGCGGTCCGTGCCGACGATGCGGGCCATGACCTTGTCGCCATGCAGTACTTTCTGCATTTCTTTCTCAGGCAGGAACAGGTCGGCGCTGGCGTCGTCGGGAATGACAAAGCCGAAGCCATCGCGGTGGCTGGTAACGCGACCGGCGACAAGCGCGCTCTGGTCGGCCAGGCTGAAAACACCGCTGGCGTCAGACTTGAGCTGGCCGTCGCGCTCCATCGCCTTCAGGCGACGGACCAGGACATCCATGGAATCGGCATGCACTTGCAGCGTTTTCCCGAGAGACTGCGGGTCGAGAGGCGCGTTGACGCTGCGGAATATGCCGAGAATGTCCTCCCGGCTGGGGATGGTGTGGGTATTTTGGCTCAAAAGTATTTCTATAGTTGTTATTGACAGTGATCAAACGGAAGACAAAGACCGATGACATCACCGTCAATATTGACACGGTGATGTCCGGTAGTGTACCGGAGGACGCCTTGGTTTGCCTAACGGACAGCGTAGCGGAAACCGAACAAGTGCCCCGCCGATGAAAAAAAGGAGAAAAGCTGCGCAATGCATTTGACTTCGGCAAATATTGCTCTATAATCTCGGTCTCTTGCAGCGACAAACCTTCACGGGAATGCAGTTGCAGGAAAGCGGTACAGGGTTGATGTGCAGTATGGAGCGAAAGCTCATCTGGCGCAAAACTCTTCAAGCCGTTATAATAGCAGAATTGTTGCGAAGTTATTTTGCGACAAGTAATAGAGCAGCATCAGTGCCCACGTGGCGGAATTGGTAGACGCGCATGGTTCAGGTCCATGTGCCTTCGGGTGTAGGGGTTCGAGTCCCTTCGTGGGCACCATTACCTAATTCGCAAAAAAGCCGCAAACTTTCACGAGTTTGCGGCTTTTTTCATTTCCGCAGCACGGCACCAACCCGCCCGGGCAATTGTCAAAAAAGAACATTTTTACTCCATTCAATAGTATATTGACATCTCCCCATGTCACGCATCGCGCGTGACTGGCAACAGCATTACGGAGAGAAGTCATGACATGCAGGCCAGGCAAACACCAACGGATTCTTTTCAACAGCTTCATGGCATTAAGCCTCGGCGCTGGCGCCAGCCAGGCGGCGGACTGGGTAAGCACCCGCTCCAGCAGCCCTGAAATCGTCAAACCGGCACCGGAACAAGTGAAATTGCAGGTGCAAAATCCGCCTTCCTTTGCCTGGCCGCGCCATGCCAGCTATCCGGCGCAATATGTCGTGGAGATTTTGCCGGTTGGCGGCACCGCGAGCAGCCACACCGTCTCGCGCAATTTCCTGCTGCCATCGAGCGCACTGCCGCCCGGCGAGTATGAATGGCGCGTCAGCCCGCTTTCCACGTCCCGCGACTGGTCCGACAAGCGTCCGTTTACCATCGACAGCAATTCACGCAATTTTGTCGTTCCCGAATCGTCCGATATGGCGGCGACCGTGCGGGCCCACCCGCGCCCGCGCCAGTTGCCAGCCTCCTTCGCGCAAGCGAGCGCCTGGGATGCCGCCATGGAGAGCAAGCGGCGCCCCTTCCTGAACCGCCTCGTCAGCGAAGTCAATCTGAATACCACGGCCGTGGCCAGCGTCAACGATGGCATGTGGACCACGCCCAACGATGGCGGCCAGTACAACCGCATCGCCAATGCCGCCGGCGCCGTGATCCGGCAAATGGAAGCGGCCGCCTTGCTATTTCGCCTGACACAGGAACGCAGGTATCTGGATGAAGCCATACTGCGCGGCGACCAGCTGGCCGCCCTGAGCCCGGATGGCCCCACCAGTTATAAAGCGCAGGACCAGGTGGCGCGCATGATTGCCCTGGTACTTGCCAAGGGTGCCGACTTCCTGTGGCTGGATCTGGATGCGCCCCGCCGCGCGCACTGGCTGTCGGTCGCCGCGCAGCGGCTGACGCCCATTTACGCGGACCTGTCCATCGCCGGCGGACGCCTGGACCAGTCCCCCATGGACTCGCACGGCGTCGAGGCACTGGGCTATCTTGCCGCCGCCTCGACCCTGCTGCTCGACGCCAGGCCGGAAGCGCAAGCCTGGTTCGACTTTGCCGTACGCTCGTATATGCATATCGTCCACGTCTGGAGCGGCCCGGAAGGCGGCTTTGCCAACGGCTCGGCGTATGGCCAGTACACCACCGATATACAGTTGCAACTATGGCAGCCGCTGGCCGAAGCCACCGGCGTCAACCTGTTCAACAAACCGTGGGCAGCGGGATTTTCCAGCTATTTCATGCAGTTCATCCCACCGAACGCCCCACGCCACGTCTTCGGCGATGTCCACGAAAGCAAGCCGGACCCGGCACCCCTGAAGGCGTATGTGGCACGGCAAGCCACGCCAGCGGCCGCCTGGTACAGCAGCCAGCCGGGCGCGCAGGAAAATCCCATCACCCTGCTGCAGGCGCCCTACCCACTGCCTGCCGACACGGTCGCGCCCGAAGCACCGCCCAACGCCATGCTCTTTCCCAGCATTGGCTGGGCAGCCATGCACAGCGACATGAGCAACGCCGCCCGCACTTCCGTCTACTTCAAATCGAGTCCGTTCGGCGCCTTCAACCACAGCCACGGGGATCAAAACAGCCTGGTCATCAACAGCGGCGGCAAGCCACTGCTGATCGAAGCCGGCTACCAGGACTACTACGCATCGCCGCTGTCGCAAAGCTGGTACCGCCAGTCGCGCGCCCACAACGCCATCACCTTTGATGGAGGGAAAGGCCAATTCATCGCCGGCCACTACGAGATGCGCTACAAAAACGGCAAGATCACGGCATTCATGCACGACACGGACCTCGACTACGTGGAAGGCGATGCCAGTGCCGCCTACAGCAACGACTTGAGCCTGGCCAAGCGCCAAATATGGTATTCGCGCTCGAACGACGTGGTGGTGGTGCTCGACAAGCTGAACTCCGCAACGCCCCGCACTTTCGAATGGAACATGCATGCGCTCAACACTCTATACCTGTATCCGAATGGCCGGGCCAGCATAGAAAATGGCACGGCTTCGCTTTGCCTGCAATCATTACGGCCAGACGAGGAACAATTGTCCAGCTTTAGCGCCCCCAATCCGCCCAAGGAGGCAAGCCAGCAGCACGCCGCCTACGTCAAGACCACCCCGGCCATGGCGGCGGAGTTCCTGATCGTGCTCGACATCGGCTGCAAATCGGTGCCAACCTCCCTGCAGACAGTGCCTGGCGGACGCTTGCTGCAGATCGGCACGCAAACCATCACCCTGCCGCAATAAGCGCCAAATGCCTGTTTTTGCTAAAAAAACAGGCAGATTCATCTTGCCTTTCATAGGGAAATGGCTTTTTTCAGGTGAAAAGGGTGTTTCTTGAAGAAAAGTGCAAAATGTTGATTGACCGAATGCACGCCAGCCCTTATGATTTTGTCCTCGCTGCAGAACATGCAGCGACAAGCAGCAAGCAGTAACAATGCCCACGTGGCGGAATTGGTAGACGCGCATGGTTCAGGTCCATGTGCCTTCGGGTGTAGGGGTTCGAGTCCCTTCGTGGGCACCACCAGCAACAAGTTGTCGATTGTTGTGATCCGCAGTAAAGTAGCAGATAGTAGTAACAAGCAGCACAATGCCCACGTGGCGGAATTGGTAGACGCGCATGGTTCAGGTCCATGTGCCTTCGGGTGTAGGGGTTCGAGTCCCTTCGTGGGCACCACCAGCAACAAGTTGTCGATTGTTGTGATCCGCAGTAAAGTAGCAGATAGTAGTAACAAGCAGCACAATGCCCACGTGGCGGAATTGGTAGACGCGCATGGTTCAGGTCCATGTGCCTTCGGGTGTAGGGGTTCGAGTCCCTTCGTGGGCACCACCAGCAACGAGTTGTTGTCGTTGTAGTCCGCAGTACAGTAGTAAGATATAGCAACAAGCAGCATCAGTGCCCACGTGGCGGAATTGGTAGACGCGCATGGTTCAGGTCCATGTGCCTTCGGGTGTAGGGGTTCGAGTCCCTTCGTGGGCACCATTACCTAATTCGCAAAAAAGCCGCAAACTTTCACGAGTTTGCGGCTTTTTTCATTTCAAGATGCCGCGCTGCCGCGCGGCCCTTTCCCTTATTTGGCCAGTGCCGCCTTCACGGCGTCAAACAGGCTCGTCGTCGGACGGCCAATCAGCGCGCTCAATTGCTTGCCATTGTCTTCCAGGCCGCCCTTGGCCGCGCCCGCATCGGAGTCGGCCAGCAGGTCGGCAAAACCTTCCGGTACACCCACGCTCACCAGCGCCGCCTTGAAGTCCGCTTGCGGCATATCCTTGTACGCAATCGCCTTGCCCGACTGGCGCGCCACTTCGGCCGCGTACTCGGCCAGGGTAAAGCCGTCGTCGCCAGCCAGTTCATAGATGGCTTGCGGCTGGGGCGCCGTCAGCACGGCGGCGGCCGCCGCCGCGTAGTCAAGGCGCGCGGCGGACGAGAAGCGGCCGTTTTGCGCCGCACCGAGCACGACGCCATGCTCGAGCACGGGCGCCAGGTGCTCCGTATGGTTTTCCAGGTACCAGCCGTTGCGCAGGAAAGTGTACGGCAGGCCGGACGCGCGGATGGCCGCTTCCGTAATGACGTGCTCGGCGGCCAGGCCCAGCGGCGACGTGTCGGCGCGCAAGACGCTGGTGTAGGCCAGCAAGGCCACGCCGGCCCGCTTGGCCGCATCGATGACGTTCTGGTGCTGCTGCGCGCGCTGGCCCACTTCGCTCGACGAAATCAGCAGGATCTTCGTTGCGCCCTTGAATGCCGCATCGAGGCTGGCGCCATCGTTGTAATCGGCCTGGCGCACTTGCACGCCCTGGGCGGCCAGGCCGGCGGCCTTGGCCGGGTTGCGCACGGCGGCGATGATATTGGCTGCGGGGATGGATGTGAGCAGGCTGGCGATGACGAGCTGTCCCAGATTGCCTGTGGCGCCGGTGATGACGATCATGATTTCTCCTTGGTACGTGGGTGGTAAAACCCTATAATAGGACTATTGCTTACTTATTGTAAGTACGTACCTTTTGGTAAGTATGAATGAAATCTACATTTACAGGTCCAACTATCATGTCCACAGACACTCCCGGCGCCAGCCTGCGCACCGCCCTCGCCCGCCAAAACCAGGGGGCGCACCTGCTGGCGGCCGCCTGCCCGTCGCGCGCCGTGCTCAGCCACCTGACCAGCCGCTGGGCCGTGCTGGTGCTGGTACTGCTACTGAGCGGCACGCGGCGCTTCAGCGAACTGCGCCGCGAAGTGGGCGGTGTGAGCGAAAAAATGCTGGCGCAAACCCTGGAAGCGCTGGCGGGCGACGGTTTCGTGCTGCGCCAGGCGTATCTGGTGATACCGCCCAAGGTGGAATACAGCCTGACGCCGCTGGGACGCGAGGCGGCCGAGCGCCTGGCCGTGCTGGTCGACTGGATCGAGGATAATTACCCGCGCATCGAACAGGCGCGCGCGGCCCTGGAAGCGGCACCGGCAGCGCAAAAAGCGGCTTGAACAGATTGCTTTTGGTCATCAAGAATTATCGTTTACTCCTACTTGCCTTGATGTAATACTAGGCCCATGAACCGCGTAAGGGCGCGACACCATGAACCAGTTGATTTCCTCCATCACCGACCGGGCCAATGTGCTGCTGGTCAGCAATTCGCCGAATGATGTGCGCGAACTGCTGTATGTGCTGGACCGGCATAACCTGGGCACGGGACTGGCGGGCGATATCGACGAAGGCGTGGAACTGGCGGCCGGCGGCACGGACCTGATCCTGCTCGACGCGGCGCTGGCGGGCACAAATATCGGCGCCACCTGCATGCGCCTGCGCAATGCGGGCGGACGCCACGGCGTGCCCCTGCTGCTGATGTCGGCCACTCCCAGCGCCGAGGAACAGGGCCGCAGCGTGGGCGCCGGCGCCAGCGACTACATCAAGATGCCCTTCAATGCGCGCGACGTGGCGGAAAAAATCCTCATGGAACTGGCGCTGCACAAGGCCGAGGCGCCAGCCGCCCGCCCCTTCGCCGCTCCCGCCACGCCACCGCGCCCCCTGCATCCGCAAACGCTGGAAGTCAATTACCACTCCATCCTGGCCGGTTCGCCCGACGCAGTGCTGCTGTTCGATATCGACAACCGCCTGCTGATCGACGCCAACCACCTGGCCGAAGAACTGTTCGGCATGCCGCTGGCCGAGCTGCTGCAAGGCGGCATGGAGCCCCTGTTCCCCAGGCATCAGAGCGATGGCAGCGCCTCGCCGCAATTGCTGGAAGAAAAGATCCGCGATACCTTGCAAGGCAAGATCGTCGTCTTCCGCGCCAGCTGCTGCCACCGCGACAGCCACCCGATCGCCTGCGAAATCCGCTTGATGCGCCTGTCCGTGCCGGGCCGCCAGCTCGTGCATGCGCGCATCATCGACTTGACCGAACGCAACCTGGCCGAAGCCATGCGCGCGGGCCAGAGCACCCTGCTGGAAATGGTCGCCAAGGGTGCGCCCCTGATCCCCACCCTGAACCAGTTGCTGCTGCTGATCGAAGGCCAGTCGCGCGGCGTGCTCTGCTCCATCATGCTGCTCGACGATGACGGCATCCATATGCATAGCGCGGCCGGTCCCAGCCTGCCGCCCGAGTACATGGCCCTGCTCGAAGGCGTGGCCATCGGCCCTGGCGTGGGCTCATGCGGCACCGCCATGTTCCTGCGCGAACCGGTGGTGGTCACCGACATCATGCGCGATCCGCTGTGGGCGCCCTACCGCGAGCTGGCCGCGCCGTTCGGCCTGCGCGCCTGCTGGTCGCGCCCCATCTTCGGCCAGGATGGCGCCGTGCTCGGCTCCTTCGCCATGTACTACCGCGAAGTGCGCCAGCCCGACGCGCGCGACCTGGAACTGATCGACACGGCGACCGACCTGGCCGGCATCGCCATCGGCCGCATGCGCCACGAACGCGAGCTGCAGCGCCACCGCGCCCACCTGGAAGAGCTGGTGGCCGAACGCACGGCGGCCTTGACGCAGGCCAAGGAACACTCGGAGCAAACGAACCTCGAATTGGCCGCCGCGCTGGAAAACCTGTCCATCACGCAGGAAGAACTGGTGCGCCGCGACAAGCTGGCCGCGCTCGGCGCGCTGGTGGCCGGCATCGCGCATGAACTCAATACGCCGATCGGCAACGGCCTGGTGGTGGCCACCACCATGGCCGAACGCACGCGCGAAATCCAGGCCAGCTTCCTCGACGGCTTGCGCCGCTCCGAACTGGGCGCCTACCTGACCCAGGCCAGCGAGGCGGACGCCATCATGCTGCGCAACCTGCAGCGCGCCGCCGACCTGGTCTCGAGCTTCAAGCAGATCGCCGTCGACCGCGCCAGTTCGCAGCGCCGCCACTTCCTGCTGCGCCAGTTCGTCGCCGAACTGATGCTGCCCATGTCCACGCCGCTCAAGGCCGCCGGCCTGAGCCTGACGCAGGACGTGCCGGACGGCCTGGCCATGGACAGCTATCCGGGCCCGCTGGGCCAGGTGTTGAGCAACCTGCTGGAAAATTGCCTGCGCCATGCCTTCGAGGGCCGCAGCGGCGGCAACATCGCCATCACGGCGCGCGGCAGCGACGATGGGCAGACGATCACCCTGTCCATCGCCGACACGGGCGTGGGCATCGCCGCCGACGACCTGGCGCACGTCTACGACCCCTTCTTCACCACCAAGCTCGGTTCCGGCGGCTCTGGCCTGGGCCTGCATGTGGCGCACAACATCGTCACGGGTGTGCTGGGCGGCCATATCGACGCCACCAGCAACACCGGTGCCGGCAGCGGCACCACCTTCACCCTGCAACTGCCCGCCACGGCGCCGCAATCGCCCGCTCCCTGAACGGCAGGCGCGCTACAATGCCGGCAGGCTTTTCTTTCGGAGCAACTATGAAATACCTGATCGCCACGGCCCTGCTGGCCGCCTGCGCGTGGGCCTCGGCCGGCCCTGCCCCCTGGTACAAATGGCGCAGCAAGATCGACGGCACCCTGTCGTGCGCTCAATCGACCCTGGGATTTGGCTGGGAACTGGCCTCGGGACCGTACAAAGATAGCCGTTGCGAAAAACCGGCGCTTGTTAAATAATGGGGCCATGACCACACGGGGCACCGGCTTGAGATCAAGCGATGGCATTGCGGCGTCGAAAGAGTATGGAACGATAAGAACGTATCTATTCAAACCGAGGAGACCACATGTTTACGAATCCCGAACAATTCGCATCGGCCACCAAGGCCCTGTTTGAATTCCAGCTGATGACCTTCAACACCCTCACCTCCAAGGCCGTGCAAGGCGTGGAACAGGTATTGGCGCTGAACATGGCCACCGCCAAGTCCGGCATCGAGGATGGCCTTGCCGCCAGCAAGGAAATCAGCCAGGCCAAGGATCCGAAGGCCGCCATGGCCGCCGCCGCTGCCCAGCTGCAACCGGGCGTGGCCGGCGCAAAAGCGTATAAACAGCAACTCGACGACATCATCAAGGAAATCCACACGGAATTCACCACGGCCGCCGAAGCCCACGTGGCTGAAGCGAAAAGCAATCTGAGCGCCCTGATCTACGACGTCACGAAAAACGTGCCGCCAGGTTCGGAAAATGCTGTCGCCATCGTCAAGGCCGCCATCGACAACGCCTTCCTCGGCTACGAGCAGGTGACCAAGGCCACGAAACAGGCCGTGAAAACCGTGGAAGAGCAGATCGCCAAGGCCAGCGCGCAAGTGGCGCAGGCAACGGAAAAGGCGACGAGCGGCGCCACCGCCGCGGCTGAAAAGGCAGCGCCTGCCGCCAAGCCGAAGGCTGCCAAAAAGTAAGTGATGTAGGTCGGATTAGCGCGGCAAGGCCGCGCTAATCCGACGCATTGTTGGCGCCAATGGTGATGTCGGGTTATGCGCGCAGCGCTAACCCGACCTACAACTATCGGGGGCCTGACTCCTCAGACCCCGATGGGTATGATCCGGTACACGCAGCGCCTCCCCCCCTCCAGCAGATATTCGCTGCGCTCCACCGTGCAATCGCCCCCCAGTACCCGTTGAAAGATGGCCAGCTCCGAGCGGCAGAAATTCTGGCATGCCGTGGCGGCCGCGCAAATCGGACAATGGTTTTCCACCAGCAAGACACTGCCATCGTCCTGCGGTTCCGCATGGGCCATGTACCCCTCGCCATCGCGCGCCCGCGCCAGGCTGTCCACTCGTTGCGCCAGCGCAAGCTGCGGGTCGACCAGCTTGCCGTAAGCGGCTTCGCTGCTGCGCTCGCGCGCGCCGATCAGTTTATCCAGGCCCTCGTCGCCGAACAGGGTTTTCACCTGCGCTATCAATTCCAGGGTCAGGTCGGCATGGCGGTCAGGAAAGCGCGCATGGCCCTCCCGCGTCAGCGTCCAGCGCCGCGACGGGCGCCCCACCTTGTCGGCCACGTCCTCGAAAGCCACCAGGCCACGTTCCAGCGCCGCTTCCAGCTGGCGCCGCGCGCCCATGGACGTGATATCGAGCAAGGCCGCCAGCTGCTGCGCCGTCTGCGGCCCGCGCATCTTCAGCAGGAACAGGATCTGCTCCGACGTATTCATGCTCGCGCTCATGCCACGGCTTGCGTGTCGCCCACGCCGGCCAGCTGGCGGCGCCAGGCCGCCATGCGCCACGCGGCCCAGGCGGCGGACAAGGCGCCCGCGACGAGGATCAGCCGCGTGTCGATCAGGGTCAGCACGGAGCCGCTGAGGGCCACGACGATGTTGGCGATGCAAAAGGTGGTGGCCAGCAAGCCCATCACGGCGCCCTGCCCGTGCGCGCTGAAGCGTTCGGCGCACCAGCCCTGGATCACCGTGTTGTACAAGGCATTCGGAATGCCGAACAGCACGATGGCAGCGATGCCCACCCAGATATTACCCAGTGCTAAGATTCCTACGGCCAGCGCCACACCGCAGGCATACCAGCTGGCCCGCAGCAGCGGCGCATGGCGGCTGGGCCCGCCCGCCAGCAAGGACGTGACCGTCATCGTGCCGCACAGGCCCACATTCACCCAGGCAATCTCCTGTGCATGGTAATTCGCCGTCTCGACCAGCCACAGCGGATAAAACTCGTAGAAGCTGGCCACGCCGCACGTCAGCGCCAGCTGCACGATGAACAGGGTGCGCAGCTCCTCATGGCGCAGCAGGTTCAGCGAATGACGGTCGCGCGCCACTTGCCACCACGACGTCGTCAGCAACGACGGCGTTTCGCGCGGCAAGCCCACGGCCACCAGCACGGCGACGAGCATCAGGGCGGCGGCGGCGATCCAGAACGGCACCGTCACGCCCCAATGCAAGGTCGCCCCCGCCAGGATCGGGCCCACCAGCCAGCCCAGGTAAAACGCGCCGTTCAGCCACGACATGGCGCGCAAGCGCAGCGGTCCCGTCAACTGGTCGGCCAGCATGGCGCGCGCCACGGCGCCGTTTCCCTCCAGCAAACCCGTGATGAAACGGGCGACGATGAACAGCGGGTAGGACTGGATCACCAGCGCCCAGGCCGTGATGGCATGGCCGATGGCGGCGCCCACGGCCGTGCGCATCAGCAAGGGGCGGCGGCCATAGCGGTCGGAAAGCGGTCCCAGCAAGGCCGAACCGATCAGCAATCCCAGCGGGTTGATGGTCAGCGCCAGGCCGAACAGCAATTTGGACGGCAAGCCGAGAAAATTATTGAAGGCATTCGGCGCTTCGGCCGCAAACAGGGGCGGCAGGATCGGATACGGCAGCGAGGCGCCGATGGTCGACAGCAGCGCCAGCAAACAGGCGGCGGAAATCAGGATGATGTTTTTCATGCGGGCTCGATGGATATTGTCTGGCAAGACTACGTGAGCACGCCACATAAGTAAACTAAAATGTTTATTAATTATGACAGGCGTTCACGCCATGGCGTAAACCGTGCGCGCCATCGCCTCGGCTATCATTGCCCCATGACTCACGTTTAACAGGGCAAACATGACACTGTCAGAAATTGAACAGCAACACGGCTTCACCTACCCTTCACTGTACCGGCAGCTGGAAAGCGACGGCATGCTGGCCGTGGGTGAATATGGCCCCGACTGGTACAAGCTGGTCTATCCCACGTTGACGGACCGCCCCACCCTGCTGCTGCATGCGGACGATTTTGAGTTGCTCAATATCCAGGCCGTTGCCGCGGAAGTGGAAAGCTTGCTGGACGCGGACGATTACCGGCAGATCGATCCCGCCTTCCAGTTCATCCCGTTCGCGCAAACGGGCGCGGGCGACCACTACTGCTTTTTCGCGTCTGGCCAGCACGATGGCGAGATGCCCATCGTGCTGCTATGGCACGACCAGAATGAAGCCCAGTACCTGGCGAAGAACCTGCAGGACTTCCTGTTTCACATGTTGTTGAACAGCATGGCCGACCAGGATACGTACAACGACGTCGGCGACGAGGAATTCAAGGATCAACTGGCAAAAACCCTGGGCACCCACGCGCGCTACCTGACGGCGCGGCAAGCCGAGGTGCTGCAAACGCTGCTGGCCAGGGACATCATCGATTACGAGGTGGCGCTGCCGAAGGGGCGCACGGAAACGCACCGGGGCTTGCTGACCGATATCGAACTGGCCAGCCTGCGCGCCGAACTGATTCCCTACGAAAAGTTCGACAGCTGTTTTGCCTACAGCGGGGCTGACTGAACATAAAATCGCTGGGCAAGCGGCGGCTGAAGGTTTAAACTGTATATAAACACAGTAAAACCGATCACCTTGCATCTTGCCCTATTGCCATCCCCATGTTGAGAGTCCTGGAAAATCCCCTGTACTATCTGGATAATTTCCAGGACGTGCTGAACTGGATCAGCGCGCGCTACGCCGATCTGCTGAGTGCTGAAGAAACGCAGTTCATCGCCGCGTTCGGCGCACTGCCGCAGCCGTCGCGCGCCCTGTTCGTGCGCCTCGTCATGCGCAAGGGCTGTCTCTTTCGCGCCAGCAAGCTCAATTACCCGGAAATCGGCGATACGCGCGCGGCCGCCCTGCCTTTGCTGGCCACCGGCTGGGTCGAGGCCGATCCCGTCATTGCGCTCGATGAACTGTTCGACTTGCTGCTGAAAGCGGAAATCGCCCAGGCCTTCCGCCTCGACGCGCCCCTGAAGGCGGCGCGCAAGGCGGAACAACTGGACGCCTTGCGCGTACTGCATGCGGAAAGTCAACCGTTCTCCGCCTGGCATCCGGCCTGCACCGACGTGCTGTACCGCATCGGACTTCAAACGCTGTGCGACCGCCTGCGCCTGATTTACTTTGGCAACTATCACCAAGATTGGTCGGAATTCGTGCTGTCCGACCTCGGTGTGTATCAATATGAAAAAGTGGAATTCTCGCCACAGTCGAGGGGCTTTCGCACGCGCCAGGATATCGAGCACTATGAAGTGCTGCACCAGTGCCGCGAGCGCTACAACGACAGCGCGCCAGCCGACGAGGTGCTGCAGGAACTGGCTGCGCTGCCATTACCCGAAGACAATACCTGGCTGGCCAGCCGCCGCGACAAGCTGCGCTTCCAGATAGCCCAGCACCTGGAGAAATGCCAGGACTGGCCGGCCGCCTACCGCGCTTATGCCGATTGCCGCTACCCGGGCGCGCGTGGCCGCGCCATCCGCGTCCTGGAAAAAGATGAACAGCCGCAAGCGGCCTACGAACGCCTGCTGATCGCCCTGGCCGCGCCGGAAAGCGAGGCGGAACAGCAATTGCTGCTGCGCATGGTCCCCCGTTTGCGGCGCAAGCTGGGCCATGCGAAGCAGGCGGCCAACGCAGCAGCAGCCGTGGAGCGCATCGACCTGCGGCTGCCCTACCCGGAACAAGCGTGCTACGTGGAAGGAGTGGTGCAGCAACACCTGATGCAGGACGGCGCGCCCGTGTATTACGTGGAAAACACCCTGATCAACTCACTGTTCGGCCTGCTGTGCTGGCCCGCCATTTTCAAGGCCATGCCGGGCGCCTTCTTCCACCCGTTCCACCGTGGCCCGGCCGACTTGCACAGCGCCGATTTTTACCTGCGCCGCAGCAGTGACTTTGCCGCCTGCCTGGCGCAGCTGGACGACGGCAGTTACCAGGCCACCATCCGCGCCACGCTTGCCGCCAAGCACGGCATCGTCTCGCCCTTCGTCAGTTGGGACGTGCTGGACGACGGCTTGCTGGACCTGGCGCTGGCCTGCATTCCGGCAGCGCATCTGAAGAAGGCATTCGAGCGCATCTTGCTCGACATCAAAAGCAACCGCAGCGGCTTTCCCGACCTGATCCAGTTCTGGCCGGCCGAACAGCGCTACCGCATGATCGAAGTCAAGGGTCCGGGCGACCGCCTGCAAGACAACCAGCTGCGCTGGATCGCGTATTGCGCCGAGCACGCCATGCCCGTCAGCGTGTGCTACCTGCAATGGCAGGTGGCCGCATGAGCGCCAGGAGGTACACGATCGCCGTGCGCGCCCTGTGCGAATTCACGGCCAAGGTGGGCGACCTGGACTTGCGTTTCACACCCTCGCCCACGGCGCAGGAAGGCATGGCCGGCCACGCCACCGTGACGAGCCGGCGCGACGACGATTACCAGCGCGAAATCAGCCTGTCCGGCGACTTCGGCCCCCTGCACGTGCGGGGCCGCGCCGATGGCTACGACCCGGCGCGCCGCCAGCTGGAAGAAATCAAGACCTACCGGGGCGAGCTCGACAAGATGCCGGCCAACCACCGCCAGCTGCACTGGGCGCAGGCGCGCATCTACGGCCATCTGCTGTGCCAGCAACTGAACCTGCCCATGCTGCGCGTGGCGCTCGTGTATTTCGATATCGTGAGCCAGAAGGAAACCATCATGCACGAGGAATGCACGGCCGAGGCGCTGCGTCTGTTCTTCGAACAGCATTGCGCCCTCTTCCTCGACTGGGCCGAGCAGGAAATGGCACACCGCGCCAGCCGCGACGCGCAGCTGACCAGCATGGCGTTTCCCCATGCGGACTTTCGCCCGGGCCAGCGCCAGCTGGCCGAGGCCATGTACAAGGCCAGCAGCCGTGGCTGCGGCTTGCTGGCGCAGGCGCCGACCGGTATCGGCAAGACGGTGGGCAGCCTGTTTCCCATGTTGAAGGCAACGGCCGCGCATGGCCTGGATAAACTGTTTTTCCTGGCCGCCAAGGTGCCGGGGCGGCAAATGGCGCTCGACGCCTGCGCCATCCTGAAAGATAGCGCGCCCCTGCTGCCCCTGCGCGTGCTGGAGCTGAGCGCCAAGAGCAGCGCCTGCGAACATCCGGACAAAGCCTGTCACGGCGAATCATGTCCGCTGGCAAAAGGTTTTTACGACCGCTTGCCGCTGGCGCGCGAGGTCGCGCTGGCCAGCGGCTTGATCCTCGACAAGGAAGCCGTGCGCGCCATCGCCTTGCAGCAGGGTATTTGCCCCTACTACCTGGGCATGGAGCTGGCGCGCTGGAGCGACGTCGTCATCGGCGACTACAATTATTACTTCGACCTCAGCGCCATGCTGTACGGCATGACTTTGGCCCACGACTGGAAAGTCAATGTGCTGGTCGACGAAGCCCACAATATGGTGTCGCGCGCGCGCAGCATGTATTCGGCCGAGCTGGCGCAGATCGACCTGAAAATGCTGCGCAAGTTCGCGCCCGAGGGACTGAAGAAGCCGCTGGACCGCCTCTCGCGCCAGTGGACGGCCTTGTTGAAGGAGCAGGATGGCGACTACCACGTGCATGCGGCCTTGCCGGAGAAATTCTTTGGCGCCCTGCAAGGCGTGGCCACGGCCATCGGCGACTACTTGGCCGACCACGCGGCGGCGCTGGACGAGGATTTGCAGCGCTTTTATTTCGACGTGCTGCTGATCAACCGCCTGGCAGAGAGCTTTGGCGAGCATTCGCTGTTCGACGTCAGCAAGACGGACACGGGCCCCACTGCTGGCTCCACCGTCTGCATCCGCAATATCGTTCCCGCACCGTTTCTCAAGGAGCGCTTCGCGGCCAGCCACAGCACGGCCCTGTTTTCCGCCACCCTGAGTCCATGGAATTACTACAGCGACACCTTGGGCATGCCAGCCGACACGGCCTGGGTCGACGTGGAATCGCCGTTCCAGGCGGAACAACTGTCCGTGCGCGTGGCCGACACCATTTCCACGCGCTACCAGCACCGCGCCGCCTCGCTGCTGCCCATCGCCCAGCTGATGGCGAAGCAATACGCGGAAACGCCGGGCAACTACCTGGCCTTCTTCAGCAGTTTTGATTACATGGAAAAGACGGCCCAACTATTCGCCCAGCATTACCCGGACGTGCCCATCTGGCAGCAGCCGCGCCGCATGGATGACGGGGCGCGTGCGCAATTTCTGGGCCGCTTCGGCCTGGATACGCGCGGCATCGGCTTTGCCGTGCTCGGCGGTGCCTTCGGCGAAGGCATCGACTTGCCGGGCGCGCGCCTGATCGGCGCCTTCATCGCCACCCTCGGTTTGCCGCAGATCAATCCCGTCAACGAACAGATCCGCCAGCGCATGGGCGACATCTTTGGCGCCGGCTACGACTATACATATCTGTACCCCGGCATGCAAAAGGTGGTGCAAGCGGCCGGCCGGGTGATCCGCACGCAGTCGGACAAGGGGGTCGTCTACCTGATCGACGACCGTTTTTCACGGCCGGAAATCCGGCAACTCTTGCCGAGGTGGTGGGATGTACAGCTAGCCAACCAGTAACTTGAGCTTTTGGTAGCCCGCCTTGCTCACGGGTATCCTCGTATCGTCGCGCAGGATGGCCACATGGCTGTCCTTGGTGGCCGCCTCGATGCGGCGGATACCGTCGATATTGAGCAGGTACGACCTGTGCACGCGCAGGAACTTGGCGGGATCGAGCTGGGTTTCCAGCTCCGACAGCCGCTGGCTTTTCAGGTAGGATTTGCCTTCGGAACGGATGCTGATGTAGTCATCCTGCGCCTCGATGTAGTCGATGCGCGCGCTGGCGATCACGTGGACCTTGGCGCCGTCGCGTATCAGCACGCGGTCCAATGGCGCGGCCCGAGTGGCCGCCTCGCGCGCCAGCGTCAGCACGGTCTCGGGCGTGCTGCGGTTGGCGCGCGCATGGGCCAGCGCCTGGTCGAAGCGCTGTTCGCTGAACGGCTTCAGCAGATAGTCCAGGGCATGGCATTCGAACGCCTTCAAGGCGTACTGGTCGTAGGCCGTGACAAAGATCAGCTTTGTCTTCGCGCCGATCAGCTCCGCCACTTCAAAACCGTCCAGGCGCGGCATCTGGATGTCGAGAAACACCAGTTCCGGTTCCAGGTCCGCGATGGCCTTGACGGCTTCGAAGCCGTTGGCGCACTCGGCGACGATGTCGATATCGTCATGGCGCGCCAGGTATTCGCGCAACACGCTGCGCGCCAGCAATTCATCATCGACGATGGCCACCCGCATTCTTGCCTGCATCATGCTTCCTCCGTGTCGCCGGTCTGCGCCGGCATGGAAATCATCACCTCGAAATGGCCATCGCGCCGGCCCCAGTGCACGCTGGCCTCGTGGCCATACGCACCGGCCAGGCGCTGGCGCACATTCTCCAGGCCAACCCCATTGCCGCGCTCTAGCCCTTGATCCGCGTCAACCGGGTTGCGCACGGCGATCTGCAGCAGGCTGCCCATGCGCCTGGCCTCGATGGCGATCAGGCCGCCCTCCGTCAAGCCGCAGATACCATGCTTGACGGCATTTTCCACCAGCGGCTGTATCAGCATGGGTGGCAGCAGACACGCCAGCGCGGCGGCGTCGATGGCTTCCGCCACTTGCAGGCGTTCGCCGAAGCGCACTTGCTCGATGGCCAGGAAATGGCGGATCAGCACCAGTTCCTGTTCCACGGTGATGTGCTTGTGCGCTTCCAGGCTCAGGCTTTGGCGAAAGAAGCTGGCCAACTGCACCGTCATCTGGCGCGCGCCCGCCGCATTGATAGACGTCAAGGCACTGATGGAGTTCAGGCTGTTGAACAGGAAATGCGGATCGATCTGGGTGCGCAGCATGCGCAATTGCGCTTCCTGCGCCGTCAGTTGCGCTTCCAGTCCCCGCTGCTCGGCCATCCTGGCGCGCACGAATTCCAGCAACAGATAATGCACGGCGGCAGCCAGGCAATACAGCAGCACGCCCAGGCCGAAGAACAGGGCCAGCAGCGATTGCGTCAAGTTCACGCCCAGCCAGCGCAGCTCCAGCAACAGGCTGACGCTGTTCAAAAATTGCAGCAAGGTGGCCCACAACAAGCCCGCGAACAGGGCCGCCACGCCCATCACGCCGGCGATGGCGAGCGGATGGCGCGCATGCAAGGGGTAGGCGCGGCACAGGTAAAACGCGGAAAAGCCCGAACCGATCGCATACACGAGCGTGGCGGGCACCACCAGCACGACGGCATTGAGCCAGGGCGCGTGGGCCACCTTGGCCAGGATAAAGGCCAGGGCCAGGCCCAGCGCGATGCAGACCAGGAAAACCACCACGGCGCCGCGCCGCTTCGACAGGGGCCCCGACATGCGCGCCTAGTTGCGGATTTCCAGGCCGCCCATGATGGCGTAGCCCGTCACGTACAGGCGCTTCGCCTGGTTCGGCGGCACGATGGTCTTTTCTTCGAAGCCGCCGAGGATGGGCGTGCCCTGCAGCACGACGCTCCAGTCGGGCGGAATCTTGATGGTGACGCCGCCGCACAGGGCAAATACGTTGAGCACGGCTTCGCCTTCGATCGACGCCTGACGCAAGTCGATTTCGCAGCCGGCCATGATGACATTGATATCGCCGCCCTTGAAGCGCTGCGACGACACGCGCCGCACATAGCCGCCGAGGATGGCCGTCACTTCGATAATGCTGTCATCGTCCGCCTGCCCGCTGGCGCCGGGCGCCGCAGTGGCATCCTTGTCGAGCGACACGGCGCCATTCCTGGCCTGGCCGAACGAGTCAGGCGCGGCGGTACCGTCCTGCTGCGCGGCAAAGCGACGGCGGCGCTGCCGCTGCTGCGCGCCGGGCAGGGACTTCGACACCACGGCCACACCCAGGCCGATGATCAGCAAGGGCCACAGCAAGTCCCAGTTCATGTAGAAGATGCCCATGTGCTTGAGGGTCCAGGCCACGCCCAGCAACACCAGCATGCCGCCCACCAGATAGCCGTTCGCGCTGCGGCTTTGCGACAGTTTCAGCAGACCAAACACGATCAGCGCCGTGGGCCAGAAGCGGAAGGTGTAGCGCACGTTGATGAAACCGAGGTTATCGAGCAGGAACAGCAGCCCCAGGCCGATGACGATGACGCCCAGCACGATCTGCGATGGCGAGTGCAGCGGCGGTTTATTTTTCATGCTCGGACTCCCGGTAGGCAATAAAATGTTTGTTCAACAGCGGCTCCAGCACGAGACCCACGCCCCAGGCGATCAGCAAGGCGGGCCAGCTGTTATAAAAACTCAGGTTCCACAGTTCTTCATACGACACATACCACCAGGCGGCGAAAAAGATCAGCCACAGGCCGCTCAGCACCTGTTTGGCGGACACGGGCGTGAGCAGCTTGTTCAAGCCGAAGACGACCAGTATCACCGGCCAATAATGCCATAGTGAATAATAATCGTGAAGATAGATCACATCGAGCCGGTCCAGCAGGATGATGGCACCGATGGCGATCAGCAGCACGCCCCACAGCAGCTGGGTACGGCGGCAATAAGCTGGTTCAGGTTTCACGGTCACCCCTTGAAGTTGGTTGATCGTAAAGATACGCGGATTTCGGTGATGGGAAAACACCGCTTCGGCGAATGGCGGACAGGTGGCGGTGAATGGCGCAGCGGCGGAAACAACAGGCAAAAAAAAGACCGGCTAGGCCGGCCTTGAAGGGGTTCGCAGTACACACCGCGACCTGGAGTTGCAGTGCACAGCCGCGTGGCACAGGGCGCCAACGCGAACAGAAATCTGGTGCCGATCCTTGAGGCGACCGGCTGACCTGCTGGAAGATCGAACATGCCGCCAACTTCACGGCCGTGCGTCTCAACCAAGCAGAGCCATCATACTCCCGATCGCCATACAGCACCGTTCGCTAGCGCACACTGATGGGGTTTTGCTGAGCTACATCAAACAGCGATGGCGTGCGGCGGATGGAGCATGTCGTTCTTGATCCATGCCAGCACGGACGGGCCCTGCGGCTGCCAGCCCAGCAGCTTGCGCGCCCGCTCGCCGCGCACGCGGCTGTTGGAGCCAAGGCCGTAGGACGCCATCTCATAGCCCCATTCGGCTATCGCCTCGGGCAGCGGCCAATCCTGCGCGGGACCGAAGTCCAGCGCGTGAGCGATGGCTGCCGTCATGTCATGGAAAGCTGCTTCGCCCGACTCGACAAAGTAAAACGTGCCGGCCGGCGACTTTTCCAGCGCCAGCAAATACAGGCTGACGACATCGTCGATATGCACGTTGGACCAGATGTTGCGGCCCGGCCCCACGTGACGCACGATGCCGCTCTTGCGCGCCTGTTTCAGCAGGCGCGGCAGCTGCACGCTGTCGCGCGGCAAGGCGCCGTGGCCGTAGATCAGGGTGTTGCACAGCACGCTCGCGCGCACGCCCTGGCTTGCGCTGGCCAGTATCAGGTCATCGATGGCGACGCGGGCCGCCTTGTCTGCCGTCGGCGCCGGCAGCTTGTCTTCGTAATAGATCTGTTCCGTGCCCTCGCCGCCCGACGCGTCGCCCACGATGGACGAGCCGCTTGTATGCAGGAACACTTTGTTCGTGCCGGCCAGCGCTTCGAGGATCGCTTCGACGGCGGCGCGGTGGTCGCTGCTGGCCGCATTGATGACGGCATCGGCCGCCTTCGCCTGCTCGATGAGCAATGCGCGGTCGTTCAAGGTGCCGACGATACCGTGCACGCCGATGCTGGCCAGCTCGGCCACCTGTTCCGGTTTGCGCACGAGGCCCGTCACCTGATGGCCGGCGCGCACGAGGCCCGCCGCGATGGAACTACCGATAAAACCCGCTGCGCCTGTCAAAAACACTTTCATGCCGTGGACGCCAAACAAAACCTGCTGCGCGTCGCGCTTTGCGGCCTGCGATGCTCACCGTGCTCTAGCACGGTTGCGCTTCTTAGCCACAAATCATCGCCGCTCGCTACGGTTTTGTTAGGCGTCGTTCCTCCTTTGTAAGTTCAGATCGATTGTGATCAGTCCGACAAAGTATGCGCCGTTTCCGCCTTCGCAAAAAGCAGCCGCACAGCAAAAGATCTATGACTTCGGCGCAATAATCTTCTGCTTGAGCTGCAGGGCGGCGATGTAGCGGCTCTGATAGGCGGGGTCTTCCGGCGTCAGCAGGGTGAGCCTGTCGCGCGCGCGGGTGGCGGCCACATAGAAGCGGTTTTCCTCTTCCAGCGGATCGGTCTTGCTGCGCGGGAATTCATCGACGGCCAGGTAGGGCAAGATGACGTGGTTGTATTCGAGGCCCTTGATCTGGTCGATGCAGGCGATGACGAGTTTGGCCTTGCCGGTCGAGACCGTCACGGCTTCTTCCATCTCGCCCAGCCAGCCGGCAAAGCCGCCCAGCGCCACGCCCGCTTCGCGGCACACGGCAATAAAACCGTGCAGGGAACGGGCGACGACCCGCGCCTGGGCCGGGTCGACGTAGATGCGGCGCGCCGTCTGTTCCAGCTGCATCAGGCCAAAGATGTGCTGCAGGGCGTCGCCTGCCAGGGCGTCGGGGGGCAGCGCGCGCAGGTAATCGACGGCGGCCAGAGTCAGGGCCGCCTTGTCCTGGTTCTGCGACTTGGCCAGCTGGTTCGTCAAGAAGCCCTCCAGCAAGTCGGGATAGTTGGCCACATCGGCCTTGGCTTGCTGGAGCTCACCGCGCGTAAACGGGATTTCCGCGAACGCCACCAGGGCTTCGAGGATCTCGCCGCGGCGCGGGCCGCTCTTGATCGTATGTAAATCCTTGCGGGCGATGGCCACCATGCCGCGCAGCATCAGCACTTCCAGGCTCAGCAGATAGCTGTTCATGTCCACCAGGCCATACGCGATGCCGCTCTGGAACAGCGCCGTTTCCACGCGGATGGCCTGGTCGCGGTCACGCAGCAAAATGGCCGTCGTGCCCGCATGCGCGTGTTCGAGCGCGGCGATCAGCTGGGCGCTGCAAGCCTGCGGCTGCATATGCTCGTATTGCAGCACTTCGATGTGCGTGGCGCGCGACAGGGCCGACACGCTGGCCTTGTTTTTCAGCACGCCCACGGCATGCGCCAGCTGCGGCCCGTAACGGTAGGACGCCGTCAACGGCAGGCGCTGCAAGGTGGGGAATTCCTGCTCGAAGCGCTGGCGCAGGAAGCGGTGGTCGGCGCCCGACCACGTATAGATGACTTGATCCTTGTCGCCGGCGCCGCAGAAAAACGCATTACCGCGGCGTATCAGCATGGTCAGCAGGCGGAACGACGCTTCGTTCAGATCGTGCAATTCATCGGCCACGATGATCTGGAAGGCCGGCAATTGCTGGCGCAGCGGCTCGTCGCCGTCGAGCATGCGCACGAGGTCGTAGGTGGCGTCGAATGGCGCGCGGAACTGGATGTCGCCCGTGTCGGCGCCACGCAAGCCTTCATATTCGCGCAGCCACAGATAATGCGTGCGCGACATGCCCAGCATTTCCAGATTGTCGTCCAGGGAATTGCTCTCGAAGTCAGGATTTTGAAAATCCAGGCGCGCCTTGGTGCGCAATTGCAGTTTCAGGAATTCGGCGATCGCCCCGTTCGTCGTATTGATTTCCAGCGGGTAGCGGTGAGCGTATTTCTCCGATACCACTTCCAGCGCTTCCCAGGCTACCGGGAGCAACTCTTCATCGCTGCGCATGGATGCCACCTGCATGTTTTCCAGCTGCCGCAGCACCTTGGCGGCAAAGGCATCGAAAGTGTCGACGGTCAGGCGCTTGACGACGCCCAGCGGCACGCCCACTTCCAGCAGGCGCTGGCGCAGGGCCACGCGCGCCGCCTCCGTGAACACGAGGGCCAGCATGCGCTCGGGCGCGCGGCCCCGGTGCAGCGCTTCGGCCAGACGCAGGGCCAGGGTCGTCGTCTTGGCCGCGCCGGCATTGGCGTCGATCAGCACCACTTTCTTTTGCGCCGTCTGGATGGCGACCTGCTCCGGCGTGGGCGTGATGCGTTTGGGAATGAACTGCGGGGCGTTATCTGTACTCAAGGGTATCCTGAAATGATGTCTGTTCTCGGCGCGCTACCAGGCGCAGGTGCGCAGGCCGGCAAAGATGTCGCCCCGTTCGGGCGCGTGGAAGGCGCGCATGCGGGCCGAATGCAGCCGCGGCGGCGTGGCGAAGGCGGCGCCGCGCAGCACCTGGTGTTGCATGAAATATGGCGCGGAATATTCGCGCCAGGCATCCACCGCAAAGCCCGGATACGGCTCGAACGGCGTCGCCGTCCACTCCCACACCTGGCCCCAATGGAAACGCGGATGGCCGGACAGCGCAGCATACTCCCATTCCGCCTCGGTCGCCAGGCGGCGCCCCGCCCAGGCGCAATACGCCTGCGCCTCATACAGGTTGATGTGGCGCACGGCTTCGTTCGGCGGCAAGGTCGTGCGCTGGCCGAAACGCATCGTGCGCCACTGCGTTGCTTCGCGCAGCCAGTACAGGGGCGACGAGCGCTCCTGCTGCATCAGCCAGGCGCTGCCGGCCGCGCTCCAGAACTGGCGGTTCTGGTAGCCGCCATCGGCGACAAAATCGGCAAACTGGGCGTTGGATACTGCGCAGGCATCGATGGAAAACGGCGCCACGTAGCAACTGTAGGACGGCGATTCATTGTCGAAGGCAAACCCGGCGCCGCGCGGCGAGCCCAGTTCAATGGTGCCGCCAGGAAAAGCGATCTCGCCCGCACCCGGCGGCAGGGCCGGGCTGGCCGACAGGGATTCCGGTGCTTCCAGCCCCATCCATTGCAAGCCGGCCAGCATTTCCTCGCCGCACAAGTCTTCATGCGCCAGCGCCAGCCGGTACGGCGCCAGGGCGCTGTCGACATTGGCTTCGCGCGAGAGTTTATCCAATACCCTGTCGAGCACTTCGTGGCAATACGTTTTCACGGCGCCCGGGCTGGGCAGTTCCAGCTTCCAGCGCGCGCGATGCTCCACCATGTTGGCGTCGAACAAGTCGTCGCCGCGCGTCAGCAGGGAGTTATAAATGGCGTCGGCCGGATGGCTGGAAGCGGCTTCGCGCAAGATGAACCACTCGGCAAACCAGGCGATGTGCGCGAGTTGCCACAAGGGTGGCGTGAGGCGCGGATGCCGGGGCAAGCCGGCCACCACGTCCAGTCCGGCCGTGACGTAACAGTCGAACAGGGAAAGAGTATCCTGGCGCGCGGCCTGCAGCGACTGGGCCAGTTGCTGCGCGCCGGCGTGGCGAAAAGAGGCGTTGATTAAAGTCATGGCCTGATTGTAACGACTTATGCCATCCTTGCACTAGTCGCACGGGTAACAGGGAGGGGATGCTTCCCTCCTCCGGCCTACTTGACCAGCAGCTCGCCCTGCAGCGGCGTGACGACGGATTTGGGCATGCTGACGATAAAGCTGCTGCCCTTGTCGGCCACGGACTGGATGGCCAAGGTGCCGCCGTGGCGCAGCAGCACGTGCTTGACGATGGCCAGGCCCAGGCCCGTGCCCTGGGTTTCGCGCGACCGGCTCTTGTCGACGCGGTAGAAACGTTCCGTCAGACGCGAGATATGTTCCTGGCTGATGCCGATGCCCGTATCTTGCGCGATGAATTGCGGCCCGGCCGGGCCATCCTGCCAGCGCAGGGTGATGGTGCCGCCGGCCGGCGTGTAGCGCACGGCGTTCGAAGCCAGGTTGCCAAACGCGCTGTACAGCTCGTCGTAGCTGCCGAGCACGTCGGGACCGTTGCATTCCATGGTCACTTCATGCTTGCCCGCCGACAAGCCCTTGGCGTCGCGCAAGACTTGCTGCATGAGCTTTTTGATATCCACGGGCTCGGGGCGCAGCGGATAGTCGACCGATTCCAGGCGCGACAGGGTCAGCATATCCTCGATCAGATGCTGCATGCGGTGGCCCTGCTCCGTCATCAGTTTGAGGTGGGCGGCGCGGGTGGCGGCGTCAAGGTCCAGCTCGGCGGAAGCGATTTCCAGGAAGCCCACGATGACCGTCAGCGGCGTGCGCAGTTCGTGCGACGCGTTGGCGATGAAGTCGCGGCGCATCATTTCGATGCGTTCCGTTTCCGTCACGTCGTGCGTGACGAGGATCTGGCGGCGGTTTTCAAACGGAATGATCTGCACGATCAGCTTGCGGTTGCGGAAGGTGATCGTCAGCGGCTGGTCGTAGCGGCCCAGGATGATGTAATCCATGAACTCCGGACTGCGGATCAGGTTCGTCACGCGCATGCCCTTGTCGCGCTCGTGCGTGAGGCCCAGGTGCTTCTCGGCGGCCGGGTTGCACCATTCGAGGAACAGCACGTCATCCATGATGACGACGCCGTCCGGCAGCAGGTGCATGGCCTGGCGGAAACGCGCCAGCCATTCCGTCAGCTCGGCCTGGTTTTTCTCGTCGTCGCGGCGCATGCGGTACAGGCGCGCGAAGATGCTGGTCCAGGCGCCCCAGCCGTCGGGCAGTTTGGCGCTTTGCGGATTGTCCAGCCAATTACTCAGCTGGAACAGATACGACAGCTGCACGAACACCATCATGGCCATCAGCACGAAGGCGATGCCCAGCGCATACGTGGCGCCAAACAGATACCAGACGACGGCTACGCCCAGCAGCGCCAGCACCATGCGCAAGGCGGCCGGTACCCAGAACAGCAATTTCGGATTCATAGAGGCCAGCTTTACTTTTCAGACAACATGTAGCCGACGCTGCGCACCGTCTTGATCAGGCTTTCCGCCTCCTTCAAGGCTTTGCGCAAGCGCAATACGTGGACATCGACCGTGCGTTCCTCGATCACCACATGGTCGCCCCACACCTTGTCGAGCAGCTGGCTGCGCGAAAACACGCGCTCCGGATGGGCCAGCAGGAATTTCAGCAGCTTGTATTCGGCATGGCCGATATCGATCTTCTGTTCATCCATCATCACCGTGCAGCTGACGGGGTCCAGTGCCACGTTGCCGGCGCGCATGGGCGCCTGCGCGTGTTCCGGGCTCTTGCGTCGCAACAGCGCCTTGGCGCGGGCCAGCAGCTCGCGCGGCGAGAACGGCTTGGTGACGTAATCGTCGGCCCCGCTGTTCAAGCCGGCTAGCTTGTCTTCTTCCATACTCTTGGCGGTGAGCATGATGACGGGGATGGCGGCGAAATTGCGGTCGGCGCGGATGCGCGACAGCAGGCGCAAGCCCGTCTGGTCCGGCAGCATCCAGTCCAGCAGGATCAGATGCGGCGTGCGGTGCTGGATGAATTCCCAGGCATCGGCGACATTTTGTACAGAACAGCAATTCCAGCCGGATTCGCGCAGCGAATAGGTCACCAGTTCAACGATGGCCGGCTCATCTTCAACAATCAATACCGTGGTTTTATCAGATGCCATAAAGCTTACTCAGGGAGCTCCTCGGAAATGGCGGGAGCAGCCACCTTGGTGTGACGGATGTCCTTGCCTTCAACCACGTAAATCACGTATTCGGCGATGTTTTTCGCATGGTCGCCGATCCGTTCGATGGCCTTGGCCACCCACAGGGTATCGAGCGCCGCCGAAATCGTGCGCGGGTCTTCCATCATAAAGGTGATCAAGTTGCGCATGATAGACCGAAACTCATGGTCGATGATGGCATCTTGTGCAATTAATTGTAAAGCCTGCTTGCCATCGTTGCGCGCGAATGCGTCCAGCGCGTCGTGCAGCATGTCGGTGGCCGTGTTGGCGATGCCGCGCACCATCTCGTAATGGTTGACGACGCCGTTGCCGCGCTTGTGCAGATTCTTCGCCACGCGGGCGATTTTCGTCGCTTCGTCGCCTACTCGCTCGAGGTCGGTAATCACCTTGATGGTGGCCATGATGGTGCGCAAGTCGTTGGCGGCCGGCTGGCGGCGCACGATCAGGTGGCTGCAGGCGTCGTCCAGCGACACTTCCAGCTGGTTGACGACGTCGTCTTCGCGCATCACGCGGTCGGCCCGCTCCGGGTTGCCGATGCGAAAGCATGTCATCGCGTCGAGGAACTGGGTTTCAACGATGCCGCCCATCAGGAGCACTTTCGAGCGGATCGCTTCGAGTTCGTTGTCGTATTGCTTGGATGAATGTTCGCCTATCATGCTGTCTCTCCGTATTCAGTTGTCTTGTAGTCGCTATGCGGGATGGATCAGCCGAAGCGGCCCGTGATGTAATCCTGCGTTTCCTTGCGGGCCGGATTCATGAAGATCTGGTCCGTTTCGCCGAATTCCACCAGCTCGCCCAGGTACATATAGGCCGTGTAGTCGGAGCAGCGCGCCGCCTGCTGCATATTGTGCGTCACGATGGCGATCGTGTAATCCTGTTTCAGTTCGCTGATCAGCTCTTCCACTTTCGAGGTCGAGATCGGGTCCAGCGCCGAGGTCGGCTCATCGAGCAGCAAGACGTCCGGTTTCACGGCCACGCCGCGCGCGATGCACAAACGCTGCTGCTGGCCGCCCGACAGCGACAGGCCGCTCTTGCTCAGCTTATCCTTGACTTCGCCCCACAGCGCGGCCTTTTTCAGGGCCCACTCGACGCGCTCGTCCATCTCGCCCTTCGACAGGTCTTCATACAGGCGCACGCCGAAGGCGATGTTGTCGTAGACGGACATGGGGAACGGTGTCGGCTTCTGGAACACCATGCCAACCTTGGCGCGCAGCATGTTGACGTCCTGGTCGGCGTCGAGCACGTTGCGGCCGCGGTACAGGATCGAGCCTTCCGCGCGCTGGCCCGGATACAGGTCGTACATGCGGTTCAGGGTGCGCAGCAGGGTCGACTTGCCGCAACCGGACGGGCCGATGAAAGCCGTGACTTTCTTTTCGTGGATGTCCAGGTTGACGTTATGCAAGCTTTGCGTTTTGCCGTAAAAAAAGTTCAGGCCCGAAATCTCGATGGTTTTTTTCTTTGGCGCCAGGTCTTGGGCTGGATTCATTTGCGTATTCATATGGGTTCGCTTCGCTCGATATCTGTTTAATTAGGGACTTTTTGGCTGAACACGGTGCGCGACAGGATATTCAAGGCCAGCACGCTGAAGGTGATCAGCAGTGCGCCGCCCCATGCCAGCGAGCGCCAGTTGTCGTACGGGCTCATCGCAAACGATGCGATGACGGACGGCAAGTTGGCCATCGGCGCGTTCATGTTGAAGCTTTGGAACTGGTTATTCAAGGCCGTGAACAGCAGCGGCGCCGTTTCGCCGGCGATGCGGGCCAATGCCAGCAGCACGCCGGTGATGACGCCCGCCTTGACGGCGCGCAAGCGCACCAGGGTAGCGACCTTCCAGCGGGGCGCGCCGAGGGCAAACGCGGCTTCCAGCAGGCTGTTCGGCACCAGACGCAGCATATTGTCCGTCGTGCGCACGACCACCGGCACGGCGATCAGGGACAGCGCGATGGCGCCCGCATAGCCGGAGAAGTGTTTGACGTGGGCCACATACAGCGCATACACGAACAGGCCTATGACGATCGATGGCGCCGACAGCATGATGTCCGTCACAAAACGCGTCACTTGCGCCAGCTTGTTTTCTTCGCCGTATTCGGCCAGGTAGATGCCGGCCAGGATGCCGATCGGGGTGCTGACCACGGTGGCCAGGCCCACCATCAGGGCGCTGCCGACGATGGCATTGATCAGGCCGCCGCCTTCGCTGCCGGGAGCCGGCGTCGTTTGCGTGAACAGGTCGACGGACAAGGCGCCGAAACCCTTGATCACCAGGGTGAACAGGATCCACACGAGCACGGCCAGGCCCAGGGCCATGGCGGCCACCGACAGGGCGATGCCGATGCGGTGCATCAACAGGCGCTTGCGGTAGACAGGGTTCATGGCCGGCTTGACCGGAGCTTCGTGGGTGCTAACTTGGCTGAGCTGGCTCATTTCGTGCCTTCCTTGCGGGACATGCCAGCCAGCATCAGCTTGGCGGCGGATAAGACGATAAAGGTGATGACAAACAGGATCAGGGCCAGCGAGAACAGCGAGGCCACGTGCAGTTCGGATTGCGCTTCGCCGAATTCATTGGCCAGCAAGGAGGTGATGCTGTTACCGGCGGCAAACAGCGACCACGACAGTTTATTCGCGTTGCCGATGACGAAGGTAACGGCCATGGTCTCGCCCAGTGCGCGGCCCAGGCCCAGCATGACGCCGCCGACGACGCCGGTCTTGGTGTATGGCAAGACGATCTTGCGTACGACTTCCCAGCGCGTGCAGCCCAGGCCGTATGCGGATTCCTTCAGCACGGCAGGGACGATCTCGAACACGTCGCGCATCACGGAAGCGATGAAGGGGATGATCATGATGGCCAGCACCAGGCCGGCCGTCAGCAAGCCGATGCCCATCATGGGACCGCTGAACAGCTGGCCGATGACGGGCACGTTGCCGAGGGTGGCTTTCAGGATAGGCTGGACGTGGTCGGCAAACAGGGGCGCAAACACGAACAGGCCCCAGATGCCGTAGATGATCGATGGCACGCCGGCCAGCAATTCGACAGCCGTGCCCAGCGGGCGGCGCAGCCAGGCCGGGCAGATTTCCGTGAGGAACAGGGCAATGCCGAAGCTGACGGGAAACGCGATCAGCAAGGCGATAACCGAGGTCACCAGGGTGCCGATGATGGGGATCAGGGCGCCGTACTGGTCATTGACGGGGTCCCATTCCGCGGACACGATGAAATGCAGGCCGAAGGTCTTGAAGGCCGGTATCGATTCCATGATCAGCGAAATGATGATGCCGACCAGGACGATCAGCACCGACAGGGCGAACAGCATCGTCACCTTGTGGAACATGAAATCCTGGAAGCGCTGCTTGCGCATGGTGGAAAGCATTTGCGCGTGACTGATGGAATCGGTCATGGTGCCGCCTGGCATGGGGATCGTGGAGGAGGTAGATTGTGCGCTCATATTGTGCCAGATGTGGGTGGTACTGCCGGTGTCGCTATTTTGAACTCTTGTTTTATTGTTGCTTCTTTAGCCAGGACCGTCTGCAAGGGCTTGCGGGCGGTCCTGGCTAACTCCCTGCCCCGCCGTGCTGCTGGCGGGGACAAGGATGGATATTGCTGTATTCAGACTATCGGATCAGTAGATCGACTTGCCCGATGCGTCTTTCAGGTTGGCTTTCCACGACTCTTGCACCAGTTTCACGACCGATGCCGGCATCGGCACGTAGTCCAGTTCGACGGCAGCAGGGCCGCCGTTCTTGTAGGCCCAGTCGAAGAATTTCAGGACTTCTTTTGCCTTGCCTGCGTCAGCCTGGACTTTGTGCATCAGGATGAACGACACGCCGGTGATAGGCCAGCTGTTCTTGCCAGCCTGGTCGGTCAGGACCACGCCGAAGCCTGGGGTTTGCGTCCAAGGCGCCGAAGCGGCTGCTGCCTTGAAGTTTTCGTCGTCAGGTTGCAGGAAGTTGCCGTCCTTGTTTTGCAGCTGGGTGTGCGACATCTTGTTTTTCTTGGCGTAAGCCCACTCGACGTAGCCGATCGAACCCTTGATACGCTGTACGTTGGCGGCGACGCCTTCGTTACCCTTGCCGCCCACGCCCACGGCCCATTTCACAGCCGAGCCAGCGCCGATTTTCGATTTGAATTCCGGGTTGGTTTTCGACAGGAAGTCGGTGAACAGGAACGAGGTGCCCGAACCGTCGGCGCGGTGCACCACGGTGATTTCCGTGTCCGGCAGCTTGACGCCACTGTTCAGCGCGGCGATTTCAGGAGCGCTCCACTTGGTGATCTTGCCCAGGTAGATGTCGCCAACGACTTTACCCGTCATTTTCAGCTGGCCTGGGGTCACGCCGTCCAGGTTGACGATGGTGACCACGCCGCCCATGATGGCCGGAAACTGCATCAGGCCCGCTTCTTCCAGCTCTTCTGCCTTCAAAGGCATGTCCGAGGCGCCGAATTCAACAGTCTTGGCCTTGATTTGCTTGATGCCAGCGCCGGAACCGACGGACTGGTAGTTCAGGCCGTTGCCCGTGTTGGCTTTGTACGTCTCAGCCCATTTGGCGTAGATCGGGTACGGGAAGGTTGCGCCAGCACCTGTCATATCTGCCGCCATGACGGAAGCGGAAGAAAATGCCATCGCTGCCGAAGCACCCACGACGATAAATTTGAACATTTGCTTCATTTGCATATCAAGTCCTCAGGGTTGTTAGGGCTCAAAGTCCCGGTTGAATGCTGCGCAGTCTAGCAAGCGAATATGACAGCTTTATGACATGGGTAAAAATTCCTGAAATAATTGGCTACGCCCGGGGAAATGCCATTTTCGGCGTGAAAAATGACAGCGCGGGCGACGCTTTATGACAGCTTATGTCACGCTTACGTCATATTTCATGATTACACTCACAACGCGTCATACATGATGAAATACGGCTAGAATTAACTATCTGCAAAGACAAAAGAATATGAAACCTGAACTGCACACGGAAGTGACCAAATCGGGCATCCTGCTTGACCGCGAGCTGTCGCAACTGACTTTCAACCGGCGCGTGATGGCCCAGGCGGAAGATCCGAACATTCCGCTGCTCGAGCGCCTGCGCTACCTGTGCATCGTCAGCAGTAACATGGATGAGTTCTTCGAGGTGCGCGTGGCCAGCCTGCTGGCGGCCGGCAGCATCGGCGGTTCGCTGGCGGGCCACCCTGCCCTGGCTGCCAACCTGGAGCGTATCGGCAAGGAATGCCATGCGCTGGTGGAACGCCAGTACGAGATATTAAATAACGACGTCTTGCCGGCCCTGCGCGAAGCGGGCGTGCACTTGCTGCGCGACAGCGACCGCAACGAGGCGCAACGCGCGTGGGTCAAGCAATACTTCGACCGCGAAGTGCGCCCCCTGCTGACGCCGATTGGCCTCGACCCGGCCCACCCATTCCCGCAAGTGGTCAATAAAAGTCTCAATTTCATCGTCTCGCTGAGCGGCAAGGATGCGTTCGGCCGCGGCACGGCGATCGCCATCGTCAAGGCGCCCCGCGTCTTGCCACGCGTCATCAAGCTGCCGGACGAGATTTCCGGCGATGGCGTGTCTTTCTGTTTATTATCGTCCGTCATCCACGCGCATATCTCGGACTTGTTCGCCGGGCGCGAAGTGATCGCCTATTCGCAATTCCGCGTCACGCGCGACAGCGACCTGTGGGTCGATGAGGACGAAGTCAAGAACCTGCGCCAGGCCCTGAAGGGCGAGCTGGTGGGGCGCCAGTTCGGCACCTCCGTGCGCCTGGAGGTGGCGCGCAATTGCCCACCAGAATTGTCGCAGTTCCTGCTCGACCAGTTCAGCCTGGATCAAAGCCGTTTGTACCGCGTCAACGGCCCCGTGAACCTGGTGCGCCTGTCGGAAATGATCGACCACGTCAAGCAGCCGGAGCTGCGCTTTCCGCCGTTTTTCCCCGGTCTGGCGCATAAAGCCATCGGCAACGACATCTTTGCCGCGCTGACCAAGCACGACATCCTGCTGCACCACCCCTACCAGTCGTTCCAGACGGTGATCGACTTCATCCGCAGCGCCGCCTACGATCCCTCCGTCGTGGCCATCAAGCAGACGATCTACCGCACGGGCATGAATTCGGACCTGATGGAGTCGCTGATCACGGCGGCGAAGATGGGCAAGGAGGTGACCGTCATCGTGGAATTGATGGCGCGCTTCGACGAAGAAGCCAATATCAACTGGGCCGACAAGCTGGAACAGGCCGGCGCGCAAGTCGTGTACGGCGTCGTGGGACTGAAGACCCATGCGAAGGTGGCGCTCGTCATCCGCCGCGAAGAAGGCTCCTTGCGCTTCTACGCCCACCTGGGCACCGGCAACTACCACCCCACCACCACCAAGCTGTACACGGATTTTGGCTTGCTGACGGCGAACCAGGACCTGGCAGTGGAAGTGAACGAAGTCTTCATCCACCTGACCAGCCTGACCAAGCCGCACAACCTGAACCATTTGTGGCTGGCGCCGTTCGGCCTGCAAAGCGAGATCATCAAGGCGATCCGCAACGAGGCGAAGATTGCCCGTTCGGGCCGGCGCGGGCGCATCATCGTGAAAGTCAACGCACTGGTCGACGAATCCGTGATCCGCGCCCTGTATGCGGCCTCGACCGATGGCGTGAAGATCGACCTGATCGTGCGCGGCGCCTGCACCCTGAAGCCGGGCGTGCCGGGCCTGTCGGAAAACATCAAGGTGCGCTCCGTGATCGGCCGCTTCCTCGAACACAGCCGCATCTACTACTTCCGCAACGACCTGGCGCACGATGTCTACCTGGCCAGCGCCGACTGGATGAGCCGCAACCTGTTCCGCCGCGTGGAAGTGGCCTTCCCCGTACTGGACCGGGCGCTGAAGCGGCGCGTGATCGCCGAGGGCCTGAATCCGTATTTGAAGGATAATACAAATGCATGGGAACTGGAGCCGACGGGCCACTATGCGCGCCGCAAGCCACGCGGCAAGCAAACGCCGTTCAGCGCCCAGCAATACCTGATGCACACACTGGGCACGCCGGGCGCGGAGGTCGGCGAATAGGCAATTTCAACACAGAGGAGCACAACATGGATCTCATCTTGTGGCGACACGCAGAAGCCGAGCCGGGCGTTCCCGATCTCGAACGCGCCCTGACCGTCAAAGGGCAGAAACAGGCGCGCCGCATGGGCGAATGGCTCGCTTCGCAATTGCCGGAAAACTGCCGCATCCTCGTCAGCCCCGCCCTGCGCACCCTGCAAACGGCCGAAGCGCTGGGCCGCAAGTTCAAACTGATGCCGGAACTGGCGCCCGGCGCCGAGGCGGAAGATATCCTCAAGGCGGCCAACTGGCCCGGCTGCAAGGAAACCGTGCTCATCGTCGGCCACCAGCCCACCCTGGGCCAGGCGGCCGCCCTGCTGCTGACGGGAGAAGAGCAGGAATGGGAACTGCGCAAGGCCAGCGCATGGTGGTTTTCCCAGCGCGAACCGGGCGATCCGATCAGCGTCTATTTAAAAGCCGTGATGGCGCATGACCTGGTAGTGAAATGAAGGAAATGCGCAAAAAGTGCGCTGGGACAAATACTAGCAGGAATTACAACTCGGCAGCCTTGTAAAGCGCTGCCGATCTGCTAGAGTTTAATTGCATCAACTACGTGTTGGAGCACTGCTCTGGCACATTGAGCAACCCAGCGGACAGCCGTCCAACGGCGGCTGAAAGACCATGTTAACCTTCCTCGTTTTTCTCTTCATCGCCATCTTCGCCGCCATCATCGGCTTCGTCGCCTTTGAACTGATCGAAGAAATGCGCGGCAGTCACCACAAGCTGATGGACCGCTACCACGAGTAGTGTTCACCTCGGCAATATCGCATGGCGCCAGCGACGGCCTACAGGCCCGTCCCTCGCGCCATCCTTGTTTTTACGCTCGTACTTTAAACTCCCGTCTTGAACTTCGTATAGATGCGCGTCATCAAGCGGCGGATATCGGCCGTGGTCGCTTCCGGTGCGGCCATGCGCTGCTTGTCGGCGTCCGACAGGAAGATGGCCTTGTTCTCGCCGATATCCTTGCGTACATACTTGATGCTGGCCGGATTCGGATTCGCGTAAAACACCTTGTTGCTCAGGCTGGCATGCACTTGCGGGCGCAAAATGTAGTTGATGAACAGGTGCGCGTTGGTCGGATGCGGCGCGTCGGCCGGGATGGCCATGGTGTCGAACATCAGGGCGGCCGTCTTCGGCACCAGCACCTGGATCACATTGCCGTTCTTCGCATCGATGGCGCGCTGGCGTGCGATATTGATATCGCCCGACCAGCCCAGCGCCACGCAGACGGAGCCGTTGGCCATGTCATTGATGTAGCCGGACGAGCTGAACAGGGTCACGTAGGGGCGGATGGCCTGCAGCACCTTGCCCGCTTCCTGGTAATCGGCGGCCGTCTTCGAATAGGCGGGCTTGCCCAGGTATTGCAGGGCGGCCGGCAGCACTTCAGACGGCGAGTCGAGGAAGGACACGCCGCATGATTTCAGCTTCGCCGCGTATTTCGGATCGAAGATCAGGTCCCAGGCGTTGTCCGGCATGGGCATGCCGCCCAGCGCGGCCTTGACCTTGTTGACGTTGATGCCCACCGTCGTGTAGCCCCACAGCCAGTCGACCAGGTAATCGTTGTTCGGGTCGATCTTCGACAGCTTGGCCTGCAGGTTCGGGTCCAGGTTGCCCAGGTTCGTCAGCTTGCTCTTGTCGAGTTTGCGCAGCAAGCCCGCATCGATCTGCAGGCGCGCCCACTGAGCCGTCGGCACGACGATGTCGTAGCCGGACTTGCCCGCCACCAGTTTCGCATTGAGGATTTCGTTATTGTCGAAAACGTCGTAGCGTACCTTGATGCCCGTTTCCTTCTCAAAATTCTTGATCGTATCGTCGCCGATATAGTCCGACCAGTTATAGATGTTCAGGACTTTTTCTTCCTGGGCGTGCGCAGGCAATGCCAGCACGGCTGCCGCCAAGGTCAATCCCACTCCAATGCGCCGCCCTGCTTGCCATGTGTTTGCCATCGTACCGCCTCCGGAATTAGTCAGAAAATAGTGACGATGATAGCAAGAAGGGCGCGATCAGGTCTAGCCTGATCGCGCCCTTGCTAAGATTCAACCCAAAAGCAAAGACCGGGGTCGGACCCTCAGGGTCCGCCCCCAGCCTTTCGCCGCTGGGGTCAACATTACACCTTGTCCAGCCCCACCTGCGCCCCGGTAAACACCAGGTTGCCGTTCTGGGCGTCGATGCGGATCTCGTCTTTCGGGCCGAACTTGCCTTCCAGGATCAGCTTCGACAGCGGATTTTCGATCTGCTGCTGGATCGCCCGCTTCAGCGGACGGGCGCCATATACCGGGTCGTAGCCCGCTTCGGCGATTTGCTGCAAGGCCGCGTCCGTCAAGCTCAGCTGCATGTCCATGCGCGCCAGACGCTCTTCGAGGATCTTCAGCTGGATCTTCGCGATCGCGCCGATGTTTTTCTCGTCGAGGCCGTGGAACACGACGATTTCGTCGATACGGTTGACGAACTCGGGACGGAAGTGCGAGCGTACCTCGGCCATCACGGCCAGCTTCACGACACCGGGATCATCGCTCTCCATGGCCTGGATCTTATGCGAACCCAGGTTAGAGGTCATGATGATGACGGTATTCTTGAAGTCCACCGTGCGCCCCTGGCCATCCGTCATGCGTCCATCGTCGAGCACTTGCAGCAGCACGTTGAAGACGTCGGCATGCGCCTTTTCCACCTCGTCGAGCAGGATCACGCTGTACGGCTTGCGGCGCACGGCTTCCGTCAGGTAGCCGCCCTCGTCGTAGCCCACGTAGCCGGGCGGCGCGCCGATCAAGCGGGCCACGGAATGCTTCTCCATGAACTCGCTCATGTCGATGCGGATCATCGATTCTTCCGTATCGAACAGGAAGGTGGCCAGCGCCTTGCTCAGCTCGGTCTTGCCCACGCCCGTCGGCCCCAGGAACATGAAGGAACCATACGGACGGTTCGGGTCGCTCAAGCCGGCGCGCGAGCGGCGGATGGCGTCAGCCACGGCCGTGATCGCCTCATCCTGGCCCACGACGCGCTCATGCAGCTTCTCTTCGATGTGCAGCAGCTTGTCGCGCTCGCCCTGCATCATGCGCGACACGGGGATACCCGTCGCGCGCGACACCACTTCGGCGATTTCCTCGGCGCCCACTTCCGTGCGCAGCAGCTTCGGCTGGTCGGGGTCGAGTTTCGGGATGCCGCTGTCAGCCTGCTTGAGCTGGGCTTCCAGCTGCGGCAGCTTGCCGTATTGCAGCTCCGACACTTTCTGCCAGTTGCTCTCGCGCGTGGCCTGCTCCATCTGCAGCTTGACTTGCTCGATCTCTTCCTTGATGTGCGTGCTGCCTTGTACCACGGCTTTTTCCGCCTTCAGGATTTCCTCGAAGTCGTTGTACTCGCGCTGCAGCTTGACGATCTCTTCCTCGATCAGGCCCAGGCGGCGCAACGATGCTTCGTCCTTTTCCTTCTTGACGGCTTCGCGCTCGATCTTCAGCTGGATCAAACGGCGTTCCAGCTTGTCCATCACTTCCGGCTTCGAGTCGATCTCGATCTTGATCTTCGCCGCCGCTTCATCGATCAGGTCGATCGCCTTGTCGGGCAGGAAGCGGTCCGTGATGTAGCGGTGCGACAGCTCGGCGGCGGCGATGATGGCCGCGTCCGTGATTTCCACCTTGTGATGCAGCGCGTATTTGTCCTGCAAGCCGCGCAGGATGGCGATCGTCGCTTCCACGGTCGGCTCGTCGACGAGCACCTTCTGGAAACGGCGTTCCAGCGCCGCATCCTTCTCGATGTACTTGCGGTACTCGTCGAGGGTGGTCGCGCCCACGCAGTGCAGCTCGCCGCGCGCCAGCGCCGGTTTCAGCATATTGCCGGCGTCCATCGCGCCCTCGGCCTTGCCCGCGCCCACCATGGTGTGCATCTCGTCGATGAAGACGATGGTTTGCCCTTCATCCATGGCCAGTTCCTTCAGCACGGATTTCAGGCGTTCCTCGAATTCGCCGCGGAATTTCGCACCAGCCAGCAAGGCAGCCATGTCCAGCGACAGTACGCGCTTGCCTTTCAGCGATTCCGGCACTTCGCCGTTGACGATGCGCTGCGCCAGGCCTTCGACGATGGCCGTCTTGCCCACGCCCGGCTCACCGATCAGCACGGGATTGTTCTTGCTGCGGCGCTGCAGGATCTGGATGGTGCGGCGGATTTCATCGTCGCGGCCGATGACAGGGTCGAGCTTGCCCTTGCGTGCCCGCTCCGTCAGGTCCAGCGTGTATTTTTTCAGGGCTTCGCGCTGGCCTTCGGCCTCTTGCGAATCGACCTTGTTGCCGCCGCGCACGGCGTCGATGGCCGCTTCCAGGGCCTTGCGGGTCAGGCCGTTTTCGCGCGCCAGCTTGCCGCAGTCGGACTTGTCATCCGTCATGGCCAGCAAGACCATTTCGCTGGACACGAACTGGTCGCCCGCCTTTTGCGATTCCTTGTCGGCCAGATTCAGCAAGGCCACGAATTCGCGGCTGACCTGCACGTCGCCGCCCGTGCCCGATACCTTCGGCAAGCGTTCGATGGACGCGCCCAGGGCCTTGGACAGGCCGCCCACGTTGACGCCAGCGCGCTGCAAGAGCGAGCGGGCGCCGCCGTCGTCCTGGTTCAACAGGGCCGTCAGCAGGTGGACTGGTTCGATATAGGGGTTGTCGTTGCCCACGGCCAAGCTTTGCGCATCGGCCAGGGCTTCCTGTAATTTGGTAGTGAGTTTGTCTTGTCGCATGAAAAGCGCTCCCGGTTAATTAGTTGTTAACCAAATTGGGGTGAGGCAGTACTTTTCAAGCATACACAAAGCAGAAAACCGCTGCATTTGGGCAAATGCTAGCGTGCGCGACAGATACGATTCAAATGGTGCTTGCTTTTACCGTCCACTTGTCCAGCGCCGTCTCGTCGCTGTCGCGCGCATCGACCCAGCGCGCCCCTTCGGGCGTGTCTTCCTTCTTCCAGAACGGCGCTTCCGTCTTCAGGTAGTCGATGATGAACTCGCAGGCGGCAAAGGCCTCGCCCCGGTGGGCGGACGAGACCGCCACCAGCACGATCTGCTCCTGCGGCAGCAAGGGCCCCACGCGGTGGATCACCAGCGCACCGGACAAGGGCCAGCGGCCGCGCGCCTGCTCGACGATGGCCTCGATGGATTTCTCCGTCATGCCCGGATAGTGTTCGAGCTCCATGGCGGCCACGTCCAGTCCCTCGTTCATGTCGCGCACCGTGCCGACAAAGCCGACGACGGCCCCCACCTTGGGGTTGCCTGCACGCAATTGTGCGATTTCTTGACTCAAGTCAAAATCGGCGTGCTGGACGCGGACACTGGTACTCATTTGGCATGCCCTCCGATACGGCGCAGCAGGGTTTCGATGCGGCTGGCCGTGCGCGCATCGGTGGCGGCGGGAATCGCGCACAGCTGCATCAGCTGCGACACTTGCGTGAGCGGCTTCTGGCCCGATTTCAGCGACGATTGCAGCACTTCCACCTGCATCTTCAGGCGGTCGCGGGCAAATTCGGCGCCGCTATCGACGCCGGCGACAATTTCCAGGCGCAAGACTTCCTCGAGCAAGCGGGCCTCGTTGGCCTGCAATTGCTGCACGTAGGCGTCAGCGCCCTCGCCCAGCGCGGCCTGGGCGGCGGCAAAGCGCTGCTGCAGGCTGCGTTCGTATTGCGTGTCGAGCGGCGGCAAGGCGCTCCAGCGTTCGGTCCAGGCGGCAGCATCGGCGCCGGCATCGCCCTCAGCCAGCGTAGCTTCCAGCGCCTGCACCAGGCGCAGCTTGTCGCGCAAGGCGTTGGCCTGGGCCGCACCGGCGCGCTCGGCGATGGCGTCCGCTTGCGCTTGCACGCCAGCCACGGCCGCGTGGTAGCGCTGCTCGATCTTCGCTTCGCTGGCGCGCGGCACGGGACCGGTAGCGTTCCAGGCGGCGCGCGTGTCGCGCAGCAAGTGGTTGATGAAGGCGGTGCGGGACTTGTCGTCGCCCTCGGGCACGACGGCCGTTTCCAGCGCCGCGCACAGCGCTTCGCGCGCATGCAGGTGTTCGCGGCGCTCATGGTCGGCCGCGTGGGCCGTTTCCTTGCGCTTGGCAAAGATATCGTCGCAGGCGGCGCGGAAACGCTGCCACAACGCCTGTTCCGCGCGGCGCTCCAGCGGCAGGGCTTTCGCCAGTTCCTGCCACTTATCCTGCAAGGCTTTCAGCATGTCGACCGTGTTGCGCTCCGATGGCTTGAGCAAGCCCACTTCGACGATCAATTGTTCGCGGCGCGCCGTCTCGATCTGGCGCTGCGTATCGAGCGGCTTCGACAGGGCATCCAGCGCGGCGCCGAATTCCGTATCCAGGCGTTTCTTTTCCTTGCGGTCGATGGTGCCCAGGCGCGTCCAGGCCTGGCGCAAGCGCTGCGAGGCGGAGGCGACGTGTTTCCAGTCAGTACTCTCTTCGGCCGCCAGGGCCGCCGTTTCCGCGATCAGTTCCTGGGCCTTGGCCGCATTGCCGTGGCGCTCTTCGGCCAATTGCTTGAAATGCTGGGCCGCCGGCGCATACGCCACGCTGCAGGCCGCGTCGAAACGCTCCCACAGGGACTTGGGAGCCGGGCCGGACAAGGTGTCGAGCGACTTCCAGCGCTCGCGCAGGCTGCCCACTTTCTTGGCCAGCTCGGCCATTGGGAGTTCTTGCGCCGGCAATTCCTCGCCCGCCTTGACCAGCTCCTCGCGCGAGACGTTGCCGCCCCAGCGCGCCCAGTCGGCCAGGCGCTTGAACTCACCGCGCACGTGGGCCAGGCGGTCCGCCTGCGCCGGCGTCAAACGGCCGTGCTTGCTATCGCGCAAGGTCTTGTCGTGCTCGGAAGCCACGTGCAACAAGCCATCCTGCAGGGCCGCTTCCATGGCGTCGAGCGTCTTGAAGAACTGTTCCGTCGCTTCTTTCGAGACGGGCGCGTGTTCCTGGCGCGGCTTGCGCGGAGCGGGCTCGGCATGGGCCGTTGCGGTCTCTGGCGCCGCTGCCTGCACGGGCGCCGGCGCGCTGGCCAGCACGGCCGCAAATTGCTGCTGCAAGCTGTCGGACAAACTGGATTCGGGCAGGCGCGGCAAGGCTTGCCAGGCGCGCTTCAGGGTATCGGCGTCGAGCGTGGCGGCGTCCTGCGCCTGCCATTCGGCCAGCGCGGCCTGGCGCGCATCGAACACGGCCTGATGTTGCTGCAGCGCTTGCAAGGCGGACTGCGCCTGCTCGCGCGCCTGCGTGAAATCGCTTTCCAGGTGTTTCGGCAAGGAAGCGCGCTCGGGCGATTGCGCATGCTGCGCATGGTCCGCATCCAGGCGGGCCAGCGCCTGCGCCAGCTCGCCGGCGGACTGGCCATTGCTGGCCAGCGCGCGCGCGGCGGCGACGGCGTCGATCACGGCGCGCTGCAGCAGCACTTGCGCTTCCAGGCGGGCGGCCAGGGCGGCGCGCGCGGCGGCGAAGGCGGTCGCCAGTTCCGGCGTGGCCTTGATGACTTGCCATTGGCGATCCAGCTCCGCTACCTGATTCGGGCTCAGCTTGTCATCGTTCAACAGGCGCTGGGCCGTGTCGATGCTGGCCTGGGCGCGTTGCGTCTCGGCAGCCTGATGACGGATCAGGTCGATGCGGCCCTGCATCAGCTTGGCCACGCGGCGGTCCGTGTTGCGCATGGCGTGGTGGACTTTTTCCAGCAAGGGCAAGGCATGGACGTGTTCGGCCGCGATCAGACGGGCATCGGCAAATTCGCTGGAGACGATGAATGCAAAGGCGGCGGCTTCGTCGCCAGCCACGGCATGAGCACGCGCAACCTGTTCGGCGCGGCGCGATGCGCTCTGCGCCGAGGCGGCGGCCTGTTCTGCCACGACAGGATCGGGGACGGCAGTCTTGCTGGCAGAACGCTTGAAGAGAAATTCGAACATGACGGGTTTCGCGTGGATCAAAACCACCATCATAACAAAGCCCGGGGTATTGCATCGGACAGGGCTGAACAAGTTATCAAATGAATAAAGTGAATCTTTTCCCTGGATTTTCCCCTATGACGGCGCGCCAGCCAGCATCACAAAAACGCCCCTCGGGCGAACGCCACCCGGCGGGGTGTGCGCTCGCTACCCGTTCAAGCCTGCGCGCGCAGCGGCGGTGGCGGCACGGCCGGCGCGGACTGTGCGCCATCCGCTGCCGTTTCGGCGCTGCCACCGGCTGCCGGCAAGGGTGTTGGCAAAGGCGCTGGCACAACAAAGGGCAGCACCTGCGCCCTGCCGCGGCGCGCCTCCTGTGCCCGCGCATCGTGGGCGAGGAACTGGTAGGCGATGGCAAACCAGGCTTCACCGACGATGACCTTGCGCGCCAGCGCGAACAGCTCGCGCTCTTCTTTTTCCAGGCGCTGCAGCAAGGCTGCGCAAAAGGCGTCGATGGCCGCGCACAGCTGCTCGGCCTGCAATTCGGAATGCTCGATGGCGGCGCCGGCGCGCTGCTGCACGATATTGATGCTTTCCAGCGCCGCGTGGTTCAAGCCATTGATTTCATTCAACAGGCCATCGGCATGCGGCGCGGCCTGGCGGATGGCGGGAATCAGGTACATCTCCACCTTGCGCCAGTAGCCGCCCTGGTACAGCCGGTCCAGCCAGTCGCCCGCGTACTGCAGCTGCGCCAGGCTGAGCTGGCTCTGGTGGCGCAGCTGCACATGCATGTACTTCTGAAAAGCCAGCAGGCTCAAGCGGATGCTGGCCTGTTCCACCGACAGGGAAACCAATATATATGTTGCCGTAAGCATGCACTCACTCCCGAAAACGCGCTGGATATGTCATCCTGGAAGTGAAAGTGTAAAGACTACCGACAGGGACGGGTTTGATCCTGCACAAACCCGCGGCTGGCCAGCCGCGCTTTCTTTTACGGCGCGCGCAAGCCGATATGCAGATTGACGACGCCAGGCTCTTCCGACGGCGTGACTTCGCCGCCAAAGCTTTTCACCAGCCGCTGCATGCCCTTGTTGCGCGCCATCGCCTCGCCCACCAGCGCCTCCGTGCCCCGGCTGCGGAAGTAGTCGACGAGCTTTTCAAACAGGATGTGTCCCAGTCCCTTGCCCTTCAGGGCCGAGCGCACGGCGATGGCGAAATCGGCATGGATATTGTCCGGGTCGGCCACGGCGCGCACCACGCCCAGGGTTTCCGGCTTGCCGTCCGGTCCCGTGTGCGTGGCGATGAAGGCCATGGCGCGGTCGTAATCGATCTGCGTCAGGCGCGCCAGCTGCGACACGGGCAATTCGCGCATGGACGTGAAAAAGCGCAGGCGCACGTCGTCCGGGTCCAGCGCGTGGAACAAATCCATGTGCTGCGGCGCGTCCTCGGGGCGGATGGGGCGCAGCAGGATCGGCTGGTCCATCCACGTCACCTGCTCTTCCAGTTCCTGCGGATACGGGCGGATGGCCAGGCGGTCGCGCTGCTGGCCCGGCTGCAGGCGGATGCGCGCATCGAGGGCGATCACGCCATCCGCGTCGGCCACCAGCGGGTTGATGTCGAGTTCGGCCAGTTCGCCGATGTCGGCCACCAGTTCGGCCACCTGGATCAGGGTGTAGCAGATGGCGTCGATGTCGGCCGGCGGCTGGTTGCGGTAGCCGGCCAGCAGTTTCGACACGCGCGTGCGCGCCAGCATGTCGCGCGCCAGCACCATGTTCAGCGGCGGCAGGCCGATGGCGTGGTCCGCCGTCACTTCCACGGCGATGCCGCCCTGCCCCACCAGGATCACGGGGCCGAAGGCGGCGTCCGTGGTGACGCCGACGATCAATTCATGCGACTGCGGCCTGCGCGCCATCTGCTGCACCGTGAAGCCGTCGATCAGCGCGTCGGGACGCATGCGGCGCACGCGCTTGAGCATGGCGGCGGCGGCCGTGCGCAGGATGTCGGGCGTATCGAGGTCGAGCGCCACGCCACCCACGTCGGATTTGTGGGCGATGTCGGGCGAGTGGATTTTCAGCGCGACGGGGTAGCCGATGTCGGCCGCCACGGCCAGCGCCTCTTCCACGTCGGCCGCCATGCGCGTGGTGGCGACGGGAATGCCGTAGGCGGCCAGGATTTCCTTCGAGCGGCATTCGCCCAGCACCGTCTGGCCGGCCGCCAGCGCGGCGGCGACGATTTCGCGCACGCGCGCGCGGCGCGGCGTGGCCGACATGGGCAGCTGCGCCGGCACCTGCATCAGGGTTTCCTGGTTGCGCCGGTACTGCACGATCTGCATGAAGCCATGCACGGCTTTTTCCGGCGTGTCGTAGGTGGGAATGCCGGCCCGGTTGAACACCTGGCGCGCGGGCGCCACGGTGGTGCCGCCCAGCAGGCACGACAGCACCGTGCGCGAAGTGGCCTTGATCAGCGGCGTGACGGCTTCGGCGATGTCGATCGACGAGACCATGGCCGTCGGCGCGTGCAGCAGCAGCAAGGCGTCCGCCTGCGGCTCGTCGAGCAGCGGCTTGATGGCGTCGGCATAGCGCTGCACGGCCGCGTCGCCGGGCAAGCCCACGGGGTTGTCGTGCGACCAGCCCCGTGGCAGCGCCTTTTCCAGCGCGATCACGGTATCGGGCGACAGCTCGGCCAGCTTGCCGCCGCTGCTCACCAGCGCATCGGTGGCCATCACGCCCAGGCCGCCGCCATTGCACAGGATCGCCAGGCGCTCGCCGCGCTGGGAACGGATATGCGTGAGCGTTTCCACGGCGTCGAAGAGCTCTTCGGCCGAATACACGCGCAGCATGCCGGCGCGGCGGATGGCCGCGTCGTACACGGCGTCGGAGCCGGCCAGCGCACCCGTATGCCAGGCCGCCATGGCAGCGCCTTCCGCCTCGCGCCCCGCTTTCAGGACGATGACGGGCTTGCTGCGCGCGGCCGCCCGCGCCGCCGACATGAATTTGCGCGCCGCCTGGATGTCTTCCATGTACAGCAGGATAGCGGCCGTGTCGATGTCGCCGGCCAGGTAGTCGAGCAGATCGCCGAAATCGATATCGTAGCTGGCGCCGAGCGAAATGAACTTGGAAAAGCCCACGCCGTGCGCGTTGGCCCAGTCGAGCACGCCCGACACCAGCGCGCCCGACTGCGACACGAAGGCGATCTTGCCGCTGGTGGCGCCGACATGGGCGAAGCTGGCGTTCAAGCCCAGTTTCGGCACGAGCAGGCCCATGCTGTTGGGGCCCAGGATGCGCAGCAGGTGCGGTTTTGCCGCCTTCAACATGGCCAGGCGCAGCGACTGCTCGCGCACGGGGTCGAGGCCGGACGTCATGACGATGGCCGCGCGCGTGCCCAGCGCGCCCAGTTCGCGGATCAGTGCCGTGATGGTGGCGGGCGGCGTGCAGATGATGGCCAGGTCCGGCGCCTTGGGCAAGTGTGCCAGCCTGCGGTAGCATTTCAGGCCCATCAGCTCGTCGTACTTGGGATTGACGGGCCAAATCTCTCCCTGGTAGCCGCCGCCCAGCAGGTTGTACAGGGCGATGGCGCCCAGCTTGCGCTCGCGCGCCGTGGCGCCGATCAGGGCCACCGAGGCCGGCTTGAACAGCTTGTCGAGATTACGGATACTCATGTTCTGGCCTCATGGATTGCCGGAATGGCTTACTTGGTAACGCCCCAGTGTATAGGATGCCTTGCCAAAAAAACTTGACCTTGTCGCGCGTTTCGCAAAAAAACAGTGCGCCTACCAGCGCGAGCGGTGGCTTTCCGTTACCCCGGCCAGCTGCGCCACGATCCGCTTGGGAGACTCCGCGCTGGTGCGCACCCAGCCGCTGAAAGTGCCGATCGGCTGGATGTAGCGGCTGGCGGCGATCCACAGGTTTTTATCCTCGCGCCGCGCGCCTTCCGGCTTGAAGTGCAGGTCCAGCAGATCGTCGTCCGTCCATACATGCCACGGCGCCAGCGGATTGTCGGGATTGAAGTCGAAATGCGCGCGGCCCAGCGGATACAGCTGGCCATCGAGCCACAGTGCGTTTTCATGCGCGCCGAAATAGCCTGCCTGCAGGTTGAAACCCAGGTCCAGGCTGTGCGCCGAGGCCCAGCGCCATTCCGTCTCCCGCGCCAGCAAGCCGTTCGAATAATCGAAGCTGGCCACGCCGTCGTCCAAGCTGTAGCCCATGGCGCCGCAACGCACCGTGCCCCACAAGGGCAAGCCGCCCGACTTTTGCGTGGCGTGCACGCTGCCGCCCTCGCCCACGGGTCCTACGGCCAGCAAGGTGGGCGCCACGGGCGGGCCGAATTCCGCGTCGATGCCGAAATGGCCACAATCGAGCCGCAATCGGTAGCGCTGCTGCGGCTGGGCTTCGATGCTGATTTTTTGCGAGAAAAACCGGAAACGGCTGCTGGCACCCGCATGCGGCGCCACGGACGCGCACAGGCCGGGAATGCCATCCTGCGAAAAACTGGCCACGATCTTGCCCTTGTGGCGGTCGAAGGCATACGCGAAGGCCGTGCTGGTCCAGCCCAGGTCGACGATGGCCACGCCGCAGAACAGCGTGGGCGTGGACAGGGCCACGTAATGCCAGCGCTTGTGGTGGAACAGGCGCCAGAGGGCGCCGCGCGCATGCGGCGGCGCCAGCGCCACCCAGTCGAAGGCATCCAGCTGTCCCGTGTAGCGGCCAAAACAAGGCACGCCATCGGCGTCGAGCAGGTGGGCAGGCGCCGGCGGCAGCATCATGCGGCCCGCCTTGCGGCAGCGCCGCCGTCGTGCAGGGCCTCGGCCAGCTGCACACCGAAAGCCGCCGGCTGCGCCTGGGCTATCTCGACCTGCGGGCAGGCATGCCAGAGCGCCAGTCGCTGCACGGCGCCAGCCACGTCCTGCACCAGGCGGGAACTGAGGCGCACGCCCTCTTCCAGCGCCAGCGACTTGATCTCGAAGCGCCCCTGCGCGCGGTGCGCCTTGGCGTCCAGACGCCCCACCAGCGCGCCGCGCCGCAAAATCGGCAAGGTGAAGTAGCCATACCGGCGCTTCTCGGCCGGCGTATAGCATTCGAGCCGGTAGTCAAAGCCGAACAATTCCAGCGCGCGGCGCCGGTCCCACACGACGGGATCGAACGGCGACAGGATCGTCGTCAGGGTGGGCGCCAGCTTGCCCGCGGCCGCGTCGCGCAACAAGTCCCCATGCTCGGCATGCACGTACACGGCATCACTCCAGCCATCGACCGTGCAGCGCAGCAGCGCGCCCTCGTCCACCAGCGCCTGCAGGTCGTGCGCCAGGCTGGCGCGCGATTGCTTCGTGCGGAAGTAGTCGCTGATCCAGCTGGCCCGCGCCAGCCCCAGCGCCTTCACGCTGGCCAGCAGCAGGCGCCGGCGCACCTGCTCTTCGGGCGGCAGCAAGCCATCGTGCCAACCCGGCAAAACGCGTTCGGCCAGGTCGTAATAGCGCTGGAAATTGTGGCGCTTGGCGATCATCAGCACGCCCGAGGTAAACAGCACTTCGAGCGAGCGCTTTTCCGGCTTCCAGCTCCACCAGCCTCCCGCTTGGCCATCCGTGCGCTCGAAATCGGCGGAGCGCGCGGCGCCGTTGGCGCGGATATGCTGGAGCACGGCAGCCACGGCCTCGCCCTGCTCGGCCATCCATTTGACCGAATACTTCCAGCCCATGGCGGCCGGGTCGAGCATGCGGTGGCGGTACAAGCCATAGTCTTCGATGGGCACGAAGCTGGCCTCGTGCGCCCAGTATTCGAACAACGCGCCTTCGGCCAGCAATTGCTCCAGCCACGGCTGCGGATAGTCGCCCAAGCGACTCCACAGCACCAGATACGGACTGCGCGCCACCACGTGGATGGTATCGATCTGCAGCACGCCCATCTGGCGGATGGCTGCCAGCACGTCTGCCTTGGCGGCTTTCCTGCGGCGCGCCTGCAGCAAGCCCTGCGCGGCCAGGTGCAAGGCGCGCGCGGCGGGAAGCGAGAGCGGCGGGAGTATCGGTATGGCGGGTGGAATCGGCAAGGTCAGTTCTTCCTCAAAAAAGGGGACGCGCAGTCGGCAGGCATTTCAGGAAGATACCGCATTCCCGTCGCGCGCCACGCATTTCTTGCTGAATTTTATTCATGCTATCACCCATTATTATTCATCTTGCGCACCAGCATAGTGCAAAAAACCCGGGCGACATGAACAGTTGATGACAAGTCCACGAGACCGCTTGACATGCCTCATGCGCTTCTATAACTTAAGAAAATTATTGCCATACGGCAATTAAAACTGCTCCCCCCATCTTTGCCGCCATGTCCTTCCTTGCCGCCCCCCGGCCGCAAGGCGCTGCCGTGACGGTGGAGCATGCGCAACACCGTCGACGGGGATGCGGAGACGTCCAGTCTGACCAATCTTGCATAATCAATAAAAACAAGGAAGATAGCATGCACACATCCCTGCTTCGGCCCCGGCAGCACCCGGCCGGCTTTATCCACTTTTCCAGGCGGCGCTTGCCGCTGGCCCTGGCCCTGCTGCTGGCCGCGTGCGGCGGCGGTGGCGGCGACAACCCGGCCACGCCCTCCACGGCGCAGCGGCTGCTGGCGCAAACGTCGGCGGAAACGGCGCTGACGCCCGTCGGCGCCACGGCCAGCTCGGCGGAACGGGGCGACCTGTCGGCCAGCGCCGCCATCGACCGCAACGACAGCACGCGCTGGGGCAGCGGCTTTACGGACAACGAATATCTGACCCTCGATTTCGGCGCCTCGCAGCGCATTACCCGCGTACATATCGCCTGGGAAAACGCGCACGCCAGCGCCTACCTGCTGCAGGTATCGGACGACAATACGCACTGGACCACCATCCAGAACGTCAGCGACAGCAAGGGCGGCATCGAGGACGTCACGGGGTTCGACGCGCAAGGCCGCTACCTGCGCATGCAGGGCGTCAAACGCGCGGGCCAGTACGGCTACTCCATCTTTGAAATCCAGGCATTTGCGGGTACGCCCGTGCTGCCGCCGGTGACGGCGCCCGTTACCGAACCGCCCCCGGTCACCATCGATCCGGGCCAGCCCGGCGTGGATATCCGCCCCGTGGCCGCCACTTCCTCGCCCGTGGAAAACAACGGCATGTCGGCCGCCATGGCGATCGACGGCAAGACGGGCACCCGCTGGGCCAGCAAGTTCGAGGACGGCGCGTGGATCCAGTTCGACTTCGGCGCGAAGACGCCCGTCGGCTACATGAAACTGCAGTGGGAAAACGCATACGGCAAGCAGTACGCGCTGCAGGTCTCCGACGATGGCCAGAAATGGTCGCAAGTGCGCTACGTGACGAATGGCCACGGCGGCACCGAGGAATTCTTCAACCTGGGCATCAATGCCCGCTACATCAGCCTGCAGGGCGTGGCGCGCGCCACGCAGTATGGCTACTCGCTGCTGGAAGTGAGCTTCAAGACGCCGGGCAGTGACAACAGCCTGCCGTCGACTGCGACATCGGCCCTGAAATTCCCCGCCAACGGCACCGGCTGGACACCGCTGCCGGCCGCCGCCCAGCCGCTGGAAAGCCTGCAATTCACCCTGGCAGACGGCACCCTGGTGACGCGCTTCGGCGCGCGCGGCCTGGCGCGCCATGGCCGCGAACGGGGCGAGGAATGGAATGAAATCGGCTACGGCCCGAATGAAACGGTCGATCCCGTCACGGGCCTGCCGCAAGACAAGGGGCCGGGCAATTACCTCACTTTCGTGCCGCAATACTTCAAGAACCGCACCTGGGGCGTGGAAATCATCGACAACAGCAAGGTACGCGGCGTTACCAAGCCCACGCTGATCGTCAACCAGTACACCACCGTCGATTTTCTGTCCGGCGGCGTGGCCTTCTTCCGCGGCTTCGACCGTCCCGGCGTGACGGGTTACGGCTGGATGTCGCCCGGCGAACTGGTGGACCGCAATGTCCCCGTCTGCAAGCCGGTGGCCTACCCGGCCAACGACAGGCTGACGAACGCCAACGGCATCAATGGCGCCTGCACACTGCTGATCAAGGAGTACCCGGGCCATGGCGGCCTTGATGCCGGCGGCATGCCGAATGGCACGGACGTCAAGGCGCGCGCGCTGACGGCGGGCGACATCATCGAAGTGTCGCCATCGATGTTTTCCACCACCGCCTCGATGGCGTCGAAAGGCGATGCCGGCGGCATCCGCTACTACTCGTACGAATGGACGTATGTGGTGGGCGCGGGACTGCGGCCCTGGTATGGCGTGCAGCCGCGCCTCAATTCCGTGCCACTGCCGGAGGAAACGCTCTCCGGCGGCCTCGGTTCCGTGTCGTATAACTACTCGGACAACGCCCTCTTCATGTTCCAGCAGCCGCACAACAATATCGGCATGCAGAACATGCAGCGCTTCGTCGAGGGCCGGCGCCTGGTGCATACCAACTTCACCACCGGCGAGCATAACGAAGGCGGCAACGACCGTTACGCGCCCGCCGTCGGCCTGCAGGGACAGCGCTACGGACAGTCGGCCTGCATCGCCTGCCACGTCAACAATGGCCGCAGCCCCGCGCCGATGGCCCTGAACCAGCGCCTCGACACGATGGCCGTGCGCGTCGCCAGCATCAATGCGGCGGGGCAGCAGGTGCCGCACCCGCAATACGGCACCGCGATCCAGATGAACGCCGTCTCGCCTTCCGGCGTGCCGCAAAACTGGGGCAACGGCGTCAGCGTGGGCGGTTTCACGACGAGCAAGACGACCCTGGCCGACGGCACGCAGGTCGAACTGCGCAAGCCGACCCTGGCCTTCGAAGGCCCCGTGCCGCAAGTCGTTTCGCTGCGCGCGGCGCCGCCCATGATCGGCGCGGGCTTACTGGAAGCCGTGCCGGAAGCCGACATCCTGGCGCGCGCCCGCAGCACGCCGGATGCCGATGGCGTCAAGGGCCTGCCCAACTATGTATATGAACCAGAGACGGGTGCCGTGCGCCTGGGCCGCTTCGGCTGGAAGGCCTCGAAAGCCACCTTGCGCCACCAGGCCGCCGACGCGCTGCTGCTGGACATGGCCGTCACCTCGCCCGTGTACCGCAACCGCGCCTGCATGACGGGGCCGGTAGCCTGCGCGGCGGGCGGCGCCCAGCCAGGCATCTCGGAAGCGGACCTGCAATCGATCACGCAATACCTGGCCCTGGTGGCCGTGCCGGCCCAGCGCAGCATCGCCAGCGGTTTCCCGAAAGGCGTGGCGCCGATCGAGGAGCTCAAGGTCGACCCGCAGCAGGTTTCCGCCGGCTCGAAGCTGTTCCAGGGCATGCGCTGCGCTGCCTGCCACACGGTGGAAATGAAGACGGGCGCGGGACATTTGTTTGCGGAACTGCGCAACCAGACCATCCGTCCGTACACCGACCTGCTGCTGCACGACATGGGTCCCGAGCTGGCCGATACCTTCACGGAAGGCCAGGCGCAAGGCAGCATGTGGCGCACGCCACCGCTGTGGGGCATCGGCTACACGGAAAAAGTCATGGGCAATGGCGGCGGCAAGGCTGGCTACCTGCATGACGGCCGCGCGCGCAGCCTGACGGAAGCGATCTTGTGGCACGGCGGCGAAGGGACAAAAGCGCGCCAGCGTTTCGAGAACCTGTCGAAGACGGACCGCGACGCGCTGCTGGCTTTCCTCAAGTCGCTGTAAAGTCGGCCTGAACGCCTTGCCCTGGCGGGACCGTCATGGAAACACGACCGTCACCGCCAGCCCCCTGCCCTGCAAGCCGGCGCCGAGGAGGATGTCCGCGCCATGCCGCTCGGCGATGCGGCGCACGATAGACAGGCCCAGGCCGCTGCCGGGCAGCTGCCCGCGGCCCAGGCGCACAAAACGCTCGAACGCGCGCGCGTGCAGTTCCTCGGCGATGCCCGGACCGGAATCGGCCACGCGCAAATAGCTGCGCCCCGCTTCCACGCCGCAGCTGATGACGACACAGCCGGGCGCCGGCGTATAGCGCAGCGCATTGTCGACCAGGTTGCGCAACAACATCTGCAGGCTGTCCGCATGCAGCGCGCAGGGCGCCGGTGCCATGATCACGCTCAGCGACAGCCGGTACGTCGCGGCCAGCGCCTGCCACTGCGCGGCCTGCTCGGCCAGCAGGTCGGACAGGTCCCCCGCGCGCAAGTCGGCCGCCGCGCCCGAATGCGGGTCGAGCTGCGCCAGCGCCAGCAACTGGTTGACGAGGCGCGTGGCGCGCTCCACGCTGACGCCCAGGGCTGCAATGAATTCTTCGCGTTCAGCCTCGCTGCGGGCCCGCTGCAGCACTTGCAGATTGGTCTTGATGGCGGCCAGCGGCGTGCGCAATTCGTGCGCCGCATCGGCCGTGAAGCGCTGCTCGTTGTCGCGGCTTTGCCGCACTCTGCCGAACAGGCGGTTAATTTCCAGCAGCAGCGGATGCAGCTCGGTGGGTGCGCCAGCCAGCCTGACGTCGGCCAGGTCATCGGGCGTGCGCGCCGACACTTCATCGGCGGACGCCTGCAGCACGCGAAACACGCGGTGGATGCTCCACCAGATGGCAATGGTGGCCAGCGCCACCAGCAGCAGGCCGAACACGGCGATGCGGTAAAAGAAGCCGCGGCTGATATCGTCGCGGTGGCTGGTCGGCTCGGCCACCAGCAGCTGCAGGGTGCGCTGCGGGTCCCACAACGAAAACAGACGCCAGCGCTGGCCGCCGATGCGGGTCCAGGACAGGCCGTCCGGCGCGCTGCGCGACAGGGCGATATCGGACGCCGCGTCATTACGGTACAGCACGCGCTGCTGCGCGTCACGCACCTTGAACAACAAATACTGATGGGGATTCGGGTGGCCGCGCAGCGGCACGTCGATGGGCCCCGTCAAGCCGTGTTGGCGCGCATCCTTTTCCACCAGCGACAGCAGCAGGTGGCCCGTCTCGATCAGCGACTGGTCGAACAGTTCCTGGCTTTCGCGGCGCGCTTCCACGTACACGATGGCGGCGCTGCCCACCCACAGGGCCAGGGTCAGGCCCAGCAGCACACCCAGCAAAGTGCGCCGCAGCGACCAGGTTTTCAGGCCGCCGCCAGCCGTTAAGAATCTCTTAAGAACTTCTGCGCAAGATCCGGAGCGAAATATTTTTTGGGAAGCCATGGCTGCAATTGTAAATGATTCTTATTGCCTCAATGATTCCTATTAGCTTGCACCAGCAAAACCAATAACTCATCCACCATCAGGAGTTTGCATGTCCAACAGCACCCGCAGCGCGCGCCTGCCGCGTCCCACCACCCTGGCCCTGGCCTTGGCCGCCCTGTCCTGCCTGCCGGCTCACGCCCAGACGGGCACGCCTGCCAGCATGCCGGAAGTGGTGGTCTCCGCCTCCGGTTTCGAGCAGGATATCAAGCAGGCGCCAGCCTCGATCACGGTGCTGACGCGCCAGGAGCTGTCCAAGGAGCGCTTCGGCAACCTGACGCAGGCGCTGGAAAGCGTGGAAGGCATCGACGTGGGCGCGGCGGGCGACAAGACGGGCGGCATGAACATCAGCATCCGCGGCATGCCCAGCGACTACACCCTGGTGCTGATCGACGGGCGCCGCCAGAACGCGGCCGGCAACGTCACGCCGAACGGCTTCGGCGGCACGCAGACGAGCTTCATGCCGCCGCTGGCCGCCATCGAGCGTATCGAGATCATCCGCGGCCCCATGTCGACCCTGTACGGCTCGGACGCCATGGGCGGCGTGATCAACATCATCACGCGCAAGGTGGGCAAGCAGTGGATGGGCTCCGTCTCGGCCGACTACACCTTGCAGGAAGAGTCCGATTTCGGCGACGTGAAAAGCGGTCGCTTCTACCTGAGCGGCCCCATCGCCACCGACTTGCTGGGCCTGTCCCTGCGCGGCAGCAAGCAGCGCCGCGACGCGGCCGACATCCGCGTCCTCAACGCGGCCGGCGCGCAAGTGCCCGCCAGCATGGGCGCCAACCCCGTGCGCTCGGACATCGAGAACTTTGGCGCGCGCCTGGCCTTCACGCCGAACCGCTACCACACCGTCATCCTCGACGCGGACGCGGGCCGCCAGACCTACGACAATTCGAAGGGCCAGCTCGGCACCAATACCGTACAGGGCGGCTACGGCCCGGAACAGAAATACAAGCGCGACCAGTGGACCCTGTCGCACACGGGCCGCTTCGGCTTCGGCACCCTGGACAGCAGCTACATGGTGAACAAGACGGAAACCCTGGGCCGCACGATTCCGCCGGGCACGCCAGGCGCCGTGACCGGCAGCGCGCGCACCCTGGAAGTGGAAAGCCAGGTCTTCGATACCAAGCTGGTCATGCCTTTGGGCAAACACATGGCTACCATCGGCGCGCAATGGTGGAAAGCGGAAATGACGGACGGCGTGGCGCCGAAAAAATTCGAATTCACGCAAAAAGCCCTGTTCGTGGAAGACGAATGGCAGGTGCTGGACAACGTCGCGCTGACCGTCGGCGCCCGCTACGACGATCACAGCATCTTCGGCGGCCAGACCAGCCCCCGCGCCTATGCCGTGTGGAACGCAGCGCCAAGCTGGACCGTCAAGGGCGGCGTCAGCAAGGGCTACAAGACGCCGCGCGTGGAGCAACTGTCGCCAGGCATCAACGGTTTTGGCGGCCAGGGCACGATCCCCCTCGTCGGCAGCCCGGACCTGAAGCCGGAAACGAGCACGACGACGGAAATCGGTGCATATTTCGACAACCTGGCCGGCTGGACCGCCAGCGGCACTTTGTTCAACAATACCTTCAAGGACAAGATCACGACGGGCACGGGCCTCGTCAACTGCGACTACCGCCCTTCGCCGAACCGTCCCGGCTGCGTCAGCTTCGGCAACTGGCCCAACGTGGACGCATTTGGCCAATCGGTCAATGTGGATGAGGCCGTCACGCGCGGCGTCGAGCTGAACACGCGCTTCCCGCTGGGCAAGACCCTGTCGGCCAGCGCCAACTACACGTACACGGAAAGCGAACAGAAGAGTGGCAGCAACGCCGGCAAGCCCCTGAGCGACACGCCCAAGCACGCCGTCAACGCGCGCCTGTCGTGGGATATCTCGCGCGAGTGGAACGGCTGGCTGCGCGCCGAGTACCGCAGCGAGCGTTTCCGCGATCCGGGCACCTCGGCTTCCACGCGCGCCGCCAAGGCCGCGCTGGGCGACTACAAGGGCTACACCATGTTGCACCTGGGCAGCAGCTACCAGCTGAACAAGCGCGTCACCCTGAACGCGGCCGTGTACAACTTGCTCAACAAGGACTTCATCGACTACCAGCCATACCGCGCACCGGCATTGACCTACGCCAACCGCTATGTCAACAGCCTGGACGGCCGCCGTCTGTGGCTGTCGGCCACCGTCGATTTCTGATGCCGTAACGCGCCATCAGCGCCAACATCGAACGGGCTGCCTCAGGGTAGCCCGTTTTTGTGTCAAGCCGCTTTGGGCTTGTCGATGCAATAACCGATCGCATGCACGGTGCGTATCAAGTCCCGCCCCAGCTTCTTGCGCAGGTGGTGGATATGCACTTGCACGGCATTGCTTTCCACTTCGTCACCCCAGCTGTACAGGTTTTTCTCCAGCTGTTCCCGGCTCAGCACCCGGCCGCCGTGCTCCAGCAGCAGTTGCAGGATGCGAAATTCCTTCACCGTCAAGGTCACGGGCAATCCCCCTTGCGTCACTTGCCGGTCCGCGATATCGAGCACCAGGTCGCCATGCACGAGGTGCTCGCGCAGGCGGCCGGCGGCGCGGCGGCAGGCGCTGCGGATGCGCGCGGCCAGCTCGTCGAGGTCGAACGGTTTCACGATGAAGTCGTCGGCCCCCGCGTCGAGCCCGGCGATGCGCTCGCCCACCTGGTCGCGCGCCGTGACGACCAGCACGGCGCCGCTGTAGCCATTGTCACGCAGCACGCCCAGCGCCTGCATGCCATCCTGCCCCGGCAAGCCCAGGTCAAGCAAAATACAGCCATAGTCGTGCAGGCGCACGGCCGTGTGCGCGTGTTCGGCGCTCGTGACCCAGTCGACGGCATAGCCGCCCTGTTCCAGGCCGATCTGCGTGGCGCGGCCCAGCTGCGGGTCGTCTTCGGTCAGCAAGATGCGCATGGGGGAAGCGGCGCGGCCCGCTCAGTCCTTTTTCTTGATCAGGCCAGCGAGCGCGGCAAACGGATTGTGCGTGGCGGGCGCCACCTCGGCCGACAGCAGGCCGGCGCCACGGTCCGCTTCCAGGTAGCGCGAGTGCTCATTGTCGTGGCAATACAGGCACAGCAGTTCCCAGTTGCTGCCGTCCGGCGGATTGTTGTCGTGGTTATGGTCGCGGTGGTGCACCGTCAGCTGCTGCACGTTGGCGCGCGTAAATTCGCGCATGCAGCGGCCGCATACCCACGGATACATCTTCAGCGAGCGCTCGCGGTAGCCGCTCTCGCGCTGGTCGGCGGCGCGCCGCGCTTCGGCCACGATCTTGTCCAGTCTTGCCGCGTCGGGCTTTTTACTCTGCATGACAACTTTCGATATGGGAGGTAGAAGCGCCCATTTTAATGAGGATGGGATCGCAATTGTACTTTTTCTGCCACGCCGCCAGCCCGTGTCGCCGCCGGCGTGCTTTTTTTAGCGTGCGCGGCACCACAGATACTTGATTTAACGCAAAATAAGGCCAGCGACAGACTACGAACAGACGCTGGGGCAGCAGGCAGCGCGCAGGTCAGCATATTTCGGCTATGATGCGCGCCACGCCGCCCTTCCCCTTTTCCATGACCCTAGCCTGCAAGCGCCCGTGATAGCGATAACAAGACCCCTGCAACGCCTTGCCCGCCGCCTGTACCGTCTCAGCCTGGTACCCCTGTTCGCGCTCATCTTGCTGCTGGCGCTGTGGGCGGCCGTCTTTTACCAGGTTGGCCAGGAGCGGGCCAGCGCCGTGCGCGACGCCGTGGCCGTCAGCCAGTCGCTGGCGCGCACCCTGGCCGACCATACCAGTTTCACCCTGCGCCAGACGGATCACGCCACCCAACTGTTCAAGCTCAAATACGAGGAAACGGACGGTGGCCTGCGCCTGAATGAATTCACGCGCCGCCAGGGCCTGCTCGACAGCGTGCTGCCATCGAAGCTCGAATTGCCGATCGCCCTCATCGACGCGCACGGCAATGTGGTCGACAGCGCTCACGCCTATCTGCCGGAAAACCTGGCCAAGCAGGCATTTTTCAGGACGCTGGCCGCGAATGCATCCGACACGGCCCTGGTCGACACGCCCATGCTCGACGCCGAGAGCAAGCGCTGGACCATCCGCCTGGCGCGCCGCCTGAACGATGCCCAAGGCCGCTTCGCCGGCGCCATCGTCATCCTCGTCGACCCCACGTATTTTGTCGACGACTACGACCGCCTGAACCTCGATGAGCAGGGCGCGCTGATGCTGGTGGCGCGCGACAGCGGGCTGACGGTGGGACGCATCGGCGAGCAATTGATCCTCAGCGACCGCATCGACTTCCGCATGCCGGGACCGCCGCAGCACGCCCCCGAAGAACTGCTGATCGAGCCGCCCGTCGACGCGACGTCACGCATCTACAGCTACCACGAGCTGCCGCGCTACCCGCTGCTGGCCGTGGTGGGCGTGAACCGCGCCGTCGCCCTGGCGCGCTTCGAACACCGCCGCCTGGTCTATGTCGGCGCGCTGCTTGCCGCCAGCGTGCTCATTGCCGGCTTTACGACCCTGCTGATGCGCCAGAGCGCGCGCCTGCGCCGCAGCATTCGCCAGGCCAAGGAGACGCAGGCCTTGCTGCGCGCGGCGCACCAGGGCAGCCTCGATGCCGTGCTGCTGCTGAAAGCCTGGCGCCCCGCGCCGGGCAAGCCGGTGGAAGATTTCATTTTCGCCGACATCAACGAGCGGGCCGCCGACATGCTGGGCAAGCCACGCTCCGAACTGCTGGGCCAGCGCGTGCTGCAGCAGATGCCGCTGCTGCGCGGCGAGCGTTTTTTCAAGCGCTTCGTGCTGGTGATGGAAACGGGCCAGCCGCTGGAAGATGAATTCGAGCTGCCACTGGCCTCGGGCGGCACGCGCTGGCTGCGTCACCAGGTGGTGCCGATCGCCGACGGCGTGGCCGTCACCTCGCGCGACATCAGCGCGCGCAAGCACGACGAACTGGCGCTGCAGGACAACCGCAGCTTCCTGCAGTCGCTGATCGACCATTTGCCCGTGCTGGTCTACGTGAAAAGCGCGCGCCCGGAAAACTTCGGCAAGATGGAAGTGTGGAACAAGGCCGCAGAGGATATCACCGGCCACCTGGCCGCCGACGTCATCGGCAAGACCGATTGCCAGGCATTCCCACCCGACTTCGGCCTGCACGACGCCGAGGACGACCGCGCCATCCTGGCCGAGCGCGGGGTCATCGACCATACGGAAAAACCGCTGCGCCTGGCTGACGGCAGCCTGCGCTACCTGCGCGCCGTCTCCGTGCCCGTGTTCGACGAGCGCCAGCAGATCGAACATATCCTGTGCATCGCCGAAGATATCTCGCAGCGCCGCCAGCAGGAACTGGAACTGCGCCAGAAACAGGCCGAACTGGCCGCCGTCAACGACGCTTCGCCGCTCGGGCTGGTGCGCCTGGACCGCCAGCGCCGCTGCACCTACGTCAACCGCACCTTCGAATCGATCACGGGCTTGCCGCGCGCCGCCGCCCTGGGCGCCGGCTGGACCAGCGCCCTGCACCCGGACGACTATCCGCTGATGCACGTGGCGCTGGAACAGCTCACGCGCAGCCACGCGCCGTTCCAGTCCACCCTGCGCTGCCTGCAGCGCGATGGCAGGCTGGTCTGGGTTTCCGTCAAAATCGCCCCCATCCTCATCGACGACCGGATCGAAGGCTACGTGGGGACCCTGGACGACATCACCACCTTGCGCGAATCGGAAGTGGCGCTGCTGGAAAGCGAAGCGCGCCTGCGCACCATCGCCGACACCTTGCCGGCCATGATCGCGTACATCGATGCCGACCAAGTCTACCGCTTCCTGAACATCGCCTATGAGCGCGAATTCGGCCTGACGGGCCGGCAGGCGCTGGGCAAAAGCGTGCGCGACACCGTGGGCGAGGCGCGCTACCGCACGGTGGCGCCGTATATCGAACGCGTACTGGCGGGCGAAACCCTGAGCTTCGAGGAAGAAGACGACAAGGAAGGCATCGAGCGCTGCATGGAAGTGATCTACATCCCGCAGATCGGCGAAGACAAGCTGCAGGTGGTGGGTTTTCACGTGATGCGCCAGGATATTACCGTGCAAAAGCGCGAAAAACAGCGCCTGCTGAAGCTGGCCCAGGTCGATGCGTTGACGGGCTTGTCGAACCGCGCCGGCTTCCAGCAAAAACTCAGCGACGCCATGCACGCGAGCCGCCAGCAGCAGCACCTGATGGCTGTCATGTACATGGATATCGACCGCTTCAAGCCCGTCAACGACACGCATGGCCACGGCACCGGCGACGCCCTGCTGCGCGCCTTCGCCCAGCGCCTGACGCAGACCATGCGCGCCACCGATATCATCGCCCGCCTGGGCGGCGACGAATTCACCATCATCATGGAACAGATCACCCGGCCCGACGACGCGGCCGTGCTGGCGGAAAAAATCGTCGCCGCCATGCAGCAGCCGTTCGAACTCGATGGCATCAGCGTGCGCATTTCCGCCAGCATCGGCCTGGCCTTCTACCGCGACGAAGACATTTCCCCCGCCGTGCTGCTGCAGCGGGCCGACGTGCTGCTGTATCAGGCGAAACAGGATGGGCGCAATACTTATCGCGCAGGCGTGCTGACGGCGTGAGACAGGCGCCATTCCTGCTATATTGGCGCCTGTCCTCCCTACCCTTGCCCCACCATGCGCCTGCTGCACACTTCCGACTGGCATCTGGGCCAGACCCTGCACAATTATGAGCGGGGCTACGAACACCAGCGCTTCCTCGACTGGCTGCTCGACACGCTCGTGGCCGAACAGGTCGACGTGCTGCTGGTGGCCGGCGACGTGTTCGACAACGCCAACCCTTCCGCCGCCTCGCAAAAGCAGTTATATGTATTCCTGCAGCAGGCGCGCGCGCGCCTGCCAGCGCTGCAGCTGGTCGTCGTCGCCGGCAACCACGATTCGGCCGGCCGCCTGGAAGCGCCCGGCCCCCTGCTGGCCGCGCATGGCACGCACGTGGTCGGCCATTTGCTGCGTGGCGACGATGGCCAGATCGACCTGGAACGCCTGCTGCTGCCGCTCACCGGCTCCGATGGGCAAGTCCAGGCCTGGTGCCTGGCCGTGCCCTTTTTGCGCCCCGGCGACGTGCCGAAGCTGCCGGCCGGCGATACCCAGGATGCCTACCTGGGCGGCATCGCCCTGCTGTACCGCCAACTGGCGGACCTGGCGCTGGCGCGCCGCCAGCCCGGCCAAGCCATCATCGCCATGGGCCACTGCCATATGGTGGGCGGCGAAATGTCGAACGACTCCGAGCGCCGCATCGTCATCGGCGGCACCGAGATGCTGCCGTCGGGGATTTTCGATACCGCCATCGCGTATGCGGCGCTGGGCCATTTGCACAAGGCGCAGGCCGTGGGCGGCCAGCAGCATATCCGCTACTGCGGCAGCCCGATTCCCCTGTCCTTCGCCGAAGTCAATTATCGCCACCAGGTGCTGTGCCTCGATATCGACGGCGAGCAATTACGCGAGGTACGCGCCATCGAGGTGCCGCGCGCCGTGCCGCTGCTGCGCGTGCCCGCCACGCCGGCGCCGATTGCCGAAGTGCTGGAACAGCTTGCCGCCCTCGACGTGCCGGACGCGCCGGCCGAAGCACAGCCTTTCCTGGAAGTGCGCGTGCGCCTCGATGCGCCGGAGCCGGGCCTGCGCACGCGCATCGAAACGGCGCTCGACGGCAAGCACGTGCGGCTGGCGAAGATCGAAACATCGAGCGCCGCGCGCAGCAGCGCGCCCGAGAACATGACGCTCGACCAGTTGGGCCAGCTGCAGCCCGACGACATCTTCCGCCGCCTGTACCAGCAAAAATACGGCCAGCCCGCGCCGCCCGAACAACTGTCGGCCCTGGCCGAACTGCTGCTGCCTGGCTCATGAGCACACCTGAAGAACCATGAAAATCCTGAAAATCAGCGGCAAGAACCTGGCTTCGCTGGCCGGCGAATTTGAAGTCGACTTCCAGCGGGAACCGCTCGCGTCTTCCGGCCTGTTCGCCATCAGCGGGCCCACGGGCGCGGGCAAGAGCACCCTGCTCGATGCCCTGTGCCTGGCCCTGTACGACGCCACGCCGCGCCTGCTGAAAGTACTGGGCCGGGGCAGCGCCCTGCCCGACGTGGGCAAGGAAACCGTCAACGCCCAGGACACCCGCACCCTGCTGCGGCGCGGCACGCCGGACGGCTACGCGCAAGTGGACTTCGTCGGCAACGATGGCGCCAGCTACCGCGCGCGCTGGAGCGTGCGCCGTTCGCGCACCAAGGCCGAAGGCGCGCTGCAAGCCACGGCCATGAGCTTGCACCAGCTGCCAGCGCTGCAGCCCATCGGCGGCACCAAGACGGAAGTCAAGGAAGAGATCGAAAAGCGCATCGGCCTGTCGTTCGACCAGTTTACGCGCGCCGTGCTGCTGGCGCAAAACGAGTTTTCCACCTTCCTCAAGACGGAAGACAATGAACGGGGAGAGTTGCTGGAAACCCTGACGGGCAGCAGCATCTATACCGACATTTCCATGCGCGCCTTCGAGCGGGCAAAAAAGGAAAAGCAGGTCCTCGAACGCCTGGGCGAAAAACTGGCCGACCAGCGGCCCTTGTCGCCGGAAGAACGTACCGATACCGAGGCCCTGTGCAGCGCGGCCGAGACCACCCTGCACACCATCGACTTGCGCAAGGCGGTGCTGGAACTGCAGCAGCGCTGGCACCAGGAAACGCACAAGCTGCAAAGCCAGGTCGCGGCGGCGCAAGAGGCGCTCGATAGCGCGGATGCCGAACGGGCCGCTGCCGAAGAGCGCCGCACGGCGCTGGCGCAGTGGGAATTGCTGCAGCCGGCGCGCCCCTTCGTCGATGACGTGGCGCGCCTGGCGAGCGACATCGCCGGCAGCGGCGCCGCGCTGGAAACGGCGCGCGCGCAGGCGGCGCAAGCCGTGGCCAGCGAAACGCAACTGGCTGCCGGCGTGCAGCAAGCGGCAGCGGCCTTGCAGGCCAGGGAAGCGGCGCAGCGCGACGCGGCACCCCAGCTCGATGCCGCCAAGGCGCTCGATGCCGGCATTGCCGCCCACTTGCCCGCGCACCGCCAGGCCAGGGAGGCGGCACTGGCGGCAGACCAGGCCAACGAGACGGCGCGCGCCACCTTGCACGATCTGCAGCAGCACCAGCACGCCGTGCAGGCGGAGCAGGAAACGGGCCGCCTGTGGCTGGCATCGCACCAGCATTGGCAAGCGCTGGCCACGTCGTGGCAATTGTCGGACCAGCTGTTCGCCCAGGCCGGCCAGGCTGCCGCGCAAGCCGATGCGGCCGACGCCAAGGCAGCCGAAGCGGCGCAGCTGGTGCGCGCGGCAACCAACGCGGGCCACGCGGCGCAAGCCGCATTGACGGCCGCCGCCGCCACGCTCGCCGAGCACGATGGGCAGCGGCGCGAAGCGCTGTTCGCCGTACAAGCCATCGACGGACAACTGCTGCAGGAACAGCGCGGACAGCTGGAAAACCATGCGCGCCAGTTGAATGCGGCGGAAAAGACGTGGACGGAGCTGGCGCGCCAGCAGCAGGCGCTGGCGCATGGACAAGCGAGGGCCGCCCAGCTGGCGCAGGCCGCGCAGACGGAAAACGCGGCGCTGGCCGCCGCGGCGGCACAAACAGCGCTGCTGGAAGCGAGCCTGGCGCAGGCGGAAAAGTCCTTGAAAGGCGCGGAAGCGGCATGCGCGGCCAGCGTCGAGCAGCTGCGCGCCACCTTGCAGGACGAGCAGCCCTGCCCCGTCTGCGGCGCGCTGGAACACCCGTACACCCACGCCGATCACGCTTTGCAGGCGATGCTGGCCAGCTTGCAGGATGAAGTACTGGCTTGCCGTGCACACGCGCGCGGCAATCTGGAGCAACTGGCCACGCACAGGGCGGCGCTGGCCGCGACTGCGCGCGAACAGGTGCAGACGGATGCCGAACTGGCGGCCCTGCCGCCCGCCATCGCCAGCCTGCACGCGCAATGGCAGCCGCATGCCGATACCCTGCATCTGCCGCCGGAAAACCAGCGCGCGCACTGGTTCGCGCAGCAACTGGCAGCCAATGCGGCAGCCCTGCAGGCGCTGGCGCAGCAGGAGGCGGCGCTGCGCCAGGCCAGCGCGCGGCGCGAGCAGGCGCAGGCGGCTCACGAACTGGCCGGCGCCGAACACGCGCGCTGCACAAGCGCCGTCGCCGAAACGCAGACACGGCTGGCGCAGTTGCAGGCGCAGCAGGCGGCCAGCGTGGACAAGGCGGAAACGTCGCGCAGCGCGCTTGACGGCTTGCTGGCGCAGCTCGATGCCGCGTTTGCCGACGTGGAAGGCGCCGAAGGCTGGAAGGACAACTGGCGCGCCGGCCCCGCCGCCTTCCGCGCGGCGCGCGAAACGGAAAGCCGGCAATGGCTGAAACAGCAGGCGGACCAGGACAATCGCGGTCACGCGCTGGCGACCCTGGCCGCGCAGCTGGAAGCGGCGTTGCTGGCCGCCGGCAAGGCACAGCACACGGCGCAGGAGACCCACGCCGCCTTTGCCGCCGCCGACAAACGGCGCACGGCATTGCAAGCGGAGCGCAACGCGCTATGGCAGGGCCAGAACGTGGCCGAGGTGGAACACAGCCTGGCTGGCGCCATCGCGCAGGCCAAGGAGCTGCTGGCGCAGCAGCAAACGGCGGCGCAGTCGGCCAGCCAGCAGCGCACGCGCCTCGATGAAGCATGCGTGCAGCTGGCACAGCGCCTGGCCGCCCTGCATGAACAGGAACGCGGCGCCACCGCCGCCCTGCACGACTGGCTGCAGCAGTTCCGGCAGCGTCACTCCGGCCATGCGCCCGCCACGCTCGACGAGCTGCGCGCGCGCCTGGCCATCGCGCCGGACGCCATGCGCGCCGAACGCGATGCCCTGCAAGCGATCGCCGACCGCCACACGGCGGCCGTTTCCGTGCTGGCCGAGCGCCGGCAGCAACTGGCCGCGCATGTGCAACAGCCGCCGGAGGCCCTCGAAATGGACGAGGCCGCGCTGCAGGCGGCGCTCGACGCGCTTGGCGCCGAACGCCAGGCGGCCAACCAGGAAGCGACGCGCCTGCGCCTGGCCATCGCGCAGGACGATGCGCGGCGCCACAGCGCGCAAGCTATGCTGGCGCAGATCGAGGCGCAAGCCGTCATCGAGCGGCGCTGGGCCAGCCTGAATGAATTGATCGGCTCGGCCGACGGCAAGAAATTCCGCAACTACGCGCAGCAATTCACGCTGGAAGTGCTGCTGGGCTATGCCAATGCACACCTGAACCACCTGGCGCGCCGCTACCAGCTCGAACGCATCGACAACCCGAACAATCCGTCGCTGGGCCTGATGGTGCGCGACCAGGACATGGGAGGCGAGCTGCGCTCCGTGCACTCGCTGTCGGGCGGCGAATCGTTCCTCGTCTCGCTGGCCCTGGCGCTGGGCCTGGCCTCGCTGTCCTCGAACCGGGTGCGAGTGGAATCGCTGTTCATCGATGAGGGCTTCGGCAGCCTGGACACGGAAACCCTGCGCGTGGCCATGGATGCGCTCGACGGCTTGCAAGCCATGGGCCGCAAGGTGGGCGTCATCTCGCACGTACAGGAAATGACGGAGCGCATCGCCACCCGCATCCTCGTGCAGCCTGGGTCCGGCGGCAAGAGCGTGGTGACGGTGCGCTGAGTCACTAGCGGCTGGCCGGCTCCCGGCACAGTCTGAGCATATCCCAGCCCAGTTCGCGGCGGATCTGCTCGGGGTCGGGCGGGGGCCGGCGCTGTTCCAGCTCCGCTTTCAGCCACTTCCTGACCAGCTCCTTGGCGGGCTGTACAGGCTTTTCCTTGTCATGCTTGTCCATGGTGCTACCTCTTCAATGGCGGTCAGACGACCTCCTATATACGCTCAACGTCACGGTGCGGATTCAGTTGACGTGCGCGTGGCGCAGATGCAACAACGTGTAACGATGGCCGGAGTGCGTTAAAATCGCCGCCTTCGCGTAGATGAACTCTACGCCCCGCAACAGTTCAAGGAACCCCATGAAAGCCGCCCGCAGCCTCACCTTCAAGTGCGTAAAATGTCACAAATCCATGCAGGTTTACCTGCAAAAAGTCTCCGCCTGCTCGCATATCCAGCCGTACCAGGGCATTTGCGCATGCGGCGAACTCAAGCGCCACGCCACGGGCCAGGCCGATGCCGTCAAATCCTATCTGGAGTCGGCAGACGGTAGCTGGTCGCACCACCACTGATGGTTAAAGAATGGGGCGATATTGCCGTTAATTCGACTATCCTCCCCATTTGAACCGACCATGTCCCAGCTCCCCGCCCTTGCCAGCCGTCAACCCGCCTCGAATACGCTGGCTGGCCAGCAGCCGTCCCGCACGGGCAGCAGCGCCACGGGCCTGGCCGCTTCGCCCCTGATGCAGCGCACGGCGCAAGACGTGGTGGCGCTGTCAAAGAATGGCCTGGACCTGTCGGCCAAGGGATTGTCGCAACGGACCGATGCGCTGGGCAACGCGACCGTCGACGTGGCGCAGGATTTCCTCTCCACCATGACGCGCCAGCTGTTCGGCGACGGTGCTACGATCGCCTTCGATTCCGTCGACCTGCAGGCCGGTTCCAGCTTCAGCAGTGGCAGCGCCAGCGTCTCGGGCGCCGGCGGCAGCAGCCGCGCGGCCGCCTTCAGCCTCGATGAAAACGCGCATTTCATCGGCAAGGGCAAGATCACGACGGCCGATGGCCAGACCTTCGACTTCGAAGTGGAAGTGCAATATCAATCAAACATCAGCGCGGGCGTCCTTGAGCAAACGCAGAATGCCGCCGAGGAAGCAGGCTCCGCCGATGACGCACAGCTGCCCGCGAAAGAGTTGCCCGCCACGCATTTCGGCGGCAATCTGCACGACCTGTTCAAGCTGCTGGGCCAGCAATTGCAAAGCAATCTCTACCAGGGCACGTCCGATGGCGCTAGCGCCAGCGGCAAGGATGGCGGCCTGGCAGGCAGCCTGAGCTTGCGCTTGCTCAAGCTGGTGCAGCCGGACCAAGCCGCCGAAACCGCCAAAGCAGACAGGAAAGCCGTGGAAACCACGCCGGAAGAGCAGGCGCGCGCCCGCGCGCTGGCACTCGCCTACGGCACCGACACCGCTAGCAGCACGGTCAGCAACGTATAATGGAAGACGGCCTGCGCAGGCGACCATGCCGCGCGCCACCTTCTATCGATTGAATCCCATGTCCGACACTTCTTCACCTACCGTTCATCCGCAGATCCACTGGAGCGAAAACGGCGCCGAGCATTCGGCCCGCTGGCGCTCGGAAAGCGGCATGCCGCCGCCCAAGCGCGTCGTCATCGCCGATGACCGCACGACGGCCGACCAGGCTTACCGCCTGGCCTGCGAAGGCACGGCCATGCTGTGGCGCGGCGACTTCCAGAACGCGCGCCAGCTGCTGCAGGCGCTGGCGCGGCGCGCCGACCACAAGAACGACAAACCGAGCAAGAAGGCCAAGGCCGCCAAGCTGACGAAACCCGAACCGTCCGCCACGGAAGCCTTCCACTTGCACCGCCAGGCCCAGTCGCAACGCGCCCGTACCCTGGCCATGCTGCTGCTGCCTTTCGACGCCGACTACACGATTCCGCTGCGCCGCGCGCCGGACGTGAAACTGGCGTGCAATGAAGCGTATGGCCGCGGCGAAGAATCGTTTATCGCCTCGCTGCGTGAATTGCTGGGCCTGATCGGCGCGCACGAATGGCGCCGCACGGGCGTGGAACTGCCGGCCCTGGGCCAGCGCATCCACCCGCATTACGGCGTGTTCGCGCCCATCCGCGGCGAATACGTGGGCCTGGTGGCGGAAGCGCCGCTGCCCGCGCGCGCCAAGCTGGCCTTCGATATCGGCACCGGCACGGGCGTGCTGGCCGCCGTGCTGGCACAGCGCGGCATCGAACGCATCGTCGCCACCGACCAGGACCCGCGCGCCCTGTCCTGCGCGCGCGAAAACCTGGCCCGCCTCGATTTGCTTGACAAGGTCGACGTGCTGCAGGCCGATCTGTTCCCCGCGGGCCGCGCGCCGCTCATCGTGTGCAATCCGCCCTGGCTGCCGGCGCGCCCAAGCTCGCCGATCGAATACGCCGTCTACGATCCGGACAGCCGCATGCTGCGCGGTTTCCTCGCCGGCCTGGCCGGGCACCTGGAAGCAAACGGCGAAGGCTGGCTGATTTTATCGGACCTGGCCGAGCACCTGGGCCTGCGCCCGCGCGCGCAATTGCTGGAATGGATAGAACAGGCGGGCTTGAAAGTCATCGACCGCCTGGACGTGAAACCCACGCACCCGCGCGCGCAGGACGCCACCGACAGCCTGCACGCGGCCCGCTCGCAGGAAATCACCTCGCTGTGGCGCCTGGCGGCGGCGTAATCCAGGGTCTGAAACCCGGCCATTGCGCATTGCAGCAAACCCCGCTATAATTCGCCTGCGGGGTGGAGCAGTCTGGCAGCTCGTCGGGCTCATAACCCGAAGGTCACAGGTTCAAATCCTGTCCCCGCAACCAATATATGAAAGCCGCTGATTCTTGCAAAGGGATCAGCGGCTTTTTCATTCTCGCCCATTTTGTACAATCATGTTAAATTGAAACTTTAAATGTACAAGGGCCACGCCTTGAAAGCCTGCCGCACTGTCACCCTGCTTGCCGTCCTGTGCTTTTCCGCCACGGCACAAGCCCAGTCCCAGGCACAGAGAGATACCGAATATCTGCAAGAGTTCGTCGTTCCTTTGGCCAAGCTACAACTTGAAAAGCAAGGCCATTTCCTCCCGCTCGGCGCGGCCCTGAAGCAGACCGACAAATTCGTCCTCATGCCCGCAAGCACAGCTGCGATGTCGCTACTGCCGGCCGACATCATCAAGCTGATACAGGAAGCCCTGGTGCAAGGCACCGTCGACGGCGAATACAAGACAACCGCCCTCGTGTATGACGCCACCGTCCCCCTGCCCTCGTCCGGCAAACAATCAGATGCAATAGCCGTAGCGCTCGACCATCGCGATGGCTATTCAATCATCACCTTTCTGCCATACGAACTGCGCGGCAAGAAAGTCCATATGGGCACGCCGTTTACACGCCAGGGAACGGCCACGGTTTTCAAGCAACAGTAAGCGATGCGGCAGGCCTGACAAAGATCATTCCCGCAATGCAGCAAACTCGTATATAATTCGCCTGCGGGGTGGAGCAGTCTGGCAGCTCGTCGGGCTCATAACCCGAAGGTCACAGGTTCAAATCCTGTCCCCGCAACCAATACATAAAAACCGCTGACTCCTGCAAGGGATGCAGCGGTTTTTTCATTCATGCCTGCCCTGCCCCGCCTTTACGCGGTGACGCTGGCCCTGATCTGCCTGGCCGCCGCGTGCAGGCTGGCCGCCACTCGTTCCAGCTTGTCGGCTCCCGCCGTTTCGGCCAGGGCGGCAAACGCGCTGATATGAAACGTGGCCACCATCGCCGGCGACACTTCGAGCTCCAGCGCCGTCTTGCTCAGTTCCGTCGACGCCTCGAGGTAAGGCTCGCTGCCCGCCTCGAAAGCCTGCTTCGTTTCCAGCAACTCCTGGCCGCCCTCCGCCTTGGCCAGGCAAGCATCGACCTTTTGCTGGAAGGCCGGCAAGGTATCGCGCACGGGGCCAGCATCCGGCGCCGCTTCCGGTTCCGGCTCCGCGGGCGCAGGCGCCGCTGCGGCCGGCTTGTCCGCCGCCGGCATGTCGCGCAAAGTCAGCCATCGCTCGACGGCGAGGAAATCGGCGAATGGCTCGGCCACCTTCGGATTCATCAGCCAGACCTCGCCCGTGCGCCAGTCGATCCTGGCGCCGCGCTCGTTTCTCGCCAACAGAATATCCTTGCCGCCATCGGCATTCGACACCCGGCCGATGTCGAGCCAGTTCATCAACTCCGCCTGGCGCGACATCGCGTTGACCCGGTGAAAGTAGGCCAACCATAAGAATCTGGCGACCAGGAGAACCAGGGCACCGCCAACCATCCACATCATTTTTCGCTCCGCTCCGCACCACATCGACAGCCCGCATTTTCTCACATGAAAGCTTGCGCCAAGGAAACTTTTACATCTGCCGTGCGGCAGCGCAAATCCGGCGCCGCGCGCGGTCCGGACACGCAGTCGCATTTCAGCAACGCCGCGTTTTGCTGATTGCCGGGTGCGCGCCGCTACGCTATTATGAGAACAATTCTCATTTAGATTAAACCAGACTGTACGCATGCTGTCCGCCCCTTCCCCGCCATCCGATTTCCAGGCCCTGTATGCCGAGCACCACTCCTGGCTGCTGCACTGGCTGAAACGCCGCCTGCACGATGCGGGGCTGGCGGGCGACCTGGCGCAGGATACCTTCATCAAGATCTTCGTTGCGCGCAGCAGTGCCGGGATCGCGCAGCCGCGCCCTTTCCTGGCCACCATCGCCAAGCGTCTGCTGGCCAATCACTGCCGACGCGAAGAGCTCGAACGGGCCTACCTCGACGCACTGCTGCACCAGCCGCAAGCCTGCACGCCTTCGCCGGAAGCGATGTCCATCCTGCTCGAATCGCTGCAACGGGTCGACCGCGCGCTGGACCAGCTCTCCGCCAAGGCCAAGGCCGCCTTCCTGCTGGCCCACCTGGACGGCATGACCTATGCCGAGATCGCCGCCGAACTGGGCACCACCACGCATTCCGTCAAAAAATACCTGAGCAAGGCCAATCTGCTGTGCTTTTTTGCCGTGCCCGATTTTGCCGCGGCCTGACATGCGCGGCGCCACCGTCTACGCACAGGGCCAGCCCATCGACCTGGCGATCGCCATGCAGGCGGCTGAATGGCTGGCCACCCTGATGAGCGGCGCAACCACGCCGGCGGAAAAAACGGCCTGGCAGCAGTGGCGCCAGGCGCATCCCGACCATGAGCGGGCGTGGAAACACATCGAAAGCGTCAGCGGCGGCTTGCGCGAACTCGATGCACAGGCCAGCCGCAAGGCGCTGACACAGCGCTCCCGCCTCGCCTCGCCGATCTCGCGCCGCAACAGCCTGCAGTTGCTGGCGTGGGTATCGACCATCGGCCTTACGGGCTGGTTCGGCGCGCGCTCGGAATATGCACCCGACATGGCCCGCGCGGCGCTGGCCGACCTGTCCACGGGCGTGGGTGAGCGCCGCGAGCTGACCCTGCCCGACGGCAGTCGTTTGCACCTGAACAGCGGCAGCGCCGTGAATATCCGCTTTAGCGGCACGCAGCGCCTGCTGCAACTGGTGCAGGGCGAAGTCTTCATCGCCACCGCCCGCGAAACGGGCATGCCCTACCGCCCCTTCCTCGTCGAAACCGCGCATGGCCAGGCGCAGGCGCTGGGTACGCGCTACTCGGTGCGCCAGGCCGGCGGCAGCACTCTCGTGTCTGTAGAGGAAGGCGCCGTCCGGCTGATGCCGCGCCATGGCGATGGCAATCTGCTCATCCGTGCAGGCCAGGGCGGCGGCATGACGGCGCGGCAGCTCTTGCCCGCGCACGCCGTCTCGCCCGACATCTGGGCCTGGCGCCAGGGCTTGCTGCTGGCCGACGCCATGCCGCTGCGCGACTTCCTGCATGAACTGAGCCGCTACCGCCACGGCTTGCTGGGCTGCGACGATGCCGTCGCCGGCCTGCGCATTTCCGGCGTCTTCCCGCTGGCCGACCTGGACGCCGTGCTGCTGTCGCTGCCCGACTCCCTGCCCGTCGATATCCGCCTGCGCACGCGCTACTGGGTGCAGGTCGAGGCGCGCCAGCAGCGTTGAATATTTATTTTGACGCCAACGAAAAAAAGGTACCCGCTTTCGATTCTCGCGTGACCTGTGTAGGCAACGTTCTTTTTGACGACTACACCATAAGGTAACCATGTCTCCTGCCATTCATTCCAAGCCGCGCATCAAGCGCATGGCGTATGCCATCCAACTCGTCTTCATCGGTTCGGCCCTGCTGCTGAACGCCCAGGCGCCAGCCCTGGCGCAGGAAAACGCGGCAGCGCCAGCGGCCAGCCAGAACATCCAGGATTTCCAGGTACCGGCCGGCGACCTGGCGGCGGCGCTGCGCCAGGTCGCCAGCCAGTCCAGGGTCATCCTCAGTTTTACGCCGGAACAGACGCGCGGCAAGACGTCCGCAGGCTTGAGCGGCCGCCACGACGTGCTGGCCGCCCTGAACGGCGTGCTGCGCGGCACGGGCCTGAAGGCCGAGCGCAGCGCCAACGGCAGCTTTGTCCTGCGTCCGGCCGATGCGGCGGCGGGCGGCGAAGCGCTGTCGATGATGCCGGAAGTGTCCGTCAAGGCGCAGCAGGATGCGACGGAAGGCTCGGGCGCGTATGTCTCGCCCCTGCCGATCGCCACGGCCACGCCACTGGGCCTGTCGATCCGGGAAACGCCGCAGTCGGTCAGCGTCATCACGCAGCAGCGCATGCAGGACCAGGGCCTGAATACCATCGCGCAAGTCATGGCGCAAACGCCGGGCATCACCCTGTTCTCGCTGGGCAGCGAACGCTCCGGCTTTACCTCGCGCGGCTATGCGATCACCAATTACCAGCTCGATGGCGTCAACACGCACTCGGAAAACCTGGGCCTCAATGCGATACCGTCGCAAAGCCTGGCCGACATGGCGCTGTACGACCGCATCGAAGTGCTGCGCGGCGCCTCGGGCCTGATGACGGGCGCGGGCGACGCCTCGGGCGCCATCAACATGGTGCGCAAGAAGCCGACGGCGCAGTTCCAGGCCTCGGTCGAAGGCGAACTGGCTTCCCGCGACGAGCGGCGCGGCGTGGCGGACATTTCCGGCCCGCTGAACCAGGCAGGCAGCGTGCGCGGCCGCCTGGTCACGCTGTACGAGGAAGCCGACAGCATCATCGACGGCTATAGCCGCGACAAGAAAGTGGTGTATGGCGTGATCGAAGCGGACCTGTCGGCCGCGACGAAACTGACGGCCGGCGTGACGCACCAGCGCAACCGCTCGAAGGGGTCGCTGTCGTACCTGGGCTTCCCCCTGTTCTACAGCAATGGCGCAATGACGGACCTTCCCCGCTCCTTCAGCCCGGCCGCCAAATCGAACCGCTTCGGCAGCAATTCCACCGACGTCTTCGCCACCCTGGAACACGCGCTGGCAAACGACTGGAAGCTGAAAATCTCGGCAAACCGCGTGCAGTCGTCGCAGGAAGAGCGCGCCGTCTACATGAGCGTGAGCAGCGCCTTTCCCGACCAGGCCACGGGCGATGGCCTGATGCTGAACGGCGACTACCGCGATTACCGGCTCAAGGTCAACAGCGTGGACATCAATGTGCGCGGTCCGTTCAGCGCCTTCGGCCGCCAGCACGAGCTGGTGCTGGGCATGGACTACAACGAATTCCAAAGCACGACGGATGGCCGCTTCGACAAGAACATCCAGCAGACCCCCGTCAACCTGTACAGCTGGAATCGCATCGCAGCACCCGTGTTTGGCGATACCTTCGTCACCTACGACAGCACGCGCCGCCAGGCCAGCGCCTATGCCGCCACGCGCCTGAACCTGTCCGAGCGCCTGAAACTGATCGCCGGCGCCAAGGTGCTGCGCTACAGCGAGAATTACATCTCGGATGCGCCTGCCGTGTCATTTTATGGCGAGTCCCCGGCATCGGAAAGCCGCGTCTTTACGCCATATGGCGGCCTGGTGTTCGACATCGACGCCACGCACAGCCTCTACGCCAGCTATTCATCCATCTACCAGCCGCAGGCCGCGCAAGACCGCTATGGCAAGCTGCTGGCGCCGCGCGCGGGCAAGACCTACGAAGCGGGCATCAAGAGCGGCTGGCTCGATGGCCGCCTGAACACCTCGGCCGCGCTGTACCAGATCCGCCAGAGCAACCTGTCCGAATCAGACCCCGGCTACACCGTGCCGGGCACGAACAATCCCGCCAACCGCACCATCAAGGGCGCCAGGACGCAGGGCGTGGACCTGGAAGCGACGGGCGCCCTTACGCCAGGCTGGAACGTGTCGGCATCGTGGTCGTACAGCCAGACGGAAGACAATACGGGCAAGGCGATACAGACCACCTTCCCGCGCCACCTGGTGAAACTGTGGACCACGTACCGCCTGCCCGGCGAGCTGCATCGCCTGACCATCGGCGGCGGCATGAACTGGCAAAGCCGCGTGTATTCGGACATCGATGCGTGGCAGATCGAGCGCACCCTGCACTGGGAACAGAAGGCGTACTCGGTGGCCAGCCTGATGGCGCGCTACGACGTCAGCGACAAGCTGTCGGCGACTGTCAACGTGGCCAACCTGTTCGACAAGCAGTACACGGCGTCGGTCTCGGACTGGTGGTACTCGGGCATGCATGGTCCCGCGCGCAAGGTGGCCTTGAGCGTACGCTACCAGTTCTGATGCCCTGAATCGGCCAGGCAGGCGCGGGGCGAATATTTCACATTATCCAGGGGCCGGTGATACAATTTTCCGCTTCACGGGCAGCACCGTGGCCCGTGCCACAGAGACACCCAAGGAGAATGTGTGAAGGACCTCGCCCCCGCCCTGCCAGCCGATCCGGCCGACCAACCCGCCAATCCCTCGCGCCGGCGCATTTTCCAGGCTGCTTCCGCAGTCGGCCTGGCCGCCAGCCTGCCGGCATTGGCCGACGCCGCGCCAGCCAGGAAGACCATCGCCAAAGGTTCGCTCGACGCGAAACTCAAGGCGCACGTCAAGAACGTGGTCGTGATCTACCTGGAAAACCGCAGCTTCAACAACCTGTTCGCCAACTTCCCCGGCACCAGCGCCCCCCTGTCCGCCGTCACGTCCGAACAGGCGCAGCAGCTGGACCGCGACGGCAAGCCGCTGGCTACCCTGCCGAAAATCTGGGGCGGCCTGGTGCCGAACCAGCAAAATATCGGCGGCATCGATTACCTGATCAAGGAAGACCAGATTTCCGGCCTGCCGAACGCACCCTACAAATTGAGCGACGCGGCCGGCAAGCCCCTGCCCGAGAGCATCATCACGCGCGACCTCGTACACCGCTTCTATAACAACCAGATGCAGATCAACGGCGGCAAGAACGACGGCTTTGCCGCGTGGGCCGACAGCGGCGGCCTGGTGATGGGCCATTACGGCGAAACGTCGAAAAACCTGAACCTGTGGCAGATCGCCGAACAGTACACACTGTGCGACAACTTCTTCATGGCGGCCTTCGGCGGCTCCTACATGAACCACCAGTTCCTCGTCACGGGCCGGGCCAACGAATACTTCAACGCGGCCGAGACGGCGGCAAAGAAAAAGATCGCCGTGCTGTCCGACGGCCCGCAAGGCGTGCGCCTGGCGATCTCGCCCGACTGCCCCGCCTCCGCGCTCGATGGCAAGCCGAAATACGTCAACGACGGCGCCCTCACGCCGGACGGCTATGCCGTCAACACCATGGCGCCGCCATACCAGCCCAGCTATATCCGCCCCGCCTTCGACGGCGACCCGCTGCACGCCGATCCGGCCGACGCGAATACCCTGCCGCCGCAAACCTACGACACCATCGGCGACCTGCTGTCGCGCAAGGGCGTCAGCTGGGCCTGGTATGGCGGCGGCTGGCAAGCGGCGCTCGACCACAAGGGCGGCGGCAGCAAGCCGAATTTCCAGTTCCACCACCAGCCGCTGAACTACTTCAAGCAGTTCGCACCCGGCACCGCCGCGCGCGCCGAGCACCTGCGCGACGGCGGCACGGGCGACAGCCCGATTTCGAACAAATTCCTCGCCGCCGCCGTGGCGGGCAAGCTGCCGGCCGTGACCTTCTACAAGCCGCAGGGTAACCTGAACCTGCACGCGGGCTATTCGGACATCGAGTCGGGCGACCAGCACGTGGCCAACGTCATCCAGCATCTGAAGGAGTCGCCGCAGTGGAAAGACATGATCGTGGTGATCACTTTCGATGAAAACGGCGGCTGGTGGGACCACGTGGCGCCGCCGAAAGGCGACCGCTGGGGTCCTGGCACGCGCATTCCCGCCATCGTCGTCTCGCCATACGCGAAGAAAGGCGCCGTCGACCACAGTTTCTACGACACCACGTCGATCCTGCGCCTGATCACGCGCCTGCACGACTTGCCGCTGCTCGAAGGCCTGAAAGTGCGCAATGACGCCTTTGCGTCACGCGGCGCACTGCCGCCGGGCGACCTGACGGGCGCCCTGAGCTTCCGCTGACACAACAACAGCGCATCCCACAATGCGGCACGCCTGTGATACACTGCGTGCCGCACTTTAATCCGCAGGTCTGCTTTTCCTGCCGATGATATTCACAATGAGCCCGACTCCTGTAGCCGGGCTTTTGTTTTGTGGATGAAGTTAAAGCGTATGGACATAGGCGGACAGCATGCTGCCCGCCCCTTGGCCTTCGCAGGCCAGGGACAGAGGTTATCAAATGAGAGACAAAAAAGACAACGCCACCATCGACTTGCCCGGTTTCGGCCCGCCGCCAGCGCACGATGCGCCAGAGCCGGCGCCGGAGCCACAGCGCCGCGCCCGCCCGCGCAAGGTGGCGCTGAAGCAAGTGCAGCTCGAATTGCTGGAGCCGACCGACGCCACAGGCCTGCCCGTGTGGACGCGCGACGCCGGCCTGGATCTCACCGGCTTGCCCATCTGGGCGCCCGACAATTAATACCACACGCGGGCGGCCGTTTGCCGCCAGCTTCCACACCACCATCCGCACAAGGGCGTAGAACGCCTGTAGACTGTGCCCATCCACCCGCTTTTTACCGGCTCCGCCCCTATGAACACCACCACTGACACCACCACTTCCTTTGCCAGCCTGCCGCTGACGCCCGCCTTCCTGGCCAACCTGGACTCGCTCGGCTACCACGAGATGACCACCATCCAGGCGCAAAGCCTGCCGGCGGTGCTCGACGGCCGCGACCTGATCGCCCAGGCCAAGACGGGCAGCGGCAAGACCGCCGCCTTCGGCATCGGCATCCTGCACAAGCTCAATCCGGCCTGGTTTGCCGTGCAGGGACTGGTGCTGTGCCCCACGCGCGAACTGGCCGACCAGGTGGCCAATGAGCTGCGCCGCCTGGCCCGCGCGGCTGGCAACATCAAGATCCTGACCCTGACGGGCGGCGCGCCGATGCGTCCGCAAATCGCTTCGCTGGAACACGGCGCCCATATCGTCGTCGGCACGCCGGGCCGCCTGCGCGACCATCTGGGCCGCGGCACCATCAACCTGAATCACGTGCAGACGCTGGTGCTCGATGAAGCGGACCGCATGACGGACATGGGCTTTTACGAGGAAATCGCCGGCATCGTCAGCGCCTGCCCGGCGCGCCGCCAGACCCTGCTGTTCTCGGCCACGTATCCGGAAGACATCCGCCGCGCCACGGCATCGTTCCTCGTCAATCCGCTGGAAGTGACGGTCGAGGCGCAGCACGACAACGACAAGATCGAGCAGCGCTTCTATGAAATCGGCTTCGACGAGCGCAATGGCGCCGTCGGCAAGCTGTTGAAACACTTCAAGCCGGAATCGACCCTGGCCTTCTGCAATACCAAGGTGCATTGCCGCGAACTGGCCGAGGAACTGCGCCAGCAAGGCTTTTCCGCGCTGGCCCTGTACGGCGAGCTGGAACAGCGCGAGCGCGATGAAATCCTGGTGTTGTTCGCCAACCGCAGCTGCTCCGTGCTGGTCGCCACCGACGTGGCTGCGCGCGGCCTCGATATTTCCGACCTGGGCGCCGTGATCAACGTCGACGTGTCGAAGGACACGGAAGTGCACATCCACCGCATCGGCCGCACTGGCCGCGGCAGCAAGAAGGGTCTGGCCCTGTCGCTGTGCGCGCCGAACGAGAAAAAATGGGTCAAGCTGATCGAGCAGTACCAGAACAGCGCCGCCGAATGGCACGACCTGAAGGAACTGGCGGAAGATGACGGGATGGAGGCGCTGCCGGCGCCGATGGTCACCCTGTGCATCATGGGCGGCAAGAAGGACAAGCTGCGTCCGGGCGACTTGCTGGGCGCGCTGACGGGCGACGCTGGCCTCACCAAGGAACAGGTGGGCAAGATCAACGTGTTCGAGTTCATGACCTACGTGGCGCTGGACCGCAAGGTGGCAGAAGCAGCCTTCAAGCGCCTGAACGCGGGCAATACCCTGGGCCGCGACTTCGGCAACATCAAGGGCCGCAGCTTCAAGATGCGCTTTATCGAGGCGTAAGCTGCTGCAATGCACGCAGGGCCGCCATGGCCCTGCGTCCCGGATAGTCTTTCCACACGGGGTAGCGCCTGCGGTAGTAGCAGTTCCAGTAGCTGACGGCGCGCCGCTCCAGGGTGGCCACATACGCGGGGTTCTCCTGCAGGTAGCGCGCCAGCGCCTGCGCATTCCAGGCCGGCAGCAGCGCGCCAATTGCCTCGACGATCTCCAGCACGTATTCGCCGCACAGGTGCACGACGAACGGCACCGTCCACGCCCGCTCCTGCAGCAACAGCTGCCTTACACACGCTTCGCGCAGATGGCCGTCATGGTGGCGCGTGCCCAGACACAGGGCGATCACGCCCGCGTCGCCGGGCAGCTGCGTACAGGCCAGCAATCGCTGGTGCTCGTAATACGTGCGCGTCGGGATCAGCAAGGCCTCGCCATCCTGGCATACGGCAAATGGCGGGTGTGCCCGGCTACTCCCCAGCGCGGGCAATAGCTGCGCCACAGTGCCGGCCAGCGCCACCGGAAAGGCATCCGCTTCAGCCATCGCGCCCCTCCCGGCACACCTTGCGCACGCCCAGCGCCGGCTTGTCCATCTTTTCAAAGATCACATTCGAGTACCATGCGGCCGGATCGCCTTCGGTGGGCTTGCCCAGCGAGATATAAAAACCGTCATGTGTGAACAGGGCCGTGGTTTCCTTGCCTGGCCTTGCGGTCTTCAAAAAGGCCGGCCAGGCCGCCTTGTCGACGGGCGCAAACCGCGCGGCCAGCAGCGCCAGCAAGCGCGCATGCGAGGCCGGCGCATACGGGAACAGATACAGGTACTCGACCAGCTCACCGCCATCGGCCAGGCGCGTGACGGCGGCCGTCGCCGCATCGACCGCCTCCTCGCCCGCGCCAAAGCGGCACAAGGTACCGCCGCTGTAGGCGAAATCGATGACGGTCGCCGGCGCGCACGCCTGCCGTTCGCGGTCCACAGCGGCGGGCGGCAGCGCGCGCACCTGCGCCAGCAGCGCCTCGCCGGAGGTGGCCAGCGCGGGAAAGCCGGGGCAGGCGCCGGCCGCCTGGACGGAGTTCGACAAGGCAAGGCAACAACTCAATAGCAGCAAACGACGCTTCACGGCATCTCCAGTTTCATCAGGCGGCCATTATGCAGGACATCTTCACAAAGGCCGCGCCTGTTGCCCCTGTGGCGTATCGTCGATGTCATAACCGGCCGCGCGCGCCAGGTCGCGCAAGCGGTCCGCCTCGGTCCACTGGCGCTGCGCGCGGGCGATGGACCGTTCCGCCATCCACGCCTGCACCTGCTGCGGCACTGCCACCTGCGCCGGCTGCCAGGCCAGCAGATCGAGCCCCAGGGCCGCATCGAAGCGGGCCATGGTGGCCTTTTTCACGGCGTCCGGCAGCCCGCTTTTCAGCAGCTCCCAGGCCACGACCAGCGCGCGCGGGTAGTTCAGGTCATCGTTGACGCAGCTCATGAAACGCTCATGCCATGCAGGATCGGCCTCGCCTTCCGCAGCACCCAGGCCATGCACGGCCACGCGCAGGCGCGCCAGGCCGCTGGCGGCGGCACGCAGCGCATCGTCCGTGAAATTGAGGCTGCTGCGGTAGTGGGCGCCCAGGCACAGGTAGCGGTAGGCCAGCGGATCGACGCCCTGCTCCACCAGGCTTTGCAAACGCAAGAAGTCGCCCGTGGATTTCGACATCTTCGCATCCTGGGTCTTGAGGAACGCGCCATGCAGCCAGAAATTGGCCAGGCGCGTGCCGTGGCGCGCTTCCGTTTGCGCGATCTCGTTGCTGTGGTGGACGGCCACGTGGTCTTCGCCGCCGCAATGGATGTCGAAATACGCGCCCAGGTGTTTTTCCGCCATGGCCGAGCACTCGATATGCCAGCCGGGAAAACCCAGGCCCCAGGGGCTGTCCCACTCCATCTGCCGCTGGCCCGGCACGCCGCTGAACTTCCACAGCGCGAAATCGCAGATGTCGCGCTTCTCGCCCAGGTCCACCCTCTTCCCCGCCTGCAGGCCGTCGCGGTTCAGGCGCGCCAGTTTTCCATAGCTGTCCTGGCGCGTCGTGTCGAAATAGATGCCGTCGTCCGTGCGGTAGGTATAGCCCTTCGCTTCCAGGTCGAGGATAAATGCGATCTGCTCCGCGATGTGGTCCGTGGCGCGGCACCAGACGGTGGGCGGCAGGATATTCAGCGCGCGCAGATCGCCCTCGAACGCGTAGGTGAATTCGGCGGCGATATCCCAGGCCGACTTGCCGCTGCGGGCGCTGCGCGCCTCGATCTTGTCGTCGCCGCTGTCCGCATCCGACGTCAGATGGCCCACGTCAGTGATATTCATCACGTGGCGCACCTGCAAGCCGTTGAATTCAAGCGCGCGGCGCAAGCCATCGACGAACAGATAGGTGCGCAGGTTGCCGATGTGCGCGTAATCGTAGACGGTGGGGCCGCAGGCGTACAGGCCGGCATGGCCAGGAACGATGGTCTCGAAGGGCCGCAGGCTGCGGCTATACGTGTCGTACAAATGAAGTGTCATGCGGGACTTTCATGCGCGTTGCGGAAAAAGAAAATGGCCACAGGTTTTTCAACACTGTGGCCATCGGAATGAGGAGTAAAAAGTTTAACGGCGCCGGGCCGCATCCTCGCGAAGCCAGGTACACGGACACAGCGCAGCGGCGGCGCGGTATGCAAGGACTGGATGGAGGATGGAAGAGTTCATGAAGAGAATATCGCATGCGCGCGGGCGGGCCGTCAAGCCCTCCCGCGACGCTGGCCTACTTTTTCGCCTGCTCGATATGCGGCAGCAGCACCGTCAATATGCCCAGCAGCGGCAGGTAGGAGCAGATTTTATACACATAGGCGATGCCCGACACGTCGGCCAGGTGGCCCATCGCCGCGGCCGCGATGCCCGACACGCCAAACATCAGGCCAAAGAAGATCCCCGCGATCATGCCCACCTTGCCCGGCACCAGTTCCTGCGCGAAGACGACGATGGCGGAAAACGCGGATGAAATCACGAAACCGATGATCACCGTCAATACAGCCGTCCAGAACAGGTCGACATATGGCAGCAGCAGGGTAAATGGCGCGGCGCCCAGGATGGAAATCCAGATCACGCGCTTGCGGCCGATGCGGTCGCCGATGGGGCCGCCCATGAAGGTGCCGGCCGCGACGGCGGCGAGGAACAGGAACAGGTACAGCTGGGCATCGCCGAGCGACAGCTGGAACTTGTCGATCAGGTAAAACGTGTAGTAGCTCGACAGGCTGGCCATGTAGATGTATTTGGAAAACACCAGCAGGGCCAGCACGCCCAGCGCACCCATCACCTTGTTGCGCGACAAGTTAGGTCCATGGCCGCCCGCCTTCGGCTTGAAGCTGGCCAGGTGGCCGCTATACCAGTGGCTGACCTTGTACAGCACGCCGATGGCCAGCACGGCGAGCAGGCTGAACCAGGCGACATTACCGTGGCCACGGTTCACGATGACGGCCGCCGCCAGCAGCGGGCCCAGGGCGGAGCCAACGTTGCCGCCCACCTGGAACAGCGACTGGGCAAAGCCGTAGCGTCCGCCCGACGCCATGCGGGCCACGCGCGACGCTTCCGGGTGGAAGGTCGACGAGCCGACGCCGATCAGGCCCGAGGCGATCAGCAGGGTCGGGAAAGTCGAGACGATGGACAGCATCAGCACGCCCGCCAGGGTAAAGCACATGCCAACGGGCAGCAAGAATGGCAGCGGACGGCGGTCCGTGTACAAGCCGATCCAGGGTTGCAGCAACGATGCCGTGCACTGGAACGTCAGGGTTATAAGGCCGACCTGGGTAAAACTGAGTGAAAACTCGGCTTTCAGCATCGGATAAATCGACGGCAATAATGCCTGGATCAAGTCATTAAGCAAATGCACGAAGGCGACGGCGCCCAGAATGTGCATGGCCAGACCGGATTGTTGTTGGGAACTGTGAAGCGAGGGAGCCGCCGGCACGGGCTTGGCCAGTGCTGGGGCAGGTGTGGTTGTGTGCATGTGTCATCCGCAATAATCGGGCACGGCTGCGGCCCGGCAAAGAAGCCAGTATAGTATGGTCACTGAACTGACAACTTCCAATAATCGTCGCCCAAGTGACAACTAAGTGACAATCAGGTGACAATCCAACGACGCACATGTACACCCACCACCCCGCCCAGACCCACCCCGATGGCGTGCCGTTCAGCCGCAGCACCAGCTCGCACGATTACCAGCACGTGCCGCGCCCCGTGACGGCCATGTCCAGGCAATACGTGGCGGGCGACTACACGGCGCCGCACAGCCATGTGCGGGCACAGCTGCTGTATGCGACGGAAGGCGTGATGCGCGTCTCCACCGGACACGGCGTGTGGATCCTGCCGCCGCGGCGCGCCCTGCTGATCCCCGTGGGCGTCGTGCATGAAGTTCACATCTTGAGCGAACTGAGCATGCGCACCGTGTACATCGATGCGCAGGTAGCGCCCCAATATGGCGCCGATTGCAAGGTACTGGAAGTGAGCCGGCTGTTGCGCGAGCTGATCCTGGCCTTGCTGGCCGAACCGATCGAATATGCGCTGGCGGGACGCGGTGACTGGCTGGCGCACTTGATCCTGTCGGAATTGGCGGGAGCCGATACCGTCCCCCTCGCCATCCCCTGGCCGCGCGACCGCCGCCTGGTGGCCGTCTGCTCGGCCATCATGAGCGCGCCCGGCAGCCGGCGCAGCATCGAGGATTGGGCGCAGGACGCAGGCGCCAGCGCGCGCACCCTGATCCGTTTATTCCCCAAGGAAACGGGCTTGCACTACCGCCAATGGCTGCAGCAAGTCCACCTGGCCGAGGCCTTCTGCCGCCTGGACCGGGGCGAAGGCGTGGCGGCCATCGCCTATGCGCTGGGCTACGCCAGCCCCAGCGCCTTCAGCGCCATGTTCCGCCGCATCCTGGGCCGCACGCCGCAGCATTACCTGAGCGAGTGGCGCGGCGCATAGGTCGGCTTAGCGTGGCAAGGCCGCGCGCAAGCCGACAAGCTGCGCTGCCGGCATTGTCGGCTTACGCCCTGCGGGCTAAGCCGACCTACTCTTTTTCGCCCGCAATCAAGCGGTAGGCCAGCGCGCCCAGCAAGGCGCCGATAATCGGTGCCAGCCAGAACAGCCACAGCTGGCTGGTCGCCCAATCGCCCACGTACAGGGCCACGCCCGTGCTGCGGGCCGGATTGACGGAGGTATTGGTGACGGGAATGCTGATCAGGTGGATCAGGGTCAGCGCCAGGCCGATCGGCAGCGGGGCGAAGCCGGCCGGCGCGCGCTTGTCGGTGGCGCCCAGGATGACGATCAGGAAGAACATCGTCAGCACGATTTCAATGACCAGCGCCGACAGCATCGAATAGCCGCCCGGCGAATGGGCACCGAAGCCGTTCGAGGCAAAGCCCTTGCTGACATCGAAACCGGCCTGGCCGCTGGCGATCACGTACAGCACGCCGCCGGCCACGATGGCGCCCAGCACTTGCGCAATGATGTATGGCAACAGTTGATTGGCGGGGAAGCGGCCGCCGGCCCACAGGCCGATCGAGACGGCAGGATTCAGGTGGCAGCCCGAGATGTGGCCGATGGCGTAAGCCATGGTCAGCACCGTCAGGCCAAAGGCCAGCGCTACGCCGGCAAAGCCGATGCCGAGGCCGGGAAAGGCAGCGGCCAGCACGGCGCTGCCGCAACCGCCCAGGACCAGCCAGAACGTGCCGAGAAATTCGGCGCCATATTGTTTCATGATGTATTCCTTTAAAGTGACGAGAAAACGTGCCAGGGACGACCAATCGGACCGCTCACCACCTTTGCCCCGCCAGGTAGCGACGGCAAAGCACAGCACCAGCAACGCACCGCTGCGTAAGCTGCAGAGCGCGCATAATGACATGATGTCATTATCAATGCAACATTATTACGTACAATAATGTTAATAGTTCTCTTGACACCTAAAGGTTGTTTTGATAATTCTCACGCTGCAGGACGACGCATGTACTTGTGTGACGCCTCCAGCGGCGCAAAACCAAAGCTGGCATACAGGCCGTGCGCGTCATCGGTCCCCAGCATCCAGACGACATCGCGCACACGCGCATCGCCGAGCGCGGCGGCCACGATCTGCTTGCCATAGCCGCGCCCCTGGTATGGCGGCAGCACAAACACGTCGCGCAGGTAGGCAAAATCCGTGTAATCCGTGATAACCCTGGCGAACGCCACCTGCTGCCCATCCACATAGCCGCCGAAACACAGCGCGTTGGCGATGCCCTTGCGCACCGTGTCGATCGCCACGCCGCGCTTCCAGTACGATTGCTCGCTCAGGTAGCGGTGGATCATGGCCACGTCCAGCTCGCCACGTTCGCTGGAAATGCGCAGTGGCGCGTGCATCAGTTCTTGAACAACAGGTCGGCTTCGGCGATGCTGGGTTCGCCGAAGTAGACGGTGCGCAAGCCGCCCTTGCCATCGCTGCCCATATACACGCCCGTCATGCTGCGCTCGGCCGGGTCGTACAGGATGGAGTAGCGGTGGCCGCAATTGTGCGGCTCGCAGATACTGCTCAGCAGGCGCGCCTTGCCGTCGATCTCGACGGGCTTGAGCGGGCTGGCCACGCCATCCGGAACCCAGCGCTGCCGCTTCAGGCCAGCTTTTTTCAAGCCCACATTGAAGGCCTTGCGAAACGCGTAGTCCGCCTTGTAGACGTCGGGGAAATACGGGCAGGTGTGGCCGCCGTCGCAGCTTTGCGCCTGCTCGATCAGCGACAGCCTCGGCGTACGCGCGTGCGCCGGCAGCGCAGCCAGCGCCACGGCGGCACCAAGGAACAGGGGGAACAGCAAACGTGCGGACATGCAATCTCCTAAAAGCATCATGTAATGCCGGCAGCATAGCAGAATGGCATGCTTGCGCACCGTCTCAGGGAGAACAGCGGATACCGACGACCCCGTTGACCTTACCTTCCGGCCAGCCCGTCTCGCGCCAGCGGTATACGCCGGGCGCGACGATGATCAATTGCCATTCCACCAGCTTGCCAGCGGCATTGAGGCGGGTTTCATTGTCATAGCGTAACGTCAGGCTGTGCTCCGTTTCCGCCACCACCGTCGCGGCAAAGCGGTTGGTTTCACCCAGCTTGCTTTTCCACGTACGGTCGTTGAAGATCGCCAGCCGCTGATGATCGTCAGACAGCTGCATGCGCGTAAAGTGCCGCGCCTCTTCGCAAACACTGTTCGTATTGACGCTGTCGGACCAGCTGCCAGACAATTGCGCGGCGTCAAAAGGAGTCGGGGTGGCGGTCACGGCCGCACTCAGCAGCAAGGTTGCAAGCATAGTTTATCGAAAGAAAACGAAAAGAAAATTCATGGCTGGCGCAGCGCCAGGGTGATGCTCGCCGGCAGCGCGGGCGTGCGCCGGTGCAAAGTCGCCTGCTCATACGCATAGGCCATCGCAATGAGCTGCATGTCGCCGTGGGCCGGACCGATGAAGGACAAGCCGACCGGCGAGCCCCCGGCCACGCCGGCCGGCACAGTGATATGCGGCAAGGCCGCCGGCGCCTGCGATACGCCATGGCAGGTAGGCCCCACCAGCGCATCGAGCCCATGCGAGCCCAGCAATGCTTCGATGCCGCCAGGCCCGGGCGCGGGCGGCATCTCGATCAGTTCCGCGCCCTGGTCGCGCAGTACCAGCAGCGCCTGCCCGATCACGGCATCGGTCCCCGCGCACAGGCCGAACAGGCTGCGCGCCACGCCGATGCGGCGCCCATGCAAGCCGGCGGCATCGAGCACCACGCCATCGGCCAGGCGCTCGCCCCTCAGGGCGGCGAGCAGCCAGGCCGCCTCGCGCACGCTGGGGGCCATCGGCCCGGCCATGGCTGGCTCGCCGCCCTGCCCGCCAGCGGCCCTGCCCGTGGGCTTGATGGCGACCAGGCCGCAGTCTGAAGCAGGCGCGACGATGGAACCGTCCGCGGCGCTGTCGACGGCCAGGATGGTCAGCCCGGCCCAGCTGGCAGTGGCATGCGGCACGCTGACGGCAGCCCACTGGCGTAAATTGCTTTTGCCGATGATGACGGCGCCGGCCGCGCGCAAGCGCGCCGCCACAAAGGAATCGCAGCTGGCCTGCGTGGCCTGGGGGGCTTGCGTGCGCGTCTTCATGCGGTCGCCCGTGGCGATATTGTCGCGCAAGACGACGGGAATACCATGCAAGGGGCCGCGCACCTTGTGCACCTGCCGCTCGCGGTCCATTTCCAGGGCAATTTTCAACGCATCGGGATTGATTTCAATGCCGGGATAGGTCCGCGCGCCGATGCTGCACAGGGAGCGGATGCGCCCCAGGTACTGCGACGTCAGGGCATGGGAGCTGAGTTTGCCTGCCTGCATCATTTGCTGTTGCGGCAAGACGCCGGCATCGAGCAGATGGGCCATGGGGCTGGCGGGCGCCGAGGCACGGGCCAGCACGGGACGCGCCACGCCCCGGGACGCGCCACTGCGTAACATCTGACTGCGCTGCATGCTATCTCCAGGAAACTTCAATGTTTCTACCGCAATAATGTTCTAGCCATAGCATAGCAGTCCCTGCAACACAATTGTTGTTGAAGGGAATTATTTTTTAAGCAAAAAAAACGCCGCCCGAAGGCAGCGTTTCTTGATCATCCAGCACTGGAGCAAGCCAGGCCGGCGTATGCCGGGCCATGCGAGCGGCGCAGTGCAACGATCTATCAGTTGCGTACGACACGCTTGTATTCGTTGGTACGGGTGTCGATTTCGATGACGTCGTCCTGTGCCACGAACAGCGGCACTTGCACGGTGTGGCGGTGCGCGTCGATGGCGTTTTCGATCTTGGCTTCTTTCAGGACGTTGCCCGACGTGTTGCCCTTGACCGCTGGCTCCGAGTACACCACTTGACGGGCGATGGTCGTCGGCAGTTCAACGGAGATCGCTTTGCCGTCGTAGAAAATGGCTTCGCATTCCATGCCATCTTTCAGGTAGTTCAGCGCTTCGCCCAGGTTTTCTTCTTCGATTTCGTACTGGTTGTACTCGGTGTCCATGAAAACGAACAGCGGGTCGGCGAAGTACGAATACGTCACTGGCTTTTTATCCAGAACAACAACGTCGAACTTGTCGTCGCCGCGGAACACGTTTTCCATCGGGGTGTTCGTCAGAAGATTTTTCATCTTCCATTTGTAGGTGAAGCCCGTGCGGCTCGAACCGTTGACATCAGAACGCAACACGATCATTGGCTTGCTGTCGACCATGATGATATTGCCAACACGAATTTCTTTTGCGGGTTTCATAGGAATGTACGTAAAAAGTGGGTTGCATGAAGACCATCTGCCGCCTGTGCGCCATCAGCGCCGCAAGCTTGCGTTTGATCGGTTAAAAATACGTTAGAAATAACCGGGCATTTTACCTTAATTTTGAGCAAGCGCCTATCTCGTCGCGCCAGCGAACGCCAGCAGCTTACTTGCCAGATCGCCATTAGCCTGCATCTGCCGCTGCCAGTCCTGCGCGCGCGCCCTGATGCGTGGCAGATCGGCCTGCAATGCGGGCCACAGCTGCGACCACCGCAAGGCGTCCGCGCTGGCGCCATTCCAGGCCAGCGCCGCCTGCACCAGGCTGTCGATGGCGCCGCCCGCATCGGCCGCATAGCGCTGCAGGAAGGCGCGCAATTTCACGTGATGCAAGTTTTCATCCTGCAGATAGATATGCCAGAGAAACGGCTGGCCGGCCCATTGCGCGCGCACGAAGGAATCCTCGCCGCGCACGAAATTGACGTCGCAAGCCCACAGCAGGCGGTCGTAATCGTCTTGCGGCACGAAAGGCAGCACGCGCACGGTGAGCGCGCCGCGCGTGCGCGCCGCACCAGATACCACCACATCGTCGCCGATAAACGCCTGAACGGCATCGATCGCGACGCCTTCTGGCACCAGGCATGTCATGGGTTCGCTCCCTGCCTGCCAGGCCGCAAACAGCTCGGCGACCGGCGCGGACGGGTAGCAGAACAGCGATACCTTCAAGGCGGACATTTCCGCCGCCGTCACGCCGAATTGACTCAGGAATGCCGCCATGGCGGGTGCATCGGCCTGGAACGCCAGCCTTTTCTCATCCAGCGCCGCTTCGCGCAGCAAGCCGCCCGTCTTGTTCGTGAAGCCGGGAAAGAAGAAATGCTTGATCATGCCGTGGCGCGGCGACGTCAGCGCGTGGCAGCCCTCGACCCACTCTTCCGCCGTCAAGCCTTCCAGGTTCAGCCACACGGGATGCGGCGCGCACTGCGCCATGGCGCTGATATAGCCGGGCGGAATGTCGCAGGCAAAGAATTCGATGACGATGTCGGCCACGTCGCCGGGCACGAACGCGCCATCCTGGCCGCGCCAATGGCGCACCGTGACGCCGGAGACGTGCTGCGCTTCGGCCGCCACGTCGATTTCCGGGCAGATGCGCCGGAAACTCGGCAAATCATCGACCCACAGGGTGACGGCCACGGCATGCTCGCCGCTCAACTGCCGCGCCAGGCGCCAGCAAATGCCGATATCGCCGTAGTTGTCGACGACTTTGCAGAAGATGGCCAGGGATGGTGCGCGATCGGTAGGAAGTGGCATATTGAACGGAAAGAGAAAAACGTGGGTATGGCGACCCATAACAAAAAAGCCGCGCTGTTACCAGGCGGCTTTTTTGTTGGCTGATTCAGCCGGTCTGGCGTCCCCAAGGGGATTCGAACCCCTGTACTCACCGTGAAAGGGTGATGTCCTAGGCCTCTAGACGATGGGGACAGAAAATCTGTCCTGGATGCGCTGCTTTGCATCCCGACCTGTTACTACTTGCGAATCTGGCGTCCCCAAGGGGATTCGAACCCCTGTACTCACCGTGAAAGGGTGATGTCCTAGGCCTCTAGACGATGGGGACAGAAATCTGTCCTGAATGCACTACTTTGCATCCTGACCCGGTACTGCAGCAATATGGCAGAAACAAAAAAAGCCTGACTTGTCAGGCCCATTCAGCACTGCACTCTTACTTTACAACTAAATCCTGGCGTCCCCAAGGGGATTCGAACCCCTGTACTCACCGTGAAAGGGTGATGTCCTAGGCCTCTAGACGATGGGGACCTGTGCTGGCTTTACTCTCAGCGGACTCTTCGTTGAAGGCTTTGCTTAGCCCCTCAAAAAAGCGTGCGCGAAGTTTAACACGAAGCGATTCACGAAATCAACTGCTGGCCTTCTTATTTTCCACCTTTTTGCATCCCCCTTCCCTATGGAAACAAGATGATGGCAGGAAGATATGCAAAGCAACAGCACGCCAGGCATGCAGGAAAAACCGCGCCAACCTCCCGGCGCGGCAAAAGCACTCCTTAGCGCAAGATATCGTCCGTACTGGTGATGCGCACATCATGCATCTGGTTAAGATACGCCTCCAGATAGCCCTTGTGGGATGCGCCGACGATGACCAGCACGCGCATGCCCGGACGCGCCGCCATGATTTCGCGGATATTCGACGCCATGCGCAAGTTGCGCACCTCCCAGGAGGCGACGTAGTTGCGGCCGTAACGCTGCGGCGAAGGCTCTTCGAGCGCCGCGCCAAAATCGCCACGGAAGGCCAGATCCGCCTCGGCGCGTCCGTTATAGGCGCGATAGATCGCCAGCACACCGGCAGGCGTCGTCAATTGTTCCTCAAACCCGGCATGGATGCGCTTGCGCTCGGCCGAAAAGGGATTATTCCAGGCCGCCCTGATCGCCTTGGCATAAGCCTTTTCATCGTCAACAGGCATATCGGACGTATGGTCATCCATGCCATGCACCCGCTCGTGCCCGCTCTTCGCCGCTAGCACTGCAGCGATCTGATAGCTCTCGTTGCGCTGCATCAGCAGGGAATTGAGGTTTGCGGCCAAGGGCTCGCTCACGCCGTCACCGGCGCGCCGCTCATCTGCGGGCAGGCGCAGCCACTGCACCAGCGCCGATGCGCGCTCGCCACCGGCCAGGAACAGGGAAGCCAATGTACGCCGCTGTGCGGCAGACGGCACCGCCGGCCAGGCGGCCAGCAAACCCTCCGCCTGCGCCGTGGCCGCGACCACATCGAGCCCCGTGGCGGCCCGCGCGACGGAAGTGTCATAGCAATACGCTTTCACCGTATCGCCATAGCGCTGCGGATAGGCGCGCAGGTAAGCACACTGCAAACCGGAAAGCGCCTCGATCGCGATCGCATCCGGCCGCCAGTCCGCCAGGCGCTCGTTGAGCAAGCTCAATTGAGACGGATCAAACGATTTTGGCAATTGCGCCAAATGGGGCGAGCCGAGCACCAGCACGTCATTGAACGGGCCCTTTTGCAACTTCAGCGCACCGGGATCAAATTTCGCCGCAGGCGGCGCCTCCGCATGCGCGGGAACGTGCATAACGGCGGCAAGAAAAAAACTGGCAAATACGCGGTGCATCCTGTCTCCTCAATGTAATGGTCCATTTTTTATCGGCAGGCTTGATGCAATCAAGCCGCCAGCTAAATGTAACCACTCCGTAAATCACTGTCAGTTATATCCATGCAACCAATAGGCACAAAAAAAGCCGCCCGAGGCGACTTTGAATATCTTGTGACTTAATGCTATTGGCGGAGGTTGACGGCAGCTAACCACGACCACTTGCGAAGAAATCGACAGCACAAATAAAAAAAGCCGCTCGAGGCGACTTTGATTTATTCACTACCTTACCTACCAGTTTCTGCGCTGTTGGTGGAGGTAAGCGGGATCGAACCGCTGACCTCTTGCATGCCATGCAAGCGCTCTCCCAGCTGAGCTATACCCCCCGGGCGCAGAAACACTGCTACTTCTTTACAACTACAACACCAGACTGAACTGGCGTCCCCAAGGGGATTCGAACCCCTGTACTCACCGTGAAAGGGTGATGTCCTAGGCCTCTAGACGATGGGGACCTCGGCACTACAGTTTTACCACTTTACTCCTGCGCTGTTGGTGGAGGTAAGCGGGATCGAACCGCTGACCTCTTGCATGCCATGCAAGCGCTCTCCCAGCTGAGCTATACCCCCCGGGCGCAGAAATAATAAAAGCCGCACTTGGCGACTTTGTTCCACTACTTGCTTTCCATCCAGATTCCGCTTTTTACGGGTCTGAACTTACAACAATCAGTACAAACAACTGCCACTACTATACCACAACTACCTGGCGTCCCCAAGGGGATTCGAACCCCTGTACTCACCGTGAAAGGGTGATGTCCTAGGCCTCTAGACGATGGGGACCGCGGAACTTCCAAACAACAACTGCACCACTTCAACGACTAACAAAACCTGACTGCGATTTTGCTGCTGGTGGAGGTAAGCGGGATCGAACCGCTGACCTCTTGCATGCCATGCAAGCGCTCTCCCAGCTGAGCTATACCCCCGTTGGTGCAGAAACAAGAGTATAGCAAAGAAGTTTCACTCTGCAAATACCCTTTTTCGTCTATGAGCAACTTTTCATAGGGGCGGTTTCCGCACTCTCTTTTACGACGATTTAATCGCGATGCTTACAACCACTTTGCCAGGCGCGCCAGCACGGTGTCGCGGCCGAACATCACCACTACCTGGTCGATGGCCGGGGTCTGCAACTGGCCCGTCAGGATCAGGCGCAAAGGCATGGCCAGCAGCGGCATCTTGATGGTGTTCGCGGCCAGCACTTCCTTGATCATGGCGGCGACGGCTTCCTTGCTCCACTCCACCGTGGCGATGCGCTCGGCAAACTGCGCCAGCACGGGCTTGATGGCATCCGTGATGTGCTGCGCGACCAGTTCCGCTTCCGGCTGCGGCTCGCGGAAGAACAGCATCGAGGCGGCAGCCAGTTCATTGACCGTGTTGGCGCGCTCCTTCATCATGCCCAGCACTTGCGCCAAGTCTGGCGCGCCTTCGAAGACGGCACCGGCGGCGGCCATTTGCGGGCGCGCCAGGTCGGCCAGACGCGTGTTGTCGGCCTGCTTGATATAGTGGTTGTTCAGCCAGGCCAGTTTTTCATTGTTGAACTGGGCCGCCGATTTCGACAGATGGTTCAGGTTGAACCACTCGCAGAACTGCTCGGTCGAGAACACTTCATCATCGCCATGGCTCCAGCCCAGGCGCGCCAGGTAGTTCAGCATCGCTTCCGGCAGGAAGCCTTGCGCCGGATAATCCATCACGCTGACGGCGCCATGGCGCTTCGACAGCTTTTCGCCGTCCGCACCGAGGATCATCGGCAGGTGGCCGTACAGGGGCAGCGGTGCGCCGATGGCGCGCAGGATGTTGATCTGGCGCGGGGTGTTGTTGACATGGTCGTCGCCGCGGATCACGTGCGTGATCTGCATGTCCCAGTCGTCGACGGCCACGCAGAAGTTGTACGTCGGCGTGCCGTCCGGGCGGGCGATCACCAGGTCGTCCAGTTCGCGGTTGGAAATCGTGATCGTGCCCTTGACCACGTCATCCCACGTCACGTCGCCATCGAGCGGATTCTTGAAGCGCACGACGGGCTTGCGGTCGGCAGGCACGGCCGGCAGGGTCTTGCCCGGTTCCGGACGCCAGGTGCCGTCGTAGCGCGGCTTTTCTCCGGCGGCGCGCATGCGCTCGCGCATCGCTTCGACTTCTTCCGGCGACGAGTAACAGTGATATGCAGTACCTTCGGCCAGCATCTGTGCCACTACTTCGCGGTAGCGGTCCATGCGCTGCATCTGGTAGAACGGGCCCTCGTCGTGGTCCAGGCCCAGCCACTTCATGCCTTCGATGATGGCTTGCACGGCTTCCGGCGTGGAACGCTCCACGTCCGTGTCTTCGATGCGCAGCACGAAGGTGCCGCCGAAGTGGCGGGCATACGCCCAGCTGTATAAAGCGGTGCGGGCGCCGCCCAGGTGCAGATAGCCGGTCGGGCTGGGAGCGAAACGGGTACGGACGGGAGTAGCGGTTGTGGTCATCGAAGTAATCAGGCTTGAATAAGTAAAACGCCATTTTACTCTGTTGACCGCCGCCGCTCCACAAGCACCGTCACAGCTGCAGCAGCCGCCTTTTCACTTCGTCCGCCTGCGCATGCAGCGCCTGCTCGAACAGGGCGACAAGTTGCGACAGGGGCCGGTGCAAAGGTTTCACGAGATTCACCGTGAACGGCAGGGACACGGCGAAGCGGCGGATCTGCAAGCCCTGCCCCGCATAGTCGAGGGCCGTGAGCGGATTGACGATGGCCAGGCCCACGCCTTCGCGCACCATCGCGCACACGGAGGCGGCGCTGTGCGTGTCGAGCGCCATGCGCCGCTCCACGCCCGCCTGCGCGAAGATGGCGTCGATCTGCTGGCGGTAGGGGTCGACGGCGGCCAGGCTGATGAAAGGCTGGCCCGCGAAATCGGCCGGCTGCAGCACGGTCTTGCTGGCGAGCGCATGGCCGTCCGGCAGCACGCACACTTCATCGACGGACATCAGGGTGTCGAGCGCCGTGCCCGGCGGCGCATTGCCCACTTCCGTCAGGCCGATATCGTGCCGCTGCGCCGACAACCACTCTTCCAGCAGCGGCGACTCCTGCGGCGTGATGCTGATGCTCACCTTGGGAAAATCGGCGACGAAGCGCTTGCACGCCTGCGGCAGCAGCGACTGGGAAAACACGGGCAGGCAGGCGATCGACAACTGTCCCTGGTCGAACTGGCGCAGGGCCGCCGCCGTGCTGACGATGCGCTCGAGGCCGAAATACGCGCGCTGCACTTCCTCGAACAGCTGCAGCGCCTGGGCCGTGGGACGCAGCCGCCCCCGCTCGCGCTCGAACAGGATCAAGCCCGTCAAATGCTCGAGGCGCGCCAGTTCGCGGCTGACGGTGGGCTGCGACGTATGCAGCATGGCGGCGGCGGCCGTCACGCTGCCCGTCGTCATGATGGCGCGAAAGACTTCGATATGGCGCAGGGAGATAGTCATGGCCATATCATAAATGAATAAGGCAGGCTTAAATAGATATTTTATGTTTACAAAGAAAACCCGCATCATGGCCAGCATCGTAGGTCGGATTAGCGGGCAAAGCCCGCGTAATCCGACGCCACCCATCATATGACAAAGACCACACCATGAAACCAGTGCCAGACGCCACCCTCGCCCAACTCGCCCAGGAACACGGCACCCCCCTGTGGGTGTATGACGCGGCCACCATCCGCGCGCGCGTGGCGCAGCTGGCGCAGTTCGACACCGTGCGCTTCGCGCAAAAGGCCAATTCGAACATCCACCTGCTGACCTTGATGCGCGAAGCGGGCGTGCACGTAGACGCCGTGTCGCTGGGCGAGATCGAGCGCGCGCTGCAGGCAGGCTTTACGCCGGCGCAAACGAACGGCGCCGCCGGCGTGGTGTTCACCTGCGACCTGTTTGACCGCGCCACCCTGGCGCGCGTGGCGGCGGCGAAGATCGAAGTCAATTGCGGCTCCGTCGACATGCTGCGCCAGCTGGGTCCCGTGTCGCCCGGCCACCGCGTCTGGCTGCGCATCAATCCAGGCTATGGTCATGGCCACAGCAACAAGACCAATACGGGCGGCGAAAACAGCAAGCACGGCATCTGGCATGAAGAGCTGCCGGAGGCGCTGGCCGTCATCCGCGCACATGGCCTGCACCTGGTAGGCCTGCACATGCACATCGGCTCGGGCGTCGACTACAGCCACCTGGAAACCGTCTGCGGCACCATGGTCGACCTGGTCAAAAACATGGGCCACGATATCGAAGCCATTTCCACGGGCGGCGGCCTGTCCGTGCCCTACCGCGAAGGTGAGCAGCCCGTCGACACGGACCACTACTTCCAGCTATGGGATGCGGCGCGCAAGCAGATCGAGGCGCACCTGGGCCATCGCGTGCACCTGGAAATCGAACCGGGTCGCTTCCTCGTGGCCGACGCGGGCTTGCTGGTGGCCGAAGTACGCGCCACCAAGCAAATGGGCGGCAACCATTTCACCTTGCTCGATACGGGTTTCAATGAACTGATGCGCCCTGCCATGTACGGCAGCTACCATGAAATGTCGGTGATCGCGCATGACGGCCGCGCGCTGGACACGCAGCGCGCCACCGTCGTCGGCGGCCCCCTGTGCGAATCGGGCGACGTGTTTACCCAGCGCGATGGCGGCGTGGTGGAAACCCGGCAGCTGCCGGCAGCACAGGTGGGCGACTACGTGGTGTTCGAAGGCGCGGGCGCGTATGGCGCGTCGATGTCGTCGAACTACAACAGCCGCCCCCATGCGGCGGAATACCTGGTCGACGGAGAACAATCCCGCTTGATCCGCCGCCGCCAGACGGTGGCCGAGCTGATCGCGCTGGAACAACTCTAAAACCGCGCCGCGTGCGGGCATGCGCATCTGCTAACATCGGGGCAACTCGATGAAAGCCCGCCATGCCCGCCCAAGCACTCCCCTTCCGCAGCGCCACCCGGCTGCTGCTGCCCCTGCTGCTGTCCGCCGTCCTCGCCGGCTGCGCTTCACTGCCTTCGCTGGAGAGCCGCACTCCCTCCAGCATCATCACCGATACGGCACATACCCAGCTGGCCACGGCCATTGCGCCCATGGCGGCGCAGCATCCGGGCGTGTCCGGCATTTATCCGCTGGTCGATGGGCGCGACGCCTTTGCCGCGCGCGCCCTGCTGGCCGCCGCCGCCCAGCGCAGCCTGGACGTGCAGTACTACATCTGGCACAAGGACATCACGGGCACACTGCTGTTCGACGCCCTGCGCCAGGCAGCGGAGCGGGGCGTGCGCGTGCGCCTGCTGCTCGACGATAACAACACGGCGGGCCTGGACCAGACCTTGACGATGCTGGGCAAGCAGCAGAATCTGGAGATCCGCCTGTTCAACCCATTCATTCCCCGCGCGCCGCGCGCACTGGCCTTTGCCGCGGATTTTTCCCGCCTCAACCGGCGCATGCACAACAAATCGTTCACGGCCGATAACCAGGCCACCATCGTCGGCGGGCGCAATGTGGGCGACGAATATTTTGGCGCGGCCGGCGACGTGCTGTTTGCCGACCTTGACGTGCTGGCCATCGGCCCCGTCGTCGACGAAGTGTCGCAGGATTTCGACCGCTACTGGAACAGCGCCTCTGCCTACCCCGCCAGACTGCTGCTGACCAGCCCTGTCGAGGGCGACGCGGCCACCATCGCCGCCGAAGCGGACCGCATCGACGATACCAAGGCGGCCGAGGAATACGTGCAGGCGCTGCGCACCTCGCCCTTCGTCAAGCAGATGATGGAACGCACCCTGCCCTTCGAATGGGCCAAGACGCGCATGGTCAGCGACGACCCGGCCAAGGTGCTGGACAAGGCCCGGCCAGGCACGGGCGTGGCGGACAACCTGCAAAACCTGCTGGGTGTGCCGGAAAAGGAAGTGGACCTGGTGTCGCCGTATTTCGTGCCCGGCAAATCGGGCACGCAAGCCTTTGCCGACCTGGCAAGAAAAGGCGTGGGCGTGCGCATCCTGACGAATGCGCTGGAAGCGACCGACGTGGCGGCCGTGCATGCCGGCTATGCGAAGTGGAGAAAGCCGCTGCTGGAAGCGGGCGTGCTGCTGTACGAGTCGCGCCGTTCGTGGGAACGGGGCGACGCGCGCGAACAGCCGGGCCGCTTCGGCAGCTCCGCATCGAGCCTGCATGCAAAGACCTTTGCCGTCGACGACAGGCGCATCTTTGTCGGCTCGTTCAACTTCGATCCGCGCTCGATCGAATTGAACACGGAAATGGGCCTCGTCATCGACAGCCCCGCGCTGGCCAGCCAGCTGGGGCAAGCCATGCGCACCACGATCCCGCAGCGCGCCTACCAGGTGCTGCTTGGCGACGACGGCGCGCTGTACTGGCTCGCGCGCGACGCCAGCGGTGCCACCACGCGCTACGACACGGAACCGGGCACCAGCGTGTGGAAGCGCATGGGGGTGGCGATTCTGTCGGTGCTGCCGATCGACTGGCTGCTGTAAGCGGCTTGACCAACGATGTTGTCGGATTACGCGGCTTCGCCGCTAATCCGACCTACCGCACCGCTTCCGTCAACACCCGCCCTTCCGACGCCGACGGCTGGCGTATGCGCAGCAGATGGGCCAGGGTCGGCGCGATATCGACCACTTCCGCGTACTGGCCATACGCGCCCGGCTTGATCCAGCGCGGACCGAAGACCATCAGCGGCACGTTGGTGTCATAGGTATAGGGCGTGCCATGCGAGGTGCCGCCGCTGCCCTTGCCGAAGTACCAGGCCGGCTTTGTGACGACCATCAGGTCGCCCGACAGCTGGCGGTTCCAAGCGCGGCGCATCAGGGTGTCCATGCGCGTGGCGACGGCTCCCGCTTCCATCTGCGTGCGCGTGTAGACTTGCGCCAGGCCGTCCTGCTGCAGCAGGAAGCGGGCCGCCGCGTCTTCCAGGGCGGCGCGGTTGACGCCGCTCTTTTCCGCCAGGGCGTAATCGAGGTAGATGTTCGGCAGCGACGACGTCGTCACCAGTTTATCGATGCCCAGGTTTGTCGCCAGGTGCCGGTTCAAGGCATCGACCAGTTTGGCGCCATCGATGCGCTTGGCCGAGAAGCCGCGCGTTTCGGCGAATTCCGGCACGTTGGCAAAGCCATGGTCGGCCGTCAACACCACCAGCACGTTATCCATGCCGACTTTTTTATCGAGGTCGGCAAAGAAGCCGGCCAGCATGCGGTCCAGGCGCTGCAGGTGGTCGTGCGACATCTTGCTTTCCGGGCCGTAGGCATGGTTCACGTAATCGTGCGCTGACAGGCTCACACCGAGGATATCGGGCACGCCGGCCGGGTTGCGGCCCAGGTTCTCGCCATCGATGGCGGCGCGCGCGAATTCCAGGGTCAGTTCATCGAGGAAGGGGCCGGACTTCAAGCGGCTGTAGTACTCGCCATCGAGCTTGCCGCTGTCGCTGTAGTAGGCGAACGGGAAGGTGTTGCGCGTGCCCGGCTTGGCCGCCACAAGATCATCACGGGCGTCCCGCGCATAGGCCGAATCGGCCAGCAGCGGCGTCCAGCTCTTGCCATAGTAGCGGTCCTGCGGTTTGGCAGCCTGGTAGCGCTGCACCCATTGCGGATGCTGCTGCATGTAATAGGTGCTGCTGGCGAAATTGCCCGTCTTTTCCATGTACATATAGGCCGTGCCCGTTTTCCCGGCCAGCAGGATGGCGCCGCGGTCCTTGCCCGACACGGTGACGACCTTGGCCTGGTCGCCCGTGGAATAGCGCAGCTCGTCGCCCAGGGTGCTCACGCGCAGTTTCGTCGGCGCCGTGCCATCATCGGGCTGCGTGTCTTCGCCGATGTAATGGAAATTGCCATCTTCGGTGCAATACACGGATTTTTTCGTGACGGGATCGATCCAGTTATTACCGATCACGCCGTGCTGGTACGGATAGGCACCCGACAGCACGGCCGAGTGGCCGATGGCGGTGACCGTGATGCCATGCGCCTGGTGGGCATCGCTGAACCACGCGCCCTGCTCCAGCAGACGGCGGAAACCGCCCTGGCCGAACTGGTCGCGGTAGCGCGTCACCTGCTCTTGCGGCAAGCCGTCCACCACCAGCACGACTACCAGCTTAGGTTGCGCCACGGCGGCGGAAGCGGCAGCAACGGCCTTGGCCGCATGCGCCTGGCACGCCGCCACGCCAGCGACCAGCAGCAGCGCCTGCGCCAGTTGCCGGGAAAGGGAGAAATGTTTCGTCATATCCGCTCATCAAAAGTTAGGCCACCGGGCAGCATACGCCGACTATATGACGCAATGATGACAAAAAGCAATACCATAAAAAAAGCCGGGCTCCATCGCTGGAACCCGGCCTTTGCCGAAACAGATGAAAATGCCGGACTTACTTGACCGTCACCTTGATGCTTTTGCTCAACTCCGGCCCATACGACTGGTGCGCGCCGTTGGCGAACTGCATGGTCAGGGTGTACTGGCCCGGCGGCAAGGTGACGTCCGTTTCCGTTTGTCCTTTGCCGAAATGCAAATGCTTGTCATCCATGGGTATCATCTCGCCCGCCTTCATCGGCCCCATATTGATGAGCAAATGATGGTGGCCCGTCTTTGCCGTCATGTCGCCGGCCGGCTTGACGTCCATGCCGCTGACGGCGAACTTGACCTTGAACGGGCTCGTCACTGTCGCGCCATCGACGGGCTCGACGAACGAAACGGATTGCGCAAACGCGCTGGCGGCCAGCAGGCTGCCGGCGATTACGGCTGCGGCCTGGCGCAGGAATACGGTGGTCAATTGCATGATGTCTCCTCTTGTTTAATAACAACACGGACTGCATGAAACCATATTCCTGCTGACACTGGCGCATGGGAGCGCCACATCCGACGTTTAATCGTTCTTGATGACGATGCTAGGGAACTTGCTCGTCATATCCTTCGCCTTTTCCGCCACCTTGATGGCGATGGTGCGGGCGATCTGCTTGTAGATCACGGCGACGGGGCCTTCCGGCTCGGCCACGACGGTGGGCGTGCCCGAATCCGTCTGCTGGCGAATCGCCATGGTCAGCGGCAAGGCGCCGAGGAATTCCACGCCGAAGTCCGCGCACATCTTCGCGCCGCCGCCGGCGCCGAAGATTTCTTCCGCATGGCCGCAGTTCGAGCAGATGTGCGTGCTCATGTTTTCCACCACGCCGAGGATAGGAATGCCGACCTTCTCGAACATTTTCAAGCCCTTGCGCGCGTCCAGCAGCGCGATGTCCTGCGGCGTCGTGACGATGACGGCGCCCGTGACGGGCACTTTCTGCGACAGCGTCAGCTGAATGTCGCCCGTGCCCGGCGGCATGTCGACGATCAGGTAATCGAGGTCGCGCCAGTTGGTCTGGTCCAGCAATTGCTGCAAGGCTTGCGTGACCATCGGGCCGCGCCACACCATCGGCTCGTCCGGATCGATCATGAAGCCGATCGACGACACTTGCAGGCCGTGGTTTTCCATCGGCTCCATGCTCTTGCCGTCCAGGGTCTTCGGCTGGCCGCTGATGCCCAGCATCATCGGCTGCGACGGGCCATAGATATCGGCGTCCAGCATGCCGACGGTGGCGCCTTCGGCTGCCAGGGCCAGGGCCAGGTTGACCGCCGTGGTCGATTTGCCAACACCACCCTTGCCGGAAGCGACGGCGATGATATTTTTCACGTTGCTCATCGGCTTCAGGCCGCGCTGCACCGTGTGCGAAATGATTTTTGACGACACGCCCACGCTGACATTGCCCACGCCCGGCAGCACGCGCAGGGCGGCCAGCACGGATTTGCGAATCAGGTCGATCTGGCTTTTTGCGGGGTAGCCCAGCTCGATGTCGAGGGAAATGTCATCGCCATCGACTTTCAGATTCTTGACTGTTTTACTGGAAACGAAATCTTTATGTGTATTTGGATCAATAACCTGGGCCAGCGCGGCCTTGACGTCTTCTACTGTGATGCTCATGTAAATCTCCGTGTGTACTACATATGTGCAATACGCGCAGTCTAGCGCAAATTTGCAGGGCGCGATGGCGGCAAAAGCAGCACTTGCCGGCGCTGCATCTGCTCATATTGCCTTTCCGCTGTTAAAATGTCCTATTATCCATCCCAAAAGTGCATCAATCATGACTCGCAAGCTGTTCGTCACCACTGCCCTGCCTTACGCAAACGCCGCTTTTCACATTGGCCACATCATGGAATACATCCAGGCTGATATCTGGGTCCGGTTCCAGCGAATGCAACGCGATGGCGCAGCCGGCCGTGAAGTGCACTTTGTGGGCGCCGACGATACGCATGGCACGCCCATCATGATCGCCGCCGAAAAGGAAGGCATCACGCCGCAGCAATTCGTCGCGAATATCGCCGCCGGCCGCGCCCAGTACCTCGATGGCTTCCATATCGCCTTCGATAACTGGTACTCGACCGATTCGCCGGAAAACGTCGACCTGTCGCAATCGATCTACCGCAAGCTGCGCGATACGGGCCTGATCGTCACGAAAACCGTTGACCGCTTCTTCGATCCGGTGAAAGGCATGTTCCTGGCCGACCGCAACATCAAGGGCGAATGCCCGAAATGCGGCGCCAAGAACCAGTACGGCGACAATTGCGAAGTGTGCGGCGCGGCCTACCAGCCGACCGACCTGGTCAACCCGTTCTCCGTGTTTACCAATGCGACGCCCGTGATGAAGCCGTCGGAACAGTATTTCTTCAAGCTGTCCGACCCGCGCTGCTTCGAATTCCTCAAGGATTGGCTCAACACGCCAGGCCGCTTGCAGCCTGAAATGGTCAACAAGGTCAGCGAATGGCTGGGCGAAGCGGGCGAAAAGCTGGCCGACTGGGATATCTCGCGCGACGCGCCCTACTTCGGCATCCCGATTCCCGATGCGCCGGGCAAGTTCTTCTATGTGTGGATGGACGCGCCCGTCGGCTACCTGGCCAGCCTGAAAAACTATTGCGACAAGAAAGGCCTCGATTTTGACGCCCTCTTGAACGACCCGGCCACGGAACAGATCCACTTCATCGGCAAGGACATCGTTTCCTTCCATTTGCTGTTCTGGCCCGCCATGCTGAAATTTGCCGGCCATCCGGTGATCGACAAACTGAAAGTCAATGTTCACGGCTTCCTGACGGTCAACAACGAAAAGATGTCGAAGTCGCGCGGCACGGGCATCTCGCCGCTGCGCTACCTGGACCTGGGCATGAACCCGGAATGGCTGCGCTACTACATCGCCTTCAAGCTGAACTCGAAAGTGGAAGACCTGGACTTCAACGGCGACGACTTCGTGGCCCGCGTGAACAGCGACCTGATCGGTAAGTACGTGAACATCGCCAGCCGCTGCGCCGGCTTCATCGCCAAGCGTTTCGACGGCAAGCTGGCGTCATCGCTGTCGGAAGGCGCGCAAAGCTGGATCAACCGCGCGCTGACGGTGGACGTCAACGGCGTCATCGTCGAGCGCCAGGCCAGCATCGCCGCGCACTTCGAGAACCGCGAATTCGGCAAGGCCTTGCGCGAGATCATGGAAATCGCCGATATCACCAACCAGTATGTCGATGAAAACAAACCGTGGATCCTGGCCAAGGACGCGGACAAGACGGCCGAACTGCACGACGTGTGCACCACGGCGCTGATCCTGTTCCGCCAGCTGACGATCCTGCTGTCGCCTGTCCTGCCGGGCGTGGCGAAGAACGTGGCCTCGTTCCTCAACGACGCCGAATTCACCTGGGCCGATACGCAAGTGTTCGGCGACGCCGTCTCGAATAGCATGCTGGGCCGTACCATCGGCGCCTACAGCCACTTGATGACGCGCATGGATGCGAAGATGATCGAAGCGCTGTTTGACGCGCCGCAAGCGGCCGCTGCCATTGCCGCACCGGCTGGCGACGCCGCGAACGACGCCGCAGCGGTCGCTGAAACACCGGCCTCCGCCATCGAGGATCTTGCGCCCGAAATCAAGATCGACGACTTCCTCAAGGTCGACTTGCGCATCGCCAAGATCGTCAACTGCGAGCTGGTGGACGGCTCCGACAAGCTGCTGCGCCTGACCCTGGATGCGGGCGAAGGCCGCTTGCGCAATGTGTTTTCGGGCATCCGCTCGGCTTATCAGCCGGAAGAGCTGGTCGGCAAGCTGACGGTGCTGGTGGCCAATCTGGCGCCGCGCAAGATGAAGTTCGGCATTTCGGAAGGCATGGTCATGGCCGCCTCCGCCGCCGACGAGAAAGCGAATCCAGGCATCTACATCCTGAACCCGTGGCCAGGCGCCGAACCTGGCATGCGCATCCGTTAAGCCACCACAAGGACCGATGATGAATATCGTGGTGCGCGAAGCAACGAATGCCGATGCACAGCTGATGGCCGAGCTGACCCGCGCCGCGTGGGCCGGCAAGGTGGCCGCCTCGTCCAGTGGACACCACGAGACGGCGCAGCAGGTGGAAGAGCAATTGCGCCACGGCGGCGGTTTTCTGTTGCTGATCGACGACATTCCAGCCGGCTCGCTGCGCTGGATGCCGCTCGACAGCGACCCCGCCATCTGGAAGATTTCACGCATGGGCGTGCTGCCCGCCTACCGGGGCAGCCACGTTTCGCAGCACTTGCTGGAAGCCATTATTCATCACGGCCTGTCGTGCCAGGCCGAGGAATTGCGCCTGGCCGTGCGGCGCGACCAGCGCAAGCTGATCGATTTTTATGCGGCCTTCGAATTCGACCTGGCCGAAGAACTGGAATATTCGCACGCCAACCCCGCCGAACCGGCGCCGATGGTGATGCGGCGTTTGTTGCGTTATTGATTTTTAGCAATTTCGCCCCGGACTTGCCGATACAACAACCCGCCAAGCGGCACGGCGCGGTAAAATACGGCCGGCTGACCTTACCGATAAGACACTCAGAAGAGAATATGAAACTGCCTGCAAAACACAACAACTACGTATCCGACCACACCTTGTTCATCGCTGAGCTGAAGGCCAAGAATCCTGGCATGGAAGCGGGCCAGCAAGCGGGCCGCGCCCTGCTGTGGGACAAGCCGGCCGTCAGCATCGATGAGCAGGAACGCCAGCTGGCGTCGGCCGTCAAGCAACAGGCTTACGTTTACCAGAACAAGAACTAATATCTGGAACCGGCACGATGTTGCCTGAAGAGTCTGCAGTCACGCCGGAAGCCGATGCTCCCGGCGCCGGCGCAGTCATCGAGTCGCCCGAACCTGTCGCTGAAGGCGACGGCAGCGGCGACCCTGCAACAAAGGTAACGGACGCGGCGCCCGCCGCCGACCCGCTGGGCATCGCCCGCCTGTATGGCGAGCCGATGATGCGCATGCCGACGGATCTGTACATTCCGCCGGACGCGCTGGAAATCTTCCTCGAAGCCTTCGAAGGCCCGCTCGACTTGCTGCTCTACCTGATCCGCAAGCAAAACTTCAACATTCTCGATATTCCGATGGCGCAGGTAACCCTGCAATATCTGAAATATGTCGACCAGATCCGCGTGCGCAACCTGGAACTGGCCGCAGAATACCTGTTGATGGCCGCCATGCTGATCGAAATCAAGTCGCGCATGCTCTTGCCTTCGCGCAAGAGCGACGTCGAGGAAGATGGCGGCGACCCCCGTGCCGAACTGGTGCGCCGCCTGCTCGAGTACGAGCAGATCAAGCTGGCCGCCTACGACCTGAATGCCATCCCGCAGTTCGAGCGCGATTTCGTGCGCACGCAGATTTTCATCGAGCAAAGCCTGACGCCCACCTGGCCCGACGTGGAACCGGTGGACTTGCAGCAGGCGTGGCTCGACGTGCTGAAACGCGCCAAGCTGACCCAGCATCACCGCATCAGCCGCCAGGAACTGTCCGTGCGCGAGCACATGTCGAGCATCCTGCGCCACTTGCAGTCGTCGCGCTTCGTCGAATTCAGCGAGCTGTTCGACATTGCCGGCGGCGTGCCCGTGGTGGTGGTCAACTTCGTGGCCCTGCTGGAACTGGCCAAGGAAACCCTGATCGAAATCACGCAGGCAGAACCGTTTGCCCCCATCTACGTCCGGCTGGCGTATTCGCCCGCCTGATATCCTTCCCTTTGTCACTGACCACCGTACAACGGGGTTTTAGCGAAAGCAATCCATGAAAATTATTTCCGACATCGAAGAATTGCGCGACCAGCTCAGCGGACAGCTGCGCACGGCGTTCGTCCCCACCATGGGCAACCTGCACGAAGGCCATCTGTCGCTGATGCGCCTGGCGCGCAAGCATGGCGACCCCGTCGTCGCCTCGATCTTCGTGAACCGCCTGCAATTCGGCCCGAACGAAGACTTCGAGAAATATCCGCGCACCATGGCGGCCGACATCGCCAAGCTGGAAAAGGAAGGCGTGTACGTGCTGTTCGCGCCGACGGAAAAGGAACTGTACCCGGAACCGCAGGAATACCGCGTGCGTCCGCCCGATGACCTGGGCAATACCCTGGAAGGCGAATTCCGTCCCGGCTTCTTCGAAGGCGTGTGCACGGTCGTCACCAAGCTGTTCTCGTGCGTGGGTCCGCGCGTAGCCGTGTTCGGCAAGAAGGATTACCAGCAGTTGATGATCATCCGCAACATGGCGCGCCAGTTCGCGCTGCCGACGGAAATCATCGCCGCCGAAACCTACCGCGCAGACGATGGCCTGGCCTTATCGTCGCGCAATATGTATCTGTCGGAAAGCGAGCGGGCGGAAGCGCCGGAACTGTTCAAGGGCCTTAATTTCGTCGCCGAGGAAGTGCGCAAGGGTAACTTGGCTGTCGCTGAACTGGAACAGGCCAGCATGCAGCTATTGAACAGCCGCGGCTGGAAATCGGACTACATCGCCGTGCGCAAGCGCGCCAACCTGCAGGCGCCAAACGCCACCGAACTGGCCGCCGGCGAACCGCTGGTGGTGCTGGCTGCCGCCAAGCTGGGCCAGACTCGCCTGATCGACAACCTGGAAATTTAAGCGCCATCTCCAAGCGTCACCTCGACGGGGCCATTCGGCCCCGTTGCTTTTTCTTACTTCTCCATCCCCACCAGCTTGAGTTCCGCAAACAGCGGCTTGTTGCTGCCGCGTGCCGCTTGCAACATGTCGTAGCTGGCCGCATCGAGCACGATTTCCTCTCCCGCCCACAGCTTGCGCTGGTGCGCAGGCAGCCTCAGGCTGCGCAGGATGGCCCGGACCTGGGCCGGATCCGCCGCCAGCAGGCGGATGGCGCGCGCATGGCGCTGCGTGCCCGTGAGTATCGGCAAGCCGCCCTCCGGGTCATTCTGGCTCAGACTGACATAATCATGGCCGCCCACGCGGTGCAGATATGCATGCCGGCCATCAGCTTCGACAGGCAACGGCGCGGCCGGTTCCTGCATTTCGACAGACGCGACAGGCGCAACGGCGGTTTGTTCAAGGCTCACGCCACAGGCCGCCAACAGGGCCGTGCTCAGTGCAAAAAATAATACGGGTGCTCGGCGCATCGTGCGCTCCTTCTTGTCGGGGTCGGGGACAGAGGTGGAATACTGCAGCGATCATGGGCCAAATTATTTGACGTGTAAAGTTAACTTTAGGAAATATTTCATTCTTTTGCGCAATGACTTATGCTCGGCGGGATCTTGCCTGTCCATATCAACTTGGCCGAGAACAATTGTTAATAAAATTTGCACACTAAAACTATCAAGACTATCTTTATCCATGAACCAATAAAGATCACAATGGCTGCACTGGCTCGCAGCGACAGCATGCGGGCTTCCCACCACGACAGGAGAGCAGCCATGAACACCACATCCACCCCCACCAAGGTCGCCATCGTCACAGGCGCCTCGCGCGGCATCGGCGCGGCCATCGCCCGCCGCCTGGCACGCGACGGCATGCAGGTCATCATCAATTACGCCAGCGGCAAGGATGCGGCGGATGAGCTGGTGGCGGCCATCGTGGCCGGCGGCGGCGCCGCCATCGCCGTCCAGGCCAACGTGGCTGACGCGGGCGAGGTACAAGCGCTGTTCGATGCGGCAGAAGCAGCCTATGGCGGCATCGACGTACTGGTCAACAATGCCGGCATCATGCCGCCCGCGCTGCCGGCCCTGGCCGACACGGACGACGCCACCTTCGACAGCCTGTTCGCCATCAACGTCAAGGGCAGCTTCAACACCATGCGCCAGGCGGCGACGCGCTTGCGCCACGGCGGCAGCGTGGTCAACTTCTCCACCAGCGTGATTGGCCTGGCCCTGCCCGGCTATGCCGTCTACGGCGCCACCAAGGCGGCCATCGAGACGATGACAAATATCTTTGCCAAGGAATTACGCGGCAAGAACATCACCGTCAACGCCGTCGCCCCCGGCCCCACGGCCACTGCCCTGTTCTTGAACGGCAAGACGGAAGAAACGATACAGCGCATGGGCAAGATGGCGCCATTGGAACGGCTGGGCACGCCGGACGATATCGCCGCCGCCGTGGCTTTCCTGGCAGGACCGGATGGCCGCTGGGTGAATGGACAAACGTTACGCGCGAATGGTGGCCTGGTCTGAGTTTTTTGCGGACAAAAAAAACGCTGCCAATTCGCACTGGCAGCGTTTTTTTTGATAACGGTCAAACCTGGATTAAGCGCCGGCTTTTTCCAGCTTCTCGAAAATCTTGTTCAGCTTTTCATCGAGGGTCGCGGCCGTGAACGGCTTGACGACATAACCGCTGGCGCCAGCTTGCGCGGCGGCGATGATGTTTTCTTTTTTCGCTTCGGCGGTCACCATCAGCACGGGCAGCTTGGCCAGTGCCGGATCGGCGCGGATATGCTGCAGCATCGTCAGGCCATCCATGTTTGGCATGTTCCAGTCCGAAACGACGAAATCGTACGATTCCGCGCGCAGCTTGGCCAGGCCCATCACGCCGTCTTCCGCCTCATCGACGTTGGCATAACCCAGTTCCTTCAACAGATTCCGGACAATGCGGCGCATCGTCGAAAAATCGTCAACGACTAAAAATTTCATCTTTGGATCAGCCATGAATAACTCCGTTGTTTCTGTAGCGGTTTGTTAATAATATCGACATGAATGCCGACATTATGGTCGACACTACGGCAGCAAGTTGTAGGATAGCATTTTCGTTGCTTTTAGGCGAACAAACTTGCCTCAGATCATATAAAACGTGGCTTACACGCGCAAAGCACGCATGCCATGCGCAGCCAGGTGTCCCAGCACCATGCCAGGCAACGCCGTCAAAGCGCCGACCTCATGCGTAGCACCGACAGCGATCGCCTCGCGCGGCATGCCGAACACCACGCAACTGGCTTCATCCTGCGCAAAATTATACGCTCCTGCGGCCTTCATCTCCAACATGCCTTGCGCGCCATCCTTGCCCATGCCGGTGAGGATCACGCCAACGGCATTTTTACCGGCCGATTGCGCGGCCGAACGGAACAGCACATCGACCGACGGGCGGTGGCGGTTCACCGGCTCGCCCTGGTCGATCTTGGTCATGTAATTGGCGCCGCTGCGCGTCAGAGTCAGGTGCGAATGGCCGGGCGCGATATAGGCGTGGCCCGGCAGTACCCGTTCGCCGCCTGCCGCTTCCTGCACCGAGATATTGCACAGCGAATCGAGGCGGCGCGCAAACGAGCGTGTAAAGCCTTCCGGCATGTGCTGCGTGATCAGGATGCCGGGGCAATCGGAAGGCATCTGCATGAGAAATTCGCGGATCGCTTCCGTGCCGCCTGTGGACGCGCCCACGATGATCAGCTTTTCGCTCGACGTCAATGGGCTGCGCAGCGCAGGCAGCGGTGCAGCCACCTTGTCGCTGGCCGACGGCAGGGTGCGCGCGCGGATACGCGCCTTCGAGGCGGCGCGGATCTTGTCGGCGATCATGTCCGTGTACTCGCGCATGCCGCTCTGGATGGAAATCTTCGGCTTGGTGACGAAATCGACGGCGCCCAGTTCCAGCGCGCGCATGGTGATCTCAGAGCCGCGTTCGGTCAGCGACGACACCATCAATACCGGCATCGGACGCAAGCGCATCAGCTTTTCCAGGAAATCGAGGCCATCCATCTTCGGCATCTCGACGTCGAGGGTCAGCACGTCGGGGTTGGTCTGCTTGATCATCTCGCGTGCCACCAGCGGATCGGGCGCCGCGCCCACCACTTCCATGTCGGGCTGGCTGTTCACGATTTCCGTCATCACGCTGCGGATCAGCGCCGAATCATCCACGATCAATACTTTGATCTTCATAGTTATCCTTCCAGGCCTTGCGGCCCTTCTTCTTTATTAAATTAGTACACCGGACAAAACCACCGCAGGCCGCAAAGCACGACGCGCAGCAGGTTTGCTCTGGTGTTATCAGAACAGTTCGACCTCGCCGCCCACCGGCGCAACTTTCAAACGGCTGGCGTAATCGAGTTCGCGGCGTACCAGCGTATCGTTATGCGTCTGCATCAGCTTTTTCACCAGCACCTTGCCGCTGCGGGGGAAAAAATACACCTTGCGCGGGTGGATGTCGTTCAGGTCTTCCGCCACCACGCGCATCTTTTCCGCCTTCAGGTAATTGATGACGAAGGCCGCATTGCGCTCGCCCACGTTGATCGCCGTGAAGCCGCGCAGCACGGCGCCGCCGCCGAACACTTTCGCTTCCATGTTCTCGCGCCGCGCGCCGGCCTTCAGCAAATCGTTGATCAGGATTTCCATGGCGTAGGTGCCATAACGCATCGACGCGGAAATCGGGCTATTCGGATCGCTGCCGCCATCGGGCAGCATGAAGTGGTTCATGCCGCCCAGGCCCGTGACGCGGTCGCGGATGCAGGCCGAGACGCAGGAGCCGAGCACGGTGACGATCAGCATGTCCTTGTTGGTAAAGTAATACTCACCAGGCAAGATCTTGGCGGCGTCACAATTGAACGTCCTGTCGTAATAGACGTTAGTGGCAAATTGCTCTTTGGATTCCAGGCTCATATTTCACTCTCATGTACGATGCGACGATGCCTTGGGCGCGGCGCCCCGAGGCTGATCGAGCTCATAGACTGTTTTACCGCGCAGCTTCAATGAATCCGACACGTACAGGAAATTCTCCGAATGGCCCGCAAACAGCAGGGCATCCGGCTTCATCAACGGCACAAAGCGCGACAGGATCTTGCGCTGCGTCGCCTTGTCAAAATAAATCATCACGTTGCGGCAAAAGATGACGTCGAACTGGCCTGTCAATGGCCAGCTGTCGGCCAGCAGGTTGAGCGGCTTGAAAGTGATCATCTGGCGCAGTTCCGGGCGCACCCGCACCTGTCCCTCGCGATCGCCCTTGCCGCGCAAGAAAAAGCGCCGCGCACGGTCGGCCGGCATCTTGTCGAGCCGGTCCAGGTTGTAGACGCCATTGGCGGCCGTGGCCAGCACGTTCGTGTCGATGTCCGTGGCGATGATGGTGACCGGCGGCGTGAGCGTATTGAACGCCTCGCACACCGTCATGGCGATCGAATACGGCTCCTCGCCGGTGGAACTGGCCGAACACCAGATGGTGATCGGCCCGCTCAGTTTTTTCACATGCTCGGCCAGCAGCGGGAAGTGATGCGCCTCTCGGAAGAACGACGTCAGGTTGGTCGTCAGCGCATTCGTGAACGCCTCCCACTCGTCGCCCATGCGGCCAGCTTCCAGGTCGTCCAGGTAACGGACGAACGAGGAAATGCCGGTCGCGCGCAGGCGCCGCGCCAGGCGGCTGTAGACCATCTCCTGCTTGCTGTCGGCCAGCGCGATGCCGGCCCGCTTGTAAATCATGGCGCGGACCCGTTCGAAGTCCTTGCCAGTGAAATCAAATTCCTTGACCGAATCCGTTTTAGTTTGCGGCATTTTGTTTTTACCTCTCTATGACTACTCTGACCAATGCCTTTGCAAGTATAACTAGCGGGACCGGGTTGGCGTCAGAACTCTTCCCAATCGTCGCCGCCGGCCGCCGCCAGCTTTTTCGCGGGCGGTGGCGTGCCGGCTTGCGCCGTCGTCGCCAACCGCCGTGTCGTTGCCGCCACGCTCGGCGCCGGCCGCGCCGCCGCCTTGACTACTGGCGCGGGCACGGGCATAGCCGCCTGCGCCGCGCTCTCGCCATCGAGCTTGAAGATGCTGACGGCGTCGGCCAGTTTCTGCGCCTGGTCCTGCATGCTTTCAGCCGCCGCCGCCGCCTCCTCGACCAGCGCCGCGTTTTGCTGCGTCATCTGGTCCATCTGCGCGATGGCCTGGTTGACCTCTTCGATGCCGTGGCTCTGTTCCTGCGTTGCCGCCGTGATCTCGCCCATGATGTCGGCCACCTGCCGGATCGACGTGACGATCAGGCCCATGGTCTGCCCCGCCTCGTCCACCAGGCGGCTGCCGGCATCGACCTTGTCGACCGAGTCGCCGATCAGGCCCTTGATCTCTTTCGCCGCGCCAGCGGAGCGTTGCGCCAGATTGCGCACTTCCGACGCCACCACCGCAAAGCCCCGTCCCTGCTCGCCTGCGCGCGCCGCTTCAACGGCCGCATTCAATGCCAGGATATTCGTCTGGAACGCGATGCCGTCGATGACGCCGATAATGTCGACGATCTTGCGCGAACTGTCCTTGATGGAACCCATGGTATCGACCACTTGCGCCACCACCTTGCCGCCCTGCTCCGCCACCGACGATGCCGACACGGCCAGCTGGTTGGCCTGGCGCGCGTTGTCCGCGTTCTGCTTCACGGTCGATGTCAGCTCTTCCATCGACGATGCCGTCTCTTCCAGCGAACTGGCCTGCGTTTCCGTGCGCGCCGACAGGTCCGCATTGCCGCTGGCGATCTCGCGCGACGCCACGGTGATGGTGTCCGTCCCATTGCGCACGTCGCTGACCGTCTGCACCAGGCTTTCGTTCATGTCCTTGAGCGCCTGCTGCAAGGCGCTCGTTTCATCCTTGCCTTCGACCACCACGCGCGACGTCAGCTCGCCGGCAGCGACCTTCTGCGCCACGGCCAGCGCGCCAGACAGCGGCACCGTGATCGAGCGCGTGATGAAGATGGCGCACCAGGCGCCGATCGCCACCGCCGCGCCGCCCAGGATGAACAGTACCGTCATCAGGCGCGCATCGGCCGCCAGCGAGTCGTCCATGAAGCTTTGCTGCGCCACGTGCTGCAGGTCGAGCAGCTTGTTGATATCGGCCAGCGTCGTCTTGTTCAAGGGGTCGATGCGGGTGGCAATCACCTTCGCCGCGCCCTCGCTGTTAAACGCCAGCACCTGTCCCATCGCTTCCTTGAAGGCCGCATCGACATCGCCGTCGACCTTGGCGATATTGGCCAGCAGCGCCTTCTCGCCCTCGGACAGGCCCAGGCTGGACAGCTTGCCGCGCGCGCCGTCGTACAGCTTGCGCTGCTCGCGCACCTTGCCCTCTTCCGCCTGCATCAGGCCCACATCGCCCTGCAGGCCGATATTGCGCATGGCGATACCGGTTTCCAGCATCGCGCTTTTCATCAGCGATGCCTGCGTATTCTTTTCGCTTGCCAGCTCCAGGCCCGTGAGCAACTGGGCCTTGTTACGGTAATTCAGTGCATTCGCCGAAACGATCACTACCACCAGGATGGCGAGGATGCTGCCAAAACCTATCCCCAGCCGGGTGCCTATCTTGAAATCGCGCAAACTCATTACAGTCTCCAATATTTATGTGAACGGCGCCCGTTCAACCGGACGGCGCCGTGTTGTGGCCTGGTCTCTGACGGACCTTGCAGCCTGCCGGCGCGCCTCTGCTCGCGCCGGTACATGCATATCTGTAGTGATTCTTTGCGTGCCAAAACGGCGGCGCACCGGGCGCCGCCTTGCTGCCATGCGGCCGCTTACGCCGCCAGCTTGTCGATCAGGCCCATCTCGCTGCTCGACATCAGCTTGTCGATATCGACCAGGATCAGCATGCGCTCGTCGATGGTGCCCAGGCCGATCATGTAGTCGGTCGAGAAGGCGGTACCCATTTCTGGCGCCGGTTTCACCTGCTCCGGCGTCAGAGTGGTGACGTCGGAAACGCTGTCGACCACCATGCCGACGATGCGGCCGCCGATGTTCAGGATGATCACGACCGTGAACTGGTCGTACACGGGCGTGCCCAGGTTGAACTTGATGCGCATGTCGACCACGGGGATGATGATGCCGCGCAGGTTGATCACGCCCTTGATGAATTCTGGCGCGTTGGCGATGCGGGTGACCGCTTCGTAACCGCGGATTTCCTGAACCTTCAGGATATCGATGCCGTACTCTTCGGAGCCCAGCGTGAAGGCCAGGAATTCACGGCCGGCGATGTCCTTGCCGTCGCCCGCATTGCTTCCGGATGTTTGTTGAGTATCTGACATGGTGCGTTTTCCTATCTTTATCTATCGGTATTACGAAAAAATGGACTCGTCGGCCAGCTGGCGAGAAGAACGGATCAGGGCGGCGACATCGAGAATCAGCGACACGCCGCCATCGCCCAGGATGGTGGCGCCGGAAATGCCCACCACCTTGCGGTAATTCGATTCGAGGTTTTTCACCACGACTTGCTGCTGCCCCACCAGGTCGTCGACGAACAGGGCCGCCTTGCGCCCTTCCGTCTCGAGGATCACGCAAATGCCTTCCGAGGGACTGGTAAAGCGCGGCGCGATGTCGAACATCTGGTACAGCGGAATCAAAGGCAGGTATTCGCCGCGCACCTTCACCACCTGGCCTTTACCGCTGATGTCCTTGATATCCTCAACGGCCGGCTGCAATGATTCGATGACAAAGCCCAGCGGCAAGATATACACTTCGTCGCCGACGCGGATCGACATGCCGTCCAGGATGGCCAGGGTCAGCGGCAGCGAGATGGAAATCGTCGTGCCGAAACCCTTCGCCGAACGGATGTCGACGACGCCGCCCATAGCGCTGATATTGCGCTTGACGACATCCATGCCCACGCCGCGGCCCGACACGTCGGTGACCGCTTCGGCGGTGGAAAAGCCGGGCGCGAAGATCAGCTGCCACACGTCGGCGTCGCTCATCGTCTCGGACACGTCCAGGCCTTGCTGCGCTGCCTTGGCCAGGATGCGCTCGCGGTTCAATCCCGCGCCGTCATCGGACACTTCGATGATGATGTTGCCGCCCTGGTGGCTGGCCGAGAGGAACAAACGGCCCGCCTCGGTCTTGCCGGCTGCCACGCGGGCGGCCGGCATTTCCACGCCATGGTCGATGCTGTTGCGCACCAGGTGCGTGAGCGGGTCGACGATGCGCTCGATGAGGCCCTTGTCCAGTTCCGTGGCGGCGCCGTTCGTGATGAAATCGACCTTCTTGCCCAGTTTCGTGGCCAGGTCGCGCACCATGCGCGGGAAGCGCGAAAAGACGAAATCCATCGGCATCATGCGGATCGACATCACCGCTTCCTGCAAGTCGCGCGTATTGCGCGTCAGGTGGCTGACGCTGTCGAGCAGCTTTTCATGCAGCATCGGGTCGAGCGCGCTGGCGCGCTGCTCGATCATCGCCTGCGTGATCACCAGTTCGCCCACCAGGTTGATCAGCTGGTCGACCTTTTCGATCGAGACGCGGATCGACGACGATTCTGCGCCGGCCTTGTCGCCCTCTTTCTTGGCTGGTTTCTTTTCCTGCTCCGCTTCGGCCACGGCGCTGGCCACGGCCGGCGCGGCGGCAGCGCTGGCGTTGCCCGCCTTGGCCGCATCGGCGCGAATCTGTTCCAGGGGCTGGAAGAAGCCATAGCCCTGTTCGGCGTCGCTCTGCACGCCGGCGGCGGCGCGGATATCTTCGAGCGGCTGGAAAAAGCCATAGCCAGGATCGGCTTGACCCTGCGCACCAGGCGCGCCTGGCAGCGGGTCGAAGAAACCGTAGCCCTGGGCTTTTTCCTGCGCCGCGCGGGCCGCATCGGCTTCGCCTGGCGCCAGTGGCGGCGCCTGCGTGATCACCATGTCGTCCGGGTTGAGCACGAACGAGCAGATGGCCAGGATATCGTCCAGGCTTTCATGCGTCGTCACTTCCAGCACCTTGCGCGCGTCGGGCAAGGTCGACACGGCGACGTCGCCCAGCAAGCCAAGTTCGGCCGCCAGCGCATCGACTTCGCGCGGCTCCATTGCCGGCAGTTCCAGGCGGATGCGATGGCCGCCGGCATGGCTGACGGCGGCCTTTTCCGCCGTATGGAAGGCTGGCGCGACGGGCGTGAGCGCGGCCACGGGCACATCCTGCGAAAACGACTGCAGCATCATGCGCACATTGGCCACGGCATCCTGGTCGACGGCGCTGCCCAGGCGATGGCCGTCGAGCTGCATCTTGAGGATATCCTTGGCCGCCAAAAAGGCGTCGACGTGTTCCGCCGTCAGAGCCATCTGGCCCTGGCGGATACGGTCGAGCAGCGACTCGAGGATGTGCGTCACCTCGCTCATGTCGGAGAGGCCGAACGTCGATGCGCCGCCCTTGATCGAATGGGCGGTGCGGAAAATGGCATTCAGGTCTTCGGCGTCGGGCGCCGCAATATCAACGGCCAGCAGCAGCCGTTCTTTTTCAGCCAGCAGTTCTTCGGCCTCATCGAAAAAGACCTGAAAAAACTGGCTAATATCGATGGTCATAGGGTGACTCCGTCAATTGCATCGTTGTGCTGCGCGGCTGGCATCAGCCGATCACCTTCTTGACCACTTCGATCAGGCGTTGCGGATCGAAGGGCTTGACCAGCCAGCCATTGGCGCCGGCGGCACGTCCCTTCGACTTCATCTCGTCCGACGACTCCGTCGTCAGCATCAGGATGGGTACCTTCTGGTAGGTCGGCAGTTCGCGCAGCAGCTTGATCAGCTCCAGGCCATCCATGCGCGGCATGTTCTGGTCCGTCAATACCAGGTCCACGGTTTGCAGCTTGGCTTTTTCCAGTCCATCCTGGCCGTCGACGGCCTCCACCACCTGGTAACCGGCGGCTTTCAGGCTGAACGCCACCATCTGGCGCAATGAGCTGGAATCGTCCACTGCAAGTATCGTTTTGGCCATCTTTGCTCCCACTTATTCCGGGCATCCTGCCCGAGTATTTGATTAATCAATCCATGCAACCACAAGCGTTCCGCACTGGCATGCTAGAACAGCTCGATGTCGCCACTTTCCAAATGCTGTTGACTGACAGCCTTGCGCAGCACGCTGCGCAACTCCAGGCTTTGAATCGCCAGCGCCATGCTGACCCGCCCCAGCAAGGCGACAATTTCTTCATTGTCGCTCTCCGGCAACATCTCCGCGCCATGCTCGCCCAGGGTTCCGAGGAACTCCCGCAAGCCCGTCACGCGCTTCAAGGTGCGCTCGATCAGCTGGCTGGTCATGTCCTGGAACTGCAGGCTGGTGATGGCGGCATTCACATAGCCCCCCACCTCATCCTGCAATGCCAGCAATTTTTCCCGCTGCTGCTCGGCTGGAATACCGCCGTCGAGCAACAGGGCGATGGTATCTTGCTGCGCAGCGACGGCTGCGTGTATCGCCATGAAATTGAAGGACAGCTTCTCGATCGCCTCTTCCAGCAAGATGCCGGTCTGCACCAGGTCGGTTTCCACCTCCGTCAAGTGCTTGCGGCCATGGTCCGACACGCCAGACAGCAGGCGCTTTACATGCGAGCCAAGTATTTTCTTTCTTGTCATAAAGGTCTCATTGTTTCAATACACCACGCGTCGACAGCCTTGCGTGTTATTTTTTCGCCGCTACCGGGCTGGGGGCTGGTGCCGCCGCGGGGGGCGCACCGGCCGCCAGCCCGGAAGCGACAGCGGCGGAAGCGGCATCGGTCACCGGCAGCTCGATCGCCGAGCCATCGCGCAGGACATTTTCTTCCGTGCGTTTGTTCATGACGATGATGCTGATGCGCCGGTTGATCGGATTGAAGGGGTCGAGCTTGTCCAGGTGGGCGGCCGAGCCCAGTCCCACCACGCGCAATACTTTCTCTTCCTTCATGCCGCCAATCACCAGTTCGCGCCGCGACGCATTCGCGCGGTCGGCCGACAATTCCCAGTTGCTGTAGCCGGCATCGCTCATGTAGGGCGTCGAATCCGTATGGCCGGACAGGCCGATGCGGTTCGGCACTTCATTGAGCACGAAGCCGATGGCGTGCAGGATTTCCTTGGTGTACGGTTGCAGATTCGCATTGGCGAGCGCAAACATCGGACGGTTCTGCTCGTCGACGATCTGGATGCGCAAGCCTTCGCTGGTGATATCGAGCAGCAGCTGGTTCTTGTATTTTTTCAGCAGGGGATTGGCGTCGATGGTCGCTTCGATGCGCGCCTTGAGCGCCTGCAGGCGCTTGCCCTCCTCGCGTTCGAGCGCGGCCTTGGCGGAATTGAGGTCGAACGATTTGCGCTGCTGCTCTTCCTGCGCCTTGCGCACTTGTCCATCCTGGCGCGACAGGTCCTGGCCGCCGCCCTGGATGACGGAATTGCTTTCGCCGCTGCCGGAGCCGCCCGCCATCGCCACTTTCAAGGGCGTCTTGAAGAATTCGGAAATGCCGTTCAAGTCGCCCTTCGAGGTGGAGCCCAGCAGCCACATCAGCAGGAAGAAGGCCATCATGGCCGTGACAAAGTCGGCGTAGGCGATTTTCCACGCCCCGCCATGGTGTCCGCCAGCCGTCTTCTTGATACGCTTGACGATAATCGGGCGCATGCCTTCATCGGCCATGGCGTCCCCCTTCCGTGTGCTGCAAATGACTCATGGTGTCCAGGCGTATATTCACTGCTTACTTCGTTTTCGATTTCTTGATGTGGTCTTCCAGCTCATTGAACGTCGGGCGCTCGGTCGAGAACAGCACCTTGCGGCCGAACTCCACGGCCAGCGCCGGCGCATAGCCGTTCAGGCTGGCCAGCAGGGTCACTTTCACGCACTGGAACATCTTGCTCGACTCTTCCAGCTTCTGCTCCAGCAGGCTGGCCAGCGGGCCGACGAAGCCATAGGCCAGCAAGATGCCGAGGAAGGTGCCGACCAGCGCGTGCGCGATCAGCATGCCCAGCTCGGCTGGCGGGATGCCCACCGATTCCATCGTGTGCACCACGCCCATCACGGCGGCGACGATACCGAAAGCGGGCAAGCCGTCGCCCACCTTGGCGATCACGTGGGCCGGCACGGCGCCTTCGTGATGGTGCGTCTCGATTTCGTTGTCCATCAGATTTTCGATCTGGAACGCATCCATATTGCCCGATACCATCAGGCGCAGGTAATCGGTCATGAATTCGATGATATGGTGGTCGGCCAGCACGGCCGGATACTTGGAAAACAGCGGGCTTTCTTCGGGCTTGTCGATATCGCCTTCGATCGACATCAAGCCTTCCTTGCGCACCTTGCTGAGCACTTCAAACAGCAGCGACATCAGTTCCATGTACAGCTCTTTGGTATAGCGCGAACCCTTGAACAGGCTGGGCAAGGCGGCGATCGTTGCCTTGATGGCCTTGTTATTGTTACCAACAAGGAAGGCGCCCAGGGCGGCGCCGCCGATCATCAGCAACTCCAGCGGCTGGAACAGCGCCGCCAGATGGCCGCCGGCCATTGCGAAGCCGCCAAAGACCGAGGCGCAGACGATGATGTATCCGATTATGACTAACAAGTGCCCTGACTCCCAATAATGGCCGGGGCTGTGTGCCCGGCATGTTCAAACCTGTTCCTGTCTTCTGGCGGCTGCGCCGCCGGCGGAGACAGCGGCAAAAAAAAGCAACCGGAAGTTAATTGAAATGCGCTGCTTTTCAATGCAATTCCGAGAAAATGCCGTGTGGAACTACAATAACGTGAGATTGCCCCACGGGCAAGCAAATAACGCAGACAATTGCTTAAAAGCACCATATGTAAAGTAAAGGGCCACCCTCTGTGGCGGCGATGGTCTTATCGGGCTCGCGTGCCGCAATCTGGAATTCGTAACTAAGAAGCATGCTACCGGGCAACATTTCCCTTTCCGCCTTGCTCCACAGGGCCGCCATCGCCGCCGGCGACAGGTAGGCAAACACGGCGTCGTAGCGGCCGAAATCGAGCGCTTCGTAGTCGCCGCGCAGGAAGCGCGCGCGGCTGCTCGCCAGCCATGCGCGCAAGCGGCTTGCCAGCCACGGCAGCGGCGCCAGCTCGATGCCGGAAAACTGCCCGTCGGGGCGGCGCCGCGCCAGGTCGAGCACCAGGCCGCCCAGGCCGCTGCCGATATCGATCAGCCGCACGCCGGGACGGTCCGCGATCAGCTCCGCCACCGCCTGCCATACCTTCGGCCCCGACGGGTAAAACGGCACTTGCGTGCGGAACGTGGACCAGTACAAACTCAGCAGGAAAACAAAGGCGACCAGGAACACGGCCGGGGGCAAATCGAGCCAGCTGGCCGCCAGCAAGGCGGGCGCAAACAGCAGGCCGATGGCGCACCACCAGCGCGCCAGTCCCGCGCGCCACGTGATGACAGCCGCCAGCACGCCCTGCACCAGCGCCACGGCCGGCAGCGACATGGCCACGCCCGCGCGCGCCAAACCATATACCAATAGCAACATCAAGGGAAAGGCCAGCACCTGGATCAGGATGGCCTTGGGCGCGGGCGCGCGCAGGATCTGTTGCAGCATGGAATAGCCAAAGGAGGAAAACGCCAGTGTAAGCGAAAGCGGCATGAAAAAGCCGGAGTGCGGTCAGGCGACCGGCTCCGGCTTGCACTCTGTCTTATATATATGTACGGCTCAGGCAACCACGCCCGGCACGGCAGCAGCCGCTTCATCGCGCGCTTTCTTGGTCTTGCCGGCACGCGAAGGCATGTGGCACAGGCCGCACACATAATCGGCGTTCAGGTCGAGGCAGTTGACGACAAACTTGCCGCCGCACTTGCCGCAGGGCGCCATGTCCAGCATCTTGCTGCTGAAAAAGCGCACCAGGGTCCAGGCCCGCGTCAGCGACAGCAGCGGCTCTTCGCCCGCTTCGGGCGGCATTTGTTCCAGATACAGTTTATAGGCCTTCATCACGGCTTCGATGCCCGTGGCGCCGGCGTGGTCGACGAGGAATTTATGGATATTGATGAACAGCGAGGAATGGATATTCGGTTGCCAGGTAATGAACCAGTCTGTGGAAAATGGCAGCATGCCCTTGGGCGGCGAGACGCCCTTCAATTCCTTGTACAGATTCAGCAGGCGTTCGCGCGACAGCGAGACTTCCGTCTCCAGCAGTTGCAAACGGGCGCCCAGCTGTATCAATTCGATGGCCAGCTGGATTTCCTGCGCTTCCGATACGACACTTTTTTTGGCCATGCTGTGCACTCCACTACTGACTGATACTGACTGATACTGCCTAACAAGCTTGCCAGAAAAATATTCAGGGCAAGGCGCGTTGCCGACGACAGTACGAATGTACGGCGAGGCAATGCAACACCGCCATGGACGTTTTGATGGGAACCTTAGGCGATTTCTTCGACGCCCTGGCCGGCCATCAGGATGGCGGCATGCGACTGGGCCAGCGAGCGGTCTTTATTGTAATTCGTCAACATGCCCAGGATGGCGCTGTCGTCGAAGCGGAAACGGGCCAGCATCATGTTGCCGCCAGCCAGCTTCAGGATCTGCGCATTGCTCATGCCTTCGATCAGTTCGGCGATTTCGGCGGCAATGCCCAAACGGAAGATGGCCGTTACTTTGTCCGCGCGAATCATTTGCTGGGCCAGCATCAGGTAGCTCAGGTTAGCGTCGCGAATCTCAGCCATCATGTCGTTAGCAGTCATTTCCATCTCCTCAATCCGTTGAATTCAGCTGGCGTTGTGTGTTGCCAGTGAGATACATTCTGCAGGAGCAACATTAAACGCAACAGAGGCGTAGCGCTGTATTTTTGGTCGGGGAATAGAGGATGGGATCGTAGGTGTTTGTCTGACAAACACTGCTCGATCATGGTCGCACGCCAGTAACGGCGCGGATGTGGGAGGTTGGCCCTGTGCCGGATTTGCCCGGCTTTTGGCCTGTAAAAAATATCACTTTTTTACAACAACTTGATAAGAATCAAGCCTCTCTACTGAGATAACGGCCGCCTTGGCAGGAACTTTAGGGCTTTTTTTAAAAATATTTAAAATATTTCCAGCGCTGCCCTGACCGATTACCGGCGTTCATGTATCTGTTGTCGGCGGCGAATCGCAGAACTTTAGGGTTTTTTGAAAATATTTTTAAAAATCGTGATTTCTTTCGTTGACGCCCCACAAGCGGGCATTTTTCACCGTCTTTCCATGCCGGGAACCGCGCTGCGCGGCGAGGATTTGCTACACTGCCACTTCCGCGTGATACTTTAAGCCTCAAGCAATATCATGCCATCCAGACAAGTATCAATATGAAAGCCACCATGATTTCTCGACAAGACTGCAGCGCGCGCGATCTCGATGATCCCCTCGCGCCCCTGCGCCAGCAATTCGATTTGCCGCAGGGCGTGATTTACCTCGACGGCAATTCCCTGGGTGCGCGGCCGAAGGCGGCGCTAGCCCGCGCCCAGCACGTCATCACGGCAGAATGGGGCACGGACCTGATCCGCAGCTGGAATACGGCCGGCTGGTTCGACCTGCCCAAACGCCTGGGCGATCGCCTGGCTCCGCTGCTGGGCGCCGGCACGGGCGAAGTGGTGATCACCGACACCACCTCCGTCAACCTGTTCAAGGCCCTGGCCGCCGCCCTGCAGATGCAAGCCGGCGATCCCGCCCATGCCGCGCGCAGAATCATCGTCAGCGAACGCAGCAATTTCCCCACCGACCTGTACATGGCGCAAGGCCTGGCCGCCTGGCTCGACCGCGGCTACCAGCTGCGCCTGGTCGACAGCCCCGACGAACTGGCGCAAGCCATCGATGCCGATTGCGCCGTCGCCATGCTCACGCACGTCAATTACCGTACGGGCTACCAGCACGACATGGCCGCCATCAGCAGCCATTGCCACGCGCAGGGCGCGCTGGCGCTGTGGGACCTGGCCCATTCGGCCGGCGCCGTGCCGCTGGACCTGAACGGCGCCGGCGCCGACCTGGCCGTCGGCTGCACCTATAAATACCTGAATGGCGGTCCCGGCTCGCCCGCCTTCATCTGGGTGCCGGAAAAACACCAGGCGCGCTTCCGCCAGCCTTTGTCCGGCTGGTGGGGCCACGCCACGCCGTTCGCCATGGAGCCGGGCTTCGCGCCCGCCGACGGCATCGCCCGCGCCCTGTGCGGCACGCAGCCGATACTCTCGCTGGCCCTCGTCGAATGCGGCCTCGATATCTTTGCGCAAACGAGCATGGAAGCCATCCGCCGCAAGTCGCTGGCCCTGACGGACCTGTTCATCGCGCTGGTGGAACAGCGCTGCGCCAGCCATCCGCTGGGCCTCGTCACCCCGCGCGAGCATGCGCGGCGCGGCAGCCAGGTCAGCTTCACGCACCCGCACGGCTATGCCGTGATGCAGGCGCTGATCGCGCGCGGCGTGATCGGCGACTACCGCGAACCGGCCATCATGCGCTTTGGCTTCACGCCCCTGTACACGGGCTTTGCCGACGTGTGGGATGCCGTGGAAATCCTGCGCGACATCCTCGACACACTAGCCTACGACATCGCCGCCAAGCGCGATGCGGTCACCTGAGCCATCCCATGAGCGACGACAAGAATATGAACAAGGAAAACACCAGCGGCTGCCCCATGCATGCCGGCGGCCAGGATGCGCAGTGGCATGGCGCGCAGATGGATTTCAGCGAATCTATGAGCTACGGCAACTACCTGGCGCTGGACCGCATCCTCACGGCCCAGCATCCGCTGTCGCCGAACCACAACGAGATGCTGTTCATCGTGCAGCACCAGACGAGCGAATTGTGGATGAAGCTGATGCTGCACGAGATGCACGCCGTGCGCGCCAACCTGCAAAGCGGCGACCTGGCGCCCGCCTTCAAAATGCTGGCCCGCGTGGCGCGCATCATGGACCAGCTGGTGCATGCCTGGGACGTACTGGCCACCATGACGCCGCCCGAATACACGGCCATCCGCCCCTACCTGGGCGCCTCGTCCGGCTTCCAGTCCTTCCAGTACCGCGAAATCGAATTCATCCTGGGGAACAAGAACGCCGCCCTGCTCAACGTGCATACGACGGCGCCGGAAAACTACAAAGTGCTCGACGCCGCCCTGCGCGCGCCATCCGTCTACGATGAGTCGATCAAGCTGCTGGCGCGCAGCGGCTTGCCCATCTCCGCCGAGCGGCTGAACGCCGACTGGACCCTGCCGACCGCCTCCGACGCGTCGGTAAAGGCGGCCTGGCTGGAAGTCTACCGCGACCCGTCGAAACACTGGGCCCTGTATGAACTGGCCGAAAAGCTGGTCGACCTGGAAACGGCCTTCCGCTTCTGGCGCTTCCGCCATGTAACGACGGTCGAGCGCATCATCGGCTTCAAGACGGGCACGGGCGGCACGGCGGGCGTGAGCTATTTGCGCAAGATGCTCGACGTGGTATTGTTCCCGGAGTTGTTCGCCTTGCGTACCGAACTTTAAGGAGCATCGATGTCGCCTCTCGTCCTGACCCTGGCCGGCCTTTGGAATTCCGGGCCGCAGCACTGGCAAACCCATTGGGAAGCGCGCCACCCGCAATGGTCGCGCGTGCCGCATCGGGAATGGCAGACGCCGGACAAGGACGAATGGGTGGCGGAACTCGATCGCGCCATCGCCGCCTGCGAGCGCCCGCCCGTGCTGGCCGCGCACAGCCTGGCTTGCACGCTGGTGGCCCACTGGGCCGCCAGCGGCTCGCCGCACAGGATCGCCGGCGCCTTCCTCGTCGCCCCCAGCGATGTGGAAGCGCCCTCCTACCCGTCCGGCACGACGGGCTTTGCGCCGATGCCGCCGCAAGCCTTGCCGTTTCCCAGCCTGGTGGTGGCCAGCGGCGATGATCCCTACGTCAGCTTCGCGCGGGCACGCGCGTTTGCCGCCGCCTGGGGCAGCGATTTCACCATGATCGGCGACGCCGGCCATATCAACGGCGACGCCGGCTACGGCCCCTGGCCGGACGGCGAACAGCTGCTGCTGGATTTTTGCGCCGCGCACCAGCCTTGAACCGGGGCGCGCACGATAGGGGCGTATTTGCCCACAAGTAAGAACGCAGGCAGAATCGTGGCCTTTCCATTGCGGCGCCCCGGCGCCAGCCCCACGATGAAACGTCTGCTTCTGCCCTTGCTGCTCTGCTCCGCCCTCGCCCACGGCGCGCCCTTTTATGAAGGCAAGAACCTCGCCCATCCCGCCATCAGCGCCTCGCAGGACAGCGGCCTCGATATCGCCTTCATCAAGGAAAAAGAAGGCGTCAACGGCTATTACTGCGAGTGCAAGAGCGGCAGCGCGAAACCCATTTTGCTCGACCAGTTCGGCAACGCCGTCATCCGTTCCGTCTTCTACGCGTCGCTGGATCAGGAGACGGACGACAGCGTGCAAACCATGCTGGTACTGCTGCGCCAGGGCGACAAGAACGGCTTGCGCGCCTACCGCTATCACCGCAGCTCCGGCAAATACCGGCGCCTCGATGGCTTGCAGCCAGCCTTGAACCGCATCGTGGCGCAAAGCAGTGCTCCCAACGCGGGCCAGGTCAAGGCCGCGCTGGCCAAGCTGGCGCCGATGGACTACAGCGTCCCGCGCGGCAAGAGCGGCAATGCGGACTTCGACGCCATCGACCATACGCAAGGCTCCATCGTCGGCTACTACAGCGATGACGGCAAGCCCGTGGCGGCCGGCGGCAAGGACGCCATCACCTACAAGAAAACCTTCCAGAAGAAAGGCGAGCGTTTTCTCACCGCCAGCTACACCCTGTACAGCGATGCGGGCGCGGGCATCCTGCCCAACTACCGCCTGTGGCAAGTGACGTGGGAAACGGCGCCAAAGCAATTCACGGGCAGCGCAGATGGCCCGTCCGTCATCTACAGCCTGGCCTGGGACGACGGCTCGGTGGTCGAGCGGGGCGAGTACGTGCAAGGCAAGCGCCAGGGACTGTGGGTACGCGAAGGCATGCACGAAGGCAGCGAAAAGGGCCATTACGTCAACGGCCTGCAAGAAGGCATGTGGTACTTCAATTATCCCAGGCAGAGCGAGAGTGGCATGTACCGGGCCGGCAAGCGCGAAGGCCGCTGGACCGTCGTCAACTATGCCGATGCAGAGGAAGTGACGGGCTTCGACACCTACGCGGGCGGCCAGCTGAACGGCCCGCACGAACGCAGCATGGGCGGCAAGCTGCAAACGCGCGGCAACTACGTGAACGGCACGCGCCATGGCGCGTGGATCACGGAAGACGGCGACGGCAGCTTTATCGACGGCTTGCGCGACGGGCCGTGGAAGCTCAAGCTCAAGGACAAGGTCACGCAAAGCGTCACTTTCGTGCAAGGCAAAAAACAGGGCGAGGCCCTCGACAAGGATGCGCAAGGCGCGCTGCGCGTGCGCGACCATTACCAGGCGGGCGTGCTCGATGGCAGCCGCACGCGCTATCTGGGCCCGGCCGGCAAGGAATACGTGGTCTACACGGCTACCTACCGCAACGGCCAGCTCGATGGGCGCGAACAGGCGTTCGACGATAGCGGCAAGATCCTGCGCCTCGATACCCTATGGGACAACGGCAAGAAGCAGGGCCTGGATGCGCGCTACTACCCGAACGGCAAGCCGGAACGCCTGGCTGTCATCGACCAGGGCCGCCTGCTCACGCACCTGCGCGAGTACTATGAGGACGGCCAGCTGCTCAACGACATCCACCGCTGCACCTTCAAGGAGTACGGCAGCACGCGCGACGACGTATGCGAGTACCACCACATGTACTACCCGGACGGCAAGCCGCAGTATTACTATGCATTCCAGTACGGCCAGCGCCAGGAAGGCTATTCGAACTACCCGAACGGCAAGCGCAAGGACGAACTGCTGGTCGACCGCGCCGCCGACACCTCCGTCGTCAACGCCTATTACGAAAGCGGCCAGCTCAAATGCACGGAGCCGCGCAGCGGCCACAGCACGCGCACGGTGAATGGCCAGACCATGATCAGCTATGGCTCGGCCGACCGCGACGGCGACAATATCTGCTACCACCCGAACGGCAAGGTGGCCAGCATCTACACCTTCCGCAAGCGCGTGCTCGTGGAGTGCGGCAAGCGCTACGACGACACGGGCAAGCAGACGTTCCCCGGGCCGGAAGGCTGCCCGCCCCCCAGGAAGGTGGACTACCCGATAGGACTATGACAATGACGCAAACAAGACAGCCGCAGCGCATCCAGAACCCCGAGCGCATCGACGCCGCGGCGATCCGCGCCGCCATCGCCAGCGGTCAGCAGGTGCTGGTGCAGTTCGATACCCTGGCCGAGCCGGGGCCGCTGCTGGCCGACCTCGACGCCCTGGCCGCCACCTGCGGCACGGCGCTGACCATCCGCATCTACGGCTATGACCCGAGGGTGTTCGATGCCCGTATCCTGCGCGCGCTGCCGCATGTGGCCAGCCTGTCCATCGATTGCCACTGGCAAGCCATCCATCTGGAAGTGCTGGGCGAGCTGCGCCATCTGAAGCGCCTGAGCCTGGGCGTCTACCAGCTGGCGGAGGGCGACATCCTGCAGCTGGACAATTTGCGCGGCCTCGAATACCTGAACCTGGGCGAATCGGCCAGGAACAATATCGACCTGGCACCCCTGCGCCACTACGCGCACCTGGCCAGCCTGGTCATCGAGGGCCACCATCAGCACATCGACACCCTGGCCAGCCTGCCGGCGCTGCACGAGCTGTCGCTGTACCGCATCAAGAACAAGGTGCCGCTGGATTTCATCTCGGCGATGGACCGCCTGGACAGGCTGCTGTTGCAGCTGGGCGGCCGCGAATCGCTCGCCCACATCGAGGCGCCGCTGTTGAAGAAACTTGAAGTGATACGCGTGCGCGGCCTGGAAACGCTGGGCGACATCGGCCGCTTCCCGCTGCTGCAGGCGCTATGGGTGGAAGACCAGATCAAGCTGCGGCAGATCGCGCTGGGGGCCAATCCCGTGCTCGAACGCCTGAACCTGCACACCTGCAAGACGCTCGACAGCCTGCCCGGCCTCGCCGCCCTGCCCGCACTGCGCCAGCTGTCGGCATCCGAGACCATGCTCGACGTCGACGCACTGCTGCAGGATATGCCCGCGTCGCTGACGCAAGTGCGCCTGCGCACGGGCAAAAAAACACGCGACGACGCCATCGCCGCGCAACTGGCGCAACTGGGCTACGACAGCGCGCGCGCAGTATTGACCTAGCGGACCTGGCGGCTGGCTACCAGCTTGCGCTGCCACAGCGCCACGTCGATCATCACGCCATCGGCGCCCGTGTTGCGGATGTAGACGCGGTAGCTGCCCTGCCCCATGTCGCCATCGAGGTAGGCCGTGCGCTCATTGCGCTGCAGCCTGGCGCCTTTGGCCAGCTGGCGGTAGCGCTCGACCACCGTGTCAAAGCTGGCATAGCTGCGCAGCGCCACTTCCAGGTCGCGCGGCGGGCGGCCTTCGGCATGGTCCAGCACATTGTTCTGTTTCTTGCCCTTCAGCGTGAGCGGATAGGCAAACACGCCGGCGCCGGCCGACGTCAGCACCGTGGATTTATCGAGCAGCAGCGGCAGCAGCGCCGGCGGATACGCGGGCGGCAGCTGGGCGCGGTTCCAGCCCGGCAAGGCCGGCTGCGCCAGCACATATTCGACGCTGGCGATCTTCTGCCCGTCGGCGCCCGCTTCCTTGTCGCCCGCGATCAGCGCCAGCATGGGCGGCAATTGCCGGGCCCAGGCCAGCAAGGGCGCCGCATCCCCGACCAGCATGCCCTTGCGGTGGAACACCGTCAGCACCGCATTCGGATCGGGATTGCAGACTTTCGCCAGCGGCTGCCCCTCCAGGCGGCAATGCCCGTTGACAAGGCCAAAGGCGATGATGGCGCCGCGCTTGTCGAGCAGCATGGCGCCGCGTTCGCGGCCCTGCTTGCGGTCATTCATCGAGGCCAGCAACTGGCGGCCATCGGCCAGCACGCTGCGCGTGGCGTCGCGCTTTTCGCTGATCGCTTCAAGCGCCTGCGCCAGCAGCAGTTCATCGTCTTCCGTGTAGCTGCCGCGCGCGTAACCGAAGAAATCGAACAGGGCCGCGCGCACTTGCGGGTCTTCACTCAGGCGCGGCAAGGGGCCGCCTGTCAACAGGGAAGACAGGCTTTTCCCGGCCGGCGCCGAGGGTGCCGCCGTGGCGCGGGCCGGCTGGGAAAGGACGCATGCCGCTGCCAGCAAGGCGCCGCCCAGGGTGCGGTAATTCGATAAAATGATATACATGATTCTGTCTGTCGGTGATTTGACCGCGATTCCGGCCACGCATGGCGCGCCGGCGATTCTAGCATGGCGCCAGTCCCCATGCGGTGCGGCTGGCGGACGGCGCGTGTGCCGGCGTGGCTGTTATGATGGCCGCAATGACGATACCAACCCACGCCTCGCCCCTGCTTGTCCTTCTGCCCGGCATGGATGGCACGGCACGGCTATTCCACCGTTTTGACGCCGCCTTGCGCGCACAGGCCGCCATCGACACCCAAGCCATCGCCTATCCGGCCGCGCCACTCGATTACGCGGCGCTGGAAGCATTCGTGCGCGAGCGCTTGCCGCGGGACCGCCCCTTCGTCGTGCTGGCCGAATCGTTTTCGGGCCCGCTGGGCGCCGCCCTGCGCGCCGAGCCGCCGCCGGGCATGCGCGCCCTGGTCCTGTGCTGTTCGTTTGTGCGCAATCCGCGCCCGATGCTGGCGCCGCTGCGCCACCTGCTCGGCCTTGTGCCCTTTGGCGCCATGCCCGGCTTCGCTCTGCGCCAGGCGCTGCTGGCGCCCTGCTCCACGCCGCAGTTGCAGGATGAACTGGCAGCGGCGCTGGCCCAAGTGCCGCCCAGCGTGCTGCGCCAGCGCCTGCGCGCCGTGCTGGAAACCGATGCCTCGCGCAGCTTCGCGCGCGGCAGCCTGCCCGTGCTGTATCTGCGCGCCCGCCACGACCGCCTGGTGCCGCCCGCGAACGCCGTGCAGATACTGCGGCAGGCAGCAGGCGCGCAACTGGCCGACATCGCCGCGCCGCACATGCTGCTGCAGGCGGCGCCGGAAGCGGCGGCCGTCGCCGTCACCGCCTTTCTCGCGGGCCTGTCAGCCGCGCAGGTATCCGCTTAAACGCGCACTGGCCAGCACGGCCAGCCAGCTCACGCCGCCCGACAACACGCTGAAATAGATGGCCCGCAGCGGATGGTGGGGCAGCAGGTACGCGAGCACGGCCGCACCCAGCAGACCGCACAGCGCAGGCTTCCACCAGCCGGGCGGCAGCAGCGCCAGCAACAGATTCGTGCCCGCATACACGTAAAACACCAGCAGCAGGGACAGGCCGCCGGCCACGCCGCGCGAGCCCAGGCTGCCAAACAGCTGCGTGTACAGGTAAAAACCCAGCCAGCTCAATGCGATAAACAGCAGGCAGCCCAGCGTATGCGCGCCCAGGCCGGTCATCAGGCGAATTTTCACGGTTGCTTGAGTACAGGAATGAAGCGGTGGCCGCAGGCATGGCACATGAAGGTACGCGCATACTTGTCCTGCAAGGCGGCGGCCTCCTTGTCCCAATTGGCGACGAAGGTCGTTTGCGACAAGGCGATGGAGGCGACGCCCCCTGCCACGAAGATCCAGAACAGGCCATTCGCGCCGGCCTGGTAAAAGACGACGGCGGCAATGATAAAAATGATCACACCCAATACGATCAGCCCTGCCTTCTGGTGGGTCTGCATCGTCGGCCCTGCGGCCTGGCGTGACAGCAAGGTCTGGCTGCGCGTACGCGCATGGCCGTGGATGAAATCACCATCGATCCTGCCCGACATATGGGTAGAGGTGCCGGAGATGCCGGAGGCATGCACCATGGAGAGGCGTTGAACGTTGGAACTGTCACATGCCGGGCAATGCGCCATTGCTTTTTCCATAAAATAAAATAATCGCGCACTGTAGCATAAAAAAAAGCCGGCCCTTTCACGCAGAAAGGGCCGGCTTGCTTACGTCGACAGCCAGGCGTTTACTTCGCCGAATTGAGCAGCAATTCGTTGAGGCGTTTCACGAAGCTGGCCGGGTCGGCCAGCGAACCACCTTCGGCCAGCATGGCCTGGTCGAACAGGATGTTGGCCCAGTCGCCGAACTTGCCGCCTTCGGCATCTTCGTATTTCAGGCGCGTCACCAGCGGGTGGTTCGGGTTGATTTCCAAAATCGGCTTCGACTCCGGCGCGCTCTGGCCCGCAGCTTTGAGCATGCGCAGCAGGTTGCCCGACAATTCGTTTTCATCGGCCACCAGGCAGGCTGGCGAATCGGTCAGGCGGAACGTCACGCGCACGTCCTTGGCCTTGTCGGCCAGCACGGTCTTCATCTTGCCCACCAGGTCGGCGTACGAGGTTTCCGTTTCTTCGTGCTCTTTCTTTTCCGCTTCGTCTTCCAGCGCGCCCAGGTCCAGACCGCCTTTTGCGACGGAGACCAGTTCCTTGCCTTCGAAGTCCTGGATAAACGACAGCATCCATTCATCGACGCGGTCCGTCAGCAGCAGCACTTCGACGCCCTTCTTGCGGAAGATTTCCAGGTGCGGGCTGTTCTTGGCGGCAGCGTAGTTATCGGCCGTGACGTAGTAAATCTTGTCCTGGCCTTCCTTCATGCGCGCCACGTAGTCGGCGAACGAGGTGATTTGCTCGTCGCTGTCGTTGGCCGTCGACGCAAAGCGCAGCAGCTTGGCCAGGCGTTCCTTGTTGGCCGCGTCTTCGCCGATGCCTTCTTTCAGCACCTGGCCGAATTCCTTCCAGAAGACGGCGTACTTGTCCTTCTTGTCCTGCTCGTCGGCGTTCGCCAGTTCTTCCAGCATGCCCAGCACGCGCTTGGTCGATCCTTCGCGGATCACCTTGACGTCGCGCGACTCCTGCAGGATTTCACGCGACACGTTCAGCGGCAGGTCGGCCGAGTCGATCACCCCACGCACGAAGCGCAGGTAGGTCGGCATCAGCTGCTCGGCATCGTCCATGATGAAGACGCGCTTGACGTACAGCTTGATGCCGCCGCGCTTGTTGCGGTCCCACATGTCGAACGGCGCCTTGGCCGGAATGTACAGCAGCTGCGTGTATTCGCTGCGGCCTTCCACGCGGTTGTGCGTGTGCGTCAGCGGCGACTGGAAGTCGTGCGACACGTGCTTGTAGAATTCGTCGTACTGTTCCGGCGTGATGTCGGCCTTGTTGCGGGCCCACAGGGCGCTGGCCTGGTTGACGGTTTCGAATTCGTCTTTCAGGACGGTTTCTTTTTTCTCGTCGTCCCACTCTTCCTTCTGCATCACGATCGGCAGCGAGATATGGTCCGAGTATTTGCGGATGATGGACTTGATCTTCCAGCTCGACAGCAATTCGTCCTCGCCTTCGCGCAGGTGCAGGATGATGTCCGTGCCGCGCGACGGCTTGTCGATCGATTCGATGCTGTAATCGCCTTCGCCGGCCGATTCCCAGCGCACGCCTTCGGAAGCGTCCACGCCGGCGCGGCGCGTTTCGACGGTGACCTTGTCGGCGACGATGAAGCCCGAATAGAAGCCCACGCCGAACTGGCCGATCAGGGCCGCGTCCTGCTGCTGGTCGCCCGACAGCTTGCCGAAGAATTCCTTGGTGCCCGACTTGGCGATGGTGCCCAGGTGCGAGATCGCCTCGTCACGGGTCATGCCGATGCCGTTGTCGGAAATGGTGATGGTGCGCGCATCCTTGTCGAAGCTGACCTTGATCTTCAATTCGTGATCGTTGCCGTACAGGGCGTCGTTATCGATCGCTTCAAAGCGCAATTTGTCGGCCGCGTCGGACGCGTTCGAGATCAATTCGCGCAGGAAGATTTCCTTGTTCGAGTACAGGGAATGGATCATCAGGTGCAGCATTTGCTTCACTTCGGTCTGAAAACCCAGGGTTTGCTTTTCGGAGACAGCCATTTTTACCTCATAGTCTTGTGGATGGGACGGATGCTACGGAGTTGGGGATGGTACAAGCGATTTCAAGGCGTCCTTGCGTAAATGTGGGAGTGTGAAAGTCGAGCTGAGGTGTGTAGCGCCCAGATGGCGCGATGTGCAGGCGCGCCCATGCCCCTAACCCATAGCAAAAACGACAACAAAACAGGCAGATCAATTGAGCGTCATAAGGATGAGACCGGCATTAATATTAATTTTCTACTAATTAAAAAGGAGATACGGTCGTGAAACGCATATCAAAGATATCTGCTTGTATTCGCATGCCGCTGTACAAGGCGCGCTCCCGCTGCATGTCTGCTACGGCTGCTGCCGCTGGCGCAACATCCATCACCGCGCGTCAGCCCAGGGGCATGATGCTGGCCGTGCGCACCGGCATCCTGGCTGGCGTGCTGGCGCTGCCCGCCATGGCCCAGGCGACCGTGATCGAGTTCAGCGTGAGCGGCATCGTCGCCCAGGGCATGGACGACTTACACCTGTTTACCGCTTACGGCGAATCATCACTGGTGGGCAAGGCGTATACGATGAAGTTCCTGCTCGATACCTCGACGCTGACAGAGAGCCAGTCCGGCAACATCCATGGCGCCAGTAATTCAAGCACTGGCGCCCCCGTCTACTTTTCCGGCGAGATCACGATGGGCAACCGCCGCCACAACTGGACCCTGGATACCAACGGCTACGCCAGCATGTATCTGCTGCCCCCAAGCAATATCCTGATGACTGGCTCCGGTGGCTACGACTCCGGGCAGTACAAGGTGATGTCCATGATTGACCTCTATGCCGGCGGCGGATCGACACCGTACTTTGACAGCGCGGAGTTTGAGCAGCGTATCGAATTCAAGGATTTCCACGATCCCTGGGGCTACAGCTCCCAATTCGAGCTAACCTATACGGCCCCGCGCTATCCGGACGACAATGGCGCCTACGTCGCCACCACCAAATTCGTCGGCACCGGCACCTATGCCCTGTGGCGGGTACGCGAAGTGCCGGAACCCGCGCAAGCGGGCATGCTGCTGGCCGGCGTGGCGCTGCTGGCGGTCATGGGCCACCGGAAGCGCCGCCGCGCCTGAGCCGCTCGCGCGCGCAGGATGAGGCAGCGTGGCCCGCCTACCCCAGCGCGCGCTCGAAAAACGTCCAGACCCGCTGGTCCTGCACCGTGGCCAGGTTCAGGCGCATGCGGGTCGATGGCAGCTGGCGCGGCGAAAACAGGCTGCCCGGCGCCAGCACCAGCCCCTCGGCCAGCGCCTTCTCGGCCAGGACATTCGTGTCGCAGCCCGCATCGGCCCACACGAACATGCCGGCCGGTGCGGGATCGAAACGCAGGCCGGCCCGCTCGGCGCGGCGATACGTGCCCTCACGCACCTTGTCGAGCCGCGCGCGCAGGCGCTCCGCATGCTTGCGGTACAGCCCCTGCGAGAGGATCTTATACACGACGCGTTCGCCGATGTCGCTGGTGGTCAAGGTGGCCAGCATCTTGCGGTCGGCCAGGCGCTGCGCCCGCTCCGGCGACGTGGCGATAAAGCCCACGCGCAGGTTCGCCGCCAGGCTCTTGGAAAAGCCGCCCAGGTAAATCACGCGGCGCAGCTGGTCCAGCGCGGCCAGGCGCGTGGCCGGCTGCACCAGACCGGCTGCGCCCGGGTGCATGTCGCAATAGATGTCATCCTCGACGATGAGGAAATCGTGCTGTTCGGCCAGGCGCAGCACCTGGAACGCCTTGGCCGCCGACAGCGACGTCGAACTGGGGTTGTGCAGCACCGAGTTGATCACGTACAGCTTGGGGCGGTGCAGCGCCGCCAGCTCGGCCAGCACGGCGATATCGGGGCCGTCACCCAGGCGCGGGATGCCGATGACGTTCATGCCCATGGCGGCAAAGGCGCCGAACATCAGCCAGTACGCGGGATCGTCGACGAAAATGGTGTCGCCGGGGCGGGCGAACTCGCGCGCCACCAGGTCCAGCGCCTGCATCACGCCCACCGTGGTGACGATCTGCTCGGGCGGACAGGCGATTTCCAGTCCCGCCAGCTTCAGTTGCAACTGCTGGCGCAGGGGCAGGAAACCCTGCGGCGTGCCGTAGCCCAGCAGCAAACTGCCAGGCTGGCGGCTGACGTCGCGCAAGGCGCGCGCCACCAGGTCGCCATCGAGCCACTCGGCAGGCAGCATGCCGGTGCCGGGCGCGGGGATGGCCGGCGTCTGGCGGAACATGTTACGGATCAGCCAGACCACGTCCATCGGCTGCGCCACCGCGTCCTGCGCGCCAGCGGGCGGCGCCGGCGTATTCAGGGGCGAGCGCTCGCGCACGAAAAAGCCGGCGCCGCGCCGCGATTCCAGGTAGCCGCGCGCCACCAGCTTGTCGTAGCTGGCCACCACCGTGGCGCACGACACGTCCAGGCTGGCGGCGCACTGGCGGATCGAGGGCATGCGCGCGCCGCCGCGCAGCAGCTTGTCGTCGATGCGCGCCGCCAGCGAGCGCGTGATCTGGTCGATCAGGGTTTCGCCCGAGGCGCGCGACAACAAGGGAAGTGTATTGCTCATATGACCATGACAGTATGTGAAATTATGCGTGAAAGTGTATTTGTACTGTATTGCTATTGAGCCCTAGGATAGCAGTACCGGGCGCATTCATCCACATCTGCCCGTCTTTATTCCACGCCACCCGCACCAGGACAGCCATGCCATCGCACGCCACCACCTCCCCCAGTTCCCTCCCGCGCCTCGGCGCCGACCGCACAGGCCTGTTGCTGGGATTGATCGCCGTCGCCCTCTTCAGCCTGACCCTGCCCTTTACGCGGCTGGCCGTGGCCGAACTCGACCCCACTTTTGTCGCCCTGGGCCGCGCCCTGGTGGCAGCCGCCCTGGCCGGCCTGTGGCTATGGCAGCAGCGCGCGCCCATGCCGCGCCGCGAACAGTGGCTGCCGCTGGCGCTCGTGTCGCTGGGCTGCGTGCTGGGTTTTCCCTGGCTGACCTCAATCGCCATGCGCAGCCTGCCCGCCTCGCATGGCGCCGTGCTGGTGGGCATCCTGCCGCTGGCCACCGCCGTGTTTGCCGTGCTGCGCGGCAAGGAACGCCCATCGCCGGGTTTCTGGCTGATGGCCCTGCTCGGCACGGCGCTGGTGGTGGCCTTCGCGCTGCGCCAGGGCGGCGGCAGCTTCCACCTGGCGGACTGGCTGATCTTTGCCGCCGTCCTGCTGGCTGCACTCGGCTATGCCGAAGGGGGGCGCCTGGCGCAAGCGATGCCGGGCCAGCATGTAATTTCCTGGGCCCTGCTGCTGGCCGTGCCTTTTGTCTTGCCCGTGGTACTGTGGAACGCCTGGCCGCAGCGCGCGCTGATGGCGCAGGCCAGCGGCGCGGCCTGGCTGGGCTTTGCCTACATTTCCGTGTTTTCCATGTTTATCGGCTTCTTTTTCTGGTACCGGGGCATGGCGCTGGGCGGCGTGGCGCGCGTGGGACAAACGCAGCTGCTGCAGCCTTTCCTCACCCTGGTGGGCGCGGCCGTGCTGCTGAACGAGCCGTTGACGGGTGAAAGCCTGCTGTTTGCCGGCGCCGTGATCGCCGTCGTAGGCATAGGACGCAAGCTGAAGTAAAGTGCCTTGACGCCCATTTGCAACGCCGTTGCGCGTGCGGATGGGCAGAGCAGCGTGCAAGCCGTACAATACCGCAGCACCATGGCGACGCCTATCCGGCGCCGCTTGCGCACGCACCGCCACAAGCGGGCCAACAAATCCAGCCGGCGCAGCTCGGCATCTTCTGTGAGACTCGTATGAAAATTGAAAATCCGAATCCGATCCAATGGCGCTTTGCCGAACGCGCGGAACAGCTGCAAAGCTCGTTCATCCGCGAAATCCTGAAGATCACGCAGCGTCCCGAGATCATCTCGTTTGCCGGCGGCCTGCCCTCGCCCGCCACCTTCCCCGTGGAAGAAATGAAGACCGCCTTCGACAAGGTCCTGTCGAACAATGGCAAAGTGGCCCTGCAATACGGCCCGACCGACGGCTACCTGCCGCTGCGCCAGTGGATCGCCGACTCGCTCTCCAGCAGCGGCAGCACCATCATGCCGGAACAGGTGCTGATGACGTCCGGCTCGCAGCAGGCGCTGGACTTGCTGGGCAAGGTCCTGATCGACGAAGGCAGCAAGGTTCTGGTGGAAACCCCCAGCTACCTGGGCGCCCTGCAGGCGTTTTCCGTCTACCGTCCCGAATTCGTTTCCGTCGACACCGATGACGAAGGCCTGGTGCCGTCGTCGATCAACCCCGTCGCCGATGGCGCGCGCCTGCTGTACGCGCTGCCGAACTTCCAGAACCCGACGGGCCGCAGCCTGTCCGTGGCGCGCCGCGTGGAGCTGGTGGAAACCTGCGCCCGCCACGGCCTGCCGCTGATCGAGGATGATCCGTACGGCGCCCTGAGCTACAGCGGCGAGCCGTATCCGAAGATGATCAACATGAATCCGGACGGCGTGATCTACATGGGTTCGTTCTCGAAAGTGCTCACGCCGGGCATCCGCCTCGGCTACGTGGTGGCGCCGATGCCGCTGGTGCGCCGCCTGGAACTGGCCAAGCAGGCGGCCGACCTGCACACGTCGCAGCTGACGCAGATGGTCGTGCATGAAGTGATCAAGGATGGCTTCCTGGAGCGGCATATCCCCAGCATCCGCAGCCTGTACGGCAACCAGTGCCAGGCCATGCTGTCGGCGCTGGAAGAGCACTTCCCGGCCGGCGTTACGTGGACCAGACCGGAAGGCGGCATGTTCATCTGGGTCACCCTGCCGAAGCACATCGACGCGATGACACTGCTCGATGAAGCCATCGCCAACAAGGTCGCCTTCGTGCCGGGCGCGCCGTTCTACGCGAACACGCCGGAAACGCACACCTTGCGCCTGTCATTCGTGACGGTGCCGCCGGAACGCATCCGCGAAGGCATCGCCATCCTGGGCAAACTGATCGCCGCAAAAATGTAACTCGCCTCTTCACGCCCCGCTGCCGCGGGGCGTATCACTGCTGCCCCCAGCGCCAAGGGGCACGCATCTTTTCCGCTAAAAACCGCCTTCACGATGGCAACTTCGTGTATTTATTCATAAAAATATTAAAATAATAATATTTTACCGCCTCGTGCACCATCGATTTTTCCACCCAAAAAATTAGCAAAGCGGTATGATTTGACCGCTGTATCCGATTTGAACCCAGTCAGCATCACTTAAAGTGCAGCAAACGCTGGCATCGCAAAGTACATCGAGAAGGCCGGAAGCAATGAGTCCAGGCAGTGTGGAGCATTCCCAGAGGCGCAACGCCGCCATTTTGATTGTCGATGATGCGCCGGCCAACCTTGAGCTGCTGCGCAAGCTGATGAGCGAACAGGGTTATCAAACCTATGTCGCCACGTCCGGCGAACGGGCGCTGGCGATCGCCCAGCGCGCCCACCCGGACCTGATCCTGCTCGACGTGCTGATGCCGGAGATGGACGGCATCGAAACGTGCCGCCGCCTCAAGCAGCATCCGCTGACGCAGCGCATTCCCGTCATCTTCATGAGCGCCAAGACGGAAACGGAAGACGTGGTGGCCGGCTTCGACTGCGGCGCCGTCGACTACATCAGCAAGCCGCTGCGCATGGCCGAAGTGTGCGCGCGCGTACGCGCCCAGCTGCAGATCCGCAGCAACAATGAAAACCAGCAGGAACAGGCCGAGCGCCTGCGCACCATCGTCAACAACATGGCCGAGGGCTTGCTGATCATCGAAGCCGATGGCCGCATCCAGTACACCAACCCGGCTTGCGACCAGTACCTGGGCTACCGCGAAAACGAACTGGCCGGACGCTCCATCGGCGAACTGCTCAGCCCCCTGGTGACGCAGGAATACCTCGATTACTTCGCCATGTACGCGGCCAATCCCGAGAAGGCGCACAACCACGGCACGCGCGAAGTGGCGATCCGCCACCGTAACGGCGAGACACTGTGCATGGACCTGACCCTGACGCCCATGTATCTGCGCCAACCCTTGTATATCGGCCTGCTGCACGACATCACGCACCACAAGCAGTCGGAAGACGCCTTGCAGCGCGCCGCCTACCTCGATCCGCTGACAAAAATCGCCAACCGCCGGCATTTCGACAGCTTCCTGGAAAAGGAATGGCAGCGCGCCGTGCGCGGCGGCGGCGCCCTGTCGCTGGTGGTGCTCGACGTCGACCACTTCAAGCTGTACAACGACAGCCTGGGCCACCCGGCCGGCGACAGCTGCCTGCAGCAGGTGGCGCAAGCCATCGCCTCGCACGCCGCCCGCCCGGGCGACCTGGCGGCCCGCTACGGCGGCGAGGAATTCGTCCTGCTGTTCGCCGACACGGATGCCGAAAGCGCCCTGCACCTGGCCGAAGCCATCCGCGTGCACATCGAGGCACTGCAATTGCCGCACCCTCGATCTGGCACCTCGCCATGGATCACCGTCAGCATCGGCGTGGCGACCATCCACCCGCACCAGCTGGACGACCGCAAGGTGCTGTTCGTCGCGGCCGACCGCGCCCTGTACGTGGCCAAGGAAGAGGGGCGCAACCAGGTGCGCGCCACGCAGTCGGGCAGCACGGCCTGGGAAACGGTCAAGGCGCTCGTTCTACGTTAGAACTTTCTCGACACGCTCAGTTTCGCATTGCGCCCCACGCCCGTCACGGCTTCACTCAGGTACGGCATGTAGTTGCGGTTGAAGACATTATCGACCGTCAAGCGTACTTCCGTGCCGCGCCACACTCCCGGCCCGCCATGCCACGAAGCGAACAGGGTGTGCAGCGCATAGCCTTTCGATGGCGGCAGGCGGTAGACAGTCCCCACCGGCAGGACGCGGTCCTGCTTCGCCACGAAGCGGCCCTGCCAGCCGATGCTGGCCCCGAGGTCGGGCATGCGCCAGCCCAGGCCCGCCATCAATTTATCCGGGGCGATGGTCGACACGGGTTCGTCCTGGCCCCACGGGTCGCGCTGGGAACCGGTGCGCGTGCCGCGCTGCTTCGACAACGAAGCGCTGGCAAACAGGCGCGGCGAGTTGTAGTAGGACTCGACTTCCACGCCCTGCGTGTGGAAACCGGCCAGATTGCGGTAGGACGACAGGGCTGGCGGCACCTTGCCCGATCCCGGCACATAGCCTTCGATCAGGATGCCCAGGCGCGGGCCGATATTGTCGCTGACCTTGTTGCGGTACGCCGTCAGGCGCAGCTGCACGTCGTCGCGCTCCATGAATACGTTCTGCCGATGCAGCATGACGCCCGTGCGCACGGCCGTCACCCGCTCGACGGCCAGGTCGCGGCTGGTGCCCGGTGTCGATGAACCGAGCCTGGACGACACATAGTATTCGTTCGAATACATCTCGTCGATCGTCGGCGCGCGCCAGGTGCGGCTCAAGTCGCCGAACAGCGCCACGCTGCCCGACGCCTTCCAGAACAGGCCCAGGCGGGGAGACCAGTCCTCGTGCGCCTTTTCGCTGAAGTCGTGGCCAGCCGCCGCCAGCGGGCTGTTGTAGCGCGACGCCTTGTTCGGCACGCCCTCGGAAACGACCCGGTCGTGGCGCAGCGCCGCCGTCACCGTCAGGTCGCCATACGTCATCGCATCCTGCAGATACAGGCCCGTGGTTTCCTGGCGCCCGGCCGGCATGTAGTAGGGCTGGAAGTAGCCGTAGTTGTAGCTGGGATCCTTCAGCGCCGTCGACGACGGGTAGTACATCAGGGTGTCGCGCACGTTCTTGTGCCATTGCAGGCCCGTTAGCAGCACGTGCGAAATGGCACCCGTCGTAAACACGCTTTCGTTGCGCACCTCCGCAATGCGGTCCACGTACGAGGCCCAGCTCTCGTTGCCCAGGGATCCCAGGTAGGAGCCCAGCGAAGCGGACGGCAGGCGCTTGTCATGCTGGTCCGTGTGCGAATAGCCGGCGCTGGCCGTCAGCTTGATCCATGGATTGTCCTGCGGCGCGTACTGCCACTTCACGGAATACGTATCGTCGTCCTGGTCGCGGTATACGGCCTTGCGCTGCCACGCCTCTTCCAGTCCGTACTTGCGTATCTCCGCCTCGGTTGGCGTCGGCACGTCCTCGCCCATGGCGGCGAACGGGCCCCAGCCCGTGCTGCCGCTCTTCATCGCCGTCAGGGTCAGGAGCTGTTCCGGCGTCAAACGGATATTCAGCTTGGCCAGGCTCGATGGCGCGTCGATGGCGGAAAAGCGGAATGGCTTGCCATCGGGTTTGCGCAAATCGTCGGACTTGCGCTGCGTGGTGAAGGCCATCGCATCGAAGCGGCCATCTTCCGTGCGGCCGTAGACGGCCACGGTGGCGTCGTTTTCCGCATTGTTCGAATGGCGCGAGTACTTCACCATGGCGCCCACTTTTTCGCCGCCTTCCAGCAAGTCCTGCGCATCCTTGGTCTCGACCGTGATGACGCCGCCGAAGCCGCCATTGCCGTACAAGCTCGTATGCGCGCCCTTGTTCACCTCGATCTGCTTGATCAGTTCCGGCTCGATGAAGATGGAACCCTGGCGGTATTTTTCAAAGCCCTTGGGCACGCCGTCGAGGATGACTTTCACGTCCTGGACTTTATTGAAGCCCCAGATATTGAGACTCTGGCCGCTGGGACGTGCCGTGCCGGCCAGGTCCACGCCAGGCAAGGTATCGAGCAAGGACGCGACGTTGTCGGCCTGCTGGCGTTCGATATCGGCGCTGTTGATATACGAACGGCCGGCCGTGCCGGCGCTGATGGCGTCGCCAAACACGCTGATGGCGGGCATCTGCATGGCGTCAGCCTTGTCGGCCATCGCCGCCGCCCACGCATGGTCGTGCGCGCCGCCCAATGCCAGCGCCAGCGCGGCGGCCAGCGGGGTCAATCCAATTTTGCTGCTCTTCATCGCTATCCTTGCCTGGGTTTGCTTACTGCTTGATGCTTCTGGAATGAAAAATGCTGGGGCAGAGGAAGGCGGTGCACGATCAAGCGGCGGCGTTGAAGGAAGCGTTGCGGCGAAACTCTGCCCGCGCGGACACGCGGCCGGCGCATGGCCGGCGGCGCACTGCAGTCACCGGGATAAGTTGCCTTAGTGAAATGCGGAACACATCATATATTAAATGCGAATGATTCGCAATACGATTTAATGCGTAGTTATTCCGGATAGCCTGTGATGTCGGCGATCTCGCGGTACAGGGGCTGCAGCCGCGCATACATCTTGCGGTACACGCGCCGGTACAGCTGTTCGTAGATCTTGCGGTGCTCGGGATGCGGCTGGAATACCTTGCCCTTGCGCGTCATCGCCTGCACGGCGGCAGGAAAGTCCCCATGCCAGCCCAGGCCCACGGCGGCGGCGATGGCCGCGCCCAGGCCCGAACTTTCATACACGTGGGCGCGCGCGGCCGGCAAGCCGAAGATGTCGGCCGTCAGCTGCATGGCAGAGTCGCTTTGCGAACCGCCGCCCGCGATGCGCAGCTCCGTGATGGCGATGCCGCTGCGCTGCTCTATGCGCTCCTTGCCTTCGCGCAGCGCATACGCGAGGCCTTCGAGGATGGCGCGGTAGATGTGCGCGCGCGTGTGCACGTCGCCAAAACCGATCATGGCGCCCTTCGCTTCCGGCCCAGGCACCTTGATGCCGGGACTCCAGTACGGCTGCAGCATCAGGCCCATCGATCCGGGCGGCACGGCGTCAACCAGGCGGTCGAACAGCGCCTCGGCGGACAGGCCCGTGCCGTCTTCGGCGGCGGCCGCCCGCTCGCGGTCGCCGAACTGCTCCTTGAACCAGTTGACCATCCAGTAGCCGCGGAAGATCTGCACTTCCGTGCTGTAGGCGCCCGGCATGGCGGCCGGATACGGCGGAATGAAGCGCGTCACTTCCACGTACTTGCGGTTGGTGGTGTTGATCGTGGCCGTGGTGCCGTAGCTCAGGCACGCCACGTGGGGTTCGACGCAGCCGGCGCCCAGCACTTCGCACGCCTTGTCGGCGGCCGCCGCCAGCAGGGGCGTGCCTTCCGGGATGCCCGTCGCCGCGGCGGCGGATGCCGTGATGGCGCCCATGCGCGTGCCCGGCGTCACCAGCTCGGGCAGCATGGAGCGCTTGATCGCCAGCGCCTGCCACTTCCAGTCGAAGCGCCCGGCCCACGCATGGCGCTTGTAGTCGAACGGGATGTACGCCACTTGCGAGCCGGTCGAATCGATGTAGCGCCCGCAGAGGCGATGGTTCAAGAAGCCCGACAACAGCAGGAATTTGTGCGTGCGGCGCCAGATGTCGGGCTGGTGCGCGCTGATCCAGTTGATCTCGGCCTCGCGGCGGAAGTACGCGATCGTGCCATCGAGGCGCGTGGCGCGGAAGGCGGCGCGCCACCATGGCGCCAGTTGCGGGATGTCGCGCGTGCTGCGCTGGTCCAGCCAGGTGATGGCAGGCCGCAAAGGCTGCCCCTCCTCATCCACATTGACGACCGTGCCGCGCTGCGTGGTCACGGCCACGCCGGCCACCGAGGATCGATTGATGTCCGTGCCGCTCCACAACTGCTGGCATGCTTCGCACACGGCTTGCCAGTAGCCGTCGGCGTCATGCTCGGCCCAGCCCGGGTGGTCGGAATAGTACGCTTCCAGGAACACTTGCGCCTTGGCCGCCAGCTTGCCGTCCCGGTCGAACAGCAGCGCGCGCACGCTTTGCGTGCCATTGTCGATGGAGAGGATATACGGACCATCGTCCGTCAGGGAAGCCATGGCTTATGCCACGCTGGCCAGCGCGGCGCGCAACGCTTGCAGCAGCGCCTGCGGATCCTTGTCAGGCTGCGCGCTGAACACGGGCGCTTCCCAGTCCTGTCCCCGCACGGCCACCACGCGCAAGCGTCCCTGCTCGCTCCATGCCGGATACCAGCCCACGTCGACGATGTCGCCATTCGCGCACGTGATTTGCAGCAGGTCTTCGCCCAGGTCGTCGAGCAGGACGTCCACGGGCTGGCGCAAGTCCAGCGGCGACAGGCTGTCGTAGGTGATGCGGGCGTCGCCCAGCGCCAGGGGCTGGCCAAACAGGGTGGTCTCGATGATGTTCTCCTCTTTTATAGTTTTTATCGTTGCTTCATGCGCCTTGCGGCACGCTGTAATGGCGGCGCCACAGGGCAAGGTAACGCTGCCGCTCTTCCTCCCAGCGCGCGTCATCCCAGCCCAGTTCATGCTGGCAGATGGCACGCAGGCGCGGCATGATAGCAAGCGCGCCGCCTGCCAGCTGCAAACCGAGGCGCGTGCGCCGCAGCAGCAGGTCGTCCAGGTGCTGCACGTCTTCCATGCGCGCGCCCCAGCGCAGCTGCGCCCACAGGGTCTGCGTGCCGGGAATCGGCGCCAGTTCGCCGTCCTGCGCCGCATCGCACAGCGCCTGCGCGGCCGCGCCATGGCGGCCCAGCAGGCGCTCGCGCTGCTCGCCATCGAGCGCCAGGGCCTTGCCCGACAAGGGCGGCGTGGCGTCAAAAATCGGCAAGGGGCGCAAATCCGCCTGCCAGCCCGGCAGCAGCGGGGCCGCGCGGCGCAATGCGTCGAGGGCAATCACGCGGAACGTCGTCAGCTTGCCGCCCGCTACCGTCAGCAAGCCGTTTTCCAGCCATAGCGCATGTTCGCGCGCTTCCTTCGACGGGTCAAGCTGGCCGCTGCCGATCACGGGGCGCACGCCGGCAAACGTGGCCAGCACGTCGCCTTCGCCCAGCGCCAGCTGCGGGAACTGCCACTGCAATGCGGCCAGCAGATATGCGAGTTCGCCGCGCGTGATGGCCGGCTCCAGGTCCAGGCCGGCGCCATGGTCGACATCGGTGGTGCCCACCAGGGTCACACCCTCCCATGGATATGCAAAGACAGGGCGGCCATCGTGCGGATGCATCAGGCTGACGGCTTGCGCCAGCGGCAAACGCCACGCGGGCAGCAGCAGATGGCTGCCGCGCAGGGGCCGCAGTTTCGGCTTTTCTCCCACCTGGCCGCGCAAGGCGTCGGCCCAGGCGCCCGTGGCGCTGATCACCAGGCGCGCGCGCACGGTGGATACCGTGCCATCGAGCGCATCGTTCAACGTGGCGCCCACCACGCGCTCCGCTTCGCGCAACAGCGATGCCACGCCCAGGTAATTGACGGCCACGCCGCCATGGCGGCGCGCTTCCTGCAGCACGCGCAGCACCAGGCGCGCATCGTCCGTCTTGGCGTCCTGGTACAGCATGCCGCCCTGCAGGCCGTCGCGCCGGATGTGCGGCGCCAGCATGGCAAAGTCGGACGCATCGACATAGCGGCGCGCGCGCCGCCCCGCCATCACGTCATAGATGGCCAGGCCCAGCATGAACTGGCGCCGCCCCGGCTTCCTGCCAGTGTAGTCGCCAAAGGCAAAACCCTGCGGTTCGACCAGCCCCGCCGCATCCGTCAGCAAGGCTTGCCGCTCATGCACCGACTCGCGCGTCATCGCGAACTGGCCCTGCTTCAGGTAGCGCAAGCCGCCGTGCACCAGCTTCGACGAGCGGCTCGACGTGCCCCAGGCGAAATCGCGCTGTTCCACCAGCAACGCCGTCAAGCCGCGCCGCGCCGCTTCCAGCAAGATGCCGGCGCCCGTGATGCCGCCGCCGACGATCAAGATATCCCACTCGCGCGCCAGGATCCCAGGCAAATACCCCCTGTTCACGATGGGCCTCCGGCGTCAGGCAGCAGTTTGCCGGGGTTCATCATGCCCTGCGGGTCGAACTGGCGCAGCAGCGCGCGCATGGCGGCGATGCCCAGTTCCCCCTTTTCCGCCGCCAGCCAGGGCGCGTGGTCCGTGCCCACGCCATGCTGGTGGCTGATGGTGCCGCCGTTGGCGACGATGGCCGCGCTGGCCGCGTCTTTCAAGGTACGCCAGCGCGCCATGTTGTCTTCAAAGGTCGGCGCCAGCCGGTACACATACGTGGTGTAGACGCTGGCCCCCTGCGCATACACGTGCGACAAATGCGTGTAGGCGTGCACCTGCTCGCCATGCTGCGCCAGCGCATTGGCGCCCGCCTGCTCCAGCGCCGCCATCATAGCCGTGACGCGCGGCCAGTCGACGGCCGTTTCCACCGTATCGATGACATAGCCGTGTTCCCAGGCGCCGTTGCGCAGGTAGACGTTGCGAAAGCGCCCCTGCTTCCATTTGTCGCCCATGTGGCGTCCCACGTGCACGCCCTTGTGCCGCCGCGCCAGCGCCAGGGCGCCGCGCAGGGCCGCGCGCGCCGGTTTTTCTTCTCCGCTGACGCCCACCATCAGCATGCATTTTCCCTCGTCGCAGCCGCGCAGGGACAAATAGCGCTCCAATAGTCCCACCAGTTTCTTGTGCCCGGCCAGGGTCAGCATGGTTTGCGTTTCCAGCGCATTCGACAGGCGCAGCATGCACAGCGGAAGGCGCGACTGGGCCAGCGCCCGCACGGCCTCCTGCGCCTGGCCCCAGTCGGTGAAAAACACGGCGTGGAATGCTTCATAAGGGGGCAGCGGCGAGACGCGCACCGTCGCCTGCGTCACGATGCCCAGCCGGCCCTCGGAGCCGAGCACCATTTCGCGCAGGTCGATGCCGGCCGCCGAAGCGGGAAACGTGGGGATGCTCAGGGTACCTGCCGGCGTTTCCACTTCGCCGCCCGCGAACAGCTGCTCGATGCGGCCATAGCGCAAGGATTGCTGGCCCGACGAGCGCGTGGCGATCCAGCCGCCCAGGGTCGAATATTCGAACGACTGCGGATAGTGCCCCAGGGTGTAGCCGTGCGCGCGCAGCTGCGCTTCCAGGTCGGGGCCGTACACGCCCGCGCCGAACGTGGCCAGCTGCGCCTCGCGGTCCAGGTGGCCCAGCGCGCACAGGCGCGCGAGGCTGAGCGCCAGCACGGGGCGCGGCCCCGCCGCCACCGTCAAATGCCCGGCCACGCTGGTGCCGCCGCCGTGGGGAATCACGGCCACGCACGCCTGGCGCGCATACGCGAGCAGCTGGCGCACCTGCAGCGCGCTGTCGGGAAAGGCCACGCCATCGGGCACGGCGCCGATGCGGCCATGGCGTAATTTAAACCAGTCGGGCAGGCTTTGACCGAGCGCATGGCGCACGCGCGTGGCAGGCTGGGTGTCGATCAGCGGATGCGGCGCCAGGCGCGAAGCGGGCACTTGCGCACAGGCATCGTCGAAGGTGGCGTCGACAACGGCACTGCCCGGCCCCAGGCGCGCGCGCAAGAAAGCCAGCGCATCCTCGCTCAGCGCATACGTGATGCTCTCGTCTCCCCAGCCATTCCAGCGTTGCATCGACATCCCCTGTGTTCGGTCAGTTGCGCGCCACGGCGGCTTGCTATACTGTTCTTGCCTGATTTTCTTGCTAGATCAATAGCATATGCCGCCACAGACGAAGGGTATTGGTTTTTCATGACAATCGCATTGTTCCATCATGACAAGTACTGACGGCCGGGTCGCCGGCGCCTATCTGCAGCCGCTGCTCGAAGCGGCCGGCGCGCACGGCATCGCGCCTGCCAGCCTGGCGCAGGCGGCCGGCGTGGCGCCGCACAGCCTGGAAGCGTCCGCGCCCAGCCTCGCCGCGCGCGACTACGTGCGCCTGCTCGACGCGGGCGCGCAGCTGGCGGGCGATGCGCATTTCGGCCTGCACGTGGGACAGCGCGTACGCATGGGCACCTACAGCGCGTATGGCTTGATTTTGCTCAGTTGCAGCAACGTGGGCCAGGCGCTGGAACAGACGGCCCGCTATGAACGGCTGGCGCACGACCTGGGCCGCTCGACACTGCAGCGCGATGGCGCCGTCGCCCATTACCGCTGGACCAGCAACTATCCGGGCGCCAGCCGGCACCTGGTCGACAGCGTCTTTGCCGGCATCCGCGTCTGCGGCGACTGGCTGGCGGGCATGCCGCTGCCGCCGGCCCAACTGGCGTTCAGCCACGATGGCGGCGGCGACCTGCTGCGCCACGCGGCGCACCGCGACGAATACCTACGCGTGCTGGGCAGCCTGCCCGCCTTCAACGCCCCCGCCAACACGGCCACCTTCGATGCGCAATTGCTGGACTGGCCCGTGCCGAACGCCGACGTCAGCCTGTACCCCGTGCTGTGTCAGCATGCGGAACAATTGCTGGCGCAGCGCGAAGCTGAAACAGACACTGGCGGCGCCATCGACGCGCAAGTGCACGCGGCCATCGTGGCGGGTTTGCGCCAGGGTTCGGCGCGGCTGGCCGCCGTTGCCGCCGCCCTGGCTGTCACGCCGCGCACCTTGCAGCGCAAGCTGGCCGACGCGGGCACCAGCTTCCAGGCCCTGCTGGACCAGGCCAGGTACGGCCTGGCGCGCGACTACCTGCGCGAGCCGGATTTGTCGCTGGTCGACATCGCCTTCCTGCTCGGCTACCAGGAACAAAGCGCGTTCAATCACGCGTTTCGCACCTGGGCGGGCACCAATCCCGGCGCCTGGCGGCTACAGGAAATGCTTGACAAGCGGCTTGACAAGCAGCAAGTCCCTTAGGCGTGCGCGGAGCATGCGCGGCCCATTTTCTCGCTATACTGGCGCAGTCAGGTTTTCCACGATCACTCCAACCCGCAATGCAAAGGATTAATATGCAACTCAAAGACAAAGTCGCACTGATTACCGGCGCCGCCAGTGGTATCGGCAAGGAAATGGCCATCGAATACGCGAAACAAGGCGCCAAGGTCGTCATCGCCGACCTGGCCCTGGAAGCGGCCAGCAAGACGGCCGAGGAAATCAAGCAGTCGGGCGGCCAGGCGTTTGCCGTCGCCATGGATGTCTCCAGCGAAGAACAAGTCGACAAGGGCGTGGCGGATGCGGCGGCCCACTTCGGCGGCATCGATATCCTGATCAGCAATGCGGGCATCCAGATCATCAGCCCCGTCGTCGACTACCCGTTCGATCAATGGAAAAAGATGCTGGCCATTCACATGGACGGCGCCTTCCTCACCACGCGCGCCTGCATGCGCGAAATGATCAAGGCCGGCCGCGGCGGCGCCATCATCTACATGGGTTCCGTGCACTCGCACGAAGGCTCGCCATTCAAGAGCGCCTACGTGGCCGCCAAGCACGGCTTGCTGGGCCTGGCCAAGGTGGTGGCCAAGGAAGGTGCGAAAGACGGCATCCGCGCCAACGTCATCTGCCCCGGCTTCGTGCGCACGCCGCTGGTCGACAAGCAAATACCCGAACAGGCGGCCCAGCTCAACATCAGCGAAGAAGACGTGATCAAGAAAGTGATGCTGAAAGACACCATCGACGGCGAATTCACCACGACGCAGGACGTGGCGCAAACGGCCGTGTTCCTGGCAGCGTTCCCGTCGAACGCTTTGAGCGGCCAGTCAATAGTAGTGAGTCACGGCTGGCATATGCAATAAACAGGTAATGTATCCGGCAGGCGGCGCCGTCCGCCTGCATCACCGCATCTGAAAGTTCCCAATTGCAAGACAACACTTACCGCCACCCGCGCGCGGGCTGGCCGGGGCGCCTGTTTGCCGCGCTCGCCAATTCCACTCGTTTCGCCAACCTGCGCCAGGCCGTCATGTCGCGCCTGCCCTTCCTGACCCTGCACAGCGACGTGCGCGACGTCGTCTACGTGAGCTGGCTGGTCAACGCCGCTGCCGCGCAGCAACTGCTGCCCGCCGGCGCGACCTTGTGGCAGCGCGACGGCAAGACGCCATTTACCGTGCTGACCTACCGTCACGGGCATTTCGGTCCAGCCCTGCCGGGTCCGCTGCGCAAGCTGCTGCCATCGCCCCTGCAAAGCAACTGGCGCCTGTACCTGGACCACACGCCGCCAGGCGCGCCGGCCGTGCCCTGCGTGTACTTTTTGAAAAACATCATGGACAGCTTGCCGCATGCGCTGGGCACGCGGCTGTTCAGCGACATCCTGCCGACCCACCTGGCCGACGGCATGACGCTGGAAGTCACGCCCACGCAAGCCCGCTGCAGCATTGCAGGCGGCGCCGGCAGCGCGCCATCGCTGGACGTGCAGGCGGACATCGTGACCGACCATACCCTCGATGCCGACTGGCAGGCGCTGTTCGGCAACTGGCGCGACGCCGTCGCCTTCCTCGCTTGCCAGGATGCGGCCATTGCGCACGTGCCGCGCAACGGCAAGCTGGTCTTCGGCGAAATCGACTTGCCCGTTGATGTGGATCAAGTGCAAGCGCTGACGGCCTTGCGCGCCGACTGCGGCTTGCTGGGGCAGTTGCCACCCGTCTCGAAGCCGTTCGCCTTTCTCGTCCCCAAGGTTCCCTTCAAGGCGCTGTCAGAGCGGCTGCTGTAGCGCGGTGGCGGCGCGGCGCTCCGGCGCCCGCACGGGCGTAGCCGGGCCGCCGCGCCGCCGTTCCAGCTTGAACAGGGCCATCGCCTGCTCCAGCTGCAAGGTCTGGTCTTGCAGCGAGGCCGAGGCGGCCGCCGATTCCTCGACCAGCGCCGCGTTCTGCTGCGTCACTTCATCCATCTGCGTGACGGCCATGTTGACCTGGCCGATGCCGTGGCTTTGCTCGCGCGAAGCCGAGGCGATCTCTTCCATGATGCCATGCACGCCCTGCACGGCGCCCAGCATTTCGGCGCTGCTGGCGCCCGCCTGCTGCGCCAGCTTAGCGCCCGCCTGCACCTGCGCCAGCGACGCCGTGATCAATTGCTTGATTTCCGTCGCCGCCGCCGCGCTGCGGTGCGCCAGGCTGCGCACTTCGCCCGCCACCACGGCAAAGCCGCGCCCCTGGTCGCCCGCGCGCGCCGCTTCCACGGCCGCGTTCAGAGCCAGGATATTCGTCTGGAAGGCGATGCCTTCGATGATGCCCGTGATGTCGCCGATCTTCTTCGATGAGGCGTCGATGTCCGCCATCATGTTGACCATCTGGCCGACGATCTCGCCGCCGCGCCCTGCCAGGCCGTGGACCTTGCCCGCCATGTCGCTGGCCTGCACGGCGTTGCCGCTGTTTTGCTGCACCGTGGCCGCCAGCTGCTCCATGCTCGACGCCGTCTGCTGCAGGGCCGACGCCTGCGCTTCCGTGCGGCCCGACAAGTCCATATTGCCGGCGGCGATTTCCTGGCTGGCCATACTGATGCGCAAGAAATTGCCGCGCACGTCGCCAACGATGGAATGCAGGTTCACGCGCAACTGGCGCAGCGAGCGCAGCAACTGCCCCATTTCGTCGCGCCGCGTGGTATCGAGCTCGCCCGTCAGATCGCCGCCCGCCATCACGTCGCAGGCCTGGCGCGCCCGCTGCAAGGGTTGCAGCACGGCACGGTGCAAGCTGTGCCAGAAATACAAGGTCGCGCACAGGGCCACCACGGACAGGCCCGTCAGCCAGCCGGCCGCGCCGGCCGACAACGCCCCCGCATTCCACGCCAGCTGCAGCAGCAATACCAGGCTCAGCAAGCCCAAATTCCAGCCGATGCGCTTGCCCAGCGGCAGGTCGCGCAGGCTCGCCAGCCTGGCCAGCCAGCCAGTCCGCACTGCAGCGCCCTGGCTGATGACGATGCCATCGGCCTGCCCCGCCTTGATGCGCGCGTACAGGGCGGATGCCTGCGCCACCTGCTGGCGCGTAGGCTTGGTGCGCACGGACATGTAGCCGACGGCCACGCCGTCTTCCACCACCGGCGTCACGTTCGCCAGCACCCAGTAGTAATCGCCATTCTTGCAACGATTTTTCACCATGCCGCTCCACGAGCGGCCCGAGCGGATGGTGGCCCAGAAATCGGCGAACGCTTCGACCGGCATGTCCGGATGGCGCAGGATGTTTTGCGGCGCGCCGATCAATTCTTCCGCACTGTAGCCGCTGACGGCGATGAAATACGGGTTCGCATACGTGATATTGCCTTGCAAGTCGGTAGTCGAGACGATGGTCTCGGTATCGCTCAGGTTGATCTCGGTATCACTGACGGGAAGATTGAGTCGCATGGTCGGATCCTTGGCTGTAGCCCGTGCAGGCACGGGGGAAAGGGCAAATGCAGGACGGCAGAAAGCCGGCGGCAGTCTGCACCGATACATTAATTTTAATATTTAATTATTAATTTAAATGGGCAATTTTTACTGGCGAAATTGCCTTGCGAATCTGTAAAGATTGCAGGTGGCGGCGTAGCCGCAGGGGAATGGGGAGAGATACCGGAACAAGGCGATTGTCCCGGCGGCGTAGCGTTTAGCGTGGCACGTAACGCCAGTTGCCGTTTTCCAGCATGAACGTCAGTTCCGTCTTGATGCCTTCCGGACGGCTCGGCACGCTCAATTCCGTATCGCATACGAGATAGCCCGTCTTGCGCTTGACGTCGCACTCATTGACGGCCTTGACCTGCATGGTCGTCTGCGCTTCCTGCATCTGCACATCCTTGGCCGCTTCCGGATTGCGCGCCACTTCATCCTTGGCCCAGCTTCGGATCATGGCTTGCGCCTCGGCCGGCGACGGTCCCGCGAACTTGGCGTCCTTGCGCTCGACGCCCACCCAGCTACCGTTCTCGTTACGCAGCGGCAGCACCATGAAAGCATCGCGCATGCCGGCGCTCATGGCGACCAGGCACACCACTTCGCCCGGCACTTCCTGCGAATCCTGGCAGCCGGTCAAGCTGGTGACCTTGACGGCGATCGGTACCGGCACAGTCGTTTGCATTTTGGCTTGGCTCTTGGCCACGCCCGCCTGCACGGCGGCGTGGATTTGTTCGAGCGTCGGCATGGTGGCCGCCTGGGCCGGCATGGCGGCAAACAAGGCGGCGGCGGTCAGGGCGAGGGAAGTCAGGCGCATGGGTATCGAGAGTAGTGATCAAAGGCCGGCAGTCTAGCACTTTGCATCAAATCAGCTGTTTCTATAGGGAATTATCCACGGCATCGGGTGCGAGAAAGGCCCCACCCGCGTCCGCCTGTCCGCGCAGCCGCAAGCCAATGGTTCGCAGCATCTCGACCAGCTCGCGCAAGCGCAGACCCTCGTCCGTCAGTTGGTACTCGACCTTCACGGGTACTTCCGCGTAGATCGTGCGCGTCAGCAAGCCCGCCTCTTCCAGCGCGCGCAAGTCCAGGGTCAGCATGCGCTGCGAGATATTCGGCACGGCGCGGCGAATTTCGCTGAAGCGCTTCGGCCCCGCCATCAGATAGCTGAGCAGCACCACTCGCCAGCGCCCGCCCAGCAATCGCATGGCTTCTTCCACGGCGCAGCCGGAGACATTGTCTTTCATAGTTGGCTTCGTACCTGGTATAAAAAATGTACCTATACCACATTATTCTGCCTTCTTCCAAATAGTAACCATCACGATTAGACTCCCCTTCTTTCCTCTCACCGGAGCTCCAGCATGGAAACCACCCTGATCTACAGCGTGCCGTTCGGCTGCTCGTTTGCCGCCATCACCGCCCTCGAATGGAGCGGCTTGCCCTATCGCCTGGCCCGCGTGGAAGCGCGCGATCCGGCCAGCAAGCAGCATCCGGCCTTTCTCGCCATCAATCCGCTGGGCCAGACGCCGGCCCTGCTCACGCACGCGGGCGCGCCGCTGCTGGAAAGCATGGCGATTCTGCTGCACCTTGCCGCCCGCGCACCCGCCAGCGGTCTGGGCTTTGCCCAAGGCACGCCGCAATACGACCGCCTGAACAGCGTGCTGTCCTTTTTGCACACGACCTTCCACGCGGCCTTCATGCCGGCCTTCCAGGCATCGCGCGCGGCACCGGACGATGCGCGCGCAGCCGTGTGGCGCGAAATGGCCGTCGACAAGGTCAACAAAAGCCTGGCGCACCTGGAGCGCCTGCTCGCCGGCCGCGCCTGGCTGGCCTCGGACACGGCACCGACCATCGCCGACGCTTACCTGGCCGCTACTGCGCGCTGGGCCGAACCGCTGCAACTGGCCAGCCTGGCCCATTATCCGCACGTGGCGCGCCTGCTGGCCGCGCTGGAACAGGACCCCGGCATCCGCTTTGCCCACGCCATCGAGGCGGGCTTGCCGGCCGCCAGCCAGGGCGGCTTCCTGGGCCATGTGGCGCTCGACCAACTGGCACTGCCGGCCGGCTAACCGGCGGTCAACTCCCGCAGCAAGCGCGTCTTTATTGCTATGATGTCGGGCTGCCGGCGGTACAGCCGGCCACGTCAATACCATATCGATAACGTCGTCATAAGAATCGGGAGTTTGAATGAGTTTACGTCTGCTGCTCTTGGGAGCATTCAGTGCCGCCATGGCCACCACCGCAGCCATCCCTGCGCTGGCCGCGCCGCGCGGTTTCACCGTGGAAGACATGGTGGCCATGGAACGTGTGGGCAGCCCCGTGCTGTCGCCGGACGCCACGCGCGTCGTCTACACGGTGCGCACCACCAACCTGGACAAGAACCGCGGCAACACGCAGCTGTGGATGATCGACCTGCGCGCGCCGAACGCCGCGCCGCGCCAACTCACGCGTGGCGATGCCAGCGCCAGCGACCCGCAATGGTCGCCGAACGGCGACGCCATCTACTTCCTGTCCGGCCGCTCCGGCTCCTCGCAAGTGTGGCAACTGCCCCTCACCGGCGGCGAAGCGGCCAGGGTCACCGACCTGGCGCTGGATGTCGACACCTACCGTTTGTCGCCGCAGGGCAACCGCCTGGCCTTCAGCATGGGCGTCTTCCTCGATTGCGCGGACATCGCCTGCACGAAGAAGCGCCTCGATGAAAAAGCGAAAAACAAGGCGACCGGCATGGTCTACGACCAGATGTTCGTGCGCCACTGGGATACCTGGGCCGATGGCCGCCGCAATGTGCTGTACTCGGCGCCGATCGACGCCACCGGCAAGGTCAGCGCCACGCCCGTGAGCCTGAGCGGCACCCTCGATGGCGACGCCCCATCGAAACCGTTCGGCGACAATGGCGAATACCATTTCAGCCCGGACGGCAAGACGGTGGCCTTCTCCGTGCGCGTGGCCGGCCGCACGGAATCGTGGTCGACCAACTTCGACGTCTACACGATTCCTGCCGCCGGCGGCCAGGCGCCACGCAATCTCACCGCCGACAACCCGGCCTGGGATGCCAAAGCCACCTGGTCGCCCGATGGCCGCACCCTGGCCTATGTCGCCATGACCAAGCCTGGCTTCGAAGCGGACCGTTTCCACCTGGTGCTGATGGATGTCGCCACCGGCAAGAAGCGCACCGTGGCCGACGACTGGGACCGTTCCGTGGCCGACTTCCGCTGGACGCCTGACAGCAAGGCTTTCCTCGTCGCCGCCGATGACGTGGGCCAGCACCGCCTGTTCCACATCGACGCGGCCAGCGGCAAGGTCGCTGCGCTGACGGGCAAGGGCGCCGTGGGCGACTTCGACGTGCGCGGCAATACCATCGTGCTGGCGCAAGCGAATCTGGCCTCGGGCGCGCAGCTGTATACGCGCAAGCTCGACGCCAAGTCGGAAAACGCGCCGATGGTCCAGCTGACGAAGCAGAATGCGGCAGCCCTGGCCGACGTGCGCTTCGGCGAATATGAGCAGTTCTCGTTCGCGGGCGCGAATGGCGAAACCGTCTACGGCCACGTGATGAAGCCATGGAATGCCAAGGCCGGTGAAAAGTATCCGGTCGCTTTCCTCGTCCACGGCGGCCCGCAAGGCAGCTTTGGCAACAGCTGGAGCTACCGCTGGAATCCGCAAGTGTATGCGGGCGCCGGCTACGCCACCGTCTTCATCGACTTCCACGGTTCGACCGGCTATGGCCAGAAGTTCACGGATTCCATCAGCGGCGACTGGGGCGGCAAGCCGCTGGTCGACCTGCAGAAGGGCCTGGAAGCGGCCACCAAGAAATTCCCATGGCTGGACCGCGAACGCAGCTGCGCGCTGGGCGCGTCGTACGGCGGCTACATGATGAACTGGATCGCCGGTAACTGGCCGGACGGCTTCAAATGCCTGGTCAACCACGACGGCGTGTTCGACAACCGCGGCATGGCTTACGCAACGGAAGAACTGTGGTTCACGGAATGGGAAAACGGCGGCCCGTACTACGATGCGCCAGCCAAGCACGAGCAGTTCAATCCCGTCAACTTCGTGAAGAACTGGAAGACGCCGATGCTGGTGGTCCAGGGCGACCTGGATTTCCGCATCCCCACGGCGCAAGGCCTGGGCACCTTCACGGCACTGCAGCGCCAGGGCATCCCGAGCAAGCTGCTGGTCTTCCCGGACGAGAACCACTGGGTGCTGAAACCGGCGAACTCGCTGCTGTGGCATCACACGGTGCTGGACTGGCTCAATACCTACACCAAGAAGTAATCGGATGAATGTCGGATTACGGCCTTTGGCCTCGGCGGCCCCGCCTAATCCGACCTACGTTCGCTCTTCATAACAAAAAAGCCGCACGGTGCATCCCGGCACCGCGCGGCTTTTTCCATGCATAGGTCGGATTAGCGGCACGCGCGCCGCGTAATCCGACACATCCACCATCGTTCAATACGCAGTGAGCGCCTTGGCAAACTTCACGATCCACAAGCGGCTTGGGCGTTCGCGGTCGTCGCCGCGCGCCACGCGGATGGTGTTGGCGGCATTGCAGCCGGCGGCGGCGCTGGTGACGATAGTACCGCTGGCATCGACCGTGCACTTGGTCACGTCGGCATCCGCCACTTCCACGCCGTTCGCGTCAAAGATCTTCGTCTTCAGGCCGAAGTCATTGTCGTTGGCCAGCGCGATGGTGGAGTCGTCGATCAGGGTCAGGCCTTCCGCCTTTTCCGCCGCCCAGCCGATGGCATTCAAGTCCAGCAGCAGGGTTTTCTTCAGCGGCGTGACGGCGGCCCAGTCGGCGCCGTTGACGGCCGCGCCTCCCATGCTGCTCTTTTCCAGGTCCGAGGTCGTCGCGTTGAAGGCGGCGGAGGAAATGTCCGTGGCGCCCTTCAATTCGACCAGCATCAGTTTATTGAACACCTTGCCCGACGGCGCGGCGCCCTGCTCGATGACGAGGAACTTGCCGCCGCCCAGCGCCACCATGTCGCCCAGCTTGGCGTTGCCCGTGCGGCCATCCTGGTAGTCGGCCGCATTCAGCGGATAGGCGAACATCTTGCCGCTGGTGCCCGTCACCGGGTCGAATTCGATCCAGCGCGTGAAGCGGGCGAAGCGCTCGACCTGCTCATTCTTCTTCGTCACCGTGTATGGCGCCGTGCCGTCGGACAGGGGGCTTTGCAGGAAGGCGTACAGCTTGTCGTTGCTCGTATCTAAGGTCATGCCCTCCATGCCGCGGTTCGCGCGGCGCTTGGCGAACAGGGTTGGCAAGCCCTTGCCCGGTTCGTACTTGGCCTGGATGATGCCCGTGGCCGCATCGATCTTGATGATGAAGGGGCCGTATTCGTCCGAGACCCACAGCGCATTGCGCTTCGCATCGACGACGATGGCTTCCGAATCGAGGCCGCCCGCATTGAAGACAGCCTTGCCCGCCGCATCGAACTTCATCGCATCCATGACGGGAATCTCGGCCGAATTGCCGACCGCGCCCACAGGCACGGGCAAGCCCGAGCTGTTGACGGTGGCCGACACCTTGATCGGCGTGCTCGACGCCAGCACGGCGCCGTTCTTGCCCACCGTGAGTACCCCGAACGAAGGCGTGAAGCTGGGCGACGGGAAGATTTTGCTGCCGATGGTGCCCTTGCCAGATGGATCGGGCACCAGCGGGCCGTCGCCGTTCGGGCCGCGGTCCGTCAAGCCATAGAATTCCAGGTCGCCGGCCGCATTCTTGCCCTTGTAGGCCAGGCCAGAGCCGTACGACGGCAGGAAGCCGTTCGGGAATTCGCCCTTGATCTTGGCGTTCGCGCCTTCGTACGGCACGTAGAATTTATCGGCCGCCTGGATCTGGTAGCGCGTCACGGTGACTTTCACTTCGCCGACCGGATTGGCTTGCGTCAGCGTCTCGTTGACGGGCGCGCCCGCTTTCGAGGCCAGGGTGTCTTCGAAATGCTCGCGCACGAGGGCGCGGCGCTCCGCATCGACCGTGCGGCCAGCGAATTTCCCGCCCACCGCTGCCAGATGCGCGGCCAGCGCCGTGTTGAAAACAGCCGGGGCGGCGGCAAAGTCCAGCGTCTTGCCGGCCAGCGCCGCCTTCACTTCGGCCGTCAGCTTGATGCCGTTCGACGGATCGCTGTCGTCATCGAGCAATTGCAGCGCCAGCAGGCGGTTGACGACCTTGTCGTCCGCCACGTTGGTGCTGGCGGCCAGCGCCAGCGGCGTGACGACGACGCCGCATGGCGCCGAGCCCAGGGCCAGGCCGCCCACGCTGAAGGCCACCGTATCGCCCGGGTTGCACATGAATTCTCCCTTCGCATTGGTGCTGGCCTTGGCCGCGCTACCCGCCACGTAATCGAGTCCTTCCACCGCGCCATCGAGGAACACGCCCGTCTGCGCCACGGGCTTGGAAGGCTCCGCCGGCGGATTGTCGCTGCCGCCGCAAGCGGCCAGGGTCAGGCCGGCGGCGATGGCCAACAGGGTCAGTTTCGGGATCGACGTTACAGCAGTATTCATGCATTCCTCGGCTAAGGTGGGTGGGATAGCCGTGGAGCATAACCAGTCAAAATGACAAGCCCGTGACAGCCATCAGGCCTGTGGCATATCCGCCACGGGCCCGCCGATGCCGCCAAAGCGGCCATCTGCCTGGCGCCGGAATTCCTTGGGCGTGACGCCCTTCACCTGCAAGAAGCGGCGGTTGAAATTGGCCACGTTCTGGAAACCCACGTCGTAACAGACGTTCGACACATAGTGATCCGTATCCATCAGCAACTGGCACGCCTTGTTGATGCGCAGGCGGCTGATGAAATCCGTGAAGCTGTTACCCGTCGCCTTGCGGAAGAAGCGCGAGAACTTACTCAGCGACATGCCCACCTGATCGGCCAGCATTTCCGCCGAAATCGGCTCGCGGTAATTGTCCGTGATGTAGTTGAGGACGGAGTTGACCTTGGCCAGGGTGGCGTCATCGTCGTACGAGCGCAAGGAGGCGGTCGACAGCAAACGGTAATTGGCCGTGCGCGCCAGCTTGCTCATCAGCTGGACGAATTCGGCGAAGCGTTCGGCGCCATGCGTGGCGCGGATGCGCGCCAGGTGCTGCTCGGCCTCGTGGCCCATGTCGAAAAACTCCACGCCATAGCTGGAGCGCTCGAGCAGCGGCAGCAGTTCGCGCAGTTCGGGGATGACGCGCGCGGCACCGGCCAGCGGCGCATGGGCAAATTGCACGATCATGTCGCGCAAGGCCACGCCGCCTTCGGGCATCACGTTGGAAATCCAGTTGTGCGGCAATCGCGGGCCCGTCAGCACCAGGTGGCCAGGCGAGAATTCGCCGATATAGTCGCCCACGAACAATCGTCCGCTGGTGGCGACGATCAGGTGCAGTTCATATTCCTCGTGACAGTGCCAGCGCACGCGCGAACTGGGATAGCCGTGTTCCAGGTAATTGATGATGCCATCGTAGCTTTCCCGTTCCAGCTCGGGCGCCTTGCGCTCGCTGTCCTTCTGCCATAAGTGTTCCATGCTTGTCTCTCCCAGGCTGTCCCCGCCTGTGCCATCCAATGTACCTCAAAAAGCCTCAGGCGCCAAAACGGCCCAGCGCCTGCTGGCGAAACTCCTTCGGCGTCATGCCCTTCAATTCCAGGAAGCGCCGGTTGAAATTGGCCACGTTATTGAATCCCGCCTCGTAGCAGATGTTGCTGACATAGCGCTCCGTCTCCATCAGCAGCTGGCACGCCTTGTTGATGCGCAGGCGGTTGACGAAGTCCGTGAAGCTGTTGCCCGTGGCGCTGCGAAAAAAACGCGAAAAGGTCCGCTCGGGCATGTCCACCTGCTCGGCCAGCTGTTTCAGCGAAAACTGGCTGCTGTAATTGTGCACGATGAAGTTGATGGCCGAACTGATGCGCGCCAGGGCCACGTCGTCGTCGCTCGACTGCATCGGCACCGTCGACAGCAGCTGGTAATCGCTGGTCTGCGCCAGTTCGCCCAGCAAGGTCAGGAACTCGATGAAGCGCGGCAGGCCATTGCTGTCGCGGATGCGCTGGAAACGCCGCAGCGACTGTTCGCTGACGCCAAAAAATTCCACGCCGTGCAAGGCGCGCTGCAGCAGCGGAAAAATATCCTTCAATTCGGGAATGGCGGTGGCCATCGACGCCAGCGGCGCATGCGAAAACTGGACCACCATGTCGCGCAAGGCCACGCCTTCCGGCGGCGTGTCGAGCGAGACCCAGTTGTGCGGCACGCGCGGTCCCGTCAGCACCAGGTGGCCGGGCGTGAACTGGCCGATGTAGTCGCCGACAAAGACCTTGCCGCTGCTTTCGACGATCAGGTGCAGTTCATACTCGTCGTGGTAATGCCAGCGCACCAGCGAATTCGGAAAGCCGTGCTCCAGGTAGCGGATGAAGCCAAAACTGCCTTTCGGCTCGAAGCCTGGCGTGGCGTCGCGCTGCTGTTCCAGCTCCATCTGCGGCAGTGAGGCATCGGCTTTGCGTGGCATGGCGCGCCCTCCCCTTCAGGCGACGATCTGTTCCAGCGCCGCGCGCGCACCCAGCCCATACAGGCTGGCCAGCGACTGCCCCACCGCCTGCGTAAAGGCTGGTGTGTCGCTCAACTCGCCGAACAGCTCGCGCAGCGACAGCAAGGCCGTCGCGTCCGCCCCGCCCTGCAGCGCCAGTGCGCGCAGGCGCGCCGCATACGGGTCGTTCAAGGGCATCTCGCGCCCCTGCTCGTCGTGGCCTTCCAGGTAGCGGAACCAGCACGCCACGGTAAACGCCAGCAGCTTGATGGCGCCGTCACGGGCCAGTGCTTCGCGCACGGATGGCAGCACGAATTTCGGGATGCGCGCCGAACCTTCCGTGCCGATGCGCGCCAGCTGGTCGCGCACGGCCGGATTCGAAAAGCGCTCGATCAGGGTGGCCTTGTACCGCTCCAGGTCGATGCCTTCCACTACATCCAGCAAGGGCGTCACTTCCTCATCCATCATGCGGCGCACGAGCAGGCGGACGCCAGGATCGTTCATCGCTTCGTGCGCAAACTTGTAACCTAGCTGCATGCCGATGTAGCACAGGGCCTGGTGGCTGGCATTCAAGAGGCGCAGCTTCATCTTTTCATATGGCAGCACGTCGTGCGTCATCTGCGCGCCCACCAGCTCCCAGGCCGGCCGCCCCTGCGGGAAGTCGTCTTCGATGACCCACTGGCGGAACGGCTCGCACACGACGGGCCAGGCGTCGATGATGCCAAAGCTGTCGCGCACCAGCGCCCGGTGTTCATCGGTGGTGGCCGGGGTGATGCGGTCGACCATGCTGTTGGGGAAGCTGCCATGCATGGCCAGCCAGCGCGCCAGCTCCCCGTCGCGCAGGGAGACAAAGGCCAGCAACATCTTGCGCATCACGTCGCCATTGTTTTGCAGGTTATCGCAGGACATGATGGTAAACGGCGCCAGGCCCCGCTGGCGCCGTACGGCCAGCGCCGCCGCCAGGTAGCCGAACGAGCAGCGCGGCGCCTGCGGGTGCGCCAGTTCATACACGATATCGGCATGACCGGCGTCGAATTCGCCCGTGCCCTGGTTCACATAGTAACCACCCTCGGTGATGGTCAGCGCGACGATGCGCGTGCCAGGGTCGGCCAGCTTTTCCAGTACGGCTTGCGGCTCGTCGGGCGCATACAGGTATTCGCCGATGCAGCCGATGATGCGCGCGCTGTCGCCGGCCGCGCTGCGCTCGACCACCGTGTACAAGCCATCCTGCGCCCGCATGGCGTCGCGCATGGCCGCGTCATGCGCCAGCAAGCCCACGCCGCAATAGCCCCACTGCGCGTGCTGCTGGCCCTGGCCCTGCAGTCCGAGTAAATCATCGAGGTACACGGCCTGGTGGGCGCGGAAAAAGCCGCCCACGCCGATATGCACGATGCTGGGCACGAGCGCGCCGCGCGCATACGCGGGCACGGCTGCGTCCACCGGCAGCTTGGCCAGGTTCGCCTGGTTCAATGCGATGGCGTCCATTACAGCGCTCCTTTCGCCGCCGCGTAGGTCTTGCCGGCGCGGTCAAAATAATGGACGAAGCCCGGCTCGAACGTCAAATGCGTCTGCTGGCCCGGCTGCAGGCTGCTGCGCTCCGCCCCGCGCGACACCACCTGCACATTGTTCGGCAAGCGCACATAGGTCAGGGTTTCCACGCCCAAGGACTCCACCAGGTCGACCGTGACGGGCACGCTGCCCGGCTGCGCCACGCCCAGGTGCACGTGTTCGGGACGGATGCCGACGAAGCCGTCCGCCTGCGCCGCGCTGCCCGCCTGCGCCAGCAGCTGCGGCGCCGCGTCAGCGGGCACCACGTTCATGCTGGGCGTGCCGATGAATTGCGCGACAAAGCGGTTGGCGGGACGGTCATACAGTTCCAATGGCGAGCCATGCTGCTCGATCTGGCCGTCGCGCAGCACCACCACGCGGTCCGCCAGGGTCATCGCCTCCACCTGGTCATGGGTCACATAAATCGTGGTGGCGCCCAGTTCGCGGTGCAGCTTGGCGATCTCGATGCGCGTCTGCACGCGCAGGGCCGCATCGAGGTTCGACAGCGGTTCGTCGAACAGGAACACTTTCGGGTCGCGCACGATGGCGCGGCCGATGGCCACGCGCTGGCGCTGCCCGCCAGACAATTCTTTGGGCGTGCGTTCCAGGTAACGCCCAAGGTCGAGGATGGCGGCCGCCTTGTCGACTTTTTCGCGGATGATGGCCGGATCGACGCCGGCCAGTTTCAGCGCGAACGACATGTTTTGGAATACCGTCATGTGCGGATACAGCGCATACGACTGGAACACCATCGCCAGGTCGCGCTTGGACGATGGCAGCGCCGTGATGTCGCGCCCGTCGAGCGACAGCTTGCCGCCGTCGATCGGTTCCAGGCCCGCGATCAGGCGCAGCAAGGTGGATTTTCCGCAACCCGACGGACCCACGAAGACGACGAATTCACCCTGCCGGATCTCCAGGTCGATGCCCTTGATGGCGCGGTGCTCGCCAAAGAATTTTTCGATATTGCTCAGTTGAAGGTAAGCCATGATGTGTGTCTCTATTCTGATTTATTTTCGATGCTTTCAGAAACCGTAGCGAGCGGTTCAAGTTCGGTTTGAGTAGCGGAGCTGTGCGGATGCACAGTGAGCAACGAAGAGCCGAAATTGGGCCGCGCAGTAGGTTTATGGAGGCATCATTTATTTGACTGCGCCAAAGGTCATACCCTGGACCAGTTGTTTTTGGCAGAACCAGCCCAGCGCCATGATGGGCGCGATGGCCATCAGCGAAGCGGCCGACAATTTCGCCCAGAACAAGCCTTCCGGGCTGGAATACGAGGCGATGAGCCAGGCCAGCGTGCCCGCGTTGGAGGCGCCCAGGTTCAGCGACCAGAACGATTCATTCCACGACCACACCATGCACACGAGCGCCGTGGAAGCGATGCCGCCCACGGACAGGGGCAGCACGACGTGGCGGAATTCGTCCCACACGGTGGCGCCATCCATGCGCGACGCCTCCAGAATTTCGCGCGGCAGCTCCTTCATGCTCGTGTACAGCAGCCAGATCATGATGGGCAGGTTCATCAGCATGAACATGATGGTCAGGCCGATGCGCGTGTCGAGCAGGCCGAAGTACTGATAGCAGATATAGATCGGCATCAGGGCGCCCACGCCGGGCATGTAGCGCGAGCTGAGCATGAATTTCAGCAAGCCGATGGTGCCGCCCGTGGGAAAGAAGGCCATCGAATAGGCGGCCGGGATGGCGATCAACAGGCCGATGGCCGTCGAGAGCACGCTGGTAAACAGCGAGTTCCACGCGTAGCCGAAGTAATTGTCGCGTGCCAGCACTTCGCGGAAGCTGTCGAGCGTGGGCGTGAAAAACAGCAGCGGCGGCGTGGAAATGGCTTGTCCTTCCGTCTTGAAGGCCATCAGGCCCAGCCAGAAAATGGGAAAGAACAGCAGCAGCGCGAACAGCCAGGCGGCGGCCGTGCGGCCATATAGATTGAGTTTGCTATGCATCAAGGTCTCCTTATTTCGACAGATTCTTGCCGATGACGCGCATCAGGAAGAAGGCGGCGATGTTGGCGATGAGCACGGCGAACAGGGCACCGGCCGAGGCCGCTCCCACGTCATAGGACAGCAGTGCCTGCTGGTAAATCATGAAGGTGATGGTGGTCGTGTCGAAGCCGGGACCGCCGCCCGTGGTGGTAAAGATTTCCGCAAAGATCGACAGCAAAAAGATCATCTCGATCATCAGCACCACCGAGACGGCGCGGCCCAGGTGGGGAATATAGAGGTAGCGCAGCTGCTGCAGATAGGTGGCGCCATCCATGCGCGCCGCTTCCAGCTGTTCCCGGTCCATCGACTGCAGGGCCGTCATGAAGATCAGGCAGGCGAACGGCAGCCATTGCCACGAGACCATCATGATGATGGAAAGCAGGGGATGGGCCGACAGCCAGTCGACGGGCGTGGCGCCAAAGAAAATGCTGATTTGCGCGAACAGGCCGTAGATCGGATTGAGCAGCATGTTCTTCCACATCAGGGCATTCACGGCCGGCATGATGAGAAACGGCGAAATCAGGAGCACGCGCACGATGGCGCGTCCCGGGAACGCTTCATTGATCAGCAGCCCTAGTGCCGTGCCCAGCACCACCGTGACCAGCATGACGGAAAACAGCAGGGTAAACGTGTTCTGCAATGCCGGCAGGAACGAGGCATCCGTAAAGAAAAAGTGGAAATTGGCCAGGCCATGGAAAGGATGGCCGCTCGGATCGAGCATGGAATAGCGCACGAACGAGTAATACAGGGTGATCAGCAGCGGGATCACGGAAATGACGGAGACGGCGACCACGGCCGGCGTCAGCAAAGTCCGGGGGATAATGCGTTTCATAGGATTTCTCTTGGGACGTGAGGTGAGTGATCTAGCGCAATAGCAAGGCCAGTCACATCACCTGTGTTACAAACCAAACAGCACAGCAAAGATGCCTGACAAAACCGTAGCGAGCGGCAGTGATTTGTGGCCGAGAAGCGCAGCCGTACTTTAGTACGGTGAGCATCGCCGGCCGCAAAGCGCGACGCGCAGTAGGTTTGGTCAGGCTATCCTCTTACTTGTAATAGCCGCCTTTGCGCATCTCGCGTTCAGCCGTCTGCTGCGACAATTCCAGCGCCTGGTCCACCGTCACCTTGCCCAGCAGCGCTGCCGCCATCTGCTGGCCGGCGGCCACGCCGATCACCTGGAACTCGGGAATCGAGGCAAATTGCACGCCCACGTAAGGCGACGGCGGCAAGGTGCTTTGCACGGCGCGCGTGGTGGCCAGGGCCTTGCCTTCGGCGGCGGCAAATTTCGCCACTTTCTGGAACTCGGGGCTGGCATAGGTCGACTTGCGCGTGCCGGTCGGCACGTTGGCCCAGCTCGTTTCCTTGGCTACCAGTTTCACGTAGTCGGGCGACGTGGCCCAGTTGATGAAGCGCTGTGCTTCATTCGGGTGCTTGGAACTCGCGGGGATGGCGAGCGACCAGATCCACAGCCAGTTCGCGCCCCGCTCCGTCACGCCGATAGGCGACTGGGCAAACGCCACCTTGTCGGCCACCTTGCTTTGCTTGGGGTCCGTGATGAAGGAGGCGGCAATCGTCGCATCGATCCAGATGCCGCACTTGCCCTGGTTAAACAGCGCCAGGTTTTCATTGAAGCTGTTGGCGGCCGCGCCCGGCGGGCCGTATTTCTTCATCAGGTCGACATACATGGTGACCGCGTCCTTCCATGGCTTGCTGGTAAATTGCGGCTTCCATTTCATGTCGAACAGCTGGCCGCCATAGGAATTGGCCATGGTGGTGATGAGTGCCATGTTGTCGCCCCAGCCCGGCTTGCCGCGCAGGCAGATGCCGTACACGCCGTTGGCCGGATCGTGCAGCTTGGCCGCCACGTCGCGCAGCTGGTTCCAGGACGGACGATCCTCGATCGTCACGCCTGCCTTTTTGACCAGGTCGCTGCGGTACATGATCATCGAGCTTTCGCCATAGAACGGCGACGCATACAGCTTGCCGTCGCCGGAGAGCCCTTCGCGGATGGCCGGCAGCAAGTCGTCGATATCGTATTTGGCGTCCGGCTTGATGGGGATCAGCCAGTTTTTCTTGCCCCAGATGGGCGTTTCATACAGGCCGATGGTCATCACGTCGAACTGGCCGCCCTTGGTGGCGATATCGGTGGTCATGCGCTGGCGCAAGACGCCCTCTTCCAGGGTCACCCATTTGAGCTTGATGTCAGGATTGGCTTGCTCGAAGAACTTGCTGAGCTTTTGCATTTCGATCATGTGGCCGTTGTTGACAGTCGCGATGACCAGGTCGGTGGCGGCAAAAGCGGACGAGCTGAGGCAGCCGGCGAACAGCGCGGCGATGGCGTAACGTTTCATTGTATGTCTCCAGTGTTTTTGTCGTTGGCAATGCTCAGGTACTTGGCACCACGACCACAATGTAGCACCGGACTTTGATACTTTCTGATACTCCAAAACCGCAATTCGATACTCTTTTGCAAGCCCGCTATGCGCAAGAGTATCGATATGTAGCAAAAACAACACTCTGAAAGAAAGTATCAGCACTTGCACGTTTTGTATCAGGGTGGTTAAAAAAGCGCTGCTAGACTTGGTTTTCGGCATTAGACCGCGTGCGGTGGTCGCCTTCATGGGCGCCACCGCTACCACTTACATTCTTCTGGAGACCGCATGAACCGTACTGCATTGAAAACTTTACCTGCCCTGATCCTGGCCATCGCCAGCGCTTCCGCCATGGCCGACCCCATGTACCCAAGCGACGCCGAAGGCTTCCATGGCTACCTGCGCGCTGGCGCCGGCAGCAATACGTCGGGCGACGGCGGTTCGCAAGGCTGCTTCGGCCTGGGTGGCAATACCATGAAATATCGTCTGGGCAATGAGTGCGACGCCTACACGGAATTCGGCTACACCAAGTCTGTTGCCAAGTCCGGCGGCGTGAACTACCTGGCCACCATCTGGGTCAACGCCTACGCGCCAAACTCGGATTTCGGCGATAACAAACTGGGCATCGTCAAGGCCTATGTCGAAGCGCAGGGACTCGATTTCCTGAACGGCGGCACGGCCTGGATCGGTAAACGCTTCTACTACCGTCCTGACATCCACATGCTGGATCTGCAATACATCAACATGAACGGCACGGGTGCCGGCCTGGACCGCATTCCTGCGGGGCCGGGTAAATTCTCGTATGCCTTCTTCAAGGACAACGACATCAACACCGTATCGCCGACCGGCGTCGTCAGCACCAAGTCTGCCGTGCGCCAGAACTTCATCTACGGCGAAATTCCCGTCAATGAAAACGGCACGCTGGACCTGGCCGCGACCTACATCATCGGTGAAGGCAAGGACAACGATGCGAATGGCCAGAAGCACAATGGCTGGCAGTTGTCGGCATTCCACCGTCAAGGTAAAGTCTTCGGCGGCGGCAATACCTTCGGCGTGCAGTACGGCGTCGGTCCCGGCACGGGCAAGGGCGCGCAGTTCGGCGCCTCGGGCGACACCGGTTTCGGTTCGGACGTGAAACGCACGCGCATCTTCAATGACATGGCGATCCAGCCGATGGCCAACTTCGGCATGGAATTCGTCGCCCTGTGGCAAAAAGACGAGTCGAACGCCAACGGTTCCTCGACCTGGACCTCGGTCGGCGTGCGCCCTGTGTACGCGTTCACCGACAACTTCAAGCTGGTGGGCGAACTGGGCACGGACCGCGTGACGCAAGCGGGCGGCCTGCCGGCCAAGCGCCTGACCAAGCTGACCATCGCACCGACGATCTCGGCCGGTCCTGGCCTGTGGTCGCGTCCTGAACTGCGCGCTTTCGTGACGTACGGCAAATGGAACGATGCGGCCACCGCCTCGGTCAACGCGTCGAACAACGGCGGCCCGATCTATAACAACAATACCAGCGGTACTTCCTATGGTTTCCAGGTAGAGACGTGGTTTTAAGCCAGCTTAACTAACGCCAGAAACTAAAAAAGGGCGGAACCGCGGTTCCGCCCTTCCCTGTTTACCCTACCGCATCACCAACTTACGGCAAGGCTACCGGCAATTCCGGATACTCCTGCGTCAGCGCATACTTGGTGCCGCCCACGGTGACCGTGTAGTTGGCCGGTCCCGAGATCGGCAAACGGTAATTCAAGGTCAGCGCCACGGAGCCGCCCGGCGCCAGCGATTGCCAGGCGGGAATCGCGAAGCGAGCCCGGTTGTAGTTCTTCGTGAAGCCGCCGATATTGTTCGGCCCCGTGTAACCGGCATTGATCACCGTCAAACCAAAGCCTGACTGGTCGCTCATGTCCGATGGTGCCGAGACGGGATAGTCGAACTCCACCACGGTGCCGCCTGGCAGGGTCGACGCCGTATTGTTCTTCACCGTCATCACCGGGTTGATGGGGAAGTTGTTGTCGCCCAGCTTCCAGCCGCCCAAAGTGATGCTGACGTTGGCCGCCGTGCCCGGCATGGCGATTTCGGCGCGCTTGTTGCCATACACGCCAGCCGTGCGGAAGGCCTGGTACAGCACGTCCGTCAGGGTGGTGCCCATGAAATACTCGCCCTTGCCGCCGTTGCGCGTGGCATCCCAGGCATAGTCGCCCGCCATTTCCCAGATCATCACGCCGCCGATATTGTTGTTGACGATGTACTGGGCCTTGGCCGCGATCGACTGCGTGGTTTCCGTGGAAATGAACACTTTCTTGGTCGCATTCCACAGCCACGGCGCCACCATGGTGCTGCTGTAATGCGGCACATAGGTGCCCACCAGGGCCTTGTCCGTGACTTTATAGGCGTCCAGGTAGCTCGGCACGATACCGTTCTGCAAGTTCAACGCATGCCAGATGGGGTTGCCGCCGCCTGGCGTGGGTTTACCCTGCGAGTCCAGGTCGTACCAGACGTTGTCGATGCCGGTGGCGCCCGTGCCGCACGTCTTGGTGCCGGCGCAGGTGACCGTGGAACTGATCAGTGGCGTCGTTCCCCACAAGCCATTCGTGCCACCCGTCACATCCTTCCAGCCCCGCGTGTAGAACGGCACGCCGATATTGATGCGCCCCGCCTGCATGGCACCGCGGTAGTAGCGGTAGGCCCAGTCCGTGTTCAGGTAGCCGATGTTCTGGAACTGGTAGGCGTTACCGGCACGCAATTCACCGTCGTTGCCGTCGTCAAACAGCGCCGCGTTTGGTCCCACATACTGGTTCCACGCGCCGTGCAAGTCGTAGCTCATCAGGCTGGCGTAATCGAGATATTTCAATCCCGACATGTTTTCCTCCCCGCGCAAGACCCAGCCCGAGGCGGAACCGGCGATGGTGAGCAGATAGTATTTATTGTCCTGCACGGCCGCCTCGTCGAGCTTCTGGCGCAGCACTTTCAGCAGCAGGTTATAGCTCGTCATCAGGCCCGCCAGGCGCGGCTTCGAGACGGCGAAGTCGTTCGGATTGCCCGCTTCATTATTGGTGGTCGGATGTTCGTAATCGACATCGACGCCATCGAAGAAGTTGTACTGGCGCACGAAGGCCACCATGGAATCGGCCAGGGTGTTGATGCCGGCCGTGTTGATGCTGCCGTCCGCATTCGTCGTGGCCGTGTAGAAGCCGCCGCTGCCGGCCCAGCCGCCCACGGAAATCATCAGTTTCACGCCCGGATACTTCTTCTTGTATTGCGACAGCAAGTTGAAATGCCCCTTGTACGGCAAGGATGGGTCCATGGCGGCGGCTGGCACGTTCGGCCACGTGAGGCCCGTGTCCGGGTTGGCCGCGCCGCTGCCGATGGCAATTTTCGAGGTTGCCGGATCGACGGAAGCGAACGCATAGTTCAGGTGGGTGATCTTGTCCCACGGCAGATTGTTTACCAGATAGGTGGGGCTGCCATCGACACCGGTGCGCCAGCTGGCGAAGTAGCCGACGATGCGCCGGTTCAAGCCATTGCTCAGCACTTCGCGGCCATTCGCGTCATACACCTTGCAATATGGCACATTCGGCACGGCCGAGATCAAGCCGTCCGGGCGGCAAGGCGTGGGCGTGGGCGTCGGGGTTGGCGTTGGGGTCGGTGTTGGCGTCGGGGTCGGTGTTGGCGTCGGGGTCGGCGTCGGCGTTGGCGTAGGTGTCGGGGTTGGCGTAGGTGTCGGGGTTGGCGTCGGGGTTGGCGTCGGGGTTGGCGTATCCGTCACGGCCCACGGGCCCCACTGGTCGGCGGCGCTGGGGACATTGCCCTGCGTCCACCACTTGGCCTTGTAAGTGACGCCCTGGTAGAGCACGCACTGGCCGCCCGTGTAGACGGTGGCAGCGTCCCAGACGGCGCACGCTTCGACGGTAGCGAGCAAGGTGTTCGGGGTGGCGGTCGTACCGTCTTGGCCACCGCCGCCGCAAGCGACGAGTACGCCGCTGAGCAGGGCCATCAATAATGCATTCGATTTCATGTTGTATTGGTCTCCGTTATGGTTGTACAGGTTGTACGTTGTGAGCTGTTGCAGGCCCCTGAAGGGGCTCTTGTCAACTGTTATCCCTGGCCGGCTATTCCTGCATTTACTGCTACTGCAACTTCACATTCCAGTTGGCTTCCACGCATTTCACGTAGTTCCCGGCCTGCAAGGCGCTGTACGGGGTTTGATAGCTGACCAGCTGGCATTGGTTATCGCCACCGGCGCTCCAGTTCTTTTCCCAATAGATGTTGTAGGAAGCGGAACTGGCCGGGGTGAAGCGTTGCATGTTGGCGCAAGACAATTGTTCGCCGGAATAATCCCAGCCCATGTCGGCGGCAAATTGCTTGTAGTAATCGATGCGGTTTTGCGCGGCCTGCTTTTCCGTGCCCTGCCCGCATTCGGCGTTGATGATCATGATGGTGGTGGCGAAATTATTGCCCGCGCCAGCCGTCGTATCGGCCGCGTTCGGCACCCACGTGCCGTCGAGCACATGCAGCATCGACGGCTTCGGCGGTTGCGGATAGACAAAGAAGAACGTGGCCGAGGCCAGGTTCAGCCAGGTCGAGGCCACCAGGTCCGGGTTCTTCAGCAGCACCGACTGGTCGCCGTCATGCATGGCTTGCGAGAATGGGCCGTAATTGTAGTTGTACGACAGCTGCTTGGCGCCGCGGCCGAAATACTTCTTGAAGCTGCCATCGGCGTTCTTGCCGCAGGTCCAGACCTTGTTGAAGACGGGATCGGCGCACTCGACGTTGTAGCCGCAGCCGGCGCCCGTCTCGTCGCAGCCCAGTTCGCGCAAATACTTCAAGCCCTGGCGCCATTGCGGCAGCGGGCTGCTGGCGTTATGGTCGCCCGTTTCCTGTACGAAATGCGCGAACATGGTGGCCAGGCTGTGGCGGCAGATGGCGTCCGCATTGCGCCCGTCGCTGTAGTCGTCGCACACGGCGGGGAACTTGGCTACGGCTTGCAGGAAACGCTGATAGGTATAACTGGTGTCGCGCGCGGCAAAATAGTAATCCCACTTCGCCGCCGGCAGCAGGCGCTCGACCCGCTTGACGTTGAGCGGATTGCTGGCCAGGCCGGGCTGCACGGCCTCGACGGCCGTATTGCCCAGGGTGCGGATCGACGCCTTGACCTTGCGGAAGAAATCGTTGTTCGTCAGCGCCGCCTCGTTGGCCTCGGCCTGGGCCTTGGTGGGGATGCCGGGCGTTGGCGTTGGCGTTGGCGTTGGCGTCGGTGTCGGCGTCGGTGTCGGGGTGGGTGTCGGGGTCGGGGTGGGCGTCGGGGTTGGAGTGCTGCTATCGAGACTCCACGGTCCCCACTGGTCGTTGTTCGGCGCCGTGCCCTGCACCCACCATTTGGCGCGGTAGACCTTGCCGTCATACACGGCGCACTGGCCCGCCGTGTAGACGGCAGCGGCGCTCCAGGCCGCGCACTGATCGCTGGCGGCCGTGGCGGCCAGCAGGGTCGATGGGGGTTCGGTGGTGGAATTTCCGCCGCAAGCGAGCAGCGCGCTGCCCAGCAGGCCAGCCATCAAAGGCGAGGCCAGCCGGCTAATTTGCCGTGTCTTCACAATGTCTCCTGAACGTTATACGAAAACTATCGAAGTAGCTTTTTATGTTGTACGTAAAGAAAGCACAGCGAAGCGTCGGCTTTCTGCAGAGAGAATGCGACGCTCTAAATTGGTAGTCAAGTGGTTTTATATAACGGTGTTTTTTACAATACCAGTGCTGACGATCGCTGCGGTTGCATGCGATGCGGTGGCGAATGGGACAAGTAAAAAAAGGCCCGCTGCATGATGGCAGCGGGCAATACCGCGCTGGATGGGTGGCGGCAAGTGGTATTAAGGGTTGCGGCGCGTCCGGGACGAACTTATCTGTTCAGCACGTACTTCGCCAGGCTCGCCGCATCCGCTTCGCTCAGCTGGCTGAATGGCGGCATGGGCACGGGGCCCCATTTGCCCGCGCCGCCACTGCGGATGTTGGCCGCCACGGCAGCGACACCGTCCTTGCCCTTGTATCTGGCTGCCACCTCGGTAAAACCGGGGCCGACCACCTTCTGGTCGAGCGCATGGCAAGCCATGCAGCCGTTTGCCGCCAGCAGGGTTTTGACATCCTTGCCGCTGGCGGCCGGGACAGCGGCTGCCACGGGTTTGGCGACGGCCGCGCCCGTTGCTGCCGCGCCCCGCTCCACGCCATAGGTTTTCACCAGGTAATCGACCATGGCCGGCATGTCCGCGTCGTCGAACTGCGCGCCAAACGGCTTCTTCATCTTCTTGACGGTGGCTTCCCAATAGACGCGCGGAGAGGCCGGCGGCTGGCTCGATGCATACTGGGCCGCGTGGCACGTCATGCAGTTGCGCTGCACCAGCTGGTAGCCGGGCAATTCGCTGGGTTTGTACGTCGCCGTTTCCGGCGGCAAGTGGATCTCCAGCGCGCACGCACCACCCGCCGCCAGTGCCAGCGCGGCAATCAATATTTTCATTCGCATGTGAATCTCCTCAGACTGCCTGGATGCGCGTGGTTTCCACCACGTTGCGCATATAACCCATGGGATTCCACAGGGCTTTCATGGGCTGGCTCTGGCCGATGCGGTTAACGGCACGCACCATAAGCACGTGCTTGCCCTTGCGCGGCGCCTTCATGAGCATGGTCCATACACGGAACGAGTAGCGTCCCAGGTCCTTACCCAGCTTCGCTTCCTGCCACGTCTGGCCGCCGTCAAGCGACACGGTCACCTCGCTGATGCCCTGGCCGCCATCAAAAGCGATGCCGCGCAGGGCCAGGTCGCGCCCCGCCTTCACTTGCGCGCCATCCTGCACGCTGGTGATGAAAGAGCGCACGTTGAGGCGGCTGATCGGCGTCGTCTTGCCCACGGGTGCGCCCGGCTCGATGAAGCCGGAGCCGTTGTCGGGGATACGGTAGCCCGTGCTCATCCAGAAACCGTCGAATGGCTTGTCGAGCACGGTGATGTCGCTCAAGTGCTTGACCCAGTAAGTGCCGTAATAGCCTGGCACGATCAGGCGCAGCGGATAGCCGTTGAGGAAAGGAATGTCTTCGCCATTCATGGCCCAGGCCAGCATGACGTCGCCCGCCATGATGTGCTCGACGGACAAGGCTTTTTGGAAGTCGGGACCATCGCCCACTGGCGGCGCTTCCAGGCCATTGAAGGCTACTTGCACGGCGCTGGCCGCGATACCGGCCTTTTCCAGCACGGTCTTCAGGGGGATGCCCGTCCAGCGGGCATTGCCCATGGCGCCATTGCCCAGCTGCCCGCCATTCGCGCGCGGGGCAAAGAAGCCGCGGCTGTTACCCGAGCATTGCGTCACGGCCACCACGTCGACCGGCTCGGCCAGCTGTTTCAGTTGCGCCAGCGACAGTTCCAAGGGCGTCTTCACCAGGCCGGCGATGCGCAGGCGGTAGCTGTCGCCATCGATGCTGGTAGGTAAGCCACTCCAGTGGTAGCGCACGAAAAACGCATCGTTGGGCGTGATCGCGCCTTCATTGAACACGCTGAACGGCGTTTCCAGCTGGGGAGGACGGCTGGTCAGCAGGATCAGCGGGCGCTTTTGCGGAAAGGCCACCAGTTCGCGCTCGCCATTTTCAAATGGCAGGGTAACGGAGGCAGAGGCGGCCAGGGCTGGCCCCGCCACTGCGGCGGCGCCCAGGGTGGCCGTCGTACGCAGGAAGCGGCGCCGGCCTGCGGGCAACAAGGTCGTGTCAGACATGTTTGAGCTCCACTTTGGCTTCGTTGTCGCCGTTGCGGTCGTCGTTGACGAGCTTCTTGATGTAGTACATGACGCTCATGATGACCACGCTCAACAGGCCGAACCAGAACGACACGCGCTGCTCCGTATCGGACGACACGCTCATGGCACCGAGGATCACCAGCATGGCGATGATGGTGAAATACGTCAGGTAAGGGAACAGCCACATGCGCACCTTGATGCGTTCCGGACATTCGCGCTCCAGGCGGCGGCGCAAACGCAATTGAGATATCGCAATGAGCAGGTACACAAACAGGATCAGGATGCCGTAGGAATTGACGATGAAGGGGAACACCAGGTCGGCCGATACATACGATACGGCAATGGCGAAATAGGCGAACAGGGTGCTGAACAAAATGGCGCGGATGGGCACGCCGTTCTTGCTCAGCTTGACCAGGCCCGTGGGCGCATCGCCGCGGCGCGTCAGCGCAAAGATCATGCGCGACGAAGCGTACAGGCTGGAATTCAAGGCCGACAGCACGGCCGTCAAAATGATGGCGTTCATGATGTGGGCCGCGTACGGGATGTTCATGACGGTCAGGGCGCTGACGAATGGCGTGGCGATGGCCGGCGAATCCCAGGGCACGATGCAGACGACGACAAACATGGAACCGACATAAAACATCAGCACGCGCGTGATGACGGAATTGGTGGCGCGGGCGATGGCCTTGGCCGGGTCCGACGTTTCGGCGGCGGCGATGGTGACGATTTCGGCGCCCGAATAGAAGGCCGTGGCGGCGACGGCGCCACTGAGCACCGGCCCCCAGCCGTGCGGCATGAAGCCGCCGTTGCTGGTCAAGAAACCCAGGGTCGGGATGCTGTTAGGCAAGCTACCCGTGATGAACAGGGCGCCGACAAACAGGAAGACGATGATGGCGACGACCTTGATCGAGGCGAACCAGAATTCGAATTCGCCGAAGGCCTTGACCGAGAACAGGTTAAGGATGGTCATCGAGACGAGGAGCACCAGGCTGATAGCCCAGGACGGTACGTCCGGCAGCCAGAAGTTGACCAGCTTGGCGCCGGCAATGGCTTCCAGGGCCACGACGACGACCCAGAAATACCAGTACATCCAGCCGCTCATGAAGCCGAGGAATTTCGAGACCTTAGGCTTGTCGTCGAAGGCCAGGCGCGCATATTCGTAGAAGGAGCCGACCACGGGCAGGGATGAAGCCAGCTCGCCCAGCATGCGCATGATCAGGACGACGAGGCCGCCCGTGAGCAGGAAGGAAAGGATGGCGGCCGGGCCGGCGGCCTTGGCAATGACGCCGCTGCCGACAAAGAGGCCGGCGCCGATCACGCCGCCGATGGCGATCATGCTCATGTGGCGTTGCTTCAGCGAATGCTGCAAGCCTGTGTTGTTATGGTTGTCGCTAATCATGTGTGTCTCCTAGTAATATCTGAAGCTCGGTGCGCCCTGGCCTGCTGCGGCTTGCTTCTGCCGCGCGGCTTTGTTTTATTTAGGCAACACCGTCAAGCAGCATCGATACATCATCAAATCAGTCTGGTTGGCTGCATGCCATAAGTCAATCTGGAAATGCAGCGGCCCGGCGCGGCAGCCAGGGGGCAAGCGCGCTGGAGGGTAAGTACGGGTATGGCGAGTTAAAAAAATGGGAGCGGCGGCAACACTTGTGGCGTGCGCGCCACTCCCGGGAACGTCTTACACCTTGCCCTTCCATGGCACGAGGGTACGTTCGAGGTAGCGCATCATCAAATCAAACAGGAAAGCAAAGAAGCCGATCACGATGATGCCCATGATCACCACGTCACTGGCCAGGAACTCGGAAGCGCTGAGCACCATATAGCCGAGGCCGCGCGTGGCCGCCACCATTTCGCCCGCCACCAGGGTGGTCCAGCCCACGCCGATGCCGATGCGCATGCCGGTGAGGATTTCCGGAATCGCGGCACGCAAAATCACGTGCACGATGACCTGGAAACGGGTGGCGCCCATCGAGTACGCGGCGTGGATTTGCTCCAGTGACACGGAGCTGACGCCGGCGCGTGCCGCAATCGCCATCGGCGCGAAGATGGCCAGGAAGATCAGGTAGACCTTCGAAAACTCGCCGATACCGAACCAGATGATGACCAGTGGCAAGTAAGCGAGCGGCGGCAGCGGACGGTAGAACTCGATCAAGGGATCGAAGATGCCGCGCGCCACGCGGTTCACGCCCATCATCACGCCGATGGGGATGGCAAACAGGCAAGCCAGGCCAAAGGCGCCGAACACGCGCACCAGACTGGCGACCGTGTGTTCCCACAGGGTGGCGCCACCGAAACCGGTGGTGGCCGCCATGATGAATTTCTCGTACACGGCTTGCGGCGACGGCAGGAACAGCGGTTTGACCATGCCGCTGGCCGTCACGCCAAACCACAGCAGCAGCACGGCGATGACGGTGACGGTGGCGATGCGGCTGGAATTGCCCTGCCCCGGCGCGCCGAACGCTTCGCCGGGCATGGCGCAGCGGGGAGCGAACAGGCGCGAGAAAAAGCCGGCGCGCTTGGCGGTGGTGGGAGGAAATCCCACGACGGATGGGCTATGCATGGGACACCTCCAGCTCTTTATTGACGGCGCGTTCGTCGCCATAAATGATGTTGAGCACCGTTTCGCGCATCTTGATGAAGTCCGGGCTCGATTTCACGGCGCGCGCATCGCGGCATTCGAGGAAGCGCTTGTTGAAATCGAGTTCATACGTATGCGTGATGCGGCCCGGACGGGGCGACATGACGATCAGCCGGTTCGCCAGGAACAGCGCCTCGTCGACGCTGTGGGTAATGAAGAAGAACATCGTGCTGGACTTGGCCCAGATATCGAGCAGCAATTCCTGGATCGTTTCGCGCGTCAGCGCATCGAGCGCCGCCATCGGTTCATCCATCAGCAGCATGGCGGGATTGCTGGTCAGGGCGCGGGCGATGCCCACCCTTTGCTGCATGCCGCCCGACAATTGATAGATCATATTGTCGTGAAAGTCCTTCAAGCCGACCAGCGCCAGGTTCTTGGCCGCCTGCTCGCGCCGTACGGCTTTCGGCACGCCTTGCAGCTTGAGGCCGAATTCCACGTTTTCCATCACGTTCAGCCATGGCAGCAAGGCATGTTTCTGGAACACGACGCCACGGTCGGCGCCCGGCCCATCGACCTTGTTGTCCCCGAGCATGATTTCGCCCTTGGATGGGGCGATAAAGCCCGCCATCAGGCTCAGCAAGGTGGTCTTGCCGCAGCCCGAGGCGCCCAGCGCGACGACAAAGTCGCCGCTGTTAATCGTCAGATTGATATTGTTTAAGGCATGCACGCGTTCACCGGCAGTCTTGCCCGGATAAATCACGCTGACATCCTTGACGTAGAGATTTTCCATCGTGTGCCCCGCATAGGTGTAGTCACTTCAGTTCAACGCATTCTGTTCAGTCAGCGCGCCCGCAGGCGCGCCATCGCAGAACGTTTACTTCAGCAGGCCGGCGGCCTGTGCATACCTGGGTGTCACATATTTGGCGTAATCTGTTGCCAGGGTATCGATCTTGCCTTCGCCCTTGAGGAATTGCGCCGTGGCCAGCAAGGCTTGCGCCACGCCGCCCTTCGCGCCGCCACCGAGCCAGGCCGGCGAGGCCTGTTCCTGCAGCGAGGGATAGGCGTACAGGGCCACGGAAGCGGCCACGTCCTTGGCGGCCGCGCCCGAATGCTTGACGTTGGCTTTCACCTGCGGGGAATCGATGGTCCACGCTTTCGGATTGGCGCGGTAGTCGGCGTCGGCAGCGGCCATCACCTTGACGAACTTGGCCATGAAGTCCGCGTTCGCTTCGCCCCAGGCGCGCTCGACGGCCATGCCGTCAAACGTGGCCTTGCCTTTCTTGCTCAGTTCGCCGGAGGTGACGAGCACCTTGCCGTTTTGCTTGAGTTTGCTCAAGGCCGGGTCCCACACGAAGGCGGCATCGATGTCGCCCCGTTCCCAGGCGGCGGCGATCTGGTTCGGCTGCATGTTGAGCAATTTCACTTCCGTGGGCTTGATGCCCCACGTTTCCAGCGCGAACATGGTGTGGAAGTGCGTGGTGGAAACGAAAGGCACGGCGATCTTCTTGCCGCGCAAGTCCGTCGGCTTGCTGATGCCGGCGCCATTGCGGGCCACCATCGCTTCGGCTTCATTGATGTCGTCGATGATCCAGAACAGCTGCAGGTCGACGCCGCGGCTGACGGCCGCCGTCAACGGGCTCGAACCGATGACGCCGATCTGCACGTCGCCGGATGCCATGCCGGTGGCTACCTTGGCGCCCGAGTCGAACTTGCGCCAGTTGATTTTATAGCCGGTGGTTTTTTCCACTTCGCCGCTGGCGATGGCCACCAGGAAGGGACCGTTGATTTCCTGGTAGGCAATCGTCACTTCCTTGCCTTGCGCGAAGGCCGTACCGCTGGACGCAAGGGCGACGCCCAGCACCAGGGTGCCGAGGACGGCGCGGCGCAGCGTTGAACATACCGTGTTTTTGCTCGTATTTGTGTTCATGTCTCACTCCAAGTTATTGTTATGTGTGAACGTGCGGGCAATCTCATCCCTTGCGGGAGGCGCCGCTGGTTGCTCTATGTCAACTCATGCGGCGGCTTAGTACGGCTACTGCTATTACTATTTAAAACACTTCATCCTTCAAGTGATACCAGCGGTACAGGAAACGCTGGCCCAGGCGGCGGAACGGCGCAAAGGCTTGCGATTCGACCAGTTCCATCATGTTGGGGTACGGCAGTTTCGAATTGAAGATCGGCAAGCCGGTGTCGCTGGCCTTGCCGGCGATGCGCTCGGCCATGCGCCGGCCCGCCTGCGCCGAATACATGACGCCGTTGCCGCCGTAGCCGAGCGAATAGAAGATCGATTGCTTCGGGTCCGGTTGCACGATGCGCGGCATCATGTCGTGGCTGACGTCGACCCAGCCCCACCACGAGTAATCGATGCCGATCCCGGTCAGCGCGGGGAACTTGCGGTGCAGATCGTTGATCAAAAACTGTTTGTACTTGTCGTCCGGCGCGTCGGCCCCCGTGATGGCGCTGCGGCTGCCGATCTGCACGCGGTTGTCCGGCATCAAACGGTAGTAGTGGCGCAGGATGCGCGTATCCGTGATCACCTGGTGGGTGCGGAAGTTGCACGCCTCGATTTCCGCCGGGGTCAGCGGACGCGTGACGAGCGAATTCGACAGAATCGGCAGCAAGCGGTTCTTCACTTGCGGATGCAAGTGCGGCGAGGTGTAGCCGCCCGTGGCCACGGCCACGGAACGGGCACGCACCACGCCGCCCGGCGTTTGCAGATAATGCACGCCGTTGCGCGTTTCCCAGCCCATCACGGGGCTCGATGGGTGCACCTTGGCGCCCAGCGCGCGCGCCTTGCGCAGGTAACCGAACGCCAGTTTGCCCGCGTGGATGCCGATGCCTTCCGGCTCGTGCAGCGCGCCGGCCGCTTCCTTGTCATCGACAAATTCGCGCTTGACGGTGTCGGCGTCGAGGATGCGCGCGTCGTACTTGAAGATCTCGCGCATCACCTTGGCTTCTTTTTCCAGCGCGGGCATGGCTTTCGCCTTGTGGGCGATGTACAGGTGACCGCCCGGCTGCGGGTCGCAATCGATGTCGGCCGTGATCTTCTTGAACGTTTCCATCGCATCGCACACTTCCGCGTGCAGTTTCAGGGCCGTGTCCAGCCCATAGCGGTCTATCCACTGCGAGCGTTTCAGACGGCCCGTCGTGCACTGGGCCTGGCCGCCGTTGCGCGTGCTGCAGCCCCAACTGACCCGGTTCGCTTCCAGCACGGTGGCCTTGATGCCGTGTTCCTGGGCCAGGAAGATGGCGCAGGACAGGCCCGTGAAGCCGGAACCGATGATGGCCACGTCGACGTCGATGTCATGCGTGATGGGGCCGTCATCGGCGGGCGGCTCGCCAGCCGTGCCGATCCAGTAGGTGGGCGCGTAGGCATTACCGTGGCCGGGGCGCTGTGCCACCAGCGGATCGAAGGCGGGATCGTAGGGCGTGCGGGCGGCGGTGCTGTTGCTGCCCATTACGCCAGGCGGGGTGTCGACAGGTTTGTTCATGGTCATTCCTGGTGAACGTGCTGGCTCAGACTGTGACGACGGGTGGGCGATCCTTGCGGAAAGCATTCTTGACTGCGATCTTGCCGTCGCGGAAGGTGAAGATGTCGACCATGCGCGCTTCGATGCGCGTGCCGTCCGCCTTGGTGCCCGCAAACGTCGACTCCGTCACGCCGCGCTCGCCGCTGACGAAATGCACGGGGTTGAGCCAGGCGGCGTCGGGGAAGGTTTGCCAGGCCAGTTCGAAGCCGGCGCGCACGGCGTCGCGGCCGATGAAGCTCTTGCCCAGAAGTTCCGGACCGGCGACGGCGTGGAATTCGCAATCGTCGGCCATGGCGGCCATCAGGGCGTCGATATCGTGGCGGTTCCAGGCATCGCCGAATGCTTGCAGGAAATCGGTGGTGACGGCATCGGTAGGTACGCGTGTGTTCATTTTTGTCTCCGTAAGTCGAATTTGGTACTTTTCGTTCCGTTTTTTAGTATTTTTATTGAATTTAAGCCTAATACTGGTGCTTGTCAAATCAAATAATCCAAATACCGGGACGCTTTGTATTCTTTATTGAAATTGCGATACTGAAGTGACAATGTGTGAGAATTTCGTCACAGTGCGGGGTCGGATGGCGCCGGGCTGGCGCCAAATTCCGGAGTCAGACCTGGCAGGGGGCATGCCTCCCAGTGGGAGGCATGCCGATCGCAAAGCGACCGACCCCAGTCCCCGCTTTGGGCTTACTTAAACGTAGTCTTTGTACTTGTCCAGGTGGCGGATCGGTTTGCTCAGCGCATCGCGGCGGAACGGGTCGCCCAGCTCGCGCGTGCACATGATTTCGATGATGGTCGTCTTGCCTTCATTCATCTGCATGTCGATCGCCTTTTTCAAGGCCGGGCCCACGTCTTCCAGCTTGTCGACCGTGATGCCTTCGGCGCCCATGGCGCGCGCGAT
>NZ_FNDA01000010.1:0-27010 GCF_900099875.1 Janthinobacterium sp. YR213 | reverse complement strand
GGCGGATCGAGGCGGCGGTCGATGAACGGCAGCAGCAGCCAGACGGCGGCGGCAAACCAGATATCGAGGCGCGGCAGCAATTGCCACCAGTCGAATTTCACTTCAATGACGGACCAGATGAGGGTGGCGGTCAGCAGCAGCGCCATGAACGGTTGCGCGCTGCGCTTGCCTTTAAAGACGAGCACGCCCGCGACCAGCATGCCTATGCCGGCCAGCAAGTAGTACCAGGAGCCGCCAAGCGTGGCCAGCCAGATGCCGCCGCCCAGCAGGGCGAGGCCAAACAGAATGAAAATAACGCCGGTGACCTTTAATAAAGGACCGGGCCGGAAAGAGGGAATCATCATATTCCTTTTTGCAAGGATTTATCGGTGGCGCGTTGCTGCGCCATATTGATTTCAGGGAAGGCGTCGATTGCAGAATATACAAAGTTTGGAATCACCAGAATGTGACAGTTTATCAGAATTGATGATTGTCTTCCGGTCGTGCCATTTTTTGGCGGGGCTCTTGTTTGAATCAAATAAACACTTCAAATAAGAACAAATATTATGCTGGATAACTGTTTTGCGGGGCTGGAAGGCCGACTGGAGGGGAGAGGGTGGGGTGGTCGCGCAATAATGCAGGGGTGCCGCGGAATAAATGAAAATAAAACTGTTGTTATAAGTGGCTGCAAAAAATGCAATGCGGATTATAATAACCATTCCTGGTGTGTGGTGATATTCAAATGAAAATACGCGGATATTCCATCGGCATTAATTCAAGGCGTCGGTAGTATTGCTTAGGTGTTTGTACTTATTATTGCCGATGGCTTATTTATTCTCTCGATGGCCAGTTGCGCGCGCCGGCGGGCCATGCACGCCACTGTTGCTGGCGGGACGCGCAAAACGCCGGCGGGGCGCTGCTGCATCGCACAAGGTGCCTGTACTTCGCTATAATTACGCGGTTAAAACACCATCCGCTAATGAGGAACCCCATGAGTTTGAATAACGTCTCTTCCGGCCGCGACCTGCCGAACGATTTCAACGTCGTCATCGAAATCCCGATGAACGCCGATCCGATCAAGTACGAAGTCGACAAGGAAAGCGGCGCGATTTTCGTCGATCGCTTCATGGGTACCGCCATGCATTACCCGTGCAACTACGGCTATGTGCCGAACACCCTGTCGCCGGACGGCGACCCGGTTGACGTGCTGGTCATCACCCCGTTCCCGCTGATTCCGGGCGTGGTCGTGCGCTGCCGTCCTATCGGCGTGCTGAAAATGACCGACGAGTCGGGCGAAGACGCGAAAGTGCTGGCCGTGCCAGTCGACAAGGTCCTGTCGATCTACAGCCACTGGCAAAAGCCGGAAGACTTGAACGAGCTGCGCTTGCGCCAGATCCAGCATTTCTTTGAGCACTACAAAGATCTGGAAAAAGGCAAATGGGTCAAGATCGACGGCTGGTATGGTCCTGAAGTGGCCAAGGAAGAAATCCTGAACGGCGTTGCCGCTTTCAAGACTGACGCCGCCAAAGCCTAAGAATACCCAGTAAAAAACGCTCCCCGCCAGTCATGGCCGGGAGCGTTTTTTTATGCGCGAAACGGACTGTGCTCGTTCAATTCATCGAGGTAGGCGTCGATGCCGCCCCGTTCGCGCTCGAGGAAACGCTGTACGGCGTCCGCAAAGGCCGGGTGCGCCAGCCAGTGGGCGGACCAGGTCTTTTGCGGCAGGAAGCCGCGCGCCATCTTGTGCTCGCCCTGGGCGCCCCCTTCGAAGGTGGCGATGCCGTTGGCGATGCAAAACTCCAGCGGCTGGTAATACGCCGTCTCGAAATGCAGGCAGGGCACATGCTCGAGCGCGCCCCAGTAGCGGCCGTACAGGGTGTCGGCCGTGTGGATCACCAGCGAGGCGGCAATGGCCCGGCCTTCGCGCTCGGCGATGACCAATAGAATGTTCTGCGGCATGCTGGCGCCTATGCGCCGGAAGAAGTCCAGGCTCAGATAAGGCGACGAGCGGTGTTCCGCATAGGTATTGCTGTAGCAGCGGTGGAACAGCTTCCAGTCGGCATCAACAGCATCCACACCCCGCACCTGGCGCAGGGTGACGCCCGCTTCCCGCACCTTGCGCCGCTCGGCGCGGATATTCTTGCGCTTCTTGTGTTCCAGCGTGGCGAGGAATTGCTCGAAATCCGTGTAGCCGGGATTGAGCCAGTGAAACTGCACGCCACTACGCATCAGATAGCCAGCTTGCGCCAGCTGGCGCGCTTCGCTTTCTGGCGGGAACAGGATGTGGCAGGACGACACCTCGCTGGCTTGCTGCTGCGCTTGCAGGAAGGCCAGCAGGGCCGCGCGCGCCTCGCCATCGCGGGCCAGCAAGCGCGTGCCGCTCACGGGCGTAAACGGTATCGCGGACAACAGTTTCGGGTAATATTCGAGACCATGTTGCTGATAGGCCTCGGCCCAGGCCCAGTCGAACACGTACTCGCCATACGAGTGCATTTTCAGGTACAGGGGCAGGGCGGCGACCAGCACATCGCCTTGCCACAGCAGCAGGTAATTCGGCTGCCAGCCGGTGTCCGCGCTGGCGCAGCCGGACTCGTGCAGCGCGTGCAAAAAGGCGTAGGAAAGGAAGGGAGTGGCCTCCGCCTGGCTTGCCAGCAGTTCAGACCAGGCCGCTTCGCCAATTTCAGCCAGGGTAGTGACGATAGCCGTGCGATAATTCATTGTTGTAGTGTGCATTCATCACTCTCGGGGCGCCGCCATCGGCCCGCGCGCCCCTGTCTTGTTTAATAGAACGAAAATATCCATCATCATCATGACAGTCAAAGTCGCAATTGCTCAAATGAATAGTACGGTCGGCGATCTGGCCGGCAACCGTGCCAAGATCTTCGATCTTTCCCGCCGCGCCTTTGAGGCGGGCGCCGATATCGTGCTCACGCCGGAACTGTCGCTGGTCGGCTATCCACCCGAGGACCTGTTGCTGCGCAATGCATTCTACGCAAAAACGCAGGAAGCGTTTGCCGGGCTGGCCGCTGACCTGGCCCAGTTCAAGGATTTGCACGTGGTGGTGGGCTTGCCCCTGCAAGACGAGAAGGGCGTGCGCCACAATGCCGCCTCCGTGCTGCTGAACGGCGAAGTGCTGGGCACCTACCGCAAGCACGATTTGCCGAATACGACCGTGTTTGATGAAAAGCGTTACTTTACGTCGTCCGACCAGGCTTTCGTGTTTGGCGTGAAGGGCGTGCGTTTCGGCATCAATATTTGCGAAGACACGTGGTTCGAGCATGCGCCGATGCGCGCCCGCGCTGCCGGCGCGCAAGTGTTGCTGGTGCCGAATGGCTCGCCCTACCACATGAACAAGCAGCATCTGCGCTATGAAACCATGCGCAGGAACGTCAGCGCGCAAGGCATGGCCCTAGTGTACGCCAACCTGGTCGGCGGCCAGGATGAGCTGATTTTCGACGGCGACTCGTTTGTCATGGATGCGGCCGGCACGATCTGCGCCCAGCTGCGCCATTTCGAGGAAGACTTGCAGGTCGTCGACTTCGACGGCGCCACGCCCGTGCCGCAGGCGCTGGCCGCGCCATTGACCACCGAGGCGCAGGTGTACCAGGCGCTGGTGCTGGGTGTGCGCGACTATATCGGCAAGAACGGCTTCCCTGGCGTGCTGATCGGCATGTCGGGCGGCGTTGATTCCGCCCTGACCCTGGCCATCGCCGTCGATGCGCTGGGCGCCGACAAGGTGCGCGCCGTGATGATGCCGTCGCAATTTACGGCCGATATCTCGTGGATCGATTCGCGCGACATGGTAAAACGCCTCAATGTGCGCTACGATGAAATTCCGATCAAGCAAACCTTCGACGCTTTCCGCGCCACCCTGGCTGACGAGTTCGCCGGACTGGCGGAAGACGCGACGGAAGAAAACATCCAGGCGCGCATCCGCGGCACCTTGCTGATGGCCCTGTCGAACAAGCATGGCAGCATCGTGCTAACGACCGGCAACAAGAGCGAGATGGCCGTCGGTTATTGCACCCTGTATGGCGACATGGCGGGCGGCTTTGCCGTCATCAAGGATATCGCCAAGACCCTGGTGTACCGCCTGTGCGCGTGGCGCAACAGCGTGTCGGACGTGATTCCCGAGCGCATCCTGACGCGCGGACCGTCGGCCGAGCTGCGCGCCGACCAGCTGGACCAGGATTCCTTGCCGCCATATGATGTGCTCGACGGCATCATGCAGCTGTACATGGAAGAAAACCGGCCGATCGCCGAGATTATCGAGGCTGGCTACCCGCCGGCCGATGTGGCCCGGGTCACGCGCCTGATCAAGATCAATGAATACAAGCGGCGCCAGTCGCCGGTGGGCATCCGCGTCACGCACCGTGGCTTCGGCCGCGACTGGCGTTACCCCATCACGTCGAAGTTTTACGAATAAGCAGCCATCTGTCCACAATCCAACAATTTTAAGGAGTAGCCATGAAACAGATTACCGCCATCATCAAACCATTCAAGCTCGACGAAGTGCGCGAGGCCCTGGCCGATGTGAACGTAACGGGCTTGACCGTGACGGAAGTGAAGGGCTTTGGCCGCCAGAAAGGGCATACCGAGCTGTACCGTGGCGCCGAGTATGTGGTCGACTTCTTGCCGAAAGTCAAAGTCGAAGTGGTGGTGGACGACAGCGTGTCGGAACTGGTGGTCGACGCCATCATCAAGGCGGCCCGCACGGGCAAGATTGGCGACGGCAAGATCTTCGTGCGCGACGTGGAGCAGGTGATCCGCATCCGTACCGGCGAAACCGGCCCAGACGCCGTCTAGCACCAGCCATAAGCTACTGCGCGTCGTGCTTTGCGGCCTGCGATGCTCACCGTGCTTCAGCACGGTTGCGCTTCTTAGCCACAAATCGCTGCCGCTCGCTACGCTTCTGGCAGGCGCTATGTAGATGTTCTTCAGCAGACCGTAGGTCGGATTAGCGCGTGCGCGTAATCCGACATGAGTTGCGAATAATATTGCTGGATTACGCCCCGGCGCGGTTCAGCGCCCCAGCCGCATGTCGAATTTCCAGCAGATCAGGCGCAGAATCGTGATGCCGCTGGCGCTGGTCCACAGCGCGAAGTCGTGTTCGGCGCCGAAGTGCATTTGCAGCAGGTAGGCCCAGCAGCCGAAAAACGCGCAGATGGCGTACGGTTTGCCGTCGCGAAACACCATCGGCACTTCGTTGCAGACGATGTCGCGCATCACGCCGCCAAAAATCCCCGTAATCACCCCCATCATCGATGCGATGAAGAGCGGCATGCCGGCCCGCGTTGCTTCGGCCACGCCCGCGATGGCGAACATGCCCAGGCCGATGGCGTCGGCGATGACGATCAGGCGTTCCGAGACGATCTGGCGCAAATGCTGGATCAGGGGCGCGGCCGTCAGGGCCAGCACGAAGATGAGAATCGCGTATTCCTGGTGCGACACCCAGAACAGGGGCCGCTTGTCGAGCAGGATGTCGCGCAAAGTCCCCCCGCCAAACGCCGTGATGAACGCCACGACGAACACGCCGACCAGGTCCATGCGCTTGCGGCGCGCTTCGATGAAGCCGGAAAACGCGCCCACCAGGATGGCGATGACCTCAATGATCTTGATCAGCGAGCCAGGCGGCAATTGGGGTGGCATCATGGGTGGAGCGCTTGAGCAGGAAATAATTGTCACAGGTTAACATGACACGGCCCCGAATGGTGACAAACGGGGCCGTGTGCAGTGCGGAACTTGTTATTGAATTGTGATCTTGCTGTCAAGGCTAGCGGATAGGCTGCAGTGCGGAAGAAAGCAATACGACCAGTGCGCCATCGCCTCCTTCGGAGCGGCGCGCCTGGCAAAAGGCGATGACTTCATCCTTTTGCACGAGCCAGCTGTGCACCATCGATTTCAAGACCGGTTCCTGGCCTTTCGAGCCAAAACCCTTGCCGTGGATCACGCGCACGCAGCGCAGCTTGCGTCTTGTCGCCTGGTTCAGGAAGGCGCCGATGCCGTCGCGCGCCTCGTCGCGGCGCAAGCCGTGCAAGTCCAGCTCATCCTGCACGGGCCAGTGGCCCTTGCGCATCTTCTTGACCACCTCCGGGCCCACGCCGGGGCGGGCGTAGTTCAGGGCCGGATCGTTTTCCAGGTAGTGGTCGACCTCGAACAAGTCCGACAGCGACTCGCGCAGCACGGCCGCATCGTCCTCTTCCGGCGACAGCTTGCGCGCCGGCTGCTGGGCCGCCATGGCGCCTGCCTTGGGCAGGCTGGGCACGTAGCGGTCCGACTCGGGCAGGCGCTTGACGCCGCCGATGCTGGCCTTGAACAGATTGCTCTCCACGGCCTGCACCTTCACCTGCTGCGCGCGCTCAGCCGCAGCTTGCGCGCGCGCATCGGCCTGCTCCTTGAGTTGCTTGCTGACCGCTTTCAGGTCGGCAAAGTCTTTCATCGACGCCATGCGCCGCTTACTCCTGGCCTTCCAGGTAGCGCTGGGCGTCCAGTGCTGCCATGCAACCCGTGCCGGCGCTGGTGATGGCCTGGCGGTAGATGTGGTCTTGCACGTCGCCAGCCGCAAACACGCCCGGCGCGCTGGTGGCGGTGGCCATGCCTTCCAGGCCCGTCTTGGTCTTGATGTAGCCGTTGTGCATTTCCAGCTGGCCTTCGAAGATGCCCGTGTTCGGCTTGTGGCCGATGGCGATGAACACGCCGTGCACGCTCAACGCTTCGACCTTGCCGTCGATGGTCGACTTGATGTTCAGGCCCGTCACGCCGCCTTCGTTGCCCGTCACTTCGTCCAGGGTGTGGTTATATTTCAACACAATCTTGCCTTCGGCAACCTTGGCGTTCAGGCGGTCGATCAAAATCGCTTCGGCGCGGAACTTGTCGCGGCGGTGGATCAGCGTGACTTTATTGGCGATGTTCGACAGGTACAGCGCTTCCTCGACGGCCGTGTTGCCGCCGCCGACGACAGCCACTTCCTGGTTGCGGTAGAAGAAACCATCGCAGGTGGCGCAGGCGGACACGCCCTTGCCCATGAATTCCGCTTCCGATGGCAGGCCCAGGTATTGCGCGGACGCGCCTGTGGCGATGATCAGCGTGTCACACGTGTATTCGTGGCTGTCGCCCTTCAGGCGGATCGGTTTTTCATTCAGGAAGGTGGTGTGGATGTGGTCAAACACGATTTCCGTATTGAAACGCTCGGCGTGCTGCAACAGGCGCTGCATCAGGTCCGGACCTTGCACGCCCATCGGATCGCCAGGCCAGTTTTCCACGTCGGTGGTGGTCATCAATTGACCGCCTTGTTCCACGCCGGTGACCAGCATCGGGTTCAGGTTGGCGCGGGCGGCGTAGACGGCGGCGCTGTAGCCGGCTGGGCCGGAGCCGAGGATCAAAACGCGGGCGTGTTTGGTAGTGGTCATAATGAGGCTTCTCTATGAGTGGGGTCTATCCGAATTGGGGGCATACGCGCGAAGAACAAGGGCGTATTGCGCTTGTGCAAGCAATCCACGATTATAGACCAAGCCGCCTGTAGCGACGAATCGTGGGGCCGTCCGGGGCATATATGGCTTAGAATACTTCCTTATTATGGGAAATTCCCTTTCAGAAACATTTATCACCTTGCAGCGCTTCCCAGAATGACTAAACCAGCCCAGGCCAATCAAAATAGCTACACCCGAAAACCGGTCGAACGCCGGCCCTTGCCCAACCGGCTGGTGCGGCTGCTGTCCGAGGCGCGCTGGTTCGCGCTGGCCGCGTTTGCCCTGTATTTCGTGCTGATACTGGCCAGCTTCAACAAGCTCGACCCCGGCTGGTCGCATGCCACCAACGTCGACAAGGTGGCCAACCTGGGCGGCAAGCTCGGTGCGACCTTTTCCGATCTGTTGCTGTATATCTTTGGTTTTTCCGCCTGGTGGTGGTGCGTGTGGCTGCTGCGCACGGTGTGGCATGGGTACCGGCGCTTGAGCCGCCGCTTCCTGCTGGAAGAGGAAGAGGTGGAGCGCGAACACCATGTCGAGATGCTGATCCGCATCGTCGGCTTCTCCATCATGCTGATCGGCAGCATGGGCCTGGAATACCTGCGCATGGCAAAGAGCCTGCACGTGCAGCTGCCGCGCGATCCGGGCGGCGTGCTGGGCCAGCTGGTGGGGCACTCTGCGCACGTGGCCTTCGGTTTTACGGGCGCGACCTTGCTGCTGTTGCTGCTGTTCGGCCTGGGTTTCAGTCTGTTCTTCCATGTGTCCTGGCTGCAAGTGGCCGAGCGCATCGGCGGCGCCATCGAAGACGCCTTCAACTGGTTCGTGCTGCGCTACCAGGACCGCGAAGACCGCCGCCAGGGCGAAGTGGCCGCCGTGCGCCGCGACGAAGTGGTGGTGATCGAGCGGGCCAAGCACGTGGAGAAACATGTGGCCGCGCCACCCGTGAAGATCGAGCCGCAGGTTGTGACGGTGGTGAAATCGGAGCGCGTGGAAAAGGAACGCCAGGCGCATCTGTTTGAAACCCCTGGCGACGGCAAGCTGCCGCCGCTGTCCTTGCTCGATGAAGCGCCGCCCGTGGTGGAAACAGTCTCCGTGGAAACCCTGGAGTTTACTAGCCGCCTGATCGAAAAGAAATTGTCCGACTTTGGCGTGGATGCCAAGGTAGTGGCCGCTTACCCCGGCCCGGTGGTGACGCGCTATGAAATCGAGCCGGCCACGGGCGTCAAGGGTAGTCAGATCGTCGGCCTGGCGCGCGACCTGGCCCGTTCGCTGTCCTTGACGTCGATCAGGGTGGTGGAAACCATTCCCGGCAAGAACTATATGGCGCTGGAACTGCCGAATAGTAAACGCCAGATCGTGCGCCTGACGGAAATCCTCGGCTCCAAGGTCTACAACGATGGCGTGTCCAGCCTGACGATTGCGCTGGGCAAGGATATCGCCGGCAAGCCCGTCGTGGCGGATCTGGCCAAGATGCCCCACTTGCTGGTGGCCGGCACCACCGGTTCCGGTAAGTCGGTCGGTATCAATGCGACGATTTTGTCGCTGCTGTACAAGTCCGATCCGCTCGACGTGCGCCTGATCCTGATCGATCCGAAGATGCTGGAAATGTCCGTGTATGAAGGCATTCCGCACTTGCTGGCGCCCGTCGTGACGGACATGCGCCAGGCTGGCCATGCGCTGAACTGGGCCGTGAACGAGATGGAACGCCGCTACAAGCTGATGAGCAAGATGGGCGTGCGTAACCTGGCCGGCTATAACGCGAAGATTGCCGATGCGAAAAAGCGCGAAGAACATATCCCGAATCCGTTCAGCCTGACGCCGGATTCGCCGGAGCCTCTGGAAAAACTGCCGACCATCGTCATCATCATCGATGAGCTGGCCGATCTGATGATGGTGGTGGGTAAAAAAGTCGAGGAATTGATCGCGCGTATCGCGCAAAAGGCGCGCGCCGCCGGCTTGCACTTGATTCTGGCCACGCAGCGCCCATCTGTAGACGTGATCACGGGTTTGATCAAGGCGAACATTCCCACGCGTATCGCCTTCCAGGTCTCGTCGAAGATCGACTCGCGCACCATTCTCGACCAGATGGGCGCGGAAACCCTGCTGGGCATGGGTGACATGTTGTACATGCCGCCCGGCACCGGCTTGCCGATGCGCGTTCACGGTGCGTTTGTTTCCGATGAAGAAGTCCACCGCGTTGTCAGCCATCTCAAGCTGCAGGGCGAACCGAATTACATCGAGGGCATCCTCGAAGGCGGCACCCTGGAAGGCGATGGCGCCGAAGGCGGCGCGCCGGGCGAGGGCGGCGGCGAGGCCGATGCCCTGTACGACCAGGCGGTGGCGGTGGTGCTGAAAAACCGCCGCGCCTCGATTTCGCTGGTGCAGCGTCACTTGCGCATCGGCTACAACCGCGCCGCCCGTCTGCTTGAGCAGATGGAGCAGAGCGGGGTGGTCTCAACCATGCAATCCAATGGCAACCGGGAAATCCTGGTGCCGGCGGCCAGTAGTGAACAAGGGTAAACAGAATGAAGAACACGACTTTCGCAGCAAAAATGATGATCGGCGCAGCCAGCGTTGCCTGCAGCCTGCTGTTCGCGGCCAGCGCCTCGGCCAGCGCCCTCGAGCAATTCAAGAGCTTTGCGGCCGGCACCAAGTCGGCCAAGGGCGAGTTCGTGCAGCGGCAAGTCAAGAAGGCGGATGCCAGCGGCAAGGCGAAAGTGTCGACGCCGGCCAGCGGCACGTTCGAGTTTGCCCGTCCGGGCAAGTTCATCTGGACGTATCTGAAGCCGTACGAGCAGCTGCTGCAAGCGGACGGCGACAAGCTGTACATCTACGACAAGGACTTGAGCCAGGTGACGGTGAAGAAACTGGGCGACGCGCTCGGCTCCTCGCCGGCCGCGATTTTGTTCGGCAGCAATGACCTGGAAAAGAATTTCACCCTGGCTGAAGCGGGCACGCGCGATGGCCTGGAATGGCTGAAGGCCACGCCGAAAGCCAAGGACACGACGTTTGATGAAATCACCATCGGCTTGCGCAACGGCGTGCCGGAAGCGATGGAGTTGCGCGATTCGTTCGGCCAGACGTCGGTGCTGGCGTTCAAGAACTTCCAGAAAAATCCGGCGCTTTCGGCCAATCACTTTAAATTTGTCATGCCCAAGGGCGCCGACGTCATTAATAATTAAGACTGTCGCGCCTTGCGTATGAGCCGGCCTCGCAGCAATGCGGGGCTTTTGCATTCCTATTAGGTAACTCATTATGGCGGATCTCTTTTCCACCGCACCGCGCCAGCCGCTGGCTGAAGCCTTGCGGCCGGCCACCCTGAACGAAGTCATCGGCCAGACGCACCTGCTGGGCGTGGGCAAGCCGCTGCGCCTGGCGTTCGAGGCGGGCAAGGCCCATTCGATGATCTTGTGGGGACCGCCCGGCGTGGGCAAGACGACCCTGGCGCGCCTGATGGCGAACGCCTTCGACAGCGAATTCATCGCCTTGTCGGCCGTGTTTGCTGGCGTGAAAGATATCCGTGCAGCCATGGACCAGGCCCGCCACAGCCTGGACCAGTTCGGCAAGCACACCCTGCTGTTCGTCGACGAAATCCACAGATTCAACAAATCGCAGCAGGACGCCTTGCTGCCTTTCGTCGAATCGGGCCTGGTGACCTTCATTGGCGCCACGACGGAAAACCCCAGCTTTGAAGTGAACTCGGCGCTGCTGTCGCGCGCGCAAGTGTATGTATTGAAATCGCTCAACGAAGACGAGATGAAGCAGTTGCTGGCCAAGGCGCAAAGTTCCGCGCTGACGCACCTGACCTTCGACGAGGCGGCCGCCGATACCCTGATCGGCTACGCGGATGGCGATGCGCGCCGCTTCCTGAATTTGCTGGAACAGGCCGAGACAGCCGCCAGCTCGACGGGCACGACGAAGATCGACGCGGCCTTTGTCGACAATGCGCTGACCCTCAATTCACGCCGCTTCGACAAGGGTGGCGACAATTTCTATGATCAGATTTCCGCACTGCATAAATCCGTGCGCGGCTCGAACCCGGACGCGGCCCTGTACTGGTTTTGCCGCATGATCGACGGCGGCGCGGACCCGCGCTACCTGTCGCGGCGGATCGTGCGCATGGCCTGGGAAGACATCGGCCTGGCCGATCCCCGTGCCTTGACCATGGTCAATGACGCGGCGGAAACGTATGAACGCCTCGGTTCGCCGGAAGGCGAGCTGGCGCTGGGCCAAGCCGTGATTTACCTGGCGATTGCCGCGAAAAGCAATGCCGGCTATAACGCGTTCAATACGGCCATGGCTTTCGTCAAGAAAGATAAATCGAAGGAAGTGCCCGTGCACTTGCGCAATGCACCGACGAAGCTGATGAAGGAACTGGGCTACGGCCACGCCTACCGCTATGCGCACGACGAGCCCGATGCCTACGCGGCCGGCGAAACCTATTTTCCGGATGGCATGGCGGAACCGGGCTGGTATCAGCCCGTGCCGCGCGGCCTGGAAAGCAAGATCGCCGATAAATTGGCCTGGCTGCGCGAGCTGGACCGCAAAGCGGGAAAACCAGCCGGCAAGGGCTGAGGCTACAAACCCAGCAAGGTAAAACCGTCATCCTGCGGCGCGTAGCCCACCAGCTGGCGCGTCGCCGCGATGGACAGCCGCTTGTAGCGGTTGTCCGACACGCCATGCACGACGTGGTAGCCGGGGGGCACGTCGGCGGCGATGCAGCGGGCCAGCAATTGCACCACGTCCCGTTCGCTGATGAAGGCGGCCACGTCGCGCGCGCTGTGCTGCTGGCCTGGCGCAAAGTTGGCCACATTGGCGATGCGCACGGCAATCGCCGTCATGCCATGCTGGTGCGCGAACGCGGAGGCCACGCCTTCGCCGAAGGCCTTGCTGGCGCCATACATGTTTGCGGGCCGCGCCGGCATGTCTTCCTGCACTTGCATGTCGAGCGGATAGCCTTCGATGGCTTGCGCGCTGCTGGCAAACACGACTCTTTTCACGCCCTGCGCCTGTGCCGCGCGGAAGATGTTGTGCGTGCCGAGGATATTCGGCTGCAGCAATTGCGCATCGAAATCGGCGCTGGCGTGCGGCACGCCGGCCAGGTGCAGCACCACGTCGATATCGGTGCAGGCGGCCAGGCAGGCGGCATAGTCGGCCACGTCGAGTTGAATGGATGGGCAGGGCGCTTCGGCCAGCTTGCCTGTGTGCAGGTCGGCCAGGCGCAGGGAGAATTCCCCGTGCCGGCTCTTCCAGAAAACGGTGCCGATAACGCCGGCGGCGCCCGTGACGAGGACGCGCAGTGGTGGTGCTTGAGTCATGTATTCCTAATATTCAAGGTGTGAGGCAGTGCCAGGCTCAGCCAGCGCAGCAGGGTAGGGCGGGGTGCGGCCGTGCCATGGACGCGGATGTGTCCGCTGCCCACGGCTTCGACCAGCACCAGGCCGTCATTCGGTATCGTATAGCGTTCGCCGCTGCGCAGCACGCAATCCTCGAACTGGGCGTAGGCCGTGATCCACGCCGTGCCGGACAGGCATTCGATGACCTTGGCATGCGCTTTTTCCAGGCGTAAAGGCCGTTCGCTGCGTAATTCGTGGTCGGTATGCATGGCATCGCTCCTGTTGTGCTGACAGGAACAGCTTAGGCCCTTGCGGTGAACCATGACAGATGCAGGAAAACGAAATTGTCATGAATACAGTGTCCCTTGTCGTAGACTGTGCTTATCAAAAAACTCGGCAACTGTATCTGTGCCGGCGACGCGCGGCAGCCGCATACTGAAAGGATGAACATGAGCGCGCATTTGAATCTGTACGAGCACCTGGCCAACGAGCTGGGCGCCTTGATCGACTCGCGCGTGTTCGCGCCCGGCGACCGCCTGCCGTCGATCCGCCACCTGGCGCAGCAAAAGCGCATCTCCATCAGTACCGTGATGCAAGCCTTGCGCCTGATGGAAGACCGGGGGCAGGTCGATGCGCGGCCCCAGTCCGGCTATTTCGTGCGCCACCGGGCGCCGCGCCGGCCCTGCAGTGCCGACGCCCAGCACCTGAAGGAGCCGGCCTTCGTCGGCATCAACAATCTGTTGATGCGCGTGCTGAAGGACAACGAGACGGCGAATATCGTGCAGCTGGGCACGGCCTGGCCGCCCGACGAGATACTGCCCATCAAGCGCATGCAGCGCACCATCAGCGCCGTGGCGCGGCGCGAACCCGCTTTATTGAGCAAGGTCAGCTGCTACGACGTCAGCGAAGGCAATTTCCTGCGCCAGGTTGCGCGCCGGGCGCTGGACTGGGGCAAGCTGGACCCGCAAGAGATCGTCGTGACGAATTCCTGCACGGAAGCGATCAGCCTGTGTCTGCGCGCTGTCGCCAAGCCGGGCGACACCATCGCCATCGAGTCGGCCACGTATTTCGTGCTGCTGCAGATGATCGAAAGCCTGGGCATGAAGGCGCTGGAAATTCCCACCGACCCGAAGACGGGGCCGTCGCTCGACGCGCTCGAGCTGGCCCTGCGTGCCGGCCTCGTGCAAGCGTGTCTGTTCGTGCCGAACGCAAATAATCCCCTGGGCTGCGTCATGCCGGAAGCAAACAAGAAACGGCTGGCGGGGCTGCTGTCGGAATTCAATATTCCGTTGGTGGAGGACGATGTGTATGGCGACCTGTGCTTTGCACCGCAGCGGCCGTGGCCCGTGAAAGCCTACGATACGAGCGGCAACGTTTTATTGTGCTCCTCGTTTTCCAAGGCCATCACGCCCGCGTCGCGCGTCGGCTACGTGCTGGCCGGGCGTTTCGCGCAGGAAGTGGCTTTGCTCAAAACCGTGTCGAGCGGTGCCACCAGCCATTTCTTCCAGGCCGTGCTGGCCGACTTTTTGGAAGGCAGCAGCTACGACCAGCAGCTGCGCAAGATGCGGCGCACCCTGGTGCAGCGCATCGCCCGCATGTCCGACGCCGTGGCGGCCAGCTTCCCGGCGGACTGCATGCTGTCCGAGCCGCAGGGCGGTTTCGTGCTGTGGGTGCAGATGCCGCCGCATATCGATGCGCTGGCCCTGCACGGCCAGGCCATCGCGGAAGGCGTGGCGTATATGCCGGGGCAGCTGTTCTCGGCCTCGGGCAAGTTCGGCAATTATCTGCGCCTTAATTGCGGCAATGCGTGGACGCCGCGCATCGAGCAGGCCATTGGCCGCCTGGGGCGTCTGGTCAAGGATGCCTTGTAACTATTCTCTGCGCTTCAGTCCCCGTTTTTCACCGTTCGCTCCCTGTTTTTCGCCGCTGGTCGCAAGCCGGTGGCGTTGTTCGCGGCCGTTGGCTAAAGTACCACCATACCAGCAGCAGTCAACGAAACAAACTAACCAGGAGTAACATCATGAACGCACTGAAAAACATGGAAATCACCTTTGTCGCCGCCGCCATCATCGCCATCGGCGCCAGCTTCGCCACCGCCGGCGCGAATACGGTGGAAGTGAGCGCCAGCAGCACCGTGATCGCTCAGGCTGCCGACAGTACGATGCCTGTCGTTACCGTCAGCGCCCGCCGCCTGACCGCTGCCGAAAAAGCCGCGTTCATTTAAGCAATAAGCCAAGCAGAAAATGTAAAGCGGGTGCGAGTGCCCGGCCATGCCGCCATGACGATGGTTGGCCATGTGCAAAACTCATAAAGAACTGAACGGGTCTTGGTACAATGAGTGCTTTCGATACATCGGCACCGCCATCCACCCATGATAGATATCCAACTTCTCCGTAAAGACATCGCCACCGTCGCAGAACGCCTGGCGACGCGCAAATTCCAGCTCGACGTGGCAGGTTTCAATGCCCTCGAAGCCGAACGCAAGGCGATCCAGACGCGCACCGAAGAGCTGCAGGGCAAGCGCAATGCGCTGTCCAAGCAAATCGGCATGTTGAAAGGCAAGGGGGAAGACACCTCGGCCGTGATGGCGCAAGTGGCCGGCCTGGGCGATGAATTGAAAGCCGATGAAACGGCCCTGAGCGTAGTGCAAGCCAAGCTGAGCGACTTCATCATGGCCGTGCCGAATTTGCCGCACGAATCGTCGCCTCTGGGTACGGACGAGTCGGGCAACGTGGAAGTGCGCAAGGTCGGCACGCCACGCACTTTTGACTTTGAAGTCAAGGATCACGTCGACGTGGGCGGCCCGCTGGGCCTCGATTTCGAAGTGGCCACCAAGCTGACCGGTTCGCGCTTCTCCGTCATGAAGGGCGGCATCGCCCGCCTGCACCGCGCGCTGGCGCAATTCATGCTCAACACCCATGTGGACGAGCACGGCTACACGGAATGCTATACCCCGTACATGGTCAATGCCGACTCGCTGCGCGGCACGGGCCAACTGCCGAAATTCGAAGCCGATCTGTTCTCGGTGAAAAAAGGCGGCGCGGAAGGCGAGGGCGAGACCTTCTACCTGATCCCGACGTCTGAAGTGTCGCTGACCAATATCGCGCGCGATGAAATCCTCGCGCTGGATCAACTGCCCCTGAAAATGACGGCCCATACGCCATGCTTCCGTTCGGAAGCGGGCAGCTATGGCCGCGACACGCGCGGCATGATCCGCCAGCACCAGTTCGACAAGGTGGAAATGGTGCAAGTGGTGCATCCGGACACGTCGTACCAGGTGCTCGATGAAATGGTCGGCCATGCGGAAACGATTTTGCAACGCCTGGGCCTGCCATACCGCGTGATGTCGCTGTGCACGGGCGACATGGGTTTCGGCGCCACCAAGACCTTCGACCTGGAAGTGTGGCTGCCGGCGCAAAACACCTATCGTGAAATCTCGTCCCTGTCGAACTGCGAAGCCTTCCAGGCCCGCCGCATGCAGGCGCGTTTCCGTAACGCCGCCGGCAAGCCGGAACTGGCCCACACCCTGAACGGCTCCGGCCTGGCAGTGGGACGCACCCTGGTGGCTGTGCTGGAAAACTACCAGCAGGCAGACGGCAGCGTCGAGATCCCGGCCGTGCTGCGCCCGTACATGGGTGGCCTGACGCATCTGAAGGCTTAAAATAGTCCTTTTCTTTTCGCCGCGGGCTGCTATAATCTTGCCTTCTCGCAGCAATGCGGGGAAGACCGCAGCAAATGGAGAGGTGGCAGAGTGGTCGAATGTACTTGACTCGAAATCAAGCGTACGTTAAATCGTACCGTGGGTTCGAATCCCACCCTCTCCGCCAGAACAAATAGAGAAAGCTCCCGCAAGGGAGCTTTTTTTATTTGTGGCGGCGGAAAGGAGCAAGGCGCCTGCGCGCCTTGCGCGTGGGATTCGAAGACGAGCGCGTATTCGCGCGAGGCTCCCCGAATCGTCAATTTGGTTTCACGCGTGCGCCAAGGTGGCGTCTACAAAGGCGAGCCGCGCCTTGTACGAGACTCCCCGAATCGACCAATTGGTTTTTTGGTTTGGCTACCAGCCCTCAGTTGCAAATCGCCAATAAAACCCCTACCCAACCCAACAATCCCCATGCTAAAATAGCGCCTCGTTCAGACAGGCACGCCAGTTTGAACGAATAGACCGCAGTAAACGGAGAGGTGGCAGAGTGGTCGAATGTACTTGACTCGAAATCAAGCGTACGTTAAATCGTACCGTGGGTTCGAATCCCACCCTCTCCGCCAGAATACATAAGAGAAGCTCCCGCAAGGGAGCTTTTTTTATACCCGCCACATGTGCAAGCCGCCAGCGCAATAAGGCAGGTAGAAAAAACCGCCCAAAGCGCGCAGCGCAAGGCGTTTTTTCCTCCATTCAGGCTTTGAAAGCCAGCGCTCCCACAAACGCAATCTAATGCACTAGCCTCGCCACCGCAAATGCGACGCCCGACATGGCAATGATCGTCCCCACACCCGACAGGATGACAGCCGACTTCGCCTCAGCCACATCGGACTTGGTCGCATAATTGGAGCGCACCACAGCGAGGTCCAGTTTCAAGCCACTGACATCCGTCTTGAGAACGCCGACATCGGTCTTGAGAGCAGTGACATCCGTTTTCAGGCCGGCAACGTCCACCTTGATGTCCGCAACATCGGTTTTCAAGTCCGCAACATCGACTTTGATGTTAGTCACATCGGCCTTTACATCCTTTACGTCCAGTTTCACACTGGCCATGTCCTTTCCCAGCGTGTTGACTTGCTCGTCCATGGCGCAATCCTCCGTGCTTGTCACTGCATGCTCCTCGCTTTTTTCACCGCTGTCAAACAGTGTCCCGAGGGTATCGCGCATGGCTTTGCCATTGCTTGCCAGGCGTTGCGCCAGCGCCGTCACGCGCTGCAAGTCGGCCATTCCTTTGCCCTGTAGCTGCTCCGTGGCAGTCTGCAATTCGACGGTGATCTGCTCGCTGAGACTGGCTGCGACCTGTAGCCACGCATCGATCTTGCGCTGGCGTGACTGTTGCGTCAGCGCGCCATGCCGCATTTGCGTATCGCTCAGCTTGTGCATGCTGTTCATGCTGCGTCCTCTTCACGTTGGGGCTGATGCCGCCCACGCTACTCCTCGCCGATACTGTCCGCCTTGACCCCGCTCACCCTATGGTAATCTACCGTATCCCCATCCTGTCCCCATACCCAAGCAATGAGCCGATTCTGGAGCAATATCGTCAGCGAGCTGACCCCCTACATCCCGGGCGAGCAACCCAAACTGCCCAACCTGGTCAAACTCAACACCAACGAAAATCCCTACGGTCCGTCGCCGCAGGTGCTCGCCGCACTGCGCGAAGCAGCCAGCGACAGCCTGCGCCTCTACCCTGATCCGTCCGCCAGCGAACTGAAGCAAACCCTGGCCGACTACCACGGCTTGAACAGCAATCAAGTGTTCGTCGGCAATGGCTCCGACGAAGTGCTGGCGCTGGCCTTCATGGCCTTGCTCAAGCACGATGCGCCGCTGCTGTTCCCGGACATCAGCTACAGCTTCTACCCCGTGTATTGCAAGCTGTACGGCATCGATTACCGCACGGTGGCGCTCGACGATGCCATGCGCATCCGTCCGGAAGACTACCAGGGGCCGTGTGGCGCCATCATCTTCCCGAATCCTAACGCCCCCACGGGCGTGGACTTGCCGCTGGCCGGCGTGGAAACCTTGCTGCGCGCCCATCCCGATGCCGTGGTGGTGGTCGATGAAGCGTATGTGGATTTCGGCGGCGAGAGCGCCGTGGCCCTGGTGGCGCGGTATCCGAACTTGCTGGTGGTGCAGACGTTCTCGAAATCGCGCTCGCTGGCCGGTTTGCGCGTGGGCTGTGCATTCGGGCATCCGGACTTGATCGAGGCGCTGGAAAGAGTGAAGAACAGTTTCAACTCGTATCCGCTGGACCGGCTGGCGCTGGCCGGGGCCGTCGCATCGCTGCACGACGAAGCGTATTTCCAGCAGACGCGCCAGGCCGTTATTGCCACCCGCGAGCAGCTGACGGCGGACTTGGCGGCGCTGGGCTTCGAGGTACTGCCCTCGGTGGCCAACTTTGTCTTTGCCAGTCATCCGCAGCATGACGCGGCGCAACTGGCCGCCGGCTTGCGTGCCCGCTCCGTGATCGTGCGCCACTTCAATGCGCCGCGCATCAGCCAGTATTTGCGCATCAGCATTGGTAATGTGGGCGAGTGCGCAGCCTTGATGGCGGCGTTGCGCGAGATATTGTCGTGATGGCAGGCCTGGTACGGCTGCCGGCAGCCGTACCAGGCGCCAGTTTGCTTACTGCTGGCTGACTCGGCGGCGGCGCGCCATGAAGCCGAGCAAGCCCAGGCCGCCCAGCAGCATGCCGTAAGTGGCTGGCTCCGGTACGGCCGACACGGACAGGTTATTGATGGTTGGCCAGATACCGATCTGTCCGGCTGTGCTGACGGACAGGTCGGAGAATGCGTCCGACGACACGAAGCCGATAAACGAAGCTTGCGTCGGCAGGGCCAGATCATAGCTGAGCAGCTCGCCCAGCGCATTGCGCGCTGTCAGTGTGATGCTCTGGCCATTGGCATATTCGCCGGCAAAGTTCGAGCCGAAGAAGAATCCCCCCACACCGCGTACGGCACTGGAAAAGTTGGAGAACACCACGCTGTCGTTGCGGTCGTTCGTACTCAGCCAGTTGTCGCTGCCCGTGCCTGCGCCATACAGGATGGGCGAGGCGCCAACGCTGCTGACCGTGTAGGCATAGCTGCCCGCGTTGCGGTTCAGCGGGCCGTCGAGCGCATCGATGGGTAAATCATCAAAGGTGTCGACGCCGGTATTGCCGACCGCTGCCAGATAGGCGGACTGGCTGGTAAACACCGTGATGTCTGCGTGTGCGGCGCTGGCGGCGAGCAGCAGGGCGGCGGCGCTCATGATTTTCAGGCGGGAGAATGCAGTTTGCAAGATCGACTCCTTCACAAGGGTTGGGAAAAGGATGCGGCAAAAGTTTACTTATTTATAATGCCAATTCAATATAATATTAACTAGAAAAAAATGCAATATAAAGTTCTTTATGATAATTTTCGTCTTGTATAGCTGAAAAGCGGATGTTTCCCAATCACCACTGCGTGTACGCCAAACGTCGCGTAGGGCCGCGCCATGCTGCCGCCACGGGCCATTTGTGCAACAATAATCGGATTCATTCATCGACAGGACGGACAATATGGCAAAAGTGGCATTCATCGGTTTGGGCGTCATGGGTTTCCCCATGGCAGGTCACCTGGCGGCGGGCGGGCACGACGTCACCGTGTACAACCGCAACCCGGCCCGCGCGGCCGCCTGGCTGGAACAGCACAAGGGCAGCAGCGCCGCCACGCCGGCTGCCGCGGCGGCGGGTGCCGAGTTCGTCTTTACCTGCATCGGCAACGATAACGACCTGTACCAGGTCATCCTGGAAGAGGGCGGCTTGCTGTCCGCCATGGCGCCGGGCAGCATCCTGATCGACCACACGACGGCCTCGGCCGAAGCGGCGCGCACCATCCACGCGGCGGCGAAAGAGCAGGGCGTGTTCTTCCTCGACGCGCCTGTGTCCGGCGGCCAGGCGGGCGCGGAAAACGGCAAGCTGACGGTGATGGCGGGCGGCGATGCCGAGGCGTATGCACGGGCCGAGCCCGTCATCGCCCTGTTCTCGCGCGCCGTCACCTACATGGGCGCTTCCGGTTCCGGCCAGCTGACGAAGATGGTCAACCAGATCTGCATCGCGGGCCTGGTGCAAGCCTTGAGCGAAGGCATCGCCTTTGCGGAAAACGCGGGCCTCGATGCGGCCCTGGTCGTCGACGTGATTTCCAAGGGCGCGGCGCAGTCGTGGCAGCTGGAAAACCGGGGCAAGACCATGATAGAGCGCAAGTTCGATTTCGGTTTTGCCGTCGACCTGATGCGCAAGGACCTCGGCATCTGCCTCGCCGAAGCCAAGCGCAACGGCAGCGACTTGCCCGTGACGACCTTGACGGACCAGTTCTATGGCGAAGTGCAACAGGCGGGCGGCAACCGCTTTGATACATCCAGCCTGATTACCCGCCTGAACAAAAAGTAATCGTTCAACGGCCTGCCACGGCGGCGCGTCCCTGCAAAGGGCCGCGCCGCTTGTCGTTTACGCCAGCATTAACCTTAAAACGTCAGTTTCCGGAACATTCGGTTTCGATTTTCATGGAAAAGCATGGACTTCGCTAGCTCATCGTGTATTATTAAAAAACGAGATGAAATGTCCCAATTTTTAAAACATTATGAGCGGACCCGCATGAAAACCAACTCCTCAGCGATAACACGCGTTGTCGACAAGAACATTCCCTACCTGTCTTCCGCCGTTGCCATCTGGCGTCCCCGCGCCGTGCTGCGCAGCTGGCCCGGCGTGGCCATCGCGCTGGTGATCGCCCTGTCAGCCACCTTTATTTCCAGCAATTACGGTGGTCCTCAGCTGCTGTATGCGCTGTTCTTCGGCCTGGCTTTCCACTTCCTCTCGTCCGACCCCACCTGCAAGCCCGGCATCGAGTTTTGCAGCAAGGTGCTGCTGCGCACGGGCGTGGCCCTGCTGGGCGCGCGTATCACCTTCAACCAGATCGCTTCCGTGGGCGTGACGCCGTTATTGATCGTCGTCGGCGGCCTGGTGGCAACTTTGGGCTTCGGCTACCTGCTGGCCAGGTGGCTGAAACGCCCCATCACGGAAGGCATCCTGTCGGGCGGTTCCGTGGCCATCTGTGGTGCCTCGGCCGCGCTGGCCATCTCGGCCGTGCTGCCGCAAACCAAGGAAAACGAAAAATTCACCTTGCTGACGGTGGTGGGCGTGACGTCGCTGTCGACCCTGGCCATGATCGTCTACCCGCTGCTGGTCAAGCTGCTGGGCTTTGATCCGACGGAAGCGGGCGTGTTCATCGGCGGCACGATTCATGACGTGGCGCAAGTGGTGGGCGCGGGCTATCTGGTCAGCAACCACACGGGCGACGTGGCCACCTTCGTCAAGCTGACGCGCGTCGCTTGCCTCGTGCCTGTCGTGCTGGGTCTGTCGATCCTGTTCAAGCGCAAGGACGGCAAGAGCGAAGTCGATGCGCCGCCGCTCGTGCCATTCTTCCTGATCGGCTTTGTGTGGCTCGTCATCACGAACAGCCTGGGCCTGATCCCGCAGGAAGTGAATGGCTGGATCAACAATGCCTCGCGCGCCTGCCTCGTCATCGCCATTGCCGCGCTGGGCGTGAAAACGTCGTTCCAGTCGCTGGCCTCGCTGGGCTGGCGTCCCGTGATCATGCTGGTGATGGAAACTGTGTGGATCGCCGCCTTTGTCGCCATCGCCGTGCTGCTGACGCGCTGATTCCAGGCCAGTTGCCATGAAGATCCTAGTCCTCGGCGCCGGCGTGGTCGGCACGGCATCGGCCTGGTATTTGCGCCAGGCTGGCCACGATGTGCGCGTGTTCGAGCGCCAGCCGGGCGCCGCGCAGGAAACCAGCTTCGGCAATGGCGGGCAGATTTCCGTCTCGCATGCGGAACCGTGGGCCAACCCTGCCACCCTGCGCAAGGTCGTGCGCTGGCTGGGCAAGGACGACGCGCCGCTGCTGTTCCGGCCCCGCCTCGATACGCTGCAATGGCAGTGGGCGCTGCACTACCTGCGCGAGTGCCTGCCGTCGCGCGTGTCGCGCAATATGCGGCAGATCGTCGCCCTGGCCGAGTACAGCCGGCAGAGCTTGCAAGCCCTGCGCCGCGAAACGGGTATCGAATATGACCACCTGGAGCGCGGCATTCTGCATTTCTATACGGACCAGCAGGAGTTCGATAAATCGCAGTCGGGCGCCGCCCTCTTGCGCGAGCTGGGCTGCCCGCGCAATACCGTCAGCGCCGATGAAGTGATACGGCTGGAACCGGCCCTGGCCCATGCCCGCCCGCACATCGTCGGCGGCGACTTTACGGCCAGCGACGAGTCGGGGGACGTGCATCTGTTTACCACGGCCTTGGCGGCCCGCGCCGCCGCTGCCGGCGTGGATTTTCAGTACGGCAGCACCGTGACGCGTTTGCTGGCGGATGGCGAACGCATCACAGGTGTGGAATGCATCGATGCGCAAGGGCGCCACCGCATCGAGCATGCGGACGCCGTGGTGGTGGCCATGGGCAGCTTTTCAGCGCCCTTGCTGCATCCGCTGGGCATGCGCTTGATGCTGTATCCGGGCAAAGGTTATTCCGCCACCTATCCGATTCTTGACACATCCGCCGCACCGACCGTCTCGCTGACGGACGATGGCCACAAGCTCGTGTTTTCGCGCCTGGGCGAACGCCTGCGCGTGGCGGGCACGTGCGAGCTGAACGGCTATACGCGGGAACTCAATCCCGTGCGCTGCGCCGCCATCACGCGCCGCGTGCAGGCGCTGTTCCCGCACGCCTGCGATTACAGCGACCCCGTCTACTGGGCCGGCCTGCGCCCCCTGACGCCTTCGAACGTGCCGTATATCGGCGCCACGCGCTACCGCCAGTTGTTCCTCAACACGGGCCACGGCACCCTGGGCTGGACCATGGGCTGCGGCGCGGGCAGGGCGATCGCCGACCTCGTGTCGGGACGCCGGCCGGAAGTCGATTTTGCGTTTTGCGGGGAGCCACCCCGGCCAGAGACCGCTTTGGTTCAACTTAGGAGAGCACCACGATGAGAGACGACGCCACCCCCAGCCAAGCACCCGGCGGCCTGACCTTGGCCGGCACCACCTACCAGTCGCGCCTGCTGGTGGGCACGGGCAAATACAAGGATTTCGAGGAAACGCGCCTGGCCATCGAAGAGAGCGGCGCCGAGATCGTCACCGTGACGATACGCAGGGTCAACATCGGCCAGGAAAAGGGCGAGCCGAACCTGCTCGACTTCATTCCGCCATCGAAATACACGATCCTGCCCAATACGGGCGGCTGCTACAACGCGCGCGACGCCGTCTATACCTTGCAGCTGGCGCGCGAGCTGCTGGGCGGCCACCCGCTGTGCAAGCTGGAAGTGCTCGGCGATGAAAAGACCCTGTTCCCGAACATGCCGGAAACCTTGAAGGCGGCCGAGGAGCTGGTGCGCGACGGCTTCCAGGTGATGGTGTATTGCAGCGACGACCCCATCCAGGCGCGCATGCTGGAAGACCTCGGCTGCATCGCCGTCATGCCGCTGGCGTCCCTGATCGGCTCGGGCATGGGCATTCTGAATCCGTGGAATCTGTCGCTGATCATCGAGCAAGCCCGCGTGCCCGTGCTGGTCGATGCAGGCGTGGGCACGGCATCAGACGCAGCCATCGCCATGGAACTCGGTTGCGACGGCATTTTGATGAATACCGCCATCGCGGCGGCGCGCGAACCGATACGCATGGCGCGCGCCATGAAACTGGCAGTGCAGGGCGGACGCGAGGCCTACCTGGCCGGACGCATGCCGAAAAGTATGACGCAGCCTGGCGCCATGCACGCCTCGCCGTCGTCGCCAATGGCCGGGCTGATCGCCTGAGCCAAGTTTGCAGCACCGTAGTTGATTATCGTTTCAAGCGTTTATAAAAACCACAATACCTGGAGATGACATGAAACACACACTCGTAGCGGCAGCCATCCTGGCCTCCTTCTTCGCTGGCAGCGCCAGCGCCCAATCGTCCGTCACCGTGTACGGCTTGCTCGACGCGGGCCTGACATCCGAACATGGCGGCGCGGACGGTTCCGTCACCAAGCTGGCCACCGGCGTGCAGTCGGGCAGCCGCATCGGCTTCAAGGGCACGGAAGACCTGGGCAATAATTTAAAGGCCAACTTCTTGCTGGAAAATGGCCTCGACGTGGATACTGGCGCCAACCGCCAGGGCGCCTTGTTCGGGCGCAAGGCCTACGTGGGCCTGTCGGGCGGCTTCGGCGCCGTGAACCTGGGCTTGCAGCACAACCCGCTGTTTACCGCGCTGGACAATATCGACCCCTTCGAGACGGGCATGACGGGCGCCTCGATCAACCTGATGAGCGTGGCCAGCCTGCGCACGAAAAACTCCATCATGTATGAAACGCCGAAGGTGAACGGCTTGTCGGCTGCCATCATGTATGGCTTGGGCGAAAAGCCGGACAGCAACACCCTGGGCCGCACCATCGACTTTTCCATCGACTACGCCAATGGCCCGCTGGTACTGACCCTGGCGCATGACAACCGCAAGGATACGCCGCTGAACACGGCGAAAGTGACCTTGCTGGGCGGCACCTATGACTTCGGTCCCGCCAAGCTGCACGCCGCGTATGAAACGGACAAGGATGATGCGGGCACGGATTTCCGCAACTACATGCTGGGTGCGTCGGCCCCTGTAGGCGCGGCGGGCAGCGTGATGGCGTCCTACATCAAGAAGGATGACCGCACGAATGCGCGCCGCGGCGGGCGCCAGCTGGCCATCGGCTATACCTATGCCTTGTCCAAGCGCACGAATCTGTATACCTCGTACGGCCGCATCAACAACGACGGCGCGGGCACCAATTTCGTTGGCGATGCCTCCAGCGGCGGCAGCGTGCCCTTGCCTGGGCATAACTCGAGCGCCTTTACGGCCGGCATGCGCCTGAAGTTCTAAGCGCGGCGCAGAAGGAGAACGATGGCGGCTTGTCTGTTGCGGATAAGCCGCCATTGTTGTTTCAGGAGTGGACCTAAGTCACGGATTCCGGATTCAGGAATGAAACAGTCCGATTTTTCATGAATTTTCATTGACAGCGCATTTCGCAACCGTTAAATTGAACACGTATTTCAAATATCGGAACAAAATATACCGATTTTTCATAAAACCGTAAGGAGACTGAGCCATGACCGATTTGTCCGACCAAAAAGCCGCCGCCGCAGCGATACCTGTGGGCCCGCAAAAGATGACGCCTTCCGAAGCGTTCGTGGAAACCCTGGCCGCCAATGGCGTGACCGATATGTTCGGCATCATGGGCTCGGCCTTCATGGACCCGATGGATATCTTTGCCCCGGCCGGCATCCGTTTGATTCCCGTCGTGCACGAGCAGGGCGCCGGCCACATGGCCGACGGCTATGCCCGCGTCTCGGGCCGCCATGGCGTCGTCATCGGCCAGAACGGCCCCGGCATCAGCAATTGCGTGACCGCCATCGCCGCCGCCTACTGGGCGCATACCCCGGTGGTCATCATTACCCCTGAGACGGGCACGATGAGCATGGGTCTGGGCGGTTTCCAGGAAGCGAACCAGCTGCCGATGTTCGAGGAATTCACGAAGTACCAGGGGCATGTGACGAATCCGGCCCGCATGGCTGAATTCACGGGCCGCTGCTTTGACCGCGCCATGTCGGAAATGGGACCGACGCAATTGAACATTCCGCGCGACTATTTCTATGGTGAAATCAAGGCGGAAATCCCGAAACCGAACCGCCTGGACCGCGGCGCCGGCGGCGAACAAAGCCTCAACGATGCGGCCGAGCTCCTGGCGAAAGCCAAGTTCCCCGTGATCATCTCGGGTGGCGGCGTCGTCATGGGCGAAGCCATCGAAGAGTGCAAGGCGCTGGCCGAACGCCTGGGCGCACCCGTCGTCAACAGCTATCTGCATAACGACTCGTTTCCCGCCAGCCATCCGCTGTGGTGCGGCCCGCTCGGCTACCAGGGTTCCAAGGCGGCCATGAAACTGATCGCCCAGGCCGACGTCGTCGTGGCCCTCGGTTCGCGCCTGGGACCGTTCGGCACCTTGCCGCAGCACGGCATGGATTACTGGCCGAAGAATGCCAAGATCATCCAGATCGACGCGGACAACAAGATGCTCGGTTTGGTCAAGAAAATTTCGGTGGGCATCTGCGGCGACGCCAAGGCGGCCGCCAAGGCGATTATTGCCCGCCTGGATGGCAAGACCCTCGATTGCGACGCCACGCGCGAAGAACGCTACGCCACCGTGCAAGCGGAAAAGGCCGCGTGGGAAGAGGAGCTGACCAACTGGACGCACGAGAAGGATGCGTACAGCCTGGACATGATCGAAGAGCAGAAGAAAGAGCCGGGCAATTACCTGCACCCGCGCCAGGTCTTGCGCGAGCTGGAAAAGGCGATGCCGGAAGACGTGATGGTGTCGACCGACATCGGCAACATCAACTCGGTGGCGAACAGCTATCTGCGCTTCGAAAAGCCGCGCAGCTTCTTTGCGGCGATGAGCTTTGGCAACTGCGGCTATGCCTTCCCGACCATCATCGGCGCCAAGGTTGCCGCACCGCACCG
>NZ_FNDA01000002.1:0-1054026 GCF_900099875.1 Janthinobacterium sp. YR213 | reverse complement strand
GCGGCAGCGCTGAAGGTGTCGCCCAGCATCACTGCCTGCTTCAATAGCGCGATGCCGCCGGCATTGTCGCCGGCCGGATCGCGTTGCGACGCGTCGTGCCCAAGCAGATAGCTGGTCACCAGCAAGCCCGCCCTGGCGCGCACCGCGCCATACGCATCGGTGCGCAATTCGGTGCCGGCGCCGCGCAGGCTGCCACGGTAATTGTCGGCACCGTGGATCAGATGCCCCAGGCTCAGTTCGCTGGCCGCATGGCTGCTTTTCAGCTGCACCCGGCCCTGGCTGTCGGTATCGTCGAACAGCAGCTGGTTGTAACCGGCCATGCCGCCCGCCTTGCCGAACTCCTTGCTGCGGATGCCCCATTGCGCTGCTCCATTGCGGTGCGCCGCGCTGGCGCCTGCGGCGCCATGCCACAGCGGACTGTTGCCGCCCGCCAGATTGCCCTGGCCGGCTACCGCATGATCGTGGGCCGGCTGGAACACGCCAGCGTCACCTGACTCGCCCCCGACGCCGCCCGGGGTCGGTTTGGTGCCGCCCTCGCCCTGCCCGTTGTACAGCGCGCCGATGATGACGGGCCGGTCGATATCGTTTTCCAGGAATTGCACCAGCACTTCCTGGCCGATGCGCGGCAGGAACTGGCTGCCCATGCCGCCGCCGGCCGCGCGCTGCGCCACGCGCACCCAGCAAGTCGCGCCCATCTCCTGCTGCCAGTGGAAGCGGATGCGCACCCGGCCCAGCCTGTCGCAATAAATTTCATCGGCGCCGCTGGCCACGTCATTGCCATCGGCGCCGACGACGATGGCGCTCTGGCTGCCCAGGGCGGTCGGCGTGGCGTGCTGGCGCGCATCGTTACTGTCATGCACCGGACGCCACGGGGTGCTTGCGGTGATCATCTCGATGCAGTTGGCGTAACCGCTGGTTTGCGCCTGGGCGATCGCGGCAGCGACATCGGAAAATCCTGCGCCCCACTCTGCCACGGTTTCTTCCAGCAATTCCGGTATCGGGCCGAACAGTTCCGCCAATCCCTCCAGGGCCGGCGCCGGCAGGTTGTTGACGCCGATGCTGGCCACGCGCAGCACGACATATTCGGACGCGGCACCATCGGCCTGCGGTAACGGTCCCTGCGTCAGGGTAAAACGCGTGCCGGCGCGCAGGGTGCGCACGGTCGAACGCGCCTGCCACAGCTGGGCGCGCGCTTCATGGGCCTGCATCTGCAACTGCGCGTAGCGCTGCGCCTGGGCGGCGCTGGCGTACCAGTACTGGCCCGGTGTGTCGTAGCTTTCCAGCATCGGCGCGTTCTTGCCGCCAAGCGCGATGTTGGCCGGCACGCTGGCAGCCACGGCCTTTTTCGCCTTGTAGTCATAGCTGAGCACGCTGCTCAGGCCCACCTGCAGGCTGCGCCGCGCGCTCAATGCCTGCACGCTGTCGCCCGGCTCGCCGACGCGCGCGCCATGAAAGCGCAGTCCGCCCGCCTGTGCGCTGCTGGCGTCCTCGGGCGTGGCGCAGGGCTGGCTGCTATCGGCGAACAGGACCAGTGTGTGCGCCTCGAAGCGCCAGGCGATGCCCTCTTCCGTCAGCAGGCGGCGGATAAAATCGAAATCGGATTCGCGGTACTGGCAGCAATAGCTGCGTTCGCCCGCGTCCTGCATGAAAGATGCGACCTCGTCGCTCCAGCGCCACAGCGCATATGGCGCATACGCCTGCAATACCTCGTCGATGATGGCGCTCACGCTCCGATCTTGCCAGACGCGGCTGTTACGCACCTGCGTCAGCAGAAACAACCAAGGCGTGATGCGCAGCCGGTAGCGCGCCAGTCCGCCATTGCTGCCCAGCATGGCCGCTTCGCTGACATAGCCGGAAAACTGCGTGCGCGTGCCATCCGCCAGACTGATATGCAGGCTGGCCGGCTGGCCCAGCAGGGACGCCAGCGCAACATGGGCGCTGGTGGACAAGGCGATGATGTCGCGCGCGCCGACCTCCTGCAGCCCTTCGTCGGCGGCAAAGGCTTCGACCAGCAAGCCGCTGTCCTGGCCATCTTCACCGATAACCAATGCATACAGGCGTGCCGCGCCGTTGAAGGCGGCCACTGCGCTAACGATATCTTGTGTCAAAAGATGCTCTTCATCTGGAGTGTGGCATCGCACATTGTTTATCAGAACAGTGTGCAAAATAAACAAGTCCAGGCAATTATGCGCGAGTTCTCAAAAAAGCAAGATTCAATTGAGCAAGTAGCGCACGGGGAAGACATTAGTCGATGCTTGATGCAACGGATTCGGTACAATACTCCGGCAAGCCCATTCACTCTTTCCCGTGCAGCCATGAACCAACTCGAACAACTGAAGCAATTTACTACCGTGGTGGCCGACACCGGCGACTTCCAATCGATCCAGGCTTACACGCCGCGCGATGCGACGACGAATCCGTCGCTGATCCTGAAGGCCGTGCAAAAGGATGAATACAAGCCGCTGCTGGAAAAGGCCGTGCGCGACCATCCGAACGCCTCCACCGCCGAAATCATCGACCGCCTGCTGATCGCGTTTGGCGTGGAAATCCTGCAAACCATCCCCGGCCGCGTCTCCACCGAAGTCGATGCGCGCCTGTCGTTCGACACGGAAGGTACTGTCGCCAAGGGCCGCGACCTGATCGCCCTGTATTCGAACGCCGGCATTCCACGCGAGCGCGTGCTGATCAAGATCGCTTCCACCTGGGAAGGCATCCGCGCCGCCGCCATCCTGGAAAAGGAAGGCATCCGCTGCAACATGACCCTGCTGTTCTCGCTGGCCCAGGCCATCGCCTGCGCCGAAGCGGGCGCGCAGCTCATTTCTCCGTTCGTCGGCCGCATCTACGACTGGTACAAGAAATCGACGGGGATCGACTACATGGGCGCGGAAGATCCGGGCGTGCAATCGGTCCGCCGCATCTACAACTACTACCGCAAGTTCGGCTACAAGACGGAGGTGATGGGCGCGAGCTTCCGCAACACGTCGCAAATCCTCGAACTGGCCGGCTGCGACCTGCTCACCATCAGCCCCGACCTGCTGCAAAAGCTGGCCGACAGCGATGCGCCGGTGGAGCGCAAGCTGAGCGCCGAAGCGGCGCCATCGACCAACATCGTGCAAATGTCGCTGAACGAGGAAGCCTTCCGCTTCATGATGAATGAGGACGCGATGGCGACGGAAAAACTGGCTGAAGGCATCCGCGCCTTCTGCGTCGATTCCGGCAAGCTGAAACAGATGATCTCGGCACTGCGCTAAGAGCCTATCCCGGTAGGGAGCGTCTTCTGCTGGCAGCACATCAGGAGCGCGGACAAGGCGTGAGGAGGACGCGTGGCGAGCCACGCGACGACGATCAACGCAGTCCCCGCTTCTGAGGCGCGCCAGCGGGGGATGTATTCATCTACCGGGATAGGCTCTAGGCACGACGTGCATAAAAAAGCGGCGCCCGTGCAATGCACGGCGCCGCTTTTTTCATGCCCGCGTGATCAGGAACAGCGGAAGGTGGCCACGCCCTGGTAATTGGCGCCATTCGCCATGACCACCTTGTAGCCGCCCGTGACGAGATAGGTTCCCGTGCCGCCGTCACCCAGCGCCAGCAGCATGCCCGAGATGCCGCCCAGGAAGCCACCGCTGATGACCGTCATGTCCGGCGTATTGATCGTGCCGGTGCCGCTGGCCTTGCCGGTGCTGCCGCCAGCCGTGGCATCGACCGTCATGGCCAGTGCGGCACCCGCCGCGCCGAAGGACAAGGTGGCGCTGCCGCTGGCCGTGCCGAAATAGCCATCCTGCTGCACGCTGCTGCCGCCCGTATAGCTGGGCGCCGTGAACTTGCCCGCATCGCATTGGAAGGCGCCGGTGAAGGGCAAGGCCGCCACCGTGTTGTAGACGCTGTAATGGGCGCTGGCATTGTTGCCGCTCATGACCGTGCTGCCGCTGCTGCGCGTGATGGTGCCGGTGAACCAGCGCCCCTGCGCAAATGCCGCGTCGCCGCTGATGTCGCGCGTGATGGCGGGTGTGCCGCTGAAGCTGGCGCCCGATATCTCGCTCAGGGCGCCGGAACTGTCTTGCGCCACGCTGCCCAAGGTACCGTAGGCCTGATTGGCAACGGCCAGCAACAGGTAGCGCGGGCTCAGTCCCTTCGCAAACGGCGCGCTGACGCTGCCCGTGTCGCTGCCGGCGGGCTGCGGGGTGACCGGTGTCACCGGGGCGGCTGGATTGACTGGCTGGGCCGGATTCACGGCAACCTGGGCATCGGAGGAGGAAGAGCCGCCACCGCAGGCACTGAGGGTGGCAGCCAGCAAGACTGGCAGAACAAGGAAGGAAGCGCAGATTGGTTTTTTCATGTATCTCTTATCAGTCAAAAAAGGCAAGGACGGCACGCTTGCAAAGCATCTTTAGTTTTCAAATAATATTGCTTTTTCCTCTCAACTGTCGCACGCCTGCCACCGTCCTTTGGCCCGGCATGACGCTACAATAGGCAATCGCCACCAGCCGCCACGCGCATGTCCTTCCCCCTGCCTGCTTCGTCCGCCATCACCATCCGCCTGGGCCGCCGCGCCCGGGCGCGCATCGCCGACAACGGCTTGCGCGCGCTTGACGTCGCCATCGTCCCTGCTGCCGCAGGCGGGCCAAAAGGCTTGATCCTGCACCAGCTCGATTGCTGGCTGTTCGGCGACTTCCTGGCCCAGGCGCCGCGCCCGCGCCATTTCGTCGGCGCCTCGATCGGCGCCTGGCGCATGGCCGCCGCCATGTTCCCCGACCCGGTGGCCGCGCAGCGCCGCCTGGTGCGCGAATACGTGGGCCAGCGCTATCCCGACAAGCCCGATGCGGCGCACGTCAGCCGCACCTGCCGCGCCCTGCTCGACGCGGTCCTCGATGGCCAAGATGCGCAGCTGCTGCGGCACGAGCGCCATAGCCTGTCGGTGCTGGCCGTGCGCGGCATCGGCGCGCTGGCGCAGCCGGGCAAATGGCGCGACCGACGCGGCTTCCTGCTGGCCGCCGCCGGCAATGCCGTGGCGCGGGCGCGCCTGGCCGCCTCGCTGGAACGCGCGGTGTTCCATGCGGGGCCGGACGGCGCCAGCTGGCTGCGCTCGCGCTTCGACACCTTTCATTCGCATTTCGTGCCCCTGGCGCAAGAGAACCTGCGCGACGCGCTGCTGGCCTCCGGCTCCATCCCGCTGGTGCTTGACGCCGTGACGGACATCGCCGGCGCGCCGCCCGGGCGCTACTGGGACGGCGGCCTGGTCGACTACCATTTGCACCTGCCTTACCAGCGCGAACCGGACCTGGTGCTGTACCCGCATTTTGCCGACCATATCGTGCCGGGCTGGCTGGACAAGGCCATGCCCTGGCGCCGCGCGCGCAGCGGCGATAGCGCACTCGACAACATGATCCTCGTCTCACCCTCGCCCGCCTTCGTGGCCAGCTTGCCGAATGGCAAACTGCCGGACCGGCGCGACTTCCCCCATTACGGGCAGGACCACGCGGCGCGCATGCGCGACTGGCGCCGCGCCATCGCGGAAAGCGAGCGCATGGCGGCCGCCTTCGCCCGCTGGGCCGAGCAGCCGGACCTGCGCCAGGCGCTCGACCTATAGCAAGGGCGAGACTGCAACACGCGCAAAGACAAGCGCGCTTTTCCCTCGCCTATTGGTCACTTATCAGTGCATACTATGTCGCACAGGCAACCTTCAATCCCTCTGCGACAGGAGTTTCAACCATGCACGCCCTCTCCCACCTTCGTATCGGCACGCGCCTGGCTGCAGGCTTCGCGCTGGTGCTGCTGCTGTCCGTGATCTCCACCTCGTACGCGCTGTACAGCGCCCATGTGAATGCCGAAGCGACGCGGCAAATGATGGAAAAACCGCTGGCCAAAGAGCGCCTGGTATCGGACTGGTACGTGCTGATCTACTCGGCCATCGCGCGTACCTCGATGATCGCCAAAAGCACGGATGAAACCCTCTCTAACGTGTTTGCCGACACCATCGCCGACAGCACGAAACAGGGCAGCGAACTGCTGAAGAAAATCGAGACGCTGCTCGACAGCGATGAAGAAAAAGCCATCTTCAAGTCGTCCATCGCCGAACGCGTCAAGTACCAGGATGCCAAGACCCTGGTAATGAATGCGCGCAAGGCCGGCAACGCGGCGCAGGCGGAAAGCGCCTACCGCGACAGCTTCGCGCCGGCCGCCGCCAAATACCAGAACAACGTCAAGGCCCTGCTGTCGCAGCAGCGCCAGGCCATCGACGCCACGGCGCAAGCGATCGAGGAAGCCAACGGACGCAGCTTCACCCTGCTGCTGACCTTGTGCGCGCTGGTGGTGGCGCTGGGCAGCGTCTGTGCCTGGCTGATCACGCGCTCGATCACGCAGCCATTGAAGGCCGCCGTGAAGGTGGCTGAAACGGTGGCCGACGGCGACTTGCGCACGCATTTCGGCACGCCCGCCAGCGATGAAATCGGCGACCTGATGCGCGCGCTGCACGGCATGAACGAGGCGCTGCGCAAGGTGGTGTCGGAAGTGCAGACGGGCACCAATGCAATTGCCACGGCCTCCGGCGAAATCGCCGCCGGCAACCAGGATCTGTCGGCGCGCACGGAGCAGCAAGCCAGTTCGCTGGAAGAGACGGCGTCGTCGATGGAAGAACTGACCAGCACCGTCAAGCAGAATGCGGACAATGCGCGCCAGGCCAACCAGATGGCGGTGGCCGCTTCCGGCGTGGCCGAACGGGGCGGCAGCATCGTCAGCCAGGTGGTCGACACCATGGGCGCCATCGACACGGCATCGACGAAAATCGTCGACATCATCGGCGTCATCGACGGCATCGCCTTCCAGACGAATATCCTGGCCTTGAACGCAGCCGTCGAAGCGGCGCGCGCCGGCGAGCAGGGGCGCGGCTTTGCCGTCGTCGCCACGGAAGTGCGCAGCCTGGCGCAACGCTCGGCCGCGGCGGCGCGCGAAATCAAGACCCTGATCGGCGACTCGGTGGAACAGGTCAACAATGGCACACGGCTGGTACATCAGGCCGGCAGCACCATGAACGAAGTGGTCGACAGCGTACGCCGCGTCACCGACATCATGGCCGAGATCACCGCTGCCAGCGCCGAACAAAGCATGGGCATCGACCAGGTCAACCAGGCCATCGCGCAGATGGACCAGGTGACGCAGCAAAATGCGGCCCTGGTGGAGGAAGCGGCGGCAGCGGCCGAAAGCATGCAGGACCAGGCCGCGCGCCTGGCGCAGGTGGCGGCCGGCTTCCAGCTCGAACACATGACTACAAAGGCGCCGGTACGCGCCGCGCGGCCGGCGCCCACCCAGCTGGCCAAGCCGGCGGCCAGGAGCGGCGCCGCCAGGCAGCCAGCCATCGCGGCCAGGAGTGCGCCTGCTGCGCGCAAGCCCCAGGCGCAGGTGGCTGGCGAGCAGGATTGGGAAGAGTTTTAAGACTGGCAACAGGGCCAGTCAAAAGGGTTTGACAGCGCCGTGGCGCGCGAGGATACTTGTTTCAGGTGGCAGGGCGCACCACCGGCAGCAATACGTGTTGCGCCTGACATCGTTCTGCGGGAGCACGAACATGAAATGTATCCGCCGCGTCAGCGCACAACTGCGCCTGGGCCTCCTGTCCCCCTTGCTGCTGTGTGCTGCCCTTGCCGGCTGCGCCACAGCACCCGCCACCCCGCCTCCGCCCGACCTTTTCAACGATGCCAGCTTTGCCGCGCCGGCCGTGCCGGTCGACCCGCGGCAGGCGTTTGCCATGAGCGACGCCATGCGGCAGTATGTGCGCGTCGATATCGCGCGCGAGGGGCGCAGCAAGAATCCCCGCCGCGCGCTGGCCGATGCCCTGCGCAACAGGGCCGGGCTGCAGCTTGAATATGATGCCGCCATGACGCGCACGGCGGCACAGGCCTTCGATGCGCGCAGCGGCAATTGCCTGTCGCTGGTGCTGATGACGGCCGCGCTGGCCAAGGAAATGGGACTCAATGTGCACTACCAGCTGGTTCTGGGAGAAGAGAGCTGGAGCCGCAGCGGCGGCATGTATTTCGTCGCCGGCCACGTCAACCTCGCGCTGGAGCGCCGTGCCGCCGGCAATACCGTCGGCTACGAGGCCGACGCCATCATGCTCATCGACTTCCTGCCTGGCGAAGACCTTGCCGGCCAGCGCACGCTGCAAATCAGCGAGGCGACCATCCTGGCCATGTACCTCAACAATCGCGCCGCCGAAACCATGGCCAGCGGCGAGCTCGATCAAGCCTACTGGTATGCGCGCGCCGCCATCCTGCAAGACCCCACGTTTGCGGGCGCCTTCAATACGCTGGGCATCATCCAGCTGCGCCACGGCGACATCGAGCCGGCGCGGCGCACGCTCGCCTACGCACTGGAACGCTCGCCATCGAATACCGTGCTGCTGTCGAACCTGGCGCAGGCACTCGACGGCCTGGGGCGCGCGAACGAAGCGCAGCTGCTACGGCGCAAATTGCTGGCCCTGCAGCCGGAACCTCCGTTCCACTTCTTCAACCTGGGCCAGCGCGCCATGGAAATGGCCGACTACCAGGAAGCGGCGCGCCTGTTCAAGCGCGAGATCGCGCGCGATCCCTACTACCATGAATTCCACTTCTGGCTGGCGCAGGCATATGCGCGCATGGGACAACTCTCGCAGGCGGGCAGGCAGCTGGAACTGGCGATGGACAACAGCACCACGCGCAGCGAGCACGGGCTGTACGCGGCCAAGCTGCAGCGCCTGCGCGCCGCCACCGCGCATTAGGCCGCGTCAGTCTTCCAGGAACATCTGCTGCAGATCGTTCAGGAAGCACAACCCCAGTTCCGTCGGGCGGATGACCTGGTGGTCGCGGTACAGCAAGCCTTTCGCTTCGGCCGCGTTCAGCGGCTGCTCGATGGCGTTGATGGCCAGGCCCGTGCGCTCGGCGAACAGGTTCGGTGTAAAGCCCTGCGTCAGGCGCAGGGTATTGAGCATGAACTCGAAGCCCATTTCCTCGCGCGCCAGCTCGCGCTCTTCCTGCACCGGCTTACCGGCCAGTACCGCGTCCATGTAGGCGCGCGGCTGCTTGTAGCGGGCCTGGCGCAGCACGCGGTGCGGGAACGATATCTTCGAGTGGGCGCCCGCGCCGATGCCCAGGTAGTCGCCGAATTCCCAGTAATTGCGGTTGTGCTTGGCCTGGCGGCCCGGCTGCGCATAGGCCGACACTTCGTAGCGGCCGTAACCGGCCTGCGCGGCGCGCGCGGCCACCATGTCGGCAATGTCGGCGCTCTCGTCGTCGTCCGGCAGCACGGGCGGATACTTGGCGAACAGGGTGTTGGGTTCGAGCGTCAGGTGGTACAGCGACAAGTGCGGCGGCGCGAACGACAGCGCCGTTTCCAGGTCCTGCTGCGCCTCGGCCAGGGTTTGCGTGGGCAGCGCGTACATCAGGTCGAGATTGAAATTGTCGAAATTGGCGTGCGCGATGTCCACCGCGCGGCGCGCTTCATTGTCATCGTGGATGCGGCCCAGCGCCTGCAAATGGCGGCCATTGAAGCTCTGGATGCCGATCGACAGGCGGTTGATGCCGCTGGCCCGATAGGACTTGAATTTTTCCGCTTCAAAGGTACCCGGATTGGCTTCCATGGTGATTTCGCAATCGGGCTCCAATGGCAGCAAGGTGCGCACGTCCGACATCAGCCGGTCCAGGCCCGCCGCCGACATCAGGCTGGGCGTGCCGCCGCCGATGAAGATGGTGTGGATCTTGCGGCCCCAGATCAGCGGCAGCGCCATTTCCAGGTCCAGCCGCAGGGCCGCCAGGTATTCCCCTTCCGGCAAGTCGCCGCGCACCTCGTGCGAATTGAAATCGCAGTACGGGCATTTTTTCACGCACCACGGGAAATGGATGTACAGCGACAGCGGCGGCAGGGCCGTCAGGTTCAGCGCGCCCGGCTGCAGGTATTTCAGGGCCGCTCCCGCCGCGCCGGAAATGCCTTCCTGCGGCGCGGGCGAGGCTCCGGGTTTCGCTGCGGATTTGGCAACGGCGCCCACCAGTTTGATCGGGATCATCGCAGTTTTTCCACCAGCGCGCGCAGGGCCTGGCCACGGTGCGACAGCGCGTTCTTTTCATCGGACGTCAATTCGGCCGCGCACTTGCCCAGCGCGGGGAGGAAGAAATGCGGATCGTAGCCGAAGCCGCCGTTGCCGCGCGGCGTAGCAATCATCTCGCCATTCCAGCGGCCGTCGGCGATCACCGGCTGCGGGTCGTCCGCATGGCGCACATACACCAGCACGCAGTAGTAGTACGCGGACTTGTCGGCATGCGCTTCCAGGTCGGCGATCAGCTTGGCGCTGTTGGCCGCATCCGATTTCGGCTCGCCCGCATAGCGGGCCGAATACACGCCCGGCGCGCCACCGAGCGCATTGACGCACACGCCCGAATCGTCGGCCAGGGCCGGCAAGCCCGTCAGGCGCGACGCGTGGCGCGCCTTTTGCAGGGCGTTTTCAACGAAGGTGTGGAATGGTTCGTCGCTTTCCGGCACGGCGTACTCGCCCTGGGCGTGGACGGAAAAACCGATGGTCGAGAGCAGCTCGTTGAATTCCTTGAGCTTGCCGGCGTTGTTGGAGGCGAGGATGAGGCGTTGGGTCATGTCAGTAGTCCGGTTGAAGTGCCGACATTGTAAACCTTTTGCGCTCCCCTCACCCTGGCCTGCCGCTGCCGCAAAAAGCGGCAGCCGTGGGCTTTTTGCCCGGCGCGGCGGGCCAGCGGATGTAAATCTATGTAAAGATCAGATCCCCAATGCCTGCTTCTGCAGGGCGATCAGGTCGGCGATGCCGCCCTGCGCCAGGTCCAGCAGGCGGTTCATGCCGGCGCGGTCAAACGCGGCGCCTTCGGCCGTGCCCTGCACTTCGATGAAGTGGCCCGCTTCCGTCATGACCACGTTCATGTCCGTGTCGCAGCCCGAGTCTTCCACGTAGTCCAGGTCCAGCACCGGCATGCCCTGGTAGACGCCGACCGAGATGGCGGCCACAAAGCTTTTCACGGGAATGGCGGCAATCGCGCCGCGTGCCTGCAACTGGGAAAACGCGTCATACGCGGCCACCATGGCGCCCGTGATCGAGGCCGTGCGGGTGCCGCCATCGGCCTGGATGACGTCGCAATCGAGGTGCAGGGTGCGTTCGCCGAACGCCTGCAAATCGAAGGCGGCGCGCAGCGAGCGGCCGATCAGGCGCTGGATTTCCTGCGTGCGGCCGGACTGCTTGCCGCGCGCCGCTTCGCGGTCCATGCGCGTGTGCGTCGAGCGTGGCAGCATGCCGTACTCGGCCGTCAACCAGCCCTGGCCCTTGCCTTTCAGGAAACCCGGCACCTTGTCTTCGATGCTGGCGGTGCAGATGACCTTGGTGTCGCCGCACTCGATCAGCACCGAGCCTTCGGCATGCTTGGTGTACTGGCGGGTGATGCGGATGGCGCGCAGCGCGTCGACGGCGCGGCCGCTCGGGCGGGATTCAAATGTCATGGGATGTCCTGTGTGATTGGGGTTGCGGCAGCGATTTTACCACCGCGCGCCCGTCTATTTGCAGTCATGCAACAGCGCAAGACGCAATGGCAGGCGGCGCACACATGATCCCTACAATCCTGCCCCGCCAAACACAATTTTCTTTACAATGCCGTAAAACGCACACTATTCAGCAATTTTCAGGCCATCGTGCTCTTCGGTCCTGTTTTGCGGCGCGGGCGGTATTGCCTGCGCTGGCTGATTAAGTGTATAAGTGACTGTATACAAGATCAAATCGGGGAATCCTTTGAGCATTTCAAGCATGACAGGCTACGCGGTTGCCACCAGCGAAGGTGCTGCAGGCACACTGACAATTGAAATCAAGAGCGTCAACTCGCGCTTTCTCGACCTGCAATTCCGGATCAACGACGATCTGCGGGCCCTGGAGCCAGACTTGCGCGCCGCTGTCATGTCCGCCATCACGCGCGGCAAAGTCGAGGTACGCCTGAGCTTTGGCCGCAAGGCCGCGACGGCAGGCACGCAGGCCCTGAACCTGCCCCTGCTGGCCGAACTGGCGCGCCTGCAAAACGAAGTAGGCCAGCATTTTGTCTCCGCCCCCGTCATGACGGTGGCCGAACTGTTGCGCTGGCCTGGCATCATCGAAGAAGCGCAAGTGGGGCAGGAATCCTTGCAGGCGGACGTGGGTGCGCTGACCAAGCGCACCGTGGCGGCCTTCGTCGACAGCCGCAAGCGCGAAGGCGCGGCGCTCGAAGCGGTGCTGGTGTCGCGCATCGAAGCGATGGAAGCCATCGTCAAGCGCATCACGCCATTGATACCGCAAGTGGTGGCGGCCTTCCAGCAAAAAGCCATCGAACGCATGCAGGATGCGCTGGGCCTGGCCAGCCAGGGCTCGAATTCGGCCCTGTCGCGCCAGGACGCCATGGAACGCATCCGCCAGGAAGTCATCCTGTACGGCATCCGCATCGACGTGTCGGAAGAACTGGCACGCCTGTCGGCGCACCTGGGCGAAACGCGCCACATCCTCACCAAGGGCGGGCAAGTAGGCAAGCGCCTCGACTTCATGATGCAGGAACTCAATCGCGAAGCCAATACGCTGGGCGCCAAGGCGTCCGTCAAGGAGCTGGCCGACGCCTCGATGGACTTGAAGCTGCTGATCGAGCAGATGCGCGAACAAGTGCAGAACCTGGAGTAAGCCATGGCCACGCCACGCACAGGGACATTCGCCGCCTTGCTGGCGCTGCTGGCGGCCGGAGCGCAGGCGCAAACGGCGCAGTTGCCGTCGCCATATGCGATCGAAAGCTGCACGGCCGGCTGTTTTGCCCTCAAGGAGCGCGGCGCATCCATCTACACGGGCGCCGATGCCGCCTCCTACCGCATCTGCTCGCGCAGCAGCCTGGGCGCGGAAGTGTCGGTCGACAGCACGGTCGTGCGCATCAGCAACCGCGACTGTACAGATGTGAATGGCCGGGCCATCGTCCTGAACACGGGCGAAATCACGCTGGGACGGCTGCCACGCTGAAACGCCCCGGCCAGCTTGATTTTTTACCATGTCGCCAGCGGGGGCTGGCTCGCCGCCTTGCCTCTTGGTAAAATACCGGATTGGGCGGCGCCCGTGCAAGCGCAAACGCCGCCATCACACGCATATGGAAAGATCCGCATGAGCCACCCTACCGCCTTCTCCGGCAGCCTGTTCGTGGTCGCCGCGCCATCGGGCGCCGGCAAATCGACACTGGTCAATGCATTGCTGGCGCAAGAGCCCGGCATCAAATTGTCGATCTCGACCACCACGCGCGCGCCCCGTCCGGGCGAGCAGCACGGCCGCGAGTACTATTTCACGACGGCGGAAGACTTTGTCGCGCGTGCCGACCAGGGCGAATTCCTGGAATGGGCGGAAGTCCATGGCAATTACTACGGCACCTCGCGCATCATGGTGGAACAGCAAATGGCCGCCGGCACCGACATCCTGCTGGAAATCGACTGGCAAGGCGCGCGCCAGGTGCGCAAGCAATTCCCCCGCGCGGCCGGCATTTTCATCCTGCCGCCATCGATCGATGCGCTGGAAGAACGCTTGAACAAGCGCGGCCAGGACGAGCCGCACGTGATCACGCGCCGCCTGCTGGCGGCTGGCGGCGAAATCGCACACGCTCCCGAGTTCGAGTATGTTATTATCAATGAAGAGTTTACGGTCGCTTTGTCCGAACTGAGCGCGATCGTGAGAGCGGCCCGTTGCCGGTTTGCGCAACAAGCGGCCCGCAACGCATCGCTATTCGCCCAGCTGGGCCTGCACGCAGAGTAATTAGTCTGCACGCCAGTTCACACAGCGCCCCGCACCACGCATAAAATTTAGGAGTTACTATGGCCCGTATCACAATCGAAGATTGCCTGAAGCAGATCCCTAACCGTTTTCAGCTGACCCTGGCTGCGACTTATCGCGCACGTCAGTTGTTGCAAGGCCACACCCCAAAGGTGGAAGCCAAGGACAAGCCTACCGTTGTCGCACTGCGTGAAATCGCTGCCGGTAAAGTCGGCATCGAAATGCTGAAAAAGGTCCCGATGTAGTGGGAAGCCGCGTGCCGGAACAGTGCTGACCCCTGGTTCTACCGTATCCTTTATTCACACTGTGAAGCAACGCGACGTTTTATGAGTCTGACCCCAGCCGACACGACTTCCGCAGCACTGCCGTCCCTGGCCTCGCGCCAGGCGGCAAAATCGCAGGGCGCTTCCGCGCCCGGCACCGGCACGTCCGGCAGCAACACCCCCGCTGCACCGCCAGCGCCCGCCTTGGGCGTGGCCTCCGTCAGCCACCTGGCCGACAAGCTGGCCGAATACCTTCCCCCTGCCGACCTGAAAAAAGTCAAGGAAGCCTACCGCTTCTCCGACGAAATGCACCTGGGCCAGATGCGTCGCTCGGGCGAGCCGTATATCTCGCATCCGATCGCCGTCGCCGAAATCTGCGCCGACTGGAAGCTCGACGCGCAAGCCATCATGGCCGCCCTGCTGCATGACGTGATGGAAGACCAGGACGTCAAGAAGGATGAATTGATCGAGCGCTTCGGCGCACCCGTGGCGCACCTGGTCGACGGCCTGTCGAAGCTGGAAAAGATCGAATTCCAGAGCCAGATCGAAGCGCAGGCGGAAAACTTCCGCAAGATGCTGCTGGCCATGGCGTCCGACGTGCGCGTGATCCTCATCAAGCTGGCCGACCGCCTGCACAATATGCGCACGCTGGATTTCATGACGGCGGCAAAAAAGCGCCGCATCGCCAGCGAGACCATGGAAGTGTACGTGCCGATCGCGCATCGCCTCGGCCTGAACAATATCTACCACGAGCTGCAGGACCTGTCGTTCTCGCACCTGTACCCGATGCGCTACCGCACCTTGGCGAAAGCCGTCAAGGCGGCGCGCGGCAACCGGCGCGAAGTGGTCAACAAGATCATGGAAGCGGTGAAAAGCACCTTGTCCATGGCCGAGCTCGAAGCCGACGTCACGGGCCGCGAAAAGACCCTGTACGACATCTATAAGAAGATGCGCAGCAAGCATTTGTCGTTCTCGCAAGTGCTGGACGTATACGGCTTCCGCGTGGTGGTCGGCAGCTTTGCCGACTGTTACGTGACCCTGGGCACCCTGCACAGCCTGTACAAGCCCATGCCGGGCAAGTTCAAGGATTACATCGCGATCCGCAAGCTGAACGGCTACCAGTCGCTGCACACGACCGTCATCGGCCCCTACGGCACGCCCGTCGAATTCCAGATCCGCACCCAGGAAATGCACCGCACGGCCGAATCCGGCGTAGCGGCGCATTGGCTGTACAAGAGCGGCGAATCGAACCCGTCCGATCTGCAGCAGCGCACCCATGCGTGGCTGCAATCCTTGCTCGACATCCAGCAGCAGACGGGCGACTCGGCCGAATTCCTCGAACACGTCAAGGTCGACCTGTTCCCCGATTCCGTCTACGTATTTACGCCGAAGTCGAAGATCATCGCCCTGCCGCGCGGCGCCACGGCCATCGACTTCGCCTACTCGATCCATACGGGCATCGGCGACCAGACCGTGGCCGTCAAGATCAACAACGAAACCTCGCCCCTGCGCACCGAGCTGCACAATGGCGACATTGTCGAGATCATCACCGATTCCTCGTCGCGCCCCAGCCCGACCTGGCTGTCATTCGTGCGTACAGGCAAGGCCCGTTCGGCCATCCGCCACCATTTGCGCACGATCAACCTGCCTGAATCGATCGCCCTGGGTCAGCAATTGCTGTCGCAGGCGCTGCACACCCTGAACATCGACGCCGACCTGCCGGCGCCATTGATCGAACGCCTGCTCAACGAATCGAGCGCCAATTCCATGGACGAGCTGTACGCGGACATCGGCATCGGCAAGCGCATGGCCACCCTGGTGGCGCGCCATATCTTCGGCCTGATCGGCGGCGAAGCTGCCAGCATGCCGGTGGAACACAATAGCGGCAGCGAACTCGACCCCGTCACCATCTGCGGCAGCGAAGGCGTTTCGGTACAGCTGGCGCCATGCTGCCTGCCGATCCCGGGCGACCAGATCATCGGCCAGCTGCGCCGCGACCAGGGGCTGCTGGTACACACCAGCGACTGCTCGCAAGCGAAGCGCCAGCGCGCCAAGGAACCGGACCGCTGGATCGCCGTGCGCTGGGGAACCGAACTGAACCGTCGCTTCGACTGCCGCATCAAGGTGCTGATCAACAGCGAACGGGGCATCCTCGCCCGCGTGGCCGCAGAAATCGGCGAGTCCGACGCCAACATCATCTATGTCGGCATGGACGAAGACAAGGACAACGTCCTCGACCAGCTGCGCTTCACCGTGCAAGTCAAGGACAGGGTCCACCTGGCCGCCCTGCTGCGCAATGTGCGCCGCGTCGCCGGGGTCAATAGGATATTGCGCGAGCGCAACTGATTCTCGCAGCAAAAAGCTGGGGTCAGACCCGCCGGGTCTGACCCCGGGTCTCCGCTGCGGGCTGCCGACTCATTTCCGCAACTCGCCGTAAAAATACCTGATCCCCTACCGCAAATTCAGCATTGACTGCTTCTCGCAATTGTCCGATGCAACACTCGCCTAACTCATCCTGAAATAACGATTGGTATGTTTTCTGCCGCTCAAATGCATCACTTCCAAGCATCAAATACAAGGAATGCGGGGACAGCAGATCATCATGCATGCCCTGCGCATTACTCCGATAGCTGGACCAGCAATATTGCCCAGGCAATGCCACGATACCGGCCCTGACGGGATTGAGCTCGATATAACGCTGGCAAATCAATAAATAACGCTCACCCTGCACCAGGCAAGATTTGTAGCGACCTTCCCACAAGCTGCCAGTGCGACCATGACGCCAGTTGAAATACTGCCCATAACGCTGATTCAGCATTTTCATCAGCAACGACAGGGAGGCTGTGCTTTGCGTGGAAAGCAAGAGATGCACATGATTACTCATGATCACATAAGCATGCAGATGGCATGGCGCAAGGGCCAAACAACTGCGCAGATACTCAAGATAACGCTGCTTATCCTGCCCATCAAGAAAGCATGCCTGGCGATTCACTCCACGCTGTACCACATGCAGCGGAACACCGGGCAAGACGAGCCGAAGGCGGCGGGACATGGCAACTCCTGATACCAGCTAGATATCCATTGTGCCTGCGCGCGCCTTACCCGTCCTGCGTCAACGCAAACTACCCCTCCCCCGGCGCCGGATACGTCACTTCCAGCAACTCCAGTTCCTGCTCGCCCAGCGGCGTGGTGAGGGTGATCACGTCGCCTTCGCGCGCCTTGGTAATGGTGCGGGCCATGGGCGAGACCCAGCTGATCTTGCCGTTCAGGGGGTCGAATTCATCGATGCCGACGATGGTGATCGTGTGCGTTTCGCCGTCGCTGGTGCGGTAAGTTACCGTGGCGCCGAAAAACACCTGGTCGTTGCCATGGTGCACGCTGGGGTCGACGATGGCGGCCAGGTCCATGCGCTTGGTCAGGAAGCGGATGCGGCGGTCGATTTCGCGCAGGCGCCGCTTGCCGTAGATATAGTCGCCATTTTCCGAACGGTCGCCATTCGACGCCGCCCAATGGACGATGCGCACGACTTCAGGACGGTCGACGTCGATCAGCTGCAGCAGCTCATCCTTGATGCGCTGGTAACCGGCCGGCGTGATGTAGTTCTTGGCACCGGCGGGAATGGCCAGCGCCAGCGCGGCCGCTTCTTCATCGTCGTCGTTGTCGGATTCTTTTACAAAGGCTTTATTCATCTGCCTATTGTAGCCCCGCCAGAGACCCGCAGGCACACGGGATGCGGGGGCAGACGGGCTTTTTTGACGTATCATCGTGGCAATCGCGGCAAACCTGCGCCGCACACGGAGACGGATGAAAAAATTCTACAGAGTCAGGCGCTGGCTGTTCGCGCCGCTGGTCTACCTGGCCGCCATCTTCCTGCTGATCGAGGAATGGCTGTGGGCGACGGGCGCGCGCATCATGCAGGTGGTGGCGCAATTTCCGCCCCTGCATGCACTGGAAGCGTGGATCAGGCGCCTGCCGCCGTACTGGGCGCTGGCCATCTTCGTGCTGCCGGCCGTACTGCTGTTTCCCGTCAAGCTGCTGGCCCTGCTGGCGATCGCGCGCGGCCATGCATTTTCCGGCATCGGCGTGATCGTCATCGCCAAGCTGGGCGGCGCGGCCGCCGTGGCCCGCCTGTACAGCCTGACGCGCCCCACTTTGCTGACCTTGCCGTGGTTTGCGCGCTGGCATGGCCTGTTCATGGAAACCAAGGACCGCTGGATCGCCCGCCTGCGCGCCACGCGTCCATGGCGCAGGATCAGCCGCCTGTCGGCCGCGCTGGGCCGCGCCCGCCGTGCTTGGTGGCAACGCTTGCGCAAGGGCACGCCAGGCCGGCATAATTCCCGCCCAGCCAGAGTGCTGCGCCGCTTCGCCGCCTTCTGGCGCGCCCGCCGCTGATGAAGAAAGACGACTCCATGCACGACACTCTCCAGCTGGCCCCCGCCATGCGCGCGGCGGCGCCGGAAATCTACCTGTACGACTCTGCCAGCTTGCAATTGCTCGATGCCAACGACGCCGCCTGCGACAACTTGCAGTACACGCGCCAGGAATTGCTGGCGATGACGCCGTTCACGCTGGCGCCGCAGCTGGACGCGCAGCACTTGGCCGCCGTGCTGGCGGCCCTGGACGACAGCATCGGCGCGCAAGCCCGGCTGCATGTACAGCAGCGCCGCCGCGATGGCAGCCTGTACTCGCTCAGCCTGCAACTGTCGCGCGCCAGCCGCCAGGGGCGCGCCCTGCTGCTGGCCGAGGGCGAAGACTTGCACACGCCGCAGGCGACGGCGGCCGCCCTGGCGCAGGTGCAGTCGCGCTTCAACGCCATCGTCTCGAATACGCCTGGCCTCGTGTACCAGTTCTGCCTGCATGCGGATGGACGGGCATCCTTTGCCTACCTGAGCGACGGCTGCCAGGCCCTGTTGGGCCTGGGGCCGGCACAGCTGCACGCGCGTCCGGAACTGTTCTATCAATTGATCCTGGCCGACGACCGCGCCTCGTATCTGGAATCGATGCAGGCCTCAAAAAACGCCTTGTGGAGCTGGAACTGGGAAGGCCGCATCTGGATCGATGCCTGGAAAGACGTCAAATGGATCAACCTGCGCTCCACGCCGCGCGCGCTGGCCGACGGCACGGTGCAGTGGGAAGGCATCATGACGAATATCACGGAAAGCCGGCTGGAACAGATCGAGGTGCGCCAGTCGCGCGCCCGCCTGGCCGAACTGACTGCGCACATCGACAAGGTCAAGGAACACGAACGCACGCGCCTGGCGCGCGAACTGCACGATGACCTGGGCGGCAATTTGACGGCGATCAAGATGGCGCTGGCCATGCTGGCACGCCGCCTGCCGCCGGACGACCCGCTGCTGCAGGAAAAGGCCGACTATGTCGATGCCCTGGTCGACCGCAGCATCGACGCCGTGCACCGCATTTCGCTGGACTTGCGCCCCTCCATGCTGGACCTGGGCCTGGTCGCCGCGCTGGATTGGCAAGTGAAGGAATTCGCGCGCCAGGCCGGCATCGAATGCCAGTTCATGTCGAACCGCCAGCACATCGAACTGGAGCTGGATCAGGCGACCAGCCTGTTCCGCATCGCCCAGGAGGCGCTGACGAATATCGCCAAGCATGCGCAGGCGAGCAAGGTCAGCGTGCGCCTGGCCAGGCAGCGCCAGCATCTGCGCCTGACCATCGCCGACAACGGCGTCGGCATGCGCCTGTCCGATCGCGCCAAGCCGCAATCGTTCGGCATCCGCGGCATGGCCGAACGCGCCAGCGCGCTGGGCGGCACCCTGAGCCTGATGGACGGGCCGGACGGCGGCACCATCCTGAGCATAAAAATCCGGCTGACCACGCCGCGAGAGGCGATAATAGCGGCTGCAGCCAGTGCGCCCGCGCACAGCGGGCCGCCACCAGAAGCGGCCAGTGGGTGAATTAGATAGGAAACAACGCAGTCATGAAAGAAAAAGCCACCATCCGGGTATTCATCGCCGACGATCACGCGATCGTGCGCGAGGGCTTGAAACAAATCCTCGCCGATACGAAGGACATCATCGTGGCCGGCGAGGCCGAAAATGGCCACGACGCCATCAAACTGTTCCGCGGCTCGAAATGCCAGGTGTTGCTGCTCGACATCTCACTGCCCGACCGCAGCGGCATCGAGGTGCTCAAGCAGATCAAGAAGGAAAAGCCGGAACTGGCCGTGCTGATGCTTTCCATGCACCGCGAGGACCAGTACGCCATCCGTTCGCTCAAGGCGGGCGCGGCCGGCTACCTGACGAAACAGAGCGCGCCGCGCGAACTGGTCACGGCCATCCGCCAGGTGGCGCAGGGCTTGAAATACATCAGCGCCTCGCTGGCGCAGGAGCTGGCCAACACGGTGGGCGAAGACCACGAAACGGCCTTGCACGACACCCTGTCGGACCGCGAATACCAGACCCTGGTCATGATCGCCTCTGGCAAGGCCGTGGGCGCCATCGCCGAAGAACTGAAATTGTCCGTGAAAACCGTCAGCGAATACCGCGCCCGCCTGCTGGTCAAGATGAAGCTCAAGAACAGTGCCGAACTGACACATTACGCCATCCGCAACCAGCTGGTGGATTGACGGCAAAGCGGCATGCATGCTGGCATCGGGCGAATTGACAGGACTTCTCCTTGCTTCTCGCACAATAAGTTCTTTGCCAACTCGCATATCATGAGGATAATGAGAAATATCTAAAAAGGCTGTGCCTACATGTCCAGTAAATTGCCATCTTCACCAGCAAGCGCTCCCGCTGGCGCCACGAGTACTGCCGCCGCTGCGGCGATGAACCCGGCCGATATCGCCCGCGAAGCGTTTCGCCGCCTGGCCACGCGCCGCATCGCCCCCACGCCGAGCGCCTACCGCGATATCTACAATGAAATCGCCGGCATCAGCGAACCGGCGGAGACGCCCGGCGCGCCCGCCGCCGTGCTGGCCGCCAGCGCCAATGTAGAAAAAGGCGCGGAAAGCGGCGCGGAAAACGTCCTGACGCAGTTTGCCGCCAAGATGAGCGAATCGGCGGGCGAACTGGGCGACTTTGGCCGGCGCTTCCAGCGCGCCCTGAAAGCGCGCGACTGGGACAGCTATGCGCGCACCCTGGCACAACTGGCGGAAAAACAGGTCAAGAAAGGCGGCGGCATCGAATTGCCGCCCCTGCCGGACGGCGAACAAACGCGCACCCTGCGCGAATTGCTCAGCCGCACCCTGGGCTTTGCCGTCGCCACCTTGCTGACGGGCACGCCCGCGCTGGTGGAAGAGGCCGAATCGCTGGGCGCGGCCATCAAGCTGGCCCACACGGAAGAAGCGCTGAACGAAGCGGCCCTGCGCCTGAAACAGCTGTGCTACCAGATCGAATTGAAAAGCGGCGACACGGCCGAACAGCAGGAATTGCTGCTGCGCCTGTTCAAGTTGCTGCTCGATAACGTCAGCCAGTTGCTCGACGACGACAGCTGGCTGCGCGGCCAGGTCGATGCCGTGCAAAACCTGATCGCCGGCCCGCTCGACCAGCGCGCGCTGGAAGACGCAACGCGCAGCCTGAAGGAAGTCATCTACAAGCAAGGCCAGCTCAAGCACAGCCTGTCCGACGTCAAGCTGACGGTCAAGAACATGATGATGACCTTCATCGACCGCCTGGGGCAAGTGGCGGCCAGCACGGGAGACTTCCATGAAAAGATCGGCGGCTATTCGGAAAAGATCAGCCAGGCGGAAAATATCAGCGAACTGAACAGCGTTCTCGACGAAGTCTTGCGCGAAACGCGCATGGTGCAGAACGAAGCCTTGCGCGCACGCGACAAGATGGTGCTGGCGCGCCAGGAAGTGCAGGATGCGGAACAGCGCATCCACACGCTGGAAGCGAAGCTCCAGCATATGAGCGAACTGGTGCGGGAAGACCAGCTGACGGGCAGCCTGAACCGCCGTGGCCTGGACGACGTGTTCGAGCGCGAGACGGCCCGCTCCGACCGCCGCGGCACGCCGCTGTGCATCGCCATGCTGGACCTGGACGATTTCAAGCGCCTGAACGATACCTATGGCCACCTGGCTGGCGATGCGGCGCTGAAACACCTGGTGAAGATCGTCAAGGAAACGCTGCGCTCGATGGACGTCATCGCCCGCTTCGGCGGCGAGGAATTCCTCATCCTGCTGCCGGAAACGACGGTCGAGGCGGCGTCATCGACGATGACGCGCCTGCAGCGCGAGCTGACCCGGCATTTCTTCCTGCACGACAACGAAAAGGTCTTGATCACCTTTTCCGCCGGCGTGGCCCTGCGCCTGCCCAACGAAGACCAGGCCGAGCTGGTCAAGCGCGCCGACCGCGCCATGTACCAGGCCAAGCAGACGGGCAAGAATCGGGTGGTGGTGGCGGACTGAGCCACTTCAAACGGTACGCGCCAATAGAAATGCCGCTCATCGAGCGGCATTTCTGCATTCCGGCGCCAGTTGGGCACCTGGCGGGGAGCATCAGCGGTAAGGATGCTCGTCGGCAAAGAAATCGATCAAGCCACCCTCGTGCTCGATCAGGATGGACTTGGCGATAAGGCCCTCGCGCGCCATTTCCGCCGCGATATCGCGCGCGCGCCATTGCGTGGGGATGATGACCACGTCGACGGGCGCTGTTTTCAGCACGTCGCGGTAGACGATTTCCTGGCCCAGGCCCGGCACGAAGGTGCCGGCCTTGTCGGGATCGGAATCGACCACCAGCGGGAAGCGCTGCGCATCGGCGCCGAACTGATGCATGAAGGCGGCGGCCTTGCCCGTACCGCCCCAGATGGCCACGCGCTGGCCGCCCGTGGCCAGGGTGTCAAGCTGGGCGGCAATGGTCTTGCGGCTGCGCTGGGCGGCAACGGCAAACGCATTGCTGTGGCGCGCCTGGTCGCGCAGCGCCTTCGGAATCTGCAGGCGCACCAGCGCATACACGACTTCGCCGTCATAGCCATGCGCCAGTTGCACCACCTCGCCTGCGCGCTGCATCAGGGTACGGAACGATTCCGTCGTGAAGTGCGACATGTGCTCATAAAAGAAATCGGCCAGGCGGCCCGTGGCGAAGACCCGGTCGATGCACGGCACTTCGGCAAACAGCCAGATTGGTTTGTCGGAGCGAGAAGCGGCCCACGCCATCTGCTCGACCAGCGAAGCGGGGTCGGTCAGGTGTTCCAGCACATGGCGGATCACCAGCGCATCGGGCGCGAATTCGGGCACGTCCTGCAGCGGCTGGAAATAGCGCGCGTGAAACTCCACGCCACGGCCCGTTTCCGGCGTGGCGTTCGGATCAAAGCCGATGAACCGCCCCTGCTCGCTGCGCGCGTCGGCCAGCGCGCGCACGAAATGGCCTTCGCCGCAACCGATGTCGATCACCGTGGGCGAAGCCGGCAACTGGGCCAGCAGCACGTCGCGCGTGTCGGCCAGGTGGCCTTTCCAGATGCCGCCCTTGTTGAACATGCGGTTGGGATTGTTTTGATAGGGAATGGCGTCATAGGAAAACGCGCGGTTCCATACGTGGGAGCACTGCGGGCACTGCACGAAATCGTGCGGCTGCACGGCCATTGCCTGCGCTTCGGCCGCACTGGCCGGCCAGCCCAGGGTGGCCAGTGCTTGCTGGCCGCCGTCGAAAAACGCTGCCGCCACCGTGTGGGCACAGACCGGGCACACTGCCGGGAGCAATTGCTGTTTCATGCGAAGATCACTTTCTTGAAATAGGCAATAGTTTCTTTCAAACCATCATGCAGGCTCACCGTCGGCTCCCATTCCAGGGCGGCGCGCGCCTTGGCGATGTCGGGCTGACGGCGCACGGGATCGTCGGCCGGCAAGGGACGGAAGACCAGTTCGCTTTTCGACTCCGTCAGGCGCAGCACCAGCTCGGCCAGTTCGCGGATGGTGAATTCGGCGGGATTGCCCAGGTTCATGGGACCGATTTCCTGCGTCTGGTTCATCATGCGCACCATGCCTTCGATCAAGTCGTCGACATAGCAGAACGAGCGCGTCTGCTGGCCATCGCCGTACAGGGTGATCGGATCGCCGCGCAGCGCCTGCACGATGAAGTTGCTGACCACGCGGCCATCGTTCGGATGCATGCGCGGGCCATAGGTGTTAAAGATGCGCACGACGCGGATATCCACGGCCGACTGGCGGTGATAATCGAAGAACAGGGTTTCGGCGCAGCGCTTGCCCTCATCGTAGCAGGCGCGCGGGCCGATCGGATTCACGTGGCCCCAGTAATCCTCGCGTTGCGGATGCACTTGCGGGTCGCCATACACTTCCGAGGTGGACGCCTGCAGGATGCGCGCGCGCTTGCGCTTGGCCAGGCCCAGCATGTTGATGGCGCCCAGCACCGAGGTCTTGGTGGTCGAGGTGGGGTCATTCTGGTAATGCACGGGGCTGGCCGGGCACGCCAGGTTATAGATGCGGTCCACTTCCACGTACAGCGGCAGCCAGACGTCGTGGCGCAGCAGCTCGAAGCGCTTGTGGCCCAGCAGGTGGCGGATATTGTCCTTGCTGCCCGTGTAGAAATTATCCACACACAACACATCGTGGCCATCGGCGATCATGCGGTCGCACAGGTGCGAGCCGAGGAAGCCGGCGCCGCCGGTAATCAGGGTGGTACGGGCCATCATTGTTCTCCTGCGTTGTCAATCACAGCCATCCGCGCCTGCCACATGCCCCACATGGCGTCTTCGAAATGGCGCGCAAAACGGGGCGCATCGTACAGGGGCGAGGCCAGTACCTGGGCACGCAAGCCGGCGCGCAGGGCCGCCAGCTGCGCCAGGTCTCCGGCTTTCCGGGCCGCGATGGCCACATATTCCTCGTCGTCCGCGGCGACCCAGTCCGGCAAGCCCGCATTGTGCAGTACCGATTCCCCTAAATGCGACAGGAAACTTTTACCGCAGCGCGTGACGATGGGCAAGCCCATCCATAGTGCTTCCATGCTGGTCGTGCCTCCCGGATACGGGAAGGGATCGAGCACGATATCGGCTTGCTGGTAGGCGGCCAGCAGTTCGTCGCGCGGCAAGGCGCCCTCCAGGCGCAGGCGGTCGGCGCCAATGCCACAACTGGAAAACCGGGCAATAGTACGGCTGCGTACGGCGGCGTCACCCAATTGCAGCGCTCTCAGAAACAGTTGGGAACCGGGCACGGCATGCAAGATCCTGGCCCACACGGCCACCACGCCATCATTCATCTTGTTCAGTTTATTGAAGCAGGCAAACGTGACAAAGCCGTTTTCCAGGGCGGGCAAGGGGCTGACGGAAATATCAAAGTCTGGCGGAGTGAAGCACAAATAGCTGTCCGGCATATGCCACAGCGTTTCCGTGAAAGCGCCGCTCTCTTCCAGCGGCGCGACAAAGCGGTCGCCCAGCAGATAATCCATCTGCTGCACGCCCGTGGTGGCGAAATAGCCGAGCCAGGTGGTCTGCACGGGAGCGGGCCGCCAGGCAAACAGCGGCAACCGGTTATCGGCCGTATGGCCAGACAGGTCGAGCAAGACATGCACGCCATCGGCTTCGATCATTTTCGCGGCCTCCTCGTCTGTCTTGTTGACAATGGGACGCCAGGCGGAAAAATGCGGAGCGATGCGGTCCGTCAAGTCATCCACCTTGATCACGGTCGGATAGGCAATCAGTTCGACTCGCCGCGTGTTCAGCGATGCCAGCATGCTTTCCAGGAAATATCCGACCGGATGCTTGCGCAGGTCGCCCGAGACGATGCCGATGCGCAAGCGCACGGCATCGCGCCGGCAAGACCAGCTTTCGAAAGGCTTGCTGGCACTGGACGCCACCGCTTTGCCGTACCGCCTGGCTTCGGCCAGGTGGCGACCTGTGGCGCTCGTGGCGCTGTAACTTTGCAACATCAGCAAGTTACTATGGGCACTGAAAAACTCGGGCATCATAGTGATCGCCCGGCGATAGCTGAGCTCCGCCGGGCCGAGCCGCCCCAATTCCTGCAGAACCAGCCCCATATTGTTCTGCACTTCCACATCGCGCGGCAATAGCCGGATAGCCTTTTGTATACACGGCAACGCGGAGCGGAGCTGCCCCTGCATCAACAAGGCCAGTCCCAGCATCTTCCAGGCCACGCCGTCATTCGCCTTGCGGCGCGTCAGCGCGCGCGCCTCACGTTCCAGCTCAGCATAGCGTTGCTGATCGAATAGCACATTCATGTGGGCATTCGGCTGTTGATCGGACTCGGACGGGGTGCTTGCCGGCGTCGGTTGCATGGCTGCCCCATCGGGTATGCCATTCATACCCAAAAGCAATGCCTGTTGCAAGCGGTCCGCGTCCAGGCTATCGAGCCCGTGCTTGCGCCCCAGCGCCAGCATTTGCTGTGCCGTTTCATGCTGGCCAGACAGGATCAACGCTTCAATATAGTCGAGCCAGCTCGTGGATTGATCAGGTTGCGCCGCGAGTACGACAGCAAAGCAAGGCACGGCAGCGGCAGCGTCGCCAACCCGCATCCACAACAAGCCAAGTTGTCGATTAGCAAATGGCTCCTGCGGCGCCAGTTCGAGGACCGCCAGGAACAGTTGTGCGGCAATGTCCAGCTCGTTGTCACGCAAATGCTGCTGCGCCATGTCCAGCGCCGCATTGATGGCCTGTGTTACCTCTTGCGACAGCGGCGCGGCGGCGGAGCTGTTTGCGTCCATATCAGTCGTTATCATAAAAGCTCGAAGTTAGGCCAGATCGCGCTGCCACGACAGCCACGGCAGGCGGAATGTGCGATTTGGTAACAATATTACCAGCTACGCCTTGCGCCAAGACGAGGAGTATGAGGGGAAAGGGGGGGCTTATAGATGCTTTGCAGAATGATGATGAAGGCCCTCATCACTCCTGTGCACGTAAAGCAGCCGCCCCACATACTGAAAATAAAAAATTTTCCACCCTCAAGTTTTTCCCACACCTGTCGTCTAGCGTGCCGCGGCACGGAAAAATGAGGGTAAAAAAATAAAATAAAGAATGTTTTTCCCTATCAACTTTTTCAGGCAGCCACCGATAAACATTACAACGACGGTTTGATTGCTTCAAAGTACAGAGGCAGACCAACGTGAATAGCACATAGCGCAATGTAGTACCTGTCTGGAGAATTAAAATGGCTGCAGTAATTAACACCAACATCGCTTCCCTGAACTCGCAACGCAACCTGTCGACCTCGCAATCGGCCCTGAGCACCTCGCTGCAACGCCTGTCCTCCGGTCTGCGTATTAACAGCGCCAAAGACGATGCCGCCGGCCTGTCGATTTCCGACCGCATGACGTCGCAAATCAACGGCATGACCCAAGCGACCCGCAACGCCAACGACGGCGTATCGCTGGCGCAAACGGCTGAGGGCGCACTGTCGAGCTCGGGCGACATCCTGCAACGCATCCGCCAACTGGCCGTGCAATCGTCGAACGCCACCAACTCGGCCAGCGACCGTCAAGCGCTGCAAACTGAAGTCGGCCAGCTGAATTCGGAACTGAACCGTATCGCTACCACCACCTCGTTCAACGGCCAGGCTTTGCTGGACGGCACGATGGGTACGGCCAACTTCCAGGTCGGCGCCGATGCCAACCAACTGATTTCGGCCAATGGCGCGAACTTCCTGACCAGCACCTACGGTAACAACCGCGTGGAAAATGCCGCAGTCCAAGCTGGCACGGTCAGCAAAGCCGCCGCTGGTGCCCTGGCAATTTCGGGCAAGTTTGGCGCCGCAACCGTTGCCACCGCAACCACTTCGTCGGCCAAGTCGATCGCTGCCGCCGTGAATGCCAAGACTGCCAATACCGGCGTAACGGCTGACGCGCGTACCGACGCCAACCTGACGTTGGGCGTGGAAGCATATTCCTTCAAGATCAATTCGGATAACTCAGCCGCAGCGGACGCCGTCACCGTATCGTTCGCCGTCACTGGCACTGCCGGTACAGCTGCCGACTTCGCCGCTGGCATCAACGCAATCAATGCGCAAACGGCCAAAACCGGCGTGACTGCCCAGTACGATGCTTCGCAAGGCGGCATCAAACTGAGCAACGCAAGTGGCGCAGACATCCAGATCACCAACACGCAAACCAATACGGTATTGAGCGTGGGCACCTATGATGAAAAAGGTGTCAAGCTGGCTTCGCCGCAAACCGTTGCAGCGTCGACGGCATCGGCAGTTGCCAACGGCCGCGTCACCTTCGACGGCGACAGCAGCTTCTCGGTCAGCGAAACAACCGCAACTGGCTTGGGCCTGTCGGGTGCAGCTGCAGGCGTGAACAAGGGCTCGACCCTGAAAGCAGTGTCCACCCTGGATGTGACGACCTTTGATGGCGCTCAGCTGGCACTGAAGATCACGGATGCAGCCTTGTCCACGGTCAACAGCCAACGCGCACAGTACGGCGCTTTGCAATCGCGCTTCTCCTCGGCGATCAGCAACCTGCAATCGACGACGGAAAACCTGTCCGCCTCGCGCAGCCGCATCGTCGATACCGACTTTGCTGCAGAAACGGCCAGCCTGACCCGTGGCCAGATCCTGCAACAAGCTGGTACCGCCATGCTGGCACAAGCGAACTCGCTGCCAAACGGCGTGCTGAGCCTGCTGCGCGGCTAATCTTCGATTAGCAACGCCACATCGCTGGACTCAGGTTCCCCTGCCGGATTTCTTCGGCAGGGGAATTTTCACTAGGGGAGCAACATGACTATCGACACCATAGCTGCCGCCTCCGCAGCGCGCATCGACAAGAACTATCCATCCGCGGAAGCGGCTATCGCACGCCCGCAGACGGCACGCAGCGCGAACACCGGCATCGACGCGACGGCCAACAAAGCCAAGGAACCGAGCCGCGAAGAGTTGGACCAGGCCGTTTCGGAACTGAACCAGTCGCCACAAGTCAAAACCCAGGGTTTGCAATTTTCCATCGACGAAGACAGCCAGCGCACCGTGGTCAAAGTGATTGATCAGGAAACGCAGGAAGTCCTGCGCCAGATCCCCACCCGGGAAGCGCTGGAAATCGCCAAGTCATTTGCCTCGGCAAAAGGCCAGCTGATCAGCCAGAGCGTCTAGGCCCATGCCGACAGCAAGCGCAAAACCAATGCAGTATCGCAACATAGCAAGGGAAGCGCGAGCCAGGGCCAGCCAGATAACCTCCGGTCTGGCCCTGCCTTTTATCATGCCACTCATGCAACATTCCTCCGTATTTCCCGCCTGACTTTTCCGCAAATAGGAAACAGGGCCATAAAAGCCCCTCTCAAGTCCTGATTAATTCTGCCGATAACAGCTTATATTAGTGTTTTCCTAGGAGCAGACAGTGGCCATCGCACCAACCTTATCCTCTCCGGGCATCGGCAACAGCATCCTGGACGTGAACTCCATCATCGAAAAGCTGATGACCGCCGAATCGGCGCCCCTGGCAGGCTATGACAAGAAAACCGCTTCCTACCAGGCCAAGCTGAGTGCGCTGGGCACCCTGAGCGGCGCCGTGGGTGCCTTCCAGACGTCGCTCTCCGGCCTGAGCAACAGTAACAATTTCCGCGCCGTCTCGGCAATGCCTGGCGACCCGCTGGTATTTACGGCCACGGCCGGCGCCAAGGCCGTGGCCGGCAACTACAATATCAATGTCAGCCAGCTGGCGCAATCGCAAACCTTGACCTCGGCCGGCTACGCCAGCAAGATTTCCACCATCGGCTCGGGCGCCAAGACGACCATTTCCTTCCAGCTCGGTAAAGTTGCCGGCGGCACCTTCGGCATGAACGGCACGGCGCTCAGCGGCGCGACTTTGCAAAATGGCATCAGCAACGGTTCCCTGACACTGAATGGCACGGCCATTCCCACGGATAGCACGATCAAGAGCGCGCGCGCGCTGGCCGAAGCCATCAATGCCAAGAGCAGTACCACGGGCGTGACGGCCACGGCACAGCCGGCCGCCAGCAGCGCCACCCTGTTCGCCGGCTATGGCAATGTTGCCACCGGTGCCGATGGCACCTATGCGCTGTCCGTCGGCGGCATCAATATCGTTACGCAAGGCAATGGCGTGGGTGCCGGCGCCGGCATCACTGGCGCCTCGCTCGACACCACCCTGGCCGGCCCCAACGCCATCTCGAATGCGCTGGCCGATGCCAATATCACCGTCACCGGCAAGGCGGCCGACGGCACCTTGCAATTTACGCGCGCCGACGGCACGAACATCCAGATCGAGGAAGTGGTGACGGGCGACGTCAAGGGCGGCATCGGCCATGCGTCCACGGCCACCAACACGGGCTTCAACGTCACCGTCGCCAGTTCCATCACGCTCAGTTCGACCAACGGCAGCCCCATCACGGTTGCCGGCAGCAATCCGGCCGCGGCCGGACTGACAGCCGGCACGGGCGGCGCCTATATCGGTAGCGGCTTTACCCAGGATGCGACGCAGGCGACCGGCACGGTGGTCATCGATTCCACGAACAACTCGCTGCAAGGCATCCGCGACGCCATCAACAATGCGGGTCTGGGCGTGACCGCCAGCATCGTTTCCGATGGTTCGGACAAGCCCCACCATCTGGTGCTGAGCTCGGCAAAGTCGGGCGCCAATTCAAGCATGAAGATTTCACTCAGCGGCAGCGATGGCCAGCCAGCCGACAGCGCGCTGAGCGACTTGCTGTCGTACGACGCGTCGGGCACGCAAAACCTGAAACAGAACAGCGCCGCGCAGAACACCATGCTCAGCGTCAATGGCATTCCCATCACGAACACTTCGAACAGCATCGACAGCGCCATCGAAGGCGTCACCCTGAACGTGCTGAAGGTGGGCAGCAGCTCCTTGTCCGTTTCCAAGGATACGTCGACGGTGAAGACCAGCGTCACCGCCTTTGTCAAGGCTTACAACGACTTGAACGCGTCGATCGCCAAGATGACGTCCTACAATGCGGAAACCAAGCAGGCCGGCGTCATGCTGGGCGATTCGACCACGCAATCGATCCAGTCCCAGCTGCGCAAGCAGCTGAGCACCTCGATCAGTGGCTTGGCCGGCAACTTGAAGACCCTGGACCAGGTCGGCATTACCTTCCAGAAAGACGGCAGCCTGGTGCTGGACTCGGCCGTGCTGGACAAGGCCATCAGCGCCAACTTCTCGGACGTGGCCGGCCTCTTCTCCGCGCTGGGAAAAACCACGGACAGCAACGTCAGCTTCACCAGTTCGACGGCCGCCACCAAGCCTGGCACGTACGCGCTGAACATCACCAACATGGCCAGCCAGGGCACCCTGAAGGGCGCCCTGACCTTGCCAGCATCGACGACGATCGCCAGCGACACCACCTGGAGCGTCACGCTGAACGACACGGACCCTGCGGCGGCCAAGAATACGGCCACCGTGACCATTCCTGCCGGTAACTATACGCCCGCCCAGCTGGCCGGCATGATCCAGTCGTCGATCAACGGGGTTAAGACCTTCAGTGAAAACGGCGGATCGGTGACGGCTTCGATCGATGGCAGCGGCCGCCTGGTGGTAGCGTCGGCCCGGTATGGTTCCGTCTCCAACCTGGCCGTGGCCAGCGTGACCGGTACGGGCGTCGAGTCGCTGATCGGCGCCGGCATCACCCCCACCAAGGGCACGGACGTGGCCGGCACCATCGGCGGCCAGCCCGTCATCGGTTCGGGCCAGACCCTGACAGGCGCGCCCGGTTCGCCGGCCGACGGCCTGAAGGTCGAAGTGACGGGCGGTGGCCTGGGCGACCGGGGCACGGTGAGCTTTTCGCAAGGCTATGCCTACCAGCTGAACAACATGGCCGCCTCCTTCCTTGGCACGGACGGCCTCATCACGGGCCGCACCGCGGGCATCAATAACAGCATCAAGGATGTGGCCGACCAGCGCCAGCGCTTTGCCGACAAGCTCAATACCATCGAGGCGCGCTACCGCGCCCAGTATTCGCGCCTGGACGTGACGCTGAGCAAATTGACGTCCACGCAAACTTATTTGACCCAGCAGCTGGCCTCCATCGCCGCCAACCGCTAAGCCCAACCATCAGGAGAACATATGTTTGGAACCCAACAACGCGGCGTCAATGCCTATGCCAAGGTCGGCCTGGAAACGGGCATCGTTTCGGCCTCGCCGCACAAGCTGATCGTGATGCTGTACGACGGCGCCCTGGTGGCCGTGCTCAGCGCGCAGATGCACATGAAATCGGGCAATGTGCCGGAAAAAGGCAAGTCCATCTCGAAAGCCATCCAGATCATCGACAATGGCTTGCGCGCCAGCCTGGACAAGGAAGCGGGCGGCCAGATCGCCGAAGGCCTCGACGCCCTGTATGAGTACATGAGCGCGCGCCTGCTGACGGCCAATCTGAACAACGATGTTACCCTGCTGGAAGAAGTACAGCGCCTGCTGACCGACCTGCGCGAAACTTGGAACGCCATCGGCGCCACCCCCGCCGCCATTCCCGGTGCCGATTTGAAACGTATGCCCAGCCTTGCGAGCGCCTGACCCATGATGACGAATCAAGAAGTCCTGACCACCTACGAAGCCATGCAGACCCTGACGGGCCAGATGGTAACCGCCGCCACCAACGCCGACTGGGACGAGCTCGAAGCGCTGGAACAGCGCATCAGCGCGCATGTGGCCACGCTGAAGGCGAATGAAGAAAAAGTCGTGCTGGAAAGTGCTGGCCGCCAGCGCAAGGTTGCCCTGATCAAGCAGATCCTGGAAGACGACCGCAAGATCCGCGACCTGACCATGCCATGGATGGCACAATTGTCCAAGCTGATCAACAGCACCGGCACTGAACGGCGCCTGGCCAACGCCTACGGCGCGTAAGCGCACACGGGGGCGCCATGTTGCCGAAGATGGATGCGATCGGCATGACGCCCTTGACCCCGGTCAAGGCCACGCGGGCGGCCGATGCCGTCGCCGACCCGCGCCAGGCCGAGTTCCAGCGCTCGCTGCAGGGACTCATCGGCAAATCCATGCAGGGACAAGTACTGGCCCGCATGGGCGACGGCAGCTTCCTCGTGCGCGTGGCCGGCACTCCGGCCCGCATGCAGCTGCCCGCCGGCGCCCAGCCGGGTACGGAAATCCCCCTGACCTTGATCGGCATCAATCCCCGCCCCTCTTTTCAGATCGGCAATAACCGCGACCAGCCCGCCAGCGCCCTGCTGACGTATGCGGATGCGGAGGCAGAACCGGACGCGGCCGAAACGCGTGGCCCCCAGGCCGGCGCCGCCCAGGCGGGCACGCGCGCCAGCAGCACGGCCGCCACCCTGCTCAGCCGTGCCCCCCTGACGCCAGCCAATCTGCTGCCCGCCCTCGCAGGCGACACGCCTGCGCCCGAGCTGAGCACCACCGCGCGCGCCATCAGCAGCGTGCTCAGCCAGGCCGAAAGCGTGCCCGGCGCGCCCCTGTCGCTGGTCGGCAAGACGCCGCTGATGGCCACGCCGGGCGCCGCTCCGGCCCAGGTAGCCCAGAACCTGCGCGACGCCGTCGGCAGCAGCGGCCTGTTCTATGAATCGCATGTGGAGGAATGGGCCGAAGGCAAGCGGCCGCTGGCGTCGCTGCTGCTGGAGCCGCAAATGCAGAAGGCGGCACAGGGCGACATGGCCAGAACGGGGACCGACCTGGCCTCGGCACAACTGATCAATTTACAGCTGCATACGCACGAACAGGCGCGCGTGCAGTGGCAGGGCGAAGCCTGGCCCGGCCAGAAGATGCAATGGGATATCAGCAAGGATGCGCCGGAAGGACAGCAGCACGATGGCCGCGATGGCGACGAGGAAGCGACGGCCTGGCGCAGCAATGTGCGCTTCCAGTTTCCCCTGCTGGGCGATCTGGCCGCGCACGTGGTCTTGCAGGGCGGCCGCGTGGCCATCCAGCTGCAAGCGGGCAGCGAAGGCAGCGCCGACACCTTGCGCCAGCATGCGGCGCGGCTGGAAGCGTCGCTCGACGCGGCGGGATGGCCATTATCGTCGCTGACGATCGCCGGCAAGCCGGACGCTGCCGAGCCAGCGGAAGCAGATGATGCTTGACGACACCAGGCGCAAGGTGCCGCAGACGGCCGTCGCATTGGCCTACCAGAGCGGCACGCCGGCGCCCAAGGTGGTGGCCAAGGGCAGCGGCCTGATCGCGGACCAGATCATCAGCACGGCGCGCGAACACGGCGTCTTCGTGCATGAATCGAAGGAATTGGTGGCGCTGTTGATGGATGTCGACCTGGACCGCCAGATTCCGCCCGGCCTGTATCGGGCGATTGCGGAACTGCTGGCCTGGTTATATCATATTGAATCTGCGAATGGCGGGCCGATCCCGCCGCCGCCCGACACCAGCGTCAACCTCACCGATACATAGACAGGCATCAATGCAAGCACATATTATGGATTCCGGCCTCGAAAACTGGCATGATTTTGAAGTGGAATCGCGGCGGGAAATCATCGCCTTGCTGCGCAGCATCAGCGAAAAGAACCAGCTGATCCGCATGCTGATCCACGGTGAATCCGATGTGTGCGTCACCTCCATCCTGGAAGTCGATGCCGAACGCGATACCGTCATCCTCGACCGTTCCGTGAACGCCGACCAGAACCGGCGCATGGTGGCCGCCACTGGCATCTCGTTTGAAACCTCGCTCGACAAGATCCGCATCCTGTTTGCCAGCGCCCTGGTGGAAGAGTGCAATTATGGCGGCACGCCCGCCTTGAAAATTGCCATTCCAGAAACGCTGATCCGCTTGCAGCGGCGCGAGTATTACCGCATGACGACGCCCGTGAGCAATCCCGTGCGCGTGGCGATTCCCCTGCCGCCATCGCTGGGCGGCGCCGACACCCTGTTTCCGCTGGCCGACATCAGCTGCGGCGGCATCGCCATCCTCGACAATAAACTGATGCTGGGCGAAACCATCGGCAGGGACTATCCCGGCTGCCGCATCGACCTGCCCGACGTCGGCATCGTCACCGCGACTTTGCAAATTCGCAATTCGCTGGACATGACCCTGCTGAACAACAAGCTGAACCGCCGCCTGGGCTGCCAGTTCGTCGACCTGCCACGCAGCATGCTGGCGCACGTGCAGCGCTATATCACGCGACTTGAGCGCGAGAGAAATGCGCGCATGGCGGGGTTGGGTTAAGGAAGAATTGAAGGCCACAAAACGTCCCGCCAAAGCGTAGCGAGCGGCGATGATTTGCGGCCGAGACGCGCAGCTGTACTGAAGTACAGCGAGCATCGCAGGCCGCAAAGGGCGCCGCGCAGTAGCTTTGGTGCGACGTTTACACCTGCATGTTCATGATCTCATGATATGCCGAGACTAACTTATTGCGCACCTGCACCGTCGCCTGGAATTCGATGCTCGACTTTTGCATCGACACCATCACGTCCGACAGGCTGACCTTTTCATCGCCCATGGTAAAGCGCTGGCCCAGCGCCGACGAGGCCTTTTGCGCGCCGCTCACGGAGTCCAGCGCGCTCTTGAAGGCATCGGCAAAATTCACCTTTGCTGCCGGCATCTCGGTCTGGATCGCCGGTATTTTCGCCTCCGGCCGCGTGGCCGCCGACTTCAGTTGCGCGATCATCGCCTCGATCCTGCTGCTATCGATACCGCCTGTTTTCACTTTACCTCCCGATTCTGGTCTGCTGCATAACTGTTCCTTGCCTGTTGCACCCAGAGAACAAAACCCTGGTTTGCCAGGCAACGACGGGTACAATAACTTCCGTCACATGTTGCCAGGGTTCCACAATACCAGCGCCAACGCCAGCCGCTCGGCCGAGCAGGCGGCAAAAGCGCCTTCTATTTGGACGATTGAAGCGCGTGACAGTGGCGGATAATTCTGCATATCGCCCCCTCCTCCCGAGGAAGCGGCCCCCACGCAGCAACGAATACCCGTCAAACCACACGCCCTGGAAGGCAATCATGGCTGTAGCCGAAGAAATCGATGTAAACCGCATACCGCCTGAACCGGCGCCTGCCCGCTCGCCCGTGGAATCCGTGCAAGCCTTCGCCAAGACGCCGATGGGCAAGAATTTCCTGCGCGGCCTGGGCGTGGCGGCATTGATCGCCATCGGCGTGGCCCTGTACATGTGGAACCAGCCGCCCGAATACAAAGTCCTGTTCTCCAATTACACGGACCGCGACGGCGGCGCCATCACCGCGTCGCTGGACCAGCTGGGCATCAAGCACAAGTTTTCCGAAGGCGGCGGCGCCATTCTCGTGCCATCCGAACAAGTCCACGATGCGCGCCTGAAACTGGCCGCGCAAGGCTTGCCGAAGGGCGGCAACGTGGGCTTCGAGCTGATGGAAAACCAGAAACTGGGCGTGTCGCAGTTCCTGGAACAGGTCAATTTCCAGCGCGCGCTGGAAGGCGAACTGGCGAAATCGATCGAATCGGTGTCCGCCGTCGACACGGCGCGCGTCCACCTGGCCCTGCCGAAACCGTCCGTCTTCGTGCGTGAACAGCAAAAACCGACGGCTTCCGTGCTGCTGAACCTGCACCCGGGCCGCGGCCTCGACCAGCTGCAGGTGAGCGCCATCGTGCATCTGGTGGCGTCCAGCGTGCCGGAATTGCTGCCAATCAATGTCACCGTGGTCGACCAGGCCGGCACCCTGCTGTCGAACCAGGAAAAGGACAAGGACCGCGCCAACGGCATCAAGAGCCTGGACCCGAACCAATTAAAGTACGTGCAGCAGTTGCAGCAAAGCGTGATCAAGCAAGTCGAATCGATCTTGCTGCCGATCGTCGGCGAAGGCAATGTGCGCGCCGAAGCGACGGCCGACGTGGATTTCTCGCAAAGCGAGCAGGCCGCCGAAACCTACAAGCCGAATTCGCCGCCGGAAGCATCCACCATCCGCAGCCAGCAAACGAGCGAATCGACAGGCGCCGGCAATGCCAACCCGTCCGGCGTGCCGGGCGCGCTGTCGAACCAGCCGCCAGGCGTGGCGACGGCTCCGCTGACGGCCGAGGCGCCAGGCGCCCCGGGCGGCGCGCCGACGGCACCGACACAGAAGGAATCGACGACGAATTACGAAGTTGACAAGACCGTGCGCTACGAACAGAAATCCATGGGCGGCCTGCGCCGCCTGTCGGTCGCCGTCGTCGTCAATTACCGCCGCACCTTCGACAAGGATGGCAAGGTCACGGTCAAGCCGATTTCCCCTGCCGAAATGGTCCAGATCAATAATCTGGTGAAGGAAGCGATGGGCTACAACAAGGAACGCGGCGACAGTTTCAGCGTGGCCAACTCGCCCTTCGACGGCATCGACCGCGCGCCGGAAGGCAAGCTGGAGTGGTGGCGCGACCCGGCCAACTTGCCGCTGGCCAAGGAACTGGCGAAATTCCTCATCACGGCCCTGATTCTGCTGTACATCTTCATCAAGATCGTGCGTCCGATGCTGCGCCCCGTGATGCGCAAGATCGACGATTTCGGCGCGCCGCCGCCCGTCATCGAGCCGGAACTGGCCAAGGACGGCGAAGAAAACGAAGTCCTGCTCAGCGAAGCGGAGCTGGAAGAACTGGAAGAAGATACGGCCCGCGGTTATCGCGAAAACCTGGCGATGGCCAGGAAACTGGCGCAGGAAGACCCGCGCGTGGTGGCCAACGTAATCAAAGCATGGATAGGCAATAATGACTGAGACAACGGGACTGCAAAAAGCATCGATCCTGATGCTGGCACTGGGCGAGAGCGAAGCGGCCGAGGTCATGAAATTCCTCGGCCCGCGCGAAGTGCTGAAACTGGGCGCCGCCATGGCCACCATGAAGGGCATCGCGCACGAGCAGGTGGTCGAGGTGCTCGACGACTTCCGCGCGCAGACGGAACTCAATTCCACCGTCGGCCTCGATTCGGACGAATACATCCGCCAAGTCCTCACCAAGGCGCTGGGCGACGACAAGGCGTCCGTGCTGCTGTCGCGCATCCTGGGCGGCAAGGATGCGTCCGGCATCGAATCGCTGAAGTGGATGGATTCGCAATCCGTGTCCGAGCTGATCCGCAACGAACACCCGCAGATCATCGCCACCATCCTCGTCCACCTGGAACGCGACCAGGCTTGCGAAATCCTCGGCCACTTCACGGACCGTTTGCGCAACGACGTGGTCTTGCGCATCGCCACCCTGGACGGCGTACAGCCGGCCGCCTTGCGCGAACTCAACGACGTGCTGACGAAACTGCTGTCCGGTAACGAAAACATCAAGAAATCGTCGCTGGGCGGCGTGCGCGCGGCGGCCGAGATCCTGAACTTCATGAGCGGCGAGCAGGAAGGCTCCGTCATGGACAATATCAAGAACTACGACAACGACATGGCGCAAAAGATCATGGACGAAATGTTCGTGTTCGACAACGTGATCGATATCGACGACCGCGGCATCCAGCTGCTGTTGCGCGAAGTGCAGTCGGAAATGCTGATCATCGCCCTGAAAGGCGCCTCGCAAGAGCTGCGCGACAAGATCTTCAAGAACATGTCGCAGCGCGCCGGCGAGATGATGCGCGAAGACCTGGAGTCGAAAGGCCCCGTGCGCCTGTCGGAAGTGGAATCGCAGCAGAAACAGATCCTGCAGATCGTGCGCCGCCTGGCGGACGAGGGGCAGATTGTCTTAGGCGGAAAAGGCGAGGATTCGTTTGTCTAATTTGATTCCCAAAGAGCAGCAAACCGCCTACCAGCGCTGGGAAATGACCTCGTTTGGCGACGAGCGTCCCAGCGTGGTGGCGGCGCGCAAGCTGCTCGAACCGGACCCCGAGCCCGAGTTCGACCCATTTGCCGAGCTGCACGAGGAAGAACCGGCTCCGCCGCTCGAATATCCGACGCAGGAAGAACTCGACGCCATCCGCGAGGAGGCGCGCGCCACGGCCTTCGACGAAGGCCGCGCGGCCGGCTATACGGAAGGCCATGCGGCCGGACATGCCGATGGGCACGCGCAATCGTATGCGGAAGGCAAGGCGGCTTCCGCCATCGAGCTGGCGCACCTGCAAACCATCGCCGTCGACTTCGGCACGGCCGTGCACCAGGCCGACGAACTGATCGCCAATGACGTGATGGAACTGGCCCTGCAACTGGCCAAGGGCATGCTGAAGACGGCCTTGCCCGTGCGTCCCGAACTGATGCTGCCCGTGGTGCGCGAAGCCATCGAATACTTGCCTGTGCTACAACAACCTGCCTTGCTGATGCTCAACCCGGAAGATGCGCAAGTCGTGCGCGACGGCATCGGAGACGAGCTCGACAAGGGTGGCTGGCGCGTCATCGAAGACCCCAGCGTGGAACGCGGCGGTTGCAAGATCGACACGGCCAGCAACCAGATCGACGCGCAGACGTCCACCCGCTGGCACCGCCTGACGCATGCGCTGGGCAAAGACCTGGACTGGCTGGCGCCGTGAGCGAGCCCGTCAAAGGCCCCACAGCCCATGCGGCGCGCTGGCGCGCCTACCTGAGCGACTGTTCGGCCGTGGTTGGTTTTGTCGAACCGATGCAGATTTCAGGCCGGGTCACGCGCGTGGCCGGCCTGGTGATGGAAGCCGTGGGCCTGCGCCTGGCCGTCGGCGCCGCCTGCACCGTGCCGCTGCCGAATGGCGGCCGGGTCGAGGCGGAAGTGGTGGGGTTTGAAGGCGAACGCCTGTTCTTGATGCCGCAAAGCGACGTCGAAGGCATCGTGCCCGGCACGCGCGTGTTTTCCGTCGAACCGGCCATTCCCCGCCCCGGCAGCGTGGCGCACCCGCGCCGCCGTCCCAGCGACCGCGCGCGCCACCTGCCCGTGGGTCCGCAACTGCTGGGCCGCGTGCTCGATGGCGCGGGCCGTCCGCTCGACCAGCTGGGTCCGCTGCACACGACCGACAGCGCCCCCATCAACGTTCGCCCCGCCAATCCCCTGGGCCGCGCGCCCATCGTCGACACGCTCGACGTGGGCGTGCGCTCGATCAATGCCATGCTGACCGTGGGCCGTGGCCAGCGCATGGGCCTGTTTGCCGGTTCCGGCGTGGGTAAAAGCGTGCTGCTGGGCATGATGGCCCGCTACACGGAAGCGGACGTGATCGTCGTCGGCCTGATCGGCGAACGGGGACGCGAAGTCAAGGAATTCATCGAGCAGATTCTCGGCGCCGAAGGCCTGGCCCGCTCCGTCGTCGTGGCCGCGCCGGCCGACACGCCGCCGCTGATGCGCCTGCAAGGGGCCGCATATGCGACGGCGATTGCCGAACACTTCCGCGACCAGGGGCAAAACGTGCTGCTGATCATGGATTCGCTGACCCGCTACGCCATGGCGCAGCGCGAAATCGCCCTGGCCATCGGCGAGCCGCCTGCCACCAAGGGCTATCCGCCGTCCGTCTTCGCCAAGCTGCCCGTGCTGGTGGAGCGGGCCGGCAATGGCGAGGAAGGCGGCGGCTCGATCACGGCCTTCTACACCGTGCTGACCGAGGGCGACGACCAGCAGGACCCGATCGCCGACTCGGCGCGCGCGATTCTCGATGGCCACATCGTGCTGAACCGCCGCCTGGCCGAAGCGGGACACTATCCGGCCATCGACATCGAGCAATCGATTTCGCGTGCGGCCCATTCGATCACCACGCACGAGCACCAGCAGCAGGCGCGCAAGCTGAAACAGCTGTATTCGCGCTATGAACGCAGCCGCGACCTGATCAGCGTGGGCGCCTACAGCGCCGGCACCGATCCCGTGCTGGACCAGGCCATCGCCCTGCATGAAAAGATTGAAGCGTTTTTACAACAGCAAATCACGGAGCGGGTCAGCATGGACGAGAGCTTGGGGCAACTTACCGCTCTATTCGAGTGATTAGGGCTTGCATAGCGGGAATATAATCAGTCATGGCTTCTCCTTCCCAACTTGCAACCCTGATCGACCTTGCCCAGCGCGAAACGGACGACTGCGCCAAGCGCCTGGGCGCGGCCCTGAAAGCGCTCGACGATTGCCGTGAAAAGCTCGACATGCTGTCCGGCTACCGCGACGACTATGCCAAGCGCTTCGAGGCCAGCATGAGCAGCGGTATCACGCCCATGGCTTACCGCAACTTCCAGGCCTTCATGGTCAAGCTCGACAGCGCCATCCTGGGCCAGCAGCAGGTGGTCGAGCATGCGCAGGCGCGCAGCGACAATGAAAAGATGCGCTGGCAGCTGGCCGAACGCAAGCGCATGTCGTACACCACCCTGAACAACCGGGCGCAGGAACAGGCGCTGAAGCTGGAAAACAAGCGCGACCAGAAAGCAATGGATGAGCACGCGGCGCGACAAGCCTATTACAAACGCTAAGCAACACTGAGGCAGCATCATGCAAACCCAGCCAACCCCGATTTCCCAGATAGTCTCGCCGAATGCCACGCCGGGCGCCGCCAATCGCAGCCAGCCGTCCGCCAGCGGCACGGCGGGCGACTTCCAGCGCACCCTGAACCGCCAGATCGAGCAACGCCAGGCCAGCCGCAATATGGCGCAAGCGCAAGTACCAGCACCTGCGCCGACGGCCCGCCCTGCTGCCACGCCAGCACCCGCCCAGGCGCCAGCGACCGAAGCGAAGCCGGCGCAGGCAGACACCGAACAGGCGGCCAGCAGCGAACAGCCGCCAGCGCAATCGAGCGAGGCGGCGACACCCGACAGCGCCACGGCCGAGGCCAGCGTGCCTGCCGCCCCCGCCGCAACAGTCACGCCGCCAGCCGATCCGGCCGCCGAGATGCTGGCCCTGGTGGGCAGCATCCAGCTGGCCATCCAGCCGCCAGCGGCCAAGGCCGCGCCGGAACTGCCGGCCCGCGCCAGCGGCAAGGCCGAGGGCAAGAACCTGGCAACAGGACCCTTGCTGGCAGCCGGCCAGGGCAGCGGCAAGGCCGCCGCCACCGTCATCGCGCAAGCCGACAGCGGCGACTTTGCCGACAGCCTGCTCCAGGCCCAGGGCAAGACAGCCGGCACGCCAGGCGCCAGCGTGCCGGCCGGCAAGGCCGAACCTGGCAAGCTGGCCATCGACGCGCAACTGGCAGCCACCGCCAAGGCTGGCGCCGCCATGGCCGAGCCGATCATCAAGGAAACACCTGCCGACCTGAGCCGCCTGGCGGCCCAGTTGCAGCCGGGCGCGCTGCAGCAGGCCGCGGCCGCCGTGGCCGTGCCGAGCGACAAGCTGGCGGGCCGGGTCGGCACGCCGGCCTGGGACCAGCAACTGGGACAGAAAGTCGTGTGGATGGCGGCCGGCGGCGACCAGAGCGCCACGCTGACCCTGAATCCGCCCGACCTGGGCCCCGTGCAAGTGGTACTGACGGTCACCAATGACCAGGCCGATGCCGCCTTCATGTCGGCCCAGCCGGAAGTGCGCCAGGCGCTCGAAGCGGCCATGCCGCGCTTGCGCGAAATGATGAGCGAAGCGGGCATCGCCTTTGGCAGCGCCACGGTCTCGGCCGGCACGCCGGAACAGCAGGACCAGGGTAACCGGGAAGCATCTGGCGGACGCCGTGGCAATGGCCAGGGTGGCGGCGTCTCCGGTGGCGAGATCGCCATCGCGCCGGCCACCGGCACACGCAGCCGGCCCAGCCTGAGTGCCGTGGATACCTTTGCCTGAGGATAATTCGTCGTCCTCGGGCCACAGGCGTGCCCCGCAGCGTAACTTTTCGTCTAAAAACAGCGAGTTGAGGGCGCTTCCGCCCTCTTTTCACTGCATCCTTCTGCGCAGAATTTGCTGATAATGACATAATGGCGTCGTGATCCACTTCCATGCACTCGAGTACCATTGAAAGCAAATCCAAAAATGAAAGCAGATCCGAAAGCAGATGCAGGCCTGGCTCCCGCCGGCGCCTCGAAAAAGAAGCTTCTGATCATCGTGCTGGCCTCGGTGCTGGTGGCTGGCGGCATCGGTGGCGGTGCCGCCTGGTACTTCCTGCATGGCAAGGCCGATAAAGAAGAATCGGCGCCCAGCAAGAAAAAACATGCCGCGTCCAAGGCAGGTCCGCCCGTCTTCGTGCCCGTCGATGCCTTCACCGTCAACTTGCAGCCGGAAAATGGCGAACAATACCTGCAGATCGCGTTTACCCTGCAGGTGAGCAGTCCGGAAGAAATGGATTCCATCAAGCTGAACATGCCGAAGGTGCGCAGCCGCCTGCTGCTGCTGCTGTCCGGCAAGAAGGCATCCGAACTCAATACCGTGGAAGGCAAGCAGCAGCTGGCGGCCGAAATCATCAATCAGGTGAACCAGCCGTTCGAGGACAAAGGGCCGGAGCAGGACGTGACGGACGTATTATTTACCGCATTCATCATTCAATAAGCAGCCATGGCCGATAATTTCCTCTCCCAGGAAGAAGTCGATGCCCTTCTGAAGGGCGTCAACGGAGACCAGGACGACGCGCAGGCGCCGGAAGATGTCACGGGAGTTCGTACCTACAACCTGGCAACCCAGGAGCGCATCGTGCGCGGCCGGATGCCAACGTTGGAAATTATCAACGAGCGTTTCGCCCGGCTGCTGCGCGTGGGCCTGTTCAACTTCCTGCGCCGCAGCGCCGAAGTGTCGGTCGGTTCCGTGCGCGTCTCGAAATACAGTGAGTTCATCCGTAATCTGGTGGTGCCGACCAATCTGAATTTGGTGCACATGAAGCCGCTGCGCGGCACGGCCCTGATGGTCTTCGATCCGGGCCTGGTCTTCCTGCTGGTCGACAACCTGTTCGGCGGCGACGGACGTTTCCATACGCGCGTCGAAGGGCGCGACTTTACGCAGACGGAGCAGCGCATCATCCTGCGCATCCTCGACATCGTCTTCGAGGCGTACACCAAGTCGTGGGAACCGGTCTTCCCCGTCGAGTTCGAATATATCCGTTCAGAAATGAACACGCAGTTCGCCAACATCGCCACGCCGAACGAGGTAGTGGTGGCGTCCACGTTTACGGTGGAATTGGGCTCCGTTTCCGGACAAATCCACTTCTGCATGCCGTATTCGATGATCGAGCCGATCCGCGATTCGCTGACCTCGAGCCTGCAGGGCGAGGCGCTGGAGGTGGACAAGCGCTGGATCCGCCTGATGACGCAGCAGATCCAGATCGCCGAAGTCGAGCTGGTGGCCTCGCTGGGCACGGCGCGCGTGTCGTTCGACGAAATCCTGAACATGAAGGTGGGCGACATCATCCCCCTGAATATTCCCGAACTGATCGCCGCCACCGTCGACGGCGTGCCCGTGATGGATTGCACCTACGGCGTGTTGAACGGACAATATGCATTGAAGGTGGAGAAACTCCTCGCCAATGCCGATAACATGAATAACCACTAAATAAAATACCCGGGCCGCTGCGGTCCGCATCAGTACAACAGGAGAAACACATGTCTGACAACCAAGACGACCAAAGCGCGGAAGACGATTGGGGCGCGGCCATTGCCGAGCAGGCCAAGGCGGAAGCCGAAGCGCTGCAGAACCAGGCCGCCAATACGGCCAGCGCGGCCAGCGCCGCCGTGTTCAAGGACTTTTCCAAGCAGGCATCAAAGTCGGAAACGCACAACGATATCGATTTCATCCTCGATATCCCCGTGCAACTGACGGTCGAACTGGGCCGTACCAAGATCGCCATCAAGAACCTGCTGCAGCTGGCACAGGGTTCCGTGGTCGAGCTCGACGGCCTGGCCGGCGAACCGATGGACGTGCTGGTGAACGGCTGCCTGATCGCCCAGGGCGAAGTGGTGGTGGTGAATGACAAGTTCGGCATCCGCCTGACCGACATCATCACGCCTTCCGAACGCATCCGAAAACTCAATAAATGAAGCCTGGCCTGTTGATTTCCACTGTGCTGCCGCTCCTGGCGGCATGCAGCATTGCCCAAGCTGAACCGGCAGCCACCTCGGCACCGGCGGCCAGCGCCGCCAGCGCTTCCGTCGCGGTGGCGAGCGAGACGCCGCCAGCCGCCGCAGCGGTGCCGGCTTCCGCGCCTGCCGCCGTCCTGCCCGCCATGCCGCCCGGCGCGCCGATGACGATGGCGCCGACCAGCTCGGCCGGCAGTCTGCTGCAAACCATCCTGGCGCTGATGTTCGTGCTGGCCCTCCTGATCGGTCTGGCCTGGTTCATGAAGCGCTATGGCCCCAAGGTCATGGGCGGCAACAACAAGATGCGCGTCGTCAGTTCGCTCAACCTGGGCGGACGCGAACGCATCGTCCTCGTCGAAGTGGCCGACCAGTGGATCGTCGTCGGCGCCTCGCCCGGCAGGATCAACGCGCTGGCCACCATGCCGCGCCAGGAAGGCGATCTGCCGCAACTGGCCACGGCGCAAAACGGCCCCGCGGCCGCCAATTTTTCCGAGTGGCTGAAACAGACCATCGAAAAACGCAATGGGAAATAAGCAGCAGATGGCGTGGTCCACCTTGAAGACTCCCCTGACCTGGCTGCTGGCGGCAGCCGCCCTGGCCTTGCCGCTATGGGCCATGGCCCAGCCGGGCATCCCGGCCTTCAACAGCACGCCGGCGCCGGGCGGCGGCCAGAATTACTCGCTGCCGGTGCAGACGCTCATCCTGATGACGTCGCTCACCTTTTTGCCGGCGGCCTTGCTGATGATGACCTGCTTTACGCGCATCATCATCGTGCTGTCCCTGCTGCGCCAGGCCATCGGCACGCAATCGGCGCCGCCGAACCAGGTGCTGGTGGGCCTGGCCCTGTTTTTGACCCTGTTCGTCATGGGCCCCGTGTTCGACAAGATTTATACGGATGCGTACCAGCCCTATCAGGAAAACAAGATCACCATGCAGCAGGCGATGGACAAGGGCGTCGATCCCCTGAAAACCTTCATGCTCAAGCAGACACGCCAGGCCGACCTGGCCCTGTTCGCCAAGATGTCGCGCTCGCCGGCCCTGCAAGGTCCGGAAGACGTGCCGCTGCGTATCCTCGTGCCGGCCTTCGTCACCAGTGAACTGAAGACGGCGTTCCAGATCGGCTTTGCCATCTTCATCCCGTTCCTGATCATCGACATGGTGGTCGCCAGCGTGCTGATGTCGATGGGTATGATGATGATGTCGCCGGCCACGATCTCGCTGCCGTTCAAGCTGATGCTGTTCGTGCTCGTCGATGGCTGGCAGTTGCTGCTGGGCTCGCTGTCACAGAGTTTTTACTAGGGGAAATACGATGACACCCGAAAGCGTCATGACCCTGGGCCGCCATGCGATGGAAATCACCCTGATGGTGGCCGCGCCCATGCTGCTGGTCGCCCTCATCATCGGCTTGATCGTGAGTATCTTCCAGGCGGCCACGCAGATCAACGAGGCGACCCTGTCCTTCATCCCCAAGCTGGTCGGCATTTTCGTCGCCATCGTCGTGGCGGGCCCCTGGATGCTGTCCGTCATGCTCGACTACATGCGCCAGGTCTTCACGGGCATCCCGAACCTGGTGGGTTAGTGCAGCCATCGCTGATCCTCCTATGCTGACCCTGTCCAGCATCGAACTCAATACCTGGATCGCAGCACTGCTGTGGCCGCTTAGCCGCATCCTTGGCCTGATCGCGGCCGCCCCCCTGTTCGGCAACGCGGCCGTGCCCGCCACGGTGAAAGTGACCCTGGGCGCGCTGCTGGCCATGATCATCGCCCCCACCGTGCCGGCCTTGCCTGCCGTCAACCCGATGTCCTTGCCCGGCTTGCTGATCCTCACACAGGAGATGCTGGTGGGCCTGGCCATGGGCTTTTCCATCCGCATCGTGTTTTCCGCCATCGAAATGGCCGGAGAGATCAGCAGTCTCACCATGGGCCTGGGCTTCGCCTCGTTCTTCGATCCGCAAACCAAGGGCAGGTCTTCGGCCATCAGCCAGTTCCTCGTCATGCTGGCCACGTTAATGTTTTTGACCGTCAACGGCCACCTGGTCTTGCTGGCGGCGCTGGCGGAAAGCTTTGTCAGCCTGCCGATTTCGTCGAGTCCCATCAGCGGCGGCGGTTTCCAGCAATTGGCGGCCTGGGGCGGGGAAATCTTCCGTTCCGGCCTGCAAATTTCGCTGCCCATCATCGCTGCCTTGCTGCTGACCAACGTGGCGCTGGGCATCTTGACACGGGCCGCGCCGCAGCTGAACATCTTTGGTATCGGCTTCCCCGTCACCCTGGGCGTGGGCTTGCTCGTGATCGGCATGGTCCTGCCCTACCTGGCCACGCCCTTCCAGAACATGTTCCTGCGCGGCATAGAAACAGCGCGCCTGCTGCCGCGCGGCTTTGCCACGCGCGACCGGCCACCGCCGCCCGCGCCACCGAATCCCCTGCGCCCGGCAGCGCCTGCACCGGCGCCGCTGCCGCCCGCGCGCTGATCAGGGCTACCAGCCCAGCGCGTGGCGCAGCAACAGCGCGGAAAGCACGAACATGGTGACGCCGATCAAGCCGTCGAGCACTTGCCAGGCCCGGGGCCGCGCAAACCACGGCGCCAGCCAGCGCGCGCCATATCCCAGCGCTGCAAACCACAGCAGGCTGGCCGCGCTCGCGCCAACAATAAACCAGCCGCGCAGCGCGCCCGGCTGCTGGGCGCCAATACTTCCCACCAGCAATACCGTATCCAGATACACATGCGGGTTGAGCAAGGTGAAGGCCGCCGCCTGAGCCAGGATGGCCGCCAGGCCCAGTCCCGCGCCCCCCTCGGAGGCGCGCAACTGCTGCGGCCGGCGGGCGCGCCGCAGGGCTTGCCAACCGTAGACGGCCAGGAAGACGGCGCCGCCCAGCGCCAGCGCGCTGGCCAGCAAGGGTCGCTGCCCCAGCGCACTGGCCATGCCCAGGACGCCGGCGGCAATCAGGGCCGCGTCGGCCAGCGCGCAAAACAGCACGATGGCACCCACGTGTTCGCGGCGCAAGCCTTGCCGCAAGACAAAGGCATTTTGCGAGCCGATGGCAACGATGAGTCCCAGGCCCAGGGTCAAGCCCTGGAAAAAGACGGAAAAAACCAGCGGTGTGGTGGCGGTCGAGAGTGTCATGCGGCGATCTTGCCAGCCGGAAGGAATGAAGGCAAACTACCTTTTCTACAGCCAATTAAGGAAAACTTCATCCATGCTCGATTATGCCGCCCTCGCCGCGCTGGCCGCCGTCATCCGCGAAGGCAGTTTCGAGCGCGCGGCGCGCGCCTTGCACGTGACGCCATCGGCCATTTCGCAGCGCATCCGCCTGCTGGAAGAGCGCGTCGGCTGCGCGCTGGTGATACGCGACCAGCCCTGCCGCGCCACGGAAACGGGCCGGCGCTTGTGCCAGCACGTGGACCAGGTGCGGCTGCTCGAGCAGGATTTGCAGGGGACCTTGCCGGCGCTGGCAGCGCAGGGGCCCTCGCGCGCCAGCGTGCCCATCGCCGTGAATGCCGACAGCCTGGCCACCTGGCTGGCGCCCGCCATCGCCGCCTTCGCGGCCGAGCACCCGGTGCTGCTGCAAGTGGCCGTCGACGACCAAGACCATACGGCCGAGTGGCTGCGCAGCGGCGCCGTGCTGGCCGCCGTCAGTGCCACGGCCAGGCCCGCATCGGGCTGCAACAGCCGCCCGCTGGGCGCCATGCGCTACCTGGCGGCCGCCAGTCCCGCCTTCCTGCAGCGCTATTTTGCCCACGGCGTGGGCGCCGCCAGCCTGGTGCTGGCACCCAGCCTCGTCTTCAATACCAAGGATGAGCTGCAGGCGCGCTGGGTGCGGCGCCTGTGCCACCGGCATGTTGAATTGCCGCGCCATGCCCTGCCCTCGTCGCACGCCTTCGTCACGGCCGCCCTGGCGGGCATGGGCTGGGGCTTGCACCCGCAGGCGCTGATCCAGCCCTGTCTCGACAATGGCAACCTGGTCGAACTGCTGCCCGGTACGCCACTGGATGTGCCGCTGCACTGGCATACGGCGCGCGCCGCGTCCGGCCTGCTCGACGGCTTGAGCGGCGCCATCCTTGCCGCCGCCCGCACGGGCCTGCTGCCGCCCTGATTGGCCGCCTCAGGGCTGGTCGCTGCTGAGCGCCACGCGCCAGCGCCGCAAGTCGACATTCAAACGCAACTGGTGATGTTTGACCAGGTAGCGCACGCCGACGAGGGCCGCCGCCAGGCCCGACAGGGCGGCTATGCCCAGCGCCCAGCGCGGGCCGAAGGTGTCGGCCACCCAGCCCACGATGGGCGCGCCCAGCGGCGTGCCGCCCGCCGAGATGGCCAGCAGTATAGCCATCACGCGGCCCCGCATGGCGGGCGCCGTCGACAGTTGCACGCTGCTGTTGACGCTGGTGGTAAAGCTTTGCGCGGCGATGCCGATGACCACCAGCATCATGCCGAACAGCCAGTAATTGGGCATCACGGCGGCCAGCGCGCAGGCCAGGCCGAACAGCGCAGCCGCCCCCAGCAGCAAGGCCAGCGTGGGCTGGCCGCGTCCCGCCGCCAGCAAGGCGCCGGCCACGGAACCGCACGCCATCACGGAACTGAGCACGCCATACTGGCCGGCGCCCGCATGGAAGGCCGTCACCGACATGGTCGACAGGAAAATCGGGAAGTTCAGTCCGAAGGTGCCGATCAGGAACAGCATCAGCAAGATAGCCATCAGGTCCGGCCGCTGGCGCACATAGCGGAAACCCTCGCCCAGGCTGGCGCGCGTGGCCTTCAGGCGCGGCGCGCGGCGCAGCAATTCCACGCGCAGCAGCAACAGCGAACCGATCACGGCGGCAAACGAGACGGCGTTGATGATGAAGACCCAGCCGCTGCCAACGCTGCTGATGAGCAAGCCGGCGACCGCCGGACCCAGCATGCGCGCCGCATTGAACGAGGTGGAATTGAGCGCCACGGCATTCGTCAAATCTTCTTCGCCGACGATTTCGGCAACAAAAGTCTGGCGCACGGGCGAATCGAAGGCCGTCACGCAGCCCAGCAGGAAAGCAAACACATACACGTGCCACAATGCTACCTGTCCACTGATGCACAATATCCCGAGTCCCAGCGCCAGCAAGCCCATGGCCGCCTGCGTGCACAGCAGCAATTTCCTGCGGTCAAGCAAATCGGCCGCCATGCCAGTGAGCGGCAGCAACAGCAGTTGCGGGCCGAATTGCAAGGCCATGACGATGCCGACGGCGCTGGCATTGTGCTGCGTCAATTCGCTCAGCACCAGCCAATCCTGCGCCGTGCGCTGCATCCACGTGCCGATATTCGACACGAGGGCGCCGCCGGCCCAGATACGGTAATTGGGAATGCGTAGCGAACGGAATGTGTTGTTCATCTGGGCGTGCGGGCTCCTTGCCGGGGTCGTGGTGAAAAATTCAGCGGATCACTCCGCCAAGCGTTTGAGTAATGCCACCGCCTTGTCCAGTTCGGTGACTTCGTCCGGCGTGAGCCGGGTTTCGATGGTGCGCGCCAGCCAGTCTTCGCGCGCGGCGCGGCTGGCCGCGATCCAGGCGCGGCAGCTGTCCGTCAAGGTCAAGATGGTTTGCCGGCCATCCAGCGGGTCGGGCGAGCCCGTCACCATCTGCGCTTCCGTCAACGCTTGCACGGTGGCGGCCATCGACTGGGGCCGCATGCCTTCGGCGCGCGCCAGGCTGCTGGCCGTGGCGGGACCGTCGCGTTCAAGGCGGCTGAGCACGGATGCCTGCGACATGCTGACATCGCCCAGGTGCGCCTCTTCGCGCAGGCGGCGGCGCAATTTGCCGACCAGGATGCGCAATTCGCCGGCCAGTTGCAGAACTTGTTCGTGGTTTTCTTGTGGGGTGCGCATGCTAGCCATGTGGTGGATCAACAGCCCCTACTATAACACATAGACAGGTAGACTGCACAGTTTGACTGCATACCTTGTCAAGACGGCCATCTTGCGGACGCAAAAAAGCCGGGGCGGGAGATGGCCTCCCTGCCCCGGCTTGCCGCTCATCCGATGCGGATCGCTTAGCTGATGTAGTTGAACAGCGACAAGCCCGAGATGGAGGTGAACGATTTTTGCGCCGCCTGCAGGGTGATCTGCTGCTGGCTGAACAGGGAAATCGCCTTCACCATGTCCAGATCCTGCAAGCCCGACAGGGTGCTCGCATATTGCAGGTCGAGGTCGTCGCCGGCGCTGTCGAGGGTATCGAGCTCCTTCAGGCGCGAACCGACTTCCGCGCGCACCGACAGCACGTTGTCGTAGGCCGTGTCGAGCAGATCGTGCGCCGCGTTCAGGCTGGCCGTCAGGCGCGCCTGCCCCGCGTCGCCCGTGGCCGGCTGGCCCAGTGCGCCGATCAGGTTGGTAATCGTGGTAAAGATCGATTCCTTGCTGCTGGGCTCCAGGGTGAACTTGTCCAGGTCGGCCGGCTTGCCCGCGATATTGACTTGCTGGCCGTCAAAGTTGATGGCGTCGCCCGATTTATAGGCCACCGGCACGGCGGGATTCGGGATGGTCTGGCCCAGGGTCACGTCCGTCACGGTATAGGTCGTCTTGGCATCCGTGCCCGTGCCCGTCACCTGGAAGTCGATCGTGTACTTGTGTCCCGTCAATTTTGTGGGATCGGTGACGGTGCCGCCGGAAATGATGCCTGCGCCGCCGCGCGTGAAGTTGCCCGGATCGGCGGCCGTGGTGAACTTGCCATTGCCCGTCAAATTGTTCTCGAATACGGTCGCGCCCGAGTCGCTGGTGGCCAGGTAGCGCGCCGAGCCCACTTGCAGTTCGCGCTGGCCCTGGTCGCCCACATAGGTGGCGCCGCCCGGCGTCTGGCTGAACGGCTGGGTGGTCGATTTGTAGCCGGAAAACAGGTAGCCACCCGCGTTGTCGGACGTGTTGGCGATGCCCATCAGGTCGGTCAAGCGGCCTTTCAGCTCCGTGGCCAGACTCTGGCGGTCGATATCCTTCAATGCCGGATTACCAGCTTTCAGCACCAGTTGCTGCACATCGGCGATCAGCGAGGTGGTGCTGGCCAGCGCCAGCTCTTCCTGCGACAGGAAATTCTTGGCGTTCGAGCGGTTCGTCACGAATTGCGTGTTGATCGTTTGCGACTGCGTCACTTCCAGCGCGCGCGCCGAGGCGATCGGGTCGTCGGCCGGCGTCAGGTTGCGGCGATTCGCCGACAGCTGCATCTGGGTGCGGTTCAACGCGCCCTGCAGATTGTTCAGCTGCGTGCTGCCCGCGTCATAGATCATTTTGGTACTGATGCGCATGATGCTGCCCTTCCTGATGGCGGCGGGGCGCTATGCGCCGCCGCTTGAATAATTAACGTCCGAGGCCGATGACCACGTCGAACAGGGTACTGGCGATCTGCATGACCTTGCCGCAAGCCTGGTAGGCTTGCTGGTAGCGCAGCAGGTTGGCCGCCTCTTCATCGAGATTGACGCCGGAAACGGCCTGCTGCTGCGTGCTGGTTTGTTGCAACAACGCAAGACTTGCCAGGCCGCTGACTTGTACTTCGCGCGTCTTGTTGCCGACATAGCTGACGGTTTCCGCGTACGAACCCTGGAACGTGGCCTTGCCGCCATCGAGAATGTTCTTCGTCTGCAAGCCCGCCAGCAAGGAGGCATTGCGGTTGTCGCCCACGCCGCCCGAGTTCGGCGCGATGGTGAATTTATCGCCCTGCGCGGGCGCGCCCGTCATGTTGACGTTGATGCCGCCAAAGCTGAAGCTGTCGCCTTCCGTGTACGGAATGTTCGCCGTGCCAGCCGGGTACGTGGTGGTGGCGCCGTTCAAGCCTTTCACCGTCACGGCCTGGCCCGCGGGGAAACCCGACAGCGAAGTGGTCGCCTTGTCGTACGTCAAGGTGACGGTACCCGTCAAGGCGTTGCCCGGCGTTAGATACGCTTTGTCCACGCTACCTGCGCCGAGCTTGCCGCTGCCCGTGTTGCTGACGGGCGCGCCCGTGGCGATCGGCGCGCCGGCGGCCAGCTTGTTGCGGTCGGTAATCGCCACGGCCAGGTCGGAAGCGCCGTGCGCGGTCGGCCTGACCATGAAGTTGTCGCCTTCGGCAGCCGCGCCCGTGATCGAGAAATCCACGCCGTCGATGGTTTGCGGCACGGTTTGCGGATAGGGGTTGATGGTCGTTTTCGCGCCGTCGCTCTGGCGCGTCACCACATAATTGGCGCCGTCATACTTGACGGCATAATCGCTGGCCGTCAGCTTGGTCGGATCGCTGACCTTGGCCGACAGCACGGTCGTGCTGGTTGCGTTATTGCGGTAGTCGGCGCCGATGACGGGATCGGGCAACTTGAAGAAATCGCCCCCCATGTCGCCATTCAAGTCCTGGCCCAGCTTGTGCTGCTCATTGAAGGTGGAGGCCAGCGCGATGGCGACCTTGCCCAGCGAATTCTGGATGCGGTCCAGGCTTCCGCTGCGGAATTCCAGCAAGCCGCCCAGCGCACCGCCGCTGAGGGAGCTTTCCGACAGCTTGGTGACGGAAGTGCCCGTCACATAGCCCACGTCCAGGCGGTTCGGGTCCGTCGGCGACGGCGTGGTGGCCAGTTCAAAGTTCTTGTCGCCCACCACCAGCGGCTGGCCCGAGCCGATCGAGACGGTAATCGAGTTGCCGGCGCCAGGCTGAACAGTTGCCTTGACGTATTTGTTCAGCTCCGTGATCAGCTGGTCGCGCTGGTCCAGCAAATCGTTGGGCTGATTGCTTTCATTCACGGTGAGGTTGGTAATCGCCGTATTGAGTTCCGCGATCTGCTTGGCGTAGGAGTTGATCACCTTGACGTTCGAGGTGATCTGCGAATTGACGCCGTCGCCGATTTCCGTCAGGCGCGCGCTGAGGCCCTGGAAACGGGCCGTCAGCGAATTTGCGCTCGACAACAATGCCTGGCGCGACGAGACGGAAGATGGATTCGAGCTGAAATCCTGCACGCCCTTGAAGAAATCGGCCATCGCCGGCGACAGCCCGGCCGTGGGGTCGGCCAGCATATTGTCGATCTGGCTGATCTGCGTGTAATACGCATCGAGCGAACTGGTGGCGGACTGCGCGCCATTAACCTGGGCCGCCATGAAACCGTCGTACTGGCGCTTGACTTGCGATACCTCGGTACCATTGCCAACAAAGCCATAACCGGCATTATTGAACTGCGCCGTCTGCTGCAGCACCACCTGGCGGTTGTAACCGTCCACGTTGGCATTGGTGATGTTATGCCCGGTCGTCGACAGGCCCACCTGCGCTGCAAGCAAACCGCTCTTACCGATGCTGAGTAGATTCGAAGTCATGGTGTCTTATTGGTTACCGTCAAATGTATTTACGGCAGCCGCGGCGAAAACTTGAAGCGCGCGGCTTGCACGGGGGCAAGGCGGGGCGTCAGCCGACCAGAGAATTTTTAATGATTTTTGTCAATTTGGCAGCGTAATTCGGGTCCGTCGCATAACCGGCTTTCTGCAAGCCGTGGGCGAACGTGCTGGCGTCGCCCGCGCTGGCCAGGACTTTTTCGTAGCGTTTGTTGTTGGTAATCAACTGTGCATAATCCTTGAAGCTGTCCGCGTAGCTGTCATAGGCGCGGAATTTTTCCACCTTGCGCTGCGCCTTGCCATTCACATATTCCGTGGTGACGGCTTCCGTGACCTTGCCCTTCCAGTCGCTGGATGCCTTGATGCCGAACAGGTTGTGGCTGCTGCTGCCGTCGCGGGCGATGATTTCGCGCTTGCCCCAGCCCGTTTCCAGCGCCGCCTGGCCCAGCATGAACTTGGCCGGGATGCCGGTGGCGCGGCTGGCTTCTTCCGCATGCACGCCCAGTTTTTCCTGGAAGGCGCGCACGTGCGGCGCCTGCGTGGCGTTGGCCTTGTCGCTCAGGGTCTTGCCGCTGGCGGCGGCGCTGCCGGCGCCTTCCGTCAGGGCGCCCTGCTGCTGGCGGAAGGCGGCCAGCGCCTGCGCCATGCTCGATGAACGGGGAGACGGCGCTTCGGCGCCATCGGCGGCCAGCGCCTGGTTCGACGACGACAGTTGGCGGATCAGCACGTCGGCCAGGCCCGTGCCCCGCTTGGCCAGGTTCTGGCTCGTCTGCTGGTCCAGCATCGAGGTGTACATCTTGCTTTGCTGGCTATCCATGATGCCGTCCTGCGGCGTGGCTTCGCGCATGCTTTTCATCATCATGTTGATGAACATGGCTTCGAATTGCGTGGCCGCCTCTTTCAGGGCGGCGGGATCCTTCGCCTTGGCGGACTGGCGCAAGCCATCCATGCCCTTGACGTCATAGGCGGCGGTATTGCTGAGGTCGGTTTGACTGATCATGGCGTGCCCATCAAATGATTTCGAGTTCGGCGCGCAGCGAACCGGCCGCTTTCATCGCCTGCAGGATGGCCAGCAAGTCTTGCGGCGAGGCGCCGATGGCGTTGAGGGCCTTGACCACGTCGGACAGCGAGGCGCCGCCCTTGACCAGCATGACTTTGCCCGGTTCCTTCTTGATATCGATCTGCGCCGTCTGCGTGACCACCGTGCGCCCGCCCGACAAGGGCGCCGGCTGGCTCACTTGCGGCTCGACATTGATGGTGACGGACAGGTTGCCGTGCGAAATGGCGCATGTTTCCAGGGTCACGGACTGGTTCATCACGACGGAACCGGTGCGCGCATTCATGATGACCTTGGCCGCCAGGCGGGCCGGATTGACTTCGATGCTTTCCAGCTGGCCCAGGAAGGACACGCGCTGGTCGCTGCCGCTGGGCGACTGCACCTGGATCACGCGGCCGTCGAGCGCGGCGGCCGTGCCGGCGCCGTAGCGGCTGTTGATGGCGTCGACCACGCGGCTGGCGGTGGCGAAATCGGTGGCATTCAATTCCAGGCGGATGGTGTTGTTGGCGCCCAAGGCCGAAGGCACGCTGCGCTCGACGGTAGCGCCGCCCGAGATGCGGCCCACGCTCAGGTGATTGATGACGACGGAACTGCCTGCCGCCTGCGCGCCCACGCCGCCCACCAGCACGTTGCCCTGCGCCATGCCGTACACCTGGCCATCGGCGCCCTTCAATGGCGTCATCAGCAAGGTGCCGCCGCGCAAGCTTTTCGCATTGCCCATCGACGATACCGTCACGTCGAGCAACTGGCCCGGCTGGGCAAACGCGGGCAAGGCCGTCGTCACCATCACGGCGGCCACGTTTTTCAGCTGCAAACTGGTGCCTTGTGGCAAGTTGATGCCTTGCTGCTGCAGCATCGCCGCCACGCTCTGGATGGTAAATGGGGTTTGCGTGGTCTGGTCGCCGCTGCCGTCGAGACCGACGACGAGGCCATAGCCCATCAGCTGATTCTGCCGCACGCCGGCGATGCTGGCCAGGTCCTTGATGCGCTCGGCTTGCGCCACGGGCGCCAGCAGCGAGGCAGCCAGGCCGCAGATGGCGAGAAAACGGGGAAAGGTCAACGTTGCCATGATCAGAAAGGCAGCAGGCTGAGGAAGAAGCGCGACGCCATCGAGGCCATTTCGGCGCGGTCGATCTGGCTGTTGGTGCGGTATTCGACGCGCGCTTCGGCCACCTGGGTCGATGGCACGACATTGCCCGTGCCTATGGTGTCGGGATTGACCATGCCCGAGAAGCGGATGAATTCCGTGCCCTTGTTCATGGCGATCTGTTTTTCGCCTGCGACGATCAGGTTGCCATTCGGCAGCACTTCAATGACCGTCACGCCGATCACGCCGGAAAACGTGTTGCTGGCGGACTGGTTGTCGCCATCGGCAAATTTCGTCGCGCCATTTGCCGCCACGGTGCCGCCCAGGCGGCCCTGCAGCATGCCCGGCGTGCTGAAGCCCACGCTGCCCGACTTGTTGCCGGAACTGGCGCCCGCCTTGACGGCATTCGTGCGCTCGGTGATGGCGATCGTCATGGTGTCGCCCACGTGGCGCGCGCGGCGGTCTTCGAAGGCGGGACGGTAGGTCGACGGCTGGTAGATGGAGCCGTTGTTGACGACCACCGGTTCCGGCATCGGCGCGCGCGTGCTGGTCGGATATTGCACGATGGACGTAGGCGTGATGGCGCAGCCGGACAGCAGGACTGCAGAGAACAAAGCGATGATGGGGTATTGCATGGCGAACCTCCGCTGCCATCCGGCGGCGGATGGCATGACGACTATGAAAATTAAAGTTGCGACAATTTCTGCAGCATTTGATCGGATGTGGTGATGGCCTTGCTGTTGATCTCGTAGGCGCGCTGCGTCTGGATCATGTTGACCATTTCTTCGGCCACGTTGACGTTCGATGTCTCGATATAGCCTTGCATCAGCACGCCGGCACCGTTCGTGCCCGGGGTGTTGGTTTGCGCCACGCCGGAAGCGCCCGTTTCCATGTACAGGTTTTCGCCCTTCGATTCCAGGCCGGCGGGATTGACGAAGGTGGTCAGCTGCAGGGAGCCGATTTGCGATGGCGCAACGGTGTCGGGCAAGGTGACGGACACAGTGCCGTCGCGCGCCACGGTCAGGCTCAGCGCATTGGTCGGCACGGTGATGGCGGGCTGGATGACAAAACCTTCGGACGTCACCAGCTGGCCGTTGGCATCCGTCTGGAACGAGCCGTCGCGCGTGTAGGCGGTGGCGCCGTCCGGCATCAGCACCTGGAAAAAGCCGGTGCCGTTGACCATCACATCGCGCGAATTGCCCGAGGCCTGGGGATTGCCCTGCGTATGGATGCGTTCGGTTGCCACGGTGCGCACGCCGGTGCCGATCTGCAAGCCCGATGGCAGCTGGGTTTGCTGCGACGATTGCGCGCCCGGCTGGCGCACATTTTGGTAGAGCAAGTCTTCAAACACGGCACGCGACTTCTTGAAGCCCGTGGTGCTGACGTTGGCCAGGTTATTGGCGATCACGTCCATCTGCGTCTGCTGCGCTTCCAGGCCGGTCTTGGCAATCCAAAGGGAACGAATCATGATTTTTCTCCAATAACAGCGCTAACCAGCCCTGTAGACTATTTCTATGTGACCATTATGCGGTGGCCCCCGTCAATTCAAAGCGAGGATCTGGGTGGCTTTCGCCGCGTTATTCTCGGCATTCTTCAACAAGCTCATTTGCGTTTCGAACTGGCGCGCCAGGGCGATCATGCTGACCATGGAGTCGACGGGGCTGACATTGCTGCCTTCCAGCGCGCCCGTGGTCAATTTGACGGCCTGGTCGGCTTGCGCCACCGTGCCATCCTTCAGGCGGAACAGGCCATCATCGCCGCGCACCAGTTGCTGCTCAGGCGGGTTGACGAGCTTGATGCGTCCCAGCACCGTCGACGGGCCTGGCGGCACGTCGGTGGAAATCGTGCCCACCGTGCCATCGCTGGCGATGGCCACAGTCACGCCGGGCGGAATCGCCATGGGGCCCGTATCGCCTTGCACCATCAGCCCGCCCTGCGTTTGCAGCATGCCGTTTTCATTGAGTTTCAAGGCGCCATTGCGCGTGTAGGCTTCGGAACCGTCGGCCGACTGCACCGCGATCCAGCCGCCGTTTTCCACGGCCACGTCGAGCGCGCGGCCCGTGTGCTGCATCGGACCTTGCGTGAAATCGGAACCGACCGTCGAATCGACGACAAAGGCGCGCGTCGGCATCATGCCGTCGGCCACCACGGGCACGGCGCGGAACGAGTCGAGCTGGGCGCGGAAACCCGTGCTGGTGGCGTTCGCCAGGTTATTCGCCGTGGTCGCCTGCTTGTCCAGGATGTGCTTGGCGCCCGAGCCGGCGGTGTAGATGAGACGGTCCATGTGTTTTCTCCGTGCAAAACGAAAGCCGGGAGCAGTCCGAAAGAACCGCTCCCCTTACTCTTAACGCAGGTTGACGAGGGTCTGCAAAACGGAATCCTGCGTCTTGATAGTCTGCGCATTCGCCTGGTAGGCGCGCTGGGCCGTGATCATGTTGACCAGTTCCGCCGTCAGGTCGACGTTCGACACTTCCACGGCCGAGGCGCGCAAGTTGCCCAGGTTGCCCGTCTTGGGCTCGCCCGTGACGGGCTTGCCCGAGGCCGAACTTTCCACCCAGGCGTTGTTGCCCAGCGGCTCCAGACCGTTCGGGTTGACAAAGTTGCTCAACACCACCTGGCCCAGGCTGCGCGTCTTGCCATTGTTGTACTGGCCCTGGATGACGCCGTCGTCACCCACGATGAACTGGCTCAGCTGGCCCGCCTTGTAGCCGTCCGCTTCCGTTTTCTTTTCCGCCGTGGCGGTGCCCAGCTGGGTCGACTTGGTGAAGTCGACCTGGACCGACAGGGTCGCATTCGCGCCCGTGGCCGGGAAGATCGGCAGGTTGACGGTGACAGGCAAGGTTTGCGGCGGCGTCAGGGCCAGCATGGCGGCCCGGTCCAGGCTGCCGACCGTGTTGAAGACCAGCGAACCGGTCTTGACGGCTGGCACCACGGTCACGGCGCGGATGGCAGCGTCGATCTGGTCGGGCGTGCGGCTCGAGTTGACGCCGTTCGGCACGGCACTGCCGTAGGTGGCGGCGATGGCGGCCAGTTGCGCCGGCGTGGCGCCTGCGGCAGCGGCGGCGGCCGAGACGGCGGCACCGACCGCATTGCCATAGGCGACGGCGGCCGTCGTCACATTGGCCGGCACCAGCGGCACGGCCGTGGCGGCAGCCTGGTAGGCGGCGCGCGCGGCCAGCGAGGCCGGGTCCGTCTGCAAGGCGGCCGCGACCTTCATGCTGGTTACTTCCGTGCCGTCAATGGCCGAGTAGACATCCCAGGTATTGGTGCCCGTCTTGACATAGAAATTGGCCATGTTGTGGGAATTGCCCAGCGAATCGAAGACTTCGACGGGGAACTGCTTGTGGTACGAGGTGTCGTCCGTCGACTTGAACGGCACCGTGGTCGGCATGGCCGTGTTCGAATTGAGGTTGACTTGCGTGTCGACCTTGGTCGTTGCCTGGGGCTTCATGTCCGACTGGTCGATCTGCAGGGGCACGACGGCGCCGGCGACGATCTTGCCGTTGACGTCGGCCGGATAGCCGGTCAGCTGCGCCAGCTGGGCGTTGACGATGAAGCCGCTCTTGTCGACCTGGAACTGGCCATTGCGCGAGTACTGGATGGCGCCGTTGACGCTGGTACGGAAGAAGCCGCCGCCATTGATGGCGATGTCGAGGGGATTCGACGACGTTTCCAGGTTACCCTGGTTGAATTGCTGGGCGATTTGCGAGACCGACACGCCGATCCCCGCCTGGTTGCCGCCCACGCCATACAGCGAGTTGGCATAAATGTCGGCGAACTGGGCCTGCGACTGCTTGAAACCCACGGTCGACGAGTTGGCGATGTTGTTGCCGATGACGTCCAGCGATTTGGCGGCGCCATTCAAGCCGCTCAGGCCTTGTTGGAAAGACATTGTGTTCTCCTGGTAGAAATTAGGGGTAGAGGGTCACGCTAAGGGGAAGCGGCTTACAGAATCTGTTTCACGTCGGCCATGGTGATGCTGCCCACGCCCGGGACATTCAATTTCACGCCATTCGCGCCCGTCGACACGCTGGCGACCGAACCGAACATCAGCGCCGTTGCATCCTTGAGCTTGGTACCGCCGCGCGTGGCTTCCACCGTGAAGGTGTAGGCGCCATCGGCCAGCACGACCGGCTTGCCATCCTTGTCGAGATCGGCGGTGGAACCGTTCCAGCCCAGCGGCAAGGTGCCCGCCGCCTGTGCGCCCAGGTCGATGGAATGGACTTCCTTGCCATCCTTGTAGATGATGACCTTGACCTTGTCGGCTGCCGTGGCCAGGTCCACGCCCAGCAGCGCGGCGCTCTTGCTCAGGTTGATATCCTTGCCCGCTGTCAACACGCCATGGCCGATGATATTGGCCGCCTGCATCGATTCGGCTTGCTGGTAGCTGGCCTTCAGCGTTTCCAGGGTCGTGTTGAGCTTGTTGACGCCCGTCACGGTGGACAATTGCGCCAGCTGGCTGGTCAATTGCGCATTGTCCAGCGGATTCATCGGATCCTGGTTTTTCAGCTGGGTGACCAGCAAGGTGAGGAATTTGTTCGTTTCCGCTTCGACACTGCCTGCCTCGGCCGTGCTCTTCTTCGGATTCATCGTCGCCATCAGGTCGGTGGTGACGGCGGTATTGGTATCGATGGTTGCCATAATGATCAGTCAGCCTTATTGGCCGATGGTGAGGGTTTTCAGGAGCAGCGACTTGGCCGCGTTCATGGTTTCCACGTTGGTCTGGTACGAGCGCGAAGCCGACAGCATGTTGACCATCTCGTCGACCGTATTCACGTTCGGCATGGTGACGTAGCCCTTCTCGTCGGCCAGCGGGTTCTTCGGGTCGTAGACCAGCTTCATCGGCGACGGATCCTCGATCACCTTCTGCACCTTGACGGCCGTGGCGCCATTGGCCATGGGCACGGCTTCGAACACCACCTGCTTGGCGCGGTAGGCTTCGCCCGTGGCGCTGGTGGCGCTGTCGGCATTGGCCAGGTTGCTGGCCACCGTGTTCAGGCGCTGCGCCTGGGCGCTCATGGCCGAACCGGAAACATTGAAGATATTAAATAGCGACATGATTATTGTCCTCCCTGGATGGCCGTCAGCATGCCCTTGATCTGCGAGTTAAGGAACGTCACGGCCGCCTCGTAGCGGATGGCATTGTCGGCAAAGGCGTTGCGCTCGAGATCCATGTCCACCGTATTGCCATCGACGGCGCCCTGGGCCGGCGCGCGGTACAGCAGCGGCGTGCCGTCGGCCAGGGTCTCGACCTTGCCGCCGCCGGCTGCGCCCGCAGCCGCGGCCACGCCCTTGCCCGGCATATGCTGCGGCGCCGTGCCCTTCAGGGCCGGCGGCACGCCATCCTTGCGCGCCATCGCGCCCTTCAGCGCGGCGGCGAAATCGACATCGCGCGCCTTGTAGTTGGGCGTGTCGGCATTGGCGATATTCGAGGCGAGCAATTCCTGGCGCGTCGAGCGCAGGCTCAGCGCCGTCTCGTTGAAGCGCATGTAATCGTCGAGTTTCCCTATCATGTCAGGCTCCGGAAAGATCTGCCACTGGCGCCCGAGATGGCGGAAGGATGGCGGATTAGTGATGACAGGAAACATAGTACGGCGCCCACCAGCAAGACCATCGCCGGATCAGACCGTACTTTTACCCCTTAATCGGCGCTTCGAACGGGGCCGCGCGCACTATCATGGCACTATTCCAGAGGCCTATCACCATGAAAACACCGCTTGCTTTCCTCTTCGCTCTTGCCTCCCTGCCACTGCTGGCCCAGGCGCAAAACGCCGGCCGCCAGACGCCGGAAACGCTGCGCAACAGCGTGGAACAATTCCTGCAAGTGCAAAGCAACGGCTTGCCCGGCAAGGTGACGGTGACCGTCGGCGCCGTCGATCCGCGCCTGAACCTGGCCGCCTGCCCCGCGCCGCAAGCGTTCATGGCGCCGGGCGCGCGCGCCTGGGGCAAGACCACCGTGGGCGTACGCTGCACGGCGCCAAGCAACTGGACCATCTATCTGCAAGCGAACGTGGCCGTCGTCGGCGATTACGTGGCCAGCGCCGTGCCGCTGGCGCAAGGGCAAGCCATCGACGCCAGCCAGCTGGTAACGATGCAGGGCGACCTGGCCGCATTGCCGGCAGGCATCGCCACGGACATGGCCCAGGTGGTGGGTGCCAGCACGAATATTTCCTTGCCACCCGGCACGCCGATGCGCCTCGACACCCTGCGCCGCAAGCCGGTGGTGATGCAAGGCCAGCTGGTACGCGTGGTTTCCAGTGGCAATGGTTTCCAGGTGGCATCAGAAGGGCGCGCCATCGGCAGCGCCGGGGATGGCCAGACGGTGCAGGTACGCACGCAGAGCGGCCAGCAGATCAGCGGCGTGGCGCGCGCAGGCGGCTTGGTGGAGGTCGCCTTTTAAACACGGATGGACAGCGATATTGTGGTCTGGCGCACTAAAGTTTCGGGAGAAGGTGCCGATAATGACACATATCCCGGAGTTTTTTGACTTCGACCAGACGAGGATCACGCTGTGAAAATTACCGACAACACCATTAAAAGCAATCCCGGCCTGCCGGTGGCGCCCGCGAGTACCTCGGGCGCCCGGAATGCCGAGAAAGCCCAGGCAACACCGACAACGTCGGACAATGTACGCCTGTCGCCGCAAGGACAGGCATTAGCGGCCAGTGCAACTGCCGGCAGCGGCGCCGTGTTCGACACGAAAAAAGTCGAACGCATCAAGCTGGCGATCGCCGACGGCCAGTTCCAGGTCAACTCAGAAAAAGTGGCGGACGGTCTCCTCGACACGGTCAAGGACTTGCTGCACTCACGAAATAGATAGGTTCCCTCATGCAATCAGTGACTCCGTTTTCCAGCCTGCGCGACGAGCAACAGCTCATGACCACATTGCTGGCATTGATGAAAGAAGAACAGCGGCATCTGGTTGCGGCTGACATCGATGCAATCACGGAGCTCACGGTGCGCAAGACGGCACTCGTAGGACAATTGAGCCAGCTAGCGGCGCAACGCCACCAGGCGCTGGCGGCGGCCGGTTTCATGGCGGCCGAAGCGGGCATGGAAGACTGGCTGGTGGGCGCGGGCGAAGCGGAAGCGGCGCCCCTGTGGAAAGCCCTGCTCGAGACGACGCGCGAAGCCAAGGAACAAAACCGCCTGAACAGCCTGCTCGTCAACAAGCATATGGTACATACGCAAGGCGCCCTGAACGCCATGCGCCCCCCGGCCCAAAGCGGCAATTTCTACGGTCCCAGCGGCCAACCGACGACAAACACGGCCAGCCGGCGCGTCGTCATCGGCTAATCCCCCTTAGTTAACAGCAACCCGGCAAGGCGCAGCGACCTTGCCAGCTCAACCGTGCGCGGGACGGCCCGCATGCTGGCGGTATTTCGCCACGATGGCTTGTGCCCTGGCGCTGGCCGCGGCTTGCTGCTCCGGCGTCAGCTCCGCCTGCAGCCAGTGCCAGTACTCATCCTGGTACGGATTGGTGACGCCGGGCGCGAGGATATCGTCGTAGACCTGGCGCAGGGCCAGCAGGTAGCCATACGCTTGCGGCGCATCCTTCCGCACCACCTCGCCATCGCGCAAGTACGCCATCATCAGGGTAGCCACGCTGCTCAGTTCCGCCTCGTCCGCCTGCGCCGTCAGCTGGGCGATGGCTTGCCGCTTCCATGCCTGCACCAGCGGATCGTCGGGACGGTTGCGCAGCGCGCTGCGGTCGCCGAACGGGCCTTCCGACAGGAACAGGGTGGCGGCACCGGGCACGCCCGCCTTGGCGGCGGTGGCCAGGTAGCCGAGCCGGTCCTCGCGCTGGCGCTGTGTCAGGCCCGCGCACAGCTGCTGCTGGGCGGCTTTTTCTTCCACCGTCATCTCGCGGCCCAGCTCGAATTCCATGCCCGGCAAGCGCCCTTCGTGCTGGAAGACGATGCAGTCGTCGATCAGGCTGAACGCCGCATACGCGTCTTCCGCCCTGCCGCTGGCGGCCAGGCGCGCAAGCTGCCGCGCCAGGGTCACGGGAACGGGCGCGGCATCGGCGACGGGGGCGGCGTCGATATTCAGATACGACGCCAGGCTGCGCCCCGCCGGCGCGCTGGCGGCAGCCGCATCCGCTTGCGGCGCGCCGGCGTCGGGCGCGGGCCAGTACACGAGCGCCAGTACCGCCGCGATGGCAGCGACGCTGGCGATGCCGGTCAGTTTGCTATTCATGATGAGGTGGCGCATAAAAGGAAATGCACGTTACCACAGGCCTGCGGCAGCGGGCCGCACGCCTCCGCACGCTCAGCCGCCGGCCTTTTTCGGCTGGTGGCCCAGTTTGACCAGCGCGGCCAGGATGGCGTCGACATGGTCGCCCTGCACCTCGATCACGCCATCCTTGACCGTGCCGCCCGAGCCGCACTGCGTGCGCAACTGCTTGCCCAGCAGGGCCAGCGCCATGGCGTCCAGCGGCAAACCCTTGACCACGGTGACGCTCTTGCCGCCACGGCCCTTGGTCTGGCGCGAGACGCGCACCACGCCATCGCCCGCGGGCGCCGCCTTGGCTTGCGCCTTGCATGCGCATTGCGCCAGCGGCTGGCGGCAGGCGGGACACATGCGGCCCGTTTCGGTGGAATAGACGAGACCGCCCAGGGAGCTGCTTTTCATGAGGGAACGATAAAAGAGGAAGAAAGCGCGATTGTACCAAGCGGCAGCCCGCAGTTGACGAGCGTCAGTTGGCTGGCGTAGGTGCCACCGGCGCCGTCGGCACTTCCGTCACCGTTTCGGGGATGCCCGACAAAATCGTCACGGCGACCCGGCGGTTGCGCGCGCGCCCTTCCGCCGTTTCGTTCGGCGCCACGGGGATGTTGTCGGCGTGGCCGACGGCCGTCAGGCGCGACGCCTTGACGCCGCTGGCGATGAACAGGCGCACCACGGCGCTGGCGCGCGCGGCCGACAATTCCCAGTTCGAGGCAAAGTTGGAATTACTGATCGGCTGCACGTCCGTATGCCCTTCCACCTGCACGTCGTGCGTATCGTCCTTGAGCAGCACGGCGACGGCGCGCAGGGCCTGGTCCGATTCCACCGTCAGGCGCGCCGCGCCCGGGTCGAACAGCACGCTGGCATTGATTTCCACGCTCACGCCGCGGCTCGTCTGCGTGACCCGCACCTTGCCTTCCTTCACCAGCGGCGCCAGGGTGGAGGTCAGGTCCTGCGCCAGGCGCGTCATGTGCTCTCGCTCGCGGCGGATGGCTTCCGTGCGGCGTTTCAGGGCCGGGTTCGGCAACGGAATGGCTTGCGGCGCTTCCATGATGATGGGCGGCGCGCCCTTTTCCAGGCTGAAGGCCTGGCCGATGGCATTCTGGAAGACGCGGTACTTGCCTTCGTTGACTTGCGAAATCGCGTACATGACAACGAAGAAGGCGAACAGCAGGGTGATGAAGTCGGCGTACGAGATCAGCCAGCGGTCCTGGTTGTCCGGTTCCTCGTCATACTTCCTGCGCGCGCGCCGCATCATGGTCAGTGCTCGTGCAAGAGGCTGGAAACGCGCTCTTCGATGATGCGCGTATGGTCGCCCGTGGCGATGTCGTACAGCACGGCGGCCGTGATTTCGTATTGCAGCACGCGGCGCGAAACGATGGCCTTGAGTTTATTCGCCACCGGCAGGAACAGCAGGTTGGCCAGGCCGACGCCATAAATCGTCGAGACAAACGCCACGGCGATGCCGCCGCCCAGCTTGCTCGGATCGGTGAGGTTTTCCATCACGTGGATCAGGCCCAGCACGGCGCCCAGGATGCCGATGGTCGGCGAATAGCCGGCCGCCGATTCCCACACCTTGACGGCCTGGCGTTCGGCCATTTCATAGGCGGAGATTTCCACGTCGAGCAGCTGGCGCAGCTTGTCGGGCGCGATGCCGTCGACGATCATCCTCAAGCCCTTGGCGTTGAAGCGGTCGGCCGTGTTTTCCATCAGGCGCTCGAGCGCCAGCGGGCCATCGCGCCGCGCCGTCAGGCTCCACTGCCCGATGTCGCGCGCCAGCGCGGCACGCGTGTCGGCCGGCGGCAGGAAGACCCAGCGCAGCATTTCCAGGCCGCGCACGAAGGTGCGCAGCCGCGTTTGCAGCAGCACGGCGCCGAAGGTGCCGATGACAACGATGGCAAAGGCGGCCGGCTGCAGCAGGGAGGCCATCTTGCCGCCTTCCAGTGCCTGGCCGACCAAAAGGCCCGCCAGCGCCAGCGCCAGCCCGATTACGCTGGACCAGTCCACGCCTGCTCCCTCAAGGTTGCGCGCAGGCGCGCGACGGCCTGGGTATGCAGCTGCGAGACGCGCGATTCCGACACGCCCATCACCGCGCCGATCTCCTTCAGGTTCAGCTCTTCTTCGTAATACAGGCCCATGAGTATTTTCTCGCGTGGTGGCAGCGCGTCGATGGCATCGATCACGGATTGCCGGAAATCGGTATCGAGCAGGGAACGCAAGGGGTCGCTGTCCTCGTCCACGCAGTGGCGGTCGAGGAAGCTGTCATTGCCGTCCGGGTCATGAAAGTCTTCGTAGTACACGAGCTGGTGGCCGCCGCCGTCGCCCAGCATTTCCTGGTAGTCGGCCAGCGACATTTTCAGCAGCTTTGCCACTTCCGACTCCGTCGGCGGATGGCCGAGGCGCTGCTGCAAGGTGCTCATCGCCTCTTCGATCTTGCGCATGTTCTGGCGCATGCTGCGCGGCAGCCAGTCGCTGGTGCGCAATTCGTCGAGCATGGCGCCGCGGATGCGCAGCACGGCATACGTCTCGAACTGCGCGCCATGCGTCTCTTCATAGCGGCTAATGGCATCGAGCAGGCCGATCATGCCGGCCTGGATCAGGTCATCGACCTCGACCGAAGGCGGCAATTTCGCCTTCATATGGTGCGCCAGACGCTTCACCAGCGGAATGTGCTCCGTCAGCAAATAGTCCTTGTTCGATTTCCCTTTGACCGTGTACATAGGCTGCTTATTGTTTTCTCATCTTATCTGGTGCTACGGTTCGATTCAGGCGCTGAACTGGTGCGGGCTCCCCGTCTGGTACAAGGTGCCGCCAAGCACCGGTGCCGCCGAACGGGCCAGCCGCTCGGCCAGTCCGCGAAACGCCACCGACGCGCCCGCCAGCGGAAACGCATCGACCACGCTGCGGCCCAGCCGCGCCGCGCGGTGCAGATACTCGTCGGCAGGCACCGAACCCATCGAGGTCAGCTTCACGGCCAGGTAGCGGCTCGCCGCCTGCGCCATATTATCGTATACCACTTTTGCCTCGGATTCGGAAGCGCCGGTGACGAGAATGCCGAACGGACGGCGTCCCAGTTCCTGGCTCAGGCGCTTGACCAGGCAGTACGCCGCCTTGATCGAGGTGGCGCTGGTCGAGACTTGCACGACGATATCGGACGAAGCCATCAGCGGCACGGGGAAGCAATCGCCCTCGTCTGCCACGACGCCGTCGACCAGCACGATGCCGCTCTGGCGCGCCAGCACCTCGAACGTCTTGCCCAGGCGGCGCAGTTCGTCCTCGCCCGCATAGTCCATGCTGTCCATCAAATGGTTGCGCGCGCCCAGGCTGGCCACGCCGAAGCCTTGCGGCACCTGGTGGATGACCTGGTTCAAGCCGCACTGCTGGCGCGCCACGTCGCGCAGGCTGGCGCCGTGCGCCAGTCCCAGGCGCGCCGCCACGCCATCGCTGCCGCCGCTGGCGTCGAGCAGCAGCACGTCATTGCCGCCATAGACGAGCGACGCGCCCAGATTGACCAGCATGGCGCCCTTGTCGTCCTGCGGCGTGGCCGAGAGGAACGTCATGACGCGCGGCTGCGGGCCGGCCAGCATGCGGCGCAAGCCTTCGGCCTGGTCGAAATCGAAATTAGCCAAGGTGCACCCCGCGCGCTTCATTATTGCGGGCGGCCGCCTGCGCCATCAGGAGCGGCAGTTCGGCATCGGAAAACTGCGTCGCCGCCGCATCGCGCTTGAGCTTGAAGGCGCGGTCGATCAGGTAGCCGCGGTCGGCCAGGTACAGGTCTTCCGGCACGCGCTGGCCGTTCGACACATAAAACAGGTTCAGCTTCTGGCGGATCACCACGTCGAGCACGTTGCCGATCGAGGCCGCTTCATCGAGCTTGGTCATGATGCAGCCGGCCAGGCCGCTGCCCTGGTAGGCGCGCACCACTTCGTTGAGGGTTTCCTGGGTCGCCGTGGAGTTCAGGCACAGCAGGCGTTTCACATCGGCGCCGGCGCCCGACAGCATGGCCACCTGCTCCGTGACCATCTGGTCGCGCTGGCTCACGCCGACCGTATCGATCAGCACCGTGTGCTTGTTCTTCAATTCCTTCAGGGCGATGCGCAAGTCCGCCTCGTCCTTCACGGAATGCACCATCACGCCGAGGATCTTGCCGTAGATGCGCAGCTGTTCGTGCGCGCCGATACGGTAGGCATCGGTGGTGATCAGGGCCAGCTTTTCCGGACCGTGGCGCATCACGCAGCGGGCCGCCAGCTTGGCCGTGCTGGTGGTCTTGCCGACGCCGGTCGGGCCCACGAGGGCAAACACGCCGCCCTGCTCCAGCATGGCGTCTTCATTGGCCACAGTATTCAGGTTACGGCTCAGGACCGTCTTGATCCAGCGCATGCTTTGCGCGCCGTCGAGGCCGGCCGGCAGCTTGTCGATCAGGTAGCGCGCCAGGCTGGCCGAGAAGCCGGCCGCCAGCATTTCGCGCAGCACGACGGCTTTTTGCGGCTCGCGCTGCTGCGTCGAACCCCACGAGATTTCCGCCAGCTGGGTTTCCATCATGCCGCGCATGGCGCGGATTTCATTCATCATGCCGCTCATCTCGGCGGCGGCGTTTTCCTTGACGTGCGCCAGCGCGCTGGCCATCATCTGCTGCATGCGAGCCATGTCCACTGGCTCGGAGGCAGCCTGGCGCGGCGCGGCGGGACGTGGCGCGGCCGGGCGCTGGGCCGGGGCGGCCGGACGCTGCGGCGTGGCGAACTGGGTCTGCAACTGGGGACGGGGCTGGGCCATTTCGGAGGCGGCCGGCGGCGAGGCCAGCGAAGCGGCATCGTCATTGGCCAGCGCGAGGATTTCCACCACGCCATCGGCCTGGCGGTTCGACAGGATCACGGCATCGGGGCCCAGCGCTTCGCGCACCTTGCGCAGCGCATCGCGCGACGAGGCCCCCGTAAATTTCTTCACATTCATGACCGGCCTCCCAGGGCGGGGGTGGCGCAATATTGGCTGAACTGTGTGACCATCGTCGACTCCTGTTGCTTGAGTGCTGTCTTCCACATGGACACAGATCACCCGGACAGTTTCCATTATTAGCGATGCTTACAGGAAATGATCGAAGGAACAGGACGGGAAAGTACCCGTTATTCAGTTTGCCGAGAGGAAATTGATGTTTATTTGACCAAAGACAAGGGCTGGGGTCAGACCCGGCGGGTCTGACCCCGGTACTAATGCTGCCAACTACTGCGCCCCCACCAGCGCCGTGACGCGGATGGTCTTGGTTTCCGGCACTTCCGCATGCGACAGCACTTTGAGCTGCGGCAAGGCGCGGCGCAGGAAACGCGACAGCAAGGCGCGCAGCGGCGCCGGCACCAGCAGCACGGGCGTCAGGCCCAGCGCTTCCTGCTGCTGCGCGGCCAGCCCTGCCTGGTGCGCGATGGTGTCGGCCAGGCCCGGCTCGATGCCGGCGCCGTCGCCGCCATTGCCCATCGCCTGCATCAGCAGCCGCTCCAGGCGGCTGTCGAGGGTCATCACGGACAGTTCGGCCGAGCCGGGGAACAATTGCTGCACGATGGCGCGGCCCAGGGCCACGCGCACCAGCGCCGTCAGGTCGTTCGGGTCTTGCGTGCTGACCGTATGCTCGGCCAGGGTTTCGATGATGGTGCGCATGTCGCGGATGTGCACGCCCTCGGCCAGCAGGTTCTGCAGCACCTTTTGCAAGGTCGACAAGGACAGCATCTTCGGCACCAGGTCTTCCACCAGGCGCGGCGACTCCTTGCCCAGGTGGTCGAGCAGCGATTGCACTTCCGCGCGGCCCAGCAGCTCGGAAGCGTGCGAGGTGATCAGGTGGTTCAGGTGCGTGGCCACCACGGTGCCTGCATCGACCACCGTGTAGCCCATCGACTGGGCCTGGTCGCGCAGGCTCGCGTCGATCCAGGTGGCGGGCAGGCCGAAGGCGGGGTCGTTCGTGGCCAGGCCGGGCAAGGTGCCGCTGGCCATGCCGGGATTAATCGCCAGGAACTGGCCGTTGAACGCTTCGCCCACGCCCACTTCCACGCCCTTGAGGGTGATGCGGTAGGCGGACGGCTTGAGTTCCAGGTTATCGCGGATATGTACGGGCGGCGCCAGGAAACCCACTTCCTGGGCAAATTTCTTGCGGATGCCCTTGATGCGCTTGAGCAATTCGCCACCCTGCGTCTTGTCGACCAGGGGGATCAAACGGTAGCCCACTTCCAGGCCCAGGGTATCGACGGGCATGATGTCTTGCCAGCTGGCTTCTTCCTGCTCGGGCGCCACGGTTGCTTGCGGCACTTCGGCCGGCTTTTCGGCCGCCGCTTTTTCCTGCGTGCGCTTCTTGCTGATCAGGTAGGCGGAACCGGCCAGCAGCGAAGCCAGCAGGATGAAGACCATGTTCGGCATGCCGGGAATCAAGCCCATGCCGCCGATGATGCCGGCGGTAATATATAACACTTGCGGTTTCGCAAACAATTGCCCCACCAGTTGGGTGCCGATGTCCTGTTCGCTGGCCACGCGCGAGACGACGATACCGGCCGCCGTGGAAATGATCAGCGAAGGAATCTGCGCCACCAGGCCGTCACCGATGGCCAGCAAGGTGTAGTTCTTGAGCGCGTCGGCAAAGCCCATGTCGTGCTGCAGCAAGCCCACCAGCAAGCCGCCGACGATATTGATGACGGTGACCATGATGCCGGCGATGGCGTCGCCGCGCACGTATTTGCTGGCGCCGTCCATGGCGCCGTAGAATTCCGCTTCCTGCGCCACTTCCGTGCGGCGGCGGCGCGCTTCGTCTTCGCCGATCAGGCCCGCGTTCAGGTCGGCATCGATGGCCATCTGTTTACCCGGCATGGCGTCCAGCGCGAAACGGGCGCCCACCTCGGCGATACGGCCCGCACCCTTGGTCACCACCGTAAAGTTGATGATCGTCAAAATGATAAACACGACGATACCGACCGTGTAGTTGCCGCCGATCAAGAAGTGACCGAACGCCTCGATCACCTTACCGGCCGCGTCGGCGCCCGTATGGCCTTCCGTCAACACCACGCGCGTGGACGCCACGTTCAGCGACAGGCGCAGCATGGTCGACACGAGCAGGATGGTCGGGAACGCCATGAAGTCGAGCGGCTTGACCGTGTACAGCGCCGTCAGCAGCACGATGATGGACAGCGCGATATTAAAACTGAAGAAGATGTCGAGGATGAAGGCCGGCAGCGGCAGCACCATCATCGCCAGCAGCATGATGATGATGACAGGCGCGGCGATGCCCTTGCTGGCGTTGCCACCCATTCCGCTGAGCCAGGCTGGCATTCTCAGGCCGTTCATGGTGTACTTCCTTTATTCTTGTCTTCTGCGCCGGCTGCGGGCGGTGTCTGTGAGGCGGGATTCTGCGGGTCGAGCTCGGGCGGCACGTCGAGTTTCTTCGGCTTGTCGGGACGCTCGCCCTGGCCCTTGCCATAGCTGCGCAGCTGGAACACGTAGGCCAGCACTTCGGCCACGGCGCCGTACAGCGCCTCGGGAATCTCGTCGCCGATGTCCGTATGCTTGTACAGCGCGCGCGCCAGGGCCGGCGCTTCCAGGATGGCGACCTTGTGTTCGCCGGCCAGTTCGCGGATCTTCGCCGCCACCTCGTCGACGCCCTTGGCCACCACCTGCGGCGCGCCGCGCGAATTCTCGCCATACTTCAAGGCCACCGCGTAGTGGGTAGGATTGGTCACCACCACGTCGGCCGTCGGCACGTCGGCCATCATGCGGCGGCGCGACATTTCATGCTGCATCTGGCGGATCTTCGCCTTGATCTGCGGATTGCCGTCCGATTCCTTCGATTCTTGCTTGACTTCCTGCAAGGACATTTTCATCTTGTTGGCGTAGTGCCACATCTGGTACGGCCCGTCGATGGCGGCGATCAGGCCCAGCGCGCCGACGATCAGCAGGAAAGCCGTGATCAGCAAACTGATCAGATGGGCCGAGCCGGCGCGCAGGGATTCCACCGACAAGCCCAGCACGGCGTCCTTTTGATGCTGCATCACCATCCAGGCGACGACGCCGACGACGAGGGTTTTGGCGATGGCCTTGAGCAACTCCACCAGCGCATTCTTCGAAAACATGTTGCCCAGGCCGCGAATCGGGTTGAGCTTGCCAAAATTGGGGGTGAACGCCTTGGAACTGAACAGCCAGCCGCCCACCAGCACGGGCGAAGCCAGGGCGACGAGCATGATGGCCAGCGCGTACGGCAGGCACGTCAGCAGGACCGAGCCCACGTCGTAGCCGATGCGCAACATCATCGCGTCGGGATTGAGTATCTGCTCCCGGTCCAGGGTCAGCCCGGACACCATGACGGCCGTCAACCGCCGCACGATGGCGTCGCCGGCAAACCACAGGCAGCAGCCGGACGCCATCAACACAGTGAACGTAGCCACTTCACGCGATCGCGGAACGTCGCCTTCCTCACGCGCCTGCTCGAGGCGCTTCGGTGACGCGGCTTCGGTCTTTTCTGCGTCGCTGTCTTCCGACATCAATCAACTCCGGTGAAGTCCTGCAGCCTGGCTAGGCGCAATACGGACTGGGCATGTGGCATTATCGGTTCAATTACCGCAACGCCATCAAGGGAAAAGGAGGGCGAATCCCCTGCTTTTCCTTTGCTCCCCAGTAACCTTAGCGGGACTTGCGCGCCTCGGCCTGTTTCACGGTCTGTTCGATGGCGCCGAACAGGGATTTACCGTCATCGCCCAGCATTTCCAGCCGGACCACGTCGCCAAACAACAGGAATGGCGTGCTGGCGACGCCATCGGCGATCATCTCCTGGTTACGTCGTTCAAAAATACTGGAAAATCCCTTCTTGACTTCCTTGTTGGCGACCCCGCCCGCGCTGACCACGCTGCCGGCGCGCGCGTTGCGCGTCTGGCACAGGTGGGCGAGCAATTGCGGGTAATTGAACGCCATGTCGGCGCCCGCGTGGGGCTGGCCCGTCAACTTGCCGTTCAGGCTGCAGCGCAGCGCGTAATGCACCTTGCCGCCGCGCCAGGCGTCCCCCAGCTCGTCGGGCGTGATGGCGACAGGAGAGCAAGCCATGGCCGGTTTCGCCTGCAGGAAACCATAACCACTCGCCTGCTCGTCCGGCGCCAGGTTGCGCAAGGTGATGTCGTTGACCAGCATCAACAGCTTGATGTTCAGGTGCGCCTGGTCCGGCGTCGATCCCATGGCCACGTCGTCCGTGATGGCGGCGATGCCCGCTTCGTAGTCGATGCCCCACTGCTCGTGCGCCAGCACGATCTCGTCCTGGGCGCCCAGGAAATCGTCGCTGGCGCCCTGGTACAGGCGCGGCGCATCGCGCAGATTGGCGGGCGCCTCGCTGCCCGCCGCCTTGCAGGCCCGCTCGATTTGCTGCAGGTAGGCTGCGCCGGCCACGCGCAGGCTGCTGCGCGGCAAGGGCGCCATGCAGTTGGCGGGATCGAATTCGAAGGCGCGATGGCCGCGGCCGCTATTGATGGTCTGGTACAGCAAATCGAGCTGGGGCGCGATGAAACTCCAGTCGTCGAGCGCCTTTTGCAGGGTCGAGGCGATGCCATCGGCCAGATGGGCCGTTTTCAGGTCGCGCGAGACGACAGCCAGCTGGCCGTCGCGCGTGCCATCCTTCAGGGTAGCTAATTTCATGTGCGGGAAACTTCGTCAAATGCAGGCAATGGAGACTAAAGACGCCAAAAAGCCGGGATATCCCCGGCTTTGGCGGTCAGGAAGGGGCTAGGCCAGGAGCGCGATCTGCTCGGGCGTGAGGTAGCACCACTCGCCTTCGGCGATGCCCAGCGATTCCAGGGTCAGGCTGCCGATGGCGGAACGGTGCAGCGCGCTGCAATGGTTGCCGGCGGCGGCCAGCATGCGCTTGACCTGGTGGTACTTGCCCTGTTCCAGCACGATTTCCAGCTGGTGCTCGCCGCGCTTGACGCAGACGAGGGCCGCCAGCGGGGCTGGCTCGTCGTGCAATTGCACGCCAGCCAATAGCAGGGCCACCAGCTCATCCGTTACGGGCTCTTGCGTGGTGGCCTGGTAAATCTTGGGAACGTGCCGCTTCGGCGACGATTGTGCATGGATAAACGGGCCATCGTCGGACATCAGCAGCATGCCGGTCGTATCGTGGTCGAGCCGGCCGACGGGCTGGACTTCGCGCCAGGTGAATTGCTCCGGCAGCAAGGTCAACACGCCAGGGTGATGACTGGGCTTGCGCGAGCATTCGAAGTTGGCGGGCTTGTTCAGCGCCAGGTACAGGTGCTGGCGGTACACCCACTCTTCTTCGAACACGTGCAGCACCAAGCCTTCGGTCTCGACGGTGGTGCGGTAATTGGTCTGGGTGACGCCATCGATGACGACATCGCCATCCTCGATGAGGGAACGACAATATTTACGGGTGCCAAAACCCTGCGATTGCAGGATGCGGTCTAGGGATAATTTACTCATGGGCGTGACTTTACCAGAAGCGGCTGGCAGCGTGAAGCGGCGGCACCTGCCACCCGCGCGGCGGTCCAGGCGGCATGAAACCATGGCGCACGCAGAAATACCAAAAAGAACAAGGTGAGATTTGGCGAGAAATGGTTGATTCCTTTGAGAAATATCAAGCGCTCGGAATATCGCATTGATAGACTGAAACTTCGGTAGGAATCCGCCTAACGAGCTTTAGGAATAATAACCAGGCAACGACCCACAAGGACATTGTATGAAGCATACCGATACCATCGCCTTACAAGGCAGCATCGCCGACATGCGCCAGCGCATCGCTGCGGAACAGGCGGCCATGCACAAAGTCAGACTCGGCGTGGCACGCTGGAGCAGCACCTCTGCTCCGCAGGATGCGGACGCGCCACCATCGCCAGCCAGCCAGACGCACTGGCATGCCGAGGCGCAATGCCATTTCATGTGCTGGCTGGAACTGGGTGGTTTTGCGCACGCGGATGCGGAAACCGACAGCGTGACCGCGCCTGCCATGGCGGACATACCGTCCGACACCAACGCCAGCGTCGGCGCTGCGGCAGCCAGACAGCCGCTGCCCGCGCACTGCAACGGCTGCGCCGTCTGAGCGCGGCCCGTCCGACCAGCCATGCCCTGCCTTCGCATGCCTGCCTTGCCAGCGCACCCAGACCCATCCGCCGACACCGGCCCATCCAGCACACACAAAAGGAAACGGCGGCATTGCGCCGCCGTTCCCAAGCCCCATCGGGACTTTAGTGAGGAATGTAAATTCACTCAAAACCACATCTGCGATGCGGCGAGTAGTTCCAAGACCTGCCAATCAAGTTAGTACTGACAACATAGTTGATATATCGCCCCTCCTTGAAAAGAACTACGCTTTCACTATAGCCCAAGCAGCCCCGTTTTCAAGCCAATTTACCACCTTATTGAAAATCATTCTCGATTGGCTTGCCTGCCAGCCAAGAGTGATGTCCTCAGCGCAACGTCGGTTGTGACTGCTGCACGGCCGCCTTCATGGCGCCCGCGCCCATGGCGGCGCCAAACTTTTTGAGCACCCGTTCCGGCAAGCCTTCATGCTGCGTGTAGTCGACAATGTCTTCCGCCTTGACAATATCGCGCGCCACGCTGTCGACCGTGCCGAAATCGTCGGCCAGGCCCATTTCCACGGCTTTCGCGCCCGTCCAGTACAGGCCGGAGAAGGTATCGGCCGTTTCTTTCAGGCGCTTGCCCCGTCCCGTGCGCACGACGTCGATGAATTGCTGGTGGATTTCATTGAGCATGCTCTGCGCATACGCCTTGTGTTTTTCCGTCAGTGGGCTGAACGGGTCCATGAAGCCCTTGTTCTCGCCCGCCGTCAGCAAGCGGCGCTCGACGCCGACCTTTTCCATCACGCCCGTGAAGCCGAAGCCATCCATCAGCACGCCGATGGAACCGACCACGCTGGCCTTGTTGACGTAGATGCGATCGGCGGCGGCGGCGATGTAATAGCCGCCCGAGGCGCACATTTCATCGACCACCACATATAAGGGCTTGTCCGGATAGCCCTTGCGCAGGCGCTGCATCTCGTCGACGATCATGCCGGCCTGCACGGGACTGCCGCCCGGACTATTAATATGCAGCACCACGGCCACGGAGCCGGCATCGGAAAATGCCTTGTCCAGCGCGGGGATGACGACGGCGGCCGAGCCGCTGCCCTCGGACTCGATGGCGCCGCTGATGTCGATCAGGGCCGTGTGGCGGCCCAGGGTTTCGCTGTCGTCGGCCGTGTTGTAGTCATAAAACACCCACAGGGCGAACAGCACGATCAGCAGGCTGAAGACCTTGAAAAAGATGCTCCAGCGGCGGTGTGCGCGTTGCTCTTGCAAAGTGGCAAATACCAGCTTTTCCAGCACGTCGCGCTCCCAGTGTCCCGCAGGGGCGCCGTGGCCGGCGGCTGGCGCGCTGCTGGCCAGCTTGTCATTCGTGTTATCGCTCATGGTTCACTTTGCTTAAATTACAGAAAGCCCATCCCGGCCTCAGGCCGGCAGTGGCTGGACATATTCGTCGGGTTGCCAGTACAGCTGGCCATCGCGCTCGGCCACGGCAATCGGACGCAAGCGCCCGCCCTTGCAGGGGCCGCCCGCGCACAGGCCGCTTTCCGGCACATAGATGGCGCCATGCGTCGAACACATCAGGTACAAGCCGCTGGACTCGAAAAACTCGCCCTCGGCCCAGTCCAGTTCGATCGGCACGTGGGCGCAGCGGTTCAGGTAGCCATACGCCTTGCCGCCATGACGCACGACAAAACCGGTGGTCGCTTCGCCACCGGCCGAGACGGGAAAGCGCACGCCCTTGCCGCCATCGGCCACGGCGTCGGCGGCGCAAATGAATACATCGACAACATCGTTCATCATGCGTGCTCGCTCAGCCATTGATGCAGGTCGGCCACCGTGGCGGCCGAATACAGGGGATGGCAAGCTTGCAACTGCTCCACCGGATGCGCTCCATACTCTACGGCAATACTGGCCGCGCCGGCATTGCTTGCCATCAACAAATCATGACTGGTGTCGCCGATCATCACGGTGCGGCGCATATCCTGCCCCAGTTCGCGCGTCAGTTCCTGCAGCATGGCCGGATGGGGCTTGGAAAAGGTTTCGTCGGCGCAGCGCGTCGCATCGAACAGCGACAGCAGCTTGACGGCATTCAAGGAGCGGTTCAGGCCGACACGGCTCTTGCCCGTGGCCACCGCCAGGAAATACGCCTGCTGCGAGAGTTCCTGCAGCATCTCGTAGACGCCAGGAAACAGCGCCAGTTCATGGTCGCGCGACAGGTAGTGATAGCGGTAGCGCTCGGCCATGCGCGCATGGTATTTCGGCTCCACGTCGGGCATCACCAGCTGCATGGCTTCCTGCAAGCCCAGGCCGATCACATGCGAAGCGAGCAACTCGGTGGGAATTGGCAAGCCCAAGTCTTTGGCCGAAGCCTGGATGCACTTGACGATGGTCGAGGTACTGTCTATCAGCGTACCGTCCCAATCGAAGACGATCAGATCAAATTGCTTTCTTGCCATGTTTCCCGACGGCATAGCCGCCGGCTCCTTGATAGTGAATGACGGCGACTGACTACCTTGTGAGTAGTGTCGCGCGCACGGTGCTTACTTATCGTGCGGCAACGGCCAATGGTTTGCCCAAGCTTACCAAGAAACGCTCGCATTCGGCAGCCAGCGGCGCGTTCAGGGTCATCGTCTTGCCCGTTTCCGGATGCGTAAACGTGATCTGGTGCGCGTGCAGGAACATGCGTTTCAGGGCACCGCGCGTGCTGTCGGCTTTCAACAGGGCACGGTTGAGGGCAAAGTCGCCATATTTATCGTCGCCGGCGATGGGAAAACCGGACGAAGACAGGTGCACGCGGATCTGGTGCGTGCGTCCCGTCTTCAATTCCGCTTCCAGCAAGGCGAAGTTGTGATATTTATGCAACAGTGAAAACACCGTGTGCGACGCCAGGCCATCGGCTTGCACGGCCACCCGTCGCTCGCCTTCGGCCGTCGTATATTTATGCAGCGGCAGCTTGATATGCTGGCGCGCATTCTTCCAGTCGCCGGCCACCAGCACCAGGTAGCGCTTGTCGGTGACGCCATCGCGCATCTGCTCGTGCAAGTTCGTCAACGCCGAGCGCTTCTTTGCCAGCAACAGCAGTCCGGACGTGTCGCGGTCCAGGCGGTGCACCAGTTCCAGGAACTTGGCGTCGGGGCGCGAAGCGCGCAATTGCTCGATCACGCCGAACGACACGCCCGAGCCGCCATGCACGGCCACGCCGGCCGGCTTGTCGATGACGAGCAGCTGCGCATCTTCAAAGATGATCTTGAATTCGGCGGCCGGCGCGCCCGTGGGCGCCTTTTCGGCCACGCGCACGGGGGGAATGCGCACCACGTCGCCGGCGGCGAGACGGTACAGCTGATCGATACGGCCTTTATTAACCCGCACTTCTCCAGATCGCAAGATCCGGTAGATGTGGCTTTTAGGCACTCCCTTGCACACTCTTAATAAGTAGTTGTCGATGCGCTGGCCTGCTTCTTCCTCGGCGATCGTTACGAATTGGGCTTGCGGCTGAACCGGGGGTGTTGAAGGGGGAACAACATCATTTTGACTCTTCATTTACTATGTCTTCCCAGAAATCTCTCTAAGTCCTTCATTTTGAATATATAATTGTTTTTGCTGCGGCCCTGGCTGCTGCGAGTGTAAGAATAAAAGCACATTTTACACAGGGGCGTCTCCACCGGCCTCGCCAAATTGCAAATTCGGTGGAAAAAAATGTATATGCACCATCCCTGCGCGAATCAAGGTTGCACCGTAGTTGTAATCGGATAACGCGTGGAGATGCTGAAGTGAGTGTATTGGATTATAAGGATAAGTACCCGTTAGCGCGACTTATCGAGTCGGGCTCGCGGGTTGATGAAGTTGATAACGCTTGCCGTTTTCGCCAAACCCCGTATGCGGCCACAATACTGAGGGTTGTCGATGAATAGGCTGAGGCCAAGCCTCGCCATCGCGATCCCTGTAATGAGCCGGCTTACGATTTGGCTCTGAATTTGCTGACCACTTGCATTCTCTGCCCCCGACATCCGGGCTGCTTCAGATGAGTTGCAAGTGTCCTGTGCACTCGGCATGACGATCGACCTCACCGCGCCTGTTGCGGCCGTAACGTATACCTCGTACGCGTTGTTGCTCCGCACGCCTAGGCATTTCCCCCGCCAGCACTCCCGTTCTCGCATATATCCCTGTACTTCGCCGCTTCCCCGGAAGCGGCTTTGAGATGGCCTACGGGTCGCGGAGTTATAAAAATGAAACGCATGTTGTTTAATGCCACGCAGCAAGAAGAACTGCGCGTAGCGATTGTCGACGGACAAAAACTGATCGACATCGATATCGAGACAGCCGGGCGCGAACAGCGCAAATCCAACATCTACAAGGGCGTGATCACGCGCATCGAGCCATCGCTCGAAGCGTGCTTCGTCAGCTATGGCGAAGACCGCCACGGCTTCCTGCCTTTCAAGGAAGTTGCCCGCACGTACTTCCGTGAAGGCGTGGACGTGCGTAACGCTTCCGTCAAGGAAGCGCTGCGCGAAGGCCAGGAAATCATGGTCCAGGTGGAAAAGGAAGAGCGCGGCAACAAGGGCGCCGCCCTGACCTCGTTCGTCTCGCTGGCCGGCCGTTACCTGGTCCTGATGCCGAACAACCCGCGTGGCGGTGGCGTATCGCGCCGCGTGGAAGGTGAAGAGCGCCAGGAATTGCGCGAAACCATGGATAAACTGGACTTGCCTGCTGGCATGTCCGTCATTGCCCGCACGGCAGGCATCGGCCGCAACGTCGATGAACTGCAGTGGGACTTGAATTACCTGATGCAACTGTGGCGCGCCATCGAAGGCGCCGGCAAGTCGGCCAACGGCGCTTTCCTGATCTACCAGGAATCGTCGCTCGTCATCCGCGCCATCCGCGACTACTTCCAGCCCGACATCGGCGAGATCCTGATCGACACCGACGAGATCTACGACCAGGCGCACCAGTTCATGAGCCACGTGATGCCCGACATGGTGCACCGCGTAAAACGCTACAGCGACGACGTGCCGCTGTTCTCGCGCTTCCAGATCGAACACCAGATCGAAACGGCGTACAGCCGCACCGTGCCGTTGCCATCGGGCGGCGCCATCGTCATCGACCACACGGAAGCACTGGTCTCCGTCGACGTCAACTCGGCCCGCGCCACGCGCGGCTCGGACATCGAGACGACCGCCTTCAACACCAACTGCGAAGCGGCCGAAGAAGTGGCCCGCCAGCTGCGCTTGCGCGACTTGGGCGGCCTGATCGTCATCGACTTCATCGACATGGAAGTGGCAAAGAACCAGCGCGAAGTGGAACAGCGCCTGAAAGATGCGCTGCACCATGACCGTGCCCGTGTACAAATGGGCAAGATTTCCCGCTTCGGCCTGATGGAACTGTCGCGCCAGCGCCTGCGTCCTTCGCTGTCCGAAGGCTCGCACGTGACGTGCCCGCGCTGCTCCGGCACCGGCCACATCCGCGATACGGAATCGTCCGCCCTGCAGGTGCTGCGCATCATCCAGGAAGAGGCGATGAAGGAAAACTCGGCCACCATCCACGTGCAGGTTCCCGTGGACGTGGGCGCCTTCCTGCTGAACGAAAAGCGCGGCGAAGTACTGAAAATCGAGAACCGCCACCGCATCGCCGTGATCCTGATCCCGAACAAGCATCTGGAAACGCCGCACTACAAGCTGGAACGCATCAAGCACGACGATCCGCGTCTGGAAGACAGCCAAGCCAGCTACAACCTGGCTGAAAGCGCTGAAACCGACATGGCTTACAGCAAGCGCCAGAAGGAAGAAGCCAAGCCGCGCCAGGAAGCCGTCGTCAAGACGATCACCCCTGACCAGCCGGCACCGCTGGTCGAGCGCAAGCCCGTCGAAGCGAAACCGGCTCCAGTGGCCGCGCCTGCCGCACCACAGGGCCTGATCGCCAAGATCATCAGCTTCTTCACCGGCGCCCCGGCACCGGTGGCACCGGCACCCGCCCCTGTCGCACCAGCCAAGCCGGCCGGCACCGACCGCGGCGACCGCAACAGCCGTGGCCCGCGTGGCCGTGGCCGCAACGGCAAGCCTGGCCGCGAAGAACGCGAACCGGGCCAGGGCCGTCCAGCCCAGGACGATGCAGCAGCGGAAGCACTGGAAAAAGCGGCACGTCCGCCACGCCCGCCGCGTCCGCCACGCGAACCGCGTGAAGCCCGCGAAGGCGGCGATGCAACGGCAGCGCCACGCGAACGCGGTGAGCGTCCTGAACGCGCCGAGCGTCCGGAACGCGCAGAACGTCCAGAGCGCGCCGAACGTCCACCGCGCCAGCCACGCGAAGGCCGCGAACCGCGCGCCGACAAGGCTGTTGTTGCTGAAGTGAAAGCTGAAGAGCTGGCACTGGTTGGCGCCACCGCCAGCGCAGTGAATGTCATCGTGCCGTCCAACGGCCCGGAATCCGACGCCGCACCGGCCAACCTGCTGAAAGCGCCGGCCAATGCCGGTCCTGAAGGCGAAGAGACGGAAAACGACGTGGAAGGCGAAGAACCGCGCCGCCGCCGCCGTCGTGGTGGCCGCAACCGCAACCGCCGCGACCGCGAAACGGGCGAGCTGATCGAATCGGCAAACGGTGAAAACGAAGGCCAGGATGCACCGGTAATCAGCTTCACGGTTGCTCCGGCGCCAGAAGCTGCCGCCGATGCCGCGCCAGTAGCCGTCGTGGCTGCCGCCGCTGTCGTCGCCGTCGCTGCGCCAGTGGAAGCTGCTGCCGAAACCGCTCCTGCCGTCGTGGCTGAAGTGGTCGAAGTGGTCGAAATCGCCAAGGTCGCGGACATCGCCAAGGTCGAAGAAGCCGCACCAGCCGCTGAAGCGATCGTAGCGCCAGCCCCTGTGGAAGCGGCTGCAGCGCAAGCTGAACCAGCCGCTGCCGAACCAGTGCCAGCTGCCGAGTACAGCTTTGCCGAGAAAACGGAAGCGGCACCGGCGCAAGCGCCTGCTCCAGCTCCAGCGGAAGTCATCGTCGAAGCGGCGCCAGTCGTGGAAACGGTTGCTGTCGTGGAAACCGTCGCCGTAGCTGAAGAAGCGCCAGTCGCCGAAGCGGCACCGGCCGTGGTGGAAGCGGCCCCGGTGGTTGCCGAAGTGGCTCCCGCCCCTGTTCCTGTACCTGCTCCGGCGCCAGCCCCTGTGGCGGCTCCTGCTCCTGCACCGGCTCCTGCTGCGCCAGTCGCCGCGCCGCTGGACTTGAGCGCAGTGCTCGGTTCGGCCGGCCTGACCCTGGCTGCCACCGATCCGGAAAAACTGCGCCTGGCGCAGGAAGCCGCTGCCAAGGCAGTCGCTCCCGTGCGCAAGCCGCGCGAACGCAAGCCATTGCCGCCGCAATCGGATGAGCCGTTGATCCAGGTCAACACGCAACGCCCATAAGCGCGCCGGGTTCGCCCAGCCGCCAATGATGAAAGGGGAAGCTCAGGCTTCCCCTTTTTTACGTCCACTTCTTTGCCAGCCATCCGCCCGCCATGCACGAGAACACCAATCAAGCTCCCGCCCCCGTCAGCCTGCGCAGCGCCTTCCGCTACTGGCTCAAGCTCGGTTGCGTCAGTTTTGGCGGCCCGGCCGGGCAAATCGCCATGATGCATGCGGAGCTGGTGGAAAAGCGGCGCTGGATTTCCGAGCAGCGCTTCCTGCACGCCCTCAACTACTGCATGCTGCTGCCGGGGCCGGAAGCGACCCAGTTGGCCATCTACATCGGCTGGCTGATGCACCGCACGCGCGGCGCGCTGGTGGCGGGCCTGCTGTTCTTGCTGCCCTCGCTGCTGGTGCTGATCATGCTGTCCTGGCTCTACATGGCGTATGGCCACGTGGGTGCCATCGCCGGCGTCCTGTACGGCATCAAGCCGGCCGTCGTCGCCATCGTGCTGGCGGCCGCCTGGCGCCTAGGCCGGCGCACCTTGCGTAGCCCCGGCCTGATCGCCATCGCGGCGGGCGCATTTGTCGCCATCGCCGTGCTACAGCTGCCATTTCCGCTGATCGTGCTCGCCGCCGCCCTGCTGGGCATGGCGGGCGGGCGCTGGCTGCCGGGCCACTTCCATGTCGGCGCCGCCTCGCACGGCGGCGCGGCCCGCTACGGCGCCGCCCTGATCGATGACGACACGCCCACGCCGGAGCACGCGCGCTTCAGCTGGCCGCGCCTGCTGGCCACCTGTGCGCTGGGCCTGGCCCTGGCCTTCCTCGCCTGGCTGGGCCTGGCGCTGGCGGGCGGCGCGGACCAGCCGCTGGCGCAGATGGGCGTGTTTTTCAGCAAGGCGGCCCTGCTGACGTTTGGCGGCGCGTATGCCGTGCTGCCCTACCTGGTACAGGGCGCCGCCGACCACTACCACTGGATCACCAGCGCGCAAATGATGGATGGCCTGGCGCTGGGCGAAACGACGCCCGGTCCCCTGATCATGATCGTCGCCTTCATCGGTTTTGTCGGCGGCTGGAGCCATGCCGTGACAGGGGAGCAGCTGTGGCTGGCGGGCGTGTGCGGCGCGCTCGTCGCCAGCTGGTTCACCTTCCTGCCCTCGTTCATCTTCATCCTGGCCGGCGCGCCGCTGGTGGAAGCGTCGCGCGGCAATCTGCGCCTGAGCGCGCCCCTGACGGCCATCTCGGCAGCCGTGGTGGGCGTCATCGCCAGCCTGGCGCTGTTCTTTGGCCGCCATGTCTTCTGGCAAGAAAACCCGCTGCCGCACTGGGACTGGCTGGCGATGTTCATCGCGCTGGCGGCCGGCGTGGCGCTGATCAGGTTTCAAGTGGGCACCATCAAATTGCTGCTCGCCTGTGCCATCTTCGGCCTCGTGCTATCGTATCTGCCTTGAACGACTCAACGTAAGTGGTATCACCTTTCATGGCTGACAAGATTATCTACCTCGCCGAAGCCCGCAACGGAGCACCGGCGATCCCCGCGCAGCTGGAAAGCCCCAGCGGCAATGTGGCCGACAGCCTGGGCCGGCCCTTGCACGACTTGCGCATCTCGATTACCGACCGCTGCAATTTCCGTTGCGTGTATTGCATGCCGAAGGACGTGTTCGACAAGAACCACGTGTATCTGCCGCACACGGATTTGCTGTCGTTCGAGGAAATCACGCGCATCGCGCGCCTGTTCGTCGCGCACGGCGTGGAAAAGATCCGCCTGACGGGCGGCGAACCGCTGCTGCGCAAGAATATCGAAAAGCTCATCGCCATGCTGGCCGAACTGCGCACGCCGTCGGGCCAGCCGCTGGACCTGACCCTGACGACCAACGGTTCCTTGCTGGCAAGAAAAGCGCAGGCGCTCAAGGATGCGGGCCTGAACCGGGTTACCGTGTCGCTCGATTCGCTCGACGACGCCACCTTCAAGCGCATGAACGATGTGGACTTTGCCGTGGCCGACGTGCTGCACGGCATCGATGCGGCGCACCAGGCAGGACTCGGCCCCATCAAGATCAACATGGTCGTCAAGGCCGGCATGAACGAGCAGGAAATCGTGCCCATGGCGCGCCACTTCAAGGGCACGCCGTACATCCTGCGCTTCATCGAATACATGGACGTGGGCGCCTCGAACGGCTGGAACTTGCAGGAAGTCATCCCTTCGGCAGAAGTCGTGCGCCGTATCGGCGCGCAGATGCCCTTGCTGCCCATCAACCCGAACTACACGGGCGAAACGGCGGCGCGCTGGCGCTATGCGGATGGCAGCGGCGAAATCGGCCTCATTTCCAGCGTCACGCAAGCGTTCTGCGCCGACTGCAGCCGCGCCCGCCTCTCGACCGAAGGCAAGCTGTACACGTGCCTGTTCGCCAGCAGCGGCCACGACTTGCGCAGCCTGCTGCGCGGCGGCCACAGCGATGCGGAAATTTCCTCGGCCGTGGCGCAGCTGTGGCGCGGCCGCGGCGACCGCTATTCGCAATTGCGCACCAGCCAGACGGATTTGACGGGCGGCGCACTTGAGCACGGTAAAAAGAAAGTGGAAATGTCGTACATCGGCGGCTGAATCGGGAGCGGCGCACGCCTGCCGCTGCTACCATGGCGTATGCATCCACATTTTCGCCTCTCATGATCAATCAACACGACATTACCGGCCTGATCCTGGCCGGCGGCCTCGGCACGCGCATGGGCCAGCGCGACAAGGGCATGCTGCCCCTGCATGGCCAGCCCCTGGTCCGCCACGTGCTGCAGCGCCTGGCGCCGCAAGTGGGCCAGCTGGCCATCAGTGTCCATGCGGATGCGGGCGATTACGCGCGCTTCGGCCTGCCCGTGTGGCCCGACGCGCTGCCTGGCCAGCTCGGTCCGCTGGCCGGCTTGCACAGCGGCATGCAGCATGCCACCGCCCCCTATCTGCTCACCGTGCCGTGCGACTCGCCATTGCTGCCGCCCGACCTGGCAGCGCGCCTGGCCGCCGGTTTGACGCAAGACAATGCCGACCTGGCCATCGCCGTCACCGAGGACATCGATCCCGCGACGGGCCAGACGGTACGCCGCCCGCACCCCGTCTTCTGTCTCGTCAAGACTTCCGCCCTGCCCCAGCTCGACGCGTACCTGCGCGGCGGAGAGCGCCGCATGCGCACCTGGCATGGCCCCTTGAAACTGGCCGAGGTGCTCTTCGAGAACAATAGCGCGTTCGGCAACATCAATACCCCGGACGAGCTGGCGGCCCTGCAGGCGCAGGGCCTGTCCGTGCCGATGGCGCAAGCCATCCTGGCCGACACCGTCGCGCCTGTCGCCGAGATCGAGGAACTGCCGCTGCCGCAAGCGTTCGAGCGCATCCTGGCGGCCGACATCATCTCGCCCATCAGCGTGCCCGCGCACGACAATTCCGCCATGGATGGCTACGCCCTGCACGGCGCCGACCTCGGTGGCGACTCTGCTGTCACCCTGGCCGTGGTCGACACCATCCTGGCCGGGCGTCCCGGCACGGTCAACATTGGACGCGGCCAATGCGCGCGCATCATGACGGGCGCCGTTATGCCGGAAGGCTGCGACAGCGTGGTGCCGCAGGAACTGGTGCAGCACGCCAGCGCACAGCACATCACCGTGGCGCCGGACTGCATCCGCGCTGGCGACAACCGCCGTTTCAAGGGCGAAGACTTGATGCAGGACCAGCCTGCCCTGCTGCAGGGCAAGATACTCGGACCGGCCGAGCTGGGTCTGCTGGCCTCGCTGGGCATCGCCACGGTGCCCGTACGCCGGCGCCTGCGCGTGGCCTTCTTTTCCACCGGCGACGAGTTGCGCTCGATCGGCGAGCCGCTCGACGCGGGCTGCATCTACGACAGCAACCGCTACACCCTGCTGGGCATGCTGACCCGCCTCGGCTGCGACGTGCTCGACATGGGCATCGTCAAGGACAATCCGCAAGCGCTGGAAGCGGCCCTGCGCGGCGCCTGCGCCTCGGCCGACGTCATCATCACGTCGGGCGGCGTGTCCAGCGGCGCGGCCGATTTTACGCGCGACATCCTGGCGCGCCTCGGTGAAGTGGCCTTCTGGCAAATCAACATGCGCCCGGGCCGCCCCATGGCCTTCGGCCGGATTGCCAGCGAAGGCGAATCGGCACTACTGCTGGGCCTGCCCGGCAACCCCGTGGCCGTGATGGCGGCGTTTTATTTCCTCGCCCGCCCGACCCTGCTGCGCCTGATGGGCGCCGCTGCGGACACGGCCAGCCTGCCGCTGCTGCAGGTGGCGGCGCAAGCGCCCATCCGCAAGAAGCGGGGCCGCACGGAATACCAGCGCGGCATCGTCGAACGGGGCGCGGACGGGCGCCAGCACGTGCGCGTGACGGGAGCGCAAGGCTCCGGCATCCTGCGCTCGATGACGCAAGCCAATTGCATGATCGTGCTGCACGAAGCGCAAGGCCACGTGGCGGCCGGCGACCTGGTCGATATCGTGCTGTTCCATGGATTGACCTGATGTACCACCACCGGCCAGGCTGACGCGCTGGCCGGGCCGCATTCCACGCTGCGTCACCTGCGTTTCTCCCTCCTCTTCACAACGGCCCGCCCCGCGCGGGCCGTTCGCATTGCCCCTTCGCAATCAATTTATCCTGCACGGCAACTGTTCGACTATCAAGATAAAAATATTAATCATTTCCATGACCAATAAATCAATAAAGACAACACTAATTGTAATAATTTTATTTATTAGTTGATATTGAAATTTCTTCAGTGATAACATTCAAACTTGTATAAAGTTCAATTTTGATATTGTTTTCATGAGGAAACTAACAATGAGACACAGCTCATGGATCGCGGGAGCCAGCATGCTGGGCGTGGCATGCCTGCTTGCTACCTTGTCCCTGGCGCCCTTGACCGCCAGCGCGAAAGGCATCGCGCGCGCCGGTGTGCTGGATAACTGCAACTGGAACCGTCCAGGCGTCGACCCGTTCATGGGTGACGTAGTGGCGGCGGTGGACCGCTACACGGATATCGCGCCGCCAGTGCGCGAACAATTGAAGGAGCGCATGCGCGCGCGCCAGTACGATGAGATCGTGGTGATCAGCCGCGACGCCATCCGCGGCAAGGGCAACTACAACACGCGCATCAGCGACATGCATTTCGGCCCTGGCCGCGTTTGCCGCAATGTCACACGTGCAGGCTGGAGCGAACAGATGCAGGAACGGGGACTCGTGTATTGCGTACAGGGCCAGTGCATCCTCGTGCCGACGATTTGCCGTAACGTCAGCCGTATCACGCAGGCACCCGCGTCGGCGCCGCCGGCGGCAGGCGCCGCGCCCGCCGGTGCAGCGCCTGTTGCGGCCGCCCCCACCGCCCCGGAAGCGGCAGGCGTGCCACTGATCGACAATCCCGACGCCTTGCGCGGCGGTTCTTTCACGGGCGGCGCCATGCCGCCCGAGGTGGCCAGCATTCCATTCCTGCCTTTCAACAATTATGTGCGTACCGTCGGCGGCATCACGCCGCCGGCCGGCATGGGCGGCGGCGGTGGCGGTGGCGGTGGCGGCGGTCTGCCGCCGGACCAGGGCAGCAGCATCATCGTGCCGCCCACCGTGATCATCCCCACCTTTCCACCCACCGTGCCGACGGTCTTGCCGGCCGTGCCCGAACCGCAAACCTGGGCCATGCTGCTGGCGGGACTGGCGCTGGTCGGCTACAGCGCGCTGCGCCGCCGCACTGTGCGGGTGGCCTGAGGCGGCGCGCTACTCGCCGTCGCCGGCGTCCGCCTTACCCAGCAGCAAGGCGGCCGCCTCGCCCGGCAAGGCTTCCACGGATTTCAATTTGCGCGCCATCTGCCGGCTGCGCACTTCCGCGCTTTCGATATTCTTCGCCGCCTTTTCCAGGGTCAGCCGGGTTTGCGACAGCACGTCGCCGAATTTGCCGAACTCCGTCTTGACGGCGCCCAGCACTTGCCACACTTCCGACGAGCGCTTTTCCAGCGCCAGGGTACGGAAACCCATCTGCAGGCTGTTGAGCAAGGCCGTCAACGTGGATGGTCCCGCGATGCTGACCCGGTGCACGCGCTGCAATTCGTCGGCCAGTCCCGGACGGCGCAGTACTTCCGCATACAAGCCTTCCGTGGGCAGGAACAGGATGGCAAAGTCGGTGGTGTGCGGCGGCGCCAGGTATTTCTCGGCGATGGTTTTCGCTTCGCCCCGCACGGCCCGTTCCAGCTCGCGTCCGGCCAGGGCCACGCCGTCGGCATCGGCCCGCTCGGCCGCCTCGACCAGGCGCTCGTACTGTTCCTTGGGAAACTTCGCGTCGATCGGCATCCACACGGGAGGGCCGCCGTCGGAGAGGCCCGGCAATTTCAAGGCGAATTCCACGCGCGCGCCGCTGCCGGCCACGGTTTCCACGTTCTTTGCATACTGGTCGACAGTGAGTACCTGCTCCAGCAGCATTTCCAGCTGCACTTCGCCCCAGGTGCCACGCGTCTTCACATTGGTGAGTACCCGCTTCAAATCGCCCACGCCCAGCGCCAGCTGCTGCATTTCACCGAGACCCTGGTGGACTTTTTCCAGCCGCTCCGACACTTGCTGGAACGACGCACTGAGGCGCGTTTCCAGGGTGGCGTGCAGTTTCTCGTCGACCGTCTTGCGCATCTCTTCCAGGCGTGCGCCATTGTCGGCCTGCAAGTCGCGGATCTTGTTCTCGAGCGTGGCGCGCACTTCCAGCATGCGCTGCGCATTCGATTCCGTCAGCTGGGCCAGGGTTTGATTGGTACTCTCGGCAAAGCGCGCCAGGCTTTGCGCCTGCTCTTCGCGCCCGACTTTCCCCTGCGCCTGCATCTGCGTGCGCAGGCTGTCGAGCTGTTGCAAGGTCGCCGCCTGGAATTGCGCCAGGCCGGTGGCCAGGTCCTGGCGCGTCGCTTGCGCCGATGCCTGCAGTTGCAGCCGCACTTCGCGCTCGACCCGGTCGATGCGATCCAGGCTTTGCTGCTGGTGCTGTTGCACCAGGGCCAGGGTGGTGGCGCCATCGCCGGCCGCGCCACGCGGGCGCAGCAAGATCAATAGCAACAGGACGATGGCGACGATGGCGGCGCCCAGCAGGCTGTAAAACTCGATTGGGCTCATGGGTGTCAGTCAGGCTTGTTGCGCATCCAGTCGGCCGTCTGATAGAACGATTCCATCAGGCGTACGCGCAAGGATTCTTCGATGCCCGTGTCTTCCATGGCCCAGGCCATGGCGCGCAGCCACTGGTCGCGCTCGCTGGTGCCGATGGCGTAGGGCAAGTGACGGGCGCGCAGGCGCGGGTGGCCGAATTTCTCGATATACAAATCCGGTCCGCCCATCCAGCCCGTGAGGAAGAAATACAGCTTGTCGCGCGAGCCGTCCGTCGATGGCGGATGCATGACGCGGATGCCGGCGAACTCGGCTTCGAGCTCCATCAAGTCATAAAAACGGTCGACCATTTCGCGCAGCACGGGGGCGCCGCCGATGGTCTCGTACAGGTTGGGGGCAGTGGTATCAGTCATGGCCGCCATGATAGCGCAAGCGCTGGCGCCTCATGCGGCGGCAGCTGTCGCTGCCACAATAAAAAGCAATATACTTGACTACTCAAGCTTATATCAACTACCATACAATCTTTAAACACGGGAAGATACAGCATGTCGACCACCGCAGAATCCCACTTGATGCGCAATACCAACTTCCGCTGGCTGTTGGGCGGCGGCCTCGTGTCCATGCTGGGCGACCAGTTCAGCATGCTGGCCCTGCCGTGGCTGGTGCTGAGCCTGACGGGCGATAGCCTCAGCCTGGGCATCGCCGTGGCCCTGATGGGCGCGCCCCGCGCCGTGCTCATCTTGTTGGGTGGCACGGTCGCCGACCGGCATTCGCCCCGGCGCGTGCTGCTGGTGAGCAAACTGGCCAATGCCGCCATCCTGCTGGCGCTGGCCGGGCTGCTGCTGCTGCTGGACCAGGCCAGCCTGGCGCTGGCGTATGCGGCCGCGCTGGCACTGGGTATCGCTTCCGCCTTCGGCATTCCCGCCGGCACGGCCATCCTGCCGCAAGCCGTGCCGGCACAGTCACTGCAAGCGGCCAACAGCCTGCAGATGGGCGCGCGCCAGTTGTCCTTGCTGGCCGGTCCCCTGCTGGCGGCGCTCGTGCTCGGCACCCACGATGGCGCCCGGCACACCGGCATGGCGGCTCTGGCCGCCGCCTTTGCCATCGATGCGCTGACGTTCCTGTTCTCGGCCTGGACCTTGCGGCAAGTCAGCCTGCGGCCACTGGCCGTGGCGGCGGCGCAGGGCATGTGGCGCGACATGGCGGCGGGCCTGGCCATGGTGTGGCGCGACATTCCCTTGCGCAGCTGCTATGTGTACTGGGCGGTGGTGGCCTTCTTCGTCATGGGGCCGCTGCAAGTGGCCTTGCCCGTGCTGGCCAGCGAGCGCCTGCACGGCGCCGCGGCGCTGGGTGTGCTGATGGGCGCGCACGGCGCGGGCACCCTGGCCGGCATGCTGGCGTCCAGCCTGGGCGGCGCCTGGCTGCGCCGCCGCTTCGGCGCCACCCTGTTGCTGGTCGATGCGGTCGTGGGCCTGCTGCTGATGGCGCTGGGGCAAATCGGCACGGCCTGGCAGGGCGCGGCCTTGCTGGCCGTCACAGGAATGCTGGGCGGCTATGTGCAGGTAGCCATCTTTACGTGGATACAGCGGCGCGTGGCGCCCGCCATGCTGGGCCGGGCAATGGCACTGTTCATGGGCATCTTCCTGGGACTGGCGCCCCTGTCGGCGGCGGCCACGGGTGCGTTGCTGCGCCACCTGAGCGTGGGCGAGCTGTTCTGCGCTGGCGGCGCCCTGCTGCTGGCCGCCGCCGTGGCCGCCATCCTGTGGACGGATATTCCCCGCATCGGGGCAAGCGATTATGCAGTTCAACCTTAAGGCAGTCACAGCATGGATAAAACACGACAAGCGGCCCTGAAAGCGGCCTACCGGCAACAAGCGCCCGCATTGGGCATCATCGCGCTGCGCCACTTGCCCAGCGGACGCACCCTGCTCGAACGCAGCCGCAATGCCCCTGGCGCGCTGAACCGCCATCGCTTCGAACTGAATCTGGGCAAGCACCGCAATACGCTCCTGCAGGCGGACTGGCAACGCGACGGCGCGGCGGCCTTCCGTTTCGAGCTGATCGATGCCGTCAAGGTGCCCGACGATCCCGCCTTCGATGCGGATGCCGAACTGGACGCCCTGCTGGCGCTGTACCAGGCACAGCTGCTGGAGCAGGGACAGGCACGCTATTGAGCGGCCATGCTTTACACTTGCGCACTCAAGCACTTCGCAGCGAATTGAAAGGACGTCATGATCGATCACACTCCCCCGCCGCCGGACGGCGCCAGCGCGCTGGACTTCTGCCTGCGCCTGGCGCGCGCCCAGGCCGTGCTGGTGCGCCGCTTCGACAGCATCCTGGGCAATCTGCATGGCCTGAGCTTCAGCGATTATCAATTGCTGTACCACTTGCAGCGCGCGCCCGGCGGCCGCCTGCGCCGCATCGACCTGGCCGAACGCCTGGCGCTGACGGCGTCCGGCATCACGCGCTCCTTGATGCCGCTGGAAAAAATCGGCCTGGTGGCGCGCCAGGCCGATGCGCGCGATGCCCGCGTCGGCTATGCCGTCATCACGGAAGCGGGACAAGCCCTGCTGCTCCACGCCGATGCGACAGCGCAGGCACTGGGCCAGGAATTGCTGGGCAGCGCCAGCGCGGAACAGCTGGCACCGCTGTCCATGCTGCTGGCCGGCATCGCCGGCAGCCAGCCAGCGAACGGCTGACGCATCGCCCTTACACGAGCGCCAGCTTGCGCAGGCGCCGCGTCGACTGCCAGTGTTCCACGCCCGTTTCGTCGCGGATGGCGGCGCAGGCGGCCAGCACTCTTGCGCACTCATCCTCGCGCAAGCCCGCATTCAGGGTCAGGCGCACGATGGCGCGGTTCTTCGCCGTAGCCGGGGCACAAAACATGGCGCCGTAAATGCCGTGCCGTTCCAGCGCCTGGCGCAGAGCCAGGGTGGCCGGTTCGCCGCCAGCCTCCAGCGCCACGATCTGCTCCGTGCCATCGCTGACGTTGTAGCCCAGCTCGCGCAAGCCGTCGCGCACCTGCAGCGTGTGGCGCCGCAGGGTGGCGCGGCGCTCGTCGGCGGCCATGATGAAATCGAGCGCCGCGCCCAGCCACGCCAGCTCATGCGCCAGCAGGCAGGAACTGAAGATGGCGGGGCGTGATTCGGACAAGAAATACCCCTTGAAGCGGCTGGAACAGCTGATGAAACCGGCCCGGCCCGCGAAGGCCTTGGCCAGCGATGCCGTGCGGAAATGCACGCGGTGGCCCAGTCCCCAGGCTTCCACCAGGCCCGCGCCCTGCGGGCCGTGCGTGCCCAGCGAATGCGACTCGTCGACCACCACCACGCAGTCGCTGCGCTCGGCGATATCGAGCAGCTCCAGCAGCGGCGCCAGGCTGCCATTGGTGCTGTACAGGGCATCGACCACAATCACGCCACGGCCATGCTTTGCCACCTGCCGCCGCAGGTGCGTCATGTCGTTGTGCAGGAAGGGCACGGCCTGGGCCTGGGCCGACAGCACGCCTTCCCACAGCGACGCGTGAGCCTGCATGTCCAGGTAGACGGGAATGCCGGGGCCGGCGATACACTGCAGCAAGCCGACGTTGGCCGCCATGCCGGACTGCGCCAGGATGCCATCCTCGCAGCCCATGAAGCGGGCCAGCCGGCTTTCCAGCCGGTGCTGTTCGCTGCCTTCCTGCAAGTACACGGCCGACATCAGCATGCCGCCCGCATGCGCCTGCAGGGATGCCACCTGCGCCGCCACCAGCGTCGGCTCGGCGGCGATGGACAGGTAGTCATTGCCCGCCAGGAAAATAGCATGGGCGGGGGTCGGTTGCCAGGCATGGGGATGCTGGCCGCCCAGCAGTTTTTCGATGCGCGTGATGTGATGCGCATCCATGCGCCGCACGATGTAGTCGGGCAGGCAGTGTTCGGCACGGGCGAAAGATGGGGTATGCACGCTGGTAGCGATGGTCATGGTTTTTCTCCTAGGGAAAGGTTTGCTGCAAATTAAAGCCTTGACCGTGTTGCAAACCCATCCATTGACGTATATCAATGTCCGACGAGATAACCGTTCAACCAGGAAAATTTACGCGATGATAATGTTCTAAAGAGAATCTAGGCAGAGTCATGACGCAGCAATTGCAAGGACGATGGACACACTGGCGCAGGCGCCTGCTCCATTCGCTGCTGCATGAGCGCGTGCCGCATGAGGACCTGGCCGGCCGAGTCGCCATGCTGGCCGCCGTGGGCACGGTGGCGATGCCGCTGTACTACCTGCTGTGGCATTACTTTTTTCCGCAAGCCTATGAAAACCTGACCCTGCGCCTGACGGGCGTGGGCATTTGCATGGCTGGCCTGTTTGCCCGCCGCTTCTCGGTCCGCTGGCTGTCGCGTTACCTGCTGTTCGCGCTCAGCTACATCCTACCCTTCTTCTTTACTTTCATGTTTCTGATGAACCATGCGTCGTCCATCTGGAGCGAATCGCTGCTGATCGGCCTGGTCGTGCTGTTTCATTTCGAAACGAAACTGGCGTGCTGCGCCTACCTGATCGGCACCAGCGCCGCCTGCCTCGCCGTCATTCTGCAAGGGGAAGGCGGCTTCCTGCTGCAACGTGAAGTGCTGCAGCAACTGCCCGTGCACTGGTTCACCATTGCCGCGCTGTCCGTGGTGAAAGTGGGCAGCAAGGTGCTGGAACTGGAACGGCTGGCAGGCCTGGCGGCCGGGCTCGGTTCCGTGGCGCACGAGCTGCGCACGCCGCTGACCAGCGTGGAAGCCAATGTGCGGGGCATGCGCCGGCTGCTGCCGCAGCTGGCCGACCAGGCGGACGACATGCCCCCGTTGCAGGAAGCCCTGTCGCGCATCCAGTTCGAAGTGCGCCACATGCATCACATGATCGATCTGTTCCTGATGAGCGCCAGTGCCGTGAACCGCAACCTCCAGCCTAGCCAGGTGCTATCGATGCTGGAGATGGTGAACGCCGTGCTCAAGCGCTACCCATTTACCAGCAACAGCCAGCGCAGCAGCGTCAAGGTGGACGTGCGTGCCGACTTCCAGTTCGCCGGCCAGGACGAACTGTGCGTGGTGATCCTGCTGAACCTGCTGAGAAACGCGCTGAAAGCCATCCAGCGGGCAGGCAAGGGACGCGTGCGCATCATCATCGACGGCGCCCGCCCCGTGCCCAGGCTGCTGTTCATCGACACGGGCTGCGGTATCGCGAAGAACCGCCTGCCGCTGATCTTCGAGCGTTTTTACTCCTATCCCGTACATAACGGCAGCGGCATCGGCCTGGCCCTGTGCCGGCAGATCGTCACCGCCTGGCAGGCGCGCATCCGCTGCGTGTCGCGCGAGCATGCCTATGCGATTTTCATCCTGGAATTCCCCCAGCCCGTGCCTGCCCGCTTCCAACCCTCTTCCCCCGCAAGGTGACGCATGCAACTGCCCGTCTACACCCATCCGACCCTGACCGTATTGATCGACGACAGCGATTCCTTCCTGAAGAGCCTGGCGTTCCAGCTCGATCCCGGCCTGGCGCGCAAGACCTTCCACGACACCAGCAGCGCCCTGCACTGGTTGCGCCAGAGCGCGCAGCCGGGCGAAACGCCGCTGCACGTCAACTTCGACACGCAAAACCTGCCGCCCGACCAGTGCAACGTGGCGCTCGACATCGAACGCATCTGGCGCATCAGCGGCCAGGCGCAGCGCTTTGCCGTGCCCTCCGTGCTGGTGGTCGATTATTCGATGCCGCAGATGAATGGTCTGGAATTTTGCCAGGCCGTGCGCGACTTGCCGTGCAAGAAGATTCTATTTACGGGCGCGGCCGATGAAAAAGTGGCCGTGACGGCCTTCAACCGGGGCTTGATCGACCGCTACATCAAGAAGAGCGACGACGATGCGCTCGACATCCTGGAACAGGAAATCGTTGCCCTGCAGCGCGAATTCTTCCTGCAGCAATCGGAAACCGTGCGCGACTTGCTGATGCTGCACGACTACAGTTTCCTGCAAGACGAAGCGCTGGCCGCCGTCGTGCACGAGCTGTGCCAGCGCCATGGTTTTGTCGAATACTATATTTTCCCCAATCCCAGCGGCATCCTGTTCTTCACGCGCGAAGGCCACGCCAAGCTGATGATCATCGAGACGGAACGCAGCCTGCATACGCAGTACGAAATGGCGCGCGACAGCGACGCGCCCGAGTCACTGCTGCTGGCCCTGCTGGAAATGCGCGTGATTCCCTACTTTTCCGACGCCGACAGCGACGGCATGTACGCGGCGCAGATCGGCGAAAACTGGTTCCGCTACTGCGCCGCGCCCACCATCTGCCTGGGCCGCATGACGTATTTCTGGGCCCTGTTCGACGTGCCGGCGCACCAGCTTGGGCAGCCGGTGATGTCCTACGCGCAATTTCTACGGGCGGGCGCAGGCGATAGCGTCAGCGCTTAAGACTAGCCTTCCCGCAAGGTCTGCAGGGGCGGATGTTTCAGCACGTTACGCAAGCCCAGCCAGCCGCCGGCAATCGCGCACAGGGCGCCGGCCAGCAAACCAAAGGCCCACACGCCGGGCGCGAAGCTCCAGGCGAACTTGAACTGGTACGTGGCCAGCGCCCAGCCCATGGCGGTCGCACCCGATGCCGCCAGCAGGCCGGCCAGGGCGCCGACGAGGGAAAACTCGATCAACTGGGCCTGCGCCAGCTGGCGCCGCGTGGCGCCCAGCGCGCGCAGCAGTCCCGCTTCGCGCGTGCGCTCGTCCTGCGATCCCATCAGGGCCGCATACAGCACCAGCAAACCCGAGGCCAGGGTGAAGGCAAACAGGAATTCGACGGCCGTGACTACCTGGTCCAGCACGCCCTGGATCTGCTTGAGCACGCCGCCCACGTCGACCACCGTCAGGTTCGGATAATCGCGCAGCAAGGCATTGCCCAGGTCCGCCTGCGCGGGTGGCAGGTGAAAGGCAGTGATCCACGTCTGCGGCGTGTCCGCCATGGCGGCCGGATTGATGATGACAAAGAAATTGACGCGCATCGAGCCCCATTCCAGCTTGCGCAAGCTGGTAATGGCCGCTTCCACGGGCTGGCCGGCGATGTCGAAGCGCAGCTTGTCGCCCAGTTTCAGTTTCAATGTCTTGGCGATGCCCTCCTCCACCGATGCCTCGGCCGGCGCACCGGGCCCATTGCCGAACCACTTGCCGGCGACCAGCTTGTTTTCTTCCTGCATCGTGGCCATCGTCGACAGGTTGAATTCGCGGTCGGCCAGGCCCTTGGCGCGGTCGTCCTCGTAGGTGGTTTCCGTGATGGCGTTGCCGTTCACGGCCACCAGGCGCCCGCGTATCATCGGATACAAGGGCGCGTTGGCCACGCCGGCCTGGGCCAGGCGCGCGGCGATCGGGTCTTTCTGTTCCGGCAGGATATTGATCATGAAGCGGTTCGGCGCGTCCGGCGGCGTGGCATTGCGCCAGGCCACCATCAAGTCGCCGCGCACCACCGTCAGCAGCAGCAAGGCCATCAGGCCCAGCGCCAGCGACACCACCTGGATGACGGTGGCGCCCGGGCGGCGCTGCAGGGAAGTGACGGCAAAACGCCAGCCCTGGTGATTGAAGGCGCCGCGCAGGGTTTTCAGCGAGCGGATGCCCAGCCAGCCGGCCAGGCCGAACAGGGCGAAGCCGCCGAGGAAGCCGGCCGCCGTCAGCAGCGCCAGTTTCACGTCGCCCGCCTGCCACAACAGCAGCACGACGAAGGCGGCGATCCCCAGGCCGTACGTGGCCACGGCCAGCGCCTGCGGCGGCTCCTGTTCGCGGCGGATCACGCGGTTATGGGGAACATTGCGCAACTGCAAAATCGGCGGCAGGGCAAAGCCCAGCAGCAACAGCATGCCGGTGGCCACGCCCTGCAGCGCGGGCAGCATCGAGACGGGCGGCAAGTCGCTCTGCACCAGTTTCCCCAACAGCTCCAGCAGCACCAGATGCCCGCCGAAGCCCACCATCACGCCGACCACGCTGCCGGCCAGGCCAACGAGCAGGAATTCGATCACGTACATGGCCGTGACCTGGTTTTGCGTCAAGCCCAGGCAGCGCAGCATGGCGCAGGCATCCAGGTGGCGCAGCATGAAGCGGCGCGCCGCCATGGCCACGGCGACGGCCGCCAGCATGGCCGACAGCAAGCCGACGAGCGACAGGAAACGGTCGGCGCGGTCCAGGGTCGATTGCATCTGCGGACTGCCCGATTCCAGCGACTCGATGCGCACGCCCTTGATGGCCTGCGTCTTGATCTGGCTTTCCAGCCAGGTTTGATATTGCGCAAGCTCGGCCGCCTTGGCGGGTGGCGCCGACAGCAGCAGCCGGTATGACACGCGCGAACCGTTCTGCACCAGCGCCGTGGCGGCAAGATCACTGAGGGGCAGCATCACGCGCGGGGCGAAATTGAGGAAGGAGGCGCCGCGGTCCGGCTCGCTGGCGATCAGTTGCGTGACCGTAAATGCCTTGTCACCCAGGGTCAGGGTGTCGCCCAGCCTGGCGTTCAGGCTGGACAGGATGGCCGCATCGACCCACAGGGTGCCGGGCGCCGGCACCTGGTCCGTTGGCCGTCCCACGGCATCCTGCGCCTCGCTCGGTTTGGTCGTGATTTTCAGCTTGCCCCGCTGCGGGTAGCCGGGCGAGACGGCCTTGATGGACGCCAGCTGCGACAGCGACTGTTCGCCCTCGCCCGCCTGCGCCATGCTGGGAAACGTCACCGTGTCGGCCAGGAGGAAGCCGCGCTTCTGCGCTTCCGCGCGCCATGCGGCATTGACGGGCTGGTCGGCGCTGATGACCAGGTCGGCCCCCAGCAACTGGTGCGCGTCGCGGTTCAGGCCCGCGCGCAGGCGGTCGACGAAGAAGCCCACGGCCGACAGGGCCGCCACGGCGACGATCAGCGCGACGAGCAGGAAACGCAGTTGCCCGGCGCGCCAGTCGCGGCCGGTCATTTTCAGGGAGAGGCGGAACATGGGCGGCGGGTCTTTATGAAGATGTTATTGCGCGCTGCCGTGGGCGGCCGCGTGCTGGGCGAAATACGCATCGACGGTGGCGAGGAAGGCGTCTTTCTGCGCTTGCGGCAGGAAGGCGGCGATGAAACCGTTGCGCGCCAGGCGTTGCGCGTGGGACAGGCCCAGCGGCAAGGCGTCGAAGATGGCGTCGAAATTGTCGTTCATGTAGCCGCCGAAATACGCGGGATCGTCCGAGTTCACCGTCACCAGCAGGCCGGCGTCGAGCAGTTGCACCAGGTTGTGGTCATGCATCTGGTCGAACACGCGCAGCTTGGTGTTCGACAGCGGGCAGACCGTCAAGGCGACCTGTTCGCGCGCCAGGCGGGCCGTCAGTTCCGCGTCTTCCAGGCAGCGCACGCCATGGTCGATGCGTTCGACCTGCAAGTCGTCGAGCGCCGTACGGATGTAGGCGGGCGGACCTTCCTCGCCCGCGTGGGCCACCAGGTGCAGGCCCAGCTCGCGGCAACGGGCAAACACGCGCGAGAATTTCTCGGGCGGGTTGCCCACTTCCGACGAGTCGAGACCGATGCCGATGAATTTGTCGCGGTGCGGCAGCGCGTCTTCCAGGGTCTCGAACGCTTCTTCCTCGCTCAGGTGGCGCAGGAAGCACAGGATCAGGGCCGCGCTGACGGGACTATCCTGGCAGGCGCGGTGGATGCCGTTGATCACGTCAGCCATGGCCACGCCGCGCGCCGTGTGGGTTTGCGGGTCGAAGAAGATTTCCGTGTGCAGCACGTTATCGGCTTCGGCGCGGCGCAGGTAGGCTTGCGTCATGTCATAGAAATCCTGCTCTTTCAAGAGCACGCTTGCGCCAGCGTAATAAATGTCGAGAAAAGACTGCAAATCCGTAAAAGCATAGGCGCTGCGCAAGTGTTCCACCGATTCATAGCCCAGCGGCACGCCATTGCGCTCTGCCAGTGCGAAAATCAGTTTTGGCTCCAGCGAGCCTTCGATATGGATATGCAGTTCGGCCTTCGGCATGCCGCGGACGATCGCGCGCAATTGGGGGTTCATCATGGGTGTTCCTTATAGGGTGACGATAAAAATGCTGGCTCGCACGCGCCGGGCGCGGCGCGGAAGACGCACGCGCGGCGCGCAGGGCCATCAGACATGCAGGCATCTTAGCGCAAGATGGCCAGCCTCACCGGCGCCCGGCCGCCATGGCGCAGGCCGCGGCAGCGCCATGGTCGGCTCCGGCACGCGCTGGCGAATTGTCGTATTATGATTTAAAAGGTACAAAAAGGTTCATTGAAATTGATGGAAAATCTGATGATTTATCCAATTAAATCAACAATTTACAAACAAGTATTAAGGATATGCTGACATATCTTTTGACTTCCTGATCCTTTAGAGCAATAATAAATTTCATGGGGTAAAGGTAGGTGCAACAAGCGCTATCAACAGTGAAAAAAAAGCCGGCTGGCTACGTCAGCACACGGCATCAAGCGCCAGTTTTTTGGTCCGGGCAATCCGGACTCGCAAAGACAGCCGGGCTTGAAACAACAATAAAAATCGATACGGGGTACAGGAAAAGTTCAGACGGCAAGCCCAGGCGAGTGCCAGGCGGGCGGCCATGGTGACTGGCAGTACAGGTTTACATTAAAGGACATTGACATGACCATTTTTGATAACTATGCAGCACGCTACGAGCGCACCCGCGAAGAGGAAATGTCGCTCACCGAATACCTGGCCCTGTGCAAGAAGGACAAGCTGACCTATGCCAGCGCGCCCGAACGCATGCTGGCCGCCATCGGCGAGCCGCAACTGGTCGACACGCGCAACGACACGCGCTTGTCGCGCATCTTCGCCAACAAGATCATCAAGATCTATCCCGCCTTCCGCGAGTTCTACGGCACCGAGGAAGTCATCGAGCAAGTCGTCTCGTATTTCCGCCATGCGGCGCAAGGCCTGGAAGAACGCAAGCAGATCCTGTATCTGCTGGGGCCTGTCGGCGGCGGCAAGTCGTCGATCGCGGAAAAGCTCAAGTCGCTGATGGAGCATGTGCCCTTCTATTGCCTGAAAGGCTCGCCCGTCAACGAATCGCCGCTGGGCCTCTTCAACGAGGAAGAGGACGGCACCATCCTGGAAGAGGATTACGGCATCCCGCGCCGCTACCTGCGCAACATTCCCAGCCCGTGGGCCGTGAAGCGCCTGCATGAATACAATGGCGATATCAACCAGTTCCGCGTCGTCAAGCGCTACCCGTCCGTGCTGAAACAGATCGCCATCTCGAAGACGGAGCCGGGCGATGAAAACAACCAGGATATTTCTTCGCTGGTGGGCAAGGTCGACATCCGCAAGCTGGAAGACTATGCGCAGGACGACCCGGATGCCTACAGCTATTCGGGCGGCCTGTGCCTGGCCAACCAGGGCTTGATGGAATTCGTGGAAATGTTCAAGGCGCCGATCAAGGTCTTGCACCCCTTGCTGACGGCCACGCAGGAAGGCAACTACAAGGGCACGGAAGGCTTCGGCGCCATCCCGTTCGACGGCATCATCCTGGCCCACTCGAACGAGTCGGAATGGAAGACCTTCAAGAACAACCGCAACAACGAGGCGTTTCTTGACCGTATCTATATAGTCAAGGTGCCGTATTGCCTGCGCGTCTCCGATGAAATCAAGATCTACGACAAGCTGGTGGCCAATTCCTCGCTGGTCAAGGCCCCGTGCGCGCCCGGCACCCTGCGCATGATGGCGCAGTTCGCCATCCTGTCGCGCCTGAAAGACCCGGAAAACTCCAGCATCTTTTCGAAGATGCTCGTCTACGATGGCGAGAACCTCAAGGATACGGACCCGAAAGCCAAGTCCATGCATGAATACGTCGATTACGCGGGCGTGGATGAAGGCATGAACGGCTTGTCGACGCGCTTTGCCTTCAAGATCCTGTCGAAAGTGTTCAACTTTGACAATTCCGAAGTGGCCGCCAATCCCGTGCATCTATTATATGTACTGGAACAGCAGGTCGAGCGCGAGCAGTTCGCGCCGGAACTCGAGCAGCGCTACTTCTCCTATATCAAGGAGCACCTGGCGCAGCGCTATGTAGAATTCATCGGCAAGGAGATCCAGACGGCTTACCTGGAAAGCTATTCGGAATACGGACAGAACATCTTCGACCGCTATGTGACGTTTGCCGATTTCTGGATACAGGACCAGGAATACCGCGATCCGGACACGGGCGAAAGTTTCGACCGCGAATCGCTGAACAATGAACTGGAAAAGATCGAGAAGCCGGCGGGCATTTCCAATCCGAAGGATTTCCGCAATGAAATCGTGAACTTCGGCTTGCGCGCGCGGGCCTCGAACGGCGGCAAGAATCCCGCCTGGACCAGTTATGAAAAGTTCCGCACCGTGATTGAAAAGAAAATGTTTTCGAATACGGAGGAATTGCTGCCCGTGATTTCCTTCAATGCCAAGGCCAGCGCCGACGATGCCAACAAGCACGCCGACTTCGTGGCCCGCATGGTGGAAAAAGGCTATACGGCCAAGCAGGTACGCCTGTTATGCGAATGGTACTTGCGCGTACGCAAGTCGTCATAGCGCGGACAGCGAAGGCGCGCTCCCGCCCGATGGATGGCGGGGCGCGCGAGACGAGAGGCAAGGAGGCACCCTTTGACATATCTCATCGACAGGCGCTTGCAAAGCAAGAATAAATCCGCCGTCAACCGCGAGCGTTTCCTGCGGCGTTACAAGGGCCAGATCAAGGATGCCGTGGGGCGTGCCATCAAGGGGCGCTCGATCACGGACGTCGAGAATGGCGAGAAGGTCAGCATCCCCGTCAAGGACGTGGGCGAACCATCGTTCGGCCACGCGCATGGCGGCGTATGGGAAGTGGTCAATCCCGGCAACAAGGAATACCTGAAAGGCGACCAGATCGCCCGGCCGAAAGGCGGCGGTGGCGGCGGGCGGGGCAAGGCGGGCAATAGCGACGAGACGACGGAAGACGATTTCATCTTTGAATTGTCGCGCGAAGAATTCATGAATTATTTCTTCGAGGACCTGGAATTGCCGCACATGGTGAAAACCCAGCTGACGGCCACCACGGAATTCAAGAACCAGCGCGCCGGCTACAATATGTCGGGCACGCCATCGAACATCCATGTGCTGCGTTCCTTGCGCGGCGCGCTGGGGCGGCGCATCGCCGTCGGCGGCGGCGCCCGCAAGCAGCTGGCGCAGGCCGAGGAAGACCTGGCCGAACTGCTGCACGAAGGCGCGCCCGACAGCGACCCGCTGGTGACGGAACTGCGCCGCCTGATCCACCACCTGCACACGCGCCTGCTGGCCATTCCCTTCATCGACCCGTTCGACTTGCGCTACAGCAACCGCGTCAAGGTGCCCAAGCCGATGACGCAAGCCGTCATGTTCTGCATCATGGACGTGTCCGGCTCCATGGACGAGTCGCGCAAGGACACGGCCAAGCGCTTCTTCATCCTGTTATATCTGTTCCTCAAGCGCGTCTATGACAAGATCGAAGTCGTCTTCATCCGTCACCATACGGCGGCGGCCGAAGTGGACGAGCATGAATTCTTCAATTCGCGCGAGTCGGGCGGCACCGTCGTATCCTCCGCCCTGCACTTGCTCAACACCATCATCGACGAGCGCTATGGCGCCGGGCAATGGAACAGCTATGTGGCGCAGGCGTCCGACGGCGACAACTGGGACAACGATTCCGTGCTGTGCCGCCAGTTGCTGATCAACACCATCATGCCCAAGGTGCAGTACTACACCTATGTCGAGATCACGGACGGCCCGCAGCAAAACCTGTGGGAGCAATACGCGGGCGTGCTCGACCATCACGCCCATTTCGCCATGCAAAAGATCGTCACGCCGGCCGATATCTACCCGGTCTTCCGCGAACTGTTCAAGAAACAGGTGAAATGATGAGTGCAGCCTTTGACCGCGCCAGCAACACCCCGGGCGAACCGTTCGTGCGCCTGCGCCACCCGAACGCCCTGCCCGAGCAGTCGGAATGGACGTTCGAGCTGATCGAGCAAATCCACGAGGAAATCCGCCGCGTAGCGAAACAGTTTGGCCTCGACACCTATCCGAACCAGCTGGAAATCATCACGGCCGAACAGATGATGGATGCCTATACCTCGGTAGGCATGCCCGTCTCCTACAACCACTGGTCTTTCGGCAAGCACTTTCTGTCTACCGAGAAAAGCTACAAGCGCGGCCAGATGGGCCTCGCCTACGAGATCGTCATCAACTCCAACCCCTGCATCGCCTACTTAATGGAGGAAAACAGCCTGACCATGCAGTCGCTGGTGATCGCGCATGCGGCCTACGGCCACAATTCCTTCTTCAAAGGCAATTACCTGTTCCGCGCCTGGACGGATGCGGACGCCATCATCGACTATATGGTGTTTGCCAAGAATTACATCGCCGAATGCGAACAGCGCCATGGCGTCGATGCCGTGGAATTGCTGCTCGACTCGTGCCACGCCATCCAGAACTATGGCGTGGACCGCTACAAGCGCCCGGCGAAACTGTCGATGGCGAAGGAATATGCGCGCCAGAAAGAGCGCGAAGCCTATGTGCAGTCGCAGATCAACCAGCTGTGGCGTACCCTGCCCCGGCGCGAGGATGACGAGGACGAGGAAGACCAGCGCAAGGCCGCCCCCCGCTTTCCGCCCGAACCCGAGGAAAACCTGCTGTACTTTATAGAGAAGTACGCGCCGCTGCTGGAACCATGGCAGCGCGAGATGGTGCGCATCGTGCGCAAGATTTCCCAGTACTTCTATCCGCAACGGCAAACCCAGGTCATGAACGAGGGCTGGGCCACCTTCTGGCATTACACGATATTGAACCAGCTGTATGACGAAGGCGTGGTGGGTGACGGCTTCATGATGGAATTCCTGAAAAGCCATACCAATGTGGTTTACCAGCCGCCCATCGACAGCCCGTATTACAGCGGCATCAACCCGTATGCGCTGGGTTTTGCCATGATGAGCGACATCCGCCGCATCTGCGAGCACCCGACGGACGAAGACCGCGCCTGGTTTCCCGACATGGCCGGCAGCGACTGGCGCAAGAGCCTGGACTTTGCCATGCGCAATTTCAAGGATGAAAGCTTCATTGCCCAGTATTTGTCGCCGCGGCTGATCCGCGAATTCCACTTCTTTGCCGTGCTTGACGACGACAAGAATGAAAAACTGGCCATTTCCGCCATCCATGACGATGCCGGCTACCGCTACGTGCGCCAGCAGCTGGCCGAGCAGTACAACCTGGGCAACCGCGAGCCGAACATCCAGGTGTGGTCCGTGAATACGCGCGACGACCGCGCCTTGACCCTGCGCCACACGCAATTCCAGCGCCGCCCGCTGAACCAGCAGGCAGCCGAGGTGCTCAAGCATGTGGCGCGGCTGTGGGGCTTCGATGTACACCTCGATACGGTCGATCCCCAGGGGGTGGTCCTGGGCACCCTGAATTGCCGGCGCGAGAAGCGCAACCGGCGCGATGACCCGGTTGTCCGGCCATGAAATGTTTTGTTGATAATAATCAATAGCAAGAATATAAGCGCTTCCTATGCCCGTATAGGAATTCAGTATGGCCTGGCGGCCTCAAATAGGCCTCCAGGAGCGCCTTTTTTGACCTGGATGAAGTGCGTTCCGCACCCGTTTGGTGCGCACCGAAGGCTAAGTGGTCTGGTTCAGAGCTAAAACATTTCCATAAAGAAAGATTTTTCTCCAAATTTAGCAGTTTCCATATTGGATATCACGAAATATAATTCCGCCATATAGGCACATCGGAGAACTTAGCAGCGGTCGTCCAAAACGGCTGTAAAAAACCGATAAGACCGCCTTTTTTTCTGTCCGAAAGCGTGCAAAGATGACATAAGCAAGTACGTTTTCAGGGCGCAAAAGCGCCAAAAATTTAACCGGTTTTAGGCGTTAAAAATCTGTGTAAAATAAAGAATTCGTATGTATAATTCGGCGACGTCCCGGATACGGCTGGAGCTTTGTGTCGTCATTTTGGGGTTCAGTTGCAAGACAAGAGATGGTATTTGGAGAAAGCAGGCATGAATTTTTCGAACGAGAAAAGTCCCAAGAACTACACAGGCATAACTGTCGTTGTCCTGCTGCACGTTCTCGCGGCTTACGGGATCGCGACGGGCTTGGGCAAGCGGTTAGTTACCAAAATGATGGAACCGGTTGAAACCAAGATTATCGAGGAAGTCAAACCGCCTCCACCGAAGGATCTTCCACCGCCACCACCGCCGCCAGAAATGAAGGCGCCACCGCCGCCATTCATTCCGCCAGTCGAGGTGAACGTGCAGCAGCCGCCGCCACAACAGAACGTGATTGCAAATACGACTGCTGTGAAGCCAGCCACGAATGTATTGGCACCGCCAGCACCGCCTGCACAGCCTGCGCCAACTCCTGGACCAGCCAAATCGGTGCGTACACCGGCCGTGGTTGACTTCAGTGTCTGCGAAAAACCGGCTTATCCAAAGTCGTCGCAGCGCAATGAGGAAACCGGTGTGGTGACACTGTCGTTCCTGATCGGTGTAGACGGCAAGGTCGCTGATTCGAAGATCGTGAAGTCCAGCGGCTTCAGAGACCTGGACAAAGCCGCGGTGCAAGGTATTAGCCGCTGTACATTTAAGCCGGCAACAGTTGACGGCAAGCCGGAACAAGGCTGGCAGCAAATGCAATACGTTTGGTCGCTGGATTAAAACCCGAGACAGTTATCCCCTGTCTCACACTATGATTTCGTTGTCATTACGTTCAGCGATCTGTTATTTTTAATTTTGGAGGAAGCATGTTTAAGAATACCCGTTTGTCCGCATTTTTTGCCGCGGTTCTGTTGTCCGTTACCGCTACTACCGCTCTGGTAGCAGCTCCGGCATTCGCTGACGCGCCAGCATCGGCTGCCGCTTCGGCTCCTGCGGCAGACGCTGCACCAGCACCAGTTGCTGCAGATGCAGCCGCTCCAGCAGCAGACGCAGCAGCTCCAGCCGCTGATGCAGCAGCTCCAGCCAAAACCGAAGAAGTGCACAACCCGTTCGGCCTGTCCGCAGTATGGGACGGCGGCTTCGTGCCACGCGCTACCCTGATCATCCTGTCCATCATGTCGATCGGCAGCTGGTACATCATCATCACCAAACTGCTGGATCAAATGAAGATCTTCAAGCAAGCCAAAGAAGCCGCTTCCAAATTCTGGAAAGCTCCTTCGATCGCTGCTGGTTCGGCAACCCTGAGCGAAGGCTCGCCATTCCGCTTCATCGCTGAATCGGGCACCAAGGCAACCGCACACCATGACGGCGCCCTGCTGGAACAAATCGACCTGTCGACCTGGGTGACGATGTCGATCCAGCGCGCTTCGGACAAAGTCCAATCGCGTCTGCAAGATGGCCTGTCGTTCCTGGCAACCGTTGGTTCGACCGCACCGTTTATCGGTCTGTTCGGTACCGTTTGGGGTATTTACGGCGCGCTGACCGCTATCGGCATGACCGGTAACGCATCGATCGACAAAGTTGCAGGTCCAGTTGGTGAAGCACTGATCATGACCGCTTTCGGTCTGCTGGTCGCCGTTCCTGCCGTTCTGGGTTACAACTGGCTGGTTCGTCGTAACAAATCCGCAATGGAAGACATCCGCTCGTTCAGCGCCGACGTTCACTCGGTTCTGGTTTCCGGCGTAATGTCGACCAGCGAAGCTGGCCGTGCTGCCGGCGCTAAAAAGATCGGATAAGAATCATGTCGATGTCCGTCGGCTCCGACAGCGGAGATGAAGATCAAGTAATGTCAGAAATCAACACGACGCCGCTCGTCGACATCATGTTGGTTTTGCTGATCATTTTCTTGATCACCAGTCCGGTTGTCCTCAAATTGCAGAAAATCGATCTGCCGATCGAGGCCAACCAAGCCCTTCAAAGCAAGCCAGAAAACGTCAACATCGTTGTTAACAAGGACGGTGAGATTTACCTGGGCCAGACCAGACTGAAAGACACGAACGAATTGTTCGATTATCTTAAAGTTGAAGCAGTGAAAGTACCGCAGCCGGAAGTACACGTTCGTGGCGACCAAGAAACACGCTACGAATCGATCGGCCGGGTTATTTACACGACCCAACGTGCCGGGATCCAGAAGGTCGGCTTCATCACCGAACCACCTGACAAGGGCTGATAGCGACTGGCGGCGGCGTCCCGGCAACATGGGGATGCCACCGCCAGAAGCTGACCGGGCGGCAGTTTCGCCCGGTGCTTCGTTGGACTTCTTAAAGGAAACACTATGAGTATGAATGTCGGTTCGGGAAGCGCAGCAGGCGCGGATCCGGAACCAATGATGGAACTGAACATGACGCCCCTCATCGACGTGATGCTGGTGCTGATTATCATGTTGATCATCACGATTCCTAAGCAAAACCACTCGGTGAACTTGAACATGCCGGTCGGCACCCCGCCGCCACCGACAACCGAACCAGTGGTCGTCACGATCGATGTCGATTTTGACGGTACGATCTTGTGGGACAATCAGGTCATTCCTGACCGCGCTTCGCTGGAAGCCAAGCTGAGCAACGTTGCTGCGCAAGCAGACCAGCCGGAAGTGCATTTGCGTCCGAACAAGCTGGTGGAGTACAAAGTCGTCGCCGGTGTGATGGCGTCGGCGCAGCGTCTGGGCGTGACCAAAATCGGTCTGGTCGGCAACGAGCAATTCCAGTAAGCTGCAGCAATCAGGTTCTCTTTACATCCGAATAGGCAGGACTTCCTGCCTATTCGCTTTTTACTGAAAGACTTTCTTATGTCCAAGTTTCGTCTCGCTCATCTCGGCCTCGTCATGGCCGCTATCGGTTTTACCGCAGCAACTCCCGTAATCGGCCTGGGCTCGCTGGCATACGCCGCGGACACCGTGCGTGCCGAAGTGGGCAAGCCACTGCAAGAAGCGCAAAAACTCGCTAGCAGCGGCAAAAACAAGGAAGCGCTGGCCAAGCTGCGCGAAGCTGACAGCGTCGGCGGCAAGACCGCCTTTGAAAGCTACCAGATCGAACGCGTGCGCGCTTCGGCCGCTGCCGCCGCCGGCGACAACGGCACCGCCATCAAGGCCTTTGAAGCCGTCATCAATTCCGGCCGCCTGAGCGCCGCCGAAGCCCCGAAATTCACGCAAGCCCTGGCCGGCATGTACTACCGCGCCAAGGACTGGCCGAACACCATCACCTGGATCAAGCGCTCGCTGAAAGACCGCGACGATGCCCAGATGCGCGAACTGCTGATCCAGACCTACTACGTCAGCGGCAACTACGCCGAAGCGGCGAAAGAACTGCAATCGCGCGGCGGCAACTCGGAAGCAAGCCTGCAAATGCTGGCCAACATCCAGTTGAAGCAAAACGACAAGGGCGGCTACGTTGCCACCCTGGAAAAACTGGCATCGAGCTATCCGAAAACCAGCTACTGGGCTGACCTGCTGAACCGCGTTTCGGGCAAGCCTGGCTTCTCGCAACGCCTGGCCCTGGATGTCCAGCGCCTGCGCCTGGCCAACGGCCTGTTCAGCAAACCTTCCGAATACATGGAAATCAGCCAGCTGGCCCTGCAAGCAGGCAATCCCGGTGAAGCGCTGAGCATCATCGAGCAAGGCTACAAAAAAGGCGTACTGGGTACCGGCGCCGATGCGCCACGTCACCAGCGCCTGAAAGACCTGGCCCTGAAAACCCAGGCCGAGCTGAAAGCCAACGCCGCCAAATCGGAAGCGGAATACGTCAAGAACAAGGACGCCGACAGCTTGAGCAAGCTGGGCTTCGCCCTGGTCTACGACGGCCAGGCCGACAAGGGTCTGGGCTTGATGAACGATGCCGTGAAAATGGGCACCGCCAAGTATGCGGAAGAAGCCAAGCTGCATCTGGGCATCGCTTACATTCACGCCGGCAAGAAGTCCAATGCCTCGACAGCACTCAAAGCCGTCAAGGGCACGGATGGCGCGGCTGACCTGGCCCGCTATTGGACGTTGATGAATAAATAAGACAACATCCTCCGGGAGTTGCAGGCAGCTAGTCGAGTGCCATCCAAAAGCGTTGCCAGCACACCCGCCGGCAACGCTTTTTGTTATTTCAGCAGTGAAATTCGCCCTGTGCCCGCCCTGCCGGGTGTGCATCCCTGAAACAGTCCGTATAATCCCCCTTTTGGCACAGTTTTTCATCAGATTCCTATGAAGGTATTCCGCGGACTTCCCAATGCCCAGGCACGAGCGCCTTGCGCTCTGACCATCGGCAATTTTGACGGTGTCCACATCGGCCATCAGGCCTTGCTGGCGCGCGTGCGCGGCGCCGCGACCGAACTCGGCATTGAAGCGGCCGTGATGACGTTCGAGCCGCACCCGCGCGAATTCTTCGCGCAGCGCGCGGGCGACCTGTCCAAAGCCCCGCAGCGCATCGCCAACTTGCGCGACAAGCTGCAATCGCTAGACGACGCCGGCATCGACCGTGTCGTCGTCGAGCACTTCAGCGCCCAGTTCGCCGCCTTGACGCCGCAGGAATTCACGGAAAAAGTCCTCGTCGACGGCTTGCACGTGAAATGGCTGATGGTCGGCGACGACTTCTGCTATGGCGCCCGGCGCGCCGGCGACGTGGCCATGCTGCAGGAAGCGGGCCGCCAATATGGCTTCCATGTGGAAACATTGCCTACCGTGATGAGCGGCAGCACGCGCATCTCGTCCTCGGCCGTGCGCCTGGCGCTGGCCGCCGGCGATTTCCCGCTGGCCACGCAGTTGCTGGGCCATCCGTACGCCATTTCCGGCCACGTCATCCACGGCCAGAAGCTGGGCCGTACTCTCGGCTTCCCCACCCTGAACCTGCGCGTGGCGCACCGCCCCGCTCTGTCCGGCATCTTCATCGTGCAAGTGCATGGCCTGGGACCAGTGCCGCTGCCGGCCGTGGCCAGCCTCGGCGTGCGTCCCACCGTCGATGACAGCGGCCGCGTCTTGCTGGAAGTGCATCTGTTTGATTTTGCCCAGTCCTGCTACGGCAAGCTGGTGCGCGTGGAATTCCTGGAAAAACTGCGCGACGAAGAGAAGTACGACGATTTGCCCACCCTGACGGCCGCCATCGAGCGCGACTCGAACCAGGCGCGCGCGTATTTTGAGCAGCGCAGCGGCGCCATTACCGCCACCGACCGAATTTGACGCCGGCCAACTCCACCGTCTGGCGGCACCTGCCGCCGCCAACCCGCTGCAAAAATATACTCCATACCATTAAAGAAGATTATGTCCGATCAAAACAAGCCAGCCACGCCCAAGCAGAACAAGAAGCCTGAAAGCAAATACCCGGTCAACATGACGGAAACCCCGTTCCCGATGCGCGGCGACATGGCCAAGCGCGAGCCGCAATGGGTACAGCAATGGCAAGACAAGAAGATTTACGAGCGCGTGCGCAAGGCTGCCGCCGGCCGCCCGAAATTCATCCTGCATGACGGCCCGCCGTACGCTAATGGCGATATCCACCTGGGCCACGCCGTCAACAAGATCCTGAAGGACATGGTCGTCAAGTCGCGCTCGCTGGCCGGCTTCGACGCGCCGTACGTGCCGGGCTGGGATTGCCACGGCATGCCGATCGAGATCCAGATCGAAAAACTGCACGGCAAGAACCTGCCGACGGCCGAAGTGCTGGAAAAGGCCCGCGCCTACGCCAACGTGCAGGTCGAGCGCCAGAAAAAGGATTTCATCCGCCTGGGCGTGCTGGGCGAGTGGGACAACCCCTACCTGACGATGGCGCACGGCAATGAAGCCGACGAATTGCGCGCGCTGGGCAAGCTGCTGGAAAAAGGTTATGTCTACCGCGGCCTGAAGCCCGTCAACTGGTGCTTCGACTGCCAGTCGGCCTTGGCCGAGGCGGAAGTGGAATACGCGGAAAAACGCGATCCCGCCATCGACGTCGGGTTCAAATTCGCCGAGCCGGAAAAACTGGCGGCCGCCTTCGGCCTGCCTTCCCTGCCGACCGATAACGGTTTCATCGTCATCTGGACCACCACGCCGTGGACCATCCCGTCGAACCAGGCCCTGAACGTGCACCCGGAAGTCAAATATGCGCTGGTGAAAGCCGAGCGCGATGGCCAGCCGCTGCTGCTGATCCTGGCGCAAGACCTGGTCGTCGCCAGCCTGGCGCGCTTCAAGCTCGATGGCACGACCATCGCCACGTGCGACGGCGCGGCCCTGGCCGGCATCAGCTTCCGCCACCCGCTGCATGCGGCCGACGCGTTCTATGACCGCTTGTCGCCTTTGTACCTGGCCGAATACGTGACCACCGAAAGCGGCACGGGCGTGGTGCACTCGGCGCCAGCCTACGGCCTGGACGACTTCATCTCGTGCAAGGCGCACGGCATGAAGGACGACGACATCATCAAGCCCGTCATGGGCGACGGCAAGTTCGCCTCGACCCTGCCCCTGTTCGGCGGCATGACCATCTGGGAAGCGTCGAAGCCGATCTGCAACGCCTTGCGCGAAGCGGGCGCGCTGTTCGAAGTCAAGATGTTCGACCACAGCTACATGCATTGCTGGCGCCACAAGACGCCGATCATCTACCGCGCCACCTCGCAGTGGTTCGCCGGCATGGACGTGACGCCGAAAGACGGCGGCGCAACCCTGCGCGAAACGGCCTTGCAAGGCATCGCCGACACCGAGTTCTTCCCGGACTGGGGCCAGGCGCGCTTGCACGGCATGATCGCCAACCGTCCCGACTGGACCCTGTCGCGCCAGCGCCAGTGGGGCGTGCCGATGGCCTTCATCGTGCACAAGGAAACGGGCGACCTGCATCCGCGCACGCCGGAACTGCTGGAGCAAGTGGCCAAGCTGATCGAAAAGGACGGCATCGAGGCATGGCAGGCACTGGACTTGAAAGACCTGATCGGCGACGAAGCGGCCATCTACGCCAAGAACAAGGACACGCTGGACGTGTGGTTCGATTCCGGCGCCACGCACCAGACGGTGCTGGGTGGCCCGCAAGGCCATGGCTCGCATTCGACGCAGCTGCAATTCCCGGCCGACCTGTACCTGGAAGGCTCGGACCAGCATCGCGGCTGGTTCCACTCGTCGCTGCTCGTGTCGTCAATGCTGAACGGCCGTCCGCCGTACAAAGCCCTGCTGACGCACGGCTTCACGGTCGATGGCGAAGGCAAGAAGATGTCGAAATCACTAGGGAACACTTTGGCGCCGCAAAAGATCTCGGACACCCTGGGCGCGGACATCCTGCGCCTGTGGATCGCGTCGACCGACTACACGGGCGAGCTGTCGATCTCCGACGAGATCCTGAAACGCGTGACGGAATCGTATCGCCGCATCCGCAACACCCTGCGCTTCCTGCTGGCCAATACGTCGGACTTCAATCCGGCCACGGACGCCGTGCCGGTGGCGGAAATGTTCGAAATCGACCGCTATGCGCTGGCCAACATGGCGTCGCTGCAAACGCAGATCGAGAACAACTATGCGCGCTACGAGTTCCACCCGGTGGTCTCGAAGCTGCAGACGTACTGCTCGGAAGACCTGGGCGGCTTCTACCTGGACATCCTGAAGGACCGTTTGTACACCTCCGGCCTGACGTCGCACGCGCGCCGTTCCGCGCAGACGGCCCTGTGGCACATCACGCAAAGCCTGCTGCGCCTGATGGCCCCTGCCCTGTCGTTCACGGCCGAAGAAGCATGGGCCGTCTTCGCAGGAAGCGAAGCCTATGCCGCCAGCGATGAAACCATCTTCACGCAAACCTGGTGGCAGCTGCCGGAAGTTTCGGACGCCGCCGGCCTGCTGGAGAAATACACGGCACTGCGCGCCGTGCGCACGGACGTCACAAAACAGCTGGAAGACCTGCGCACCTCGGGCGCCATCGGTTCATCGCTGCAGGCGGAACTGACGATCAAGGCCGCGCCTATGAAGTACAAGCTGTTGACCACCCTGGGCGAGGACTTGAAGTTCGTCTTCATCACCTCGCAAGCCACGGTGGCCGAGGTGGCCGACGAAGCGGCAGAGGAAGTGGTCGTAGCCGCGTCGACGGCGCCGAAATGCGAGCGCTGCTGGCACTACCGTAGCGACGTGGGCACAGACGCCGCGCATGCTACCCTGTGCGGCCGCTGCGTCAGCAATCTGTTTGGCAAGGGCGAATCGCGCCGTTTCGCATAGACTGTCACCCCGGGGCGCTGCCTGCGTCCCGCTTCCAACCGCCGCCTGCCACCAGGCGGCGGCTTTATCTTCCCTGGAAAAATATGGCCACTAAAAACCGTTTTTCATCGAAATCGTCATCCTCGGCGTCGCTCGTGCCCTGGCTGGGTATTGCCGCCATCGTCATCCTGTTCGACCAGATCACCAAGATCACGATCCTGAAGACCTTCCGCTATGCGCAAGAGATGGTCATCACCTCGTATTTCAACCTGGTGCTCGCGTATAACAAGGGCGCCGCGTTCAGCTTCCTGTCCAACCAGGGCGGCTGGCAGCGCTATTTCTTCACCGGCATCGCCCTGGCGGCCGCCATCTACATCATCTATCTGCTGAAAAAGCACGCCGGCCAGCGCATGTTCTGCTGGGCCCTGGCGCTGATACTCGGCGGCGCGCTGGGCAACGCCATCGACCGCCTGATGTACGGCCACGTCGTCGATTTCCTCGACTTCCACTGGAAAAGCTGGGGCCATTTCCCCGCCTTCAATATCGCCGACAGCGCCATCTGCATCGGCGCGGCCCTGTTCATCATCGATGAACTGCGCCGGGTAAACAAATAGACACGCAGGAGAACGACATGGAATTGTCCGGCAAAAAAATCGTTCTGGGACTTTCAGGCGGCGTCGCCTGCTACAAGGCGGCGGAACTGTGCCGCGCGCTGACAAAGGCCGGCGCCTCGGTGCAAGTGGTGATGACGGATGCGGCCAGCCACTTCATCACGGCCGTCACGATGCAGGCCCTGTCCGGCCACCCCGTGCACACGAGCCAGTGGGATGCGCGCATCGACAACAACATGGCGCATATCGATTTGACGCGCCATGCGGACGCCATCCTGATCGCGCCGTGTTCGGCCGATTTTCTGCGCAAGCTCGCGCACGGCGTGTGCGACGACCTGCTGTCGACCCTGTGCCTGGCCCGTCCTTCCCACCTGCCCCTGCTGGTGGCGCCGGCCATGAACGTGGAAATGTGGCAGAACCCCGCCACGCAGCGCAATGTGCAGCAGCTGCGCGACGACGGCATCAAGCTGTTCGGCCCGGCCGCCGGCGAACAGGCGTGCGGCGAAGTTGGCCTGGGCCGCATGCTGGAGCCGGAACAGCTGCTGACGGAGCTGATCGCCGCCTTCCAGCCGAAAGTCCTGGCGGGCAAGCGCGTGCTGGTCACGGCCGGCCCCACTTTTGAAGCCATCGACCCCGTGCGCGGCATCACCAATCTGTCCTCGGGCAAGATGGGCTATGCGGTGGCGCGCGCGGCGCGCGAAGCGGGCGCCGAGGTGCTGCTCATTTCCGGCCCCACGGCCCTGGACGCGCCCTTCGGCGTGCGCCGCATCGACGTGCAAAGCGCGCAGCAGATGCATGATGCCGTGCTGGCCCACGTCGACGGCCAGCATGTCTTCGTCGCTGTCGCCGCCGTGGCCGACTGGCGCGTCGCCAACGCCAGCGACCAGAAGATGAAAAAGCAGGCCGATGGCTCCGTGCCCGAACTGCAGTTCGCGCAAAACCCCGACATCCTTGCCACCGTGGCGGCACGCACCAACCTGGCCGGCTATCCGTACTGCGTGGGCTTTGCCGCCGAATCGGAAAACCTCGTGGAATTCGGCTCGACCAAGCGCGAAAAGAAGGGCATCCCTCTGCTGGTCGGCAACATCGGCCAGAACACGTTCGGCCAGGACGACAACACCATCATCCTGTTCGACGAGGAAGGCCATACCGTGCTGCCGCGCGCCTCGAAACTGAACCTGGCGCGCCAGCTGATTTCGGAAATCTCGAAACGCCTGGCAAAAAATTCACTGCTCAAATAATCCATTTTTAGACGACTTTGCTTCAATGAAAAATATCGACATCAAGATCCTCGACGCCCGCATGAAAGAACTGCTGCCAGCCTACGCCACGCCGGGCAGCGCCGGCCTGGACCTGCGCGCCTGCATCGATGAAGCCATCACCATCGAAGCGGGCCAGACGGTGCTCATTCCCACCGGCCTGGCCATCCACATCGGCGACCCGTCGTATGCGGCCATGATTTTGCCGCGCAGCGGCATGGGCCACAAAAACGGCATCGTATTGGGGAATCTGGTAGGCTTGATCGACTCCGATTACCAGGGCCAGCTGATGGTATCGACCTGGAACCGGGGCCAGAGCGCTTTCACGCTCAATCCCATGGAACGCCTGGCGCAACTGATTATCGTGCCGGTGCTGCAAGTGGGCTTTAACGTCGTTGAGGAATTCGGCGACAGCGAACGCGGTGTTGGCGGTTTCGGCAGCACCGGCAAACATTAAGGATTTTCTCATGCCAGGTTTACGCCATCTGATCCCAGCCCCGACTTCGCTGCGCCATCTGGCCTCGCCACTGCTGGTGGCTTGCGTTGCCCTTCTCTCTGCCTGCACCACGCCAACGACGCATGTCAGCGGTCCGTTCAACGTCGTGCCGGCACCCGATGCGCCCGCCCCGACGGCGCAGCAAAAGGCGGCGCAGGAAGAACTGGTGAAGATGGTGGCGCTGCAGGACCGCCTGTCGAAAGTCTCGGCGCCCCTGCTGATCAACAATGCGGACCTGTGCAAGACGTATGCGCGCAACCTGCTGGGCTTCACGGCGCAGAATAAGTATTCCTACCCCGGCATCTATGCCGACGCGGCCCAGGCGGCCCTCGGCTACGGCGAACAGATGCAGGTCTCCGGCGTCTTGCCGGGCAGCGGCGCCGCGCGCGCCGGCTTGCGCAAGGGCGACGGCTTGCTGGCCGCCGAAGGCAAGCCGCTGCCGGCCGGCCCGAAAGCGGAAGGCCCGTTCGGCGCCATCGTCGGCCCGCTGGCCTCGAAAAGCGCGAGCCTGAACATGACCATCGCCCGCGATGGCGAGCAGCAGGACCTGAAGATTCCCGTCACGCGCGCCTGCGCCTTCCGCGTCGCCCTGGGCAATGCGGACAATGTCAACGCGTACTCGGACGGCGCGCGCATCATGCTCACGCGCGGCATGGTGAATGCGGCGCAAAACGACGAAGGCATCGCCTTTGTCATCGCCCGCGAAATGGCGCACAACATCCTCGACCACGCGCGCAGCCAGCGCACGGCAGGCACGGCCGGCAGCATCATCGACAGCCTGGGCGCCGTGCAGCCCGACGTGTCGATGCTGACGGGCGCCGCCGGCATCAAGGCCATGCCGCAGGAACTCGACGTGCAAGCCGACACCCTGGCCATCTACCTGCTGGCGCGAGCCGGCTACAACGTCGACAACGCCGCACGCTTCTGGCAGCGCCTGGCCACGCAAGTGCCTGCCACGGTCGCCAATGGCTACACGGCGCTGCATCCCGGCACCAACTCGCGCATGGCCGCCGTGAACCGCGCCGTCACCGACGTGCGCGCCAAGCAGGCGGCGAAGAAACCGCTGAAGCCTTAGAACGCCTGCCATAACCTACTGCGCGTCGCGCTTTGCGGTCTGTGATGCTCACTGTGCTCAAGCACAGTTGCGCTTCTCGGCCACAAATCGCTGCCGCTCGCTACGGTTCTGTCAGACGTTCTTCATCCTGATCAAACAGGGTTTGCTCAGGCCCCCGGGAAGTTGGGGAAGTAGGTGCCCATGATCCAGGTCAGGGCACCGCAGAACACCACGGCTAGAAACAGGACGATGAGCAGCTTGCCGAACTTGGGAATACCCTCTTCTTGCGTCTTGACTTCATTTGACATGAAAATTCTCCGCAGGGTGATGGAACAGGTAGTATATCCACAATCTTGAATACTTTTCCATACTTTGCCGCGTACCTGCGGCTTTCCTCCTGCGCGCCATGGACAGCATCGACCTTGAAGTTCTGAAAACCAGCGCCGCCTGGCTCGACGCCGGACACCGCTGCGAACTCGTTACCGTCATCAAGACCTGGGGCTCCAGCCCCCGCCCCGTGGGCGCCACCCTGGCCATCTGCGACGATGGCACGGTGGTCGGCTCCGTTTCCGGCGGCTGCATCGAAGATGATTTGATCGACACCGTGCGCGTGCACGGCATCGTGCGCACGCTGCCGGAAATCGTCAGCTACGGCATCAGTGCCGACGAGGCGCACCGCTTCGGCCTGCCTTGCGGCGGCACCATCGAACTGGCCATCGAGCCGCTGCATGCGGGCAGCCGCGTGGCCGAACTGCTGGCGCGCCTGGAAGCCCATGAACTGGTCGAGCGCCGCCTCGACTTGCGCAGCGGCGCCGTCACCCTGCAGCGCGCCACGCCGGGCGCCGTGCTGGCCCTGGACGATGGCGTACTCACCACGCAGCATGGCCCGCGCTGGCGCCTGCTGATCATCGGCGCCAGCCAGCTATCGCGCTTCGTGGCGCAAATCGCCACGGCCATGGATTACCACGTCATCGTCTGCGACCCGCGAGAGGAATACCGGGGCGGCTGGAACGTGCCCGGCGTGCCCCTGCTGCACGCCATGCCCGACGATCTCGTACTGGAATTAAAGCTCGACAGCCGCAGCGCCGTCGTCGCCCTCACGCACGATCCCAAGCTCGATGACCTGGCCCTGATGGAAGCGCTCAAGTCCCCAGCGTTCTACGTGGGCGCCATCGGCTCGCGCGCCAACAACGCCAGGCGCCGCGAGCGGCTGCTGCAGTTCGACGTCAGCGCGGAACAGCTGGCGCGCCTGCATGGCCCCATCGGCCTGTACATCGGCAGCAAGACGCCGGCCGAAATCGCCATTTCCATCCTGGCCGAACTGACGGCCGTGAAAAATGGCGTGCCCGACGCCCTGCAGATCCAGCACGCGGCGGCCCTGAGCCCGCCCACCACCGACATCTGCGCGCGCTGAAGGCAAACAGCAAGAAACGCGGTGCGTCCGCATCGCCTCCCTGATACCGTCTTTGACTTTGGCCCACCATGACCCTGCTGCACTGGACCCTCCCCCTGCCCGCCGGCTACCGCCGCGACGATGTCATCGCCTTCCACAGCCGCGATGCGCAAGCCGTGGCCGAACAAGTCACGCCGACAGGCCTGCGCAAAGGCATCCTGATGCAGGGCGTGCCCGTGGTACTGGACGTGGCCTTCACGGACGCTGCCGCCGTCTGCCGCGCCGACATCGATGGCGATGCCGCTGCCGGCCTTCAGGAACGGCTGCACGGCGCCCTGCTCAATATCCTCGGCCTGCGCATCGACCCGCAGCCATTCGCGCAACTGGCCGCCGGCGACACGCTGCTGGCGCCTTTGGTCCGGCGCAATCCGGGCTTGCGCATCGTGCAGTCGGCCAGTCCCTTCGAGGCGCTGACCTGGGCCATCATCGGCCAGCAGATCAACCTGCCGTTCGCCATCGCCCTGCGCCGCACCTTCATCTTGCAGGCGGGACGCCAGCACGGCGACGGCTTGTGGTGCTATCCCGAGGCGCGCGACGTGGCCAGGCTGGAAATCGAGGATTTGACCAGCCGCAAATTCTCGCGCGCCAAGGCCGAAACCGTGCTGCGCCTGGCCCACCTCGTCAACGATGGGGAGCTGTCGCTGGAGCTGCCGCCCTCCGGCGACGTGGCGGCGATTTCGCAGGCGCTGCTGGCCGTGAAGGGCATCGGCCCGTGGACCGTCAATTACGCGCTGCTGCGCGGCTACGGCTATGCCGACTGCTCGCTGCACGGCGACGTGGCCATCCGCGCCGCCCTGCAAAAGCTGCTCGGCGAAGAGAGCAAGCCGGACATGGCGCGCACGGAACAATGGCTGCGCCAGTACGCGCCGCACCGCACCATGGCGGCCGCCCACCTGTGGGCCAGCCTGCATGCGCCGGAAATAAATATTTTGCCTGCGCGGGAATAAACGGCGGGCGGCATGCGTCTATCCCTTGCAAGCCCTCAAAACCTCAAGGAGACCATCATGCGCTTTACCACTTTCGCCGCCACCGCCCTTTTCACCGCCTTGTCCGCCCCGCTGGCCTTTGCCGCCGACGTCATGCCGGCCAACGGCATGCTGGTCAACGCCAGCGGCATGACCGTGTATGTGTTCGACAAGGATGTCGCCGACAGCGGCAAGAGCGCCTGCAGCGGCGGCTGCCTGGTGGCCTGGCCCGCCGTCATCGCCACCGAAGCGGCGCCCGCCGCCCCGTATGGCAGCATCAAGCGCGAAGACAATGGCGCCATGCAGCTGACCTACAAGGGCAAGCCCCTGTATTTGTACAAGGAAGACAAGAAACCGGGCGACGTGGCCGGCGACAACTTCAAGAACGTGTGGCACGTCGTCAAGCCCTAAGCCCCCCATCCCGCCGCCACGATGACCACGCAAGAGGACAGCCGCACACTGCAAGCCTGCCTGCCCGGCCTGCGCCGCTATGCGCGCGCGCTGGTGGGCGCCGTGCACGCGGACGATCTGGTGCAGGACACCGTGGAGCGGGCCTGGCGCAAGTTCGACCAGTGGCAACGGGGTGGCGAGATGCGGCCCTGGCTGTTTTCCATCATGCACAACCTGCACGTGGATCAATTGCGCCGCCCCGGCCTGGCGTTGCAGGAGCTCGACGACGACGCCCTGCTGCCCGCCCCGGAGCACGCGCCGGGGCAAGCCATCGCCATCGGCGAAATGGATGCGGCGCTGGCCCGTTTGCCGCTGGGGCAGCGCGAAGTCATCCTGCTTGTCGCGCTTGAACAGATGCCGTATGAGCAGGTGGCGTCCACCCTGGGCATCCCCGTCGGCACCGTCATGTCGCGGCTGTCGCGCGGGCGCGAGCGGCTGCGCGAACTGCTCGATGGCCGCCCGGCCGGCAGCCATGGCGCCCCTACCCTGAAAGTCGTGAAATGACAACGCAAGCCATCAGCGAAGCGCAATTGCACGCCCTGGCCGACGGCGTCCTGCCCCAGGCGCAGCGCGCGGCTGTCGACGCCCACCTGCGCGCACACCCCGAGGATGCCGCCAGGGTGGACGCCTGGCGTGAACAGAACCGGCAATTGCGTGCCCTGTTCGACCCCGTGCTGGACGAAGCCGTGCCGCCGGACCTGCTGCAGGCGGCATCGCCACCGTCGGCGAACGGCGCCTGGCAGCGCCACGCCATGCAGGCGGCAGCGGCCATCGTGCTGGTGATCGCCGGCGGCATGGGCGGCTGGATGCTGCGCGGCGATGGCGGCGACATGCGGACCACCAGCGCCAGCCCGATGTCCCTGGCGCGCAGCGCCGCCATCGCCCATGCCGTCTACACGCCCGAAGTGCGCCATCCCGTGGAAGTGGGTGTCGAACAGGAGGCGCACCTGGTGCAATGGCTGTCGAAACGCCTGGGCAGCAAATTGCAGCCGCCCGCGCTGTCACCGCTCGGCTATCACCTGATCGGCGGCCGCCTGCTGCCCGGCGATGGCGACGGCCCCGTGGCGCAATTCATGTACGAGGATGGCGGCGGCAAGCGCCTGACCCTGTATGTGGCGAAAGAACGGGCCGGCAGGCAGGAAACGGCCTTCCGCTACACGCAGGAAAAGGAGCTGAGCGTGTTTTACTGGATCGACGGCCAGCTTGGTTACGCCCTCTCGGCGAGCCTGCCCAAACGGGAGCTGGGCAAGATCGCCGACGCCGTGTATGCGCAGCTGGAGCAAGCCCGCTAAGCCCCGCCATCCATGCGCAAGTGCGCTGAACGCCAGCCCGCCATCAGCCCAGCGCACGCCGCAGTTCCGCATACGCGTCGACCAGCCGCTCCTTCGAATAGCCGCGATTGAGCCCACTGGGATTGGGTAATATCCACACGCGCGCGCCGCCGAAGCGCTCCGGCTGTTCGCCCCACGCCAGCTGGCGCTTCCCCGTCATCGCCGCGTAGGCAGCCTTGCCCAGGAAGGCGATCCACTGCGGCTGCAGCAATGCCAGTTTATGCTGCAGGCCCGCCGCCGCTTGCGCGAACTCGTCCGCCCCCACCTGGTCCGCGCGGCTGGTCGGGCGCCCGACGGCCGCCGTCAAACCCAGCCCGAAACCGAGCACGCTGGCATCGTCGTGCGGCGCCACCAGATGCGGCGTGAAGCCGGCCAGGTGCAGCACCGGCCAGAAGCGGTTGCCGCGGCCGAGAAAATGGTGGCCGGCCGCCGCCGCGTCCACGCCCGGATTGAGGCCGCAAAAAACCACTTGCAAGCCGGGAGCGAGGATATCGGTCAAGCCCGGCGCCGTTGTGAGGTATGTCATGAAAACTCCAATATCAGAAGCCGCAGTATGCCACCGGCCCCATGTCCTGCAGCGCAGGGCGGGCGGTGCTACCATCCCGTACTGATGCGCTCATCCGTATGGTGGATGGCCGTCGCGCTTTCCCGCACCATCCCACACCGAGGAATAAACATGACGACCCTGACCATCAATGGCAAGCAGCACGAGCTTGCGCTGCCTGAAGACACGCCCCTGCTGTGGGCCCTGCGCGACGAACTGGGCATGACCGGCACCAAATTCGGCTGCGGCATGGCCCTGTGCGGCGCCTGCACCGTGCACCTCGATGGCGAAGCCATCCGCTCCTGCGTGACGCCGATGTCGGCCGCCGCCGGCAAGAAGATCACCACCATCGAAGCCGTGGGCGAAGACAAGGTCGGCCTGGCGCTGCAGCAGGCCTGGCAGGAACACGGCGTGCCCCAATGCGGCTACTGTCAGGCCGGGCAGATCATGTCGGCCACGGCCCTGCTGCACAAGACCCCAAGGCCGAACGACCAGCAAATCCGCGAAGCGATGAGCGGCAATATCTGCCGCTGCGGCACCTATACTCGCATCCACGCGGCCATCAAGCAGGCCGCGACCAGCATCAACGCGAAAGGAGCGGCCAAATGAGCATGCATGACACTCCTGCCGCACATTCGCCTGCGCGGCGCAACTGGCTCAAGGCCGCCGGCGCGCTGGCCGGTTTGACCCTGGTGGCCGGCCCTTCCGGCCTCGTGATGGCGGCCGATGCCGTCAAATACGGCGGCGAGAAGATGGCTGGCGGCGTGGTCGACGACAGCCTGGTATTCCTGTCGGTCGGTGCCGACGGCATCGTCACCATCGTGGCGCACCGCTCCGAAATGGGCCAGGGCATCCGCACCAGCCTGCCCATGGTGGCGGCCGACGAACTGGGCGCCGACTGGGCGCAGGTGCGCGTGCAGCAGGCGCCCGCTGACGAAGCGCGCTACGGCAGCCAGGATACGGATGGCTCGCGCAGCATGCGCCACTCGTTCCGCGCCATGCGCCACGTGGGCGCCACGGCGCGCCTGATGCTGGAAACGGCGGCCGCCGTGCGCTGGGACGTACCCGTGACGGAAGTCAAAGCCGTCAACCACGCGGTCGTGCATGCGGCCAGCGGACGCTCGCTGTCCTTTGGCGCCCTGGCCGAAGAAGCGGCCAAATTGCCGGTGCCGCCACGCGCGCGCATCAGCCTGAAAACGGCGGGCGAGCTGCGCTACATCGGCCAAACCAGCACGCGCGGCATCGACTTGCACGACATCGTCACGGGCAATACCCACTTCGGCATCGACACGCGCCTCGACGGCATGGCGTACGCCGTCATCGCCCGCCCTCCCGTCTTTGGCGGCAAGCTGAAAAGCGTGGACAAGACGGCGGCCCTGAAAGTGCCGGGCGTGCTGCGCATCGTCGAACTGGCGGGCAGTCCGCCGCCGGCCATGTTCAATCCGCTGGGCGGCGTGGCCGTCATCGCCAGCAACACCTGGGCCGCCATCAAGGGCCGCGAAGCGCTGGTGCTGGAATGGGAAGATGGCCCGAACGGCAGCTACGATTCGAAGACCTTCCGCAAGACCCTGGAAGCGGCCGTGCGACAGCCGGGCAGCCCGGCGCGCGACCAGGGCAAGACGGTGGCCACGCTGGCCGCCGCTCCCGCCGCGCGGAAATTCAGTGCCGAATACTATCTGCCCCACCTGGCCCACGCCACCATGGAGCCGCCCGCCGCCACCGTGCGCATCGCCAACGGCAAGGCCGAAGTGTGGGCCTGCGTGCAGGCGCCGCAAGCGACGCGCAGCAATGTGGCCAAGGCCCTGGGCCTGGCGTATGACGACGTGACCGTCCACGTGACCCTGCTCGGCGGCGGCTTCGGGCGCAAATCGAAACCCGATTTCGCCGTCGAGGCGGCGCTGCTGTCGAAAGCCATGGATGGCGCGCCCGTCAAGCTGACGTGGACGCGCGATGACGACCTGCAGCACGACTACCTGCACACGGTATCCGTCGAACGGCTGGAAGCGTCGCTGGACGCGAAAGGCATGCCGACGGCCTGGCTGCACCGCACGGCCGCACCCACCATCACGTCGACCTTTGCCGCCGGCGCGAACAGGCAGGCGCCGTTCGAGCTGGGCATGTCGGCCATCAACGTGCCGTTCGCCATTACGAACATCCGCGTCGAAGTGCCCGAAGTGCCGGCCCACACGCGCATCGGCTGGTTCCGTTCCGTGTCGAATATCCCGCACGCGTTTGCCATCCAGTCGTTCACGGCCGAACTGGCCCACGCGGCAAAAAAGGATCATCGCGACTACCTGCTCGCGCTGCTGGGCCCCGCGCGCAAGATCAACCCGGCCGACCTGTCGGACGGCTGGAACTATGGCGAAGATCCGGCGAAGTATCCGGTCGACATCGGCCGCATGCGCCACGTGATCGAGCTGGCGACGGCCAAGGCGGGCTGGGGCCGCAAGCTACCCAAGGGACGGGGGCTGGGCCTGGCCGTGTCCTACAGTTTCGTCACCTATGTGGCGGCCGTGATCGAAGTGGAGATCAATGCGGCCGGCGAAGTCATCGTGCCGAGGGTCGACATCGCCATGGATTGCGGGCCGCAAATCAACCCGGACCGCGTGCGCTCGCAGATCGAGGGCGCCTGCATCATGGGCCTGTCGCTGGCCATGAGCGGCGAGATCAGTTTCAAGAATGGCAGGGTCGAGCAAAGCAATTTCCACGACTACGCCGTGCTGCGCGCCGCCGACGCGCCGCGCGTGATCCACACGCACCTGGTGCCGGGCACCCTGGACATGGAGCTGGGCGGCGTGGGCGAACCGGCCACGCCGCCCATCGCGCCGGCCCTGTGCAACGCCATCTTCGCGGCCACGGGCAAGCGCATCCGCGCCCTGCCCGTGGGCATGCAGCTGGCGAAAAAGGCTTAGGTCCGCCGCGCGGCAGGCAATTGCAGCAGCAACGCTGCGGCGGCGACCAGGGCGGCACCGGCCGCCAGCAGCCACATGGGCCAGTCGAGCAGGAGCAGTACCCCGCCGGTGGCCGCGCCAATGGCGCTGCCCAGGTACAGCGCCGATTCGTTGAGGGCGATGGCCAGGTTGCCATCGCCCTGGCGCGCGCGCACGGCCAGCAGTTGCTGGTTCTGCGGCACTTGCAGGGCCCAGCCAGACGCACCCCACAGCACGATCGGCGCGAGCATCAGCCAGGCCGACCAGCCGGCCGCCAGCGGCAGCGCGCACAGGGCCAGCGCCAGCAGCAGCAAGATGAAGCAGGTCAGTTTCGGCGCCGCCACCTTGTCCGCCCACGGTCCGACCAGCACGCTGCCCGCGATCCCCCCCACGCCCCAGGCCCACAGGAAGGGCGTGGCGGACAGCGCCGCCCCCTGCGCCGACCACGCCAGCAACGGCGCGATAAACGTGTACATGCCCAGGCTGGCGATGGCCGCCAGCAGCGATACCAGCAGGATGGACAGCACCTGCCCATCGGCCAGCAAGGCCAGCTTGCGGCGCAGCGACGTGGCCGGCACCGCCGGCAGCGCGGGCAGCTTCCACAGCAAACCCGCCAGCGCCAGCCCGCCAAGGACGGCGACCAGCCACAGGGCCGCGGTCCAGCCCAGCTGCTGCGCCAGCAGCAAACTCAAGGGCACACCCAGCACCGTGCCGCCCGCCATGCAGCCCATGATCACGCCGATGGCCTTGCCCCGCTGCTGCGGCGCCGACACGCCGGCCGCCGCCGCGATGCCCAGCGCCAGGTACACGCCCGCACCGACGCCGGCAATGGCGCGCCATGCCAGCAAACCGCTGAAACCAGGCGCCAGCGCGCTGGCCCCGTTCGCCAGCACGAACACGGCCAGGGCGATCAGGAGACCCGAGCGCTGCGCGCGCGCCGGCAGCAAGGCCACCACCAGCGGCGAGCCGAGGCCATAGGCCAGCGTAAACGCCGTCACCAGTTGCGCGGCCATCGCCAGGGAGATGGAAAAGGCACTGGCAATCATCGGCATCAAGCCCGCCGTCACATACGACGCCATGCCCAGCGCGAACGCGCCCATGGCGATCAGGTAGACGGTGGCAGGCAGCGCGGCGGTGGCAGGCGCGAGGCCACTGGAGGAGGAAGAGTCGGACATGGGCAAGCTTTCGGAAAGAAAGCAGGCATTCTGGAATACAATATAAACAATTACAATTTAACTGTTTATGCTATTACTGATAGCAACAGGCTTACCGGAAAGGCATCACCATGCGCACCTTGGCCCGCACCCGCCACGAACTGGCCGCCTACCTGCAGGCGCGGCGCGCACGCCTGTCGCCGGAAGACGTGGGCTTGCCCGGCGGTGGAAGGCGGCGTACGCCGGGCTTGCGCCGCGAAGAAGTGGCGGCGCTGGCCGGCGTGGGGCTGACCTGGTACACCTGGCTGGAGCAGGGGCGCGACATCGGCGTCTCGAGCGCCTTTCTCGACAAGCTGGCCGAGGTGCTGAAACTGGACGCGGCCGAGCGCCGCCACCTGTTCCTGCTGGCGCATGCGCGTCCGCCGGCCGAAGAGGGCAAGACGTTTTGCGTGGTGCCGCCGCTGGTGCGCCGCCTGATGCACGAGCTGGCGCATCCGGCGTATGTGCTCAATTTGCGCTGGGACGTGCTGGCGTTCAACGGGGGCGCCGACACTCTGTTTGGCTTCGGTGCGCATGCTGCCTCGCGCCGCAATCTGCTGTGGCTCTTGTTTACCGACCCGCTGCTGCGATCCCGCTTCGCGGCGTGGGAAGAGCAGGCGCCGCTGATGCTGTCGAGCTTTCGCCGCGACTATGCGCGCGCCACGCAGGAAGCGGATATCCACGCGCTGGTGGAGGAACTGGAAAAAGTCTCGCCCGAATTCAAGTTATGGTGGCGCCGCCACGACGTGCATGCGCCATGTGCCGGCGTGCGCCGCCTGACAATCGACGGCGGGGAGGTCGCATATGAACACACCTCGCTCACCATCGATGCGGACCGCCATCTGCGGCTGGTGGTGTATGCACGCCAGGCTCAGGAGTGAACTGCAGCGCACAACGAAAAAACCGCTGATTCTCTTGCGAGAAATCAGCGGCTTCGAATTGGTTGCGGGGACAGGATTTGAACCTGTGACCTTCGGGTTATGAGCCCGACGAGCTGCCAGACTGCTCCACCCCGCACAAGAATTATATACCAGATTGTTGCGCGGCGTAAAGGCGTGAATTGACAATGTCATTCCTGCCCTGTCTGCCGGATATTGTCGTTGCCCAGCAATGGAAAAAGCCGCTGATCTTTTGCAAGAATCAGCGGCTTTCCGGTATTGGTTGCGGGGACAGGATTTGAACCTGTGACCTTCGGGTTATGAGCCCGACGAGCTGCCAGACTGCTCCACCCCGCACAAGAATTATAAGGGCAAACGGGTGGCTTAGGCAATAGCTATCTCAACTTAGGCTGCAATAGAGCTATTTAATTAAAAACCCCGGCCAATTGCCGATTGGCATTGTGTCCTCCCGACACGCCACGCCGCGCGCAATCGGTGTACAGTAAGCGTTACACTAGACTTCCATTTTCCCAAGCCCGCCCATGAAATTCTGCTCCGAATGCGCCCATCCTGTCAGCCTCTCCATTCCGGAAGGCGACAACCGTCCGCGCTATGTCTGCGCCAACTGCGACGCCATCCATTACCAGAACCCGAAAATGGTGGTCGGCTCCATCCCCGTGTGGGAAGAGGATGGCCAGCTGCAGGTCTTGCTGTGCAAGCGCGCCATCGAGCCACGCCTGGGCTACTGGACCCTGCCTGCCGGCTTCATGGAAAACGATGAAACGACATCCGACGCGGCCGAACGCGAAACGGTGGAGGAAGCGGGCGCGAATATCGAACTGGGCCCCCTGTTTTCACTGCTGAACGTGCAGCGCGTGCACCAGGTGCACCTGTTTTACCTGGCGCGCCTGCGCGACCTCGATTTCGCGCCGGGCATCGAAAGCCTGGACGTGCAGATGTTTACGGAAGCGCAGATACCCTGGGATGACCTGGCCTTCCCCACCATCCGCGCCACCCTGGAACTGTTCTTTGCCGACCGCGTGAAAATCCGCGAAGGCGGCAGCTATGGTTTCCATACGGGCGACATCACGCGCCCGATGGCGCGCACGGATGCAGAGCAAGCCCCCGAGTAAGCCTCCACCAACTGCCACCTTTGACGCCGCATGATTCCCTGGCTCGATACCCACACCCCGTTTCCCGACGTTTCGCGCGCCCTCACCGACGAGGCGCCCGGCCTGCTGGCGGCCGGCGCCGACCTGTCGCCCGCGCGCCTGCTCGACGCCTACCGGCGCGGCATCTTCCCCTGGTTTTCCGAAGGCCAGCCTATTTTGTGGTGGAGCACCGATCCGCGCATGGTGCTGATGACGGGGGACTTCAAGGTATCCGACAGCCTGGCCAAGGCGATCCGCAAGGTCGAACGCAGCGCCGCCACGGACGGTCGCTGGCAGCTGCGCTTCGACGGCGATTTCGACGCCGTCATGCGCGCCTGCGCAGCGCCGCGCAAGGATGGCCCGGGCACGTGGATTTCCGACGAAATCATCGCCGGCTACACGGGCTTGCACGAGCTGGGCTACGCGCACTCGTCGGAACTGTGGCTCGATGGAGAACTGGTCGGCGGCGCGTATGGCGTGTCGATCGGACGCATGTTCTATGGCGAATCGATGTTCGCGCGCGTGACGGATGGATCGAAGATCGCGCTGGCGCAGCTCGTGCGTTTTCTGCACGCGCGCGGCGTGGCCATGATTGACTGCCAGCAAGAAACGAAGCACCTGGCCTCGCTGGGCGCGGCGCCCATTTCGCGCGCGCGCTTCCTCGCCCATGTGCGCGTCGCCATTGAAGCAGCGCAAATCACGGATTGGCAAGCTGCACCACCGGCATAAAAAAGCTATGATATCTCCACGCAGACTTCCATTGCCGCGGACAGACCAGACAGGATCAGCATGACGCACCTGAACGAACTACCGTTTGCCACCCTGCAGTTCTACACGACGGCGCCCTATCCGTGCAGCTACCTGGACGACCGCCAGGCCCGCTCGCAGGTGGCCACGCCTTCGCACCTGATCAACAGCGACGTGTATTCGGAACTGGTGCGCAACGGCTTTCGCCGCAGCGGCATTTTCACCTACCGCCCGTATTGCGATGGCTGCCAGGCCTGCATTCCCGTGCGCGTCGTGACGGGCGAGTTCTCCCCGAACCGCAACCAGCGCCGCGCCTGGAGCCGGCACGCCGACCTGCAGGCGGGCGTGGCCACCCTGTCCTTCCTCGACGAGCACTACGAACTGTACCTGCGCTACCAGAGCACGCGCCACGCGGGCGGCGGCATGGACCAGGACAGCCGCGACCAGTATGCGCAATTCCTGCTGCAAAGCCGGGTCAACACGCGCCTGGTGGAGTTCCGCGATGCCGAAGGCATCCTGCGCATGGTCAGCATCATCGACGTGCTGGCCGATGGCCTGTCGTCCGTCTACACTTTTTTCGACCCCGACGTGCCGGGCGCCTCGTACGGCACCTACAACGTGCTGTGGCAAATCGCCCAGGCACGCGAGCTGGGCCTGCCCTACATCTACCTGGGCTACTGGATCGCGCAAAGCCCGAAGATGGCCTATAAAATCAACTTCAAGCCGCTGGAAGCACGGATCAAGGGGCAGTGGGTGATCCTGTAAAACCTGGGATTATTTGGCAGGTCGGATTAGCGCGCAAGCGCGTAATCCGACACTGCGATGCCAACAATGGTGTCGGATTACGGCGCTTCGCGCCTAATCGACCTACTTGCTCTTGTCCGGAAACGCCGGACGCTTGGGCTGCACAGGCGGGTTCTTCGCCAGTTCGGCCTGGATCACCTCGATCGCCTTTTCCAGCTGCGGATCACGTCCGGCGATGACGTCGGCCGGCGTTTGCTCGACGTCGATATCGGGCGGCACGCCTTCGTTTTCCACGCCCCAGCCATTCTCGCGCGTCCAGAACGCCAGGTTCGGCGCCGTGATGAAGCCGCCATCCATCAGCACGGGGAAGCCCAGCACGCCCACCAGGCCGCCCCAGGTGGCCTTGCCGATCAGCGGGCCCATGTTATTTTTGCGGAACATCCACGGCAGCAGGTCGCCGCCAGAACCGGCCGTCTCGTCGATCAGCATGGCGCGCGGCCCCTGGATCGAAGCGGATGGCGTCTTCATGTCGGCGCCGTAGCGCATGGTCCACCAGGCGATTTCCTTCTTCTGCAGGATCTCGATGTAGTAATCGGCCACGCTGCCGCCGCCGTTGAAACGCTCGTCGACGATGATGGCCTGCTTGTCCGCCTGCGGGAAGAAATAGCGCTTGAAGTAGGTGTGGCCCAGGCCCGCCGTATTCGGCACATACACATACGCCACCTTGCCGCCCGTAGCCGCATTCACCTTGCGCATATTGCCTTCGATCCAGTCGCGGTTGCGCAAGGCATCCTCGGTGGGCACGGGCACCACGGTGATCGTGCGCGCGCCCTTGCCGTCGGCCGATGGCCCCACGGTCAGGTCGATCGCCTTGCCGGCCGTGTTCTCGAAGGCGCTGTACAAGTTGGTGGGTGGCGCCAGCGGGCGGCTGTCGACGGCCAGCAGGTATTCGCCCGCCTTGACGTTCAGCCCCGGCTCCGTCAGCGGCGCGCGCAGGGCCGGATTCCAGTTCAAGCCGCCATACACTTTCTTGAAGCGGTAATGGCCATCGCGCACTTCATAGTCGGCGCCCAGCAAGCCCCCCGGCACCTTCTTCGCCTCGATAAAATCATCGCCGCCGCCGCCGCGGTGGTGGCCCACGGCCAGCTCGCTGCACATCCACTGGATCAACCGGTTCAGGTCCGCGCGGCTGGACAGCTCGGGCAGGAAGACGGCGTACTTGTCGCGCATGGCCTTCCAGTCCACGCCATGCATGCCCGGGTCATAGAAGTAATCGCGGTTGATGCGCCACACCTCGTTGAAAATCTGCGTCCACTCGGCGCGCGGATCGGCCTTTACTTCGATGGCGTCGACCTTGATCTTGCCTTCGCCCGGCGCCAGCAACTTGCCCGTGGCGCTACCCATGGCCCAATTGTCCTTCTGGCGGTACAGCAGCTTCTTGCCGTCGGCCGACACTTCGAATTCATCGGCTTCCGCCACCACGGTTTCCGCCTTGCGCTCCTTCAGATCGAAGCGCTGCACGGCCTTCTTGCCGTCGCTTTCGCGCAGCAAAAAGATCTGCCCTGCGGCACCCGCCGTCAGACTGGAGAACTGCGCGGCCGGCAGCGGCAAGTCGACGATGCGCGTGGCGATGCCGTCGAAATCGATGCTGATCGGCGCCACTGGCGCTACCGTCACTTTCGGGTCGTCGCGGCCCGTCTTCGGATCGACCTTCGGTTCGCTCTTCGCTTCCGGCTCCGCCTTCGCCGTGTCTTTTTTACTCTCCGCGCTGGCGGCCTTTTCCTCGTCGCTCTCCTTGATCAGGGGCGATGGCAAGTCGCGCCGCAGCACGGCCATCCACACGGTGCGCGTCACCAGGTTGTCTTCATTCTGCTGCGAGAACCAGTTGTTGCTGGGACCAGCGTTCGTCGAAGCGAAGAAATACAGGTATTTGCCGCTCTTGTCGAACACGGGCTGGGCCACGTCGGACAAGCCATCGGTCACGGGCATCGACTTGTTCTGCTCGACGGAATAGATGTAGGCGCTGCGCGTGTAGGTGGGCGAATTGAGCGTGTAGGCCAGCCAGCGCGAATCGGGCGCCCACGAGGAGCGCATGCTCTTGTCGACGCCATACATCGGCTCCGTGGCGACCTTCTGCACCTTGCCCGTGCCGACGTCGATCACATACATGCTCCAGCCATTGTCGGCAAACGCGATCTTCCTGCTGTCGGGCGACCAGACGGCGCTGTCATAGAAGCCGCTGCCATTCAGCTTGAACTTGCGTACGGCACCCTTGCCATCCTGCGCCCGCACATGCAGTTCATACTCGCCCGACTCGTCCGAGAAATACGCGACCGAGCGGCCATCGGGCGACCAGATCGGCGTGCGCTCGTGGGCGCCGGCCGTCTGCGTCAGGTTGCGCACATCGCCCTTGTCGGCGGGGATGGTGACGATCTCGCCCCGGTACTCGAAGGCGATGCGCGCGCCCGACGGCGAAATCGACGCGTCGCGGATGTATTTCGCGCTCTTGACCCAGCGCGGGCGCGTCTGCCCCAGGTCGCTGGCCACGCCGATGGTCAGCTTGTGCGCCTGGCCGCTGGCGATGTCGAGCGCGTGCAAATAGCCGGCCTGCTCGTAGACGATGGTGCCGTTCGCGGCCGACGCGTTCAGCACGGGGAAATCCGCATGCCGCGTCAGCTGGCGCACGGCTTTCGTCTTGACGTCATACGCAAACAGGTTGAATTCGCCGTTGCGGTCGGAGCGGAAGTACACGGTGTCGCCCAGCCACATGGGGTCGACGTCGTTCGAGCGCGTCGTCGGCTGGGGGATTTTTTCGATGGATTTGTCGGCCGACGAGAATAGCCACAGCCAGGAATTGGTGCCGCCCCGGTAGCGCTTCCACTGCTTGAAGGCGGGCGCCAGCGGGTTGTAGGCGATGCGCTTGCCATCGGGCGAATAGGCGGCGCGCGAGGCGTTGGGGATTTCCAGCTGGGTTTCCACGCCGCCCGCCACGGGTACCGTAAACAGCTTCTGGAAGCGGTTGTTGAAGGCGGCGCGGGGCGAGGTGAACATCACTGCCTGGCCATCGGGCGTGAACGACTGCGCCAGGTCCGCGCCCGGGTGGAAGGTCAGGCGGCGCGGCACGCCGCCGGCCGCCGCGATCACATACACGTCGACATTGCCGTCGATGTTGGCGCTATACGCGATCTGGCTGCCATCGGGTGAAAACACGGGATGGGACTTGTCGCCCAGATCGGAAGTGAGGCGCCGCGCGCCGCCGCCATCCAGGTTGGACAGCCACAGGTCGCCCGCATAGATGAAGGCGATGTGGCGGCTGGAGACGGCCGGTTCGCTCAGCATGCGGGTGTCTTGCGTATTGGGCAGTGCCAGGGCCGGGTGGCTCAGCAGCAGTGCGCTGGCGGCTGCGATGGCCGTCAAGATGCGTGTCTTTTTCAATCGATGTCTCGCTTATGAAGTAAACAGAACAGAGAAGAAACAGGAAAGTCCAAGGCCGGATGCGGATTATCAATGGATCAATATTGCATTTGGCCAACAAGAACTATACACCCGGCAGCCGCGTGGAACACGGTAAAATACGGCACTTATTTCGCGTGCCGCCAGCCCTTCCCGGCGGCCCGCACACCTACTCAAAGCGCCCCATGTCTGAAAAATTCCTGTACTCCCTCGCCCGCCCGCTGCTGTTTTCGATGGATGCCGAAGCGGCCCACCATCTCACCCTGCCCGCCCTGAAACGCGCCAGCGCGCTGGGCCTGACGAAGCTGGCCGGCAAACCGGCGGCCGACCCGCGCACGGTGATGGGCATCACCTTTCCCAATCCCGTGGGCCTGGCCGCCGGCCTGGACAAGGATGGCGCCTACATCGACGCGCTGGCCGACCTGGGCTTTGGTTCCATCGAAGTGGGTACCGTCACGCCGCGCGCGCAGGCGGGCAATCCGAAACCGCGCATGTTCCGCCTGCCGCAAGCGCAGGGCATCATCAACCGCATGGGCTTTAACAATGGCGGCGTGGACGCCTTTGTCGCCAACGTGCAGGCGTCGAAGTTCTACCAGGACCGCGCCGGCGTGCTGGGCCTGAACATCGGCAAGAATGCCGACACGCCCATCGAGCGGGCGGCCGACGACTATCTGCTATGCCTGGAAAAAGTCTACCCCTACGCCAGCTATGTGACGGTGAACATCTCGTCGCCAAACACCAAGAACCTGCGCCAGCTGCAGGGCGCGTCGGAACTCGACGCCCTGCTGTCGCAGCTCAAAGATGCCCAGGCGCGCCTGGCCGACAAGCACAAACGCTACGTGCCGCTGGCCCTGAAAATCGCGCCGGACATGGATGGCGAACAGGTGAAAAGCATTGCCGAGTCGCTCACGCGCCACCGTATCGATGGCGTCATCGCCACCAACACGACCCTGTCGCGCAGCGCCGTGGAAGGCATGCCGCATGGCGCCGAAGCGGGCGGCCTGTCGGGCGCGCCCGTGTTCGAGCTGTCGAACAATGTCATCCGCCTGCTGAAGGCCGAACTGGGCGATGCGCTGCCCATCATCGGCGTGGGCGGCATCATGCAGGGCAGCGACGCCGTGGCCAAGTTCGAGGCGGGCGCGCAGCTGGTGCAGCTGTACAGCGGCCTGATTTACGCCGGTCCCGCGCTGATCAAGGATTGCGCGCGCGCGCTGCGCGGCAAACAGGCGAAATGATAGCCAAGGTCAAGCTCGGCGCCAGCAACCTGGAAGTGAGTCGGATCTGCCTGGGCACGATGACCTTCGGCGAGCAGAACAGCGAAGCCGAAGCGCACAGCCAGCTCGATTACGCGCTCGAGCGGGGCATCAACTTCGTCGACACGGCCGAGATGTATCCGGTGATGGCCAGCGCGCAGACGCAGGGCAGCACGGAGCGCTACATCGGCAGCTGGCTGAAGAAAAGCGGCAAGCGCAGCCAGATCGTGCTGGCCAGCAAGGTGGCCGGGCCGAATTCGCGCATGCACTGGATACGCAAGGGCAAGACGGACCACGACGCGGTCAACATCCGCGCCGCAGTCGAGGACAGCCTGCGCCGGCTGCAGACGGAGCACATTGACCTGTATCAATTGCACTGGCCCAGCCGCAACCTGCCCATCTTCGGCGCCAGCGTGTACAACCCGCGCAAGGAACACGCCTCGGTCGCCATCGAAGACACCCTGGCTGTGCTGGGCAAACTGGTCGAGGAAGGCAAGATCGGCCATATCGGCGTGTCGAACGAATCGTCGTGGGGCGTGTGCGAATACATCAAGCAGGCCGAGCTGAAAGGCTTGCCGCGCATCGCCTCCATCCAGAACCTGTACAACCTGACGGCGCGCCATTTCGAGACGAGCCTGCTCGACGAAACCTGCCACCGGGAAAATGTCAGCTTGCTGGCCTACAGTCCGCTGGCGTTCGGCCAGCTGACGGCGAAATATATCGATGACCCGCAGGCCAAGGGCCGTTTGACGCGCTTCCCGGCCGGCTGGAGTCCCCGCTACGTGCGCCCCGCTACCATCGCGGCGGCCAGCCAGTATGCGGCGCTGGCCCGCGCGCACGGCTTGACGCCGGCGCAGCTGGCGCTGGCCTGGTGCTACTCGCGCTGGTTCGTGGCCTCGACCATCATCGGCGCCACCAGCGTGGCGCAGTTGCAGCAAAATATCGACGCCCATCAAGTGACCCTGTCGCCGGAACTGGTGGCGGCCGTCGACGCCATCCACGCCAGCCTGCCCAATCCGGGACAGTAGGCGCGCTCGTCTGGCGGCGCATGCCGCCGCCAGGCTCCCCACGCTCATCGCAGATAGTCGTATTTATACAACAGCTGGCAATTTACTGCTGTGCAGCATTGCGGCCTTGCCGTGCCCGGTCGTATGCTGGAAACGAGGCCATATGCGCTACCCGCGCCATTTGGACGTGTATCAGACATTTATTGCATATCGATAGACAGAACGATTCGTAAGCACGCCACAGGCCCACTGTTACTCTGATGTCATCACCGGACCGCCATGGTTCGCGCATCCACCAACCGAAGAGATATTGTCGATGAGTTCAAGCACCGCCCGCTCCCAGCTTCCCGCCCTGCCCGTGAAAACCGTTATCGCCGCCAGCCTGATCGCCTGCTTCAGCCTGCCAATGCAGGCGCAAGCGCAGCAAGAGCTGCCGGCCGAAGGTGAACTGCAATCGGTGGTGGTCACCGGTACCTTCGCCAAGAACCGCCGCACCATCGATTCCGAATCGCCTATCGACATCCTCACCTCGCGCGACCTGCAAAGTACGGGTTCGGGCGAACTGGCCACCGTGCTGGCGCGCCTGCTGCCATCGCTGAACTTTGCCCGCGCCACGGGCGCCGACGCCAGCGACGCCGTGCGTCCGGCCCAGCTGCGCGGCCTGTCGCCCGACCAGACCCTGGTGCTGGTGAACGGCAAGCGCCGCTACACCTCGGCCGTCGTCAACGTCAACGGTTCCCTGGGCCGCGGCTCGGCGCCCGTCGACCTGAACGCCATCCCGCTGGCTGCCATCGACCACGTGGAAGTGCTGCGCGATGGCGCGGCGGCCCAGTACGGTTCCGATGCCATCGCCGGCGTGATCAACATCATCCTGAAAAAAGGCGCGGCCGGCGGCGACGTCGAAGTGGGCTATGGCCAGACGCAGGAACGCGACGGCAAGCAAAAATCCATCAAGGGTTCGGCCGGCTTCGCCCTGGGTGACGACGGCTGGGTGCGCGTCTCGGCGGAAGTGGCGGAACGCGACCCGACCAACCGCGCCGGCGCCGACTTCCGCAATCCGCTGGAACCGCGCTATGGCAAGGTCAACCAGCGCTATGGCGATCCGGAAAGCAAGCCGGCAACGATTTTCCTCAACAGCGAATACCGCATCAACGACAATATCGACTGGTATGCCTTCGGCAATTATGGCAAGCGCGACACGTCGGCCGCCGCCACCTGGCGCACGGCCCTGATCCAGGATCCCGTCACCAAGGTCTACTCGCAGCGCACGCCGATCTATCCGGAAGGCTTCTTGCCGCTGCAAAACAGCACCTTGACGGACCAGTCCCTCGTCACGGGCTTGCGCGGTGAAGCGGCCGGCTGGCGCTGGGATGCCAGCATCAATTACGGCAGCAACAAGTTCGAACTGGACCTGGACAACACGGTCAACCAGTCGCTGGGCGCGAACAGCCCCACGCATTTCTATGCCGGCTCGCTGAAGAATGAACAGACCGTATTCAACCTGGACGCGGCGCGCGAGTTTCCCGTCTCCTACTTTACGGGTCCGCTGACTGTAGCCGTCGGCGCGGAAGCGCGGCATGAGAAATACAGCATCGGCGCCGGCGACGCAGCGTCGTACACAGGCGGCGGCTCGCAAGGCTTTGCCGGCTTCCGCCCTGTCAACGCAGGCAGCCACTCGCGCCACAACGAGTCGATCTATGTGAACCTGGAAGCGGAAGCGACGAAGAAACTGTCGGGCGGCGTGGCCCTGCGCCATGAGCGCTACAGCGATTTCGGCAGCACCACCTCGGCCAAGGGCTCGGCCCGCTACTCCTTCACGGACGCGCTGTCCCTGCGCGGCACCGTATCGAGCGGCTTCCGCGCGCCATCGCTGGCGCAGCAGTACTACACCATCACCACCACCAACTTCCAGGTCATCAACGGCAACAATACGGCCATCGAGACGGGCACCTTTGCCGTCAACACGCCGCAGGCGCGCGCCTTGGGCGCACAGGACCTGAAACCGGAAAAAGCCCGCAACTACAGCCTGGGCCTGCAGTTCCAGCCTAGCCGCAACTTCACCACGACGGTAGACGCCTACCGCATCGACATCGATAACCGCATCCTGTTCTCGGCCAACCTGGCGCTGAACGACAAGCTCAAGGCCCAGCTGGCGACGCAAGGCTCGAGCGTGGGCGCGGCGCGCTACTTCACCAACGCCGTCGACACGCGCACGGAAGGCGTGGACATCGTCAGCACCTACCGCATCGACCTGCAGGACAAGGACCGCCTCGATCTCACCGTGGCCTACAACCATAACAAGAGCACGGTACAGAAAATCGCCGACAATCCAGCCATCCTGACGGCCAACAACCTGAAACTGATCGACCGCCAGAGCATCGACCGCATCACGGTGGCCTCGCCGAAGGACAAGTTCAGCCTGGCCGCCGACTACGGCTTCGGCATCTGGAATGCGCACGGCGTCGTGACGCGCTACGGCAGCTTCACCGTGCCGCAGAACGATGTCAAGCTGGACCAGACGTATGATCCGCAATGGGTGCTGGACGTGTCCGGTTCCGTGAAACTGGGCAAGAACTGGCGCCTGGTGGCCGGCATCGACAACGTCACCAACCGCTACCCGGCGCAAGTGACGAGCGCGGGCAACCTGAACGTCAACGGCACCCAGCCGTACAGCATCTTCGCGCCGAACGGTTTCAACGGCCGCTACTACTACGCCAAGGCTGGCTATAGCTGGTAAATAGCGCTCTGCCATGCAAAAAGCCCGGAACGCATCGCGTTTCCGGGCTTTTTCATGTCTTGCGCCCGCAGGCGCATCAGGCTCAGGCGCGGCGGCGGCGCGCGACAAAACCGACCAGGCCCAGGCCCAGCATCAGCATGCCGTAGGTCGCTGGCTCAGGCACGGCAGAGACGGAGTTGTACGCGCGGAAATTGCTCAGGCCACGCGGCAGGTTGGCAATGCTGAAGACCGTATTCGCGGCAAGCGGCGTGTCCCAGTGGAACAACAGTTCGCCACGGCCATAATGCACGGCCAGGTAGTCAAAGCTGGAGTTGACGGTAAACGAACCGGACTTGCTGCTGGCCAGGTCGCCCTGGGCGGCAAAGACCAGCGAGCCTGCGCCGCTGGAGGGCAGGCCAAACTTGCTGCTGACCAAGCTCTTGATGGCGGCCGCGCTTTGCGCACCGGCCGGGTTGGCGCCGTCATAGACCCAGACCGCGTCCGCTGCCACGCTGCCATAGGTGACGGTATTGCCGCCCACCAGGAAGCCGCTCATGGCAGGGTCGGTGATTTCCACCCAGCTAGCAGCCTGGGCCAATGGCGCCAGGCAAGCCGAAACAGCGAGGCAGAGACCCAGCACGGCATGTTTAGTCATGTTCATAGTTTCCCCTATCGATGAATTTCAAAAACTACAATGTTGATTATATTTTTGTTATATTTTTTTGCGATTGGACAAAAGATATCATCCAGGAAATCTAAATACAATAAAAGAAACATCTTCGGCCATTGAAAATTTCAATTGGTCTTATCAATTTATTGGCGAGGCCTGCTATCACGGGGCTTGCCGCCATCGTTGCCATGAGTGCTCGCCGTCCCGGGGAACAGGATTGTTGTATCTCAGCACATGTAAAGTGGCAGGGTCGCCCTGTACCAATGGCAAGCCGGAAGGTATGCGTGGTCATCCTGACACGCAATCGGCTACCATGGGTCTTACTCTTTTTGATCACGGATAAGCAACCATGCCCAGCTGGCACCTGGCCGACGCCGCCGAACTGGCGGCGCGCCATCCCTACACGTTCTATAAATCGCCACCCGAGGCCATCGCCCAGGTGCGCCCCGGCGAGGTGGTCAAGCTGATCTTCGCCTTCCACAGCGACGATCCACATGCGCCGGGCGCCGAGCGCATGTGGGTGCTGGTGGATACGGTCGAACCGCATGGCCACTTCACCGGCAAGCTCGACAACATGCCCGGCTACATCCAGGATTTACAGGCCAAGGACCCCGTCGCCTTCGATGCGCGCCACATCATCAATACCCAGCACGACGATGACGATAACCTCGTCAACCGCTACGCGGGCCTGTGCTTCGTGACGAAAAAAGTGCTGGAAGACGGCGCGCCCGTCGGTTATCTGTACCGCGAGGAGCCTGACAACGACGACGACAGCGGCTGGCGCTTCACGGCCAACGACGAGAGCGACGACTACATGCACGACAGCGCCAACGTGGCCCTCGTGTCGCTGGGCGCCGTGCTCAGCGTGGACGACCGTTTTATTGCGCTGCTGGATGCTCCGGCCGGCGCGGCCTATGCCTTCGACCACAACACGCAACAATTCATGGCGGTTAACGAATGACAATAGATGAATTGAAGGAATTTTGCGCGGCCCTGCCCGGCGCGCAAGCCGTGCTGTACGGTGCGCCGTCAAATATCCTCGTGTATGCAGTGGCGGGGAAAAAATTTGCTTACTTCAAGACCAGCGCACCGGAGCATTGGCGCTTCAGCCTGCGGGTCAGCGCCGGGCGCTTTATCGAACTGACGGACATGCCGGGCGTAAAACCGGCCCGTTACATGGGCCGCTTTCACTGGGTGACGATCGTGGATGTGGCGCGCTTCCCGGCTGACTACCTGGCGGAGCTGGTACAGGATAGCTACGCGCGCGCCGTGGCCAGCCTGACGCGCGCGCAAAGGGCAGCCATCGCCTAGAGGGCGTCCTCGCCCGCCATGGCACGGTCGATGTCTTCGCGCGTCAGGTCCGGCGCCAGTTGCAGGATGAACTCATAGGCGTACGCGCGCAGGTAGGCGCCGCGGCGCACGGCCAGGCGCGTCGTGTTGGTGGCGAACAGATGCGACGCTTCCACGGCCCGCAAGCCCTTGTCGCGGCCATGGTCGAAGGCCATCGATGCGACGATGCCCACGCCCAGACCCAGCGCCACGTATTGCTTGATGACGTCGGAATCCATGGCAGTGAGAATAATATCGGTCGCCACGCCCGCCTTGGCGAAGGCGTCGTCGATATGGCCGCGTCCCGTGAAACCCTTGTCGTAGGTAATCAGCGGATATTTCGCCAGGTCTTCCAGGCGGATGGGCGAATGCTCGAGCAGCGGGTGGCCGTCCGGCACGACGATCAAGTGGCTCCAGCGGTAGCACGGGAACGACACGAGGTCGGGGAACTGGCTCAAGCCTTCCGTGGCGATGCCGATATCGGTCTTGCCGGACAGCACCCATTCCGCGATGTGCTCGGGCGCGCTTTGCTGCAGCGCGATACGCACATCGGGGAAAGCGGCACGGAAGCTTTGCACCACTTTCGGCAGCGCATAGCGCGCCTGCGTGTGCGTGGCCGCCACCGATAACGTGCCACTGGTCTGGCCGCTGTATTCGAGGCTGGCCTGCTGCAGGTTTTCCGCCTCGATCAAGAGGCGGTCGACGATCTTCAGGATACCCTTGCCCGGCTCCGTCAAGCCCGTCAAGCGCTTGCCGTTGCGCTCGAAAATCACCACGCCCAGCTCATCCTCGAGTTCGCGGATTTGCCGGCTCACGCCCGGCTGCGACGTGAACAGGGCGTTGGCCACTTCCGTCAGGTTATAGCCGCGGCGGGCCGCTTCGCGGATCGATCGCAATTGTTGAAAGTTCATGGCTATCCTGTATCAAGTTCGGGTGGGTTCAACAAATACATGGAGGCGTTTCGGGCGGACAACCAATGTCTCGCCTTCCTTCAGCTGCAGATGGGTAAAACGCTCGTTCGACATCACCGCTTCGATCAGCTCGCTGTTATCCACGCGCTGCAAATCCAGCTGGGCCAGCGGGCCGATCGCATGGGCGCGGCTCAGTTTCACAACGATGCCTTCCGCGCCCTGCGTGTAGCGGTCGATTTCCAGGTCGTGCGGACGCACATAGGCCGTGCCCTTGCTGTCGCTCACGCCCGCGTAATCGGGCACCTCGAAGCTGGCGTCGCCCGTTGCCATCACGCCGTCGTGCACGCGGCCGTGGAACAGGTTGACGTTGCCCAGGAAGCCATACACGAAGGGCGACGCCGGGTGGTTGTAGACTTGCTCCGGGGAACCGAGTTGCTCGACGGTGCCCTTGTTCATCAGCACCACCTGGTCCGCCACTTCCAGCGCTTCTTCCTGGTCATGCGTGACGAAAATACTGGTGACGTGCAAGTCGTCATGCAGGCGACGCAGCCAGCGGCGCAATTCCTTGCGCACCTTGGCATCCAGAGCGCCGAACGGCTCGTCGAGCAGCAGCACGCGGGGCTCGACAGCCAGCGCGCGCGCCAGGGCGATGCGCTGGCGTTGCCCGCCCGACAGCTGCGGCGGATAGCGGTCGGCCAGCCAGTCCAGCTGCACCAGTTCCAGCAAATCCTTCACCTTGCGGCGGATCTGGTCTTCCGACGGGCGCTCGCTGCGCGACTTCACGCGCAAGCCGAAGGCCACATTCTCGAACACCGTCATGTGCTTGAACAGCGCGTAATGCTGGAAGACGAAACCCACTTGCCGCTCGCGCACGTGGCGGTTCGACGCGTCTTCCGCGTCCAGCAGCACCTGGCCGCTGTCCGGATGTTCGAGGCCGGCAATAATGCGCAGCAAGGTGGTCTTGCCGCAACCGGATGGACCCAGCAGGGCCGTCAATTCGCCGGCGGGAAAGTCCAGCGAGATATTGTCGAGGGCGACGAAATCGCCGAAACGCTTGTGGATGTTTTTAACTGCGATGGTCATATCAGTGCTCCGTAGAACGTAAGGCGGAATCGTCGGCGTCGCTCTCGTTCAAACGCCACTCAATGAAAGCTTTCAGGGCCAGAGTCACCAGGGCCAGCAGGGCCAGCAGGGAGGCGACGGCGAACGCGGCGGCGAAGTTGTACTCGTTGTACAGAATCTCCACCTGCAGCGGCATGGTGTTCGTTTCGCCGCGGATATGGCCGGAGACGACGGACACGGCGCCGAACTCGCCCATGGCGCGGGCGTTACACAGGATCACGCCATACAGCAGACCCCACTTGATATTCGGCAAGGTGACTCGGCGGAAGGTATTCCAGCCCGACGCGCCCAGCACGATGGCGGCCTCCTCCTCTTCGCTGCCCTGCGACTGCATCAGCGGGATCAGTTCACGTGCCACGAACGGGAAGGTAATAAAAATGGTGGCCAGCACGATGCCGGGCACGGCAAACAGGATCTTGATGTCGTGCGCCTGCAGCCACGGGCCGAACCAGCCCTGGGCGCCAAACATCAGCACATAGATCAGGCCGGAAATCACGGGCGAGACGGAAAACGGCAAGTCGATCAGGGTCAGCAAGATGCTCTTGCCGCGGAAGTCGAACTTGGCGATGCACCAGGAAGCGGCCACGCCGAACACCAGGTTCAGCGGCACGGCGATGGCGGCCGTGATCAGGGTCAGCTTGATGGCGGAAATCGCGTCCGGATCGATGATGGCGGCGATATACGCTTCCCAGCCCTTCTTGAACGCTTCCGCAAACACGGCTACCAGGGGCACGATCAAAAAGGTCGTCAGGAACAGCAGGGCGATGGTGATCAGTACCGTGCGCACCCACAATGGCTCCAGCACGACAGGGCCGACATTCGGCTCGAAGCGGCGCGCCGTCGGGCGCGCATTGTCCACGCCAGCGATGGCAGTCGTATTCGTACTCATGATTTCTTCGCCTTTCCGCGCGTCCATGCTTGCAGCAGGTTAATCGTCAACAACAGCAAAAAGGAGACCACCAGCATCACCACGGCGATGGCCGTGGCGCCCGCGTAATCGTATTGCTCCAGCTTGGTAATGATGAACAGCGGCGTGATTTCCGACACCATGGGCATATTGCCGGCGATAAAGATCACGGAACCGTATTCGCCCGTGGCGCGGGCGAAGGCCAGCGCAAAGCCCGTCAGCAAGGATGGCAAGATCGTGGGGAAGATGACGCGGATAAACGTTTGCAGGGAATTGGCGCCCAGGCTGGCGGCGGCTTCTTCCAGTTCCTTTTCCGCGTCTTCCAGCACCGGTTGCACGGTGCGCACGACAAACGGCAAGCCGATGAAGGTCAGCGCCACCACCACGCCCAGCGGCGTGAATGCCACCTTGATGCCCAGCACGCCTTCGATGAACTGGCCGAACCAGCCGTTCGACGAATATAAAGCCGTCAGGGTGATGCCGGCCACGGCCGTCGGCAAGGCGAACGGCAAGTCGACCAGCGCGTCGATGATGCGCTTGCCGGGGAATTTATAGCGCACCAGCACCCAGGCCAGGATGCCGCCAAACACCACGTTCAGCAGCGCGGCGATCAGCGAAGCGCCAAACGTCAGGCGGTACGACGCCATCACGCGGTCGGACGTGACGGCGCTGAAGAAGGCGTCCCATGTCATGGTGAAAGTTTTCAGGAACACCGACGACAGCGGAATGAGGACGATCAAGGCCAGGTAAAAGAGCGTGAAGCCCAGTGACAGCTTAAACCCCGGCATGACCCGAAACGGCGCTCCGCGCGCCTTGAGCGGTGCTGCTGATGCTGCAGACATAGAAACTCCTTCTTATTACATTTTTGAGTTATAGGCCGCAATAATCACATGCAATCGTTATAAAAAGAACTAACCATTTCTCATTTGCTTAGATGGATTTTGCATACTTGCCGATGGAAATGCTGGGCGAAAAAAAAGGGGTCGGACCCTGTGGGTCCGACCCCGGCTTTTGGGGTGGGGTTGGGCACACACTTAACCCAACACCTTGACGGCTGAGGTCAGACCCATGGGGTCTGACCCCGGAATTACTTGTTCGGCTGCGGCGTGAGGCGCAAGTATGGTTTCGCGGCCGTAAAGCCCTTCGGATATTTCTGCTTGATCACGTCCGGGTCTTGCACGGTCAATGGAATGATGACGTCGTCGCCATCTTTCCAGTTGCCGGGCGTGGCCACCGTGTAGCCGTCCGTCAATTGCAGGGCATCGATGACGCGCAGGATTTCATTGAAGTTGCGGCCCGTGCTCAGCGGATACGTGAGGATCAGGCGCACTTTCTTGTTCGGATCGACGATGAAGACGGAGCGCACGGTGGCCGTGACGGACTGTTCCGGGTGGATCATGTCGTACAGCACCGATACTTTCTTGTCGACGTCGGCGATGATAGGGAAGCCGACCACCGTGTTTTGCGTCTCTTCGATATCCTTGATCCAGCTCTTGTGCGACTCGGCCGCGTCCACGGACAGCGCGATGGCCTTCACGTTGCGCTTGTCGAATTCCGGTTTGAGCTTGGCCGTCAGGCCCAGTTCCGTCGTGCACACGGGGGTAAAATCGGCCGGGTGGGAAAACAGCACCACCCAGGAATTGCCCGCCCACTCGTGGAACTTGAGCGGGCCGATCGAGCTGTCTTGTTCAAAATCAGGGGCGACATCGCCCAAGCGTAAAGTCATCGTGATCTCCTTGTGAGGTTGTGTGGCAATGGGATGTGCGTCGAATCAGGCTGCCTGACGGTGGCGCTTGTCGCTTTGCGCCAGATCAAACAGTGTTTGCAGTTGCGCCTGGCCGTAGACCCAGTCACCGAGGCGCGACTCGGCGTTGATATGACCCAGCGCACCGCCATCAATATACTTGCAATTCCAGCGCCGTGCCCACTGCGCCGCGTGTTCGGCCGTCATCCATGGGTCGGTCTGGCTGGCGATCAATATGCCGGGGCAAGGCAACCGTTTTTGCGGCAAGGCCTTCGCCACGCCAAACTTGTCGGGATCGGCCGGCCCCACCAGCAGCACGCCAGCCACGCCCTGCGGATCGCGGGCCAGGCTGTGCGCCGTCGTCAGGCAGCCGAAGCTGTGGGCCACGATCAGGGTCGGGCGCGCATCCTGCCGCCGTACCTGGTCCAGGCGCGCCGACCAGGTGACCAGATCGGGAGCGTTCCAGTCGTCCTGCTCGACCCGCTCGAATTGCGGATACAGGCGCTGCCAGCGGCTCTGCCAGTGCTCGGGACCGCTGTTATGCAAGCCCGGCACGATCAGTACCCGGTAATCGGAAAAGCTGCGCAGCGCCATGGTGGATCCTTTTAGTAACGGTCTGGCAATCGTGCCATCCGATATTATTTAGGCTGGTAGATCTGGTCGAAGATGCCGCCGTCGGCAAAGTGCGCCTTCTGTGCCGCCGTCCAGCCGCCTGCTACTTGCTCGATGGTGAACAGGTTGACCTTGGCAAATTGCGACGCGTATTTCTTCGCCGCCTTGTCCGTTGCCGGACGATAGTAATTCTTCGCGATGATGTCTTGCGCTTCGTCCGTGTACAGGTAGTTCAGGTAAGCCTCGGCCACCTTGCGCGTGCCGTGCTTGTCGGCAAACTTGTCGACGACGGCGACGGGCGGCTCGGCCAGGATGCTGACGGACGGCGTGATGATGTCGAACTTGGTCGGACCCAGTTCCTTGACGGCCAGGTAAGCTTCGTTTTCCCAGGCGATCAGCACGTCGCCGATGCCGCGCTCAACAAACGTGGTGGTGGCGCCGCGCGCTCCGGAGTCGAGCACGGGCACGTTTTTATACAGTTTGCCGAGGAAATCCTTGGCCTTCGCTTCGTTGCCGCCCGGCTGGCGCAGCGCGTAGCCCCACGCTGCCAGGTGGTTCCAGCGGGCGCCGCCCGAGGTTTTCGGGTTCGGCGTGATGACGGAGACGCCCGGCTTGATCAAGTCATTCCAGTCCTTGATGCCTTTCGGGTTGCCCTTGCGCACCAGAAACACGATGGTCGAGGTGTACGGCGAGCTGTTGTGCGTCAAGCGCTTCTGCCAGTCGGCGGCCAGCAGCTTGTGCTCGGCCAGCGCATCGATGTCATAGGCCAGGGCCAAGGTCACCACGTCCGCTTCCAGGCCATCGATGACGCCGCGCGCCTGCTTGCCGGAGCCACCGTGCGATTGCTTGATCTTGACGTTGTCGCCCGTCTTGCCTTTCCACTCCTTGGCAAATGCCGTGTTCACATCCTGGTACAGCTCGCGCGTCGGGTCATACGACACGTTGAGCAGGGTGATATCGGCAGCCTGCGCCGTTTGCAGAATGGCAAACGCGCTGATGGCGGCGGCAATGATGATTTTTTTCGACAGCATCTAAGATCCCCGAGTGGTTGAACTTTCAGAACCACCAGATTACGGCGCTATGGCCGCAAAGAGAACGAAGCGTTTCGCCGTTTGATATGCGTTTTTCGCATATGGATGGCGCACAACGGGGATAAAGCGGTTAAAACCAAGGACACCTGACAAAACCGTAGCGAGCGGAAGGGAGAGGCGGTCGAGAAGCGCAACTGTGCTTTAGTACAGTGAGCATCGCAGGCTGCCTATACCGACGCGCAGTAGGTTTTGACAGGTGTTCAATAGAAACGGTTAAAGAGGACCACTGCCCAAGTGGCGAAGGCCAGGATGCAGGTCAGCAACACGGCCGCGCTGCCGAAATCCTTGGCGTTCTTCGACAGCGGATGGCGCTCCAGCGAGATGCGGTCGACCACGGCCTCCAGCGCGGAATTGATCAGCTCGACGATCAGTACGAGCAGCAGCACGCCGATCAGCACCAGCTTTTCAAAGGCGGAGATGCGCAGCAGCAAGGCGATCACCGTGCCGACGACGAACAGGCCCAGCTCCTGGCGGAACGCGTGTTCATGGCGCCAGGCCGCCTTCAAGCCATCGAGCGAGTAGAAAAAAGCGGAAAAGATCCGCTTCAAGCCACTCTTACTTTTGAATTCATTTACAGGTTGCATAGTTTTCCATATGTAAATCAAGTGCAGTGGGCACATTATGGGGGCGACATAGCACTGTGACCATTTATTCGCTGAATATCTCGGAACATTTCACTATTTTTTCACATTATGGTATAAAGAAGCATGAATACTGCATTGCACCAAATCCATCATGAAAATTGAACCGGTCGCGGCCCCCAAGACAACGATACAGGTGATCGAACGCATGGTCGCCCTGCTTGATGCCCTGGCGAAATATTCGGACCCGGTCAGCCTGAAGGAATTGTCGAAGGTTTCCGGCCTGCACCCCTCGACGGCGCACCGCATTCTCAACGACATGGTGCTGACGCGCTTTGTCGACCGCATCGAACCGGGCACGTACCGGCTGGGCATGCGCCTGCTGGAACTGGGCAATGTGGTGAAAAGCCGCCTCAGCGTGCGCGAAGCGGCGCTGGATTTCATGCGCCAGCTGCACAAGAAAACCCAGCAAACCATCAACCTGTCCGTGCGCCAGGGCGACGAGATCGTCTACATCGACCGCGCCTTTTCCGAGCGCTCGGGCATGCAGGTGGTACGCGCCATCGGCGGCCGCGGCCCGCTGCACCTGACCTCGACCGGCAAGCTGTTCCTGTCGGTGGACGAGCCGAAAGCCATCCGCGCGTATGCCACGCGCACGGGCCTGGCCGGACACAACAAGAATTCCATCACGGATCTGCAAAAACTCGAGCGCGAACTGAGCCTGGTGCGCGAGCGCGGCTATGCGCGCGACAATGAAGAGCTGGAACTGGGCGTGCGCTGCATGGCCGCCGGCATCCGCGACGACTCCGGCAAGCTGATCGCCGGCCTGTCGATCTCGGCACCGGCCGACCGTCTGCAGGATGAGTGGCTGGTGGACCTGGTGGAAACGGCGAACCAGATTTCCATCACGCTGGGCTATATCCCGCAAGACTAAATATACAGGGCAGCTACGCTGCCCTGTATATTTTTAGCCGCCGGGCAGGCTCATATTGGCTGGCTTCAAAGCTTCCAGCCACTTGCGCATGCGTCCCGCATCGGCCGTACGCGACTGTTTTCCCTTGGAGTCTAGGAAGACCATGATCACGGCCCGTCCCTCGATGACAGCCTGCATCATCAAACAACGTCCCGCCTCATTGATGAACCCCGTCTTTTGCAAGCCGATCTCCCAGCCCGGGTTGGCCACCAGGTGATTCGTATTACCAAACTGCATGGGCTGGCCGCTGGCTTCGACGATGGCTTTCGGGTCCGTCGAGTACTCGCGCAGCAGCGGATGGCGGAAAGCGGCCATGGCCAGCTTGCCCAGGTCGCGCGCGCTGGCCACGTTCATTTTCGACAGGCCGCTAGAATCGACGTAATGCGTATCCATCATGCCCAGCTGGCGCGCCTTGCTGTTCATGGCGTCGACAAACGCCGGCAAGCCGCCCGGATAGTTGCGGCCCAGCGCCGAGGCGGCGCGGTTTTCCGAGCTCATCAAGGCGATGTGCAGCATATTCGCGCGCGTCAATTGCGAACCCACTTTCAGGCGCGAACTGCTGAACTTGGCGCGGTCAACGTCCTCGTCCGTGATCGTCAGCAATTCATCCATGTCCTGGCGCGCTTCGACCACCACCAGGCCCGTCATCATCTTGGTGATGGAGGCGATGGGTAAGGCAACATTGGAATTCTTTTCAAACAGCACTTCCGCATTGGCCTGGTCCAGCACCAGCGCCACGCTGGACTTGAGGTCGAGCGGATCGCGCGTCAGGTTCAGGCCGGCCAGATCGCCCATGGTCGGCATCGGTGCAGCCATGGGCACGGCCACGCTGCTGACTTTTTGATAGATGACTTTGCGCTTGCCGCGCACCATGACGACCCGGCGCACGGTCTTTTCGCGCGGCGCGGCCGTCGCGCCCTTGCGCAGCACGACTTTGACTTTCTTGGTATTTTGTTTCTTGGACGCAGAGGATTTGCCGTTCGCTTCCTTGGCGTGCACGGCAGCAGCCGGCGCCAGCGCAAACAGCAGGGAAGCCAGGATACCCAGCACAAGTTTAAACTTAGCCATTCGATAATTCCCCGTGAAGCTGTTGCCTTATTGCAGTGTAGCGAAATGCAGAGTAATCGCAAGTCTATTTAACAGTTAGGACAGTATTTATTGCAGCAATGAAATACAAATCGTTGGCGATCAGCAAACAAACTCATCCTTAACCGCTTGTTTGACCGTGTCCGTCGCCAGTAATGTCTATTTGTCCATGAATTTAACAAAGCCGGCCAGCGGCTCGCGTTCCGTGTTCAGGCGGTTCTCGACCTTGTCCGGGTCGGCATAGCCGAGGGCCATGCCGCACACCACCATTTCGCTGGCCGGCACGCCCAGCTCGTCGCGGATGATGTCATGGTAATGGATGAAGGCCGCTTGCGGGCACGTGTCGAGTCCCCGCGCGCGCGCTGCCAGCATGATGTTTTGCAAGAACATGCCGTAGTCGAGCCAGGAACCCTGTTCCAGCACCCGTTCGATGGTAAAGATCAGGCCCACGGGCGCATCGAAAAACTGGAAATTGCGTCCATGCTGGGCCGCCATGCCGGCCGTGTCGCCACGCTCCAGGCCCAGCAGCTGGTACAGGTCCAGGCCGATCTTGCGGCGACGCTCGATGAACGGCGCCGTCCACTGGCGCGGGTAATAGGTGTACGATGCCGTGCGCGCGGGTGCATCGGCTGCCTTGGGCGCGTCGTAGGCGGCCAGGATGCGGCGCGACAGGCGCAGGCGCGCTTCGCCCGACAGCACATACACTTTCCACGGCTGCATGTTGGCGCCCGATGGCGCGCGCGCCGCCACTTCCAGGATGCGCGCAATATCGTCCTGCGCCACCGGCGTGGGCAAAAAGGCGCGGATCGAACGGCGCGACACGATGACGGCGTCCACGGCTTGCTGCGCCGACTGTGTTTCAGATGCTTGCTTGCTCACTGCCCTGCTCTCCCGCTATATCTAGTCTATTTCTTGACCACGAACACCACGCCGACCACGGCCACCAGCATGCCGGCGATACCCAGCATATTGAACGCTTCGCCAAACATCAGCCAGGCCATCACGGCCGTCGTGGGCGGCGTCAGGTACAGCAGACCCGTCACTTTTGTCGCATCGCTGCGGCGGATCAGGGCGAACAGCAGGAAGATGGCGCCGATGGACAGCACGAGCACCGACCACAGCAAGGCGCCGATGAAATTCGCCGTCCATTGCACATTGCTGAAATGCAAGTCCAGTCCTTCGTAATACAGGGCGAATGGCAAGACCACCACGATGGAGGCGGCAAACTGCACCACCGTGCCGGTGCGTAAGTCGAATTGCGGGCAGTGGCGTTTTTGGTACATGGTGCCGGCCGTCATCGACAGCAGCGCGAACACGCATAGCAGCACGCTTTCCACCGTCAGGCCCACGAGGTTGATCTTCGCATACACGACGAGGGCCACGCCCAGCAAGCCAAAGAACAGGCCCAGCCACTGGCGCGGGCGCACGGATTCGCCGATCAGGGGCGCGGCGCAGGCCGTCAGCACGGGCTGCATGCCGACAATTAACGCAGAGAGGCCGGCCGGCATGCCCAGCTTGATGGCGCACCAGACGCCGGCCAGGTAGCCGGCCTGCATCAATATGCCGGCCACGGCGATCTGGCGGAACTGGCCCACGGGCCACGGCGCGCGCAAGAGCAGCACCAGCGGCAGCAGGAGCACCAGCACGCCCAGGAAGCGCAGCAGCAAAAAGGTCAGCGGCGGCGCATACGGCAAGCCGAACTTGGCCACGATAAAACCTGTGCTCCATAACAACACGAAGAAGCCGGGCAAGGCCATCGGCGCCAGGGTCGTCAGGAAAGAGGCTTTGCCGCTGGCGCCAGCCGCGGCGGGAAGATTGGACATGGTATCAACTCGGGAAACAGGATCGGCACCGGAGCGCTGCGCCAGTGCGGGAGGCAAAGTCTAGCATGCTGCGCCGCACCCGTCCTGAAAGGCGGGGAAATAATGGTTTAGGGCTAAACCATTAACACTCAGAAATCAAATATTTCCGTTTAGAAACAATGGCTTTTGACCCAAATCTATTCAATTGTTGCATCGCACAAGAATCGCTTGACTTCGTTTTTTTTCGCCGTAGAATAGGGTTTGTTGCGTTGCACAATTCTTGTTCAGCTTGAAAAATTTAGATTCACCTGCTTTCCCAAACGGTACACGCAGCATCAAATTAACCAGATTTCGATTTTTTGGAGATTTATATGTTTTCAATTCCTGAGCAATTTTCGTCCGCTACCAAAGCCAACCTGGAAGCCCAATTCGCCCTGTTCTCGTCGTTGACGGGCAAAGCCTTCGAAGGCATCGAAAAGATCGTCGAACTGAACCTGACCGCTGCCAAGGCAACGCTGGAAGAATCGACCGCCGCCGCCAAGCAATTGCTGTCGGCAAAAGATCCACAAGAATTCTTCTCGCTGGCCTCTGCCCAAGCCCAGCCTGGCGCTGAAAAAGCCATCGCTTACGGCCGTCACCTGGCTGCCATCACGTCCGGCACGCAAGCCGAATTCAGCAAAGCTGCTGAATCGCAAATCGCTGAAACCAACCGCAAAGTCCTGTCGCTGGTGGAAGAAGTCACCAAGAACGCGCCAGCCGGTTCGGAAAACGCCGTCGCCATCCTGAAAAGCGCCATCGGCAACGCCAATGCAGGCTACGAGCAATTCTCGAAAACCAGCAAGCAAGCCGTCGAAGCCATCGAAGCGAACCTGACCTCGGCCGTGAACCAGTTCACGCAAGCGGCTGAAAAAGTCGTGCCGCGCGCTGCCAAGTAATTCCTGCGCGACCGCTACGGCGGTCCGCTGTTATCGGCTCCTCCAGGCATCCATCCCGTACTTCCCCGACGGATGCCATTATGCCCCAGCCCAGCTGGGGCATTTTTTATGCCTGATCCCTCTTACTCCCCCAGATACGCCGCCTTCACGCGCGGGTCGTCGAGCATGGCGGCCGCGTTGCCGCCCATGGTGACCAGGCCGGAATCCATCACATAGCCGCGGTGCGCCGCCTGCAGGGCCAGGCGGGCATTTTGTTCGACCAGCAGAATCGTGATGCCTTCGGACGACACCTTGCGGATCACCTCGAAAATTTTCTCGACCATGATGGGCGACAGGCCCATCGATGGCTCATCGAGCAGCAGCAGCTTCGGGTGGCTCATCAGCGCGCGCGCCATGGCCAGCATCTGCTGCTCGCCGCCCGACAGGGTGCCGGCCATCTGCGCCGCCCGTTCCTTCAGGCGCGGAAACACATCGAACCAGCGCGCGATGTCGTCCTCGACACCCGCCTTGTCCGTGCGCGTGTAGGCGCCCATCATGAGGTTTTCGCGGATCGACATGCGGGTAAACACGCCCCGCCCTTCCGGCACCATGGCCAGTTTCCTTTCCACCAAGTGGAACGATTTCGTGCCCTTGAGCGACTCGCCCAGGTAGCTGATCGTCCCTTCGATCTTGCAGGCCGGCAAGGTGCCCGTGATGGCTTTCAGGGTCGTCGTCTTGCCGGCGCCGTTCGCGCCGATCAGGGCGATCAGCTCGCCCTCGTTCACTTCCAGGTCGATGCCTTTCACCGCCTTGATGCCGCCGTAGGCCACGTGCAGGCCCGCCACCTTCAATATATTACTCATGCGTGCGATCCCCCCAGGTAAGCCTCGATGACGGCCGGGTTTTGTTGTATTTCGGCCGGCAAGCCTTCGGCGATGCGCTTGCCATATTCGAGCACCGTGATGCGGTCGCACAGTCCCATCATCAGTTTCACGTCGTGCTCGATCAACAGCACGGTCTTGCCTTCGGCCTTGATTTTCACCAGCAACTCGCGCAAGGCCAGCTTTTCCGTCGCATTCATGCCCGCCGCCGGCTCGTCGAGGGCCAGCAGGGTCGGATCGGTGGCCAGCGCGCGGGCGATTTCCAGGCGCCGCTGGTCGCCATACGACAGGAAGCGGGCTGTGCGGTTGGCGAACTGGGCGATGCCGACGAAATCGAGCAGCTCCATGGCCCGCTTGCGGATGGACGCCTCTTCCTCGCGCGCCGCCTTGTGGCGGAAGATGGCGCCGAACACGCCCTGGTGCGAGCGCACATGGCGCCCCACCATGACGTTTTCCAGCGCCGTCATGTCGCCAAACAGGCGGATGTTCTGGAAGGTGCGCGCGATGCCCGCCTTGGCCACCTTGTGCGGCGCGGACGGCGAATACGGCTTGCCGGCCAGTTCGAAGGTGCCCGTATCGGGTTGGTACAGGCCGGTGATCACGTTGAAAAACGTCGTCTTGCCGGCGCCGTTCGGGCCGATCAAGCCGTAGATCTGGCCTTGCCGGATGGTGATGCCCACGTCGGTCAGCGCCTGCAAGCCGCCGAAACGCTTGTTCACGCCGGCAATGTTGAGAATGATCTGTTCGCTCATGCTATCCCTCCCTTAAGCGGACACGACGCCGGTGGATTTGTTCGGCTGGTCCACATCGTGGTCGGGCCGGTCTTCGTGCTTCGGCGATGGCCACAGGCCGGCAGGACGGTTGAGCATGATCAACACCATGGCCAGGCCATACAGCAGCTGGCGCAGCACTTCCGCCTCGATCACCACGTGGCCGAACAGCGCCTGCTGGGCCGGTTCCACCACGTGGCGCAGCACTTCCGGTATCGAGGCAAGGATCACGCCACCGAGGATCACGCCGGGGATGTGGCCGATGCCACCCAGCACCACCATGGCCAGCACGGCGATCGATTCCGTCAGCGAGAACGATTCCGGCGAAACAAAACCCTGGAACGAGGCAAACATGGCGCCGGCCACGCCGCCGAACGAAGCGCCCATGGAAAAGGCCAGCAATTTCACGTTGCGCGTATTGATGCCCATGGCCTTGGCGGCGATCTCGTCTTCGCGGATGGCTACCCAGGCGCGGCCCAGGCGCGAATGCTGCAGGCGCTTGGTGACGAACACGACGGCGATGCACAGGAAGAGGAACAAAAAGTAATACGCATTCACGGACGGCATGGAAAAACCGGCCACCATGACGGTGCTGTTGGTGCCCGCCTCGCCCGCCAGGTTGACGCCGAAGATGCGGATCGGGTCGATCAGATTGATGCCTTGCGGCCCATTCGTGAAATTGATCGGGTCGTTCAAATTGTTCATGAAGATGCGGATGATCTCGCCAAAGCCCAGGGTCACGATGGCCAGGTAGTCGCCGCGCAGTTTTAATGTGGGCGCACCCAGCAGGGCGCCGAACAGGCCGGCAACAAAGGCGGCCAGCGGCACGATGATCCAGATCGACAGGTGGATGCCGTTTTCGCGGATTTCCGGCCCCATCAGCTGCACCAGGGTTTCGCCCAGCACGGGATACTGGTTCACCACCGATTCGAGCAGGATGGCGAACTGTGGCGAGGCCAGCAAGGCCGTCAGGTAGGCGCCCACGGCATAGAAGGCGATGTAGCCGAGGTCAAGCAGGCCGGCAAAGCCGACGACGATGTTCAGGCCCAGGGCCAGCATGATGTACAGCAAGGCCATGTCGATGATGCGCACCCACGAGTTGCCGAACTGGGCGGCAAAAAACGGGAACACCATCAGCAGCGCGGCCAGGCCCAGCATGCCGGCGTAGGCTTTGGTCGGATTTTTCTTAGCGTCAAAATCGAGTAGTGCCATGATTTAATCTCCCAGTTTCACATCAGGCACGGTCGGCCACGCGTTCGCCCATGATGCCGGACGGGCGCAGGGTCAACACGATGATCAGCACGACGAAGGCAAAGATATCCTGGTAGTGGCTGCCCAGGAAACCACCCGTGATGTCGCCGATATAGCCGGCGCCCAGGCTCTCGATAATGCCCAGCAAGATACCGCCCAGCATGGCGCCATAGATATTGCCGATGCCACCCAGCACGGCCGCACAAAAGGCCTTCAAGCCGGGGATGGCGCCCATGGAGAACTGGATGGACGCGTAGTTGGCGCCCCACATCACGCCCGCCACGGCCGCCAGCGCGGCGCCGATGGCGAAGGTGGCAACGATGACCTTGTCGGAATCGACACCCATGAGTCCAGCCACGCGTGGATTTTCCGCCGTGGCGCGCATGGCGCGGCCCATTTTCGTTTTTTCCACCAGCAACACCAATCCGCCCATCGACAGCGCGGCCAGGGCCAGCAGCAGCACTTGCGTTTGCGAAATCACGGCGCCGCCTATGTTGATGGGATCGGTCGACAGCAATTGCGGAAAGGGCAAGGGATTGCGCGTCCAGATCATCATGGCGAAGGTTTGCAGCAGGATGGAGACGCCGATGGCGGTAATCAGGGGGGCGAGGCGGGGGGCGTTGCGCAGGCGGCGGTAGGCGACCCGCTCGATGATGATATTGACCAGAATACAGATGGGAATGGCGCCGAGGATGGCGGTAGCCAGTTTCAGGTAACCGGGCCAGTCGGGCACATAGATGCCCAGCAGCTTGAGGATGGTCAAGCCCACCATGGCGCCGATCATGAGCACGTCGCCGTGGGCGAAGTTGATCAGGTTCAGAACGCCGTACACCATTGTGTAACCGAGGGCGACTAAGGCATACATGCTGCCCAACACCAAGCCGTTAATGATCTGCTGGATGAATGTATCCATGATTGCCCTATCAAATATGCATTTTTCGGGAACAACTTCCGCCAGAACATGGGTCGCTGATACAAAAACGGCACCGGAGGAAGAATTCCTGCAGTGCCATCCCTGGACCGTTCTCACCAGCATGGTGCACGCACTGAAAACGGGCGTGACCTTGCTTAGTCATAACGACAACATATTCAAGCTTGAGGCAATCATAACGATCTTTTGCAAAAACTAAGCTTGGAATAAATCGATCATTTCCGAATTAAATTCGGTTTTGAGGTAACTATTTCATCGATACTCAACAGCCATACGGACTCAGGCGACGTCGCGCTTGATGCCATCGAGGCCTTTCGGCATCGGGAACGTGACGGCTTCCTGCACACCGTCGAGCGGACGCACGCTACGCACGCCGCACTCTTTCAAGCGGTCGATGACGGCTTGCACCAGCACCTCGGGCGCCGAGGCGCCAGCCGTCACACCCACGCGCAGCTTGCCTTCCAGCCAGGCGGGGTCGATTTGCGAGGCATTGTCGACCATATAGGCTGGCGTACCCATCTTCTCGGCCACTTCGCGCAAGCGGTTCGAATTCGAGCTGTTCGGGCTGCCGACGACGATCACCACTTCCACTTGCGGGGCCATGAATTTCACGGCTTCCTGGCGGTTCGTGGTGGCGTAGCAAATGTCGCCTTTTTTCGGCTCGGCGATATTCGGATATTTCGCTTTCAAGGCCGCAATAATGTCGCTAGTGTCGTCAACTGACAACGTTGTTTGCGAAACATAGGCCAGGCTCTCCGGATTGGCGACCTGCAGTTTCGCCACATCTTCGAGCGTTTCCACCAAATGCATGCCCATATCGGCCTGGCCCATGGTGCCTTCGACCTCGGGATGGCCATCGTGGCCGATCATGATGATCTCGCGGCCTTCGCGGCGCATCTTGCCCACTTCCATGTGCACCTTGGTGACCAGCGGGCAAGTCGCATCAAAAATGCTCAGGCCGCGCGATTCCGCCTCGGCGCGCACGGCTTTCGACACGCCATGGGCGGAAAACACGAGCGTATTGCCAGCAGGCACGTCATCGAGGTCGTCAATGAAGATGGCGCCCTTGTTGCGCAAGTCGGCCACCACATAGGCGTTGTGGACGATTTCATGGCGCACATAGATCGGTGCGCCAAATTGCTGCAAGGCGCGTTCGACGATTTCGATCGCCCGGTCGACGCCAGCGCAGAAACCGCGGGGCTGGGCCAGTAACAGTTCTTTATCCATCGCTACTCCTTACAGGACCGAAATGAGCTTGACTTCAAAGCGCAGCGGCTGGCCAGCCAGCGGATGGTTGAAGTCGAACAGGGCCGAGTCGTCGCGCATTTCGCGCAGCACGCCGGCAAAGCGGCCGCCGCCCGGGGCGGCGAAGTCGACCAGGTCGCCGATCTTGTAGTCGGCACCGGGCACGGAGTTCTCGTCCAGGGTAGCGCGCGAGACGGACTGCACCAGCTCGGGATTGCGCTCGCCAAAGCCTTCGCCGGCCGCCAGCTCGAACGTCTGGTGCGTGCCTTCAGGCAAGCCCAGCAAGCGCTGCTCGAGGAACGGCGCCAGCTGGCCCTGTCCCAGCATCAAGGTCGCGGGATTGCCGCTGAAGGTCGTGACAATGTCAGTACCGTCAACAGTAGCAAGACGATAATGCAGGGTGAGGTAAGCCGCTTCGGTGACGACTGCTGGTTGCTCGTTGGACATAGTAGTTTTCAAGTAACTGGTGCAAAACGATATTGTAAGCCACCCTGAGCCAGCGCGCCCCATGCCATCTCGGCGCGGCCATGCTTTTGTCAAAAAACATGGCCGCGCAACACATCCGACGCCGGATCGGCGAATCAGACATTGACGTACGTCAACCCGCCCGCCGTGCTGGCGTGATTGCCGAAGCCGGAGCTGTCTTCCAGGTTGCCGTCGAGCTTCCAGCGCCCCACAGGCCGGTGCACGATGCCATACTGGCCATAGTCATACACTTCCTTCGGTGTCAGCACGCGGTCGTACAGGATGACGTCCGACAACTGCCAGGCGGGCGCGCCCTGCTCCAGCGCATCCACGGTACGGCCGATCACCAGCGGAATGCCAGTGGCATTCAAGAATGGCGGCGCCATGTTTTGCAAACTCTGATACATGAGGAAATCATCCACATACAGGCTGATGCGTCCATCATGCTTCACAGTATAAGTACAGCGGAACCAGCGGTTGGGAATGTCCACCTTCAAGCCGTGCCCATTGCTGTTGGCGCCCAGGCCATTGTCGCCAACGCCATTGAATAAATACAGGAACGTCTTGATATCCTGCGTCAGCAGCCCCCATCCTTTCTTGTTCGCCTGATGCGCGATAAAAGCCTGCGCCAGAGCAACGGTCGAGGAGAAGTCCTGTTGCCGGATGCAATACGACAGCGAAAAATCCGCGCTCTCGTAGCGCACGGACGACGGCACGGTGAGCAGCAGGCCAGGCTTGAATTGCAAGGTCTTCGTCACGCCGCAACAGGGCTTGGGCGGTGCTGGACGCATGGCATCTTGGCCGCGCAAGGCGCCCCAGACAGCCTTGCGTTTGTTACTGTACCCCGGCGTCTCCACCAGATTCAAACCGGCGCGCTCCATGGTTTTCCCCGCATTCCAGGCCCAATAGCATGCCAGTTGCACGCCCGTACGGCGTATGGCGCTCAGCAAGGCATGCAGGTTGTCTTGCCTCGCAATATTTATCCTGAATTCTCAGGTCCACGACCGTGTTGTCGGTGGCAAACCTCGGCTCGCCGACAACGTAGTCCCATACCTGATAGCCCGTACCGTCAGCCTGTCTGCCGTTGAATGGCGCCACCATCACCTGGATGTACTTGAAGCCGTTGGCCGCAAGATAAGGCAAATCGGTACTGTAATCAGGATGTTCCACTTCCGGCGCCAGCGGTGCGGTAGCGCTCCATTGACGGCGCTCCAGATACGCGTGCGCATTGAGGCCGATGCCGCTGACCTTGCCCGTGTTGACGCCGGCGGCGTTGAACTCTTGCATGAATCCATTGACAACTTTGATGTACGGTATGACGACTCCTGTAAAACAAGTGGAAGACATTGAGTTCAGGGCCCTGACTCCCCGCAGTTGAAACTTGCATGGAATGCAACGACAGGCAAATCATAGCGCTTGAAAATGGCCAGGCCGGGCATCTTGGTTTTTGTTTTTTTCATATGATTCGCCATGAAGACGAGCTAGCGCAGCATGGCCGCCCGGGGAAGGCGCGACAATCGTTGGCAGGCGCCACGACGAGCCGGGCGCGAACGGGAGGCAAGATGGGCATCAAGGATTGGCCGGCCGGCGAACGGCCGCGCGAACGCCTGATCGAGGATGGCGCACAATCGCTGTCAGACGCGGAATTGCTGGCCGTCTTCCTGCGCACGGGCGTGCGCGGCAAGAGCGCCGTGGAACTGGCGCGCGACACGGTCGAGCACTTCGGCTCGCTGCGGGGCCTGTTTGGCGCCAGCCTCGTGAGTTTTTCCGCCGTGCACGGCATGGGCAGCGCCAAGTTCGCCCAGCTGCAAGCCGTGCTGGAACTGGCGCGGCGCGCCATCATTGAGGACTTGCAAGCGGGCCAGGCCCTCAATTCGCCGCACGCCGTCAAGGATTACCTGCGCCTGACCCTGGGCCACCTGGCGCATGAAGCATTCCACGTGTTGTTTTTGGACGTCAAGAACCGCCTGATCACCACCCAGGAAATGTTTCGCGGCACCCTCACTCACACCAGCGTGTATCCGCGCGAAGTCGTCAAGCAGGCCCTGCTGCACAACGCGGCCAGCGTCATGCTGGCGCACAACCACCCGTCCGGCACGCCCGAGCCCAGCGAATCGGATCTGTTGCTGACGCGCGCGCTGGTGCAAGCGTTGTCGCTGGTGGACGTGCGCATCCTCGACCATTTCGTCGTTGCCGGGCGGCAAGTACATTCCTTCTCGGAACACGGCCAGATCTAGGCCGGGGCTGGCCAGGCAGCAGTTAACCATGTGTAAACAAGGACATACGTGACAGCAGCAAGACGCTTATCTAACAGCAAACAGCACTGTTTACCAGTGCTTCCCCCTATGACGAAGGGGAAAAGTCAAATTGTTAAATTATTTCAATACAACATGACACAATTGTTTTTCGCAAGTCATTGATAAATCGGCTTATTTTGGATATACTCTCGTTTTTCCAATTTGGAATATCTTTAAGGAGTGCGCCATGGCACGTGTTTGCCAAGTCACTGGGAAGAAGCCGATGGTCGGCAACAATGTTTCCCATGCAAACAACAAAACCAAACGTCGTTTTTTGCCTAACTTGCAGAATCGTCGTATTTTTGTTGAATCTGAAAACCGCTGGGTCTCCCTGCGTTTGTCCAACGCCGGTCTGCGCGTCATCGATAAAGTCGGCATCGACGCCGTATTGGTCGATATGCGCGCTCGTGGCGAAAAAGTCTAATTAGCAGAATAAGGGAGCTATCATGGCAAAATCAGGCCGCGACAAAATCAAGTTAGAATCGACCGCCGGTACGGGTCACTTCTACACGACCACCAAAAACAAGCGTACGACGCCTGCGAAAATGGAGATCATGAAATTTGATCCTAAAGCACGCAAGCACGTAACGTACAAAGAAACCAAAATCAAGTAATTGATATTGTGTTCTCTGATGAAAAAGCCGCTCCGATGAGCGGTTTTTTTTCGCCCCGATTTTCATCTCACCGCTCTCCCCTTCTGCCTGGACGAAAAAAAGGCCCTGGAAACCAGGGCCTTGATATGACGCGACAGCTTACTCAGGCATAGCTGCGCAGGCGCAGGGAGAAATCTTGCAGCGACTTGATGCCCGACGCTTCGGCGCGCGTGCACCAGTCTTGCAGCTTTTGCAGCAATTGCTCGCGCGTAAAGTGCGAACGTTCCCAGATGGCGCCCAATTCCACGCGCATGTGGTGCATGGTTTCCAGCGCCTTGCTGTGCTGGAACAATTCCGACAGCTGTTCGTGATGCGCATCGGCCAGCTTGCCCGGCTCGCGCTGCATCAGCTTGCGCGACGATTTCAGGAAGCGCTTTTCCAGCTCGGCCTTGTGCTTCAGGTGTTCCAGCTCTTCCTTCCAGGCATGCTTGATCGATTTCGCATACTTGGCCATCACATCGTAGCGGTTGGCGATGACGGACTGCAAGGTCTCGAAATCCGCCTCCAGCTTACCATGCGAGAACTTTGGCTCCGGCGCCAGCTTTTTCACCTTGGCCAGGCCCAGCATTTCCAGCGCGCGGATATACGCCCAGCCGATATCGATTTCATACCATTTCGACGACAGCTTGGCCGACGTCGCATAGGTATGGTGATTGTTGTGCAACTCTTCGCCGCCGATCAGGATGCCGAACGGAATGATGTTGGTGGCCGCATCCGCGCAGTCGTAGTTGCGGTAGCCCCAGTAGTGGCCGATGCCGTTGATGATGCCGGCTGCCGTGATCGGGATCCACATCATCTGCACGGCCCACACGGAAATGCCGATCACGCCGAACAGGATGAAATTGATGACGAACAGGGACACCACGCCCAGCCAGCTGTATTTGGTGTACAGGTTGCGCTCGATCCAGTCCGTCGGCGTGCCATGGCCGTACTTGGCCATGGTTTCCATGTTCTTCGATTCAGCGCGGTACAGCTCGGCGCCTTCCCAGAAGACTTTCTTGATGCCGCGCGTCACGGGGCTATGCGGATCTTCTTCCGTATCGCACTTGGCGTGGTGCTTGCGGTGGATGGCCGCCCATTCCTTGGTCACCTGGCCCGTCGTCAGCCACAGCCAGAAACGGAAGAAATGGCTGGGGATGGCGTGCAATTCCAGCGCGCGGTGGGCCTGATGGCGGTGCAGGTAAATCGTGACGCTGGCGATCGTGATATGCGTGACCACCATGGTGTACAGGAAAACTTGCCATGCGGACAGATCGGTAATGCCAGTTGCCATGAACTGCAAAACGTCGTGTAAAACGGAACTCAATGTCATTACTGCTACTCCAAGTGGACAGGGCGTGCGCACGGTCGCTCCAGTGATTCTGGAGGTCCGGCAGAGTTAATTTTAGGCGTGATTGTACGCCCTAATGGGTGCGGTCAGGCAAAATCGGAGGCAGGCAGCGAGGTTAAGGCTGGGTGCCGGATGGGGCGGACTCACCCTCTGCCGCGCTGGCGAGCGGGGCAGGAGGCGTACCAACAATACGCAATTCGCGTTGCGGAAACGGTACAGTGACCTTATGTTCCTGCAAGGTGCGCCAGATGGCGCGGTTCACATTCGACTTCACTCCGCCGGTGCCGTTTTCCGGATCCGCGATCCAGAAGCCGATCTGCACATCAAGGCCGTCGGCGCCGAAACGCACGAGGGTGGCCGATGGCGGATTGCTTTGCGACACACGCGGCACCTTGGCCGTCGCCGCTTCCAGCAAGGGGAAGATGACATCGAGATCCGTTTCATAGCCCACCGACACAGCCGTCGACAGCCAGACCATGCGGTTGCTCAGCGACATATTCTGCACGCCGCCGGAAATCAGCATTTCATTCGGCACGATGGATTCAACACCATCGCCACCCAATAACACAGTATAGCGCGTATTGATTTGCGTGACCTTGCCCGTGAACTGGCCCACCGTGATCATGTCGCCGATGGTGAGGCTGCGGTCCAGCAGGATGATGAAGCCGGACACGAAGTTCGCGGCGATCTTTTGCAAGCCGAAGCCCAGCGCCACGCCGAAGGCGCCGCCAAACACGGACAGCACCGTCAAGTCGATGCCCACCAGCGACAGGCTGACCAGCACGGAAACGAGGATCAGCACGGCGCGGCCCATGCGCGACATCACCACGCGCAAGGAAGTGTGCAGGCCCTGCATTTTCATCAGGCGCTCGTCGAGCGAGGTGCCGGCCCACATGGCCAGTACCAGCAGCACGGCCACGGAAATAGCGGCTTGCAAGATGGCAGCCACGGACACCTTGTTGCGTCCCAGCGGCACGACGATACCTTCCAGGAAGGTATGCAATTCAGGCCACAGGCCCGTGATGTACAAGGCCATGCCGGCCCACACCACCACCGTGAAGATCTTTTCCAGCAGCAACATGGTCGGGCTGATGTCGCCATGGCGGGCAAAAATGCGGCGCAGCACATAAAAACCGAAGCGCACCAGCGCCATCGACGTGCACAGGGGAATGGCAATGCTGAGCAGATTGACCGACTGGAACTTGGCCAGGAAATGCTGCGCAATGCCCAGCAGCATGGCCGCCAGCACGGGCGTCAGGATGCGGATGAAACTATCGGTGCGCTGCAAGGTTTCCGGCGTGGCCGGGACAGTGGCCGCTTCCGCCCGCTGGTGCAGGAACACGCGCAACTGCCGTACCAGCAGCCAGCTCAGCGCCAGGCAGGCGACGATGACCAGCGCCTGCCACAGGATGGCCGGTTGACGGAAATCGTCGACAAAGTCAGTGATCAGGTTGAGCAGCGGGGTTTCGTTCATGGCGGATGGAATCTGGAAGATGGTGCGGGGGAATAACCGGGCGGGGTGCCCACAGCTTGCGCCAGACAGGCTGGCGCAAGTGCATGGCCGCCGCTGCGATGCTGCAGCGGCGGCCCGTGACAGCCTTATTCGGCTTGTTCAGCGTCAACGTCGTCGGCCGGCTTTTCATCGGCGTAGACTTTTTTCGGCATGACCTTGCGTTCGAACACGGCGGCGAAGAAGCCGTCGGTCTGGTGCAGATGCGGCAACAATTTCAGGTAATCGCCCATTTCCAGCTCGATCTTCTGTTCGGCCAGCACTTTGCTCATCGGCACCAGGGTGAAGTCCGGATGGGCCGCGAGGAATTGCTCGGCGATAAAATCGTTTTCTTCGTTCAGGAAGCTGCAGGTGGCATACACCAGGCGGCCGCCGCCCTTGACCAGGCGCGCCGCGCCGGCCAGGATGGCTGCCTGCTTGGCTTGCAATTCCACGATCGAGTTCGGCTGCTGGCGCCATTTCACGTCCGGATTGCGGCGCAGGGTGCCCAGGCCGCTGCACGGGGCATCGACCAGCACGCGGTCGATCTTGCCGGCCAGGCGCTTGATCTTGGCATCGCGCTCATGCGCGATCTGCACCGGATGCACGTTCGACAGGCCGCTGCGGGCCATGCGCGGCTTCAGCTTGGCCAAACGCTTTTCCGACACGTCGAATGCGTACAGACGGCCCGTGTTGCGCATCAGCGCGCCCAATGCGAGGGTCTTGCCGCCCGCGCCGGCACAGAAATCGACGACCATCTCGCCGCGCTTGGCGCCGACGATTTGCGACAGGATCTGGCTGCCTTCATCCTGCACTTCGATGGCGCCGCTCTGGAACAATGGCAGGTTTTGCAACGATGGCTTCTTGATCACGCGCAAGCCCAGCGGCGCAAACGGCGTCGGCGTGCTGAGGATAGGCGCTTCGGCCAGGGCCAGCATCACGTCCTCACGCGTGGCCTTGAGCGAGTTCACGCGCAAGTCCAGCGGCGCCGGCGCGTTCAGCGCATCGGCCAGCTTCATGGTTTCCGCTTCGCCGAACTGGGCGATCAATTTATCGAACAGCCAGGTCGGCATGTTGGCGCGCATATTCGACGGCATCAGGCTGCGGTCGATCTGCGTGATGCGTTCCAGCCATTCCACTTCTTCTTCCGTCAGGCCGCCCAAGGAGTCGGCGCCGACGGCTTCGGCCAGGCCGAGGATGGTCAAACGGCGCATGGTCGGGCCACTGCCCGCTTCGGCGAAGTCCGTGAAGAACGATTTGTTGCGCAGCACGGCATAAATGCCTTCGGCGATGGCGCCGCGTTCGCGCGAACCGAGGCGCGGATGGTCGCGGAAATAGCGCGACAGGGTGGTGTCGGCCGGGGCCGTGAAACGTAAAATTTCGCGCAATACTTCTTCAGCATTGGCAAGTATCGCTGGTGGCAATCTCATTGTTATTCTTCCTGTAATATTTTATTGAGGGTCCACGCGGACCTGGCCATGCTCGACTGACAGTTTATCGTCAATGAACAGGCGGATGGCGCGCGGGTAAAGCAGATGTTCCTCTACCAGCACGCGCGCCGATAAGCTCTCTTCTGTGTCGCCTGGCAAGACGGGGACTTTCGCGCTCGCCACGGCCGGGCCATGATCGAGCTCGGCAGTCACGAAATGCACGGTCGCGCCGTGTTCCGTTACGCCCGCCTCGAGCGCCTGGCGGTGCGTCGCCATGCCCGGGAACAGCGGCAGCAGCGACGGGTGGATATTGAGCATGCGCCCCGCGTAATGCTCGACGAAGGGCGGCGTCAGGATGCGCATGAAACCGGCCAGCACGACCAGGTCGGGGGCAAAGCCGTCGATCACGGCTTGCAGCGCCGCATCGAACTGTTCGCGGCTGGCATAATCCTTATTGGCAACGACTGCCGTCGCTATCCCGTGTTCCGCGGCAAAAACCAGTCCCTGGGCATCGGCCCGGTTACTGATAACGGCGGCAATACGGGCTGGCCATTGCTCGGCTTGCGCCGCGCGCACGACCGCTTCCATGTTGCTGCCGCGTCCGGAAATGAGGATAACGATATTTTTCATAGCGCGCATTGTACCCGCTATGGCGATGCGAATCTAGAAAGGCCGGCATTATTGTTGCGGCGCAACATGGGCGCCGGCGCGCCGCAGCCGCCCGGCGATGCCGGTTCTCACCTGCGCGGGAAGCCGGTTTGACGGCGTCGCGGCAAGAGTAAGTATTTACTCGAACGAATAGAAGACGCGGAACGGGACTTTCTTCTCGGCCCAGTAGTCGGCCGCGTCGCGGAACACGTCGAGCAGGATCTCGCGCGCTTCCTTGTCGAATTTTTGCGTATTTGGCAATTGCTCGAGCACCACCAGGAAACCCGTCTGCGTGCCGGCCTTGGACATGGTGTCCGTCAGGCACAGGCGCAGGGCATCGAAATTCTTCGCCAGGTTTTTCGGAAACAGGAATGCTTCTGCAATAATGCCGATGACTTGTTGTTTGGTCTGTCCAGCGTTGCAATGCGCATATAAAAAGTGCTGCCCGAGACGGATCGCCTCGTCTTGTAATTCGGTCACGCGAAAGGCACGGATGGACTGGACAAGGTTGGGCGGCACGGTTAGTAACAAACTCATTTTTCCCTCAAATCGACCTGTTATGTATGGATCTCTTCTAGCTGCTCTTCTTATTGCATCCCCGCACGCGGGTCAATGCGCACGCGGTGATTCGATCTGTATCAACTTTTATGCGATTCAGTGCGATTTTATATAAGCCATACGCGTATTAGGGTAACGTGTTGTCCTGCATGAATCAACCCGAATATGATGTCAAACGCAAGATTTGTTACAAACCGCTGGTTTCAAGTCATTTCAACATCTTGTATCGATTGAAAGTGCATGTTACAGACTGTGGGGCAAGGGGCTTGGGCTGTTACATTTTGTTGCCATGCGAAACACTTGTCCCCGTCTGGCGGGATTACTATAGTCCCAAGTTGTAAAAAATACCCTGAAAGATTCTCTACATAACGAGGTTACAAATGAACTTGCAAGCCAAATTGATGATGTCAGCCCTTTGTATCGGTGCATTGCCACTCGCCCAGGCCGCCGACTTTGAAGATTTCGGCAAGGTCGTGCGCGTCGTGCCGCAAGTGGAACAGATCAACCGTCCACGCCAGGAATGCCGCACGGAATACGTGCAAGTCCAGGCACCGCCGCAACAGCGCAGCGCTGGCGGCTCCATCGTCGGCGGTATCGCCGGCGCACTGCTCGGCAGCCAGGTCGGTGGCGGCAATGGCCGCACGGCTGCGGCAGCCGCTGGCGCGATTGCCGGCGCCGTCGTCGGCGACCGTGTCGACAACCAGAACAATTACCAGGGCGGCATGCAGGAACAAGCCGTCAAGCAATGCCGCCAGGTCGACCACTGGGAATCGCGCAACAATGGCTACCAGGTCACCTACGACTACCGCGGCCGCAATTACACGAGCATCATGTCCTACGATCCGGGCGAGCGCATCCGCCTGCGCGTCTCGATCGAGCCTGCTCAACAGTAACGCCTGACATAAGCTGCTAGGCGTCGTTGCACAGCAATTTAAAATGCCGGTCCCAGTCGTTCTCATGGGGCTGGCATTTTTTATGGCGCCCCGGCGCGGGCTATAATGCGGCACACTTTCAGGCCGCCTTATGCTTATCAAACGAAAATCCATCGAACAAGTCGAATCCTCGCGCCCTGCGCGCAAGCCCCGCTACGCCCCTGTCACCCTATCGGAAATGGATGGCGTGCGCTATCTGCATTTCGGCACGGAATGGGTGCAGGGCGCCATGCGCATCCGCAAGCCGGACTGGCCGGAGCTCGAGTACGCGCAGCAGATGATGGCGTGGATGCTGTGGATCGAACAGCCGCAGCGCCTCGCCCAGCTGGGCCTGGGCACGGCCGCGCTGACCAAGTTCTGCTACCGCCAGTTCCCGCAGGCGCAGGTCGATGCCATCGAACTGAATCCGTCCGTCATCACCATCTGCGCCTCGATGTTCAAGCTGCCGCCCAACGACGAGCGCCTGCACGTGCGCGAGATGGATGCGCTCGACTACGTCAACGACGACGCCAACCACGGCACCCTGGACGCCCTGCAGGTGGACCTGTACGACGCCACGGCGCGCGGCCCAGTGCTCGACAGCGCCGAGTTCTATACCGCCTGCTGCGCCTGCCTGGCGCCGCACGGCATCATGACGGTCAACCTGTTCGGCGACCATCCCAGCTACGCAAAGAACATCAAGGCGATGAAGTTTGCGTTCGAACAGGTGATCTGCCTGCCGGAAGTCCATGATGGGAACGTGGTGGCGATCGCTTTCAAGACGAAAGTGGCACTCGATACGGAAGCGCAAGCCGCCCTGCTCGAACGCGCCAAGCAGATCGTCGCCGAGACCAAGCTGCCCGCCAAGACCTGGGTCAAGGGCATCGTCAGCACCCTGTAACCGCCAGCCTGCCCACGCATGGCCGGCAGCCTGGAAAGGCACCGGCCATGCCCGCTTCCCCTTCCCCGTCGCCCAACACGCCGCTGGAACTGCCGCAGCTGCTGGCCTGGCTGCAGGAAGACGGCTTGCTCGATGCGGCGCAAGCGGCCGCCATCGACGCCCAGGCCGCCCTGCTGCCGGCACCTGCCCTGCATCCGCTGTGCAGCATCGCCCACGGCGCACTCACGCTCGATACCCTGTGCGCCTGGCTGGCGCAACGCTCCAGCCTGCCGTATGTGCGCATCGATCCCCTGCACATCGATTTCAGCCAGGTGGCCGACGTCATGACGGCCGGCTATGCGGCCCGCTTCAACATCCTGCCCGTGGAAAGCACGCCAGAGCGCATCGTCATCGCCACGGCCCAGCCATATGCGCTCTCTTGGCAGGCACAGCTGGGAAACCTGGCGCCGCGCAAGCTGAGCCTGGTCATCGCGAACCCGCTGCACATCGCCGACGCCATCGCGCAATTTTTCAGCCTGGCCAGTTCCGTCAAGGTGGCCCGGCAAGCCTCCACGCAAGACCTGGCGCTGCGCCACAATTTCGAACAACTGGTGGAACTGGGGCGCAACAAGACCAGCCTCGACGCCAACGACCAGCACGTGGTGCGCATCGTCGACTGGCTGTGGCAATACGCGTTTGCCCAGCGCGCTTCCGACATCCATCTGGAACCGAAGCGCGACGCGGGCCTCGTGCGCCTGCGCATCGACGGCCGCCTGCACCAGGCCTACCAGCTGCCGCCCGTGGTATTGCTGGCCATGACGGCGCGCATCAAGTTGCTGGGGCGCATGGACGTGGTGGAAAAACGCCGGCCCCAGGATGGGCGCATCAAGACGCGCAATGCGCAGGGCCAGGAAATCGAACTGCGCCTGTCGACCTTGCCCACGGCCTTCGGCGAAAAGCTCGTCATGCGCATCTTCGACCCGGAAGTGGCCGTCAAGAGCCTGGCCGAGCTGGGCTTTCCGCCTGCGGATGCCGAACGCTGGCGCCAGTTGACGGCACGCACGCACGGCATCGTGCTGGTGACGGGCCCCACCGGTTCGGGCAAGACCAGCACGCTGTACAGCACCTTGAAGGCGCTGGCCGGCAGCGAAGTCAATGTATGCACGGTGGAAGACCCCATCGAAATGGTCGAACCGGCCTTCAACCAGATGCAGGTGCAAACCCAGGCCGGCATCGAACTGTCGTTTGCCGATGGCGTGCGGGCGCTGATGCGGCAAGATCCCGACATCATCATGGTGGGAGAAATCCGCGACCTGGCCACCGCCGAGATGGCCATCCAGGCGGCGCTGACGGGCCATTTGGTGCTGTCGACCCTGCACACCAACGACGCACCCTCGGCCGTGATGCGCCTGCTGGAACTGGGCTTGCCCGCCTATCTGCTGGAAGCGTGCCTGGCCGGCGTGCTGGCGCAGCGCCTGTTGCGCTGTCTGTGCCCGGGCTGCAAGCAGCTGGACACGGCTCCCTGTGCCGCGGCGTGGCAGCGCCTGACAGGCGGCCAGCTGGAGCGGCCGGCCGCCACGTACCGCCCCGTCGGCTGCGCCCTGTGCCGGCACAGCGGCTATCTGGGACGCGCCGGCATCTATGAACTGCTGGGCGTGACGGAAACGTTCGGCCAGCTGGTCAAGGCGGGCGCCGACCTGCATGCCCTGCGCCGCCAGAGCATCCTCGACGGCATGACGCCGCTGCGCATCGCCGGCGCGCGCAAGATCATCGATGGCACGACCAGCATCGACGAAGTGCTGAAGCTCACGGCAGCGCTGCATTAGCTGGCCAGCACTTTCTCACAGGAATGCTTTGCATTCTTTTTCAACTGATATATAATGCGGCCTCTTTCGGGTCGTTAGCTCAGCTGGTAGAGCAGCGGACTTTTAATCCGTTGGTCGCAGGTTCGAATCCCGCACGGCCTACCACGAATACAGCAGTACAGATCAGGGCTACCCGCTTCGGCGCGTAGCCCTTTTTTGCGCTTGCCGCCTACCCAGCTTAGCGCTTGCCGCTGGCATGCTCCAATGCAGCCACATCAGCCCTCCCGTCGGCCAGCCGCCCGCACACGAATGCCGACACATAGTTTTGGGTCGCCTGTCCATTCACGCCGACGCCGCGCTGCGGAAGGAAGTTACCCACCGGATAGGCACTGGCGATCTTGAAGAGCATTTCCCGCTCGAGCGGGTAGGCCTGGTCGTAGCGCATGATGTTGCGATGCACGTTGTAGCCATTGTTATTGTTCATGTCTTGCGACAGGGGCTTGACCATCACGCGCCCCACGCCCAACTCGCTGGCCCGCATGGCAATGTCGCGCGCCAGCGACGTGGCAAAGGCATAGCGCGCCTGCTCGCCATCGCCTTCACACCAGAAGATGTCGAGCGTGACGCCATCGTAGCGATCGCGCACCATCAGGCGCTTGCGGCTGACGGTCGCCGCCACGTTGCGCGGCGCGGCTGACATGCCGGCCTTGAGCGGATTGAACTTCAGTGCGGAGAAGGCAGGGCCAACGTTGGTTTCGGCATAAGTGTCGCGCTTGCCGCTGTCGTACAAGCGCCAGACGCGGATGCCGACGGCGGCCATGATATCGCCTATGTCGCCGCCTTTCGACAGTTCGTCGGCCAACACCAGCGCATAGGCGCTATGGCCCTTGCCGTCGTTGTCGGGCGTGCGGTCGCCGGCGGTGGTGGCGTACTGGATCAGCGTGTTCGGCCCGGTGCGGATCGACACGGCCTCGCTGTAGGTGACCTTTTCGTCGACCGGCACGTCGCGGCATTTGTCCAATGCCACGACGAGTGCCACATTCTTATCATCCGGCAATTTCTGCAGCATCTCGGCGACGTTGTTGGCATTCTTTTGCAGCAGTTTGAATTGCTCCAGGTCGCCGTTATTCTTGAATGCGGCATGATCTATCCGGAACAGCACCGGCACCGTGAACGCGTGGCCGTGATACTGCATGCCATGGCCGGAATAAAAGAGGAAGACAATCGATCCCTTGGGCAAATCCGACAGGCTGCTGGCAAAGTCGGCGACACGGGCGTTGAAGGTTGCCTGGTCCACATTGCAATAGTCATGGATCTCGAACCCGAATTTGGCCAGCTGGCTCTTGACCAGATCCGAATCGCTGCAAGGATTCTTGAGGTCGGCAATGTAATCGCCCGATGGCGTGGGATCGAATTTCCCGTTCTGGTCGTAATCCCAGTTGCCGATCAATAAGGCGACACGCTTGGGCGGGCCGGATTGTGCCTGGCAGGGAAAGGCCAGCAACATGTACACGGGGATACAGAGCAGGGCTAGGATGCGTTTGAGCGGATGCACGATATCACTCCTCGGTTGGCCAGGGTGGATGCCGGGGCGGGTCTAAGCGCTTTTCAGGCCACGCTCGAACAGCGCGGCCTCAAGCTCGCGCCGCAGCACGAGGCCGCGCATATTCGGCACGTCGGTCCACAGCCGCGCCATGGCCCGCAACTCGGCGGGGATGGCATCGTAGGCTTCGTTGACCATGTGCTGGCGGATCATGCGCATCTCGCGATAGCGCGGTCCCTCCTTGCGGAAGCTGGCGCCCCGGTTGTAGACCAGCGACACGAGCGCACCCAGGCTGTCATCGGACAGCTTGTCCGTGTTGGGAAGGCGCGCCAGCGTCAGCGCCACGTAGCGCGGCAACAGGCGCGTACGAAACTGCTGATCGGCGATGTCCCACGGAACCGCTACGTCGCGTACCTGCGCCAAGGCATCGCGGGCCTCTTCCCCCGTCAAACCACAGACCTTGCGTAATGTTGCCAGTTCGCCGTCAGCGAGCCGGGCCTCCCAGTCTTCGTTGAGCCAGTCGACCGTGACGTATCCCAAATCATAGCCAATGCCTATCGTGACGCCCGACTCGCCGGCAGGCCAGATCGGCTGCTGGAAATTCGCCTCGTAGCGCGCGCGGTCGGTCACTTCGAAGGTGGTAATGAGCGTGATGGCGGCTTCCGAGATTGCCCGCGAAGACAAGGGAGTACGCGGCGCGATGGCCCGCGATTCGTACTGCTCGCCGAAGCCCTCGCGACTAGTGCGCGTCGCCTCAAGCAGCGACGGATCGTTGATGGCTTGCCGCAGCAAGGTATCGAATGCATCCGACTGCGCCAGCACCTTGCCGCCAGCGAGCAGGCCCAAGGCTCCCAGCGCGACCGCCGCGCCAACAAACTCTCGTCTGGAATGCATCGCATGCTCTCCTCTAGTGTCCGGCAAACATGGCGACACGCCACTTGCAGGAAAAACTATGCAGGATGGCGCGCAGCGCGCCATTGATGCACTTCAATATACAGATATTTATTATTTGAAAATACACAGTTTATTGCACTTGTGCTTGCTGTGTCAGGCCATGCTTTTTTGCTGAAGCATAGCCGCGCATGGCAGTTATACTGGTGCATCCCATGCCGATCCGGAAAGATACACCGTGAAACTTGCCGCCCTGCTGTCCACCCATCTCCTGCTGTGCGCACTGCCCCTGCTTGCCCAGGCGCAGGGGCCAACGCCCATCGTGCTCGACGGCCAGTACAGCGCGCGCACGGACGAGATGAGCCTGCAGATCATCGGCAACCGAGTCTGCTTCGCGCCCGACAAGGCGCAGTGGGGCCGTTTGCCCCACCCTGCCGCCACGCACGATGCATGGTTTTGTTTCAGCAACGATGGCGAGGCGCGCCGGCTGCTGCGCGTGCCCGCGCGCCAGGCCGACAATTGCGGCTGGCAAGCGCGTGCGCGCATCGTCATCGACAACTATCAACCGTATGTGGAGCAAGGCGATGGCAACGACATGGCGCGCCTGGCGTCGGTGGTCAAGGTGGCGCAGCCAAACGCCATCGCCTGCGAGTAATCAGCCCAGTTCGTATTCCTGCAGATACCGGGCAAACAATTCCCCATCGGACAGCGGACACGCAAACCCTGCGCCCCAGTCGGCCAGCAGCAACTGCTCTTTCAAGGGCAGCAGCAGCAATTGCGGCATGCCATCGCTGCACCACAGGTCGCACACTATGCCGTCGTCGTCCAGGCCCGCAAACAGGGTCTCCGTCGTCTCGCCGCCAAAGGCCAGCACATTCTTGCATTCCACGCGGTAGCTGCTGTAGCCCGTGTAGACGGCGTCGTATGGCGGCAAGGCATCGGCCAGCGCCAGGCGCAACTGGTCCGCCGTGAGGCCCAGCGCGCGCAGCGGCGATGGCGGCGCCTCGGGCACGTACATCTGCGTCCAGCCGGCGCCGCTGCGGTGCGCGTCGGCAAATGCCTGCTGCTCGCCCATCTGCGTCAGGCAGTGCTGCAAATTATCCAGCGGCAGCAGTTCGATCATGCAAAAATCATCTTCGTGATAATAGGCTTCACGCATGCTTCAATTCTCCAGCAAGTCGTGCAGTTGCACATTGCGCCGTGACGTCAGCAGGGCGGCCCAGGTCTCGCTCGTCACGGACGGGTAACGCACGGCGCCAAAGTTCATCCACGCATCGCGGTACGCCAGCCACAGGCGCTGGGTGGCGCGGATGCCATCCTTGCCCACGGCGCCCGCATGGGTTTGCGCCGGCTTCTTCATGAGCTTGCCGTAGATGGCGTTGAGTTCCTTGTCGAGCGCCGCCGCCTGTTCCCTGGACATGCTGGTCGGCAGCTTGCCCGCTTCGTACTCGCGCAGATCGTGCGCCAGCAGATCAAGCTCGGCCGTGCGGGCGGCGATGCTCAGGGCGGCGCGGGCCGTGCCGCTCAAATCCGTTTCATTGGCCGCGCGCGCATCGGCAAACTTGCTTGCCGCCGCCTGCAGTTTTTGCAGCGACGCTTGCGCCGCGGCAGGCATGCTTGCGCTGGCTTTGCCTGTCGCCTGCGTGCGCACGCGTTGTTTCTGGCGCGCATCGATGGCGCTGCACACGCCCATCATGTAGCCGCTGGTGATGTCGTCGCACAAATCGATCATGCCGCGTCCGCTGGCATTGATCTTCTGCAAGTGTTCGATGCGCCCTTGCATCTCGGCCGGCGCCGCATCGATGCTGCACGCGTACTTCAGCGCCAGCAACGGGTCTTTCTGCACGCCCTGCCCATTCTGGTACAGCATCATCAGGACAGCGCTGTTCTGCGTGGCCATGGCGCAATGGCGCGCAGGACGCCAGTCCGCCGGCTTGGGCGAGGACATACTCTTGGTATCGTAATACAGGTCTGTTGCCTGGCACTGCTGCAGCGATGCCACGGCGGAAGGGGCCGGCAGGTCGGCCGGCGGCGGCGCCGCATCCTTGACCTTCAGGCAACCCGCATACCAGGCTGTGCTTTCCGCGTGACCCACGCCCATGGCGCTGGTATTCGGGTACGGTGCGGGCGCCGCGGCAAAAACCGGGGCAGCCAGCAGGCAGCTCGCGCCCAGCAATATCGTTTTCAATAAGGGTAGACTAATTTTCATGGCCGGCCACAGGTAGCATCAGTAAAAGAACAAGTTTAACTGATCAGCCATGGCGCGCCCGCCCGATACGCGGCCGTCCCACGTGGTAAGTAACGGTACACAGCCTTGGCAGTGCAGGAAACGATGGGCAATAATGTTGCCCGCTGTACTTTTTTCACTACCGGACCACGCCCATGACCTCACCTCGTCTTCGCCGTTCCCTCGGCTCCCTGCTGATCGCAGCGGCCTGCGCCTCGCTGGCAACGACCGTCCACGCCGCCGATACCAAGGCCACCACCCCAGTTGCCGCCACGCAAACCAATGCCAGGCACGCCATCACGCATGAAGACGTGTGGCTGATGAAACGGGTGGGCGCCCCTGTCGCCAGCCCGGACGGCAAGTGGGCCGTGTTTTCCGTGGTCGACAGCGCCTACTCTAGCCAAGACCAATCGTCGGATCTGTGGATCAAGTCGCTGCTTGACGACAGCCCTGCGCGCCGCCTGACCTCGTCCAAGGGCGGCGAAAGCGCCGTGGCCTGGTCGCCGGACAGCCGCCAGCTGGTCTTCGTTGCCAAGCGCGACGGCGATGAAGCGGGACAGATCTATCGCCTCGACGTGGCCGCTGGCGGCGAAGCGCAGCGCCTGACCTCGCTCACCCTGGGCGCGCGCATGCCGAAATGGAGCCCGGATGGCAAGCAGTTGCTGTTCATCAGCGACATCTATCCAGGCAACAAGACGGAAGCCGACGTCAAGCAAAGCGCGAAAGAGCGCAAGGAACGCAAATACAGCGCCCGTTCGTATGAAACGACGGCGCCCCGCTATTTCGACAAATGGCTGACCGACAAGCAGGTGCGGCTGTTCATCGTCAACGCCGACGCCGCGGCAACCCCGCGCGACATCCTGTCGGGCACGCAACTGGTCACCCTGCCGGGCTTTGGCGGCGGCCAGGGCGACGAGGGACAATCGCTGGATGCCGTCTGGACGCCGGACGGCAAGGCCGTCGTCTTCAACGCGGCCACCAACCGCGATGCGGCCCAGCGCGAAGCCGTCTACTCCCAGCTTTACTTGCTGCCCGTGGCGGGCGGTGAAGCGCAGCGTTTGACGCAGGATAAACACAGCTACGGTTCCCTGAAATTCGCGGCCGACGGCAAGACGCTGTTCGCGCTCAGCGACGCGCAAACGCCGGGCAAAGTGTATGACGTGAAACGCCTGGCCAGCTTCGCCTGGCCGATGAGCAACCCTGCGCCGACCATCCTGACGGCCAAGCTGGACCGCTCGATTTCGCGCTTTGTGCTGCCAGAAGGCGGCAAGCGCGTCATCTTCAGCTATGAACATGCTGGCCTGGAAAAGCTGTACTCGATCGACGCCAGGGGTGGCGACGTGCGCGAGGAACCGTCCTTGCCAACGGGTACCATCAACTCGCTGAGCAGCGGCGGCAAGGCCCTGGTGGGCGTGTGGGAATCCGCCATCAACCCGCCGGAAATCTACGCCTTCAACGGCAAGCAGCCGAAGCGCCTGACGACCTTCAACACGGACAAGGCAAGTAAAATCGACTGGCAGGCGCCCGAGCACTTCTGGTTCACCACGGCCGACGGCCGCCAGATCCACAATATGCTCGTCAAGCCGGCCAACTTTGACCCGAACAAGAAATACCCGCTGTTTACCGTCATCCACGGCGGCGCGGCCAGCATGTGGCGCGACCAGTTCGTGCTGCGCTGGAACTATCATTTGCTGGCCAAGCCCGGCTATGTCGTGCTGCTGACGGACTACAAGGGCTCGACCGGCTATGGCGAGGAATTCTCGCGCTCGATTCAATTCGACCCCTTGAAGGGTCCGGGCGATGAAGTCAACCAGGGCGTCGATGAAGCCATCAAGAAATATCCATTTATCGACAGCACGAAGCTGGCTGCCGGCGGCGCCAGCTATGGCGGCCACCTGGCCAACTGGCTGCAAGCGACCACCACGCGCTACAAGGCCATCGTCTCGCATGCGGGCGAAATGGACCTGATCATGCAATGGGGTACCAGCGATGGCGGTTTCGGCCGTGAAACCAATGCAGGCGGCCCCGTCTGGTCGAACCTGCCCGTGTGGCGCGAGCAAAGCCCCGTCATGCAAGCGGGCAACCACGAAAAAGGCACGGGCTTTACCACGCCGATCCTGATCACCGTGGGTGAACTCGACTACCGCGTGCCGGCCAACAATGCGCTGATGAACTTTGCCGTGCAACAGCGCCTGAACGTGCCGGCGAAACTGCTGGTCTTCCCGGACGAAAACCACTGGATCTTGAAGGGCGAAAACAGCCGCTTCTTCTATAGCGAAGTCGAGGGCTGGCTGGCCAAATACTTAAAATAAGAACACCACAGAACAGTCCATGGCGGCGTTGCATTGCCTAGTCGTACTATTCGTACTGCCTTCGGCAATGCGCCTTGCCCTGAACGTGTTCTGAGGCGTTCTTGAAATCTTGAAAAAATGAAAAAGCCAGGCTCCGCACACGCGGGCCTGGCTTTTTTCATGCGGGCTGGGCGGCGGCCACGGCCGCCTTCTGCCGCTGGATCGCCAGCACCAGCAGCGCGGCAACGAGGCAGGCGGCGCCGGCTGCGAACAGGGCAGGATTGTAGGTCAGCATCATGGTGCGGATGCGGCCCGCGCCGTAGGCGGCCACGGCGGCGCCCAGCTGGTGGCCGGCGAAGATCCAGCCGAAGACCATACCCGCCCGCTCCCGGCCAAACGTGGCCCCCACCAGCTTCACCGTCGGCGGCACGGTGGCGATCCAGTCCAGGCCGTAGAACATGGCGAACAGAGACAGGCCGTACAAGGTGAATTCCGAATACGGCAGCCAGAACAGCGACAAGCCCCGCAAGCCGTAATACCAGAACAGCAGCCTGCGGTTGTCATAGCGGTCCGACAGCCAGCCGGACAAGATGGTGCCGAACAGGTCGAACGCGCCCATCATGGCCAGCACGGATGCGGCCGGCACGGCGGACAGGCCCGAGTCGCCGCACAGGGAAATGAAATGCGTCTGGATCAAGCCATTCGTGCTGAGACCGCAGATGAAAAACGTGCCGAACAATATCCAGAAGGTGCGGTTCGCCGCCACGCTGCGCAGGATCATGAACGGCGTGGCAAACGTCATTGTCGCCGCCGGCGCCGCCACCAGGGGCGTGGCCGGGTCGGCGCCGTAGGGACGCAAGGCCACGTCCTGCGGGCGGTTGCGCATGCACAGGAAGGCCAGCACGGCGACGATGGCGCAGGCGGCAAACACGGGCATGACGGCCGTGCGCCAGCCGTAGTGCTCGATCAGCCAGGCGCCCACGGGCAGGAACAGCAGCTGGCCCGTGGCCGAGCTGGCCGTCAGCACGCCCACCACCAGGCCACGGTGCGTCTCGAACCAGCGGTTCGCCACCACGGCGCTCAAGACCAGCGCCGTCATGCCCGAACCCAGACCCAGCAGGATGCCCCACAGGGCGACCAGGTGCCAGAACTGCGTCATGCGCGTGGCCAGCAGCATGCCCGCTGCGATCAGGCCCAGAGCCACACAGATGACATTGCGTAAGCCGAAACGCTCCATCAGGATGGCGGCAAACGGCCCCATCAGGCCGAACAGCACGAAGCGCACGGCCAGGGCCGAGGAAATCTGCTCGGCATCCCAGCCGAACTCGCGGCTCAAGGGCTGCATCAGCGCGCCCGGCAAACCCAGCGCGGCCGACGACGTCAAGGCGGTGAGGAAAGTAATGGCGACGATGACCCAGGCAAAGTGCACGCCGCGCCGCTCCAGCCATTGCGAAAAAGATAGGGAAAGCATGCCGTCCTCATGAGAAAAAGTGAATGCCGGCCAGCATCAGCCGACTGGATTTTTCCCATGTTATATTATGATCGTAATTTATACAATCAAAAAAAACTGGAGCCACACTGCTGCGTGCGGCTCCAGTCCCGGCTTTAACGCATCGACAGAATGCGGCTTACTTCACCTTCAAGCCATTCTTCACATCCGTCACGCCTTCCACGCCACGGGCCAGGTCGGCGGCTTTTTTCACTTGCGCCTGCGAAGGCACGAAGCCGCTGAGCATGACGACGCCGTTGACCGTTTCCACGTGTACATCGAGTGCTTTCAAGTCGTTGTCCTTGACGAGGTCAGCCTTGATTTTCGTCGTGATGACAGAGTCGGCCACGGCCGTCTTGGTGCTGCCGGCCGCATTGCGCGTCACGCAGGCGGCCTTGGCCGCCGCATCCATGGCGTCGCAGTTTTCCTTCATCGTGGCGGGTGGATTTTGCGCCACGTTGGTGCCGGCCCTGGCGCCCGTGTTGGCATCGGCCAGCGCGGCCGTTTTCGCCGCCTTGGCATCGGTCATGCACGTGGTTTTATCGGCCCCCGTGCGGTCGCCGCACTTGGCCTTGGCCAGGTCATACTCGGCATTGGCGACATCCTTGCGGGCCTTGCCCAGTTCGCGCGGCGTGTTGCGGTATTGCGCCACGGCGTCCGATTCGGCCTTGGCGCGCGCCACCTTGGCTTCCTCCACGCAGACTTTTTTCGCGTTGCCGCTGTGGCTGTCGCAGGCGGCCTTGGCCTGCTTGTAGTCGGCCGATGCCTTGTCCGTCAAACTCTTGTACGAGGCATCCTGCGCATACGCGGGCGTGGCGGCAAGCAGGGCGCTGGCACTGGCGGCCAGCATGAGTGCGATCATTTTGTTCATGATGGTTCCTCTCTGGTTAGTTGATGCCCAGATTAGACCCCTGCCGCGCGCAAAGCTCCGTGCGACAGCACACGCTGACAGTCCATTCGCATAAAAATCATCGCTTATTTGTCGCCGCTCAAACCCTTCCGCCACAATACTTGCGCCTGTTCAAATGGTGAAACGGACTCATCAAATGCACCCGCGCCAGCGGCCAGCGCCAGCCATGCCTGCGTGGCGTGCGAACCGCCTGCGCCATCGCCAGCCGCGCGCACGCCGCGCATCCAGGCCAGCACATCCTGATACTGCCCGGGGTGGCGTCCATGCATCCACGCCAGGGCCACCAGATCCGCATAGCCCTCTTCGCGGCGCGTCTCGCGCAGCTCCTGCGCCAGCGCTGTCAGCTGGCCCCGCTGCATGCTGCGCGGCTCGACAAAGCCGCGTGGCAAGGCATGCCAGTCGCCCTGCGCATAGCGCTGGCAGTGGCCGATCTCATGCGCCGTCATCGCTTCCATCATCAGGCCGTGGCGCGCAGCCGGCACGCCTTGCAGGACACTGTCCGCCTGCGCATTGCCGCGCAAGGAGAGCACCAGCTTGCAGCGCCCTGCTGCGTAGCCCAGCGCCAGCGGCACGGCGCCGGGGGCATCCTGCGGCTGCACGATGATATCGATAGGCAAGCCTTGCGCACGCGCAAACGCGATCACGGCTTGGCCCGCCTGCAGCCAGCGGGTTTCCAGGTCGGTGAGCTTGGCGGCAGCCACGGCGGACACAGGAGACAAAACGGTGAGCAAGCTCATCAGCAAGAGCGGATTTGGCATGGAATCGGCGGGAAAAAGAGGATATACCGCTGCAGGGTAAGCGGCGAAAATATTTCCACAAGGAAAAACTGGCAACTTTTCATAAATAAAGACGAAAAAAAAGGCTCTGTCACCGGTAAATAGGGGAACTGCCGGAATCTTTCCTGGGCTGTGTTGTCTGACTCTGCATAGTCACCATGCAGGGAGCAGCTCATGCAGGCAGCCGAATGGATCAGCTTTATCGCGCAGTTTGCGCGATTGAACCGGCGCCAGCGGCAAGCAGGAATGCTCCTGCTGCGTGGCAACGCGCCACCCGACACGACTATCGCGCTGCTGGAAAGTGTGGCGCAGCCGCGCTTGGCCTGTCCCGCCTGCCACTCGTCTCGCCTGCACCGGCATGGCCATGCGCACGGCCTGCAACGCTACCGCTGCGTGCCTTGCGGGCGCACCTTCAATGCCTTGACGGGCACGCCGCTGGCCCGCTTGCGCCACAAGGCGCTGTGGCTCGAGTATGCCGATTGCCTGCTGAATTCCAGATCGGTGCGCCAGGCCGCTCAGCAGCTGGGGTTGCACCGCAACACCACTTTTCGCTGGCGCCACCGCTTTCTCAGCGTAGCCAGGACAGACCGGCCGCACGGTCTGCATGGCATTGCCGAGGCCGATGAGCTGTATGTACTGGAATCGGAAAAGGGATCCAGGCAGATGACGCGTCCGGCCCGCCGCCGGGGCGGACGTGCCCGCCAACGCGGCATTTCCAATGAACAGGTCTGTATCCTGGTGGCACGCGACCGCACAGGCCAGACCCTGGATTTCGTCACAGGCAAAGGGGGGCTGACGAAGGCGCAGCTGCACCGTTATTTGTTGCCCGTCATCGACAAGGATGTTCTGCTGGTAACGGATGGCCATGCCGCCTACCGGGCGTTTGCCAGGGAGGCGGGCATCAGCCACCAGGCCGTCAACTTGCGCGCCGGCATCCGTGTGCAGGGTGCCGCCCACGTACAGAACGTCAATGCGTATCACAGCCGCTTGCGGCAATGGCTAGGTCCCTTTCACGGCGTGGCGACGCGCTACCTGCCGAACTACCTGGGATGGCGCTGGGTACTCGACGCCAGGCGCATCCGTTCACCAGAAACGTTATTGAAAGCAACGCTGGGAGCATTCCCACATCTGACGGTGACATAGCCAAAAAAAACCGGCGCAGAGGCACCGGCTTTTCACACTGATAATAATCAAGGTCAGCTTATTTCTTCGCCGCCTTGTCCAGCGCGCGGGCCGTGACGAATTCCGGGCGGATATCGTTGGGCACGGCCTTCATCTTGTCGAGCGCCACCTGCACTTCGGGGCGGATCACCACGTACTTGGTCATCAGGTCTTTCGCGCGCGCATAGTCGCCCGTCGCCTCGATGGTCAAGAATTCACGGTCCAGGTCGATCACGGCCTGTTTGATCTTGCCAAAATCGACGCCGAACTTGCCGTCGCCCAGGGACACAAAGCCGCCCTTGTCGAGGATGTAATTCATCTGGATGGCCATGCCGCGCGCATGCGAATCCGTCAAGCCGAAATGCAGGGTGCGGAAACCGGAGGCAAGGAAAGTGTTGTACAGCTTGCGCTCGGCCATGTCGCCCTGGCCCAGGGTATCGTTCAGTTGCCCCTTGTCCATCATGTAGCGCAGCGCGAACAGACCCGTGATGTCGGCCTTGGCTTCCTCGATGGTCGAATAGGCTTCCTTCAAGTCCTGGCGCGGTGTCGATGGCTTGCCGTCGACCACGGTCGCATGCGGACCCAGGCCGTGCATGATTTCATGCGCGAGGATGTGCGTGAAGAAGGAATTGAAATCGACGTCCTGCTGCGCCTCGGGCGTGAGCACCAGTTTCGAGATCGGCGTCAGGGTGGCCTTGAACTTGGCTTCCTGCACATTCTTCAACATCACGCGCTTGGAGCCGCGCGCGCTGATGATGCGCTCATCGTTCGGCAAGTTGTAGGCGGCCGTCTGCACGGCCATGTTGCCGTCGCCGGCGCCATATACCTGGTTGACCACCACCATCGGCGCCAGCGCGCCCACTTTCGGGTTGCGGTACTGGGCGTCGAGCGGCAGGTTGTCTTCCAGCTCCTGCATGTGCCTGGCGAAAAAGTTCAGCTTTTGCGTTTCCCCCTGGTCGCGGATGTTCACGTAAGCTTCGAACGCGGCCTTGTAGCCGAACAATTCGTCGTTGTACGTTTCGTAGGGGCCGATGGTGATGTCGACGGGCGAATCGAGGTCCATCCAGGCGAAGTCGGACGGCAGATAGTCGTTGTCGAGGAAAGCCTTGGCGCGCAAGGTCAGGAATTTCTTCAGCGATGCGTTGTCCGTGGCGGCGGCCGCCTCGTCGAGCAGCTTGGCCAGTTGCTTCAGTTCCACCTTGTATTCATCCGAATACTTGACGGTCTTATAGGTGCCATCCTTGCCTGCGCGAATCGTCGTGAAGAACCATTGCGCCTGCTGCTTGTCGTCCGCCGGCAAGCCGTTCATCCACGTTTCCAGGCTGGCCTTGGTGGCGCCCTGCGGATAGAAGTTGCCCGCTTCCGGCTTGTGCGCGGGAATGGCGATGCCGGCATAGCTGGCAGGCATGAACGAGGCATGGGCGTCGAGCACCGACCAAGGCCCCTTGTTAATCCAAAAATAGTTCAAACGGGCCTGGCCCAGGGCCGACTTGTCTTTCTTCAGGGCTGCCCACAGCGCTTCATTGCCGGACCAGCGCTGGCGCAGCTGCAGCACGTCGACCAGCTTGGCCGCTTCGACCAGCTTGGCGATGGCCTGACGGTCGCCTGCGGACAGGTGCGCGACATCGGCCGTCAGCGCGACGGGCGCATAACGCGCGCTCATGGCGGTCAGTTGCGCGGCGGTGGCCGGGGATGCGGGTGCGGCCGCTTGCGTTGCGGCGCAGGCGCTGCCGACGGCGGCGGCCATCAGCAGGGGAATCAGGATGTTTTTCATGGGGCCTCGGTGTGTGGTTCACAGCAAGCAAGCGCCCCGCACCATCACGGCGCGGCCGCTTCCTTGTTCAGCCTGCGATTGTCCCACCTGCCCCATGGCATGGCAAGCGGCTTACCAGACCTTGTACACCTGCCCCGTCTGCGCCCCTTCCACGCTGCGGCTGTAAGCGAGCGCCACGCGGCTGGCGGCGACCGGTTCGAAGCCGTAGAAGAAGGGGCCATACGACTCCAGCGACTCCTCCAGCACCGTGGGGCTGACGACATTGATGCGCACGCCGCGCGGCAACTCGATGGCGGCGCCCCGCACGAAACCTTCCACGGCCGCGTTGGTCATGGTGGCGGCCGTGCCGAAGCGGATCGGCTGCTCGGCCACGATGCCGCTCGTGAGGGTGATCGAGCCGCCGTCGTTCAGGTATTCCTGCGCCACCAGCGCCACGTTGACCTGGCCCATCAGCTTGCTGTCCAGGCCCAGCTGGAACTGCTCGGGCGTGAATTCGGCCAGGGGGCCGAAATGCAGCTTGCCGGCCGTGACGACGACGGCATCGACCTTGCCGATGCGCTTGAACAGGGCGCGCACTTGCGCGATGTCGCCCATGTCGGCCTGGTGCGTGCCGCTGCGGCTGCCCACTTCGATGATTTCATGGCGTTGCGCCAGTTGGGCGGCGACGGCCGTGCCGATGGTGCCGCTGGCGCCGATGATAACGATTTTCATGATGCTTCCTTGTGTGGGTTGAACGATGGAGCCAGTATGCGCCGCTTACAAAAAGGAATAAATACGCTAGAATTTACAAGATTACTAATCTACAGTTTGCAATCAAGGCGCCATGGATAAATTGCGCAGCATGGAGATTTTTGTCGCCGTCGTCGATGCGGGCAGTTTCACGGCTGCCGCCGAGGCGTTCCAGATCTCGCCCGTGATGGTGGGCAAGCACATCAAATACCTGGAAGAGCGGCTGGGCACGCGGCTGCTGGCGCGCACCACGCGGCGGCAAAGCCTGACGGAAATCGGCCAGCAGTATGTGGAGCAGTGCCGCCAGATTTTGGGCAGCATCCATGCGGCCGAACGGGGCGCGGAAGCCATGCGCACGGCGCCGCGCGGCAAGCTGAAGATCACGGCGCCCGTGTCCTTCGGCAGCGAGTGCATCGCGCCGCTGCTGGCCGACTACCTCGATGCCTATCCGGAAGTGAGCCTGGAATTGAACCTGAACGACAGGACGGTGGACCTGGTGGAAGAAGGATTCGATGCGGCCATCCGCATCGGCAAGCTGGAAGATTCCGCCATGGTGGCGCGCGCGCTGCGGCCGTATGCCATGGTGATGTGCGCCGCGCCCGCCTACCTGGCCAGACACGGCACGCCGCGCACGCCGGCCGACCTGGCGCGCCACGAATGCCTGGACTTCATGCAATGGACGCGCCATGTACGCTGGCGCCTGGCCAGGAGCGGCGACGACGATGGCAGCCCCGTGCGCGAGAGCCGCTTCCGCTCGAACAATGGGCAGGCGCTGCGCGTAGCGGCCCTGCACGGCTTCGGCATCGTCATGCAGGCGGAGATCCTGATGGCCGGCGATATCGCCGCCGGCAGGCTGGTGCCGCTGCTGGCCGACTACGTGCCGGCGCCGCGCCCCATGCACCTCGTGTATGCGCGCGACCGCCAGCCTACGCCGAAACTGACGACCTTCATCGATTTTCTGCTGGAACGCTACGGGCCGGCGGCGACACCGCCGCCGGCCACGCTCACGTAACTAGTTGAATTGACTTACCATTTTTTGCTCATGGTTGACATTGCGACACCTGAGAAAACCGTAGCGAGCGGCAGTGATTTGTGGCCGAGAAGCGCAACCGTACTTTAGTACGGTGAGCATCGCCGGCCGCAAAGCGCGACGCGCAGTAGGTTTTATCTGGTGTCCTTCAATGCTGCCAGCCGGCACCTAAAGAGCGGGCCACGGCGACGGTCGCCAGCAGGCGCTGGGTCTTGATCTGCGCGGCGGCGCGGTCCGCTGCCAGCGAACTGCGCTGCGCGTCCGTCACGTCCAGGTAGGTCGAGATACCGCGCTCGTAGCGCGTGCGCGCCACCAGGTAGGCGCGCGCCGCCGCTGCCTGCGACAGGGCCTGGGCGTCGCCCTGCAACTGGCGCTGCTCCACGTCGGACAGCGCATCTTCCACTTCGCGCAAGGCCGTCAGGAGCTTGGTTTCATGATTCGCCACGGCTTCCGCATAGCGCGCCTTGCTCAACTCCAGGTTGGCCTGGTTGCGGCCACCGTCGAAGATCGGCAGGGACAGGGCCAGCGGACCAAAGCTGAACTGGCGCGAACCGCCCTGCGCCAGGTCGCGCAGCTTTTCGGAGGCGTAGCCGAAATTGCCCGTCAATTGCAGCGTCGGATAAAACGCGCCTTCGGCCACGCCTACTTGCGCATTCGCCGCGCGCAGGCCCGCCACGCTGGAAACCAGGTCAGGACGGTGCGCCAGCAGGCTGGCTGGCAGGCCGACAGGGATACCTGGCGGCAGCGGCAAGATGGATGGATCGGCGGCGACCGGCAATTGCAGCGCCGACGGCGGCTTGCCCGTCAGGGTGGCCAGGCTGTTTTCCAGCTGGTTGCGCTGGCGCTTGACTTCATGCAGGTCGGCCTGCGCGTTCGACAGTTCGACTTTCGCGCGCGCCAGGTCCAGCTCATTCGTCAGGCCCGCGTTGAAGCGCGCCTCGACCAGTTGCGCCGATTCGCGGCGCGTATCGAGCGCGCCATTCAAAATGGCCATTTCCGCATCGAGGCCGCGCAGCTGCCAATAGTTGCTGGCCACTTGCGCCGACAGCATCAGCAGCACGCCGTCGCGGTCCGCCTGCGCCGCCAGCGCCTGCGAATCGGCCGCTTCGACCATGCGCTTGACACGCCCCAGCAAGTCCACTTCGTACGAAAGCGTGCCACCCACGGAAAAATTGTTGCCGCTGATGGAGCGGTTGCCCAGGGCCAGGCCCTGCGAGGTGTTGGCCGAGGTGCGCGAATTCGAGATGCCCGTGCTGACGTTCACGCTCGGCCCCTGGTTCGCACGCGCCGTGCCGCTTTGCGCCAGCGCCTGCAGCAATCGCTCGCCAGCCGCTTTCACGCTCGGGTTGTCGCGCAGCGCGGCTTGTTCCAGCCGGTTCAGGGTGTCGTCGCCGAACACGTTCCACCATTCGGCCGGCAATTGCGCGGCGTCCGCGCTACCCGCGCCATGGCGGAACGTGGCCGTGTCGATGCCGGCCAGATTGGCGGGCGCCTTGAAATCCTGGCCCACGGTGCCGCAGGCGGCAAGCAGGACGGCCAGCGAGGCGGCTGCGGCGATTTTGGTCATAACTGTGTTCATGATGTGTACCTTCTTGTTCTTGAGGTGTTTGCGTACGCGGTCAATGACCGCCGCCACCGCCACCGGGGGCTTTGAGTTTGTCGGCCAGCCACAGGGGCACGATGCAGGCCAGCAGGATGGCGCCGATCAGGAAGAAGCCGTCGTTATAGGCCATCACATACGCTTCGCGGCGCACGATGCCATCGATCGCCTGCAAGGCCTGGTTGCCGGCCGTGACGGCGTCATAGCCCTTGGCCATGAACGAGGACGTCAGTTGGTCGATGCGCAGCTGCGTGGCGCTGGAATAGGCATTGATCGCTTCACCCAGGCGCTGCGAGTGGAAGTGCTCGCGAGTGCTCAGGGCCGTGGCCAGCAGGGCGATGCCGATCGAGCCGCCGAGGTTGCGCGTCATGTTGAACAGGCTCGAAGCGGATGCCATGTCCTTCGGCGCAATGCCCTTCATGGCGAAGTTCGACAGGGTCAGCATGACGAAGGGCTGGCCCAGCGCGCGCACCACCTGCGACCACAGCAGCTGGTCGTAGCCGGTGGAAGCGTCCATGTAGGCATTCATCATGCACGAGCCGCCAAACAGCAGCAGGCCGATCGAACACAGGATGCGGTTATCCACCGTCGACGACAGCTTGGCGACGAAGGGCATGATGAACAGCTGCGGCAAGCCCACCCACATGATGACTTCACCGATCTGCATCGGCGAGTAGCCGGCGATCTGGCCCAGGAACAGCGGCAGCAAAAAGGCCGAGCCGTACAGGCCCATGCCCGTCACGGCCGACAGCACGGTGGCGACCAGGAAATTGCGCTGGCCGTACAGCGCCAGGTTGACGAACGGTTCGGCGCGCGTGGCGCTGGTGACGACCCAGCCCAGGATGCCCGTCAGGGCCAGCGCGGCAAAGGCGATGATGAAACCCGAGTCGAACCAGTCCTTCGAATTGCCCTCTTCCAGGAAGATGGTCAGGCAACCGAGGCCCAGGGCCATGAAGAAGATGCCCAGCCAGTCGGCCTTCCAGAACAGCTTCAGTTGCAGCGGCTCCTTGTCCAGGCCATAGATCATGCCGACGATCAGCAGCACGCCGGGCACCCAGTTGATGTAAAAGATCGATGGCCAGCCATACAGCTCGGAGAGGTATCCGCCCAGGGTCGGTCCCATGGCCGGCGCCAGGGTCGCCGTCAAGCCAAAGATGGCCATGCCGACGGCGCGCTTCGACGGCGGCAGCTTGAGCATCACCAGGGTAAACGCCATCGGAATCAGGGCGCCGCCGGTGAACCCCTGCAGCATGCGGAAGACGATCATGCTTTCCAGGTTCCAGGCCGCCCCGCACAAGGTGGAGAACAGCAGGAAGAAAGCGGTGGTGCCGATCATGTAGGTACGCAGTCCGAACACGCGCGCCAGCAGCGCGGTGAGGGGAATGACGATGATTTCCGCCACCAGGTAGGCCGTGGAAATCCACGAGCCCTCTTCCTGGGTGGCCGACAGCGAGCCAAGGATATCCTTGAGCGAGGAGTTGGTGATCTGGATGTCGAGCACCGCCATGAAGGCGCCCAGCATGCCGGCGGCGACCGCCAGCCAGGTGCGCCCGGAGACTTTCTCGTCGATCACGGGAAACGCTGGCGGCTTCGCCAGCGTGGTGGAGGGGCTGCTCATGGAAGCTTAGCGGGTGGCAGTCTGGGCAGCGGGAGCGGCGGCATGGCGCGCAGCCGGCTGCGTTTCAGGCTGGTTCACTTCCACTTCGGCGATCACCGACATGCCCGGCACCAGGCGGCCATTCATGGCCTTGATGTCTTCCGGCTGGAAGACGATTTTCACGGGCACGCGCTGGACGATCTTGGTGAAGTTGCCGGTGGCGTTATCGGCCGGCAGCAGGGCAAATTGCGCGCCCGAGGCAGGGGCGAAGCTGTCCACGGTACCCACCAGTTTCTTGCCCGGCATGGCGTCGATGGTCACGTGCACGCTCTGGCCTCGGTGCAGGTCGGCCAACTGCGTTTCCTTGAAGTTGGCGGTGACCCAGACGTTGTCCTGCACGATGGCCGTCAGTTGCTGGCCCGGCTGCACGCGCATGCCCGTTTCCACGTTGCGCTTGCCGATGCGGCCGGCGACGGGGGCCAGGATGCGGTTGTATTGCAGCTGTTGTTCCGCGTCCTTCAATTGCACGCGCAGCACGGCCACTTGTGCCTTGGCCACGTCGCGCGCAGCTTGCGCCGCGCCAATCTGCGCCTTGGCGGCCGAAGCGCTGTCGCGGCGGGCGGCCAGGTCGGCCACGGCGCTCGAGCGGGCCGCGTTGGCCGCGTCGAGTTCCGCTTTCGATACGGCTTTCATCTGGCTCGTGTACAGCTGGCCATAACGGTCCGCATCCTGTTTTGCGCGCAGCAGTTGCGCATCCGCTTGCGCCACTTGCGCCTGGGCGCCGCTGGCTTGCGCCTGCACTTGCGCGATCTGCGCATCGGCCTGCAGCACTTGCTGCTCGGCGCTGGCGATCTGCGCGGCGATCTGCTCGGTTTTCACGCGCTGGTCGAACGGGTCGAGTTCGGCGATCACGTCGCCCTCTTTCACCATTTGATTGTCGTCGATGAAGACCTTGGTGACGACGCCGGAAATGCGCGCCGAGACGGGATGCACGTGGCCGGCCACGTAGGCGTTTTCCGTTTCCACGAAATAGTGGCTGCGGTACCACATGCGGGCGCCAGCGCCCAGGGCGACCAGGACGATCAGGCCGGCGATGATTTTCACGCGATTGTTAGGTGGTGCGGAGCTGGCGGAAGCGGCGGGCGCGGAAGGTGCGGCAGGGGCCGCGGGTGGGACGGCACTCAGCACCTTGTGCTCTGCCTGGCCTGGCTGGTTGGACATACTTGCTCCGGAAATGAAATGATGTATGTTCATTATTGGGCAAAGAAAAGCCAAAGTCAAGAAATGAAACGATTGCATTTCATTTTAATTTGCACTACAGTGTGAGCCATCACTTACCTTCCACCTTATAAAGAGACCCAGACCATGTCCGATCCCGGCCTCAGCGATACCTTGCCTACCGATAAAGAATCCGACGACGCCCAGGAGCTTTCCTGCTGCGGCAAGCCAGCCGGCCGGCCGCGCGCGGCCGACATGGAAGCGCGCATGGAAAACCTGCTGCACACGGCAGGCTGCCTGTTTCTGGAAAAGGGGTATGGGAAGGTAAGCCTGGAAATGATCGCCCGCGAAGCCCATGTGGCCGTGCGCACGATTTATGTGAAGTTTGGCGGCAAGTCCGGCTTGTTCAATGCCGTGGTGGAATTGCGCCGCGCCGCCTACTTCTCGACCATGCCGGCGCTGGAAACGGATATGCGGCCCCTGCCCACCATCCTGGGCGAATTCGGCCTGCTGTTCGTGCAGCTCGTCACCATGCCGGCGGCCATCCGCCTCAATCGCATGGTGGTGGCGGAAGCGGCCACGCACCCGGAACTGGCGGAAACGTTTTACAAGGTGGGGCCGGGACAGACGCGCGAGATGCTGACCCGGTTTTTCAGCCGCCCCGACATCGCGCCCCTGTTTCGCGCGGAGCTGACGGCTGGCATGCTGTCGCTGCACCTGCTCAATTGCCTGCTGGGCGACCAGATGTCGCGCCTGCTGTTTCCGCCACAGGCACAACCGGATGTGGCGCAATTGCGCGCCAAGGTGGCGGTCAGTCTCGACCTGTTCCTGCGTGGCACCCTGCGCCAGCCGCTGGCGGACTGACGCGGGATGGCTGGCCGGGGAATTCAGCCAGGGCGGCTGCAATCTTCCGGCAGCGCCGCTTCGGCGCGTGCATCGCTCAAGCCCAGCGCCCGCAGGAAAGGCTGGGCCGCCGACGCGCCATCAAGACTGAGTGAAGACTCACTTCCATCGTAGCGATCCGGGCCATAGCGCATCAGGTCGAACGAGGTTTCAAAGCGCTGCGCCAGGAAATACGTGCGGAAATAATCGAAGGAAAACGCCACCTGGCCATCGGCCCGCAACAGCAAGCCATGCGCATACAGCGGCGCCAGCCAATCCCCGGCCGCCATGCTCCAGCCCTTCACGCCACAATAGTCGCTGGCAAAACGCTCCAGTTCCGCCTCGCTGAGGAAGGAGGTCTTGGCTTCGAACATCACGAACGCCAGTTCGATCAGGAATTCGCGCGCATCGGCAGCCACGCCGGCGCCCACGCGCTGCTGCACGCCTGCCTTGCCCAGCAAGCCATCGAGATAAGCGCGCTCGCCTGCCAGCTGCGGCAGCAAGGTGGCAAACACATACTCGGCATCCATCTGCCCCGTTTCCTGGCCATTCGGCGTGTACAGCACCGACAGGGCGAAGTTCTTGCTCACGTCATCGAACTCGCGCAGGGACACCGTCCACTGCGTGCCAGCCGCGCCGCCATCGGCCGCGCCCGTGCCGAACTCGAGCACGGCAAAGGCCGCCATCTGGCCCTGCGCACTGTACAGGCTGCCGGGATTGCTCTTGAACAGGATTCCCAGCGACTTCATCAGCGAACTGGCATCGCCCGTATGCTGGTGGCCATGGAACACGGCGTGGATATTCTTGTAGTACGCGCGCTGCTCGGCGCTGGCGTGCTCGTCGGCAGAGAAAAAGCTGAAGCCGGCATTGCCCAGCGCCGCAGCCGCGACACCCTGCACGCGGCTGCCCGGCACCAGGTAGAAACGCGCGCCGGGCAAGCTGGCCGCCTGCAGCAAGGGGCGCAGGAAATATTCGTAGACATACACGGGCGTCGTATCGGCACAGGCGTCCAGCGCCACCAGCTGGCCCGTGAAGAAAATCGCATCGATCTTCTTGCCTGCCGCCAGGATAGCAGCCACATCCTGGTACAAGGCATGCAGCATCACGGCTTGCTCTTGCTCATCGGCCCGGCGCAAACGGACATCGGCAATATGAAGGGCGGTAAATTTTTTCATCGTTGCAAAACTCTCTCAGTACAGCGGAATTTGACCGTATCCCACGCTGGCAACATTCCTGGAAAAATCACACGCTTCCGTTGAAGCAAAAGCAAAAGCAAAACATGGTTACAGACCTCCATTCTGCCACTTTTTCCACACGGCAATACTCACCAATTTTCACAAGACACCGCTGGGCCACGTTTTACTATGCCGCAGGTCAAGGGAAATAAAAAAACCGGGAACATGTCCCGGTTTTTTATACTGAAAGTTAACTTTTTATCAGCGCTTGCGCGGCGGCGGCAAGTCCGTGCACACGCCTTCGTACACTTCCGCAGCCATCCCGATCGACTCGCCCAGGGTTGGATGCGGGTGGATGGTCTTGCCGATGTCGGTGCCGTCGCAACCCATTTCGATGGCCAGCGCGATTTCACCGATCATGTCGCCCGCATGCGTGCCGACGATGGTGCCGCCGATGATGCGGTGCGTTTCCGCGTCGAACAGCAGCTTGGTGAAGCCTTCGGCGCGGCCATTGGCCACGGCGCGGCCGGAAGCAGCCCAAGGGAAGTGGCCCTTCTCGACCTTGATGCCCTTGGCTTTCGCTTCGTCTTCCGTAATGCCGGCCCATGCCACTTCCGGATCCGTGTAGGCGACCGACGGGATCACCTTGACGTCGAAGTGCGACTTCTGGCCGGCAGCAGCTTCCGCTGCCACGTGGCCTTCATGCACGGCCTTGTGCGCCAGCATCGGCTGGCCCACCAGGTCGCCGATGGCGAAGATGTTCGGCACGTTGGTGCGCATCTGGCTGTCGACGTTGATGAAGCCGCGGTCCGTCACCTGCACGCCGGCCTTGTCGGCGGCAATCTTCTTGCCGTTCGGGCTGCGGCCCACGGCGACGAGCACCAGGTCGTAGACTTGCGGCGCCGGTGCCGTGGCACCCGCTTCGGCTGCTTCGAACGTGACCTTGATGCCTTCCGGCAGCGCCTCGACGGCCACCGTCTTGGTCTTGGTCATGATGTTGTCGAAGCGCTTCTCGTTGAACTTCTGCCACACCTTGACGGCGTCGCGGTCCGCGCCCTGCATCAGGCCATCCATCATTTCAACCACGTCGATGCGCGCGCCGAAGGTGGAATACACCGTCGCCATTTCCAGGCCGATGATGCCGCCGCCGATGACCAGCATGCGCTTCGGGATCTGGCGCAATTCCAGCGCGCCCGTCGAATCGACGATGCGCGGGTCTTCCGGCACGAATGGCAGTTTCACCACGGACGAACCGGCCGCGATGATGGCTTGCTTGAACTGCACGACTTTTTTCGAACCGTCGCCTGCCGTCACTTCGATATGGTTCGCGGAGAGGAACTGGCCCACGCCCGTGACGACTTGCGTCTTGCGCGCCTTGGCCATGCCGGCAAGGCCGCCCGTCATGTTCTTGATCACGCCTTCCTTGTAAGCGCGGACCTGGTCGATATCGATGGTCGGCTTGGCAAACGTCACGCCCGTGTTGGACATGTGCGCCGTTTCATCGATGACGGAAGCGACGTGCAGCAGCGCCTTCGACGGGATGCAGCCCACGTTCAGGCACACGCCGCCCAGGGTGGCGTAGCGCTCGACGATGACGGTGCTCATGCCCAGGTCGGCCGCGCGGAACGCCGCCGAATAGCCGCCAGGACCACCGCCCAATACCATCATGTCGACATCGATGTCGACCTGGCCGCTGTAATTGCCGGCCGGGATGGCGGCAACGGCGGCAGGTGCCGCCGCCGAGGCAGCCGCCGGAGCTGCTGCCGCAGGTGCAGGAACCGCCGCAGGAGCGGCAGCAGCCGCACCTTCAGCTGCTTCCACCACCAGCAGCGCGCTGCCTTCGGCGATCTTGTCGCCTACCTTGACCTTGACTTCCTTGACGACACCCGCGTGGGTCGATGGAATCTCCATGCTGGCCTTGTCCGATTCGACCGTGATCAGGGACTGGTCCACCTTGATGGTGTCGCCGACCTTGACCATCAGTTCGATGACTTCGACTTCCTTGAAGTCGCCGATATTCGGTACTTTTACCTCTACTGTGCTCATCAATCGCTCCTTACAGCAGAATTTTGCGCATGTCGGCCAGGACTTCGCCGAGGTACACGGAGAATCGCGCGCCCATCGCGCCATCGACCACGCGGTGGTCGTAGGACAGCGAGGTACCCATCATCAGGCGTGGCTGGAAGGCCTTGCCATCCCATACCGGCTTGATCGAGGCTTTCGACAGGCCCAGGATCGCCACTTCCGGCGCATTGACGATAGGCGTGAAGTGCGTGCCGCCGATGCCGCCCAGGGACGAAATCGTGAAGCTGGCGCCCTGCATGTCGGCCGGTTTCAGCTTGCCTTCGCGCGCCTGCAGCGACAGTTCCGTCATTTCGCGGGCGATCTGCGAAACCGACTTCTGGTCCGCGCCCTTGATCACGGGTACCACCAGGCCATTCGGCGTGTCGGCCGCGAAGCCGATGTTGTAGTACTGCTTGAGGATCAGGTTTTCGCCCTTGGCGTCGAGCGAAGCGTTAAACGCGGGGAATTTCTTCAGCGCGGCGACGGATGCCTTGATGACGAAGGCCAGCATGGTCAGCTTGGCTGCATCCTTGTTCTTCGCATTGGCGGCGTTGGTGTCGACGCGGAACGCTTCCAGGTCCGTCACGTCCGCTTCGTCGAACTGCGTGACGTGCGGGATCATGACCCAGTTGCGGTGCAGGTTCGGACCCGAGATTTTCTTGATGCGCGACAGCGGCAGCAATTCGGTCGTGCCGAACTTGCTGAAGTCCAGCGACGGCCATGGCAGCAGGTCCAGACCCACGCCCGAACCGCCTTTGGCAGCGGCCGGAGCATTTGGCGCGGCGACGGCGCCCGACATCACGCCCTTGACGAAGTTCTGCACGTCTTCCTGGGTGATGCGGCCTTTCGGACCGGAACCGCCCACGCGGGCCAGGTCCACGCCCAGTTCGCGCGCGAACTTGCGGATCGATGGCGACGCGTGCGCCAGCTTGCCATTTGCGGCAGGCGCGGCGGCGGGAGCTGGTGCGGCAGCAGGTGCTGCGGCAGGCGCCGGCGCCGAAGCGACGGCGGCCGCTGGTGCGGCGGCGGCCTGGGCGGCTGGAGCAGGAGCGGCGGCAGGAGCAGCGCCGCCCGTCGTTTCCACGACCAGTACCAGCGAACCCTTGGCAACCTTGTCGCCGACCTTGACTTTCAATTCCTTGACGATACCGGCATGGCTCGATGGAATTTCCATGCTGGCCTTGTCCGATTCGACCGTCAGCAGCGACTGGTCGACCTTGATGCTGTCGCCCACCTTGACCATCAATTCGATGACTTCGACTTCCTTGAAGTCGCCGATATCAGGCACGGTCACTTCCACCAGCGCAGGCGCGCCGGAAGCGGCAGGTGCTGGCACGGCCGCAGGAGCGGCGGCTGGTGCAGCTTCAGCAGCGGCGGGTGCCGGCGCAGCGGCAGGCGCGGCCGTAGCGGACGCATCATCCGCCACTTCCAGCAGCAGGACCAGCGAACCTTCGGCGATCTTGTCGCCCACGTTGACTTTCAATTCCTTGACGACACCGGCGTGGCTCGATGGAATTTCCATGCTGGCCTTGTCCGATTCGACCGTGATCAGGGACTGGTCAACCTTGACCGTGTCGCCTGGCTTGACCATCAGTTCAATGATCTCGACTTCCTTGAAATCGCCGATATCCGGGACTTTGACTTCCACAATGCTCATAGCTTGCTCCGTTATTTTATTTGTCAGATGGACCCGCACACACGCCAGGGCGGCACTTTCGCACCGCCCTGGCATCATCGGGTCCGCACAACGATTACTGGGTCACCGGATTCGGTTTGTTCGCGTCGATGCCGTACTTGGCGATCGCCTGCTCCACCACCGACACGTCGATCTTGCCTTCGTCGGCCAGCGATTTGAGCGCGGCCACGGTGACATAATAACGGTTCACTTCGAAGAACTCGCGCAGCTTGGCGCGGCTGTCCGAGCGGCCAAAGCCATCGGTGCCCAGCACTTTATAAGTGCGGCCCTTCGGCATGAAGGCGCGGATCTGTTCTGCAAACGCGCGCATGTAGTCGGTCGTGGCGACGATCGGGCCGTCCGTGTCCTGCATCAGCGACGTCACGTACGGCACGCGCTGCTCTTTCGACGGGTTGACCATGTTCCAGCGTTCCGCATCCTGGCCATCGCGGGCCACCAGGGTCAGCGACGGCGCCGACCACACGTCCGCAGCCACGCCCCAGTCGTTTTGCAGCAATTCGGCGGCGAAGATCGATTCGCGCAGGATGGTGCCGCAACCGATCAGCTGTACGCGCAGCTTGGCGTCAGCCTGGCCTTCCTGCAGCTTGTACATGCCTTTCAGGATGCCTTCTTCCTGGCCTGGCTTGATGCCTGGCTGGGCGTAGTTCTCGTTCATGATCGTGATGTAGTAGAACACATCTTCCTGGTTGGCGATCATGCGGCGCAGGCCGTCCTGGATGATGACGGCGACTTCATGGCTGAAGGTCGGATCGTACGGCATGCAGGTCGGGATGGTCGCGGCGAAGATATGGCTGTGGCCATCTTCGTGCTGCAAGCCTTCGCCGTTCAGGGTCGTACGGCCAGCCGTGCCGCCCATCAGGAAGCCGCGGGCGCGCATGTCGGCCGAAGCCCACACCTGGTCGCCGATGCGCTGGAAGCCGAACATCGAGTAGAAGGTGTAGAACGGGATCATGATGCGGTCGTTGGTCGAGTACGACGTCGCCGCGGCGATCCACGAGCTCATGCCGCCCGCTTCGTTGATGCCTTCTTGCAGGATCTGGCCAGCCTTGTCTTCGCGGTAGTACATGACCTGGTCTTTGTCGACTGGCTCGTACAACTGGCCTTTCGGGTTGTAGATGCCGATCTGGCGGAACAGGCCTTCCATGCCGAAGGTACGCGATTCATCGACCAGGATAGGTACCACGCGCTGGCCCAGGTTCGGGTCTTTCAGCAGGGTCGAAATGACGCGCACGAACGCTTGCGTGGTCGAGATTTCACGGCCTTCCGGCGTCGCTTCCAGCACGTTCTTGAAGGCATCCAGGCCAGGCACGGGCAGGGTTTCTTCCGACTTCTGGCGGCGCTGCGGCAGGTAGCCGCCCAGGGCCTTGCGGCGCTCGTGCAGGTAGACCATTTCCGGCGCGTCGTCGGCCGGCTTGAAGAACGGGATGTCGGCCAGCTTGTCGTCAGGGATAGGCAGCGAGAAGCGGTCGCGCATTTCGCGGATGGCTTCGTCGTCCAGTTTTTTCGTCTGGTGCGCCGTGTTGCGCGCTTCGCCGGACTTGCCCATGCCGTAGCCCTTGATGGTTTTCACCAGCAGGACAGTTGGCTGGCCCTTGTGTTCCTGGGCGATCTTGAATGCCGCGTAGATCTTGTGCGGATCGTGACCGCCACGGGTCAGGCGCCAGATGTCGTCGTCCGTCATGTTGGCAACCATTTCCAGCAGCTTCGGATGCTTGCCGAAGAAGTGCTTGCGCACGTAGGCGCCATCTTTCGCCTTGTAGTTCTGGTATTCGCCGTCGACGGTTTCCATCATCACGCGCTGCAAGATGCCTTCCTTGTCCTGTGCCAGCAGTGCGTCCCAGCCCGGGCCCCAGATGACCTTGACGACGTTCCAGCCGGCGCCGCGGAATTCGCCTTCCAGCTCCTGGATGATCTTGGTATTGCCGCGCACAGGGCCGTCCAGGCGCTGCAGGTTGCAGTTGACCACGATGACCAGGTTGTCGAGCATGTCGCGTGCGGCCAGGCCGATCGCGCCCAGCGATTCCGGCTCGTCCATCTCGCCGTCGCCGCAGAAGGCCCAGACCTTGCGGTTGTCGGTCTTGGCGATGCCGCGTGCGTGCAGGTATTTCAGGAAGCGCGCCTGGTAGATCGCCATGTGCGGGCCCAGGCCCATCGACACGGTCGGGAACTGCCAGAAGTCAGGCATCAGCTTCGGATGCGGGTACGAAGACAGGCCCTTGCCGTCGACTTCCTTGCGGAAGTTCAGCATTTGCTCTTCCGTCAAACGTCCTTCGAGGAAGGCGCGCGCGTAGACGCCGGGCGAGGAGTGGCCCTGGATGTACAGCAGGTCGCCGCCGTGGTCGGCCGTTGGCGCGTGCCAGAAATGGTTGAAACCGATGCCCAGCATGTTCGCCAGCGAAGCGAACGAGGACAAGTGGCCGCCCAGGTCGCCGTCGGCGCGGTTGGCCTTGACGACCATGGCCATGGCGTTCCAGCGCATCCACGAGCGCAGGCGCTCTTCGTATTCCAGGTTGCCGGGACAGTGTGCTTCTTGCTTGGTGGGGATGGTATTGACGTAGGCGGTGGTGCTGGAGAACGGGATCTGGGCGCCGCGGCGGCGAGCCAGGTCAACCATGCGCTCCATCAGGTAATGCGCGCGCTCCGGACCTTCATTTTCCAGAACGGCTTCGAGCGCGTCCAGCCACTCCTTGGTTTCCTGCATATCCGGGTCGGTGCCGATCTGTGTCGTTACCTGGTTCAGTTGAGCTGACATCTGTTGAGTCTCCTTTGTGAACGCCCCACCCCGATTTTCCGGATCGCTGTCGGACGGTATTTCGCTGATTATTTACTATTAAGTCGGTTTAGTGTGGGGATTCTAACAGCGTATTTACTATTTTTCAAATTACGATATAGCATTTCACATCATGAAATCACCCTATGAAATTTATGCTGCACTGCCGCAAATTCTGCCCGGAAATTAGGGTGATCAAAGTGCCAAAAACGGCGCCAAAAGAACCGCAGGCCCTTGCGCTCCCTAGGCCACCAGCACACCAGCAAAACGCATTAACGCCCCAGTCGTCCGCACAGGCATACCGGGCCAAGCGGGCCTGAAAAATGTCGAGGGCAAGGCGCGGCGACGCAGACAGTACGCCAGTACGGCAAGGAGCTGCAACGCCGCCATCGGCACTTTCTCAGGCTCGCGTCTCTGGCCCGCTTTTATGCCGGGCCAAGCGGGCCTGAAAAATGTCGAGGGCAAGGCGCGGCGACACAGACAGTACGCCAGTACGGCAAGGAGCCGCAACGCCGCCATCGGCATTTGCTCAGGCTCGCGTCTCCGGCCCGCTGTTGTTACGCCTTTGCATAGCCAAAACCGCCCCTTTGCGCCGCCCGGCTTTATAATCTGACTTTTCCCTCCCACCAGCTCTCAGCCTCCCTACCATGCCAGCACAACTGATCGACGGAATCGCCCTCTCCCAAAAACTGCGCAGCGAGATCGCCACGCGCGCCGCCGCCCTCACGGCCAAGGGCACCCAGCCCGGCCTGGCCGTGATACTCGTCGGCGAAGACCCGGCCAGCCAGGTGTATGTCCGCAACAAGGTCAAGGCGTGCGGCGACGTGGGTTTTCACTCGGTGCTGGAAAAATATGAAGCGGACCTGTCCGAAGCGGACTTGCTGGCACGTATTGCCAGCCTGAATGCCGACCCGGCCATCCACGGCATCCTCGTGCAGATGCCCTTGCCCAAGCACATCAACCCGCACAAGGTCATCGAAGCGATCGCCACGACAAAAGACGTGGATGGCTATTCCGTCCTGAGCGCCGGCGAACTGATGACGGGCTTGCCCGGCTTCCGCCCTTGCACGCCGTATGGCTGCATGAAACTGATCGAAAGCACGGGCGTGGACTTGCGCGGCAAGCACGCCGTCGTCATCGGCCGCAGCAACACCGTCGGCAAGCCGATGGCCCTGCTGCTCTTGCAAGCGAACGCTACCGTCACCATCTGCCATAGTGCGACACCGGACCTGGGCCTGTACACACGCCAAGCGGACGTGGTCGTGGCCGCCGTCGGCCGCCGCAACACCCTGACGGCCGACATGGTCAAGCCGGGCGCCATCGTCATCGACGTGGGCATGAACCGCGACGATGACGGCAAGCTGTGCGGCGACGTGGATTTTGCCGGAGTGAAAGACGTCGCGTCGCACATCACGCCTGTGCCGGGTGGCGTGGGGCCGATGACCATCACGATGTTATTGATGAATACCGTCGAGGCGGCAGAGCGCGTGTAAAAACACCGGGGCGGCCTGACCGCCCCTTTTAATATATGGAACCGACGATGACTACCAATCCCCTGCTTGATTTTTCCGGCCTGCCACGCTTCGACGCGATTACGCACGAGCATGTCACGCCTGCCATCGATACCTTGCTGGCCCAGGCGCGCGCCACGGTGGCGCGGCTGGAAGCGCCCATGGAAGAAGTGAGCTGGGAAAACTTCGTCGCCCCCCAGGACCAGATCGCCGAAACCCTGGGCCGCGCCTGGAGCATCGTCAACCACCTCAACAGCGTGGTCGATACGCCGGAACTGCGCGCCACCTACAATGCGAACCAGCCCAAGGTGACGGAATTCTGGACCGAGCTGGGCCAGAACGAAATCCTCTTCGGCAAATACAAGCAACTGCAGGCGCGCGCCGATTTCGCCAGCCTGTCGCCCGCGCGCCGCCGCATCGTCGACAATGCCGTGCGCGATTTCCGCCTCGGTGGCGCCGAGTTGCCCGAGGACAAGAAAGAGCGCTTTGGCGCCATCCAGGAAGAACATGCGGCCGTCTCGACGCGTTTTTCCGAAAACGTGCTCGACGCCACCAATGACTACAAGCTGCTGGTCGAGAGCGAAGCTGAACTGGCCGGCTTGCCCGACGACGTGAAGGCGGCCGCGCGCGCCGCCGCCGAAAAAGCGGGCAAAGCGGGCTATGAATTCTCGCTGCACTTCCCGTCCTATTACCCGATCCTGCAATTTGCCGACAACCGCGCGCTGCGCGAAACCATCTACCGCGCCAACGCCACCAAGGCCTCGGACCAGGGCGACGTCTTCAGCAAAAAAGAGGACTGGGACAATACGCACAACATCGTTACCCTGTTGCGGTTGCGCAACGAAGAAGCACAGCTGCTCGGCTACGCCAATTTCGCCGAAGTGTCGCTGGTCTCCAAGATGGCCACCTCGCCCGCGCAAGTGATCGCCTTCCTGGAAGACCTGGCGAAACGCGCGCGCCCGTTCGCCGAGAAGGACTTGGCAGAACTAAAACAATTCGCGAAGGAAGAGCTGGGCATTGCCGAACTGCAAGCGTGGGACGTGCCTTACGCTTCCGAAAAACTGCAGGAACGCCGCTACGCGTTCTCGGCCCAGGAAGTCAAACAGTACTTCCCTGAACACAAGGTGATCGACGGCCTGTTCCGCCAGATCCAGAACCTGTTCGCGGTCGAGATCAAGCCCGATACGGCGCCCGTGTGGCACCCGGACGTGCGTTTCTACCGCATCGAGCGCGACGGCATACTGGTCGGCCAGTTCTACCTGGACCTGTATGCGCGCGCGGGGAAAAGCGGCGGCGCATGGATGGACGACGCGCGCGGCCGACGCGCCGACGCGCAACACGTGCAAACGCCGATCGCTTATCTCACCTGCAACTTCACGGAACCGGCCGTGGTCGACGGCAAGGTACAGCCAGCCCTGTTCACGCACGATGAAGTGATCACCCTGTTCCACGAATTCGGCCACGGCCTGCACCACATGTTGACGGTGGTCGACGAGCTGGGCGTGTCGGGCATTTCCGGCGTCGAATGGGATGCCGTGGAACTGCCGTCGCAATTCATGGAAAACTTTTGCTGGGAATGGGACGTGCTCGAGCACATGACGGCCCATGCCGTCACGGGCGCGCCGCTGCCGCGCGCGCTGTACGACAAGATGCTGGCCGCCAAGAATTTCCAGTCCGGCTTGCAAACCCTGCGCCAGGTGGAGTTTTCCTTGCTCGACATGCATTTGCACTATGACTACGATGCCAGCACGGGCCAGAGCGTGCAGCAGCTGATCGACGGCGTGCGCGCCAAGTTCGCGTTGCTCATCCCCCCCCCGTTCAACCGCTTCCAGAATGCCTTTGGACATATCTTCTCCGGCGGCTACGCGGCTGGCTACTACAGCTACAAATGGGCCGAGGTGCTGTCCGCCGACGCGTATGCAGCGTTTGAAGAAGCCAGGGCGCTGGGACCGGCCGCCACCACGGCGGCGGGCAAGCGCTACCTGCAAGAAATCCTGTCCGTCGGCGGCTCGCGCCCCGCGCTGGAATCGTTCACGGCCTTCCGTGGCCGCGAGCCGTCCATCGACGCCCTGCTGCGCCACAGCGGCATGGCCGCTTGATCGCCATGAGCCGCGTCGATTTTCACAGCAATGTGCCGGACAAGCTGGCCTACGCCTGCCGCCTGGCCCGCAAGGCCTACATGGCCGGCAACAAGGTCGTCGTGCTGGCGGCCGACAGCGCCCAGCTCGACGCCTTGAACAGCGCCATGTGGACCATTTCCGCCACGGATTTCCTGCCCCACGTGCTGGCCGGCGATCCGCTGGCGGCGCAGACGCCCATCATCCTGACCGATGACGAAGCGGCCGAGCTGCCGCACCACGACATCCTCGTCAACCTGTCGCAATTGCCTCCCGCCAATTACGCGCAATTCCAGCGCGTCTTCGAGATCGTCTCCATCGATGAGCAAGATGCGCAGGCGGGCCGCCAGCGCTTCCTGCATTACCGCCAGCAAAACGTGCAGCCGACCCACTTCGTGGCAGGGAAGACATGAATCAACCGCCATTCGACCAGGGCATCCCCCTGCTGACGGAGGTGCTGCTGGGACCGGAGGCGGCGCCCGCCATGCCAGTCGAGCCTATTGTCGATGCAGCGCCGGCGTTGCCGCCAACGGTGGCGCAACCCGACTGGGACGCCATCGAACAGCGGCTGACGCAACGCATCCTGCACCAGGTGCAGGGCAAGATCGACCATCTGCTGGAAGAGCGCATCGCCCACGTCCTGCAGACGGCCCTGCAAAACGCCCTGATCGGCATGCGCGGCGCCCTGCGCGAAGATCTGCAGCAGTCGCTGGAGCAGATCGTCGCGCATGCGGTGAGCCACGAACTGGGGCATTTGCACCCTCCCTCACAGGCGCTGCAACCCTAAACTTGCTGCGCATCGTCGGGTTACGCGCTGCGCGCTAACCCGACCTACCCATCTACCCTATTCCTTCTTGCAACGCCATTCTTTGGTGCGCTCGCGCCTGCGAAATCGGTGCATCGCGCCTCACTTTGGTGATTGTTGCGACAAAATGTAAAAAGCCCGAAATGCGGCTTTGCGCCGCCTGTTTTTTGTTGTACCTTTCTTCACACGTACCGCCTGTCGAAGCGGTTTTCACGAGACGCCGCCGTATCTTTATCCATTGGAGAATGTTTATGCTGCTCAAGACCAAAGTCCTTCCTCTCGCCGTCGCCCTTGCCTTTGCCGGCCATGCGGGCGCACAGGAAATCATCAAGATCGGCCACGTCGCCCCGGTCTCTGGCGCCAGCTCCCACCTGGGCAAGGATAACGAGAACGCGGCCAAGATGGCCATCGAGGATTTGAACGCCAAAGGGTTCAAGATCGACGGCAAAGCCGTGAAATTCGTGCTGGTGCCCGAAGATGACGCAGCCGATCCCAAGCAGGGCACGGCCGTGGCGCAAAAGCTGGTCGACGCCAAGGTCAACGGCGTGGTCGGCCACCTGAATTCGGGCACGACGATTCCCGCCTCGCGCATTTACTTCAATGCCGGCATTCCACAGATTTCACCGGCGGCCACCAACCCGACGTATACCCAGCAGAAATTCAACACGGCCTTCCGCGTCGTCGCCAATGACAACAAGCTGGGTGGAACGTTGGGCGCGTATGCCGTGGGCAAGCTGCAGGCGAAGAAAATCGCCGTCATCGATGACCGCACGGCATACGGCCAGGGCGTGGCGGAACAATTCGTCAAGGGCGCCAAGAAGGCGGCCCCAGGCGTGCAAATCGTCGGCAAGGAATTTACCAATGCCAACGCGACGGACTTCAATGCCATCCTGACCAGCATCAAGTCGAAAAATCCCGACCTGATCTTCTTTGGCGGCATGGACTCCGTGGGCGGCCCCATGCTGCGCCAGATGAAAGCGCTGGGCATCAAGGCCAAGTTCATGGGCGGCGATGGCTTGTGCACGGAGCCGCTGGGCAAGCTGGCAGGCGACGCCGTGGGCGAAGACATGGTCACCTGCGCGGAAGCGGGCGGCGTGACGGGCGCGCAGCAAAAAGGCATGGACGACTTCCGCGCCCGCTACAAGCAGAAATACAATATGGAAGTGCAGCTGTACGCGCCATACGTCTACGATGCCGTGATGACCATGGCCACCGCCATGGCCGACGCGAAATCGTCGAAACCATCCGTCTACCTGCCTTTCCTGGCCAAGGTGCACTACCAGGGCGTGACGGGCCCGATCTCGTTCGACGGCAACGGCGACATCAAGGATGGCGCGCTGACCTTGTTCACCTACCGTGACGGCAAGAAGACCAAGATGGAAGTGGTCAAATAATAGAACCTACTGCGCGGCGCGATTTGCGGCCTGCGATGCTCACTGTGCATTCGCACAGCTCCGCTTCTCAGCCACAACTCACATCCGCTCGCTACGGTTCTTGCTGCCCGGCTACATAAGCCAGTAACCCTTCGGCCAGCGCGTCGAAGGTGGCGCGGCAGCGCAGGCTGCCGCGCAAGTCTTCATGCATGGTGACCCAGGTTTCCATCGGTAGCGCAAACGCTTGCGGCAACACGCGCCGCAGGGCTGGATCGCGCGCAGCCAAACCCGCCTGGCACACGCCGATGCCGGCGCCCGCGCGTATCAGGGCCAGTTGCGCCAGGTCGCTGTCGCTGCGCCAGGCGAAATTTTCCCGCGCAAATCCGTTGAAAGCCGCGCCCGCGTTGCGCACGAAGGGGCTCGCCTCGTCGTAGCCGATGACGGCATGCTGCGCCAGATCGGCCAGTACCAGCGGCGTGCCATGCCGCGCCAGGTAATCCACGTGGGCATGCAGGCCCAGTTCGATATCGCCCACCTTGCGCGCCACCAGTTGTTCCTGGCGCGGCCGCAGCATGCGCACGGCGATGTCCGCTTCCCGGCGCAGCAGATCCTGCACCTTGTTGCTCAATACTAATTCAATGATCAAGCCCGGATGGCGCGCGCGCAGGCGGGCCAGGATGGGCGGCAGCACTTCCACGCCCACCACTTCGCTGGCCGCGATGCGCACGACGCCGGCCACGCCCTGCCCCTGGCTGCTGGCGGCGCGCTGCATCAGGGCGGCAGTATGTTCCATGGTTTCCGCATGGGGCCGCAGCGCGAGGGCCACTTCCGTGGGCAGCAAGCCCAGCTGGGAGCGCGTGAACAGGGTCGCGCCCAGCGCCTGCTCGAGCGCGGCGATATGCCGGCCGACGGTGGGCTGCGTGATGCCCAGCGCGCGGGCCGCGCCGGACAGAGAACCGTGCTTCAGCACGGCCAGCAGCGAACGGTAGTATTCCCAGGCGATCGAGGTGGTCATACATAAATGTATAGCCTATGATCGATGCTCGTCAATTCCCAATTAGCCTTGCGCGGCAGATACTGGCTCCATCAACCACACGGAGGACAATATGGACAAAACGGTATTGGTACTGGGCGCGACGGGCGGCATCGGCGGCGAGATGGTCCGCCAGCTCCTGGCGGCAGGCTGGCAGGTACGCGCCCTGACGCGGGGAGAAACACCATCGCCACGCGGCGATAACATCGAGTGGCTGCGCGGCGATGCGCTGTCGCGCGCGGACGTGCTGGCGGCCGCGAAAGGCTGCGCCGTCATCGTGCACGCCGTCAACCCGCCCGGCTACCGCCACTGGGGCCGACTGGTGCTGCCCATGCTCGACAACACGATTTCAGCGGCGATTGCCGAAGGCGCCACCATCGTGCTGCCGGGCACCGTGTACAACTTCGGTCCCGACGCCTTTCCCGCATCGGGAGACTTACTTGCGGAAGATGCGCCGCAACGCCCGCTCACGCGCAAGGGCGCCATCCGCGTGGCACTGGAAGCGCGGCTGGAGTGGACCAGCACGCAGGGCGCCAGGGTCATCATCGTGCGCGCGGGCGACTTCTTCGGCCCCCGCGCCGGCAACAACTGGTTTTCGCAGGGGCTGGTGAAACCAGGCCAGAGCGTGCGCAGCGTGCTGTATCCAGGTGCGCACGGCGTGGGCCACCAGTGGTCCTACCTGCCCGACGTGGCACGCACAATGCTGCAATTGCTGGCCATGCGCGCCACCTTGCCCACGTTCTCGCGCTTTCACATGGGCGGCCACTGGGACCACGACGGCCGGCAAATGACGGGCGCGATTGCCCGCGTGGTGGACCAGGCGACAGGAACTGCGCCCGCCATCCGGCGTTTTCCGTGGTGGCTGGTGGCGCTGGCGTCGCCGTTCGTGGCGACCCTGCGCGAAATGCGCGAGATGCGCTATCTGTGGCAAACGCCCTTGGCCATGGACAATGCGCGGCTGCTGGCCGTGCTGGGCCAGGAGCCGCATACGCCGCTCGACGAGGCGGTGCGGGCGACATTGGAAGGCATGGGTAATCTGCAGAAGGCAGCGGGCAAAAAAAACGCGCCGGGATTGCCGGCGCGCTGATTGCAGTTACTGCGGCACAGATTATTTCTGTGCGAGTACCCATTTGACCAGGGTGTGGGCTTCCGCATCGCTCACTTGCGGGTTCGCTGGCATCGGGATCGCGCCCCAGGTGCCGGAACCGCCCTTCATGACTTTCGCCACGAGCTTGGCTTCCGCGTCTTTCTGACCGGCATACTTGGCAGCCACGTCCTTGAACGCAGGGCCCACCAGTTTCGTGCTCACCGCGTGGCAAGCCATGCAGTTTTTTGCTTTCGCCAGGTCCGGATTGGCCAACGCTGCTTGCGATGCCAGAGCCGATACGGCCAATACACTCACCAACATAAAACGTTTCATTGTCTTTTCTCCAAAGTTACTTCCTGCGGCATTTTACTGTGTTTCCGCAGATGCACCACGAGCCCAGATCAAGCGTTTCAATGTAGTAACGCAATGTAGTCAGGAGGCATGCATATTCTGCCCCATCTGCGCGTCCATGACCATGTTGTTTGTAAGGCGATGTAACGACAGCCGGCCCCGCGCAGCAGATCGGGGCCGGCTGTCTTACTTGCGCAACAGTATCCAACACCTGGCAAAACCGTAGCGAGCGGCAGCGAGTTGTGGCTGAGAAGCGCAGCTGTGCGGATGCACAGTGAGCATCGCAGGCCGCAAATCGCGACGCGCAGTAGGTTTTGCCTGGTGTGGTCAGCGCTTCTTCAGTTGGGAGAGGTCGCGCACGGCGCCCCGGTCAGCCGACGTCGTCAGCGCCGCATACGCCTGCAGCGCCTGCGACACATAGCGCTCGCGGTTGACGGGCAGCCAGGCAGCGTCGCCCTTCGCTTCCATGGCGGCGCGGCGCGCGGCCAGTTCACCGTCCGTCACGCGCAAATTAATGGTGCGCTCGGGGATGTCGATGTCGATGAAGTCGCCCTCTTCCACCAGGCCGATGGCGCCGCCTTCAGCCGCTTCCGGCGAGGCGTGGCCGATCACCAGGCCCGAAGAACCGCCCGAGAAGCGCCCGTCCGTGAACAGCGCGCACGCCTTGCCCAGACCTTTGGATTTGATGTACGAAGTCGGGTACAGCATTTCCTGCATGCCGGGGCCGCCTTTCGGGCCTTCGTAGCGGATGATGACAACGTCGCCTTCATGCACGGTATCGGCCAAAATCGCTTCAACAGCGGCATCCTGGCTTTCGAACACGCGCGCCTTGCCCGAGAATTTCAGGATGCTTTCATCGACGCCTGCCGTCTTGACGATGCAGCCCTTTTCCGCCAGATTGCCGTACAAGACGGCCAGGCCGCCATCCTGCGAGTAGGCGTGCGCCTTGTCGCGGATGCAGCCCGTGCTGCGGTCCGTGTCGACTGCCGCAAAACGCTCCGATTGCGAGAACGCCGTCTGCGTCGGTACGCCGCCCGGGGCGGCGCGGAACAATTCATGCACGGCCGGATTGTCCGTGCACATGATGTCGTTTTGCGCGATGGCGTCGGCCAGGGTCGGCGCGTGGATGGTCGGCAGGGTCGTGTTCAGCAAGCCGGCGCGTGCCAGTTCACCCAGGATGCCCACGATGCCGCCCGCGCGATGCACGTCTTCGATATGGTATTTGTCCGTCATCGGCGCGACCTTGCACAGGCACGGTACCTTGCGCGAGATGCGGTCGATGTCGGCCATCGTGAATTCCACTTCCGCTTCGTGCGCGGCGGCCAGCAAGTGCAGCACGGTATTCGTCGAGCCGCCCATGGAAACGTCGAGCGCCATGGCGTTTTCAAATGCGGACTTGGTGGCGATCGAGCGTGGCAGCACCGAGTAATCGTCCTGCTCGTAATGGCGCTTGGCCAGTTCGACGATCAGGCGGCCCGCGCGCAGGAACAGCTGCTGGCGGTCCGAGTGCGTGGCCAGGATGGTGCCGTTGCCGGGCAGGGCCAGGCCCAGCGCCTCGGTCAGGCAGTTCATCGAGTTGGCCGTAAACATGCCGGAGCAGGAACCGCAGGTAGGACAGGCCGAGCGTTCGATTTCCGCCACGTCTGCGTCGGACACCGTGCTGTCGCCCGCCTTGATCATGGCGTCGACCAGGTCCAGCTTGATGATCTTCTGCGTGCCGTTGACCACCTTGACGACCTTGCCCGCTTCCATCGGGCCGCCGGAAATGAAGACGACGGGGATATTGATGCGCATGGCGGCCATCAGCATGCCCGGCGTGATCTTGTCGCAGTTCGAGATGCAGACCATGGCGTCGGCGCAGTGGGCGTTGACCATGTATTCGACGGAGTCGGCGATCAGGTCGCGCGACGGCAGCGAATACAGCATGCCGCCGTGGCCCATGGCGATGCCGTCATCGACGGCGATGGTGTTGAATTCCTTGGCCACGCCGCCGGCCGCTTCAATTTCGCGCGCCACCATCTGGCCCAGGTCTTTCAGGTGCACGTGGCCGGGCACGAACTGGGTAAACGAGTTGACGACGGCGATGATCGGCTTGTCGAAGTCGCCGTCCTTCATGCCGGTGGCGCGCCACAGGGCGCGGGCGCCAGCCATGTTGCGGCCGTGGGTGGTGGTGCGGGAGCGGTATTGCGGCATGATGGACCTTCCAAAAGTGTTGGTGCCTGACTGTGCGGGCTTACAGAAAAATTCGCAGTAAAACCCTGCATGCAGTGGGGGTACGTCAGATTGCCTTGCGCGCGCCCCACTGTCAAATATATGATGCACGTGTCTGTGAGTCGTTTCATATATCACAGAACTTATTCCACATGGAAACGCATATGAACCTTGAACTGCGCCAGCTGCGCTACTTTGTCACCGTCGCCGAGGAATTGCACTTCGGCCGCGCCGCCGCGCGCCTGCACATGACGCAACCGCCCCTGTCGCAAACCATCATGGCCCTGGAAGACCTGCTGGGCGCGCCCCTGTTCGTGCGCACGCGCCGCGAAGTGCAGCTGACGCCGGCCGGCACAGCCCTGCTGCCCGAGGCGCGCCGGCTGCTGGCGCAGGCGTTCGGTTTGCCCGCGCTGGTGCAACGGGCCGCGCAGGGCGAGGCGGGGCGATTGAGCCTGGCGTTTGTTTCCTCGGCCGACTACAGCGTGCTGCCGCCGCTGCTGCGCGCGTATCAGACGGCTTATCCGCAAGTACAGATCCAGTTGCAGGAGGCCACGTCCGACCTGCAGCTGGACGAATTGCTGGCCGGGCGCACGGATGCGGGCCTGTTGATCCCGCCGCTGCCCGAAAAGGCGAAAGGGGCGCTCGACTACCTGCCCGTGCTGGCCGAACCCCTGGTGCTGGCCGCGCCGTCCGGCCTCGACATATTGAAGTCGCCGGGCGCCGTGCGCCTGCGCGACGTGCCGGCCCTGCCCTTGATCATTTTCCCGCGCGCGATCTCGCCCGCCCTGCACGACGCCATCCTCGGCGTGTTCCGCGCGGCCGGCATCACGCCGCAGATCGGCCAGGAAGCGATCCAGATGCAAACCATCGTCAGCCTCGTCTCGGCTGGCATGGGCATCGCGCTTGTGCCACAATCGGTATCGAATCTGATGCGCCCGGGCGTAGAATACAGGCCGCTGCGGGACGCCACGCCGCTGGTGGAAACGGGCCTGGCCTGGCGCCGCGACAATCCGTCCGCCGTGCTGCAAGGCTTTCTGACGCTGCTGCGCAAGCAGATAGGCCACCCGGCACGATAAATTAAGTGGCCGCTAAGGCAAAGAACCGCAAGCGCCCCCATACTACGCAACCTTGGCTTTAAACAAAGAAAGAAACTCCATGCTGATACACCCGATGCCCGACCCGATAGCCATCCAGATCGGCCCGCTCGCCGTGCACTGGTACGGCCTGATGTATGTGCTGGCCTTTGCCCTGTTTATTATCCTGGGCCGCGTGCGCATCAAGCAACCGCATATCGCCGTGCTGGGCTGGAAGAAGGAAGACCTCGATGACATGCTGTTCTACGGCATGCTGGGCGTGGTGATCGGCGGGCGCCTGGGCGAAGTGCTGTTCTACCGCCCCGAATACTTCATGCACAATCCGCTCGAGATCTTCATGGTCTGGCATGGCGGCATGTCCTTCCATGGCGGCTTCCTCGGCGTCATCCTGGCCATGTACCTGTGGAGCCGCAAGGCGGGCCGCAACCTGTTCGACGTGCTCGACTTCATCGCGCCGCTGGTGCCGCTCGGCTACGCGGCCGGCCGTCTGGGCAACTTCATCAATGCAGAGCTGCCGGGCCGCATCGCCCCGGAAACCCTGCCGTGGGCCATGCAATGGCCAGGCATTCCGTATCCCGTGCACCCGTCGCCGCTCTACCAGATGCTGGTCGACGGCATCCTGGTGTTCATCATCCTGTGGCTGTATGCGCGCAAGCAGCGTCCGCGCATGGCCGTAGGCGCCATGTTCACCCTGCTGTACGGCTGCGCGCGCTTCTTCACGGAATACTTCCGCACGCCGGACTGGGAAGTCGTGTGGCTGGGCGTGCCGATCACGTCGGGCCAGATGCTGTCCCTGCCGATGATCGTCGGCGCCATCGCGCTGCTGGTGTGGGCGTATAAAAGCCAGGTAATGGGCACGCCGCCCACCAAGGCCCGCCCGGCCAACACGTAAAACCGCTGTTCCCCCCGATGGCGCGCCAGGCAGGCGCGCCATTCTGCCTCCCCCGGCAACTTTTCCCTCAAAGCAGCACAATTTCCTTGCGGAATGAATCTTCGCTTGCGATAGAGCAATGATCGCTTTACCCTGCAGCAAGTGCAGGGCATGCAATCATGCTGTGTTGGCAATTCGAGCGGGGAGTCCCATCCATGCAGTATGCGAGGAAGACCACGACATTCTGGCTGGCGCTGGCGGGCGGCTACGTGCTGGCGCAGCTGGCCTTGACGGCCTGGGCCGGGACGCGCGGTCCCGCCGTAAGCTACCTGTTCGGCGTGATGGCGCCACTGCTGGCGCTGGCCGCCTGCTGCCGCAACGCCAGCCTGAGCACACCCGGCGTCGTGCGCACGGGCTGGGGCCTGTTTGCGGCCGCCATGCTGTTCTGGAGCGTGGGCATGGCGTTATCCGCCTGGCAAGACCTGAGCAGCCATGTGGCGTCCGACACGACGTATTTCTCCGATTTTGCCTATTTCATGTATGGCGCGCCCTTGCTGCTGGCCATTTCCTCCGTCAGCGACCGCCACCCTTCGCGCACCCTGCAATGGCTGGACGCCGTGCAAGTGCTGCTGGCAGCTTACCTGACCTATACGGCCATCTTTTCCGTCTCGCCCTTCGACCAGCGCTCGATCGCGCCGATACCCGCCAGCCTGCTGGTGACGACGTACAACGTGGAAAACCTCGTTCTGGCCTGTTGCGCCTCGCTGCGCCTGCTGGCGCACCGCCGCGATGGCGCACAAGGGCGTTTCTACCTGCTGCTCAGCGTGTTCCTGTGGTGCTACGCCGCCTGCGCAGGCGCCTATAATTACCTGACCCTGCATGCGCTGGCCGAAGCCGGTCCCAGCGAGGTACTGCCCAGCCTGCCTTTCCTGCTGCTGGCGGTGCTGGCCATGCGCGTGCAGCCGGGCGAGGAAGAAGCACGGCCGCCGCGGCCGTTGACCTTGCTGATTGACAACTTCAGCCCCATTTTTTTCACGGCAGCCCTGCTGGGACTGGGATTCGTCGTGCTGCGCGAGCATTTCTACCTGGCGGCCAGCGCCCTGTTCGTCGCGCTGACGGTCCACGCACTGCGCTCGGCCACCCTGCAAAGCCGCTACATGCAAAGCGAACGGGCTTTGCGCGAAGCCCACGACAAACTGGAAAAGCTGTCGCTGACGGATGGCTTGACGGGCATCGCCAACCGGCGCTGCTTCGACCAGACCCTGCAGCTGGAGTGGCAGCGCGCCACGCGCAACAATCAACCGCTGGCGCTGCTGATCATCGATATCGACTTCTTCAAAAGCCTCAACGATACCTTCGGCCACCCGTATGGCGACGCCTGTCTGGTGCAGATCGCGGCCGCCCTGCATTCCGCGCTGCCGCGCGCCAGCGACCTGGCGGCCCGCTTCGGCGGAGAGGAGTTTGCCGCCATCCTGCCCGCCACCGATGGCGCGGGCGCGCTGGCCGTGGCGCACAAGATGCAGGAAGCGATCGCCGCGGCCGCCATCGTCCACGCGCCGTCGCGCGGCGGCCTGGTGACGGCCAGCATCGGCCTCGCGCTGAATGACGCAGGACAGACGCCGGAACAATTGCTGGCCGCCGCCGACCAGGCCCTGTACCGGGCCAAGCAGAATGGCCGCAACCGGGTCGAAGGCTAGCCTGTCAGCTTGCCGGTAATGACTTTCCATTGCGCCGGCGTCACGGGCGTGATCGACAGACGGCTGCCCTTCTTGAGCAGCAGCATGTCTTCCAGTTCCGGCATCTGGCGCATCTCGGACAGGGGCAGCAGCGCCGTCTTTTTCACGCCGCGCACGTCGACGCTGATCCAGCGCGGCTGTTCTTGCGTGGCCTTGGCATCGAAATATTTTCCGCCCTCTTCAAACTGGCTGTGATCGGGATACGCACCGCTGGCCACTTCGGCCACGCCCGCCACGCCCGGCTGCGGGCAGCTCGAGTGATAGAACAGCACGCCATCACCCGGTTGCATGCCATCGCGCATGAAGTTGCGCGCCTGGTAGTTGCGCACGCCGAACCACGGCATGGTGTGTTTGGGCGCCGCCATCAGGTCGTCGATGCTCACTTCATCGGGTTCGGATTTCATCAGCCAATATTGTTTCATATTCACTCCCTATCAAAAGCAACAGGCGTAAAAAAACGGTTGCGCATCGATGCTGCAACCGTTTTCTTGGTACTGCAAATTGGGCCCCGCCTGTGCCGCTATGCCGGCATCCCGAACCAAACGGTTCAAGGTGGTCACGTTAGTTCAATTTCGGGTTCGTCGAACGAGCGACGCTCACTCCCATCAAACAAAATTCGCAACCGATGCGCATAAATGGTTCAAGGAATATATGGCAATCGCGAACACCGCAGGGTAGACCCAAGTTTACTCCTTTGATCGCGCATCGCAAAGACAAATCGTCGCGTGCACGCTTAAAAAAGGTTTTCCTGGGGCGTCAGAGCGCTATCCAACACCGTGTGCATGGCCGAGATTTTCTGCTTCACTTCCAGTATCGTCAATTCCGACAGCGGACCTTGCGGCGACTTCACGGAGAGGAATTCCGCAGCCACGCCCAGGGCGGCCAGCACGGCGATGCGGTCGTTGCCCTTGACCTTGCCCGCGTCGCGGATGGCTTTCATTTTGCTATCGAGATAGATCGCCGCTTCGCGCAGCGCTCGCTCTTCGCCGTCGCGGCACACCATGCTGTAGGACTGGCCCATGATATTGACATCGACACGCGGCATTACGCTTCCTTCTCGTTCTCGCCAATATAGGCGCCCGCTTCGGAAGCGGCTTGCTCCAGACCGGCTTGCACCAGTTCGGGAATTTTCTCCAGCAACGCCTCCACCCGCTCCTGCGCCTCGCGCATGCGCTGCACATACTGCGCGTTGTCGGCGGCCAGCGCGGCATTGTCCTTGCGCAGTTGCGCGTTTTCACGGCGCAGCGCATGGGTCATTTCGGCCAGCAGGCCTATTTTGTCGGATAATTCGTTGAATTCGGAAATCATCCCGCCACTATAGGGCGGACGCTCCATGGGCGTCAATCGAATCACGCCGCTGTCACACATATTTACATCAATGCAGGGCAGTTGGCGGACAATACACGCTTTTTCCGGCGCTTTTCGCCAAGTGCGCGCATCTGCCGGCGCCGCGATGGCAGCGTTTTACTCGTCGACGTAATCGGGTTCGATATCGAGTCCGCCATAGCGGTTTTCGCAAGAGCGGCGCGTCAGCGTCTGTTGTCCGCCCTTGCCGTCAAGAACCATCGTCAAGTCGCGGCAAGTACTGCGATAACTGCCAGGCTTGGCGTCCGTCCCCGAGGGCGTCAGGCGCACTGCCAGCGGCACCGCATTGCCCAGGCCCTTGTTGCTCCACTGGCGCGTCTTGCCATCCTCTTCATCTTTCAAGGTGCGCACGGCGGCCGTCAGCAGCGCTTTCTGTTCCCTGGCATTGAGCTTGGCGATGGTGACGTCGGACAGGAATGGCGGATACACGACGGGCGCCGGGTCCTTGCCCTGCACATCCCAGCGTCCGCTGTTCTGCGAACAGGTGCGGCGGCTCAGGTCCTGCGACTTGTCGCCCGCGGTGACGACGAATTTCAGGTCGCGGCACACGTGCGCCTTCAAGCTGTGTTCCGTCATGCCGGAGTTGCTGAAGTTGTATGTGACTTTCACCAGCACGCCATTGTCGGCGCCGTTGTCCCACACATGGGCTTCCTGGTCGTCGTCATCCTTGTTCAGGTCGTTGAACAAGTCATTAAGCAACATTTCCTTTTCCAGCGGCGTCAGGGCCGCCACGGTGATCTCGTCGACGATGGTGGGCGTTTGTGCCGCGGCATTGCCCAGGCAGGCGAGACCGACGAGAGTAGCGCCCAACAGGCGCAGGGCGGGATGGGAAATCGGGAATGGCATGGCGTGCTTTCTGGTGCGAATGGTGATATTGATATGCAATTGCAATCATCTTATCAAATTTCATAGTCAAACTCTGTTTCCTATGCGTACAGGAACGCCCCCTCTCCGAACGGCATGCTAGAGTCGCGCCTGTTGCTGACGCCCGGGAACGAGGCTTGTGCTGGCGCAAACCCTGTGTAGATGCAGGCTCTGCTCAGCATCTATCTATATGTTCCCCTTGAATAAGCCCCCTACCGTCCCTATAATTAGCACTCGTTAGTAGAGAGTGCTAACAAACTCTTTCGTAGCAATCCTCAGGAAATGATGGTGCTTGCCAGGCCACTGCAGGGAACGCTACGCGGCGGGCGACGCCGCGATGCACCACTGCCGGATACAGGCAAGGACAGGATGACATGGGGTTTGCTTGACCGTTGCGGGCTGCTTTCAACGGCGGTCACTGAAAGCACGTCTGGCGCTGTGCCAGGCATGTATTCATTTAGCAACACCTATCCATTGAACTTTAAGGAGTTTTGTATGAATCTGCGCCCATTGAACGATCGCGTCATCGTCAAACGCCTCGACCAGGAAACCAAGACTGCGTCCGGCCTCATCATTCCTGATGCAGCTGCTGAAAAACCGGATCAAGGCGAAGTCCTTGCCGTAGGCAATGGCAAGATTCTCGACGACGGCAAAGTGCGTCCTCTGGATGTCAAAGTGGGCGACCGCGTCCTGTTCGGCAAGTACGCCGGCCAAACCGTCAAAGTTGACGGCGATGAGCTGCTGGTCATGCGCGAAGAAGACATCATGGCGATCGTCGTCAAGTAATTGTTTCCACGTTGTAGACAGATACATCCCGAAACTCAGGAGAATTGAACATGGCAGCTAAAGAAGTAGTATTCGGCGACGCAGCGCGCGCCAAGATGGTCGAAGGCGTCAACATCCTCGCCAACGCAGTCAAAGTAACGCTGGGCCCGAAAGGCCGCAACGTGGTCCTGGAGCGCTCGTTCGGCGCCCCAACCGTCACCAAGGATGGTGTCTCGGTAGCGAAAGAAGTTGAACTCAAAGACAAGCTCATGAACATGGGCGCGCAAATGGTCAAGGAAGTTGCTTCCCGCACCAGCGACAACGCCGGCGACGGCACCACCACCGCAACCGTGCTGGCACAAGCCATCGTGCGCGAAGGCATGAAGTTCGTTGCCGCCGGCATGAACCCGATGGACCTGAAGCGCGGTATCGACAAGGCAGTTGCTGCCACCGTCGAAGAACTGGCGAAAATCGCCCGTCCTTGCACCACGACCAAGGAAATCGCCCAGGTTGGCGCGATCTCGGCAAACTCGGACTACTCGATCGGCGAGCGTATCGCTGAAGCGATGGAAAAAGTCGGCAAGGAAGGCGTCATCACCGTTGAAGACGGCAAGTCGCTGAACGACGAGCTGGACATCGTTGAAGGCATGCAGTTCGACCGCGGCTACCTGTCGCCATACTTCATCAACAACCCGGAGAAACAAGTTGCCGTGCTGGACAGCCCATTCGTCCTGCTGTGCGACAAGAAAATCTCGAACATCCGCGACCTGCTGCCGGTACTGGAACAAGTCGCAAAAGCTGGCCGTCCACTGCTGATCATCGCAGAAGACATCGAAGGCGAAGCGCTGGCCACCCTGGTTGTGAACAACATCCGCGGCATCCTGAAAACTTGCGCAGTGAAAGCACCTGGCTTCGGCGACCGCCGCAAAGCCATGCTGGAAGACATCGCTGTCCTGACCGGCGGCCAAGTGATCGCTGAAGAAGTCGGCCTGACCCTGGAAAAAGTGACCCTGGCCGAACTGGGCCAAGCGAAACGCATCGAAGTGGGCAAGGAAAACACCATCGTTATCGATGGCGCCGGCGAAGCAGCTTCGATCGAAGCACGCGTGAAACAAGTGCGCGTACAGATCGAAGAAGCGACCTCGGACTACGACCGTGAAAAACTGCAAGAGCGCGTCGCCAAACTGGCTGGCGGCGTTGCCGTGATCAAGGTTGGCGCAGCCACCGAAGTCGAAATGAAAGAGAAAAAAGCCCGCGTTGAAGATGCACTGCACGCGACCCGCGCTGCCGTGGAAGAAGGCATCGTGCCAGGCGGCGGCGTAGCCCTGCTGCGCGCACGCGCCAACATCACGGTCAAGGGCGACAATCCTGATCAAGACGCTGGTATCAAGATCGTCCTGCGCGCAATGGAAGAGCCACTGCGCATGATCGTGCAAAACGCTGGCGAAGAAGCTTCGGTCGTCGTGGCAGCCGTACTGGCTGGCTCGGGCAACTACGGCTACAACGCTGCCAACGGCACGTATGGCGACATGGTTGAAATGGGCGTCCTGGACCCAGCCAAAGTGACCCGTTCGGCGCTGCAAAACGCCGCTTCGATCGCTTCGCTGATGCTGACGACCGACTGCATGGTCTGCGAAATCGCTGACGACAAAGCAGGCGGCGGCATGGGCGGCGGCATGGGTGGTATGGGCGGCATGGGCGGCATGGACGGCATGATGTAATGTCCGGCGGCCAGTCGCGCAGGCGACGGCGCGACTGGCCGCATACGCAGGGACAGGGCTGGCAGACCAAAAGCTGCCAGCGCCTCCCGGCGGCCCCGAAAGCCACCTTCTACGGAAGGTGGCTTTTTTTCGCCTGTTGATTTGCAAGCCCGTTGGCAAGCCCGGCGATTGCCGGCCTGTGCGTTTTGCTTTAGCATGGCCGCCATCGTCCCTCTTTCTCACGCTCACCATCATGCCGCCACGCGCCTCTTCTTCCAAAACCACCATCATCGCCGGCATCCTGGCCGGCTTGCTGGCCGCCGGGCTCGGTGCTTTCTACCTGCACCAGCAATCCGCGCCGCAGGCAGACAATGCCCCGACCGCGAACAGCCAGACGGCGGCGCCGGAGCAGAACGCGCGCGCCGTCGATGCGCTGATGGCTTTGCCGGAAATCAAGGCATGGTCGGCGCATATCGAAAAGGCGTCCGGCGGCCGCGCGCACGGCGCCGTGATGGAAACGTCGCCCGAGACGCGCCTCGTCGATGGCGTCGTTTACTACCAGCTGAGCTTTTTCGAAAGCACGCCCGATGCGGCGCACCGGTGGGAAAGCTTTGTCGTCACGCCCGACGGCAAGCGCATCCTCGTCGACGACATCGTCAGCGGCGACCTGATCAGCCTGGAACAATGGCGCAAGGACAATGCGCCCATGCAGCGCATCGCCACGCAGTAACACCCCAAGCCGATGCGATGGCCAGGGACACTGGCGTTGCAGCGCAAGCTTTACTTTCTGGCATCGAAGCCCGATACTCGCCCACATGCCCGCCATCACTGTCCGCCACCTCACGCCAGACGACGCCAGCGCCTACCGCGCGCTGCGCCTGGCCGGCATCGCCGAACTGCCCGCCGCCTTCTGCACCACGCATGCGGCGGAAAGCGGCTTGCCGCTGGCACAGATAGCCGAGCGCTTGCACGCCACCTCCCACCAAATAATATTTGGCGCTTTCGACAAGGAAAAATTGATCGCCATGGCTGGCCTGCGCCGCGAACCGATCGCCGTCGTGCATGACAAGGCCAGCCTGTGGGGCGTGTACGTGGCGCCGCAGGCGCGCGGGCGCGGCGCGGGACGGCAACTGGTGCAGGCCGCCATCGCCCATGCCTGCGCCATTCCCGAGCTGGGCCGCGTGCGCCTGGCCGTGGCACAGGACAACCACGCGGCATTGACCCTGTACCTGGCTTGCGGTTTTACCCTGGAGGACTGTCCCGCATCGGATGGCATGCTGCAAATGCAGCTGTGGCTGCCCCGCCCTGCGCGTGCAAGTGCCGAAAGTAATGTCTTTATGAAAATCAATACCTTACAAATCCCTGCGAAATAGCGGACAGGCCGTTTTTTCTGTTGCAAGCAAACGCGGCAGGCCTTAGCATCGCGGCTTACAAAAAAAACTTGGGGAGAGCCAATGTCATCGGCCGAGACACAAACCGCCACGGGCAAGATGCCCCGGCAAATACCGTACATCATCGCCAACGAAGGCTGCGAACGCTTCAGCTTTTATGGCATGCGCAACATCCTGACGCCATTCCTCATCAGCACCCTGCTGCTGATGATCCCGATCGACCAGCGCACGGGCGAAGCCAAGCACGTGTTCCACACCTTCGTCATCGGCGTGTATTTCTTCCCGCTGCTGGGCGGCTGGCTGGCCGACCGCTTCTTTGGCAAGTACAACACCATTTTCTGGCTCAGCCTTGTGTATTGCGCCGGCCATGCCTGCCTGGCCCTGTTTGAAAACAGCGTCAACGGCTTCTATTTCGGCCTGTTCCTGATCGCCTTCGGTTCCGGCGGCATCAAGCCGCTCGTGGCCTCGTTTGTCGGCGACCAGTTCGACCAGACCAACAAGCACAAGGCCAAGCTGGTCTTCGACCTGTTCTACTGGATCATCAACTTCGGCTCCTTCTTCGCCTCGCTGCTGATGCCGATGTTCCTGCGCGACTACGGTCCATCGATCGCCTTCGGCATCCCCGGCCTGATGATGCTGGCCGCCACCATCGTCTTCTGGATGGGCGCCAAGAAATACGTGCACGTGCCGCCGGCACCGCCGAACCCCGATTCGTTCACCCGCGTCGCCCGCACGGCCCTGCTGGCGCGTGTCGACGGCGGTTCGCGTCCCGGCCTGTACGTGGCCTATGTCGGCGTGATCGGCGCCCTGTATGCGTTCTACAGCATTCCCGAATGGGGCTTCGTGATTTCCGCGTGTACGGCGCTGGTATTGCTGCTGGCCTTCGGCAGCATCGGCACGGCCATGCAGCTGGAACGCGCGCGCGGCATCCACCCCGACGAAGCCGTCGAAGGCGTGCGCGCCGTGCTGCGTATCCTCGTCATCTTCGCCCTCGTCACGCCGTTCTTCTCGCTGTTCGACCAGAAGGCTTCGACGTGGATCGTGCAGGCGAACACCATGGAAAAACCAAGCTGGTTCCTGCCGGCGCAGATGCAGGCGCTGAACCCGATGCTGGTGATGCTGCTGATCCCGTTCAACAACCTGGTGCTGTACCCGATGCTGAACCGCTTCGGCCTGGAAGCGACGGCCCTGCGCCGCATGACGGCCGGTATCGGCTTTTCCTCGCTGGCGTGGATCGTCATTGGCCTCTTGCAGCTGGCCCTCGACAGCGGCAATGCCGTCTCCATCATGTGGCAGATCCTGCCGTACGCCTTGCTGACGTTCGGCGAAGTGCTGGTCTCGGCGACAGGACTCGAGTTTGCCTACAGCCAGGCGCCCGTCTCGATGAAGGGCGCCATCATGAGCTTCTGGAATCTGTCGACCACGGTGGGCAACCTGTGGGTGCTGATCGTCAACCGCAGCGTCATGAACGAAGGCGTGATCGGCAAGATCGCCGAAAGCGGCATCAGCGTGACAGCCTTCCAGATGTTCTTCTTCGCCGCCTTCGCCGCCGTCGCCATGCTGGCCTTCGGCCTGTACGCGAAGCGCTACAAGATGGTGGATAACTACCGCCAGGCGGCCATCCCGGCAAAAGCATGATGCCGGTTTGATCTGCCACAATGAAGAAGGGCGCCCTCGGGCGCCCTTTTTTACGTCGTCACGGTCGGCCCGTCGCGTCCCGTGCGCGCGCGTATCTGCGCCAGTTGCTCGGCCACGGCGATCAGTCCCGCCAGCGCTTCCTGGGTCGGGATGCTGTGTTGCGCGGGATCGGCTTCATAGCGCTCCAGGTACAGGCGCAGGGTGGCGCCTTCGGTGCCCGTGCCGGACAGGCGCAGCACGATGCGCGCGCCGTCCGTCATGACGATGCGGATTCCCTGCTGCGTCGCCACGGAGCCATCGACGGGGTCGGTATAGCTGAAATCGTCGGCCAGCGCCACCGTGTAGCTGCCCAGCGTCTGGCCCGGTAAGGCGGCCAGCTGGCCGCGCACGGTTTCCATCAGCTGCGCCGCGCCGGCGCTGTCGATGTCTTCGTAATCGTGGCGCGAATAATAGTTGCGGCCATACGTGGCCCAGTGCGCGCGCACGATCTCTTCCACCGACTGTTTTTTCTCTGCCAGCAGGTTGAGCCAGAACAGCACGGCCCACAGGCCATCCTTTTCGCGCACGTGGTTCGAGCCCGTGCCGTAGCTTTCTTCGCCGCACAGGGTGGCCATGCCGGCATCGAGCAGGGTACCGAAGAACTTCCAGCCCGTCGGCGTCTCGTAGCACGGAATGCCCAGCGCGGCCGCGACCCGGTCGGCCGCGCCCGACGTGGGCATGGAGCGGGCGATGCCCTTCAAGCCGGCGCGGTAGCCGGGCGCCAAGGTGGCATTCGCGGCCAAAATCGCCAGGCTGTCCGATGGCGTCACGTCGAAGCGCCGGCCAACGATCATGTTGCGGTCGCCGTCGCCATCCGAGGCGGCGCCGAAGTCGGGGGCCTCATTGTCACCATCTCCGGCCGCCATGATGGAAATCAATTCCTGCGCGTTGACGGGATTCGGGTCCGGATGGCCGCCGCCAAAGTCTTCCAGGGGCACGCCGTTGATGACGCTGCCCTTGGGCGCGCCCAGCATGCCTTCCAGGATGGCCGTCGCATACGGGCCGGAGACGGCGTGCATGCCGTCAAAGCAGATGCGCAAGCCGCCCGCGAACAGGGCACGGATGGCGTCGAAGTCGAACAGCTGCTGCATCAATTCCGCGTAATCTTGCACCGGATCGATCACTTCGACCGTCATCTGCTCGATGCGCACCGAACCCAGTTTATCGAGATCGATGTCGGCTGCGTCGCTGATGCGGTATTCGGCGATGCCTTGCGTGCAGGCGTAGATGGCCTCGGTGACCTTTTCGGGTGCCGGGCCGCCATTGGCGATGTTGTACTTGATGCCGAAATCGCCATCGGGGCCGCCCGGGTTGTGGCTGGCCGACAGGATGATGCCGCCGCTGGCGCCATGCTTGCGGATGACGCAGCTGACGGCCGGCGTCGACAGGATGCCGCCCTGCCCCAGCAGCACGCGCGCGTAGCCATGCGCGGCCGCCATGCGCAGCACCGTCTGGATGGCCGCGCGGTTGTAATAGCGGCCGTCGCCGCCCAGCACCAGGGTCTGGCCGCGGCAGTCGCCCAGCGTGTCAAAAACGCTCTGCACGAAGTTTTCCAGATACTGCGGCTGGCTGAACACGCCCACTTTCTTGCGCAGGCCCGAGGTGCCGGGCCGCTGGCCGGCTACCGGCGCCGTATTGATGAGTTGAATAGCCATCTTGCCTCCTTGTTAACTTCCGATGGTAACGCATGCCAGGCAAGCGGCAAAGCGTTGTACGTCTGCCACGGTGCGCCAAGCCGCTTAGCGCTACACTCCGGCATGCCATATAATGAGAATCATTCTCATATGCGGCACTCCTGGCTGCGGACTCATACATCGGACGCCGTGGTTGCACGCTATTACCAAGAACTGTTGAACTTTTGCTGGCGTAGCTTGCGCAACCGCGAAGCTGCTGCCGACCTGGTGCAGGAAAGCTATGCGCGCGTGCTGGGCGAAGCGGCCGTGCGCGAACCGCGCGCGCTGCTGTACCGCACGGCGCGCAATCTGCTGATCGACAATCACCGCCGCGCCGCCTTGCGCCAGCATGAGGAGCTCGACGCCCTGCCCGAGGCCGCGCATCCGGCCGCGCCGCGCCACCTGCAGCCGGAGCAGGCGCTCGAAAGCAGCCAGGACTGGCAAGCCTGCGTGGCCGCCATCGACGCCTTGCCGCCCCGCTGCCGCGACGCCTTCGTGTTGCACGTGTTCGAGGAGTTGCCGCACGCGCAGATCGCCGCGCGCATGGGCATTTCCGTGAGCATGGTGGAAAAACATATCGCGCGGGGCATGCTCAGTTGCCAGGCGCAGTTGCATTCTTTGCGGGAAGCCACATAATGGCGCCCATGACCGCCCACCCGCCCCGCCACGATTTCGGCCCGTCCGCGCAGGACGAGGCGGACTTGCGCGAGTACGCCGACTTTGCCGCCTCGCAGGACGGCGTGGCGCTGGCCGCGGCAAGCTGGTTCGGCCGGCGCGGCAACCTCAATGCACAGCAACAAGCCGAATTTTCCGCCTGGCTGGCGGCCGACGCGCTGCACGCGCAAGCGTACGCGCAGCTGCGGGAGACGCACCGCGTGGCGCGCAAGATTCCCGCGCAGGTCGCCGCGCGCTGGGCAGTGCCCCACGCCGCGCCTTCCTCCAGCCCCCGCCGCCACTGGCTGCGCGCGCTGCCGTATGCGGCCGCCGCCATGTTGCTGCTCAGCGTGGGCGCGGGCGGCTACCAGTGGTGGCAACAGCAAGCCGTGTTCAGCCAGTCGTATGCCACCATGCGCGGCCAGCGCCTGGCCGTCTCGCTGCCCGACGGCAGCAAGGTAGAACTCGATACGGCCACGCAGCTGCACGTCACCCTGTACCGCCAGCGCCGCGAAGTGCGCCTGGCGCACGGCGAAGCGCTGTTCCAGGTGCAAAGCAGACAGGGCCAGCCCTTCGACGTGCTGAGCGGTCCCTTGAAAGTGACGGTGGTAGGCACGCAGTTTTCCGTACGCAATACGCTCGAACACGACGGCCAGCTGCGCGTGGCCGTGCAGCAAGGTTACGTGCGCGTGGCGGGCGCAGGACCAGACCTGGCCGACCTGCGGGCCGGCCAGGGCGTCAGCGCCGACGCCGGCGGCCGCCTGTCCGCCATTGCCAGCCTGGCCCCAGGCAGCGTGGCGCCATGGCGCAACGGCAGGGTCACCTTCGACAATGTGCCGCTGGGCGCGGCACTGGCCGAATTCGAGCGCTATGGCGACACGGGCTTCGTCGTGCGCGATCCCGCCGTGGCACAGCTGCGCATCGGCGGCAGTTTCAGCCTGATCCAGCTCGACCGCTTCGCCGCCGCCCTGCCGCAGCTGCTGCCCGTGCAGATCGTGCGCAGCGGCGCCACCAGCACCATCGGCATGGCGCCGAAAGCCGCCGCGCAGGGGCCGGCAATGCAACTGCAAAAAAACAAATGAAAATAATTCGCATTCGCAGGTGAGGGTTTTGCCCGCTGCCGCGTCTACCAAGTTAATCGACAATAAATTAACCTGGAGAAATGCAACATGTGGTCCCCCCGCCTCAATCTGACACCCGCCCCCCTCGCCCTGGCCGCCATGCTGGCCCTGGGCACCATTTCCCTGGCACAGGCGCAAACGGCGCCCGCCGTCACACTGGCCATCGCCGCCCAGCCGCTGGGCCAGGCGCTGAATGAGCTGGCGCGGCAAGCCAATCTGCAACTGCTGTTCGCGCCCGAACTCGTGGCCGGCAAGACGGCGCCCGCCGTCAGCGGCACCTTCAGCGTGGCCGACAGCCTGGAGCGTCTGCTGGCCGGCAGCGGCCTGACGGCTGCCATCGACGGCAGCAGCGTCATCATCCGCTCCGCCCCCGCCGCCACGGGCAAGGTGGCGACCCTGGCGGAAATTACCGTCAGCGCCCGTCAGGAGGCAGTGATCGACAGCGAGCTGACCAAATCATACGCGGCGCAAGCGGTGAGCATCGGCAAGGGCCAGCAAAGCCTGCGCGAAATTCCCCAATCCGTCTCCGTGCTGACGCGCCAGCAGTTGAATGACCAGAATTTGCTGAGCCTGGATGACGCCATGCGCGGCGTGACGGGCATCACCGTCGAGGCCAGCAGCACGGGCGGCAACCACGGCAACTTTTATTCGCGCGGCTATGCGCTTGACTCGGTGCAGGTCGATGGCGTGATGACGCCGGCCAGCACGGGCAACGACCTGTCGGCCGGCTTCGGACTGGCCATCTATGACCGCGTGGAAGTGCTGCGCGGCCCCGCCGGCCTGTTCCAGGGCGCGGGCGACCCGGGCGGCGCCATCAACCTGGTGCGCAAGCGCGCGCGCGACACCTTTGCCGCCAGCGGCGTGCTCAGCGCAGGTTCCTGGGACCGCTACTACGCGGAAGCGGATGTCACGGGCCCCCTGAGCGCGGATGGCAAGGTGCGCGGCCGCCTGGTGGCCGCGTATGAACACCGGCGCTCCTTCGTCGACCATGTGTATGCGGAAAAACCGCTGCTGTACGGCACCGTTGCCATCGACGTGGCGCCGGGCACCGTACTGACGGGCGGCGTCACCCACCAGCAATACAAGGGCCGTCCCGCCTTCGGCCTGCCCGCGTATGAAGACGGGCGCCTGCTCGACGTGCCCCGCTCCACCTACCTCGACCCGGCCTGGAACCACATCACGGAAAAGGTCACCGAATACTTTGCCGAACTCGAGCATAAACTGGCGAACGGCGGCCAGTTCAAGGCGACCGCCCTGTACCGCGAGCAGGACGAACCGTCGCGCAATTTCGGCTGGTCCGACTGTTCCGCCGATCCCGTCACGGGCGACAGCTGCCTGGTCAGCTGGAACTACCGCAGCCACTGGAAGACGCAGGGCCTGGACGCCTACCTGGCCACGCCGTTCCAGGCATTTGGCCGCAGCCACGACCTGATCGTGGGCGCCGACTACCGCCAGGTGCACAAGAATTTCCAGTATGGCGGCGGAGACAATGCGCCGATCAACATCTTTCATCCCGATAACAATATCGCGCGGCCCAGCTATACCTTTTCCAACGGCAATGACAACCGCACCAAACAGTTCGGCCTGTACGCGCGCACCCGCCTGCAAGCGACCGAGCGCCTGGCCGTCAACCTGGGCGGACGCGTGACGCACTGGGACAACCATACCGTCAACCGCAACGCGTATTTCAACCAGTTCACCGATGTCAGCAACACCATCAAGGCCAAGTTCACGCCGTATGCGGGCCTGGTCTACGAGCTCGACAAGCAGGTGTCGGCCTACGGCAGCTACACGCGCATCTTCTCGCCCCAGTCCACCACGGACGCTGCCGGCCAGACGCTGAAACCGCGCACGGGCCAGCAGTTCGAGCTGGGGCTGAAGGCGGAGCTGTTCGACAAGAACGTCAACGCGCATGCGGCCCTGTTCCGCATGGAAGACGAGAACCGCGTCATGCCCGACCCGGCCAACCCGCTGTTTTCGATTGGCGCCGGCAAGATGCGCAGCCAGGGCATGGAAGCCGAGCTGAGCGGCAGTCCCCTGCCCGGCTGGAACATCACGGGCGGCTATTCCTACACCAGCACGCGCACCCTCGAAGGCAGCGACGACCAGAAGGCGCAGCTGTATTCCTTCATCGCGCCGCGCCACAATGTCAATCTGTGGACCAATTACCGGCTCGCCGGCGCGCTCGATAAAGTCAGCGTGGGCGGCGGCTTGCGCAGCGTCAGCAGCATGTACCGCCTGAACGGGCCCGTGAAATTCGAGCAGGGACCCGTCACCACGGTGGGCTTGCAGGCTGGCTACCGCCTCAGTCCCACACTGGAGCTGTCGCTGACGGTGAACAACCTGTTCGACAAAAAATACTACACGCGCGTGTGGGCCGCCTATGGCTCCAACTTCTATGGCGAACCGCGCAACGCCATGCTGACCCTGCGCGGCCAGCTGTAAACGCCCGCGCTCCTGCGCATGCACGGCCGCCGCCAGCAATGGGGCGGCCGTGCGCGTTGACGGCATCGCTGCGGCTTCATTACCACATCGCTCTCTTGCATGTCTCGCAACCCCGCACTATAATAAGAATAGTTCTCATTCACATTTAGACTCCCACCCGAGTTTGCGCACAGTCGCCTGACTGATGCGCGGCTGGATGACACGCTGCGCCAGCCAGGCACCACCGCCAAGCAAGCCTCCCATACCAAAAACGCCAGCCGCTCGACGGCGGGCACACGAGAAGAAGGATGTTTCATGGCGCGAGCACGTTCGCTGGCCGGCATGGTTGCCGGCCCGTTTTCCCCACCAGTTTCCAATGTCGCCATGCGTCCGCTGGCCATCGCCGTGCATTCCGCATTGCTGACGGCAGCGCTGGGCGCCGGCGCGGCCCTGGCTGCGGAGGCACCCGCCAAGCCCGATGAAGCCACTTTGAGCGAGATCAAGGTAGTGGGCCAGCAAGACAAGGCAGCGACCGAGCACACGGGTTCCTACACCACCAAACAGATGGCCACGGCGACGCGCCTGGGCCTGTCGATCCGCGAAACGCCGCAATCGATTTCCGTGGTGACGCGCCAGCGCATGGACGACATGGGCTTGAACAGCCTGGCCGAGGTACTGGTGCAGTCGACGGGCGTGACGGTGCAGGAAAACGACAGCGAACGCACGAGCTTTTCGGCGCGCGGCTTTTCCATCGGCAATTACCAGATCGATGGCGTGGCCGTCAATTCAGGCAGCAATGCGCTGTTCGACACGGCCATCTATGACCGTATCGAGATCGTGCGCGGCGCCACGGGCCTGGTCAGCGGCAATGGCGACCCGTCGGCCACCATCAACATGATGCACAAGCGTCCCGGCAAGGAGTTTGCCGCCTCGGCCGGCCTGACCGTGGGTTCGTGGAGCAAGGTCCGGCTCGAAGGCGACATCAGCGCGCCGCTGAATGCGGACGGCAGCATCCGCGGGCGCGTCGTGGTGGCAGGCCAGAACCGCCATTCCTACATGGACCTGTACAAGGAACGCAAGCTGGTGGGCGCCGTCATCGTCGAGGCGGATCTGACGCCTGCAACGTTGCTGACGGCCGGCATCGACTATCAAAAGAACACGCCGAAAGGCACGAGCTGGGGCACCACGCCCCTGTTCTTCTCGGACGGCACGCCGGCCAACATGCCGCGCTCGTTCAACATGGCGGCCAAGTGGAGCAGCTGGGAGCGCGCATTCGAAAACAAATACGTCTACCTCGAACACCGCTTCGCCAACGACTGGAAGATCAAGGCTGCCTACGGGCGCCTGGACAGCTCCTCGAACGGCAAACTGTTCTACGGCGGCAGCGGCTATCCGAAACGCGACGGCAGCGGCCTGGAAGTCTGGAGCGGCGCCTTCCCCTACGATGAAAAGCAGGACAACTTCGACCTGTCGGCCAACGGCACCTTCCCCCTGTTCGGCCGCCAGCACGACCTGGTGCTGGGCGTGAACGGCTGGAAGCGCAGCGGCACGACGAATGAAACCTTGCTGCCCGATCCGCTGCCATTCGCCACCACCATCCCCGACTTCCGCCACTGGACGGGCGACGTGCCCGAGCCGGCGCTTACGCGCACGGGTGCGCGCGACGTCGCCACCACCAAGCAGTCCGGCGCCTTCATCGCCACGCGCATCAATGTCACGGACAGTTTCAAGGTGCTGGCCGGCGCGCGCGTCTCCAGGTGGGAAACATATAACGACCGCTACGATACCCAGGGCCGTTTTGTGAAACGCAGCTCCGCCTACAAGACGGACGATGTCGTCACGCCGTACGCGGGCGTGGTGCTCGACGTCAGCAAGAGCACCTCGCTGTACGCCAGCTACACGGACCTGTTCAAGCCGCAAAACCTGAAGGACAAGAACAACGCCTTCCTCGACCCGATCACGGGCAGCAATGTGGAAGCGGGCGTGAAGAGCGAATTCTTCGACGGCGCCGTGAATGCCTCGTTTGCCGTGTATGAAGCCAAGCAGGACAACCTGGGCGAGGAAGACAAATCGGTGCCGCTGACCTTCATGCTGCCGGACGGCAGCCGTCCCTATATCTCGACGGGCAAGGGCACGAAAAGCAAGGGTTACGAGGCGGAAGTGTCGGGCAGCCCCTTGAGCGGCTGGCAGCTGTTCGCCGGCTACACGCACAGCAAATCGAAGACGGGCAAGGGCGTGGTGACCAACACCATCCAGCCGACCAACATGCTGCGCGTCTCGACCACCTACCGCCTGCCGGGCGAGCTGCAAAATCTCACCATCGGCGGCGGCTTGAACTGGCAGAACGAGATCTGGACGACGGCCACCCTGCCGAACAAAAGCAAGATCCGGGTCAGCCAGGGCAGCTACGTGCTGGCCAACCTGATGGCGCGCTATCAGATCAGCCCGAAACTGTCGGCCAGCCTGAATGTCAACAACCTGTTCGACAAGACGTATTTCCGCCGCGTGGGTTTCTATAACGGCGGCTATTACGGCGAACCGCGCAACGTGGCGCTGAACCTGCGCTACCAGTACTGATGCATCGCAGGCCGCTGCCCCCCCGGGAGCGCGGCCGCTTTGTCCATTTCACATAAGAAGATAAGGGATACACCATGCACATCACTTCCATCGCGCGCCTCGGCGCCCTCGCTGCCGCCCTGCTGGGCGCGGCCCTCATTTCCGGCACGGCCAGCGCGCACCAGATCTGGCTGCAGCAGGACGGCAAGGCGGCCAGCGTGTACTTCGGCGAGTTCGGCGACAACCTGCGCGAGGCGTCGCCCGGCCTGCTGGACAAGTTCAGCATCAAGAATGTGACGTGGATATCGGCCAAGGGCGCGCAGCCGCTGCAAGCGCGCAAGACGGCCGGCGCCTTCATCCTGAATGGCAAGGTGGGCACCGGCGAAAGCATCATCGTCGAGGAAGACAACTACCCGTCGTGGGAAGAGAAAAAGGATGGCAAGAGCACGCGCACCGTGTGGATCCCGGCTGCGCGCCTGATCGCCGACGGCAAGGCGCAAGCGCCCGCGCTGACCCTCGACCTGGTGCCGACCGGCAAAGCAGGCCAGTTCCAGGTCAGCTACCAGGGCAAGCCGCTGGCGCAAGCCAAGGTCAACGCCGTGGTGCAATCGGGCTGGGGCAAGGAAGCGTGGAGCGATGCGCAAGGCCTGGTCAGCTTCCCGCTGCCATGGAAGGGCGCCTATGTGCTGGAAGTGCAGCACACGGACAAGACGGCCGGCCAGCGCGGCGCGCAAGCCTATGACAAGGCCATGTTCGTGACGACCCTGAGCCTGGTGCAGCCGCAAGGCGTGACGCCGCTGCCGGCCGGCCCGGCCCTGCCGCCGAGCAAGGATCACGACTGACCATGCAAGCGCCAGCCACCACTGAAACGATTGAAAAACCTGCGCGCCTGCGTCTGTCCGCCGACGCGGTGTACCGTCTCGGCGTGGCTTCGCGCAGCGTGGCGGCCATCGTTGGCGGCTACGTGCTGGCCGCGCTGGTCACCATGCTGCTGTCGGTAAGCCTGCCCATGGCCCGTTCCGAAGCCGTCATGACAGCCACCCTGCTGTCGTTTGCCATCTACACCTGCGCCGTGATGTGGGTCTTCGCCACGCGCAGCGCCCTGCGCGCCTGGCTGGGCCTCGCGATCCCCGCCGCCGTCATCGCCGCCATCCTGCAGTGGATGGACGCACTATCCTGGAGTTTCGCATGAAAGAAGGTTTCCGCCAGTCGATGGCATGGCTGCACACCTGGTCCGGCCTGCTCGTCTGCTGGATTTTGCTGCTGGTGTTTTGCGCCGGCACGGCCAGCTACTACCGCAATGAAATCACCCTGTGGATGCAGCCCGAATTGCACGGCGCCGCCGCCAGCCAGGTCAGCACCGAGGAAGCGGCCAGCGTGGCGCAGAAGGCGATGGAAGAGCGGGCAGAAGGCGCCACGCGCTGGTTCATCAGCCTGCCCGGCGAACGCAGCCCGGCCACGCAACTGGGCTGGAGCAAGCCTTCGAAGCCCGGCGAAAAGAAACGCGGACGGCGCGGCAATTTTCATAGCGAAAAAGCCGACCCGGCCACGGGCGAAGTGCTGTCCAAGCCGCGCGAGACGCGGGGCGGCGAATTCCTCTACCGCCTGCATTTCGACCTGCATTACATGCCGGCCATCTGGGCCCGCTGGATCGTGGGTTTCTGCGCCATGTTCATGTTCGTCTCCATCATCAGCGGCATCGTCACGCACAAGCGCATCTTCAAGGACCTGTTTACCTTCCGGCCAAAAAAGGGCCAGCGCTCGTGGCTGGACGCGCATAACGTGACGGCCGTTCTGGCCCTGCCCTACCACATCATGATCACCTACACGGGCCTGGTCACGTTGATGTTCCTGTACATGCCTTCCGGCGTCACGGCCGCCTACAAGGGCGACCAGGATGCCTTCTTCGCCGAAGCCTTCCCGGGCCGCTCGGGCGACAGCAAGCCAGCCGGCGTGGCCGCGCCGTTGGCACGGTTGGCGCCCCTCGTGCGCCAGGCGGAACAGCATTGGGGCGGCGGCAAGGTCGAGCGCATTTCCGTCAACCACCCGGGCGATGCCAACGCCACCATTTCGCTGACGCGCGCCGGTGGACGCGACATGTCGTCGAAGCAGCCGTCGATGGAATTCGATGGCGTTTCCGGCAAGCTGTTGTCAAGCGATGGCGACGCGCAGCCCGGCGCGGCAGCCACGCAAGGCGTGATGGTTGGACTGCACGTCGCGCATTTCGGCGGGCCGCTGCTGCGCGCCCTGTTCTTCCTGTCCGGCCTGGCCGGCTGTGCCATGGTGGCCACGGGCGCCTTGCTGTGGGCCGTCAAGACGCGCCAGAAGCAAGCCAAGGCGCTGGCCGCCGGCAAGCGCGCCAGCTTCGGCCTGCGCCTGGTCGAAGCGCTCAACATCGGCGCCATCGCCGGCATCCCGATCGCCTTTGGCGCCTACTTCTGGGCCAACCGCCTGCTGTCCGTGACGATGGAAGACCGGCCGAAAGAGGAAATCGCCTGCTTCTTCGGCGCCTGGGCCCTGGCCGCCATCATCGCCCAGCTGCGCCCGTCGCGCGCCATGTGGCGCATGCAACTGGCCGCCGGCGCCTTCCTGCTGGCATCGCTGCCTGTGCTGAACGTCTTCACGACCAGTTCGCACCTGGGCATGACCCTGTTCCTGGGCCGCGGCCCCGTGGCGGTCGCCGCCTTCGACCTGGTGGTACTGGTGCTGGGCCTGGGCCTCGCGTATGCGGCGTTCAAATTGAAACCGCTGCCCGTGAAGGCGGCCAAGGCAGCACCGGTGGTGAAACCGGCGCAAACGATGGAGGCCGCGTGATGGAACTGCTGTCGAATTTCCTCGTCTTCGCATTGTGCTATGCGGGCCTGTCCTCGCTGTGCCTGGCGATGGACCGCCATTACGCCGACCTGCACGGACGCGGCGCCGAACCGCCCGCGCCACTGCGCCGCCGCCTGCAGCGGACCGGCTGGCTGGCGCTGGCGGCCGGCCTCGCCTGGGCCATGCACATCGCCGGCGGCGGCTACGGCCTCGTCTACTGGGTGGGCAGCCTGACGGGCTGCGGCTTGCTGCTGATCTGGCTGCTGCCCTATGCGCCGCACCAGGCCATGCGCCTGGCGCGCATCATCGGCGGCGCGGCCGTACTGGCCGCCGTCGCGCTGGCCTTGCTGTAGAGGACCTGGCGGTACCGCCACGTGACGGCAAGTGCGTGGCGGGACCGCAACAGCGCATTGCATCGGCACGCTCACCGCGCTAAAATGAGAATAATTCTTATTTGCATTAAGGCCATCCCCACCATGCCAGGCAGTCCGTTCGCGCCCTCCCCCCTGCTGGCCACGCAGCTGGAAAGCCATTACCGCGCACACCACGGCTGGCTGGCGCACTGGCTGCAGCGGCGCCTGGGTAACGCTGCCGAGGCCGCCGACCTGATGCAGGATACTTTCGCGCGCCTGCTGGCCGGCGCGCCAATGCAGCCGCAAACGCCTGCCCTGCGCGCCCCCAAGGCTTACCTGGCGACCGTCGCCAAACATCTGCTGATCAACCATTTGCGCCGCCAGTCGCTGGAACGGGCGTGGCTGGCAGCGCTCGCCGCCCTGCCCGAACAGCATCTACCATCGACCGAGCAGCGCGTGGAAATCCTGCAGGCGCTGCAAGCGGTCGATGCCATGCTCGACGGCCTGAAACCGAAGGTGCGCGCCGTCTTCATCATGGCGCAGATCGAAGGCCATGCCTACGCGGATATCGCCGCGCTGCTGGGCATCGGCGAGCGCTCCGTGAAACGCTACATGGCCGAGGCGCTGACGGAATGCGTGCTGCTGGCGCCGGATTTTCCGGCATGAGCGCGGCTGCTTCGCCATATCCTCCGCTGTCGCGCAAGGTGGCGCGCCAGGCCGTCGAATGGTATTTATTGGAGCAGTCGGGCCAGGCCACGCCGGACGACCTGGCCGCCAGCGCCGAATGGCGCGCACGCGACCCGGAACATGCGCGCGCCTGGAACAGGGTGCAGCAGGTGAGCCAGACGGCTGGCATGCTGCCGCCGGATCTGGCCGTGCCTGTGCTGCGCCGGCCGCAGCGCCGCGTGGCCGTGCAGGTATTGCTGGCGCTGATGGCGGCGCCAGCCGCGTGGCTGCTGGTGCGCCACGAAATGCTGGCCGATTACCGCAGCGGCGTGGGAGAACGGCGTGTAGTATCTCTGCCCGATGGCGGCACCCTGGTGCTCAACACGGACAGCGCCGTCGACGTGGCGTATGGCGCCGGCGAACGCCTGCTGACCCTGCGCCGCGGTGAAGTGCTGGTGCAGACGCGTCCCGATCATGCGGGCAGCCGCCCTTTCATCGTCGCCACCTGCCATGGCCGCATCCGCGCGCTGGGCACGCGCTTCACCGTGCGCGTCGACGACGACAGCAGCCGCGTGACGGTGCTCGAACGCGCGGTGGAAATCACGCCGCGCGCGCCCTCGGCCACCGTCCGCACGCTCATGGCGGGACAGCAAAGCCGCTTCGACGCCAGCCACGCCGGCCTGCCCACGCCGGCGCCGCTGCAAGCCGATGCGTGGACGCACGGCATGCTGGCGGCGCAGGACATGCGCCTCGATGCCTTCGCCATGGAGCTGTCACGCTACCGCCCCGGCCTGCTGCGCGTGGAGCCGCAAGTGGCGGGCTTGCGCCTGTCGGGCGCCTTCCAGCTCGACGACACGGACGCCGTGCTGGAAAGCCTGGCGCGCATGCTGCCCGTCGACGTGCTGTACCGCACCCCGTACTGGGTCACCATCGCGGCCCGCAAAAAATAGTTGACAAGAATTGGCCCCTTTTTTCGGCATGGCCTGTCCTGTGAGTATTACAACGACACTCACCGGAAAGGCAAGACCATGCACCCACCCCGTTTGACTCCCCTCGCGCGCGCCATCGGCAGCGCCGTGTTCCTGCTGTCGCTGGCGCAGACACCGGCCATGGCAGCCGATGCCACCACGCCAGCCGCCGCGCAAACGGTTTTCCACGTGCCGGCCGGCGAACTATCCACCGCCATCGCCAGCTTTGCCATCGAGGCGAAGGTGAGCGTGGGCGCGGCGGCCGACCTGCTGCAAGGCGTGCGCACGCAGGGCCTGAGCGGCAGCTACACGGTGCCGCAGGCACTGGCCCGCCTGCTGGCTGGCACGGGCCTCGATGCGCTGCCCAGCGGGGAACGCAGCTACGTGCTGCGCAAGGCAGGCACGGCATCGCCCGCCGCGCCGATCGCCGCGACCCTGGGCGAAGTAGCCGTCAGCTCCAGCGCCCTGCGCGACGGCACCACGGAAGGCAAGCGCGGCTACGCGGGCCTGACCAGCGCCACGCGCCTGAACCTGTCGCTGCGCGAAACGCCGCAAGCCGTCAGCGTCATCACGCGCCAGCAGATCGAGGACCAGGGCTTGCGCACCTTGCAGGACGTGCTGCTGCAGGCGCCCGGCATCACGGTCGACCATTCGTCGAGCACACGCGAATACGACCAGGTATTTTCACGCGGCTTCGAAGTGACGTCGTACATGTTCGACGGCATCCCGACCAGCAAGAACCTGGAAGCGCGCACCTACGACATGGCCATCTACGACCGCGTCGAAATCATCCGCGGCGCCACGGGCCTGATCAGCGGCACGGGCAGCCCGTCGGCCGCCATCAACCTCGTGCGCAAGCGCCCGGGCCGCGCGTTTGCCGCCGCGGCCGGCGCGCAGCTCGGTTCATGGGACCGCTACCGCATCGAGGGCGATGTCTCGACGCCGTTGACGGCGGACGGCAAGGTGCGCGCGCGCATCGTCGCCGCGCATGAAGACCAGCGCTCGTTCATCGACCGCTACCAGCAGAAAAAGGACGTGCTGTACGCCATCGTCGAAGCGGACCTGACGCCGTCGACGGTGCTCAGCGCCGGCATCAACTACCAGCAGGAAAAACTCAAGGGCGCGGGGCGCGAATTCCCCATGTTCTATGCCGACGGCTCGCAAACCCATTTTTCCCGCTCGATGAACGGCACGGCCGCGTGGAGCACGTATGACCGCGAACAGAGCATGCTGTTCGCCACGCTCGATCATTATTTCGACAACGACTGGATCGCCAAGGTGGCCGTTAGCCGCAGCAGCAACCAGTACGATGCCTTGCAGGGTTTTTCCGGCAACGGCTACCCGGACCGCGCGACGGGTGGCGGCATGAAGCTGTGGCTGGCCAACTGGCACAGCAAGCCGCAACAGACCTCGCTCGACGCCTACGTCAGCGGCCCGTTCCAGGCCTTCGGCCGCAAGCATGAACTGGTGCTGGGCGTGAGCGCCTCGGAACTCAAGACGAATAGCCCCATCTATCCGGGCTGGCGCCTGACTGGCTACGACTACACGGTGCCGGATATCCACGCCTGGAATGGCGCCATGCCGGTGCCCGACTACAGCGGCACGCGCCTGGGCAGCTCGTACGACAAGGAGCGCGAAAGCGGCCTGTATTCGACCCTGCGCCTGCGCCCCACGGACGCGCTGTCGGTGATTTTGGGTGCGCGCCTGTCGTACTGGAAGCGCGACATCCGCAGCGATTACGATGCCGACACGGACTTGTACGACGCGATGCGCGAAAACGGCAAGATCACGCCGTATGCGGGCCTCGTCTACGACCTGGGCCGGCACTGGTCGGCCTATGCCAGCTACACCAGCATCTTCACGCCGCAAAGCCAGCGCGACGTCAACAGCCGCTTCCTGGCGCCGCTGGAAGGCAAGAACTACGAAGTGGGCGCCAAGGGCGAATTCTTCGACGGCAAGCTCACCACCAGCGCCGCCCTCTTCCAGCTGAAGCAGGAAAACCTGGCCGAAGCCGATCCGGGCAATGTCTGGATCATCGGCACGGGCGGCGGTTCTTACGCCTACCACACGGTCAAGGGCGCCACCACGCGCGGCTTCGAGGCGGAAGTCTCGGGCCAGCTGCGTCCCGACTGGCAACTGACGGCCAGCTATGCCTATAGCCGCATCCGCAATGCCGCCGGCGCACGCATCCAGACCAACCAGCCGCAGAACATGGCCAAGCTGTGGACCACCTGGCGCCTGGCGCAAGGCGTGCCGGGCCTGGTGCTGGGCGGCGGCGTGAACTGGCAAAGCGATATCTACATGGATGACCGCGGGCCGAACGGCGAACGCTTCACGCAGAAGGCCTATGCGGTGGCGGGACTGATGGCGCAGTACCAGTTCAGCAAGCAACTGGTGGCGACCCTGAACGTCAACAATGTCTTCGACAAGCGCTATTACTCGACGGGCATGGGCGGCTATTACGGCGATCCGCGCAACGCCATGCTGTCGCTGCGCTATCAGTTCTGAATGGCTTCGCCACTTTTGAGCAGCGCCTCGATACCCTCGGGCGCCATGGCGCGGCCCAGGTAGTAGCCAAACGCCTCGTCGCAACCCATCTCGGCCAGCAGTTCCAGCTGCTCGCCGCTTTCCACCCCGCCGGCGATGGTGCGCAGTCCGAGCGTGCGTGCCATCGCCACGATGGCGCGCACCATGGCGCCGTCGCCGCCCGGCTTTCCCACGTCGTCGACAAAACACTTTTCGATCTTCACGGCATCCGTGGGAAAGCGTTTCAGGTAGTTCAGCGAAGCGTCGCCCGTGCCAAAATCGCTGATGGCAATCGCCATGCCCAGCTGGCGGAACTGGCGCAGTATCAGTTCGCAGTTCTGGTTGCGGGCGATCAGAATGCCGGCGGCGATTTCCAGTTCGATGCAATGCCCCGGCACCCCGGCCGCCTCCAGCGCAGCGGCGAAATTGCGTGCGATATCGCGCTGGTAGAACTGGCGCGCCGACAGGCTGACGGACACCGTCAGCATCTGCCCCTGCGCGATCCAGCTGCGCGCCTGCTCCACCGCCGTGGCCATCACCCACGCTCCCACCGGCAGGATCAGGGCGCTTTCCTCCAGTACCGGTAAAAAGTCGAGCGGCATCATCAGGCCCAGTTCCGGGTGCTTCCAGCGCAGCAGCGCCTTCACGCCCGTGATCCTGCGCATCTTCAAGTCCATGCGCGGCTGGTAGTACAGCGCGAATTCATCGCGTTCGAGCGCGTGGCGCAGGGCCGTCTCGAGGATGGTGCGCGAATACGACTGCGTCTGCATGCGCGGCGCGTAGCGCAGGCAGGTACCGGGCGCATGGCGCTTGGCCGCATACATGGCCAGGTCGGCCTTTTCGATCAGCGCATTGACGTCGTCGTCGTCGTCCGGGTACAGGGCCACACCCACGCTGGCCGCCACCGACAGGCTGTATTCGCCGATGACGAAGGGGGCGGCGATGGCGCCGACGATTTTTTCGGCCACCCGCTCGGCATCGTGCGCCGTGCGCAGTTCCGTCAGCAGGATGATGAATTCGTCGCCGCCCTGGCGCGCCACCGTGTCGACCTTGCGCACGCACTGCTGCACCCGGCGCGCGAACTCCGTCAGCACCTGGTCGCCCACGTCGTGCCCCAGGCTGTCGTTGATGGATTTGAAGCGGTCGATGTCGACGAACAGCACGGCCAGCAACGCCTGGTGGCGGCGCGCGTAGGCGATGCCGTGCTCGAAGCGGATCTGGAAATGCAGCCGGTTCGGCAGCCCCGTCAGGCCGTCGTGGTGGGCGATGAATTCCAGCTGCTGCTCGGCGCGCCGGCGCGCCGACACATCGTGCAACAGCAGTACGGCGCCGCCCTGCGCCAGCGGCGCGCAGCTGTACTGCACGTCGATGCGCTTGCCGTCGAGATGGCGCAGCAGCACGGCGCCGCGCGCCACTTCCAGCACTTCCTGCTGCGCCACGCAGTCGCGCACCTGGCGCGCCGCATCGATGGGCGTGCCGTCATGGAACAGGGGCAGCAGCTGTGTCACGGGCTGGCCCAGGCCACCGTCGCCCAGCAGTCCGCCCATGGCGCTGGCGCGGGGATTCAGGTACTGCACCACGCCATCGTGGTCGGTGCCGATGACGGCCGCCGGCAGCGCCTGCAACAGGGCCAGCGCATCGGCCATGCGCTGGCCCTGCGCCGCCTGCAGCACGACGCCCGTCGCATGGCGCAGGCGCCACGCGCGCGCCGCCTGCCACTGGCAGGCCAGCAGCAAGCTCAGCACCACGGCCAGGACCAGGCACAGCGCCAGCAGCAGCGCCGTCATGCGTCACCCGGCAGGCAAGATTTGGAAGACATGCTTTTCCTTTGCAACGCGCGCCATGCGGCCGGGCGCAGAACCATGCGGAAAGGAAATAGTATAAGAATTTGGGCGCGATATTTGCCTGATCGGGGGCCGCTTGACTGGCATCAAGCGGCACGGGGCAGTTCTTCGTCAGGCCAGCGACAGCCTCCGGGCCAGCGTGGCACCCGCCGGTGCGGCCGCGCCGGGCTCCGCATGCAGCTTGAAGATACTGACGGCGTCGGCCAGGCTGGCCGCCTGCTGCTGCAGCGCGTCCGCAGCGGCGGCGGCCTGCTCCACCAGGGCCGCATTCTGCTGCGTCACGCCATCCATCTGGCTGATGGCGATGCTGATCTGCTCGATGCCGTCGCGCTGCTCCACGCTGGCCACGGCGATCTCGCCGATGATGGCGTTGACGCGCTGCACGCTGCTCACCACGTCATCCATCGTGCGCCCCGCCTGGCCGGCCAGCACGCTGCCCTCTTCCGCCGTGCGCACGGATTCGCCGATCAGCTGCTTGATTTCCATGGCCGCCGCTGCCGAACGTTGCGCCAGGTTGCGCACCTCGGTGGCAACGACGGCAAAGCCGCGTCCCTGCTCGCCGGCCCGCGCCGCTTCCACGGCCGCATTCAGGGCCAGGATATTCGTCTGGAAAGCGATGCCGTCGATGACGGCGATGATGTCGACGATACGCTTCGACGAGGCATTGATATGGCTCATGGTCTGCACCACCTGCGCCACGGCTGCGCCGCCGCGCTGCGCCACGTCGGAGGCGCCGCCGGCCAGCTGGCGCGCCTGGTCCGCGTTGTCGTTATTCTGCCGCACGGTGGACGTCAGCTCGATCATCGAGGCAGCCGTTTCTTCCAGCGAACTGGCTTGTTCCTCCGTGCGCGAAGACAGGTCCATATTGCCGCTGGCGATTTCGCCGGACGCCGTGGCGATGGCGTCCGTGCCGGCGCGCACGCGTCCCACGATGGCGGCCAGGTTGCCGCTCATGGCTTTCAAGGCGCGCAACAGGTCGCCGATTTCATCGCGGCTGCCGTCGGCCACCACGGCGCGCAGGTCGCCCGCCGCCACTTGCTGGGCGATGCCGACGGCCGCACCGAGCGGCACGGTGATGCTGCGGATCAGCCACCACACGGTCACGCTGCCGACGACCAGGGTCACCAGCACGGTGGCCAGCATGGCGATGCTGGCGTTGCGGTGCGCGGCCGCATCCTGCTCCTTCATCTGCGCCATCAGACTGTGCGACTGCTTGCCGATAGTCGCGACGATGGCGTCGATCTGGCGCGTCGGTTCGCGGTCCATGCCTTTCACCAGCGCATCGACGGCCTGGGCGCTGTCGGCGCGCGCGCCATCATACTTTTGCAGCGCCGCCAGGTAGCTGACGCCCAGCGCATCGTGCGCCTGCAGCGCGTGCTCCACGGGTGCCGTGTCGAGTTTTAATGCGCCCATCATCGCCTGCAGGCTTTTCAATTCCTTGCGCGTCTGCGCGCCGCTGGCGACAAACGCTTCGCGGTAGCGCTGGAAGGCGGCAGCATCACCGCCGCGCAGCAGGATGTTTTTCCATTCCTGTACCTGGATCTTGAATTCCACCTGCGCGCTGCGCGCCGCGTCGACCGCTTCCGTCAGGGCGACGGAACGCTGCATGGCGTCCGCGCTGCGCGCACTGGCCGCGTCGAGCGCGCTCCAGCCACGCGCGCCCACGAACACCAGCGCAAGGAAGAAGAAGGCGCCCAACAGACCCAGGCGGACGGAGATTTTCAGATTCGCGAGTTGCATGTGTTTCTCCCGGCGGCAAGAACAGGATGGCAACAAAGGCGCCGCCAAAACTAACCAATTCTCACCAAATGAAGAAATCATGGGGCGCGCCCCGTGAAAAACCAAGCAGCGCTTTCCTTAAAGAAACACTTTCAGCATAGAAACAACAAATTACATGGAAAAGTTGACTGCCTGGCCATATTGGCGCGCCCACAGCATGGTCAGGCCGGCAATCTTGCTGGCAGCGTCAGCGCGCCACCACAGCCGCTCCCGCGAACTCCTCGCGCAGCAGCGGATACAAACGCCGGTAGCACGCCAGGCGGTCGTCCAGCACGGCGGACGCCTGCGGCGCCACCGTTTCCTGCACGGGCGGGCGCGTGCACACCTGCGCGGGCGGCAAGCCCGTCACCGCCATCTGCGCCAGGCGCGCCGCGCCCATGGTGCCGCCGGCCACGCCGTGGTCGTGGCGCAGCACGTGCAAGCCCGAGGCATTCGCGCACAGCTGCGCCCAGAAGCGGCTGCGCGAGCCGCCGCCGACGAACGATGCTTCTTCCAGATGCGTGCCGGCGCTGCGCAAGGCCGCATTGCCGTCGGCCATGGCAAAGGCCACGCCTTCCATCACGCTGTAGGCCAGTTCGGCGCGCCCGTGTTCCGTCGACAAGCCGAAAAATACGCCGCGCGCGGAGGCATCGTTATGCGGCGTGCGTTCGCCGCTCAGATAGGGCAGGAAGACCGGCGCCGTGCGCGCCTCGACATTTTCCGCCAGGCTGACCAGTTCGCCGATGTCGCTCGACTGCGTCAGCCGCGCCACCCAGCTGAGGCTGGACGCGGCGCTGAGGATCACGCTCATCTGGTGCCAACGCTCGGGCAGGCAATGGCAGAACGCATGCACGCCCTGGCCCGGATTCGGCGCAAAACCATCGCTGCCCGCGAACAGCACGCCCGAGGTACCCAGCGACAGCAGGCCGGCGCCCGGCTCCACCACGCCCAGGCCCACGGCGGCGGCCGCGTTGTCGCCCGCGCCGCCGGCCAACAGCACCGGATGCGCGATGCCCCACTCCTGGCACAGCGAGGATCGCACCTGCGCCGCAGCGTCGCTGCCTTCGACCAGGCGCGGCATATGCTCGCGCGTGAGGCCAGTAGCGGCCAGCATGCGCTCGGACCAGTCGCGCCTGGCCACGTCCAGCCACAGGGTGCCGGAAGCGTCGGACATGTCGGACACATACTCGCCTGTCAGGCGCAGCGCCACGTAATCCTTCGGCAGCAAGACCTTGGCCGTGGCGCGGAACAGCGAGGGTTCGTACTTTTGCAGCCACAGCAGCTTGGGCGCCGTGAAGCCGGGCATCGCCTGGTTGCCCGTGATGGCGCGCGACTCGGGCACCAGCGCCTCGAGCTCCACGCATTCGGCAAACGCGCGCGTGTCATTCCACAGGATGGCCGCGCGCAGCACGTGCTGCTGCTTGTCGAGCAGGGTCGCGCCATGCATCTGGCCCGACAGGGCGATGCCGCGCAGGCCGGAAAACGCCACCGGCTGCGCGGCGCGGATAGCCGCGATGACGTCCAGGGTGGCGTGCCACCAGTCCTCGGGATTCTGTTCCGACCAGCCGGGATGGGGGCTGGAGACGCGCAGGGTCACGCCGGCGCTGGCAAGGATGGCCTGGGCGTCATCGGTGAGGATGGCCTTGACTTCGGAAGTGCCGATATCGATACCGAGATAAGTCATTTGATTCCAAAAGAAAGTTAAGAATGGCCGTCGCCTGACGGCTCGGGCATGTTCATCAGCAGGCAGGAGCGGAATTTCGACGGCGACATCTGCTTGTGTGCCAAAAACTGGCGGTTGAAATTGGAGAGGTTGTTGAAGCCCGTGCGATAGCAGATATCGGTGACCTTCATGTCCGTGTTCATCAGCAGCTCGCAGGCCAGCGCGATGCGCTCCTGGTTGACGTATTGAATGAACGAGGTGCCCGTATGCTTGCGGAAGAAACGCGTGAATTTGAGCGTATTCATCTCCGCCACGTCAGCCACGTCCTGCTCGCAAAAATCGAGCGTGATGTTCTGCTTGATATAGGCCAGCACCAGGTTGATGGTCGACGACATGTAGCGGCCCGCCTGCGCCAGGTAGGTGACGCTGGCCAGCGGACGCCGCTCGCGGCAGTCGCACAGCTCGCCGAACAGGCGCGTAAACAGTTCGACCCGGCGCAAGCCCTGCGCCGTCGTCAATTCCTTCATCAGCGGCACCAGGCGCAGGCCCAGCGCATCGGGAAATTGCAAGCCCCTGCCCGCCTCGGCCAGCAGGGCTTTCAGGGGCGCCATCTCCGGGAACAGCAGCGCGCAACGTTCGATGAAGTCGCTGGAAAACTGCAGCACCAGGTCGCGCTCGGGCAGGACCACGCCTTCCGGCAGTTCGCTGACCCAGTTATGCGGCAGGTTCGGCCCTGTCAGGATCAGATTGCCTGCCCCGTAACTGCCGATATGGTCGCCGATAAAAAATTTGCCATTCGATGTGATGATGAAGTGCAGCTCGTACTCGGGATGAAAATGCCATTTCGCCACGGTGTGCGGAAAACCGTGCGCCCACGCGCGAAACGATTCATGGATCGGTTTATGGATCAGTTCCAGGTCAGGCGTCACGGCAGTTCCCTTGCACGGTCTTGGTCACCCTATTCTAACCACTTACTGACCACCGGGCGCCATGGCCAGACCGCTGTCAGCGTCGAACAGATGCATGTGCTCTTCGTCGAAGGCCAGCGCCAGGGTCTGCCCTACCTGCGCCGCGCTGTTGGCCGCATTCGCCGGCAGCAGGGCCGACAAGGTCAAGGCGCCGCACTGAAAGCTGATCAGCGCTTCGGCGCCCAGCAGCTCGACCAGGTCGATGGCGCACGCCAGGCCATGGCTGCCGGCATGTTCCTGCGGCAGCGCCGCGCGCAAGTGGTTCGGCCGCAGGCCGAAGACCACGCGCGCGCCGGCCGGCAGCGCGGCGAAGCGGGGCGAAATCAATGGCCAGCGGTAGCCGGCGCATACCAGCACCGTTTGCCCGTTCTCTTTTTCGATGACGCCGTCGATGAAATTCATGGCTGGCGTGCCGATGAAGCCGGCCGCAAACAGGGTGCGCGGGTGGTTGTACAGCTCCGCCGGCGTGCCGATCTGCTCGATATGCCCGCCCTTCATCAGCACCACCCTGTCGGCCAGGGTCATCGCTTCGAGCTGGTCGTGCGTGACGTACAGGGTGGTGGTGCGCAGGCGGCGGTGCAATCGCTTGATATCGGCGCGCAGCTGCGCGCGCAGCTTGGCGTCCAGGTTCGACAGCGGCTCATCGAACAGGAACACTTGCGGCGTCTTGATCATGGCGCGCGCAATCGCCGTGCGCTGCTGCTGGCCGCCCGACATGGCGCGCGGCTTGCGCTCGAGCAGGCTGTCCAGGCTGAGGATGGCCGCCACCTCGCGCACGCGGCGCTCGATCTCGTCGTGCGGCACCTTCAGGCGGCGCAGGCCGAAGGCGATATTGTCGTACACCGTCATGTGCGGATACAGCGCGTAATTCTGGAACACCATCGCCACGTTGCGCGCGCGGGGCGGCAAGTCGTTGACGACGGCGCCGCCGATCAGCAGCTCGCCGCCGCTGATGTCTTCCAGGCCCGCGATCATGCGCAGCAAGGTCGACTTGCCGCAGCCCGATGGCCCCAGCAGGACGATGAATTCGCCGTCATCGATTTCCAGGTCGAACGGCTGCAGCACGGCCGTCTTCTCGTCATACGTCTTGTGCAGCTGCCTGCAGGCGATATTTGCCATGGTTAGTCTCCTGCCAGTTGAATCTGGATCTTGACGTCGCGCGGATGGCCCTTGGCCGCTTCCTCGAACGCCTGCACGCCGTCGGCAAAGCCGAAGGTACGCGAAATGAAGGGCTTCACGTCGATCTTGCCGGAGGCCAGCAAGGCGATGGCGCGCGGGAAGATGTTCGCGTAGCGGAACACCGACTCGATGCGCACTTCCTTGGCCTGGATGGCGACGATATCCAAAGGCACCTTATCCGGCGGCATACCGACCAGCACCAGGCAGCCGTTCGGGCAGAGCAGATCGATGATGTTGTCGTAGGCGCGCATGCTGCCGCTGGCTTCAAAAACGATGTCGGCGCCCCAGCCATCGGTAGCCTCGCGCACCGTGTCGGCCAGGCTGGCCTGGCGCACGTCGACCGTGGTGACGGCGGGATTGCCGGCGAACAGGGCCAGTTTTTCCGGCACCAGGTCGGCCAGGATCACGCGCGAGCAGCCGCCCGCCAGCGCGGCCAGGGTGTTCATGGCGCCAATGGTGCCAGCGCCGATCACCACGGCCACGTCACCCGGCTTGATGGCCGCCTTCTTGGCCGCCTGCAGGCCGATGGCCAGCGGTTCGACGATGGCGCCTTCGCCGAAGCTGACGTTGTCGGGCAGCTTGAAGGTGAACGAGGCCGGATGCACGACATATGGCGTGAGACAACCGTGGATGGGCGGCGTGGCCCAAAAGCGCACGGCGGGGTCGAGGTTGTACAGGCCGCGCATGGTGGCCGGCGAATCGAACTGCGGCACGCCCGGCTCCATGCAGACCCGGTCCCCTGCCTTCAGGTGCGTGACTTCCGCGCCCACTGCGGCCACCACGCCGGATGCCTCGTGGCCAAGCACCATCGGCGCTTCGACGGCGAAGGGGCCGATCTTGCCGTGCTTGAAGTAATGTACATCGCTGCCGCAGATGCCCACGGTATGAATCTTGATTTTCACGTCGCGCGGGCCGACGGCGAGCGGCACGTCGATATCGCGCAGGGTGATGGAATGCGCCTGTTCCAGTACGAGTGCTTGCATGATAGCCTTCCTTATTTATGTTTGAGCATGGAGTTGAGCAGCCGTCCCAGGATGCCGACGAACAGCAGCGGCGGCAGCGCCAGCAGCACGGTGGAAGCGTTCACCACGCCCCACGGCACTTCCTGCCCCATCGACGTGAAGGCCGACGCCACCACGGGCAGGGTCATGCTTTTCGAGGAGGTGAGCGCCAGCGCGATCATCAGTTCGTTCCAGACCAGCACGAAGCTGAAGACGATGCCGCCCATCAGGGTTTTAGAGGCCACCGGCAGGGCCACGTGCCAGAACACCTGATAAGGGCCGTAGCCGTCCAGCGCCGCCGCTTCCTCGATCTCTTTCGGGATGCGGGCAAACGCGGGAATCGACAGCCAGATGATCGTCGACAGGGTCACCAGCAGATATGTCACCACCATCGACAGGCGCGAGTCGTACAGGCCCAGGTCGATCCAGATCGAGATCAAGGGAATGGCGACGGCGACGGGTGGCAAAAAGCGCAGGGAGAGCAGGAAGAACTGGATATCCTTCTTGGCCGGGATCGGATAGCGGGCGATCGCATACGCGGCCGGCACGCCCAGCACGGCGCCCAGCAACACGGCCACGCCGACGATGGCCACGCTGTTGCCCAGTCCCGTCAGCACTTCGGGGCTGGCCAGCACCTGTTTGTAGTTGGCCAGGGTCGGGCTGAAGAAAAAGCGCGGCACGGGCGTGACGATATCCATCAGCTCCTTGAAGGAATTGAGCACGGCCCACAGGATGGGAAACAGCGCCACCAGCACGATGGCGGTGGTAATGGCGGTGGTGGCGGCATGGTCCATGCCGCGCCGAACAGTCAGTTTTCCCATTTGGCGACCCGCTTCCAGAGTAAAGTGAAGATGACAGTCGTGGCCAGCATCATCAGCACGGCCATGCTGGACGCATACGACACCTTGCCCATCAGGCCGATGCCTTGCGCATACGCGTACATGTCCAGGGTTTCGGTGGAGATGCCGGGGCCGCCCTTGGTCATCACGTAGATCAGGTCGAACGAGCGCAGCGACTCGACCATCTTGATGAACACGAGGCTCATGATGGGCACCTTCAGCATCGGCAGCGCAATATACGCATACACCTGGAGCGTGCTGGCGTAATCGAGGCGCGCCGCTTCCAGCGGTTCGGCGGGCAGGGTTTCCAGCAGCTTCAGGATGACGGCGCCGAAGAACAGGCCCCACTGCCAGATGTCGACCAGCGCCACCGCATACAGGGCCGTGGCGGGATCGGACAGCAGGGCCGTGCCGCCCAGGCCCACGCACTCGAGCAGCCAGTTGAGGATGCCCATCAGCGGCGAATACATGAACTTCCAGATGAAGGCGGCCGAGACGCGCGGCAGCAGCACGGGCACGATCAGCAGCAGCGCGATGACGTCACGCGTGCGTCCCTTGACTCTCTCGAACAGGAACACGGCCAGCAGCACGCCGACGATCAGCGAGCCGGCCACGGTGACCACTTCCCAGATGGCCGATACCTGCACGGCATTGACGAAGCGGCGGTCGCCGAACAGGCGGATGAAATTGGCAAAGCCGACGTAATCGCTGTCGCTGTAGCGCAGCACGCGGTTTTGCAGGGCCAGGTTGATGGCGGCGATGCTGGGCACCAGGCCCAGTATCAGCAGGACCAGCAGCGGCAGCGTCAGAAACACGGCCGGCAGCCAGGTGTGGCGTTTTTTACGGATGGAATGCGGCATGGTCATGGCTTTCAAACGAGAACGGACAAGCAAACAGGCTGCGTCACGACACCTGACAAAACCGTAGCGAGCGGAAGGTAGAGGTGGCCGAGAAGCGGAACTGTGCTTTATGCACAGTGAGCATCGCAGGCCGCCTATACCGACGCGCAGCAGGTTTGGTCAGATGTCTCTATTTGCGCTTGCTGGCCCGCTGCATCACTTCAGTCGCGTACTCATTCGCTTCATCGAGCGCGCTTTGCACGTCGCCGCGCGTGCCCGTAAACACCTCTTCCAGCACCACGCCCAGGTTGTCGCCGATGTCCGGCCACTCGGGGCTAGGCCAGATGGTGACGCGCGAGACGGGCGTGGTGTCCGTCAGGCCCGCCTGGATCTGCGGCTTGACGTGCTTGCGGAAGTAGTCGCTGGCGATGGTGCTGCTGCGGTTGTAGTCGCTGAAGACGTTGTCCTTCAGACGCGCCTGCTCCTGTTCCTTGCCCGTGGCGAAAGCGATAAACTTGCCGGCCGCCTGGCGCGTGCATTCATCCTTCGCGCCCGTGGCGGAGATGGCCAGGCCGTGGCCATAGGCGGCCGATGCCAGCGGCGCGGGCGGGCGCACATAGCCGACCTTGTCGACCACCGAGGATTTTTTCGGATCTTCCATCCAGTCGGCAAACGGCGTCGACTCGATCATGAAGGCCACCTTGCCCGACCTGAACGCTTCGAGCGCATTGCTCCAGTCGTAGGTGGCGCCGCCCGGCGGCGAATACTTGAACAGGTCGCGGTACAAGGTGGTGGCCTTCACGGCCTGCGGCGAATTGAAGGTTGGCACGCCATCCTTTTCCCACTTGCCGCCGGCGGCCAGCATGAACGGCGACCAGCGCCACACATTCATGCCCGAGCCGCGCTGGCCCCGCGCCGCCCAGCCATACACGTTGGGCGGGCTGTTGAGTTTCTTCACGGCGGCGACCAGTTCGTCGAGCGTCTTCGGCACGGCGATGCCGGCCTTTTCCAGCAGGTCGCGGCGGTAGAACAGGAAGTCGCTGCCGCCGATCAGGGGCGCGAAATACGCCACGCCCTTGTACGAGGCGACGGCGCGGCGGCCCGGCAGGAAGTCGTCGTAGTCGGCTTCCTTGGGCAGGTATTTGAGCAGGGGGACGACCCAGCCGGCAGTGGCAAATTCGGCCACGTTGGCTTCATCGATGTAATAGATCTGGTAGGAACCGGCCTTGGTGGAAGCATCGAGCCTGGCCTTGGAGCGGCGGTCGTTTTCGCCGAAATAGCTGATTTGTACCTTGGTGCCGCTTTTCTTTTCATACTCGGCGAGGGTCTTTTCCATCACGGTCAGGCCCAGGCTTTTTTGCGCCAGCACCTTGAGCACAGGCACCGAGCAGCTTTGCGCCGAGGCGTCTGCGAACCCGGCGGACATGAGGGCGCCCCATGCAACAGCAGTCATGATTTTCATAACACGTCTCCATTTTTATAGTCCGGCGGTTTTCCACCGGTATGCCAACTATAAAAACAAAGACCGCGCGCCACCACTACAAAAGGCGCGGGTTTCTAAATACTTTTTTTCACTTCCCTGATACGCATTTGCCGCCTCAGTCCAGACGAAAATCCTTGCGGTAGACATTCGTCTCCTTGCCATCCGGCGGCAGGCGCGAGAAACGCTCGAAGCGCAGGCCCAGCTTGTTGAGCAGGTTGATCGACGCCTGGTTCTGCTGCGAAGTGATGCCGTACAGGGTGCGCATGCGCAGCACGTGCTGCGCATGCTGCACGATGGCGGCCGCCGCTTCCCAGGCATAGCCCTGGCCCCAGTACGCAGGGCGCACGGCATAGCCGATATCGGGGCCGGGAAGGCTGTCGCGGCGCACCAGGCCGGCCATGCCGACAGGCGCGCCGTCGCTGCGGCGCTCGACGATGTACAGCGAATAGCCATGCTCGCGGAACTGCGCCATGGGTCCCGTTTCCAGCGCGGCGCGGGCTGCTTCCAGGGTGTGGATGTTGCGCTGCCCGATGTTGGCGATCCACGACGGGTCGTTGACCAGCTCCATGTAGAAGGCCGCATCGTCCAGGGTAGCGGTGCGCAGGCGCAAGCGGGGCGTCTCGATGACGGTGATCGGCTCTGTCATGGCGCCGCTCATGCCGGCCACTGCATCGGGTCGCTCAGCAGCTGGTACATCACGTAGGCATCGACATAGCCCAGCTGCGCGTGGCGGTAGGCCAGCGGCAGGGTGGCGACGACCGTGAAGCCCAGTTTTTTCCACAGGGTGACGGCAGCCAGGTTGGTGCTGACGACGAAGTTGAACTGCATCGCCAGGTAGCCCGCGCGGCGTGCTTCTTCCATACAGTGCACGCCCAGCAGGCGGCCCACGCCCACGCCCTGCGCGGCGGGATCGACCATGAACGAGGCATTGGCCACGTGCGATCCATGGCCCGGCTGGTTTGCCACCAGCTTGTACATGCCCAGCAGGCGCTCGCTGCCCATCACGGCGACAAAGCTTTGCACGCCGGGGCCGAACCAGTAGGCATGGCACTCTTCGCGCGTGGTATCGGCGGGGAAGGTATAGGTGTCGCCGCCGGCAACCAGTGTCTGGAAGATCGGCCACATGGCGTCGAAGTCGGCTTCGTTGGCCGGGCGGATATCAATTTCTTTCAAAGCGGTACTCCCGATAACAAGTGATGGCTGATTGTATCAGCGCCCCAGGCGAAAATTGACCGTTTCGGGCCGCCCCGGCAGGTGCAGGCGCGATTGCGCGCGGGGCGCCTCGCTGACGACTTTCCCCCGCCGCAGCACCAGGCGCCGCGCCGCGCGCAGGCGCAGCGCTTCCACCGTGGAGCTGCAATCGAGGATCAGCAAGTCCGCATGGCAGCCGGGCGCGATGCCGTAGCCATCGAGGCCCAGGATGCGCGCCGGCGTCTCCGTCACGGCCAGGAAGCAGTCGTGCATGGCTTGCTGGCCCGTCATCTGCGCCACGTGCAAACCCATGTGCGCCACTTCCAGCATGTCGCCTGACCCGAGGCTGTACCACGGGTCCATCACGCAGTCGTGGCCGAAGGCGACGGGAATGCCGGCGGCCAGCATCTCGGGCACGCGCGTCATGCCGCGCCGCTTCGGATACGTGTCGTGGCGCGCCTGCAAAGTGATGTTGATGAGGGGGTTGGCAATGGCCGCCACGCCCGCCTCGCGGATCAGGGGCAGCAGTTTGCTGACATAATAATTGTCCATCGAATGCATGGACGTCAGGTGCGACCCCGTCACCCTGCCCTGCATGCCAAGGCGCTGGCTGTGGAAGGCCAGGGTTTCGATGTGGCGCGACAGCGGGTCGTCCGACTCGTCGCAGTGCATGTCGACCATCAAGCCACGTTCACAGGCAAATTCGCACAGCAGGCGCACGGATTCCGCGCCGTCGGCCATGGTGCGCTCGAAATGCGGGATGCCGCCCACCACATCGACGCCCATGGCAATCGCGCGCTTCAGATTGTCGAAGGCGCCGGGACTGCGCAGGATGCCATCCTGCGGGAATGCCACCAGCTGCAAATCGAGATACGGCGCCACTTGCCGCTTGACGTCTAGCAGCGCTTCGACGGCCAGCAGGCGCGGGTCGCAGATATCCACGTGCGAGCGGATGGCCAGCAAGCCGCGCGCCACGGCCCAGTCGCAATACTGCAAGGCGCGTTCCACCAGGGCGTCCTGCGTCAATTGCGGCTTCAGTTCGCCCCACAGGGCAATGCCTTCGAGCAGGGTGCCGGAGGCGTTCACGCGCGGCAAGCCGTAGCTGAGCGTGGCGTCCATGTGGAAGTGGGCATCGACGAACGGCGGCGTGACGAGGTCGCCGGCGGCGTCGATCTCTTGCGCGCCCGCCACGGGCAAGGCGGGGCCGACGGCGGCGATGCGGCCGCCCTCGATGGCGATATCGATGGCGCGGCGCCCGTCGGGCAGGCTGGCATTGCGGATGACTAGGTCCATGCGGACACTCCTTCTGTTGGCTACTTGGGGGCAATGACATCATTGCCATTACATCTACTTCCGTGCGATGCTGCAGTGCAAAAATATAGCGACTGGCAAAAACATAGCCATAGAATCACGATGCGCGCCTTGCGCGAGCGCAAACATTCGTCAGACAGCAACAAGCTGATGAATACTATGCCGCCATGACAGGGCGGCGCGATAAAAATAACTTTCAACCAACTCGAATCACCGCTAGAATATTCATATTGCGTTGCATCATAAACAGTCTATGATCAGCTATTCAGCGCGCTACCCACTTTACAAAACGCGGCCAACTCTGGTTTTCGGAATTTTGCAGAGCGTTTTGCCAGCATTTTAATCCGTACAAAGGAGTAAATATGTTTCCGCTTCCTGAACAAATTTCCAGCGCAGCCAAGTCGCAACTGGAAAACCAGCTGCAGATCTTCAGCACGCTGACCAGCAAAGTCTTTGAAAGCGCCGAGAAAATCATCGCCCTGAACTTGAACGCAAGCAAGGCCGCCCTGTCGCAGACAGCGGAAACGGCGCAGCACCTGCTGGAAACGCAGGACCCGCGCGACTTCTTCAGCTACAGCAGCAACCAGGCGCAGCCTAACATCGAGAGCGTGCTGGCCTACAGCCGCCAGCTGTTCGGCATCGCCTCGAGCACCCAGGCGGAATTGCTGGCCTCGGCCAAGGCCCGCCTCGATGCTGCCGCCCCTGCCGCCGCATCCGTCCCTGTCGCTGCCAAGCCGGCGCCGGCCATCGCCGCACCTGCCGCTGCCGCTGCCCCTGTCGCTGCGCCAGCGCCAGCAGCGGCCCCAGCGCCCGTTGCCGCCAAGCCTGCCGAAGTGGCCAAGCCTGTCGCCAAGCCAGCGCCCGCGCCTGTCGCCGCACCGGCAGCCAAGCCAGCGGCAGCGCCTGCCAAGGTGGCAGAGAAGGCCGCCGACAAGCCCGCCGTGAAAGCGGTCGAAGCCAAACCGGTTGCCAAGCCTGAAGCGGCCAAGCCCGCACCTGCACCCGCCGCCGCGCCAGCGAAAACCGCCGCGCCAGCACCGGCCAAACCAGCCACCAAGCCGGCCAGCGCCGTCGGCAAGAGCGTGGCCAAGGCCGCCGTGAAGCACGCGCCAGCGCCAGCCGCCAAGCCGGCAGTCAAGGCCGCCCCCAAAGGCACGCCGTCGAAACAGCTCGACATGCTGGGCGGCAAAGGCAGCGGCCGCAAGTAAGCGTCGCGCGCCGCACTGATGCAGCAAAACAACGGGCTACGGCCCGTTTTTTGCGTGCCCGTCCACAGCGCGCTTTTCTACCTTGTTGTATCCTACGCGTACTTTCCGTCCGCGTGCCCGTCCTTCCGCCCCGCGACACCCCATTACTAAAAACAAAAGGTAACCATGAGTTTATCGAGGCTCATCGCCGGCTTCGTGCGTCAGCATTGGCCGGCGTATGCCGCCGCTGCCGTCATGCTGACAGGCGTGGCAACACTGACCGTCTGGATCCCGCGCCGCGTGGGCGCCATCATCGACGCATTGGCCGCGCACCGCATGACGGCTGCCGAACTGTGGCTTGAGCTGCTGACCCTGCTCGCCGTCGGCGTCGTCATCTATTTCCTGCGCGTGGGCTGGCGCATCACCCTGTTCAAGGCCGCCTACCAGCTGGGCGTGATGCTGCGCACGCGCTTCTACACGCGCATGTCGCAGCAGGGCGCGTCGTTCTACCAGAACCAGCGCACGGGCGACCTGATGGCGCTGGCGACGAACGACATCGACGCCATCGAAATGGCCGCCGGCGAAGCCATGCTGGCCGGCTTCGACGGCACATTGACCTTGCTGATGGTGCTGGGCATCATGCTGCTGGGCGTGGACTGGCGCCTGGCCTGCATCGCCCTCTTGCCCTTCCCCCTGATGGGACTGGCCTTCTGGCGCATTTCCAGCCATATCCACACGGCATCGACGGATTCGCTGAAACGCTTTTCCGCGCTGAACGACCATGTGCAGGAATCGCTGTCGGGCGTGCGCACCCTGCGCGCGCTGGGCCTGGAAGAACGCAGCAGCAAGCAGTTTTCCGCCCTGGCCGGCCACGCGGCGAACGCCAGCCTGACGGCGCAGCGCTGGGAAGCGGCATACGAACCGGCCGTCGGCCTGACGCTGACGGCCGCCACGGCGCTGACCCTGGGCCTGGGCGGCTACCTCGTATGGCAAGACCAGCTGACCATCGGCGCGCTGACGAGCTTTTCCATGTACCTGGGCCAGCTGATCTGGCCCATGTTCGCCGCCGGCTGGGTGCTCTCCCTGATCGAACGGGGCCGTGCCGCCTGGCAGCGCCTGCAGCCCATGCTCGATGCGCCGCTGGCCATCGACGACCATGGCACCATCGCCACCCTCACGCCCGGGCCCCTGCAATTGCAGGACGTCGGCTTCGCCTACCCGGGCCAGACGGCGCCCGCGCTGTCCGGCATCTCGCTGCGCCTGCAGCCGGGCCAGACCCTGGGTTTAGTGGGCCCGACGGGCAGTGGCAAGTCGACCCTGCTGCGCGTGCTGCTGCGCCAGGTCACGCCGCAATCGGGCACGGCCACGTGGAGCGGCCAGCCGCTGGACGCCTACACCCTGCACGCGCTGCGCGCTGCCATCAGCTGGGTGCCGCAGGAATCGTTCCTGTTCTCCGCCACCATCGCCGACAATATCGCCCTGGCCCGTCCCGGCGCCACGCGCGAGGAAGTGGAGCGGGCGGCGCAGCTGGCCGACATCCATGCCGATATCCTGCAATTCCCCGACGGCTATGCCACCCACGTGGGCGAGAAAGGCATCACCCTGTCCGGCGGCCAGCGCCAGCGGGTGGCGATTGCCCGGGCTCTGCTGGCCGACAACGGCTTGCTGCTGCTCGATGACGCGCTGTCCGCCGTCGACACGGGTACGGAAACGCGCATCCTGCAGCACCTGGAGGAACTGCGCCGCAAGCGCCCCGAACGCAGCGCCATCATCGCCAGCCACCGCCTGAGCGCCGTCGTCAACGCGGACCTGATCCTGGTCCTGCGCGACGGCCACGTCACGGAAACGGGCAACCACGACGCGCTGATGCAGCGCGACGGCTGGTACGCCAGCCAGTGGCGCTATCAACAACTGGAGGCCAGCCTCGATGCCATCTAAGACCGACCAAGCCACCACCGCCACGCAATCCGTGCGCCGCCAGGCCGCGCAAGCCATCGGCCTGCTGCGCCGCGCCGCCGCGCCCGACCTGCGCCACCTGTACTGGGCAACATTCTGGCTGATCCTCGCCGCCGCACTGGAAGTGACGGGGCCGATTCTGGGCAAGGCCCTGATCGACCAGCATCTGCTGCCGCGCAACCTGGACTGGACGCGCATGTCGCTGCTGCTGGGCGGATGCCTGCTGACGGGCTGGGTCGCTTCCGGCCTGCGCTATCTGCAGCTGGTGCGCCTGTCCGGCCTGGCCATGCGCTCGGTGCAGCGTCTGCGCGAAACCGTCTACCAGCACGTGCTGCGCCTGCCCATGGCCTTCTTTGACCGCGCCATCACGGGACAACTGGTCAGCCGCGTCACCAACGACACGGAAGCGGTGAAATCGCTGTACGTGCAAGTGCTGTTCGTCATCCTCGACAGCTCCATCGTCCTGGTCGGCACCATGGCCGCCATGGCCTTCCTCGACTGGCGGCTAATGCTGATCGTGCTGGCCCTGCTGCCGGCCGTGCTGGCCATCGTCTTCCTGTACCAGCGCTGGAGCGCGCCGGCCGTCACGCGCGCGCGCGCCCTGCGCAGCGAGATCAACGGCCAGATCGCCGAATCGATCGGCGGCATGAGCGTGCTGCAGGCGAATAACGCGGAAAAGCGCTTCGGCGCGCGCTTCACGGGCATCAACCAGGACCACTACACGGCGCGCATGCAGGAATTGCGCGCCAATGCCTGGCTGCTGCGCCCCGCGCTCGACATGCTCAACATCGTGCTGCTGGCCGTCGTCATCTTCAGCTTCGGCCGGCGCGAGATGGGCGCCGTGGAAGTAGGCGTGCTGTATGCGTTCATCAGCTACATCGCGCGCGTGATCGAACCCTTGATCCAGATCACCATGCAGTTCAGCCAGTTGCAGCAGTCGGTGGTGGCCACGGCCCGCGTCTCGGCCCTGCTGGACGAAGCGCAGGCGCTCGAGCATGCACAGGGAAGGGAAACACCGGCCCTGCGGCAGACGAAAGCGGGCAGCGACCTGCCCGCCGTGGACATCCAGAACCTGACGTTCGCCTACGTGGAAAACCAGCCCGTGCTGCACGACCTGTCGCTGACGATTCCGCAGGGCGCCTTCTTTGGCATCGTCGGCCATACGGGCAGCGGCAAGTCGACCCTGCTCTCCTTGCTGCTGCGCTTTTATCCCGTCGCGCAGGGCAGCATCGCCATCAATGGCGTGGCCCTCGACAGCATCGACAACGAGCACTTCCGCGCCGACGTGGGCCTGGTGCCGCAAGACCCCTTCCTGCTGGCGGCCTCGGCGCGCGAAAACATCGACATGGGCCGCGGCTACACGCAGGCGCAGATCGAGACGGCCGCCCGCGCCGCGCATGCGCACGATTTCATCGCCGCGCTGGAACACGGCTACGACACGCCGCTGGGCGAAGGCGGCTCGCGCCTGTCATCGGGGCAGAAGCAGCTGATCGCGATTGCCCGCGCACTGGCCGGCCAGCCTCGCATTCTGCTGCTGGACGAAGCGACGTCGCGCATCGATAGCCAGACGGAGCAGATCGTGCAGCAGGCCCTCAACGAGTTGCGCGGCAAGGTCACCATTATCGCCATCGCCCACCGCCTGTCGACCATCCGCGAGGCCGACCGCATCATCGTGCTGAACCACGGCCGCATCACGGAAGCGGGGCCGCACGATGCCCTGATGCAGATCGAAGGCGGCCTGTACCAGCGCCTGTACCTGCTGCAGCAGCTGGCGCAGTAAGCGGGCCTTGTCAATGCCGGCAGTGTGCACTTTCGCAAATTTCTGTGCCCCGCATGATATTTCTTGATTGCAACAGAATATAATCTGTTACAGACAGGTGTCATTGCGGGAGCGGGACGTTGGCAGGCAGACAGAATCGGGCATCATGGCGAAAGGCGCATTGGCTGCTGGTACTGGCCTGCTTGCTGCCGCCCGCCAGCCATGCCCAGGTCGGCAAGCTGGAGCAGCATATTGCCGCCGTGCGCGAGGATGGCCGCTTCGTCCCCGCGCGCGCCCTGCAGCGCCTGGAGGAGGTGGAAACGCAGGCGCGCAGCGCTCCCCTGCTGGTGCGCGCGGAATTCCTGACACAGCTGAGTACCGTGCGCATGCGCCTGGGACAGAACGATATCGCCATGCGGCTGGCCGAGGAACTGATCGCCTACGCCCGCCAGAACAAGAGCGACGTGGCGCTGGCGAAAGGCATCCTCTGCAAAGCCTATGTCACGTTCGCCATGAACGAGCGCCGCGCCTCGCACCTGCTGGCCTTTGAGGCGGAACGCATCGCCAACCGCACGGACGACCTGCCCGTGCGCGTGCAGGCCACCATCAGCGCGGGCCAGTCCTGGGCCGAGGAAGGCAATTCCCCGTTTGCGCTGGCCAAGCTGCAGGCGGCCGTCGACCTGGCGCGCCAGAGCAACTCCCCCTCCAGTCTGGCCGCCTCGCTGAATGCCCTTACCCTGCTGTACACGCAGATGCGCGAATACGACAAGGGCTTCGAGGTGCTCGACGAATTGCTGGCCGTGTCCGGCACCCTGGCATCGCCGGGCCGCATGGCGCAGGCCAAGAATACGGAATACGGGCTGGCGCTCGACGCGCAGCAGCCGCAGCGGGGCCAGCGCGCCCTGCTGGCGGCCCTGGCGCTGGAACGCCAGCTGGGCGCGCGCGGCATGGTCGCCGTCACCCTCGTCAATCTGTCGGACAGCTACCTGAAGGAAGGCGACTACGCGCGCGCCCTGCGCTTTGCGAATGAAGCCATCACGGCGGCGCGTCTGGTCAACAATGAACAGGTGGAGGCGACGGCGCGCCTGAACATCGGCCAGGCGCTGATCGGCCAGGGGCGTTTACAGGAAGGCAAGCAAAGCGTGGCCACGGGCCTGGCCTACTACGAACGCACGGCCAACCAGCCGGAAATGCAGGCCGTGATGCTGGAATACGGCATGGCGCTGGAAAAGGCAGGCGACCTGCGCGGCGCCGTCACGGCGTATCACCGCGAACGGGGCATCTCGAACCAGCTGTTCGAGAAGCAGCGGCAAAAGGCCGTATATGAGCTGCAGGAAAAGTATGAGGCGGAAAAGAAACAGCGCCAGATCGAGCTGCTGAGCCGCGAGAATCAGATCAAGAGCACGGAAATCGACAACCGCCGCCTGCAGCAGCGCGTGTGGTGGCTGCTGGCGCTGGTACTGGCTATGGCCTCCGTCATCGTCGGCTTGCTGTACCGCAAGGTGCGCCACGCGAACGTGCAACTGAAGGTGAAAAACCAGGAACTCAAGCGCCAGAGCTCACGCGACCCGCTGACGGCCCTGTACAACCGCCGCCATTTCCAGGAATTCATGCGCAGCCATGCGGGCAAGCCGCAGCCGTCCTATGGCGGCGCCGATGTCGTGGGCGCGCTGTTCCTGCTCGACGTCGACCATTTCAAGCACATCAACGACGCTTACGGCCATGCGGCAGGCGACCTGGTGCTGACGACGATCGCCGAAACCCTGCACGAAGTGCTGCGCGAAACGGACATGATCGTGCGCTGGGGCGGCGAAGAATTCCTCGCCTTCCTGCCAGCCGTCGCGCGCGACGGACTCGACGACATCGCGCGGCGCATCCTCAACGGCATGGCGGCGCAAAGCATCCACTACCAGGGGCAAGCCATCAAGGTACACGTGTCCGTGGGCTTTGCGCCCTATCCGCTGGCGCCGCTGGGACGGCCGCTCACATGGGAGCGCAGCGTCAACCTGATCGACATGGCGCTGTACCTTGCCAAGGCGCACGGTCGCAACCGGGCCTATGGCTTGCGCGGTTTTCAGCAGGTGGAAAGAACGACCCTGGAAGCAGTGGAGCAAGACCTGGAACGCGCGTGGCGCGACGGCTTTGTCGATTTGAGCGTGGTACTGGGGGGCGCGGACGGAGTGGACAAAACGGAGACGGCGGGGAAGAAGAGGCCAGGCGGCCAGGCCAGCGATGGCGTCGCCGCAGCCGCCATCACCTGACGACAGCTGCGGGGGCCGGGCCGGAAGTGGCCGGCCCTGGCGCGCTTGCTACGATGATTACTTGTGCGCGGATTCCTGCATTTTTTCGCCGGCTTTTTCCACTTTCTTGCCGACGGCATCGGCCGCTTCGCTCATTTTCTTGTCGGCGTCAGCGGCGACCTGGTCCATCTTGGCGCCCGTATCGGCAGCGGCCTGGCTCACGGCAGCGTCAGCTTTGGTAGCGGCGGCCTTGATGTCGGCTTCAGCCTTGGCAGCGGCCGCATCGATCTTCTGGCCAGCCTGTTCAGCAGGGCCTGCAGCGACATCGTCCTTCTTCTGGCAGGCAGCAAGTGCCACAACCATCATCCCGGCGGCGCACACGGTCATCCAATTTTTGCTTACTTTCATGATATTCCCTTTCATTGTTATCAAAAGACACAGATCAGTTCGCAATATACACCTGCCTAAAATTTTCTAGCGTGCGCTAACGCACATAAAAACAGGCTTTTGTGGCGTAGTTGTAAGCAATGGTATCTTGATATCTTTTCAGCCATTTTTTCCCTGTGCCGGGCGGGGTGCCTGATAGCCATCCGTCAGGGTATGCAGGAAGGCGATCACGTCGGCGATCTCCGTTTCGTTCAGGGCGGGCGCCTGGCCCGGCTGGCGGTCGAATGGCGCTTCCACGTTCACGTTCGCCACCAGGCCGGGCGGCAAGTCGTCGTATTTGCGCACCTTGCCGTTCTTGTCTGCCGGATACCATTTTTGCGGCGCCGTATCGCGCTGCACGTAAAAACGCAGCACCTGCTTCAGGCTGTCAAAGCTGCCATTGTGGAAAAACACCTTGCGCAGGGCGACGTTGCGCAAGGATGGCGTCTTGAAGCTGCCGCAGTATTCCTTGTGCTCCATCAAGTCGGTGCGGTCCGGGCCGCACAAGCCCATGTCGAAGAACGCCGGGTCCGCATTGACGGGCAGCTTGCCATTGCGCGGCACGCCGATATTGATCAAGCCGTAATCCGTAAATTGGGGAAAGGCGCCGCCGGCACTCACCTGGCTGATATGGCAGGATGCGCAATTGCCCTTGCGCTCATCATTGAACAGGGCCAGGCCGCGCGCTTCCTGCGGGCTCAGGACGGCCTGCTTGCGCAGCACGGCGTCGTACTTGCTCGTGTACGGATAGAAGTCCAACGGGCTTTCCTGGAACACTTCCAGCGACATCAGCGCCCAGCGCAGCGCCTGGCCCGGCTGTTCGAAGATATCCGCGCCATACGTCTGGCGGAACTGCGCCGCCAGGGGGCCGGCCCGCAACTTGGCGACGACGGCGGCCGCATCGCGGTTGCCCATCTCGCGCGGCGACAGCAACGGCGCCAGCGCCTGTTCGTGGCCGGACTGGGCGCGGCCATCCCAGTTGCGCCCGCCCGTGGGGCCCGCGTCGACGCTGTCGTCGCCATCATCGTCATGGAAATGCTCGGTAAAGGCGGGCGCCGTCTGCAGGTAGCGCAGCGAAGGCGCGGCCCGCGTGCCCGCGTCCTTCAGCTCAGGGCCGCCCAGCTGCACCGCCAGGGCATTTGGCGGCCCATACGCGTGTTCCGGACTGTGGCAGCTGGCGCACGACATCTTCCCCGACACGGACAGGCTGGGCTCGAAAAACATGGCGCGGCCCATGGCCGTCATCTGGGCCACGGAAGGCTGGCGTTGCAGGGTGGGGGCGTATGCGCCCGACAGATAGGCGGGCTTGGCCGCGGCTTCTTTCTGCGCTGCCGGATGGCAGGCGGCCAGCAGGCAGGCAGCCACGGCGGCAAGCAGCAGGGAGGGATTCGTTTTCATCATGGGCTGGCAGCGTAGCAACGGCATGTGACAGCTGCGTGACAAAACCCTGCAAAACCTCATGTATCAAGTCCGTACATTACGTCATGTAACAGGCGCTGACATGTCACGCAGCTGACATATTGCCTGCCTAGCATGCGACGTTTTCCACCCAGAAGGCATGAAAATGAACTTGCACGCAAAAACCTCTTTACGGCCCCTGCCGTTGTTACTGACACTGGGCCTGGCCGCCTGCGGCAGCAACTATGCGATCACGCCCAGCACCCATGGCCAGGTGATCGGCAGCTACTATGAAAACGCCCAGGTGTGCCTGGAAAGCGCCACCGCCAGACTCACGTGCGACAACGCCTCCGCCGCCGTGCGCACGGCCGCCGACGGCAGCTACACGCTCGACGGCCAGGGCGCCGTGCTGGTGACCATCGGCACGGATGCCATCCGCCATGACGCCATCGGCGACGTGGGCAGCAAGGTGACGCAAAAACTGCTGCTGCGCGCCCCCGCCGGGCACAGCGCCTTCGTCAGCGCCCTGTCGACGGAACTGGCGCAAGTCATGGACGGCAACGGCGGCGACTTTGCGTCCGCCAGCAGCAAGCTGGCCGCGCGCCTCGGCGTGTCCGAAGCGGCCCTGGCGTCCGACTTCAACAAGGCCAGCGGCGACGAGCTGGCGAAACTGAAGGCGGAAAACGCCAGCGTAACGGCATTCATCGCCAGCGCCAGCGCGCAGGCGGCGCCCGCCGACGCGCTGGCTGCACTGAACAGCGCGCTGGCGCTGAACAATATCCAGACCATCGTCGTCATCTATGCGGAAAACCGCGGCTTCGACAACCTGTACGGCCTGTTCCCGGGGGCCAACGGCGTGCCGGGCGTGAACCCCACGTCGACCTCCGCCTACGTGCCGCAGAAGGACGTCGACGGCAGCACCCTGCCCGTGCTGCCGCCCACCTGGGGCGGCATGACGGCGGCCGGCCAGAACACCGTCATCACGCAGGCGCAATCGGCCAACCTGCCGAACAAGCCGTTCCAGATCGATGATGCCAACAGCCCCCTGTACCTGCCGCAATCGGTCATCACGCGCGACCTGGTCCATCGCTTCTACAACAACCAGATGCAGATCAACGGCGGCGCCAACGACAAGTTCGCCGCGTATTCCGATGCGGGCGGTTTGAGCATGGGCTATTACGACGGCAGCAAGATGCAGCTGTGGGACATCGCCAAACAGTATGCGCTGGCCGACAATCTGTTCATCGGCGCCTTCGGCGGCTCCTTCCTCACGCACCAGTACCTGATCTGCGCCTGCGCGCCCACCTATCCGAACGCGGACACCTCGGTGGCCAAGGGCTCGATCGCGAAGATCGACGTCGACGCCAACGGCAACTTCCTGCGCCTGACGCCATCCGCCACGGCGCCAAGCACCGTCCTGAACGGCGCGCCTGCCTATGCCAACGACGGCGCGCTGACGCCGGCCGACAGCACGGGCATGTTCTACGCCGTCAATACCATGCAGCCGCCATTCCAGCCCAGCAGCAACGCGCCCGCCTCGGGCGACAGCAGCAAGCTGTATGCGGACACGGCCAAGGCCACCACCCTGCCGCCGCAAACGCAGACGAATATCGGCGACTTGCTCTCTGGCAAGAACATCGACTGGGCCTGGTATGCGGGCGCCTGGAAGGACACGACGACCCTGGCCACGGCCAGCGCGCGCGCCGGCAGCTTCCCGAATCCGCCGAACTTCCAGTTCCACCACCAGCCCTTCAATTACTTTGCGAATATGGACCCCGTGAAGGCGCCCGCCTACCGCGCCGCCCACCTGCGCGACTTCGACAGCCAGTTCCTGGCCGATGCGAGTGCCGGCAAGCTGCCGCCCGTCGCCTTCTACAAGCCGCAGGGCAACCTGAACCAGCACGCGGGCTACGCCAGCGTGGCCGACGGCGACGCGCACATCGCCAGCGTCATCGCCCAGCTGAAAAAGAGTCCGCAGTGGAAGAACATGCTGGTCATCGTCACCTACGATGAAAACGGCGGCTTCTACGACCACGCCGCGCCGCCGAAGGGCGACCGCTGGGGTCCGGGCACGCGCGTGCCGGCCATCCTCGTTTCGCCCTACGTGAAAAAGGGATTAGTTGACCATACGCAATATGATTCGGCGTCCATCCTGCGCGCCATCACGCACCGCTTCGCCCTGCCCGTGCTCGATGGCTTGAGCACGCGCGACAAGGCACTGGTGGCCCATGGCGGCAAGCCGATGGGCGACTTCAGCGCGGCACTGGCGCTGGTGCCGCAAGAGTAAGGCTGAGTAAAATGCGCCCGCCCGGCTTGACCCCGGCGGGCGTTTTACATGTTGGCGCTACTGGCCGGGGGACGCATCGAGCAGCGAGCGCTCGAGCAATTGCGACAGCGCCGTGCGCAGCGCCTGCGTGCGCGCCGCCAGTTCCGGCCGCTTGTAGCGTTCGGCGGCGATCAGGCTGTTTTCCAGGCACACCCGGTCCGAACGCGCCAGGCAGGCGTCGGCCAGGTCGAGCTGGGCGCTGGCCAGCGCCACTTTCACCTTGGCGTCGAGTTCCAGCGTGTCGGGATCGTCGCCCCAGCGCTTGACGTGCACGGCCAGGCGCGTGGCGGCCAGCTCCGGCTTGCCCGCGTCGAGGGCCTGGTTGACGCTGCCTTGCAGCGCCAGCCACGCCTGCGCCCGCTGCTGTTGCCTGTCGCAGGTAGCGGCGGACTTGGTGATGCTTGCCTGCAAGCGTCTGATCTGCGCGGCGGGCGCCTTGGCGCTTTTCAGCACGGCCAGCGCGCTGCGCGCCCCATCCAGGTCGCACTGCGCCGCCAGCGCCGTGGCGGCCTCGACCTGTTCCGCCACGCTGGCCGGCTTGTCGGCGGGCTTGTTGAAAAACCAGATACCGGTCAGCACCACTGCCGCCGCGATCCACGTGCGCAAGCGCACGGGCGGGCGCGGCGGCGGCACCGAGCCCCTGGTGGCAGGCTTGGCGGGCGGCGCCTTGGCGGGCGCAGCTGCCGGCGCGGCAGGCGCTGGCGGGATTGCCTGGGGAACGGGTGCGGGCTGCGGCACGGGGGTGGGCGCAGGAGCAGGCGAAGGAATGGGCGGAGCCGCGGGCACCGGCGGCGGCATGCGCGGCACGGGCGGCGGCGCTACGGCTTTCTCCAGAACAGGCGCTTGCGCCATCTGGCGCGCGCCGCAAAACGGGCAATGCGCCACGCGCAGCGGCAAGGTCCGGCCGCAAGCGGCGTTGATGCAAACGTCATTCACTGTTTCAGACACATTCCAACCTTCTGCTGATGCAACAAGGCAAGGCATACGATCAAATCGAATGCCTTGGCCATTGCGAGCTCTGCTTATCTCTGCTGGCGGAGATAGCGCAGACTTAACGCTCTGCCTTCACCAGCCCTAGTGCTCGTTCCTTTTCTAATATTACCTCACGATCACGGTTCAGCAGCTTCGCACGCGCCAACCACTTGGCAGCCGCGCCAAGATCATTTGATGCGGCACTTTTTTCAGCCAGTTTGATGTAATGATCAACTATCTTGCTGGCAAGCCCTTTGACCTCTTCACCACGATATTGTCCCTCGGGGTCGATCTGGCGAATTTGATCGAGAGAAGCCTTGGCCGAACTTTCCGGCGGATCAGTGTATTGAGCTTTCTCAATATAAAGGGAGGCACGACGCAACTGATCATCGATTTCCGAACGATCATTTTCATTGAGCTTAATCGCCTTCTTATCCACAGACCGGCTCTCATTGACTTGTGACACTGCGCCTGAAGTTACATCCTTCGACGCCCGAGTCGCAAAGAAGATCGCAGCGCCAACAACGGCAACGGCGACAACCGCCAGTCCCATCTGGGAACCCAACCATTTTTTTGTATCCGTCGAACGCGATGCCCCGTTTGCCTTACAAAAATTAGTCACATATTCTTCTGCCACACGTGGATCCAGTCCAACACGTTTGCCAGACGCCACGTTAACTACTTTACTCAGTGCCAGACGCTCTTCTTTCCGATCCAGTTTCTTGTCGTTGTCAGTGAACTGATGCAGCAACCTATCCAGCTCCTCTACGAGCGCACGCTCGGACACTGCGGAGTATTCATCTAACTGTTCACGGATCACCAACTCTATTTCTCTGCTCACGATACCGCGTGCAGCGGACTCTTCTTTAATGCGCCTCTCTTCACCCCGATCCAGATAAAAATCATCATCCACAGCCGCAGCTACACGGTTCTTCAACCAGTCCAGATCGGATTGATTCATGTTTTCCTCTGTTTTTAAAAATTGTAATTTGAACGATCAAACCAAATCAACTCTATGCAACCCACTACCCTACAAAATCTTCCAGCCCCAGATACCTGACCTCTGCATCACGCTATGCTTGCGACAAAAATCGTTGATGTACCGCTCCGCGATCTCTGGATCGACACCCTTCATCGCGCCAGGACGCGGCTTACAGACACTTTGCAATGCGTCAACACGACTCTTGTTATCTAATTTTTTTTCAGTGTCTGTAAAAACGTGCAACAGTCCATCAAGTTCATCCAACAACGCTTTTTCGTTGACGACATTTAAACGTTGCAAAGCCACCGATAAAATCGACTCCACCCGCCTTGTATCCAGACCCAAGGTACTTTTCCCGTATCGCAACAAAGCACTAAACGAGACGCTATCGCAGTACGAATTTGAAATACTGTCGACAATATGAATACTGTATTTTTTCTGACCATCGTCCAATAAAACAGGATCTGGCAATGCTCGCCCCCTCATTCCGCGATCATCCCGCTCACTGGAAGCAACAATCCTGGTCTGATCACTCATGGGAAACGGCGTATTCCCGTCAACGTTTTTCACCTCGAATTGCGGTGACATTATCTTCACCTTGACAACCGTTTGCTTCGTTCCACAAAAAGGACAAAAGCTCACAGTCCAATGAAATGTCGCCTGACAAGTCGATTCCTGACATTGGTATTCAATTTCCTTTTTCACAAAATACCTCTTCATACGTCACCCATACGTCACGGGGAAAATCCATCCTGTCATAACGATGAAATCGACATCAATAAAATTGCAATCAAACACTTCAAATTATCTTTCAAATAATAGCTCATCCTTTGCCAGCAATACCATTTATTTCCAGCACAAAAAATTTAGAACTTCGGGCCAGCTGTGCCTTTTTATGAAAAATCGCACACTACGTTCCACATAAACACATGCTGCCGTATTTCAGCAGGTTTGAGGCTGATCAATCGCTGAATCGCCGCCGCAGTCTAAGCTACAAGCACCGGCCAAGGACAAGGAGAACGCCATGCCAGCCCACCTGATCATCGAAGACGGCCAGCCCTCGTGGTGGGACAGCGCCGATATCTGGGTCGTGCCGGGCAATGATCCGAATGGCCCGCCCGGCGCGCCCATCGCCGGCACCAGCAATTACCTGTGGGGCCGCGTGCACAATACGGGCAACAGCGCCTCGAACGGCGTGCGCGTGGACTTTTACTGGGCCGACCCTTCCGGCCAGATCGCCGTCGGCGCCGCCACGCAGATCGGCTCCGCCTTTGCGGACTTGCCGCCCGGCGCCACGCAGGAAGTGCTGTGCCTGGTGCCCTGGGTCCCCGTCATCGTCAATGGCGGCCACGAATGCCTGCTGGCCGTCGCCCACGGCCCGGGCGACATCAATCCGCTGCCCGATCCCCTGCCCAACGGTTTTCCTTTCCAGCCCAAGCAGCACGAGCAGATCGCCCAGCGCAATGTCACCGTGGTGCTGGCAGCCAGGCGCGCGCAATTGCTGAGCATCGCGGTGGCGGCCCTGCCCCGCGCAACGAAAAAAGTGGAATTGCAGATCGAGCAGGGCGGCGAGCTGCCGGAGCGCCTGCTGGCCACCCTGGGGCTTGAGCGATGGCAGCCGGCCAGGGACGCGCGCCTGGTCGCTGGCCTGGCGCGCACGCCCCATTGCAATGGCGATGCGCCTGGCGAGCAAAAGCTGGCGCTGGAAGTGCCGCGCGGCCAGGCGCAGGCCGTATATCTGAGCGTGCGCGCCGAAGCCTTGCCGCCACGCCAGTATGCGCTGCTGCGCGTGCTGGAGAGCCAGGACGGCGAGGTCATGGGCGGCATCACGTATATCGTCACCGACCTGGAGAAAGAGCAAGCTCAAGAGCAGCAAAGCCCCGAGGAGCAAGCATCATGAGCGATACCCCCCTGCAGGTGCTGACACGGCCGTTCGCGATCGAGCCCGTCACCAATATCATGCTGCCCGATGGCATCTTCGACAATGCCATCTATGGCTTGCGCATCGCCGCCCACGTCACCAATATGTCCGGCAGCGCCCTGAACAATGTCACGGTGTACCTGGAAAGCGTGGGCGACCCCGGCATCGTGCCCGTGGCGCGCACTTTCTTCTTTGCCAGCATTCCCGCCGGCGCGGCCATGCTCGTCATGTGGGATGCCGACTTCCAGCATGCGGCGCCCGGCAAGCGCCTCGTCAGCTTCGTCGCCAAGGCGGACGGCTACGCGCCGCGCCGCTCGATCCAGCAAATCTTCGTCTCGCAAACGCGCTTCGACAGCGCCACCAATACCTACACGTGCACGGTCGAGGAAGGCACCCTGGAACTGTCCAAGCCGCAAGGCCACCTGCCTGGCAAGCGCTGGGGCAGCAGGGGCACGGATGGCAAAGGTGGGGAAAATGCGTGCCGCTGCCCGCCCGGCCTGGGACCGATCGTGCCGACCGGCATGACCCTCGTCTGGACGCCGAACCCCGCCTACGCGGGCACGCATGGCGAGCTGCCGTTTGCCGACCCGTGGTGGAAGATACTCGCCATCATCATTGCCATCATCGCCGCGCTGGTGGCCATCATTTCAGCCGCACTCGGGTCCGGCAAGGCCAGCTTCAGCGTGGGCGGCACCTTCGAGGAAACCGATCCCAGCGTCGACTGCTGCTCGCTGGAAGGGGCCGGCTCGGGCCAGCCCGAATTCACGGTAGCGGGCGTCGCCTCGGCCATCGCCTCGGGCGCCATCGCCGTCGCCTGCTCCGATATCGCGGATCCGTTCTGGCGTGGCCAGGAAGCAACACCACCGGCCGCCGGCGAACTGACCCTGGCCGAGCGCGTGGTGGCGAAATGGGTGTTGCCCGAAGCGCCGAACGCGGGCTTGCCCTACACGGCCGACATCAGCTGGGAGTATCAACGCTTCACGACGGGCGCCACCTACCAGCATGCCGTCACCGAAACGCAAGTCAACATCCATGTGGCGGGGCCCGTGGAAACGGATACGCCCGCCGTCGTGCAAGCCTATGAACCGCTGTGGATACGCGCCAGCTTCAAGCGCGACAATGGCAATGTGTTCCGCGGCACGGAGCTGTATGCCTTCGTGCTGTTCCAGGCGCCGCAGGGCCTGTATTTCGTGGAATCGCTGACCGACGACGGCCTGGGCTTCGACCCGGGCGCCAACGATGGTGTCTACGCAGGCAGCCTGGACTTGAAGCGGGCTTACCGCACCCTGCTGCAATACGACCAGAAGGTCTACGGCACCTGGCGCGTCTTCGTCTTCGCCCAGGACGTCAACCTGACCAAGCCCGGCACGCCGCCGGAAATCGCGGCCCAGCACATCGGCGGCATGTTCATCGCCAGCGCCATCGAAATCACCTTCGACGACACCCTGCCCTGTCCGCTCAAGGCGCAGGCGAATATCGTCGTGGTGTGATGGGGGCGTGAGCGAGGTCAGGCGTAGGTCGCGCAGGTCGGATCAGCGGGGCAAAGCCCTGCGTAATCCGACAACATCGTTGGCTCCCGTATGCACACCAGGAGCGGCTGAGAAAATGCTCAGGGCTAGGCGCCGCCCCGAAGACAGTACTTCAGTACAGTAAGGTAAATGCAGGGCAGGCAACAACACCGAGGGTGTTGTATCAACCGCTCCTACACCTTGACGCTTTCGGGCTTGGCGATCAGCGTGCGCGGAATGATATCCGTTGCCGGGCAAGACTCCATCGCATCCGAATACGCGAGCCAGCGCTGCAGGCTTTCCATGCGGCGGATGGTGATGCCCTTGCCATTGATATAGCCGATCTGCTCGAAATTGGCGGGGCTGGTGGTCAGTTTCGATACGGTGGGCGCATTGTCGACCAGGCGGTCGTAGGCCTTGCGCGCCTTGTGCTCCCACTTGGCCAGGACGGGATCGTCAAAACGGTTGCTTTCAAAATAAACGGTGATGGTGCGGTCGTGGTTGGCGAAGCCGACGATGGCCGCCCCCTTGCGTATGGTCAACAGGACATCTTCCTTCACGCCCGTGACGGGAACGAAGACGGCGGCGCGCCCATCCGTATCCGGCCGTTCCATGGGAATATCTTGTCCGATTATGCTCATCACATCACACTCTTAGTCATCGCCTGCTGGCTTGTTGTCCCTGCATCACTGAAAGCGTGCCATGCGCATGCGCGCGTTTGCCGCTGCGCCGGGCCGCTTCCAGGCTGTTTGTCAAATAATACATTGCCGTAAAGCACTACACAAGATAATCAGGGACGCGGCAGCCGCTTGTCCTCCGCCGGATGGGGAATGGTGTGCCCAGCGGCAATCGCCTTATAATGCTGCGATTACTTCACGTCCCCACCTCCGCACCATGACGCTTCCCGAGAATGACACCAGCCGGCTCGACGCCATCAGCGCCGCCGCCACCGAAGTGGCCGCGCAAAACGTGGCCGACCTGCTGGCCATGGCCATCTGCCACCGCCCGGATGAACCGTCCCTGATCGTCTGCGACAAGCGCAGCTGGCTCAATGTCGTGTTGACGGAAGCGTATCGCCAGGCCTTGCCCGACGCGACCTTCATCGATTTCGACGATGTCACGCCCGATGCCGTGCTGGCTGCCTTTGCCGAGCTGCCGGCCGGCAGCCTCGTCGTGCTGATCCAGTCGACCAGCTTCCGCCTGGAAGCGTTCCGCATCCGCATCGAGCTGTTCAAGCGGGGCCTGAAGGTCATCGAGCACGTGCACCTGTCGCGCATGCCCGGCGTGCAGGGGCTGCATTACATCGCTTCGCTGGCGTACGATCCCGATTACTACCGGGGCGTGGGCCATGCACTGAAAGCGCGCATCGACGGCGCCCGCCACGGCATGGTCGACAGCGGCGGCGAGCAGCTGGTCTTTGCTTCGCCGTTCGAATCGGCCAAGCTCAATATCGGCGACTACAGCGGCATGAACAATATCGGCGGCCAGTTCCCGCTGGGCGAAGTGTTTACGGAAGCGCAGGACCTGGAAGCGGTCAATGGCCGCGTGCGCATCTTTGTTTTCGGCGACACGCACTTCATGGTCAACCGCCCCGACACGCCGATCACCCTGATCATCGAAAAGGGCAGAGTCACGGGCACGGAGCACGCCACGCCGGAATTTACCGCCATGCTGGAAATCATCCGCGCGCACGAAGGCGAAGTGTGGGTGCGCGAACTGGGCTTCGGCATGAACCGCGCCTTTTCGCGCGAACAGCTGGTCAACGACATCGGCACGTATGAGCGCATGTGCGGCATCCACCTGTCGCTGGGCGCCAAGCACGGCGTCTACGCCAAGCCGCAATTCAAGCGCAAGGATGCGCGCTACCACGTCGACATCTTCGCCGTCACCGAAGCCGTCTACCTCGACGACGAAAGAGTGTACGCGGATGGCGCGTGGACGGTGGAACCCCTCGCGCTCAACTGAGCCTCAATTGACCCTCAGCTGAAAAAACCTGCCGCTGCCAGCTCGCGGTCCCACGGCGGCACGGGCTGGTATTCGGCCACCAGGAAATCGATCAGCGCGCGCACCTTGGGCGACGGCTGGCGGCTGGCCGGATACAGGGCGCTCAGGTGATTCAGGGGCAGGTCCCAGCCGGACAGCACGGGCAGCAGACTGCCATCGAGCAGATTGCGCCAGGCGAGAAACGTGGTGCTGTAGACGATGCCGAGCCCCCGCTGCGCCGCCTGGTGCAGCACCAGGCCGTTATTCGCCGTGAAGCCCGCCTGCACGCGCACGCTCACCGCTTCTTGCTGGCCGCCTTCCCCACGCTGGAAATGCCAGTTCGTGCCATCCGTCAGATGGCTGAAATGTAGGCACTGGTGCTGCAACAAGTCTTGCGGCGTCTGCGGCACGCCCCATTGCGCCAGGTAGGCGGGGCTGGCGCACAGCACGGCGCGGCACGGCGCCAGCGGGCGCATGGCCAGCGCGCTGCTGTCCGGGATGCCGCCCACGCGGATGGTCAAATCAAAACCGTGGCGTATCGGGTCGAGCAGCGCATCGTCGACAAACAACTCGGCCTGCACCTGCGGGTGCAGCAAACTGAAACGGGCGACGGCATCGGCCAGCCACGCGCTGCCGAAACTCGATGGCGCCTGGATGCGCAGCGGCCCGGCCAGCTCCGCCCCCGCTCCCGCCTGCGCCACGTGCGCCGCCATGCGCGCCGCCTCCTGCGCCTGGCTGACTGTGGCCATGCACGGCGCCAGATAGGCGCGGCCCGCATCCGTCAAGCTCACTTCGCGCGTGGAGCGGTGCAGCAGCCGCGCATGCAAGCGCTCTTCCAGCTGCATGATGGTCTTGCTGACCATGGCCCGCGTCAGGCCCAGGCGCTGCCCGGCCAGCGTGAAGCTGCGCTGACGCGCCACTTCGACAAAGATTTCCATCGCTTTTAATTGATCCATGTCAAAGATTGTCATCGTTTTGGCGACAATCTGTCAACCGCTGGGCGATTGTTTGCCGCCCTCGCCCATCCTACAATGGCGCTTTCCATTGACCTCCGGAGCCGCCGCCATGCTGACAATCCTGCAACAAGAACAATACCAACGCGACGGCTACATCATCCTGCCCGATTTCAAGGGTGCGGACGAAATCGCCGCCCTGCGCGCGCGCGCCGAGCAGATTGTCAACGAATTCGATCCCAGCGTCAGCCAATCGATCTTCACCACGCGCGACCAGGCCAAGAACACCAACGATTATTTCCTCGCTTCCGACAACACCATCCGCTGCTTCTTCGAGGAAGAGGCGTTTGGTGCCGACGGCCAGCTGAAGCAGGCCAAGTCCCTGTCGATCAACAAGATCGGCCACGCCATGCACGACCTGGATCCCGTCTTCCGCAGCTTTTCCGCCGATCCAAAACTGGCCGCGGTGGCGCGCGACCTGGGCCTGGCGGACGCGCAGGTTTGGCAATCGATGTACATTTTCAAGCAGCCCGGCATCGGCGGCGAAGTGCGCTGGCACCAGGACGCCACGTATTTCGAAACCACGCCAGTCAGCGTGACCACCTTCTGGTTCGCGCTGGAAGACGCCACCCTGGACAATGGCTGCCTGTGGGCCGAACCGGGCGGCCACCGCGGCCCCCTGCGCGAACGCTTCATCCGCAACGGCGACCAGGTGCGCGTGGAAAAACTCGATAGCATGCCCTGGCCCGACGACAGTACGGCCGTCCCGCTCGAAGTCAAGGCCGGCGCCCTCGTCTGCTTCCACGGCTTGCTGCCCCATTACAGCGCGCCGAACCGCTCGCCCGTCTCGCGCCACGCCTACACCTTGCACGCCACGGACGGCCAGACGGAATACGCGGCCCACAACTGGATCCAGCGCGACGATACCTTCCCCGTGCGGGGCTTCGTCTGATGCGCATCGACGTCTTTGCCGCCCACTGGGGCAATAACGAGCTGGCGCCCGACGTCTTCATCGACAGGGTAGCGGCGGCCGGCTTCGACGGCATCGAAATGTCGCTGCCGCTGGACGCGGCACTGCGCGAGGAGTGGACGGACCGTATCGCCAAGGCGGGACTGCGGCTGATCGCCGCGCAGTGGGAAACCGTGTTCCACAGCGACTTCGAGCAGCACCGCGCCGCCCTGGTGGAACTGCTGGAAAACGCCTGCCTGGCGCGCCCCGTGCTGGTCAACACCCACACGGGCAAGGATTACTACAGCCAGGCGCAAAACGCGCAGCTGATCTACCTGGCCGCCGCCATCTCGAAAAAACACGGCGTGCCCATCGTGCATGAAATCCACCGCAGCCGCTTTTCCGGCCACCCGATGCTGCTGCTGCCCTATCTGGCGCAGTATCCCGAGCTGCCATTGACGGCCGACCTGTCGCACTGGTGCTGCGCCTGCGAATCCCTGCTGGAAGACCAGCCGCAGACGCTGGCGCAAGTACTGCCGCTGGTGCGCCACGTGCATGCCCGCGTGGGCCATGCGCAGGGTCCGCAGGTAGCCGACTTCCGCGCGCCGGAAGCGAAACCGGCGCTCGATGCCCACCTGGCCTGGTGGGACGCCATCGTCGCCCTGCGCCGCGCCGCCGGCGCCGAGCGCATGACGTTCACGCCGGAATTCGGCCCCGCGCCGTACACGCAAACCCTGCCCTGGACGCAGCAGCCCGTGAGCGATGCCTGGGAACAGAACGTCGCCATGCTGCATCTGCTGCGCGCGCGTTACGCGCAGTAGTTCGTCACAGGCACTCTCCATGCACCGGGCCAGCCGGTCCGGTGCACGCGTGCATACCAGCCATGCTTGTCATTAAGTAGCGCGCTATATATACTGTGCCCATGGATACCACCACCTCCCCCAGCCCCTTGCACCAGGTGCCGCGCCTGGACAGCCAGCTGTGCTTTGCGCTGTACTCGACTTCGCTTGCCATGAACAAGCTGTACCGCAAGCTCCTGCGCAAGCTCGGCCTCACCTATTCGCAATACCTGGTGATGATGGTGTTGTGGGAACGCGACGGCTTGACGGTGTCGGAAGTGGGCGAGCGCCTGTTCCTTGACTCGGCCACTCTGACACCCCTGCTCAAGCGCATGGAGCAGTCGGGCCTGTTGACGCGCACGCGCGCCGCCAGCGACGAGCGGCAAGTCATCATTTCCCTCACGGAACAGGGCGACCAGCTGCGCCATGAAGCAGCCTTGCTGCCCGAAGCCATCCTGACGGCCAGCCACTGTAGCGTGGAGCAAGTTGTGGACATGAAACAACAGCTGAACCAGTTGCGCGACAGCCTGATGAAAAGTGAGTAAAAACGCCGCTTTTCCGAGCAAAATCAGGTAAAGCATTGCCCTGACGGCGCAAGGCAAAAGCTGACGCAAAATCCGCCTTTCTTTATTACAAATCGATACATGGATGGCCTCACCCTGCGTATAGAATAGTTGCCACTATTTCCTTACAACACCAGGGTGAATATGCGCATACCTTTCGGCTCCGTAGCCTCGCTGGCTCTTTGCTTTACCGTGTCGGCCTTCGCCGCCGAACCCTTCGACGACAAGTTCCGCCAGCTCGAAGAGGTGTTGCCTACCCCGAATACCTACCGCACCGCCTCAGGCGCGCCGGGCCACGCCTACTGGCAGCAGCGCGCCGACTACACGCTGCGCGCCACCCTGGACGAAACCAAACGCGAGATCGCCGGCAGCGGCACCATCACCTACCATAACCAGTCGCCCGACACCCTCGGCTACCTGTGGGTGCAGCTGGACCAGAATATCTACAAGCCCGATTCCGACGCGCGCCGCATGACCACGGCGCCGTCGCGCCAGGCGTGGGCCAGGACGGCGGGCGAAGACACCATGAAATTCGAAGGCTTGCGCGGCCTACTGGCGCGCGGCGACTTCCAGGGCGGCTTCAATATCCGCGCCCTGAAAGGCGCCGATGGCCGGCCTTTGACGTACGTTATCAACCGCACCATGATGCGCATCGACTTGCCGCAGCCATTGAAACCGGGCCAGGATTTCGCCTTCCAGATCGACTGGGATTACCGCATCAACGAACAGAAGGTGCTGGGCGGGCGCGCCGGCTATGAAGTCTTCGACGACAAGAACGCCCTGTTCGAAGTGGCGCAGTGGTTCCCCCGCATGGCGGCGTATTACGACGCGGCCGGCTGGCAGCACAAGCAGTTCCTCGGCTCGGGCGAATTCACCCTGGAATTCGGCGACTACGACGTGCAACTGACGGTTCCGGCCGACCATATCGTCGCCTCCACTGGCCAGCTGCAAAACCCGCAGGACGTGCTGTCTTCCGCGCAGCGCGAGCGCCTGGAAAAGGCCCGCGGCAGCGACAAGCCCGTCGTCATCGTCACGCAAAAAGAGGCGGAAGCGGCCGAAAAATCCGTCAGCCGCGCGCAAAAGACGTGGCACTTCAAGGCGGCCAACGTGCGCGACTTCGCCTGGGCCTCGAGCCGCAAGTTCATCTGGGATGCGCAGGGCTACAAGAAGGGCGGCAGCGATGTGATGGCCATGTCCTACTATCCGAAAGAGGGCAATCCGCTGTGGGAAAAATACAGCACGCAAGCCATCGTGCACACGATAGAACAGTACAACAAGTACAGCATCGACTACCCGTATCCGACGGCCATTTCCGTCAACGGCCCCGTGGGCGGCATGGAGTATCCGATGATCTCGTTCAACGGCCCGCGCCCGGTGAAAGACAAAAAGACGGGCGAGCTGACGTATTCGAAGCGCACCAAGTATGGCCTGATCGGCGTGATCATCCACGAAGTGGGCCACAACTACTACCCGATGATCATCAACTCGGACGAGCGCCAGTGGACGTGGATGGACGAAGGCCTCAACACCTTCGTGCAATACCTGGCACAGCAGGCGTGGGAAGAAAACTACCCTGCCTCGCGCGGCGAACCGCGCGAAATCGTCGATTACATGCGTAGCCGCGACCAGGTACCGATCATGACCAATTCCGAATCCCTGCTGCAGTTCGGCAACAACGCCTACGCCAAGCCGGCGGCGGGCCTGAACATCCTGCGCGAGACCATCCTCGGGCGCGAGCTGTTCGACTACGCGTTCAAGGAATATGCGCAGCGCTGGAAATTCAAGCGCCCCACGCCCGCCGATTTTTTCCGCACGATGGAAGACGCTTCCGGCACGGACCTGGACTGGTTCTGGCGCGGCTGGTTCTATACGACCGACCCGGTCGACATCAGCATCGACGGCATCAGCGAATACGGCGTAAGTTCAAAAGATCCGGCAACGGAAAAGGCCTGGAAGAAGGCGCAGAAGGACGCCCAGCCGGAATCCGTCACGAGCCGCGCCAACAAGGGCATGCCGCGCCGGGTCGACGCGCATCCGGAGCTGAAGGATTTCTACAACCAGCACGACGATTTCACGGTGACCAACAAGGACCGCAACTCCTATGCCGAGGCGCTGGCCGCTCTGGAACCGTGGGAAAAGGACTTGCTGAAACAGGGCAAGCACCTGTACCTGGTCGACCTGTCGAACGTGGGCGGCATGGTCATGCCGCTGATACTCGAAATCGAACTGAAAAGCGGCAAGAAGTATGTCGAGCGCGTGCCGGCCGAAGTGTGGCGCTACTCGCCGAAGAAAATCACCAAGGTCGTCATCACGGACGAGCCGATGGTGGGCCTGGTGCAGGACCCGTACTGGGAAACGGCCGACATCGACACCAGCAACAATAGCTGGCCGCGAAAAATCACGCCATCGCGCCTGGAACTGTTCAAGAGCGAGAAGTCGCCCAAGGATAACCTGATGCGCGACTTTCATACGCCATTGAAAGGCAAGAATGGCGGCTCGGCCAAGGGCGACGAGGCATGAAGCGCTGGCGAGCGCTGGCCACCGCCACGCTGGCCTGCGCCAGCATGGCGGCCGGCGCCCACAATTTCCACATGGGTATCGCCGACATCAGCTATAACGCGGCCAGCGGCAGTACGGAAGTGGTGCACACCTACACGGGCCACGACGTCGAGGCGCTGCTGACGAACCTGTACCAGCGCCAGTTCGACCTGGGCCAGGAGGACAGTGAAGCGGCCCTGCGCCGCTATGTCGAAAAACAGTTTTACCTCGTGGGGCCGGATGGCAAGCGCCTGCGCCTGAACTGGGTCGGCATGAAGGTCAATGCCGACAACGTGGTCATTTTCCAGGAGATCGAACGCACGCGCCTGGCCCCCGCCACGCGCATCCATAACCAGTTGCTGATCGACTTCCTGCCCAGCCAGCGCAATACCCTCAACGTGCAGGACAGCGGCAGCATCCAGACGTTGATCTTCGACCGCCAGAACACGGAACTGCCGATCCGCCAAGTCCCACTACACCCATGACGCTACGCCATCTTCCCCTCCTCCTCGTCGCCCTGTTTTCCGCAGCTACCGCCCACGCCGACGACATCTTCCAGCGCGTGCTGGTCGACGGTTCGCGCCTGAACCAGCTGGGCGTGGCCGATTCGGCCAACGCGGGCAGCGTCACGCAACAGCAGCTTGACGCGCGCACCAGCTACCGGCCAGGCGAACTGCTCGAAGCAGTGCCAGGGCTGATCGTCAGCCAGCATAGCGGCGAGGGCAAGGCCAACCAGTTCTACCTGCGCGGCTTCAATCTCGATCACGGCACGGATCTGCGCACCACCGTCGACGAGATGCCCGTCAACCAGCGCAGTCATGGCCACGGCCAAGGCTGGACGGACCTGAACTTCCTGATCCCCGAGCTGGCCATGCGTCTCGACTACAAAAAGGGGCCGTATTCGGCGGAGCAAGGCGATTTCTCCTCGGCCGGCGCGGCGTCCGTCGTCTACGCGAACCGCCTGACGCAAGGCATCGCCAGCGTGGGCATCGGGCAGAACGGCTTTCGCCGCGCCCTGCTGGCCGATTCGCTCGATGCGGGCGACGGCAGCCTGCTGTACGCGCTCGAAGCGCAGCACAACGATGGCCCGTTCACGCAGCCGGACCGCTACCGCAAGCTCAATGGCGTGCTGCGCTACAGCGAAGGCTATGCCAACAACGGCTTCAACGTCACGGCCATGGCGTATGACGCCAGCTGGAACGCCACCGACCAGATTCCGCTGCGCGCCGTGCAGGACGGCACGCTGGGCCGCTTCGACGCCATCGATGCCAGCGATGGCGGCAAGGCGCAGCGCTACAGCCTCTCGGGCGCCTGGCGCCAGACAACGGACGACATGTCGTCCAGGGTCAGCGCATATGTGATCGCCAACCGCCTGGCCCTGTTCTCGAATTTCACGTATGCGATGGATGACCCCGATAACGGCGACCAGTTCGCCCAGCCGGACCGGCGCGTGACGTCCGGCATCAACGCCAGCCACACCTGGCACCGCCACACGGACAGGGGCAGCAGCGACACCACCATCGGCCTGCAGCTACAGAACGACAATATCCACAATGGCCTGTACAACACGCGGCAGCGGCAGATCCTGTCAACCACGCGGCAAGACCATATCGTCGAATCGAGCCTCGGCGTGTATGGCGAAAACAGCACGCGCTGGTCGCGCTGGCTGCGCACCGTGGCCGGCCTGCGCGCGGACGCCTACCGCTTCGACGTGCGCAGCGACCGCGCCGCCAATTCAGGCAAGGCCAGCGACCATTTGTTCAGCCCCAGCCTGAGCGTGATCGCCGGGCCGTGGCGCGATACGGAAGCGTATTTCAACATCGGCAATGGCTTTCACAGCAACGATGCGCGCGGCACGACCATCACGGTCGACCCGAAGACGGGCGAGGCGGCCGACAAGGTCACGCCTCTGGCGCGCTCGCGAGGACTGGAACTGGGCTTGCGCAGCGCCGCCATCGCCGGCCTGCAAACCTCGCTGTCGCTGTACCGCCTGGACTTCGATTCCGAACTGCTGTTCATCGGCGACGCTGGCGCCACCGAGGCGGGCCGCCCCAGCCGCCGCTACGGCATCGAGTTTTCCAGCTACTACAAGGCGGCAAGCTGGCTGTCGCTGGACCTGGACCTGGCGTATGCGCGCGCACGCTCGCGCGGCAGCGACCCGGCGGGCGACTTCATCCCCGGCGCCATCGAAGGCGTAGCCCAGCTGGCCATGACGGTGACGCCGCCGGGGCCGTGGTCGGGTTCTTTGCGCCTGCGCTACTTCGGTCCGCGCCCCCTGATTGAAGACAACAGCGTGCGCTCCGCGGCCAGCATGGGCTTGAACGGGCGCATCGCCTACCAGATCGACAAGACCTTGCGCGTGGAGCTGGAAGGCTACAACCTGGCCAACCGGCGCGACTCGGCCATCGATTACTACTATGCCTCGCGCCTGCCCGGCGAGGCGCAGCCCATCGACGACATCCACTTCCATCCGGTGGAATCGCGCTCGCTGCGCCTGACCCTGGTAAAGAATTTTTAACTCAACAAGAATAATTCCTGTCGCACTGCACAGGAAACGCCGCGAAGTCGTAGAATGCCAGGCTGGATAAACTGAGACAGGCCGCATTGCGGCCAGCACCGCCATGAGCACTTCCGCACCGATCTTTACCGACCCGTCCCACGTCAAGGATGCCTTGCGCGATGACGGCTATGCCGTGCTGCGCCCGCAGGACGTGGCCGCGCTGGCCGGCTGCCCGCTGGCCGCGCTGCGCGCGCTGGAGCCGAGCTGGAATACCCTGGCGCTGGACAATTACCTGAAGGATGGCGGCCGCTATCGCCGCCGGCGCCACTCGTGCTTCGTGCAGGATGGCGAGCGCCTGACCCAGACGGCGCACCGTCCGCACTGGCAACCGGTGGAATACAACGCCCTGCACGGCGGCATGCACCGCCTGTTCGAACCGGTCGAAGCGGCTATCGTCGCGCAAGCGGCCTGGCAGCAGCTGATCCGCGCCCTGGGCGACGCCTGCTCGCAGGTGAAGGGCAGTCAGCCCTGGTTCATCGAGGCGCACCAGTTCCGCATCGATACGACCGATGGCATCGGCCGGCCCACGCCGGAAGGCGCGCACCGCGACGGCGTCGATTTCGTCGCCGTGCTGCTGATCGGGCGCGAACAGGTCAAGGGCGGCGAGACGCGCATCTTCGAAGCAGACGGCCCCAACGGAAAGCGCTTTACCCTGACCGAACCGTGGTCGCTGCTGCTGCTCGACGATGCCGCCGTGATCCATGAATCGACGCCGATCCAGCCCATCGGCGAACATGGCCACCGCGATACGCTCGTGCTGACCTATCGCGCAGGCCAGTTCCAGGGCGAAAACTGACAAGCGGCCACAGCATTCCCTGTGGCCAAAATAGTTACTTGGAAGTTACTTTTGCAGACCTAAATCCGATATAGTCATACGATGTCGATATTGTGCGCTCACTGCGCCCAGCATCACCACACTGAAATCCTAGGAGAGGTCTGTGGACTCCAACAACCAAATCAAGCCTGACGAAATCGAGATCCTGATCGTCGAGGACAGCCCGACCCAGGCGGAGCGCTTGCGCCGCCTGATCCAGTCCCTGCACTATAACGCGCGCGTGGCGGCGAATGGCCAGCTGGCCTTGGCCGCCATCCGCGAGCGCAAGCCGCACCTGGTGCTGTCCGATATCGTCATGCCTGAAATGAATGGCTACGACCTGTGCCGCGCCATCAAGTCCGATCCGACCCTGCGCGACATCCCCGTGATCCTCGTCACTTCGCTCAACGATCCGAAGGACATCATCCGCGGCATCGAGTGCGGCGCCGACAACTTCATCCGCAAGCCCTACGCGGAAGACTATCTGCTCAACCGCATCAGCCACATGCTGATGAACCAGAAGCTGCGCAAGAACCAGAATGTGGAAATCGGCATCGCCCTGTATCTGGGCGACCAGAAGCATTTCATCAATGCGGAACGCCAGCAAATCCTCGACCTGCTGATCTCCACGTATGAGCAGGCGGTGCAGGTCAACGGCGAGCTGCAGGCGCGCGAACGCCAGGTGATCGAGCTGAACATGCGCCTGGCGCACCATGCGGCCGAACTGGAAACCATCAACCGCGAAATCGCCCTGAAAAACCTGGAACTGGCCGAAGCGAGCCGCATGAAGTCTGCCTTCATCGCCAACATGTCGCATGAACTGCGCACGCCATTGAACGCCATCATCGGCTTCACGGGCGCGCTGCTGATGAAACTGCCCGGCCCCCTGACGTCCGACCAGGACAAGCAACTCAATACCATCCGCGCCAGCGCGCGCCATCTGCTCTCGCTGATCAACGACATCCTCGACGTCGCCAAGATCGAAGCGGGCAAGCTGACCCTGTCGATCGAACCCGTGCACTGCCAGGAGCTGATGGCCGACGTGGCCGACACGCTGCGCCCCCTGGCCCAGCAAAAAGGCCTGGCGCTGGAAATGGCACTGGGAGAAGCGGGCCAGCCGCCCGCCATCATCGACACGGACCGCCGCGCACTGACGCAAATCCTCATCAACCTGCTCAACAACGCCATCAAATTCACGGAACAGGGCACGGTGCGCATCAGCCTGTCCCAGCGCGATGAAGACGGCGTGCTGGTGACGGAAATGAGCATCGCCGACAGCGGCGCCGGCATCAAGGAAGAAGACCAGGCCAAGCTGTTCCAGGCATTCTCGCAACTCGATTCCACCTCCACGCGCCACGTGGAAGGCGCGGGACTGGGCCTGTACCTGTGCCAGAACCTGGCCAACGCCATCGGCGGCGCGCTGTTCTTCAACAGCGACTACGGTTCCGGCAGCACGTTTACGCTGGCACTGCGCAGCAAGGCCTGAATTTCTGTGCGCCGCAGCATGGAATGCTGACTTTTTGCCATCCAGAAGAGACCGATACAGTAGTTCTACGGTATTGCACTGCACCATTTTCGGCGCTATAGTAGAACTGTCTCCTCCAATTCGTTCTCCGAACATTGGATTCCGCCCGCGAATACAACCGCGGGCTTTTTTTTGCCTGCGTTTTTCACGCATCTTCATCCTTTCTTAACTAAATCAAACGATTTAGTTATATCAATCGTTTGAGATATATGATTAAATCTCCGACATGATTGAAAAAAACATTTCCCATACCGTGCCCGCCGACGACGGGCGCAAGCCCCGTTCCGATGGCGAACAGTCGCGCGAGCGGCTGCTGCACAGTGCCATCCGCCTGTTTGCCGAGCAGGGCTACGCCAAGACGTCCACGCGCGAACTGGCGCAGGCGGCCGGCACCAACGCAGCCGCCATCAGCTACTATTTTGGCGACAAGGCGGGCCTGTACCGCGCCGCCTTCTCCCATCAACTATCGAATCCACAAGACAATATCGCCCTGTACGAGCAACCCCATTTCACCCTGCGCCAAAGTCTGGAAGGCTTTTATGCGCAATTGCTCGCCCCCATGCAGCAGGGAGAAATCGCGCGCGACTGCATGCGCCTGTGGTGCCGCGAGATGCTCGAACCGACGGGCCTGTGGGCGCGCGAGGTCGACCAGAACATCCGTGCCGAACACGAGGCGCTCACGCGCGTGCTGGCGCGCCACCTGGGCGCGCCCGACAACAGCGACGACATGCACCGGCTGGCCTTTTCCATCGCCTCGCTGGCCCTGCAGCACATGGTCGGCGCCGAGGTGCTGCACACCTTGCGCCCGCAACTGATGGAAACGCCGCACGCCATCGATACCTGGCTGGCGCGCATGACCGACTACGCGCTGGCCATGGCCGACGTGGAGCGCCGGCGCCTGGCCATTCCTCCCTCCCACCCTACCGCTCAACAACAAGCAGAAGGACAAGCATGACGACTATTCGATGCACCGTTCAACGCGTCCTGGCCGCCAGCATCGCGCTGGCGCTGGGCGGTTGCGCCCTGCAGGGACCGCCCGCAGCGGTGGCCGCCAGCGCACCCGCGCAGTGGCAGGCGCCGCTGCCGCATAACGGCAAGCTGACGGACCTGGCCAGCTGGTGGCAGGGCCAGGGCGACAGCCTGCTGGTGGAATTGATCACCGAGGCGCAACAGGTCAGCCCGACCATCGCCGCCGCCGGCACGCGCATCGTGCAGGCGCGCGCGGACCGCATCGCCGGCGGCGCCGCGCTGGCGCCCACGCTCGATGCGACAGGCAGCGTGGTGCGCACCAGCCAGCAATCGGCGCAGCCCAGCGGCACCACCTCGCAGGCGGCCTTGCAGGCGTCGTGGGAAATCGATGTGTTTGGGGCCAGGCGCGCCACGCGCGATGCGGCGCAAGAACGCTACGACAGCGCCCGCGCCGGCTGGCATGAAGCCCGCGTCTCGGTCGCCGCCGAAGTGGCAAACCAATACTACGCCTTGCGCGCCTGCCAGCAATTGCAGGCCGTGGCCGAACAGGATGCCGTCTCGCGACGCGACTCGGCGCGCCTGACGGAACTGAGTGCCGGCGCCGGCTTCCAGCCGCCCGCCAATGCCGCCCTGGCCCGTGCCAGCGCCGCCGAAGGCGCCAGCCGCGCCATCGAACAGCGCGCCGCCTGCGACGTGAATATCAAGGCGCTGGTGGCCCTGTCGGCCATGCCGGAAGACTCGCTGCGCCAGAAGCTGGCGGCCAGCCCGGCGGTCCTGCCCTCGCCCGTGGCGATTGCGCAACTGCCGGCGCAAACCCTGGGCCAGCGTCCCGACATCTACAGCGCCGAACGCGAAGTGGCTGCCGCCAGCTTCGAAGTGCGCGGCGCGCAGGCGCAGCGCTACCCTCGCCTGAGTCTGGCCGGCTCCATCGGCAAGGGCAATATCCGCGCCGGCGGCACCAGCATCACGGCCAGTACCTGGAGCATCGGCCCGCTGGCCGTCAGCCTGCCCATCTTCGACGGCGGCACCCGCCGCGCCCAGGTCGATGCGGCCACGGCGCGCTACGACGAAGCCGTCGTGAAATACCGCGCCGGCGTGCGCCAGGCCGTGCGCGAAGTGGAAGAGGCATTGGTCAACCTGGCCAGCACGGACGCGCGCAGCGGCCATGCGAAAACGGCCCTGGAAGGCTACCGCGTGTCGTTTGTCGCCACCGAGGACCGCTACAAGAATGGCCTGGCCAGCCTGATCGAACTGGAAGACGCGCGCCGCACGCGCCTGGCCGCCGAAAACACGGTGGTCAACCTCGAGCGCGAACGCAGCGTCGCCTGGGTGGCGCTGTACCGCGCCGCCGGCGGCGGCTGGAGCAGCAGCAGCAGCAGCAGCAGCAGCAGCGCCATCGCCAACAATGCCCCCTGACGGATACGACAACATGAAAAAAATGACCCTGAAACCGATGGCTCTCGCCCTGGCCGCCCTTTGCGTTGTGCTGGGCGCCGGCGTGGCCCTGTACTCCCCTTCCTCCACGGCGGCCGACGACGCCAAGGATAAAAACGCGGCGCAAAAGCCGGCGCTCACCGTCACCACGGCCAAGCCGCAAACAGCCAGCCTGCCCATCAAGCTGAACGCCAACGGCAACGTGGCCGCCTGGCAGGAAGCCGTCATCGGCAGCGAATCGAACGGCTTGCGCCTCACCGAGGTGCGCGTGAATGTCGGCGACGTCGTGCGCGCCGGCCAGGTACTGGCCGTGTTCTCGAACGACACGGTGAACGCCGACGTGGCGCAGGCGAAGGCCGCAGTGCTGGAAGCGGAAGCGAATGCGGCGGAAGCGGCCGCCAACGCGCAGCGCGCCCGCTCGCTGCAAAGCACGGGCGCCATCAGCGCGCAGCAGATCAGCCAGTACCTGACGGCCGAACAGACGGCCAACGCGCGCATCGCGTCCGCCAAGGCGCAACTGGCGTCGCAGCAGCTGCGCCTGAAATACACGCAGGTGCTGGCGCCCGACAGCGGCATCATTTCCTCGCGCTCGGCCACCGTCGGTTCCGTCGTCGGTGCCGGTACGGAACTGTTCCGCATGATCCGCCAGGGCCGCCTCGAATGGCGCGCCGAAGTGACGGCCACCGAGCTCATGAGCCTGAAACCGGGCACCCTGGCGCAGGTGAAGGCGGCCAACGGCAGCGTTTTGACGGGCAAGGTGCGCATGATCGCCCCTACCGTCGATCCGCAGACGCGTTCCGCCCTCGTGTATGTCGACCTGCCGGCCAGCGCCGGCAACAATGCGCCGTTCAAGGCCGGCATGTACGCCAGCGGCGAATTCGAACTGGGTAACTCGGGCGCGCTGACGGTGCCGCAGCAGGCGATCGCCGTGCGCGATGGTTTCAGTTATGTCTTCCGCCTGAATGCCGACCAGCGGGTCAGCCAGATCAAGGTGCAGGCCGGACGGCGCCTGAGCGACCGCATCGAGATTTTAGGCGGCATCACGGCCGACACCACCATCGTCGTCAGCGGCGCAGGCTTCCTCAATGACGGCGACCTGGTACGCAATGTTCAAAACCCGGTAGCAACCCCGGTAGCAGCAGCAGCCAAGCCGGCCGCAGCGAAAAAGTAAGGAGAGGCCATGAATTTTTCCTCCCTCTCGATCAAGAATCCGATCCCGGCCATCATGCTGTTCGCGCTGCTGACCCTGGCCGGTCTGCTGGCTTACAAGGCCAATCCGGTGCAGGATTTCCCCGACATCGAACTGCCCATCGTCACCGTCAGCGCGGTGCTGCCCGGCGCCGCGCCGGCGCAGCTGGAAACGGAAGTGGCGCGCAAGATCGAAGACTCCGTCGCCACCCTGCAAGGCGTGAAAAACATCTACACCAAGGTGCTCGATGGCGTCGTCACGGTCACCGTCGAATTCATCCTGGAAAAGCAGATCTCCGAAGCCGTCAACGATGTGCGCGATGCCGTCGCGCGGGTCAAGGCGGACATGCCGGCCGAGCTGCGCGACCCCACCGTCACCAAGGCGTCCACGGCCGGGCGCGTGGTGCTGACCTTTATCGCCACGGCGAAGCCAGGCGTCGACAACCCGCTCGACTCTCCCGACCTGTCCTGGTTCGTCGACAACACGGTGGCCAAGCGCCTCCTGACCGTGCCCGGCGTGGGCGCCGTCACCCGCGTGGGCGGCGTCTATCGCGAGATCCAGGTGGAACTCGACGAAGCGCGCATGGCGGCATTGAAAGTCTCCGCCCTCGACGTCTCGCGCCAGTTGCGCCTGGTGCAGCGCGAAGCGCCTGGCGGCCGGGGCGACATCAGCGGCGCCGAGCAGTCGGTGCGCACCATCGCCACCGTGAAAACGGCCGATGAACTGTCGCGCGTGGAAGTGCCGCTGCCGGACGGCCGCCATGTGCGCCTGGACCAGGTGGCCACCGTGCGCGACACGGTCGCCGAACCGCGCGCGCTGGCCGAGCAGGATGGCAAGACGGTCGTCGCCTTTGAGGTGTTCCGCACCAAGGGCGCCAGTGAAGTGGCCGTCGCCAAGGGCGCGCGCGACGCCATCGCCGACCTGCAGAAGGAAAACCCCAACGTGGTGCTGCAGCAGTCGATCGACAATGCCTTCCCCGTCGAGGAAAACTTCGACGGCTCGATGGAGCTGCTGTACGAAGGCGCGCTGCTGGCCGTGCTGGTGGTGTGGTGGTTCCTGCGCGACTGGCGCGCCACCCTGGTCGCCGCCGCCGCCCTGCCCCTGTCCGTGATGCCGGCTTTCCTCGGCATCTACTGGTTCGGCTACACGCTCAATACCGTCACCCTGCTGTCGCTGGCTCTGGTCGTCGGCGTGCTGGTCGACGACGCCATCGTGGAAATCGAAAACATCGAGCGCCATCTGCGCATGGGCAAGTCGCCCATGGAAGCGGCCATGGAAGCGGCCGACGAGATCGGCATGGCGGTGATCGCCACCACCTTCGCGCTGGTGGCAGTATTCCTGCCGACGGCCTTCATGAGCGGCATTCCCGGCCTGTTCTTCAAGCAGTTCGGCTGGACGGCCGTGCTGGCCGTGCTCGCATCCTTGGTGGTGGCGCGTCTGCTCACACCGATGATGGCAGCCTACATATTGAAACCGCTGCCGCACAAGGAAGAGCAGGATGGCTGGCTGATGACGCGCTATCTGACGGTCATGCGCTGGTGCCTGAACCACCGCGGCATCACGGCCATCGCCGCGGCCCTGTTCTTTGTCGGCGCCATCGCGCTCGTGCCGCTGCTGCCGACCGGTTTCGTGCCGGCCGCCGACCGCGCGCAGACGCAGATCAACCTGGAGCTGCCGCCCGGCTCCACCCTGGGCGAAACGCAGGCCGTGGCGGCCATGGCGCGCGACGCGGCCATGCGCACGCCGGGCGTCAAGGGCGTCTTCAGTTCGATAGGCGGCGGCTCGAGCGGCGACGCCTTCGCCCCCGGCGCGGCGGCCGAAGCGCGCCGCGCCGTGCTGACCCTGACCACCGTGCACCGCACGGAGCGCAAGGAATCGATGGCGGACCTGGAAACGCAGCTGCGCCACAAGCTCGATACGATCCCCGGCGCCCGCTTCACGGTGGGGCCGCCCGACACGGGCGTCAAGATGCAGCTGGTGCTGCGCTCGGAAGACCCGGTGGCGCTGATGGCGGCGGCGCAAAAGGTCGAGCGCGAACTGCGCGGCCTGAAAGGCATCGGCAACGTCAATTCCAGCGCCTCGCTGGTGCGCCCGGAAATCATCGTGCGTCCCGATTTCGCCAAGGCGGCGGACCTGGGCGTGACGGCCGCAGCCATCGGCGAGACCGTGCGCGTGGCCACGGCCGGCGACTACGACACGGACCTGACGAAAATGAACCTGCCGGAGCGGCAAGTACCTATCCGCGTCAAGCTGCCCAACAGCGTGCGCGCCGACCTGGCCGCCATCGAGCGCCTGACGGTGCCCGGCAAGAATGGCCCCGTGCGCCTCGCGAACGTGGCCAGCGTCACGATGGAAAGCGGCCCGGCGCAGATCGACCGCTTGAATCGCAGCCGCAACGTGACCCTCGACGTGGAACTCGGTTCGCGCACCCTCGGTGAATTGAACGTGGAAGCGCGCGCGCTGCCATCGATGAAGAATTTGCCGCCATCCGTGAAGATCGCAGAACTGGGCGACGCGCAGGAGATGGCCTCGCTGTTCGCCAGCTTCGGCCTGGCCATGCTGATCGGCGTGCTGTGCATCTACTGCGTGCTGGTATTGCTGTTCAAGGACTTCATGCAGCCGGTGACCATCCTGGCGGCGCTGCCGCTGTCGATCGGCGGCGCCTTCGTGGCGCTGCTGATCACGGGCAGCGCCCTGTCGATGCCATCGATGATCGGCCTGATCATGCTGATGGGGATCGTCACCAAGAACTCGATCCTGCTGGTCGACTATGCGATCCTGGCGCGCCAGGCCGGCATGAACCGCTTTGATGCGCTGGTCGATGCCTGCCACAAGCGCAGCCGCCCCATCCTGATGACGACGATTGCCATGGGCGCCGGCATGATGCCGCTGGCGCTGGGCTGGGGCGCCGACCCCAGCTTCCGTTCGCCGATGGCCATTACCGTGATCGGCGGTCTGATCACGTCGACCCTATTGAGCCTGCTGGTGGTGCCGGCCGTGTTCACCTACATCGACGACCTGGAGCACCTGCTCAAGCGCGGCATGGCCAGACTGCGCCGCCAGAAGGCGCCGCTGCGGCGCGATGACAAGGTGGCGCTGGAAAAATAGGCGTCGCCATTGTTTGCAAAATCGCCCCTCGCGGGCAAGGAAGCGAAGGACCGGCCGCCAGGCCGCGCTCCCTCGCTTCCATCTATCTGGCATACTGCGCCCATTCTCCATGAACGCAATCTGCCCTGCCTATGAATTACCGCACCCCGCTCGTCCTGCTACTGGTATCCGCGCTGCTCGGCGCCTGCTCGGAAAAGACCGCTCCCGCCAGCGCCGACCTGGCCGCTGACGTGGTAAGCGATGTCCCCGCAGCCGCTGCCGCTGACGATGCAGCATCGGCCGAACACGTGCCGCCGCCGGCCGCCACCGCCCCCAGGACGGAAGCGATGAACACGCCGCAGGCGCGCGAGCGTGAAGTGGGCATGATGCGCGCCATCTTCGGCAAGGACTACCGCAGCGACAGCGAGGATGCGCTGGCCGACCTGCCCGATCCCGACAACCACGTCGACAAACTCAGTTACGTGGTCAGTGCCGTCAGCCACAAGCTCCTGCCCGATGGCCGCGCCATCCTGGTGGCGAATGCGGAAACGGCCAACACGGAAGGCACGGCGGAATCGGCGCATGCCTCGTCGGGACTGTTGAATGTGTTTTTCCTGGCGCCCAAGGGCCAGCCGGAAGACGGCCAGTGGCAAGTCGTGAAACGCCTGGAAAACATCGCCGCCCTCGGTTCATCGGGGCAGCTCGGTGAAGTCCACTGGGTCATGCTGGGCGCGAACAAGCCGGGACTGGCGATCCGCCATGGCTATACGGGCCAGGGCTATACCATCACGCAACTGGCCCTGTTTGAAATCGGCGACGGCAAGGTGACCGCGCTCGATGGCGGCATGGACCTGTACTCGGACAATATGGGCGCCTGCACGCCGGACATGGATGAATGCTGGATGGTCGAAGGCAAGTGGCGCTTCGCCCCCGCGCGCAATGGCGGCGCCTACGATGACTTGCTGATCGATTTCAAGGGCGCCTCCGAGAAGATCAAGCCCGGCGTCACGGTCAAGCCGGATGAAGATCCGCCGCGCATCGCCACGCCGCTGAACGGACACGCGCGCTATGCTTTCGATGGCAAGGGATATAAATTAATCGAAGGGAAAAACACGGTGCCTGGCGTTTGACAGGGTCGGACCCCACGCACGCCAGCTACCTGCGCGCCGCCTCCAGCCGCACCAGCAGCGGCGCATACATGGCACGCGTATGGCTGCTCCAGCGGGCCATGGCGCTGTCGATATCGAGCAGCAGGCGTTCCGACAACACCTTGTCGCCCTGCTGCAACGCCCAGATCGCGCACTCGGCGCGGCACTCGAAACTGTTGTAGCGCGTCAGCGCATCGTCGAATTCCGCCTTCGCTTCCACCTGGCGCCCGCTTTGCGCCAGGGCGCGCGCCGTCAGCAGGGACACCATCTCGGGACGGAAATGGATATCCGTGCGGCGGATGAATTCCAGGTGCGTCAAGGCCTCGGGGCCCCGTTCGCATTCCAGATAGGCGCGCGCCGCGCCCAGGCGAATTTCCAGGTCCGATGAAAACGCTCCCCGCAGGCAGGCTTCGTAGGTCGCTGCCGCTTCCTGCGCGTCGCCCGCTTCAAGCAGCGCGCTGGCCAGGCGCATCTGGTTTTGCGCCGTCGGCGTGTACTCGAAAGCGGCTCTCGCCTCGCGCAGTTCGCGGTTCGGATCGAGCACTTGCACGGCCACCGAAGCGACCTTGCGCGCGCCTTGCGGCAGGCGCGAATTGGGCAGGTAGATGGCGAAGAAATACACCACGCTGCCCAGCAGCGGGAACATGAATAAAATGAGCAGCCAGTACAGCTGCTGCCCGTTGCGCACCACGTGAACCGCAAAAAATACCGCGATCAGGATGTGGATGCCTATGCCAAAAATCGTCATGCTGCGACCTCGTTCGTGACGGGAGCAGCTGGCACCATGCCGCCGCTTTCCCCGGTCAGAATATTACACTGGCCACGGCAAACGACCGCGCCGTGCACGCGCGCCTATTCCGTCTTGGCGGACCAGCCGCCGCCCATGGCCCGGTACAGGTCGACCGAGGCGACGAGGACGCGCGTCTTCAGTTGCAGCAGCCCCACGTCGGCACTGTACAGCGTGCGCTGGGCGTCGAGTTCTTCCAGGTACGAGGCGTAGCCATTGCGGTAGCGGTTGTGCGCGATGCGCAGGGTATCGGCCGCGGTGGCGCGGCGCGCCTCGTTTTCCACTGCTTGCTGCCGCAGGCGGTAGATGGCGCCCAGGCTGTTCTCCGTTTCGGCGAAGGCGTTGCGCACCACGTTTTCATACGCGTACACGAGCTGGTCGCGCTGCGCACCGGCCGCATCCGTCTGCGCCTGCACCCTGCCGCCATCGAACAGGGGGCCGGCCGCCAGCGCCGTCAGCCGCCACAGGGCGGTGGGCGCATGCAGGAAATCGGTGAGGGTTGTGGCTTGCCCGCCGCCAACGGCCGTCAGCTTGAACGAGGGCAGCAGCTGATCGCGCGTGGCGGCCAGGCTGGCGTTGGCTGCCGCCAGGTTGTGTTCCGCGCGCGCGATGTCGGGCCGCCGGCGCAGCAATTCGGAAGGCAAGCCGGCAGGCACGCCAGGCGCCGCCAGCTCGGCCAGCGGCAAGCCGCGCGCGATGGGACCGGGATTGCCGCCGACGAGGACGGCCAGCGCGTTTTCCTGTTCGAAGATCTGCCGCTGCAGCTGCGGCACCTGCTCGGCCGCCGCATGGTATTCCGATTGCGCCTGCAGCCATTCCAGACGCGAACTGTAGCCCACCTCAAACTGCTTGCGCGCCAGCTCGCGCGACTGTTCGCGCAGCTGCAGGGTCGATTGCGTCAACGCCAGCTGCGCGTCGAGGCCCCGCAAGTTCAGGTAGCTCGTCGCCACGCTGGCGGCGATCGACAGGGCTGCCGCATCGAGGCTGGCCTGTTCGGCGCGGTAGCTCTCGCCCGCTGCATCGCTCAGACTGGCCAGCCGGCCCCACACATCGATTTCATAACTGGCCTGCAGTTCGGCCTGGAAGACGTTCGTCACATACGGCTTGCCGCTCGACGCCAGGGTGCGCGTGCGCGTCGGCGAGCCATCGAAGGCCAGGCTGGGCGCGCGGTTCGCATCGGCCTGCGCCAGGCGCGCGCGGTATTCCTGCACGCGGGCGCGCGCCACGCGCAAGTCGCCATTGCGCGCCAGCGCCTCGCCCACCAGATCACTCAAGACCGGATCGCCGAACGCCTGCCACCACAGCTGTTCCACCTGTGTGCCATGCGCGGCCGCTGCGCCGCCCTCGCCTTGCGCGCGCCAGCCGGACGGCAGTTGCAGGGCCGATGCGGGCTGCGGTGGCGCGTTGGCGGCGCAGCCCGCCAGCGCCAGCACGCCGGCAATCAGCAGGAGGCGGCGCCTCATGGCTTGGCCTTCGCGGTCGCCTTTTTCGGTGCAGGCGGTGGCGCGGGATTGTCCGCCGAGTCGTTCAGCACGGCCGACGTGTCGACGCTGACCACCACCGACATGCCCGGCACCAGGCGGCGCGCATTCGCCTGGCCCGCATCGATGCGGATGCGCACGGGAATGCGCTGGGCGATTTTGAGGTAGTTGCCCGTCGCATTATCGGCCGGCAGCACGGAAAACTCGGAGCCGGTGGCCGGCGAGATCCGTTCCACCTGGCCCGTCAGCACGGCGCCATCGAGCGCGTCGACGTGGAAGGTGGCGCTCTGCCCTTCCTGCACGCCATTCATCTGCGTTTCCTTGAAATTGGCAATCACCCACATCTGGCGCGGCACCAGCGCCATCAGCTGCGCACCGGAGTTCACGTACGCGCCCTGGCGCACCGTCACCTGGCCCAGCTGGCCGTCGGATGGCGCCACGATGCGCGTGTTATCAAGGTCGATCTTCGCCGCCTTGACGGCCGCCTGCGCATTCGCCACGGCCGCTTCCAGCGCCTGCTTGTTGACCACCACACTGTGCACGCTTTGCTGGGCGATGTCGAGATTGGCGCGCGCCTGCGCCAGCGCCGCCGCCATCTGCGCCTGCGCGGCGCGCGACTGGTCGTGTTCGCGCTGCGACAGGGAACCGTCTGCCACCAGCTGCTCCACGCGATTCAGATCGGCGCTGGCCTTGCGCGCCTGCGCTTCCGCATTGGCCATCACGGCCTCGCTGACGGAAATGCCCGCTTGCGCGCTGGCCTTTTGCTGCGCCCAGTTCGACAGCGCCGCCTGCTGCGCGGCCAGCTGGGCCTGTGCCTGTTCGTAGCGCTGCTGGTAGATGCGGTCGTCGATGCGCACCAGCAGCTGGCCTTCCTTGACGTCCATGAAGTCCTGCACCGTCACTTCCACCACATAGCCCGACAGCTGCGTGCCGATGATGGTCACCTGGCCCCGCACGGTGGCGTTTTCCGTCGTCACGATGGGGCTGGTGAACGGCGGCAGCCGCCACGCATACAGCACGATCAGCACGCCCACCAGGGCCACGGCGGCAAAGGCCAGCGCGGACAGCCACTGGTGACGCCGGTCCGGCTGCGGCGGCGTGCTGCTTGCAGCGGGCGCCGGGGCAGGTGGCGCAGCGGGTGCTGGTGTTGGTACTGGCGGCGTGGTGTTATTTTCTGTCATTGCTCGGTTCCGAATTGGTAATGGGGACGATGGCCATGGCCGTCTGCGCATCGCGCACGGGGCCGACCAGGCGACGCGCGCCGGTGGTGATGCGGGTCCAGGACTGGCTGACCAGCATCCAGATCAGGGTGGCGATGGCGACGCCGGCGATCATCAAAAAAACATCGTTATAGGCCAGCACATTGGCTTCGCGCGTGGCGATGGCGCCCAGGCGCGCCACGCCCTGGGCGCTGCGCAAGGCAGGGTCCGTCAGCACGCCGCCATAGCTTGCGGCTCCGGACTGCACGCGCGCGGCCACTTGCGGGTCAAGCATGGTGAGGTGCTCGACCAGGTAGCTGGAATGGTATTTTTCACGCGCCGTCTGGATGGTGCCGACGATGGCAGCACCAAGCAGGCCGCCCAGGTTCTGCGTCATGGTAAACATCACGGAAAAACTCACCAGGTTGCGCGGTTCGGCGATGACGGCGCCCATGCCGGCCACCATGGTGGGACCGAGGAAATACGTGCCGCCAAAGGCCAGCAGGAACTGGCTGACATACATGTTGACGGGGCGCGTCTGGCTGGTGGCATGCGCGTCGATCAGGGCACCTGCAGCGATCAGCAGCAGCGCGAACATCAGCGAGCGGTTCAACGTCGCCGGATTGATCGTCAGCGCGCTGACCACCAGGCCCGCCACGCTGCCCAGGAGCACCACGACGAACAGGTTTTGCATCTGGTCCGTGTTCAAGCCCAGCGCCTGCAGGAAGCCGACGGCGCCCGTCGATTCGGACAGCACGATGCGAAACAGCAGCACGGATAAAAACAGCTTGGCGATCTTGCCCGTGGTGAGCCAGCGCGTGTTAAGCAGCGGGCGCGCGCGGTTATGCTCGATGGCCAGCGAGGCGGCGATCAGCACGATCGAGCATGCCAGGCACACGCCCACCCACTCGGATTCCATCCACCACGCTGTGCGCCCCTGCGCCAGCACGGCGCACAGCAGGGCCACGCCGGGCGCGAACAGGATGAAGGTGAGGAAATCGAGCGGCTCGAACGTCTGCACCCTGTCGCCGGGCGGCAGTTTCAGGGCCAGCACGCAGCCCAGCGCCAGCAGGGCCAGTCCCAGTTCGAACAGGTACAGGCCATGCCATTCGCCGATCTGCAGCAGTTCGGAAGTGAAGATGCGCGCCAGGGGCAGCGCCAGCTGGGCAAAACCGAGGCCCAGCACCACGCCCTTCAGGCGGTGCCGCGCGGGAAATGCCTGCAGGGTGTAGTACAGCCCCAGCACGCCCAGCGCGCCGCCCACCATGCCATGCGCGGCGCGCACGGCGATCGCGGACGGCAAGGTATTCGCATACAAGTGGGCGAAGGTGACGAGCGCATACAACACCAGGAACGCTTCCGTGAACAGGCGCAGGCCGAACTGCTGGCGGAACTTCACCAGCAGAAGATTCATGGAAACGATGGTCATCACGTAGGCAGCCGGCAGCCACTGCATCTGGTAGGCATAGGCAGCCAGCGAACCTTGCAGGTTCAGCAAATTGGCCGTCACCAGGCCGTTGCCCAGTCCCCCCGTCAGCGCGACGATCAGGCCGACGATGAAATACGCGACACGCTTGGGCGTCGAATGTTCGGGCATCGATGGCGACCCGGGCAAGGTCGGGCGTTCGCCCGGCCCCCAGGTGCGAGGTGTGTACTTGTCCATGCAGTAATCGCGATCCGGTTTGCTGAAGCCGTTCCTTGCTGCTGTTCTGCTTCCTTCAAGCAAATAGTTGCAAATGAACAGTTCTAGTCAGCAGCATATCACCGCAGGACGTTTTTATTGTTTACATTGTTGCATGGCGTTGCGCATGCCGCTCAAACAGCGTATGCATCGGGGCCGGCGGATCCGGCCCCCATGCTGATGCCGCCACTCACACCCTCGGCGGATCCGTCTCGCGCGCAAACGCCCGGTGCGCGGCCAGCGCCTTTTTAAAGGCCGCCACGGCTTTCACCACGTCGCCGGAAGGCGCGACGATGATGGCGGGATCCGGATTGCCATCGGGCAGGGTCGCCGGTACGCCAGCCTTGTCCAGCAAGTCCTTGCCGGCGCCGCTGGCCAGCATCGGCTTGCAGTGACGGTATTGCAGGCGCAGGAAGTCGAGCGCGTTGGCGTCGCTGCCCAGCTGCTGCACGGCGCCCTGGCCGTCGGGAAGCACCACGGCGTCGAACAGCACGGACGGTCCCGCCTCGAGCGAGATTTCCACGTCGAGCGGCGCGCCGCCGCTGGTGTCGACTTTGCCCAGGTGGCTGCCCACCAGGCGCGGCACGGCGCCATCGGCCAGCAGCGAGGCATAGATATTGCGCACTTGCGCGCCATCGCTGCCCGGCCCCACCAGGATGGCCACGCGCAAGGTATGGATACCCGTCTTGCCGGGACGGAAAAAGAGCGACAGGGCTGGCGATGGCGGATATGCCGGCAGCGGCTCCAGCGAGGCGCGCGGCATGACGGGCGGCAGCGCCAGGCCCAGGCCATCGGCCAGGCGCTGCGCCAGGGTCTCATCGACATTGCGCAGCATGGCGACGATGCGCTGGCGGATCGCCACCGTCTGCACCTTGCTCAGCTCAAAGCGGAACGCATGCACGATATGGTCTTGTTCCACCGGCGTCTGGCTGATCCAGAACAGGCGCGCCTGGCCATAATGCTCGGCGAATTTCTCGGGCTTGCCGCGCACCTTGTCGCCTTCGGCGGAAGCGGGAAAACTGTTGAAACCCTTCGCGCCCGCCTGGAACGGGCAGCCGCCCGCCAGCGAGTTCGGCTCGTACGCGACCCGGCCCCGGTTGATGGCCTGGCGGTGGATGCCGTCGCGCTGGTTGTTGTGCACGGGCGCCAGCGGCGCATTGATGGGGATTTCATGGAAGTTGGCGCCGCCCAGGCGCGTCAGCTGGGTATCGACATAGGAATGGATGCGTCCCTGCAGCAGCGGGTCGTTGGAGAAATCGATGCCGGGCACGATGTGCGCCGTGCAGAACGCCACCTGCTCCGTCTCGGCGAAAAAATTGTCCGGGTTGCGGTTCAAGACCATTTTTCCGACGGGGACAAGAGGGACAAGTTCTTCGGGAATCAGCTTGGTCGGATCGAGCACGTCGAAGGGGAACGCTTCCGCCTGCGCTTCCGTGAAGACCTGGAAGGACAACTCGTATTCGGGATACTCGCCGCACTCGATGGCTTCCCACAGGTCGCGCCGGTGGAAGTCGGAATCGGCGCCGCTGATCTTGACGGCTTCGTCCCACACGAGCGAGTGCGTGCCGGCCATCGGCGACCAGTGGAATTTGCAGAACACGGACTGCCCCTTGGCATTCACGAGGCGGAAGGTATGCACGCCGAAGCCCTGCATCATCCGGTAACTGCGCGGGATGGCGCGGTCCGACATGGCCCACATCAGCATGTGGGTGATTTCCGGCGACAGCGAGGCGAAATCCCAGAAGGTGTCGTGCGCGCTGGCCGCCTGCGGCATGCCATTGTGCGGTTCGGGCTTGACCGCATGCACGAGGTCGGGGAATTTCATCGCATCCTGGATGAAGAAGACGGGGATGTTATTGCCGACCAAATCCCAGTTGCCTTCATCCGTATAGAACTTCACGGCAAAGCCGCGCACGTCGCGCGCCGTATCGGTCGAACCGCGTTCGCCGGCCACCGTGGAAAAGCGCACGAAGACGGGCGTGCGCTTGCCCGCCTTGGCGAACAGCCTGGCGCGCGTATGCTTGCTTTGCTCCTTGTAGCATTCGAAGTAACCGTGGGCGGCCGAACCGCGCGCATGCACGACGCGCTCGGGGATGCGCTCATGGTCGAAATGCGTGAGCTTTTCACGCAGGATGAAATCTTCCATCAGGGTGGGGCCGCGCAAGCCCGCCTTCAGCGAGTTCTGGTTGTCACCCACGGGCACGCCCTGGTTGGTCGTCAGCACGCAGCCGCTATCGTCGCTACGGGCGCCATCCAGCGAGCTATTCAGCGCATTCCCGCCCAGCGCGGGCTGGCCGTCACCCGTCTTCGGAGAAGATAGCGTTTCGCCCGTGGTGCTGGCCGTGGCCAGCGCTTCGCCGCTCGCCACATGCACGCCTTCGACCGGCGTGCGCGCCGCCTCGCCATACTGGCCATCCTCCTTGGGATTGACGGCCATGGCGGCGGCCAGCTGCTGGCCGGCGGCCGTCTTTTGCAGCAGCGCGCGGGCCACGTCGTTGTCCGCGCCCAGGCTGTGCGGCGCATTGCTGTCGGATGGGCCGGACATGCTGCTCAATACGGAACCCGCACCGTCCGTGGACGGCGTTTTCTTGTTGCTAGCCATTACATCTCCTGTGAGTAATTTGCCCCGGGAAGTAACGCTACAACTCCCTCATTCAGCGCACGAACAGGGCAATCAAAATAATGATGGGAATAGGTATGCCGATCAACCACAACAAAATGGAGCGCATCATCACTCTCCTTTACCGCCTGCTGCTACCTTGTGCGCGTGGGCGCTGACACGGCCCGCAGACCGGGCCAGCGCCCACGACAACGACCTTGCCTGGCTGCGTACAGTTATTTACGCGAACCCAGCAGTTTCGACAGGCCATAACCGGCTGCCGCCGCAATCAGCAAGGACACGGCCGGACGCTCGCGCACATAATCGCGGCCCGTCTCGCCAGCGCGCTGGCAGGCGGCGCCCAATTGCTTGCCGCGCGCCATCAAGGTTTCGGAAGCCTTGTTGACGGTGTCGCTGACCTGGCCGATGCGGTCGCCCACCTGGTCCACGCCGTCATGGGCGCGCGTGGCCACCTTGTCGGCCAGAGGCTGGGCCTGGCTTGCCACCTTGTCGATGGTGCGGTGCAAATCCTGGCGGGTATCCTGGACGGTGCCGTTCAAATCGGAGCTGGTTTTTTCAATCGCGTTCATGATGGTTTCCTTTAACAGTGAATAATTTCAACCATGCTCGATGCCGTGACCGAATCATGATTCTCCTCGCTTCGGGGAAAAAGAAGCGGCTAAACGCTGCCGGGCTGAGCCATATCAAACAGTGGATCAGCAGCAAGCTGTTAGCACCACCTTAACCGCCCCCGCCACGCGCCACCGTGCGCTGCCACACCTTGAGACGCAGACTTAAATGCCTGTTGGAAATAGCAATCCCCGCCGGCCTGGCGGGACGGGCGGGCAAACCATCCGTCATGCATCGTCCTGAAGATACAGCCCGCCACGCATAAATGTATGGATTTTTTCAAGGCTTCAGCCCATAATTACGAGAAGCAATACCCATACATAAAACAAAATGCCCCAATCTAAATCCATACAAAAAGAAAGCCAGGCCAGCGCGTGGATCACGCCGTTCGTGCAGCACGGCGGCCCGCGCTACCTGCAGATCGCCGACATGCTCGAGCGCGCGTTGTCCGACGGCAGCCTGCGCCCGGGTGACCGATTGCCGCCGCAGCGCCGCCTGGCCGCCCTGTACCAGGTCGACCTGACGACGGTAACGCGCGCCTACGACGAAGCCAAGCGCCGCAACCTGCTGGAGGGACATGGCGCGCGCGGCACCTATGTGGCGGCGCCGAAAGTGGAATTGACGCAGATGCTGGACCTGAGCATGAACATCCCGCCGCCGCCCGTGGGCGTGGATTTCGACGACTTGCTGAAACAGGGCGTGGCGCAAGTGCTGATGCGCACGGACAGCGATCTGTTGATGAGTTATCACCTGGGCGGCGGCGGCAAGGCCGACCGCGCGGCGGGCGCCGTCTGGCTCGCGCCCATGTTCGGCGATGTCGATGCGGAACATGTGGTGGCCTGTCCCGGCGCGCAGGCGGCGCTGGCGGCGCTGATCTTGACTCTCAGCCGGCCCGGCGACAGCATCCTGACGGAAAGCGCCGTGTACCCGGGCCTGCGCCTGGCGGCGAGCCAGCTGAACCGCAAGGCCATCGTCGTGGAAACGGATGCCGACGGCATGCTGCCCGAAGCGCTGGAAAAGGCGTGCCGCAAGCACCAGGCGCGCCTCGTGTATTTGAACCCGACCCTGCAAAACCCGACAGCGCACACCATGCCGGCCGCGCGCCGCCTGGCCATCACGGAGGTGGTGCAGCGCTGCGGCATGCACATCATCGAGGATGACCCGTACTGGCTGCTGGCGTCCGACGCACCGCCCCCGCTGGCCCATTACGCGCCCGCCCACGTGTCGTATATCGCCACCCTGTCGAAATGCCTGGCGCCGGGCCTGCGTATGGCCTACACCTTGATCGCCGAGGTGCAGCTGCGCGAACGCTTCCTGCAGGCCATGCGCTCGTTTTCCCTGATGGCCACGCCCCTGACGACGGCGCTGACGACGCAATGGATACACGACGGCTCCGCGCACGCGCTGCTGGCCGGCATACGCAGCGAAGCGGACGCGCGCCAGGACGTCATCCGCACGATGTTGACGGGCACCAGCCAGCCGCACAGCAACGGCATCCACGTATGGTATTCACTGCCCAGCTACTGGACCTCGCGCGAACTGGCCGCCACAGCCCGCGCCCAGGGCGTGGCCGTCACGGCCTCGGACGCCTTCTACGACAACCGTCCGCCGAACGCCATCCGCATTTCGCTGGGCAGCATCCGCGACCGCGCACGCCTGGCCAACGCATTAAAGAAATTATCACTGCTGCTGGCGCACAAGCCGGCGCTGCCCCGGGAGTTCGTGATTTAACGGCGCAGCCGCGCATCGAGCGAATAACGTCCCGCGCCACTGATGGCAATCGTGCCAAAGACGATGATCAGCAGCCAGCCGAACTGGCCGTCGGCGATGCTCCAGTCCGGGTGCACGAGCAGCATCGACACGCCCAGCAGGAACAGCAATGGCAGGCAGGCCAGGCGCGTCAGCAAGCCGGCGGCGACCAGCAGCGGGCAGAGGATTTCCGCGAACAGGGCGCAGTACAGGGTGACGGCGCGCCCCAGGTGCAGCGGGTCGTCGATATGCGCCAGTTCATCGGAGAAGTGCAGCAGTTTGGGCAAGCCGTGCACGTGCAGCACCAGCAGCGCGCCCGTCACGCGCGCAAACAGCAAGCCCGCATCGGGCAAGAAGGGGCCGGCCAGCGCCGCCATCCAGTGTTTCTTCATGATCGCTCCAGTGGGAAAGCCAGGCGGCGCGGCGCGCCGCTGCCAGCCATCATAGGCAGGCGGGCGCCTCGGCGCGACTGGTCTTTTGGCAGAGGCGCCGGCGCGCGCGAAGGCCTAGACTGGCCGATGCCATTACTGGCTCAGGCCGTAACTGTGGTCCCTCCCCCATCCCCGAAGGAAATGCAATATGTCGAAGAAAATCGAAGCCGAAGAAGTCACATCCCGCCGCAAGCTGCTCGTCAGCGTCGCCGGTGTCGCCGCCGGCGCCGGCCTGCTGGCCGCCGGTGGCGCCAGCGCCGCCGCCAAGCCAGCCGCCAGCACTGCAGTGGCACCGGGCAAGCTCACCGTCAACAGCGTCACCGTCAAGGACGGCACCGTCATCCACTTCAAGGACTGGGGCAGCGGCACGCCCGTCGTCTTCAGCCACGGCTGGCCATTGCAGGGCGACGCCTGGGAAGACCAGATGATGTTCCTGGCCAGCCACGGCTACCGCGTGATCGCGCACGACCGCCGCGGCCACGGCCTGTCCAGCCAGCCATGGCAGGGCAATGACATGGATACCTACGCCGACGATCTGGCCACCCTGCTCGACGCGCTCGACATCAAGGGCGCGACCCTGGTCGGCCATTCGACGGGCGGCGGCGAAGTGGCGCGCTATATCGGCCGCCATGGCGAAAAGCGCGTGGCCAAGGCCGTGCTGGTGGGCGCCGTGCCGCCGCAGATGGTCAAGTCGGAGACGAATCCCGGCGGCTTGCCGATGTCCGTCTTCGACGGCATCCGCGCCGGCGTGCTGGCCGACCGTTCGCAATTCTTCAAGGACCTGACGGTGCCGTTCTTCGGCGCCAACCGTCCCGGCAACAAGGTGTCGCAAGGCATGCGTGACACTTTCTGGCTGCAGGGCATGCAATGCGGCATCAAGAACGCCTACGATTGCATCAAGCAGTTTTCCGAGACGGACTTCACGGCCGACCTGAAGAAAATCTCCGTGCCCACCCTGGTGGTGCACGGCGGCGACGACCAGATCGTGCCGATCGACGCTTCCGGCAAGGCTGCGGCCAAGCTCATCAAGAACGCCAGGCTGGTCATCTATGAAGGCGCGCCGCACGGCTTGCCGGCCACCCACAAGGACCGCCTGAACGAAGACTTGCTGGCCTTTATCAAGTCCTGACCGTTCTGCGCTTCCCGCACCGCCGGCCCGCCCGGCGGTGCTACTCTTCCCCGCCACGCAAAAAAAAACCGCCCGCCTCCCCCATTCGTATAACTGCCTTGCCTGATGCGCCGTGCATACTTGTTGCAGCGCGGCATACGCCGCAGCGAACGACAGGAGTTCCGCGATGGCCAGCATGCATTATTTCCCTCAGAAGCAAGACCCCGGCCCGGCGCAGGCGCAGCGCATGGGCAGCATGGACGGTATGGGCGAATTTGCCGCATCGGTCGCGCACGAGGTGCGCCAGCCGCTGGCGGCCATCGCGCTCAATGCCGATGCCGCCTTGCGCTGGCTCGATCACGATCCGCCCCGCCTCGACGAGGCGCGCGCGGCGCTGGCCCTGGTCGCCAGTGCCGGCAGCCATGCCAGCGCCGTGCTGCGCAGCGTGCATGGCCTGGCCTGCAATTCGCCGGACAGCCACGGTCATTTTGTGGCCGACGACGCCGTGCAAGACCTGCTGCCGTTGTTGCGCGCGCCACTGCAACGCCACGCCATCCATCTGGAAACGCAGCTGGCGCCGGGCCGTCCGCTGCTGCATGCCGACCCGGTGCAATTCCGGCAAGTCATCCTGAACCTGCTGATGAACGCCATCGAGGCTCTGCGCGACACCGGCGGCCGGCCGCGCACGGTGCTGCTGTCTTCGCGCCTGGATGGCAGCGTGCAGCACTTCAGCATTGCCGACAATGGCGCCGGCATCGCGCCGCAGGCGGCCGACCGCCTGTACCACGCCCTGTATTCCAGCAAACCGGACGGCATGGGCATGGGCCTGGCCATCTGCCGCCGCATCCTCGACGCGCATGGCGGCCGCCTGTGGCATGCGCCCGGCGCGCCCCACGGCAGCGTCTTCCACTTCACCTTGCCAGCGCCATGAGCACAACCATGCACACGACCATGCCCCCGGCCGATCCACCGATTACCCTGCTGATCGCCGACGACCACCCGCTGATCCTGGCCGGCCTGGCCTCGCTGATCGCGTCACTGCCTGGCTTACTCCTGCTGGGCCAGGCCGGCACGGGCAGCGCCGCCGTGGAGCTGTACCGGCAACTGCGGCCCGACGTGGTGCTGATGGATTTGAACATGCCGGAAATGCATGGCGTCGAGGCGATCGAGCGCATCTGCGCCGACGACGCGCAAGCGAAGATCGTCATCCTCACCACCTACCAGGGCGAGGACAGCGTGCACCGGGCATTGCGCGCCGGCGCGCGCGGCTACCTGCTGAAGGATTCCGGTTTCCTGCAACTGACGCAGTGCATCCGCCAGGTGGCCGCCGGCAGGCACTACCTGCCGCCGGAACTGGCCGCGCAGCAGGCCGGCCGCATCGAGGCGAACCGCCTGTCGAAACGCGAGCACGACATCCTGCTGCACCTGTCAGCGGGCAAGAGCAACAAGATGATCGCGCGCAGCGCCGGCATCGAGGTGGGCACCGTCAAATTTCATGTGAATAATATTTTGACCAAGCTCAACGTATCAAGCCGCACCGAGGCGGCCACGGTGGCCGCCCGGCGCGGCTTGCTGGGCGCGTTCTAGCTGCAGGGAAGATCAGGCGGCGCTGTCGTCCTTCTGCTGCGGCTCGGCCTTGGCCAATGTCGGCTTCGCTTCCACACCGCTGATCTTCGGCACGCATTCGCTGCGCAGCCACGACACGGTGATGGCTTCTCCCGCCATCAGGCGCTTGACGCCGGGGACGATCTGTTCGCCGATCAGCATGCCCAGCAGGCCGATCAGGGCAATGGCGGGCGGCGCCGGCGAGCGCACCTGCAAGACGGCGTAGATGATGCCGACCAGCAAGCCCACGGCCAGCGAAATCACATATAACTTCATGGCGCATTCCTTTCGATGAAAAAAAACGCCGCGCGCGGTCAGGCGCGCGGCGCATGGCACGGCACTCGGCGTTTACTTGGCCGGCACCGGCGCCAGGGTGGCGTGTTCGCCATGGATGCGCTGCGGCGCCTTGTGCACCATCGTGTAGGCGTAGTCGACGCCCATGCCGTAGGCGCCCGAATGTTCGCGCACGATGGCCATGACGGCGTCATAGGTTTCCTTGTGCGCCCAGTCGCGCTGCCATTCCAGCAGCACCTGCTGCCACGTCACGGGCACCACGCCGGCCTGGATCATGCGCTGCATGGCGTAATCGTGCGCTTCCTTCGAAGTGCCGCCTGAAGCGTCGGCCACCATGTAGATTTCGTAGTCGCCTTCGAGCATCGCGCACAGGGCGAAGCTGTTGTTGCACACTTCCGTCCACAGGCCCGAAACGACGACTTTCTTCTTGCCGTTGGCGGCCAGCGCATCGCGCACCTTCTGGTCATCCCACGAGTTCATCGAGCTGCGCTCGAGGATATCCTTGCCGGGGAAGACGTCCAGCAGTTCCGGATAGGTATGGCCGGAGAAACTTTCCGTTTCGACGGTGGTGATGATGGTGGGGATGTTGAATACCTTGGCGGCCTTGGCCAGGCCCACGGTATTGTTTTTCAGCGCTTGCCGGTCCATCGACTGCACGCCGAACGCCATCTGCGGCTGCTGGTCGATGAAGATGATCTGGCAATTATCGGGGGTGAGGACTTCCAGTTTCGGATTGGTCATGATGTCATCCATGAAGAAAGGGTTGAGTGGGTACTGCCGTGCATCGTATGCCTGGCGGCGTGCCCGCACCACTATCTAAATATAGGCTGGCATGCAGGCTGCCTCCGGGAAATGCCCCCTGCAGGAGGGCGGGCGCTGCGGTAAAATACCTTTTGCTCACCATGCTCCGACGACTCTTGATCGATAACTCCTCTTTGCCAGGCAACATCATGCGCAGCGATACGGCGCCGATACGCGTCCTCATTGCCGACGACCACCAGTTACTGCTCGACGGCATCGCGGCCCTGCTGCGCGCTTTTCCCGGCGTGGCGCTGGTGGGCCAGGCCACCGATGGCCAGCAGGCAGTGCAGCAGTTTGACGCGCTGCAGCCCGATGTCACACTGATGGATTTGCAGATGCCGCGCATGAACGGCCTTGACGCCATCGGCGCCATCCGCGCACGCCATCCGCAGGCGCGCATCATCGTGCTGACCACCTACAAGGGCGACACGCAGGTGCTGCGCGCCATCCGCGCGGGCGCATGTGGCTATGTGCTGAAAAGCGCGCTGCGCCACGAATTGCTGGCGGCGATACAGAACGTGCACGCGGGGCGGCGCCACATCACGCCCGAGATCGAGGCGGAACTGGCGCTGTATGCCTGCAGCGACGTGCTGTCGAACCGCGAACTGGACGTGCTCAAGCAGGTTGCGCAAGGCAATTCCAACCGCGAGACGGGCGCCCTGCTGCAAATCAAGGAAGAAACCGTCAAGGCGCACATGAGCACCATCCTGGCCAAGCTGGGCGCCCGGGACCGCACGCACGCCGTCACCATCGCGCTACGGCGCGGCATCCTTGACGCCTGAGCGGCGCCAGCGCTGCCACCAGCGGCCCAGCGGGCCGTGCGCCAGCGGCCAGGCGCGGTGCGCCGGCACCCGCAGGCGCCACTGCGTGCCGCCCCCATCGCGCCCGCCCACAGTCAGGCGCGCGCCAAGTTTCACCGCGCGCTCGCGCATGCCGGGCATGCCCCAGTGTCCGGGAATCTGCCCGTTCGCCGCGACCACCGGCGGCAAGCCCTGGCCATCGTCGCGCACGAGCAGTTCAATGCCTCCGCACGCATAGCGCACCGCCACCTCGACCACCTGCGCGCGCGCATGCTGGAAGGCATTGCGCAGCGCTTCGCTGGCGATGCGGTAGATTTCATGCGCCGCACGCGCATGCAGCATGCGCGCCTCGCCTTCCTCCGCATAGCGGAACACGATGCCGTGCTGCGCCGCCAGACGCTCGCCTTCGCGCCGCAGGATGGCGCTCCAGCGCGCGCCCGCATCGTCGCCCGCGCGCAGGTCGTGCACATGGTCGCGTCCCTCGCCCAGCATGCGGTCGGCGTCGTCGAGCGCGCGCAGCATGGCGGCGCGCGCGGGATCATCCTCGGCGATGGCCATGCTGGCATTGTGAAAGTGCAGGATCATCGCCTGCGTGCCCTGCAGCAAGGTATCGTGCAGCTCGCGCGCGATGCGCTCGCGCTCGGCCTGCTGCGCCTCCATCCGCGCCTGCAGGCGCGCGGCGTGCTGGCGCAGCCGCCAGCGGCAAGCGCCGTATGCGGCCGCCAGCAGCAGCGCCGCGCACAGGCTGCGGAACCACCAGGTCTGGTAAAAGGCCGGCAGCACGCGGAACGGCAGTTGCGCCACCGTGCTGGCCACGCCGTCGCCATTCGCCGCGATTACTTCGAAGCGGTAGCTGCCCGGCCCCAGGCCCGTGTACTGCGCCAGGCGCCGGCCGCCCGCCTGCTGCCACTGTGTATCGTAGCCGTCGAGCCGGTAGCGGAACTGCAAACGCTCCGGCGTGCCCAGACTGGCGGCGTTGTAATGGAATTGCACGTCGCGCGTGCCTGCCGCCAGCTGCAGGCCGGCGCTTGCGGGCGGATCGATGCGCCGGCCGTCGGCTAGCAGCGCGCCGATTTCCACGCGTGGCGCCGGCAAGGGAGCAAGCGTCTGGCGCGGATCGATCCAGAACGTCGCGCTCTGGCGCGAAAACCAGATATTGCCATCGTCCGCTTCGGCAACCGAGCGGTTGTGCAGCATGCTGATGCTGCCGTTCAAGCCATCGACGGCGTCGTACGAGGTGGCGCGCATGGCATGGGCGGCGTCGCGCAGCGCCAGGTACACTTCCGCGGCGGGAATGTGCGCGGCGCCGCTGCCGTGATTGAGCCACAGGCTGCCGTCTCGCGCGCGCAGCAGGCCCACCACGCCCTCGGTGGCGCTGGCCGGCTCGCTGCGCAGGGTGACGAAGCGGCCACCGCGCCACAGGGCCACGCCACGCTGCCCGCCCGCCCACACCTGCCCGCGGTATTCGATCAGCATGGGAATCTTGCCCAGGTCCAGGCCCTGCGCGGGACCGAAGGTATGCAGCCGCCCCCGTTCCAGCATGGCGACGCTGCCATCGGCATACGATAGCCACAGGCGCCCGGCCGCGTCGGCCAGCAGCGCCAGCGGCACTTTCGCGCCGCCATCGGGCAGCAGCGGTTCGCGCCGCCAGGCCCCGTCGCGATACTGGAAAACGCCGGCGCCGCTGAACACGCCCCAGATGCTGCCATCGGGCGCGAGCACGCCGGCGCGCATGCGCTTGACCGCTGCCGCGCCGGATGGATAGGCGATCGTGCGCAGTACGCGCCCATCCTCGCCGGCCAGCTGCAGCAGGCCAGCGCGGGCCGCCACCCACAGGCTCCCCGGCGCTTCCAGGATGGCGCTGATGGGCCCCAGGCGCGGCGCGCGCAGCACCGTGCCGTCGGCCCGCGCCAGCAGCAGCGGCCCCAGGACGTCATCGCGCGACAGCCACATCGCGCCTGCTGCTCCGGCCAGCATTTCCTGGGTACGGAACACTTCGGCCACGCCGGACGCGGCACGCGTACGCAGGACCACGGGCGCGGCCTGACGGAAACGGTCCAGGCCTCCGTACGTGGCAACCCAGACATTGCCTTCATTGTCGTCGCACATGGAGCCGACGAGGACATTGCTCAAGCCATCGCGCGGCAGGAACGATTCCGTGTCGCTGCTGATGCCCAGCTGTCCCGGCACCAGCGCGCCGCTGCTGCGCGTGCGGTGCAAGCCGTACTGGCTGTCGAACCACAAGGTGCCCGCGCGATCGACCAGCATGCTGCCGCTGGTGCCGCTCGTATCGCGGTAAATCCACCGATGATCGAGCTGCTCGTAGCGTTCCAGCGACTCGATGATGCGGATGCCGCGCATCTCCAGCAAATAAATGCGACCGTCGGGTCCCTGCTGCGGCGGCGCGCGCAGGTCAAGCCGGCCGATGGGCGGCGCGAAGCGCGACTGCGTCGCCTGCCACATGAACAGGCCGTTTTCACTGAACACGGCGATGCGGCCATCGCGGTCGGCAAACACGGCGGACGCCTTTTGCGCCGTGTAGCCCTGCGCCGGTCCCATCGCCTGCCAGCGCCGGCCATCGAAGCGCGAGATGCCGGACACGCCGGCCGCCCACACGGCGCCGTCACCGCCGATGGCAAAGCCCCAGATGGCGCCCGCCTGCACGCCCTGCGCTTCGGCGTAATTGCGCACCACGCCATCCTTGACGTGGCTGATGCCGCCCACTTGCCAGCCTATCCACATGCCGCCGTCGGCGGCGCGCTTGAGCGCCAGCGCCACCGTGTCGGGAAAGCTGCCCTGGCGCGCGCGCACGGGCTCGAAACGCAGGCCGTCGAAACGGCGCACGCCTGCATGCGTGCCCAGCCACAGGAAACCGTCATTGCCCTGTGCCATGACGATGATATCGTCGGGCGCGCCGTCACTGGCCGTCCAGCGCGTGTGCTGCAGCTGATGGATGCCGCGTGCGGCATCGATGGCCAGCCCGCAAGGACTGGCCAGCATGAACATCAGCCACAGCAGGAAGGCGCGCATGGCGGCTGTCAGGGCACGGGCACGGCGGTCCGACCGCTACGCTGCTCCACGACGATCAGGCCGCCCAGCAGCACCAGCGGCACGGCCAGCGCCGCGAAACCGAAGACCAGGTAGCCAAAGCCGGCAGCGATGGCGCCCAGCGCAAAGGCCAGCAGCGGCCAGAAGAACTTGCCGCAGCGGGCGCGCGTGCCCTCGTCGGCCGCGCCGCGCAGCACGTCGACGGTGTCGAGCACGATCTGCGTCACGTTCCCCGTCATCATGGAGGTCGGCGCCAGGTGCGCCAGCAGCAGACGGCTGGTGGCGCTGTGCACGCCCATGGCGGCCGTGCCCAGCAAGCCGGCGAACATCGCCAGCGTGCCCACTTCCTTGCCGACCGGCTCGGCCAGGATGCCGAACACCATGAAACCGGCCAGCAAGATCCATTGCAGCAGGAAGGCCAGCGTCAGCGCCGGACCGCCGCGGCGCTCGATGGCCAGCACCATCAGGCGCGTGACGACGATACCCGCGATAAAGGCGGGAAAAGCGAGGATTTTCAGCAGGATGGGGATGCGCGTCGGTTCGGCCAGGGCCGCGCCGATCAGCACGAAGTTGCCCGTGACATGGGCCGTAAACAGGCCGAAGAGGGCGATAAAGCCCAGCGTATCGACATACCCGGCCAAAAAGCCCAGGCTGGTGCCGTATAAACGGCTATGTGGTGGCTGATCCATCGAATGACTCCCGATACCGTGCAATGCACTAAAAAACGAAAAACGCGCCAGGGAAGCGCCCCGGCGCCGCTGCCTGCATGGTAAGCCATGCGGCCGGCCGCCGCCCCCGCCATTCGGCCAGTGCGCGACGCGCCACCTGATCTTTTGGCCCGTGTTCAAGCGCGGGACGTCCGCTACACTGGCCGACGTGACTTTCGCGCCGCGCACGCCGGCCCCCTCCCCCCTGCACCGCAACCATGGAGCTGCACCATGCCAGAACACACCCTCCCCGCCGCCGCACCCTTGATCCTGCTCAATGGCTGCTTCCATACCGTCGATAAAAGCTGCCCGCAAGCGAGCGCCGTGGCCATCGCCGATGGCAAATTCCTCGCCGTGGGCGATCTTGAAGACGTCATGCGCCACCGCGCGCCCGACAGCCGCGTGATCGACCTGGGTGGCCGCACGGTCATTCCCGGCCTGAACGACTCGCACCTGCACCTGATCCGCGGCGGCTTGAACTACAACCTGGAATTGCGCTGGGAAGGCGTGCCTTCGCTGGCCGACGCCCTGCGCATGCTCAAGGAGCAAGCCTTGCGCACGCCGAATCCACAATGGGTGCGCGTGGTGGGCGGCTGGAACGAATTCCAGTTCGCGGAAAAGCGCATGCCGACCCTCGATGAAATCAACGCGGCCGCGCCCGACACTCCTGTCTTCATCCTGCACCTGTATGACCGCGCCCTGCTGAACCGCGCCGCCCTGCGCGTGGTCGGCTACGACAAGAACACACCGAACCCGCCGGGCGGCGAAATCGTGCGCGACGCTGCCGGCAACCCCACGGGCATGCTGATAGCCCGTCCAAACGCCATGATCTTATATGCGACCCTGGCCAAGGGTCCGACCCTGCCGCGAGACTTGCAAGTCAATTCCACGCGCCAGTTCATGCGCGAACTCAATCGCCTCGGCCTGACCAGCGCCATCGACGCGGGCGGCGGCTTCCAGAATTATCCGGAAGACTACGCGGTGGTCGAGGAACTGGCGCAAAAAGAGCAGCTGACGATACGCATCGCCTACAACCTGTTCACGCAAAACAAGGGCCGCGAACTGGAGGATTTTGAAAAATGGACGGAGATGGTCACGCCGGGCCAGGGCGATGATTACTACCGCCATAACGGCGCCGGCGAAATGCTGGTGTTTTCCGCCGCCGACTTCGAGGATTTCCTCGAACCGCGCCCGGACCTGGCACCCGGCATGGACGACGAACTGGAAAAGGTCGTGCGCCACCTGGTGTCCAAACGCTGGCCCTTCCGCCTGCACGCCACCTATGACGAATCGATCGACCGCATGCTGACGGTCTTTGAAAAGGTCAACCGCGACATTCCGTTCGACGGCCTGCACTGGATGTTCGACCACTGCGAAACCATCACGCCGAAAAACATCGACCGGGTCAAGGCGCTGGGAGGCGGCATCGCCATCCAGCACCGCATGGCTTTCCAGGGCGAGTACTTTGTCGACCGCTACGGTGCCGAAGCAGCCAAGGCCACGCCGCCGATCGCGCGCATGCTTGCCTCGGGCGTGCCGGTAGGCGGCGGCACCGACGCCACCAGGGTCGCCAGCTACAACCCGTGGACGGCGCTGTACTGGCTGGTGTCGGGCCGCACCGTGGGCGGCTTGCGCCTGTACGACGCGGGCAGCCGTTTGTCGCGCGACACGGCGCTGGAACTGTGGACGGCGGGCAGCGCCTGGTTCTCCAGCGAGCAAGGCAAGAAGGGCCGCATCCAGGAAGGCATGCTGGCCGACCTGGCCGTGCTGAGCGCGGATTTTTTCAGCATAGCTGAAGAGGCGATCAAGTCCATCGAATCGGTGCTCACCATCGTCGGCGGCAAGATCGTCTACGGCCAGGCGGAATTTTCCAATCTGGCGCCGCCTCCTATCCCCGTATTGCCGGACTGGTCGCCCGTGAAAAACGTGGCCGGCCACTACCGGTCCGCGCCGCCGCAAACGGCCAGCGTGATGCAACAGCACCAGTGCCAGGGCGCCTGCGGCGTGCACGCCCACGCCCATGACGTGGCGCGCAAGAGTTCCGTGCCCGTCTCCAGCCACTCCGGCTTCTGGGGCGCGCTGGGGTGCAGCTGCTTTGCGTTCTGAGGCCATGCTGACGCGATTGCCCCTGCTGGCGACCGGCGCAATCGCGCTGGCGGCTGCCCTGCCCGCCGCGGCACAGGACAATGTGCAGCTGTACGGCCGCCTGAACGTGGCGCTCGAAGCGCTGCACTCGTCCGCCAGCGGCGACAGCGTGCAGCGCGTGTCCAACAACCGCTCGGTACTCGGTTTTCGCGGCAGCGAAGACCTGGGCGGCGGCTGGCAGGCGCTGTTCCAGGTCGAGGGCACCTTGTCGCCCGATACGGGCGCAGGATCAATCGCCGCGCGCGACACGCGCGTCGGTATTGCCGGGCCGTGGGGTACGCTCTTTGCCGGCAACTGGACCCTGCCCTACAACAGCGCCACGTCCGCGCTCGACCCGTTCTACCCCACCACGGCCGGCTACATGAGCCTGATGGGCAACGGCGCGGGCGCCACCGAAAGCAATACCAGCAACACGTATTCCTTCGACCGGCGCCAGCAGAACAGCGTGCATTACTGGACGCCGCAGTGGCAGGGCTGGTCGCTGCGCGTGGCGCGCGGCATGGGGGAAGAGCGGCCCGCCAGCGGCGCGCGGCCAGCCCTGGCGTCGGCCGCCCTGCTTTATGACGATGGCACCCTGTACGCCACCCTGGCGCATGAGGCACACCACGACTATCAGGGACCCGGTCTCTCCGACCGTGGCAGCAAGCTGGCCCTGGCCTGGCGCGTCGACAGCGCCACGCAGCTGGCTGTGGTGCTGGAAAGCCTGCGCTACGCCACGGCCACGGGCCAGCTGCACCGCCGCACGGTGTATGTCTCCGCCACGCGCCAGTTCGGCCGCCACGGCCTGCGCTTCGGCCTGGCGCATGCCCAAAGCGCCAGCGGCAGCGCGCTGGAAAGCATCGGCACCGTGCGTGCGGGAGCGGATACGGGCGCCACCCACGCCACCGCCGGCTACGACTACCAGCTGTCGAAACGCCGCAGCCTGTATGCCTACTACACGCGCCTGGCCAACGGCCGCCACGGCATCGCCGACTTTGCCATCAACAGCCTGGGACACGAAACAGGCAGGGCGGGCGCCACCATGTCGGGCGTGGCGCTGGGGATCAGGCACAACTTCTGAGCGACGCTCAGTCCCAGCAGACCGACAGCACGGTATAGCCCTGTGACGGGTCAGGAGCGTTGTCGGGCTTGCCGTAAGGCCAGCCGGGGATGACGCCGTCGGCTTCCATGCCGGCGATCCAGCGCTCCACCTCGTCCTGGCGTGCGGACGTGAAGATATGCACGTTTTCCGCAGGCGGAAAACGTTTCGCGTCCACGTCCGCCTCGCCATAGTCGCACCAATCCTGGTGCAAGCCGACCAGCACCTTTTCCACGTCCGGCCTGGCGGCGATCTCGCGGAACCTTTCATACAACTGCGCAATCGGCGGGCGGCCATAGCCCCACTGGTTCGGCGCGATCGACTCTTCGTCGGTATTGCCTGCAAAGTAGAGATCGAGATCAATCACGGGTGGCGCATCGCCATCGTAGGCGTCGAGCGAGGCCAGGTACTGGGACAGTTTTTCGGGCATGGGTAGAGTTCCGCTGATGTGAAAGCCAATACAATATTGTAGCCTGCGGACGTATATGCCGGCGGAGCACCGCGCCTGGGTTCGAGCTCGCGGCCGGCTTCCAATACAGATTGGTCCCGTCAGCCATGGCGCTGAAATCAGGACGACAAAAAACCCGCTGACTTTTGCAAGCAAGCGGGTTTTCTGATGAAACTTGGTGCCGTTGGCCGGAATCGAACTGGCGACCTTCACATTACGAATGTGCTGCTCTACCAACTGAGCTACAACGGCGAAGACCCACATTCTACAAACAATGCACAAAATTTGCTAGTGTCAACGCGAACTTTTTTGCATTTTTTTAGCGGCCCGGCTGCGGGCCGCTAAAAATCGTGGAAAAGTGCGGCTTTTTACTCCGCGTGGTAGGCGGTCACGCGGGCCACTTCGTCTTTCGAGCCGAGGAAGACGGGCACGCGCTGGTGCAGCTTGTGCGGAGCGATGTCCATGATGCGATGCTGGCCGTCGGTGGCTGCGCCGCCGGCTTGCTCGACGATGAAGGCCATCGGATTCGCTTCGTACATCAGACGCAGCTTGCCCGGCATCGACGTGTCGCGCAGGTCGGCCGGGTACATGAAGATGCCGCCGCGGTTCAGGATGCGGTGCACGTCGGCCACCATCGAAGCGATCCAGCGCATATTGAAGTTGGTGCCGCGCGGGCCCGTGTCGCCGGCCAGCAGTTCATCGACATAGCGTTTCACGGGCGGATGCCAGTGGCGCGCGTTCGACATGTTGATGGCGAATTCCTTCGTCGTCGGCGGAATCTGCATATTGCTTTGCGTGAGGACCCACGAACCCATCTCGCGGTCCAGGGTGAAGCAGTTCACGCCATTGCCGAAGGTCAGTACCAGCATGGTTTGCGGGCCGTACACGGCATAGCCGGCCGCCACTTGCTTGCTGCCCGCCTGCATGAAGTCCTGCTCGGTCGGCTGACCCATGCCGTCCGGCGCCTTGAGTACCGAGAAGATGGTGCCGATCGACACGTTGACATCGATGTTCGACGAGCCATCCAATGGATCGAACAGCAGCATGTATTCGCCCTTCGGATAGCGGTTCGGGATCGGGTGGATCGATTCCATCTCTTCCGACGCCATGGCCGCCAGGTGGCCGCCCCATTCATTCGCTTCGAGCAGTATCTCGTTGGAGATGATGTCGAGTTTCTTCTGTACTTCGCCCTGCACGTTTTCCGTGTCGGCCGTGCCCAGCACTTCACCGAGCGCGCCCTTGCCGACAGCGTGGCTGATGGTTTTGCAAGCGCGCGCGACGACTTCGATCAGCAGGCGCAGTTCGGCCGGAATGCTGTTGTTCGAGCGCTGCTCTTCAACCAGGTATTGCGTAAGACTGATGCGTTTCATGAAATCCCTCTGTTTTGATGATTATTGCGGTGTTAATTGGCCAATGCCTTGCTGACGACTTCCATCACGTCATTCGACAGGCTGGCCTGGCCGGCGACTTTTTCCAGCGCCTCGCGCATGTGGCTTTGCAGCGCGGGCACGTAACGGCGCCAGCGGTCCATGGAGCGCGCCAGGCGGGCCGCCACTTGCGGGTTCAGGGCATCGAGCGCGATGACTTGTTCGGCCCAAAAGGCATAGCCGCTGCCGTCAGCCGCATGGAATTGCGACGGATTGGCGTTGGTGAAATTGAAGATCAGGCTGCGCGCGCGGTTCGGGTTTTTCAGGGTGAAGGCCGGATGCGTCATCAGCTGACGCACGGCTTGCACATCGGTCGTTGGCGCGGCCGCCTGCATGGCGAACCACTTGTCGACCACCAGCGCCTCGTTCTCGAAATCGCCATAGAAGCTGGCCAGGGCCGCCTGCGCATGCGGCTGCGAGCCGGAATGAATCAGCGCCGCCAGCGCCGCGGCGCGGTCCGTCATGTTGCCGGCATTGTCGAACTGCAGCCGCGCCAGGTCCAGCTCCGCCGCTGCGGGCGCAATCAGCAGATACGACAGGGCCAGGTTCTTCAGCGCGCGCTTGCCGGCCGACAGGGCGTCCGGGCTGTACTCGCCCGGCGTTTGGTTGGCGTGGTATTGCGCCAGCAGCTCAGGTTTCAGCGCGGCAGCGATGGTGCGGCGCATGAACTGGCGCGCCGCATGGATCGCCTGCGGGTCGACTTGCGCCAGGCGCTCGGCGATGATGGTTTCCGACGGCAGGATCAGGGCCAGCTCGCGGAAGGCAGGATCGAGCGTTTCATCTGCCAGCAAGGCGCGCTGCGCTTCGATGAAGGTGTCGTCCAGCGCCAGCGCTTCGCCTGCGGCGACGGCGCCGGTCAGTTTCAGCAGGCGCTCCATGGCCAGGCGCTGGCCCGCTTCCCAGCGGTTCACGGGATCGCTGTCGTGGCGGAACAGGTGCAGCAGTTCGGCGTCGGTATAGCCGTATTCGAGCACCACGGGCGCTGAAAAGTCGCGCAGCAGCGACGGCACGGGAGCTTGCGTCACCTGCGTGAAGCGGAAAGTCTGCGACGCTTGCGTCAATTCCAGCACGACGCTGGTGGCGCCGTTCGATGCCACGCCATCCACATACAGCGGCAGGTCGCCGCCATCGGCAGCCAGCAGGCCGACGGTGACGGGAATGTGGAACGGCAGTTTTTTCGGCTGGCCCGGCGTGGCGGGGCAGCTTTGCGCCAGGGTCAGCTCGAACGTCTGGCTGGCGGCATCGTAGCGCGTGGAGGCGGTAACGATGGGCGTGCCGGCCTGGCTGTACCAGCGCTCGAACTGGCTGAAGTCGCGGCCATTCGCATCGGCCATGGCGGCGCGGAAGTCGTCGCACTGGACGGCCTGGCCATCGTGGCGCTCGAAATACAGGTCCATGCCCTTGCGGAAGCCGTCGCGGCCCACGAGGGTCTGGTACATGCGCACCACTTCGGCGCCCTTTTCGTAGATCGTGACCGTATAAAAGTTATTGATCTCGACGAAGGAATCGGGACGCACGGGATGGGCCATCGGGCCCGCGTCTTCAGGGAACTGCGCCTGGCGCAGGGTGCGCACCTGGTCGATGCGCGTGACGGCGCGGCCCGTATCCGTGCCGATCATGTCGGCCGAGAATTCCTGGTCGCGGAACACCGTCAAGCCTTCCTTCAGCGACAGCTGGAACCAGTCGCGGCACGTCACGCGGTTGCCGGTCCAGTTATGGAAGTATTCATGGCCCACCACCGCTTCGATGCCCGCGTAATCGACGTCGGTCGCCACGCGCGCATTGGCCAGCACATACTTGGTATTGAAGATGTTCAAGCCCTTGTTTTCCATGGCGCCCATGTTGAAGTCGCCCACGGCGACGATCATGAAGCGGTCCAGGTCCAGTTCCAGGCCGAAGCGCTCCTCGTCCCAGCGGATCGAGTTTTTCAGCGACTGCATGGCGTAGTCGGTTTTATCGAGGTTGCCGTCTTCCACCCACACTTGCAGCAGCACTTCGCGGCCCGACTTCAAGGTGTAGCGCTCTTCCTGGCACACCAGGCGCGCGGCGACCAGGGCGAACAGGTAGGACGGCTTCTTGAACGGGTCTTCCCACTTGGCGTAATGGCGGCCGTCACCGAGGTCGCCCTCTTCGATCAGGTTGCCGTTCGATAGCAGTACCGGATATTGCTCCTTGTCGGCGCGCAGCATGACCGTGTACTTGGCCATCACGTCCGGGCGGTCCGGGAAGAAGGTGATGCGGCGGAAGCCTTCCGCTTCGCACTGCGTAAAGAAATTATGGTTCGACACGTACAGGCCGGACAGCGAGGTATTGTCCTGCGGCGCCAGCACGGTTTCGATATCGAGCGTAACATCGTCCGGTGCCTTGGGAATGGTCAGCACGCTGGCCGTCAGCTTGTACTGCGACGGCTTGAGCAGCTTGCCGTTCAGGCGGACTTGCACCAGTTCAATATGTTCGCCGTGCAATTCGATGCTGCGGCTGGTGCTAGCCGGGTTGTGGCGCATGCGGATCCGGCTCGCCACCACTGTGCGGGCGGGATCGAGATCGAAACCAAGTTCGACGCTGTCGACCAGGAAGCTGGGCGGCGTGTAATCTTTGCGGTAAATCGTCTGAGGGCTGTCTGTGCGCATAGGGATTTGGGTGGGAGCGGAGGCAAAAGCCTATTTTACCAACACCAGCCCCCGATAGTCGTGATTCAGGCCAGGATTGTTGGATTCCCTTACACGCCGACATGCTCGGTAACATTCTGTAATAATGAATAGAAACAAATAGAACTATTCTTATAATACTAAGCGATGAATTGTGTCTACTATCAGGAGGTCATGCAATGAAACGTTATCTCACCATCATGATGGCCGCATTGACCGTGTTGCTGACCGGATGCGCCACCACCATACGCAGCGATGTCACCGTCTTCCATGAATGGCCTGCGCAATTGCAGGACAAATCGTATGCGTTTGAAGCGCCAGCGGCGGAAAACGACACGCTGGAATACCGCAGCTACCAGAACCTGGTGCGCGCGGAACTGGCCAAGCACGGCTTCGGCGAAGCTTCCGGCCCGGCGGCAGCCAATTTGCGCGTGGCGATGCAGTTTTCCACCGTCGACTATCCTGAGCGCGTGCTGCAGGCGTCCGATCCATTCTGGTATGGCCCCGGCTACTGGCCTGGCCGCTACGGCTACCGCTACGGCGCATGGCCAGGCTATGGCCGCTTTGGCTATAACCCCTACTGGTATGGTCCGATGGACATGGAAGAAAGCGTGCGCCATAAATACGAACGCGAATTGCGCGTGACGATCAATGACCGCAACGGCAAGAAACTGTATGACGTGACCGTGCAATCGACCAGCAACAAGCGCGCCACGTCGCAGGTGATGCCGGCCATGGTGGCCAGCGCCTTTGCCGACTTCCCCGGACAAAGCGGCGTGCCCCGCAAGGTGGAAGTCAAGGTGGAATAATTACGTGGCAATACAAAAAACCGGCTGGTGCAGCGATGCGCAAGCCGGTTTTTTTTATGCCTACGAATAATACGCCTCTGCCGCAAAAGTGAGCGCGCCGATCAGGGCCACGGCCAATAACAGCACGATCAGCAGGCGGCCGAACTTCGGCGTGCCGTCATTGCCGCCGCTCATGGCACGATGATGGTAGAACCGGTCGTCTTGCGCCCTTCCAGGTCCGCGTGCGCCTGGGCGATATGGGCCAGGCTGTAGCGCTGGTTGATCTCGATCTGCACTTCGCCGCTGCTGACGACGCCGAACAGCGAGGTGGCCATTTCTTCCAGGTTCGCACGGTTCGAGGCATAGCTGAACAGGGCCGGGCGCGTGAGGAACAGCGAGCCGCGCGACGCCAGTTCACTGAGGGTGAAGGCCGGCACGGGACCGGACGCGTTGCCGAAGCTGACCATCATGCCCAGCGGCGCCAGGCAGTCGAGCGAACCCGTAAACGTATCCTTGCCGATGGAATCGTACACCACGGAGACGCCCTTGCCGCCCGTGATCTCGCGCACGCGCTCGACGAAGTTTTCCGTGTTGTAGTTGATGACGTGAGCGGCGCCATGCGCCTTGGCCAGCGCCGCCTTTTCATCGGAACCGGCCGTGCCGATCAGGTTCACGCCCAGCACTTTCGCCCACTGGCAGGCGATCAGGCCCACGCCGCCCGCGGCCGCGTGGAACAGGATGGTATCGCCCGCCTTCAGGGCCACCGTGCGGTGGAACAGGTATTGCACCGTCAAGCCTTGCAGCATCATGGCGGCGGCCGTATCGAAAGCGATGCGCTCGGGCAACACCAGCAGCAGGGCCGCCGGCAAGTTGCGCTGCTGCGCATACGCGCCATTGATGCGCGCCGCATACGCCACCCGGTCGCCGATTTTCACTTCCGTGACGCCCTCGCCCACTGCCTCGACGATGCCCGCGCCCTCGACACCGAGGCCATTGGGCAGCGGCTGCGGGTATAGGCCAGTGCGGAAATACACGTCGATGAAATTGAGGCCAATGGCCTCATGCTTCACGCGCGCCTCGCCGGGGCCGGGCGGCGGCAGTTCCACGTCCACATATTCCATCACTTCCGGGCCGCCCACGCGCTGCACGCGGATGGCCTTGGTGGTAATCGTTGCACTCACAATATGCTCCTTGAAGAAGAATCGGGAAAAACGTCAGGCGGCCGCGTTGGCCCGCGCCTGCAACTGCGACAGCACCAGGTGCGCCGATGACAGATTCGTCGCGCACGCCACGTTGTGCACGTCGCAGGCGCGCACCAGGGCGTTGATGTCCGGCTCGTGCGGCTGCGGCGTCATCGGGTCGCGCAGGAAAATCACGCAATCGATCAAGCCTTCCACCAGCAGCGAGCCGATCTGCAAGTCGCCGCCGAACGGACCGGAATGCTTGCGTTCGACCGCCAGGCCCAGCTCGTTGATCAGGCGGCCGCCCGTGGTGCCCGTGGCCGACAGTTCGCAACCCTTCAAAAAGTCCAGGTATTCGCCCGCCAGGGTAATCATGTCATCTTTTTTCTTGTCGTGGGCAATCAGGGCGATACGTGTTTTCATGGTGAGGACCATTTCAGTGGGTGGAGGAATTATTTCTTTTTCGACAGCAAGTAGATACCGGCCAAGACCAGGCTGGTGCCAGCCAGTTGCCAATTGGTGATCGGCTCATCGAGAATCATGGCGCCCAGGAACAGGGTCGACACGGGACCGATCATGCCCGCTTGCGAGGCGACGGGCGCTCCGATGCGCTCGACGGCGATCATCGTCATGAAGACGGGCATCACCGTGCAAAAGATGCCGTTCAGCAAAGACAAGCCATACACGGGCATGGGCTGGATCAGCAGCTCGACGGGACGCAGGATGAAGAATTGAAAGATGCAGGCAAAGCTGGCCACGCACATCGCATAGCTAACCAGGCGCATCGAGCCGATGCGCTTGACCAGTTCACCCGAGCCCAGCAGATACACGGCATACGCGCAAGCCGAACCCAGCACGAGAGTCGACCCCAGCGCCACATTGCTGGCGCCGCCCTGCAAGTCGTGCACGAACACCAGCACGATGCCGCAGTAGGACGTGAACAGTGCCAGCCACTGCAGGCGGCTGATGCGCTGCTTGAAGTACACGGTGGTAATCAGCAGTACGAAGGTGGGCGTAAGGAACAAAATCAGCCGCTCCAGGCCCACGGAAATGTATTGCAGGCCCAGAAAATCCAGATAGCTGGACAGGTAGTAGCCGACGAGGCCCAGCCCGACGAGGCGCCAGCGGTCGCTGTTTGATAGCGGCGGCTCCGTGCGCATCTGCCAGTACGCGATGACGGCGAATACGGGCAGCGAAAAAATCATCCTGAAGGCGATCAGGGTGACGGCGTCGATCTGGTAACGGTACAGCAGCTTGGCGACGATGGCCTTGGTGGAAAACAGCACCGCCCCGCCCACGGCGATGGCCAGGCCACCGAGGTAGACGGAACGGGGAAGCGAGGGAGGAGATGCTTGCGGGGAACTGGAGCTCATCTCCAGATTGTAAGGCAAAAGCGACAGGCGGCTGATAAGCCCGACGGCAAAAACCGGGGTCGGACCCTGAGGGTCTGACCCCAGCCCTTGCTTTGGGCTTGAAGTTTAATAAATAATTTTAAGACACCACCACCGCCGCCGCGCCCGCCGTCACGGTCGCCGTCGTCACCCGCGCAATCACATTGCCTGGTGCCGCCGTGCCGATCAATTTATTTACCTGCTTGAACTGCGCCACCAGCTTGCCCGGCGTCAAAGTAACCACCGTGTAGCCCTGCGCATCCGTATTCAAATGCTTGATCCACGGGTTGTTGCCCAGGCCGGACAATTGCTGCGCCAGGCCCAGCAGGGTCGCGCTGAAGTCAGTGCTCGCTTTCAAGCCGGCCTGCACGGCAGCTACCGTGGCATCGAGCTGCGCCTCCGGCACGCCCTTGGCGGCCAGGGCGCCGCGCAGCTGCACGCGCAATTGCTCCAGCAGGCTGTCGATGGTGGGCGCCGCCTTGCCCATGGTGTAGTCGAGCAGGTTGACGTCGAGATTCACCGTGCCCAGGCCCGTGACGGGAATGGCCAGCGGATAGCTGACGAGGGTGCCGATATCGCCCATGCTGCCGGCGGCCGATTTCAGGTAGCTGAAGAAGGAATCGGAGCTGACGCCGGCCGACACCAGGTCCACCATGACGCGAGTGCCGCCGCCTGCGGCGTCGAAATCGTCGCTGACCGTGCCCGCAAAAAACGAGTGGATATCGCCGGTAATCGCCACCACGTTGCCGATGGCATTGGTTTTCAGGTGCGCCATCAAATTCTTGCGCTCGCTGTTGTAGCCATCCCACTGGTCGCAATTGAGCAGGAAGCGCGTGAAGAATGGCGCCAGCGCCGCTTGCTGGCCGGAAGCGGCGACAAAGCTTGACGCAGCGCCCTTGGCCTGCACGTCAGGCTTGATCCAGCCGAAGGCGATCACTTGCGCGGCGGCGGCCGGCGAAGCGCTGTTGTAGGCGGCTACCGTGATGCCGGCCTGGGCCGCGCTCAAGCCGGCGCCCACGGCAGCGGCGCCCTGCGCGCCGGCATTGGCCGGCGCAGCGGCAATCGCCATGGCCGCCGCTTGCGCCACGGTCGATGAGGCGCCCGCCGTCGAGGCCCCCACGATGGCGCAGGCCAGCGGCACGTTGCCGCCCACCAATGGCAGGGTGCTGGCGATGGCCTTGCCCACGTTCGCCATGGCGCTCAGGGCCAGCAAGGTGGCGATCGCATCCGTGCCATTCAAGCCCATGCGCAGCAATGACACTTCATTGCCCCACAGCTTCCAGGTAGAGGTCGCTGCCTTCATCTTGCTTTTCCACCAGTCGCGCTGGGTCGTGCCCAGCATGCCGACGGCAGCCAGCGGGTCGGCGCCGGCCTTGGTGGCGGCGGCCATCTTCTGCCCTTCCACGCTGTCGAACAGCGCTTGCGGCACCAGGTAGCGGCTGCCGATGCTGCCCAGCGGCTTGCCCGTGGCAGGATTGATGGTCGACTCGGCGATCGCATGGTCGGCGCGGTACAGGCGCTCGTCCGTCATCACCAGCTGCATCAGTTTGCCAAACTGGAAATCGCGGTAGATCTGGATGTTCTGGAACGTTGTCGCGGCGGCATCGAACGTGACGTCGGCCGGCATGTATTCGAACCACGCCTGGTTGGCGCTGCGGCGGCGGGCCGGCTGGTGCAAATCGCTGCCGTCGGCGGCCACGATGCCCTCGTAGGTGGACGCGTCCTGCCAGGCGTCGTCCGTGAATTCGTGATCATCCCAGATGGCGATGAAGGCAAAACGTTCGTGCACGGCTTGCAGGCGCGCATCGGTGCGGTATTTCTTGTACAGGTAGCGGTAATCGGCCACGGTGGTGGCATATTTCGCGCCGGACGTGCCGCTTTTATACGTGCCGTCCGGCAGTTTCAGCTGGTCGTGGCGGCTTTCCACGGCGCCGCTCTGGAAGGCCTCGCCCACCGTTTCATAGATGTAATCGCCCAGGTGGACGATGAAATCCAGGCTTTCGTTGGCGGCGATGTGCGACAGCGCGCCCCAGTGGTTGATGCTCCAGTCCTGGCACGTCAGGTAGGCGAACTGCAGCTGCGGCACGTCGGCCGTGGCGGCGGGCGCCGTCTTGAAGCGGCCCACGTTCGAGCGCACGTCGCCGGCGATGAACTGGTAAAAATACACCTGGCCCGGCTGCAAGCCCGTCACCTTGTGGCGCAGGGTATTGTCGAAATCGGCTTTCAGCGGCAGCTTGGCATCGACGATGGGCGTGCCCGCCAGGGCCGTATTGCCGCCCAGGGCGGCCGTATTGTCGCTGGCGCTGACGATCAGGCGTACGGCGACCTCGTCCTTGCCGGCAACGGCGGGCGCGACGGCATCAAAACTGGCGGGCACGACGCGCGTCCACAGCATGGCGCTGTCGGCGCGCGGGTCGCCCGAGGCCACGCTTTGCGGGAATTTCCAGTCGCTGCCCGAGGCCAGCGGCACGCCAGGATCGCTGTAATCGGTGCTGCCGCAGGCGGCGAGGCCGGCGGTCGCCACGGAGACCGTGATAAAGCCGCCCAATTTCAGAAATTGCCGCCTATCCATTTGACTTGCCATGATGTCGCGCCCTTAATCTTGATTATTGGAGTGGTGGGATGATGCATAACATGAAAGCGCGTCACTTTAACAACAAAATGTGTCCGCTTGATGACCGGGCCATGCCGCTTTGCGGGGGGCCGATATGCTAAAATGTCGGCCACAATTGAACACCCGTCTAAGGAAGATTCGACATGGCAGGACATAGCAAATGGGCCAACATCAAGCATAAAAAGGCTGCCACCGATGCCAAGCGCGGCAAAATCTGGACGCGCCTGATCAAGGAAATCACGGTCGCGGCCCGCATGGGCGGCGCCGACGCCATCACCAATCCGCGCCTGCGCCTGGCGGTCGACAAGGCGGCCGATGCGAACATGCCAAAAGACAACGTCCAGCGCGCGATCAACCGCGGCAGCGGCGGCGTCGATGGCGCCAACTACGAAGAAGTGCGCTACGAAGGCTACGGCGTGGGCGGCGCAGCCGTCATCGTCGAATGCATGACCGACAACAAGGTGCGCACGGTGGCCGAAGTGCGCAACGCCTTCAACAAGAATGGCGGCAACATGGGCAATGAAGGCTCGGTTGCCTTCATGTTCCAGCACTGCGGCCAGCTGCTGTTCGCGCCGGGCACCGACGAAGACAAGCTGATGGAAGCGGCACTGGAAGCGGGCGCCGACGACGTCATCGCCGATGAAGAAGGCGGCTTCGAAGTGGTCACTCCCGTGCACGATTTCGCCACCGTCAAGGAAGCGCTGGAAGCGGCCGGTTTCAAGGCTGAAGTGGCCGAAGTCATCATGAAGCCGGCGACGGAAACCGTCTACGCGGGCGACGACGCCATCAAGATGCAAAAGCTGATCGATGCGCTGGAACTGCTGGACGATGTCCAGGAAGTGTTTACGAACGCCCTGATCGAGAACTAAGCAACAACATCAAGGGCGGCACCGCCGCCCTGCAACCCACATTGAACGAACGGTACCTATGAAAATTCTGGTAGTCGGCTCTGGCGGCCGCGAACACGCCCTGGCCTGGAAACTGGCCCAGTCCGAACGCATACAGATGGTGTATGTCGCGCCGGGCAATGGCGGCACCGCGCGCGATGCGCGCCTGGTCAATCTCGACATCAGCGACCCGCAATTGCTGGCCGATTTCGTTCAACAGGAACACATCGGCCTCACGGTCGTCGGTCCGGAAGTGCCGCTGGCGGCAGGCATCGTCAACCTGTTCCGCTCGCGCGGCCTGAAAATATTCGGTCCGACGAAAGAAGCGGCGCAGCTGGAATCGTCGAAGGACTTCGCCAAGGCCTTCATGCAGCGCCACGGCATCCCGACAGCCGCCTACCAGACGTTTTCCGACGTCGCTCCCGCGCACGCCTACATCGACGCCATGGGTGCGCCCATCGTCATCAAGGCCGACGGCCTGGCCGCCGGCAAGGGCGTCGTCGTAGCCATGACCCTGGAAGAAGCACACCAGGCGGTCGACATGATGCTGGCCGATAACCAGTTCGGCGACGCCGGCGCGCGCATCGTCATCGAGGAATTCCTCGCCGGCGAAGAAGCGAGCTTCATCGTCATGTGCGACGGCAAGAACATCCTGCCGCTGGCCACCAGCCAGGACCATAAGCGCCTGAAGGACCACGACCAGGGCCCGAACACGGGCGGCATGGGCGCGTATTCGCCGGCGCCTATCGTCACGCCGGCCATGCATGCGCGCGTCATGCGCGAAATCATCGTGCCGACCATCCAGGGCATGGCCAAGGATGGCATCACGTTCACGGGCTTCCTGTACGCGGGCCTGATGATCGACGACAAGGGCACGCCGAAGACGCTGGAATTCAACTGCCGCATGGGCGACCCGGAAACGCAGCCGATCATGGCGCGCCTGAAAACCGATCTGGTGACCGTCATGGAGCACGCCGTCAACGGCACGCTCGACGCCGTGGAACTGGAATGGGACCGCCGCACGGCCGTCGGCGTCGTCATGGCTGCCGCCGGCTACCCGGACGATCCTGTCAAGGGCACATCCATCGGCGACATCCCGGCCGAAACCGTCGATTCCGTCACCTTCCATGCGGGCACCCGCATCGAAGGCGAACGCCTGGTCACCAACGGCGGCCGCGTGCTGTGCGTGGTGGGCCTGGGCGACAGCATCAAGATGGCGCAGAAGCAGGCGTATGAAACCGTGGAAAAGATCCATTTCGACGGCGCCCAGTACCGCCGCGACATCGGCTGGCGCGGTTTGAAGCATTGATCGCCCCATAACGATCACACGGCGGGCCGGCGCGGAATGCATCCGCCCCGGCCCGTTTTCATTTTGATCGCCCCACATTCCTCGCCATGACCATTCCACCCGGCCTTGCCGCACCAGACCGCGATGCCCCGGTGAGCCCCCTGGCATGGCTGACGCTTGCCTCGCTGCTCGTTGCCGGCCTGGCCTGGTACTGGTTCAGCAGCTATGCCGTACCACGCTGTGATACCAGACAAACCGTGGCCGCGGTCACGGATGGCAAATTCAGCCTGCACGCTATCAAGCAGGCCGGCTATGCCTGGTCGCAAAAAACCCGTGGCTGCCTGGCTACCGTCATCCAGGACGGCAAGCCGATGCAATACGCCTGGACCATTTCGCGCGTGGAAGGCCGCCGCAAAAGCCGGCTGGAGTATGACCATGCGCATCCGGGCATCGTGCAAGCGCGCTTTGCCGACATCGCCTGGCATGGCGGCTTTGCGCAGCAGGGCCAGCCCATCGGGCGCGATGGGCTGAAGAATGCGGTGCTGGCCGGCATGGATGCACTGCGCGGCAAGCCGCTCTACCATGTCAATCTCAACGCGGTGGTGTCGCCGCAGCACTACCGTGAAATCGGCGATATTGAAGCGCTGGGACCATGCAAGGCAGTATTGCCCGGCGTGATTTCCTGCCGCCTGCTGCTGGCCCGCAACGACCTTGCGCCCGCTGCCGCAACAAAGGTGCTGGCAGTGTCGGTGCTGCAGCAAGGCGACTTTACTTTCCAGCGCAGCGAGGATGGCAAGAACTGGTCGGTAACACCGCGGTTCAGGACAGAACTGGAGCAGGCGCAACTTCAATAGTGCGCTGGAGAAACGAGATTGCATTGTAAAATTTATCATCTTGATTCTTCACAAACCCACTCCCGATGACAAGCGATCCACCTGTGCCCACGCATACTTCCGTCGAGGCGCTGCATGTGCTGAAGCTGCTCACGCGCCGCCAGCGCGACGCGGCCGGCAATGGCTGGTCGGTGACGCCGCAATTTGCCGGCGAACCGCGCCTGGCCAAAGTAACAGAGTAAGTCCATGCATATCGAACCGCCCCACGCATCGCTGGGCCAGCTGCACCAGCTTGGCCTGATCACCGCGCAGGAACTGGACGAGGCCAACTCGGAACGCGATATCGCCGCCCATGAGCGCCTGCACCCGCCCGAGGATCCCGTCGACATGCCGGAACTGGCGCAGGACGCCGATCTGGCCAACACCCTGGGCTGGCTGCTGCTGACCGATCTGCTGCCCAAGAATGACTTCGACAAGCGCGTGGCCAAACTGCCACCCCGGCAACAGGCACTGGCAGCAGAGGGGGTGCGGCACTACAACCGCCGCGAGGTCGACGCCTTGTACGAGCTCGATTTGCTGAACCAGTTCCAGCGCGATGCGGCACACGCGGCGGCGCCAGCCGACCGCATGTTTTATACGCCCTGGATCGCCATGCGCTGGCTGGTGGCAAACAACATCCTGCCGACGGAGCAGTTCGAAGCGCTGGAAGTGCACGTGCGTGAACATGGCAGCGAACTGGCGCGCGACATCATGGAAGCGTCCAGGCTGCGCCATGGCCACGACCGCATCCCGTACAAGCGCCCACCGGCCTGGAAAGGCGCGCTGATCGTGCTGGGGCTGATCCTGGTCATGTCCGTCGTGTACGGCTTGCTTACCGGAAGCCTGCAGCCATGAGCACCGATCCACGCCTGCTGCCGCTGGCAGAACTGCTGCGCCTCGGCCTGATCACCAGCGACGAATACGACGATACGCTGGCCGAACTGGAAATCATCGACCTGCAGCGCGCGCGCAATGCCGCCGAAGACATTGATGTGCCGGAGCTGGCGATGAATGCCGACCAGATCGGGACGCTGGCCTGGCTGCTGAGCGCCGAACTCGTGCCCGAGGACCGTTTTTTCAAGATGCTGGGCAAGCTGCCCGCCGATGAGCCACGCCGGCAACTGGCCAGCGCCGCGCTGCAGCAGGTGAACCGGCAGGCGGTCGACGCGCTGTACCAGCAGAACCTGATCAACCCGTGGCAGCGCGACGCCGCCCACGACAGCCTGCCAGCCGGACACTTGGCCGCCACGCCCGTCGCGGCCTTGCGGCATATGCTGAAACAGGGCACGCTATCGCCGCTGCAATACCAGGAGCTGCAAGCGCGCACGCGCGCGCACGGCTCGCCGCTGGCGCGCGTGATCGTCGATGCTGCCGGCAAACCGCCGGTCCAGTATGGCCGGCGCGCCGCGCGCCCGTTCAACGTCCTGATGATAGTGCTGATGCTGCTAATGCTGATGCTCGTGGCGATTGTGGGGCCGTTGTGGTTCAAGCGCGAGCAGCCAACGCCTGCGGCACCGCTGGCGCAACCGGCCGACACGGTGGAACGCGACGACCGGCAGCAGCGTGCGGCGCAAGCACTCGATGCCGCCCGCCAGCCGGGCCATGAGAGCGTGCAATACGATGTCCATGTGGTGCAGGACAAGCCGCCTCGGTAAAGCAGGGCCGGCAACAGCAGCGCCGGTTTTGCTATCACAAAAATCCGTAACAGGGTACAATCCGTCCTTACTTTTTTATTTCGGCCTCGTCGGCCCACGCGATGTCGTCAACTCCCTCTCCTTCGGCCGTCAAGGCCTATTTGCTCGATTTGCAAAGCCGTATCGTGCAGGCACTCGAAGCGCAGGACGGCAAGCCCTTCCTGACCGATGCCTGGCAGCGCCCCGAGGGCGGCGGCGGCATTTCGCGGCTGATCGAGGAAGGCAATGTATTCGAGCGGGGCGGCGTGAACTTTTCGCACGTTACCGGCGCCGCATTGCCGCCATCGGCAGCGGCCGCGCGCCCTGAACTGGGCGGCAAGGCGTGGGAAGCGATGGGCGTGTCGCTGGTGCTGCATCCGCGTAATCCGTATGCGCCCACGGTGCACATGAATGTGCGGTTTTTCAGCACCGTCAATGCCGATGGCGAACCCGTATGGTGGTTCGGCGGCGGCATGGACCTGACGCCGTATTATGGCGACGCGGGCGACGTGAAGCACTTCCACCAGGTGTGCCATGATGCGCTGGCGCCGTTTGGCGACGAACTGCATCCGAAGTTCAAGCAGTGGTGCGACGATTATTTCTACCTGAAGCACCGGCGCGAAGCGCGCGGCGCCGGTGGCATCTTCTTCGACGATTTCAACGCCCTGGGCTTTGACGACAGCTTTGCGATGATGCGCAGCGCCGGCGATGCTTTCGTCAAAGCCTATGTGCCGATCCTGGCGCGCCGCAAGGACACGCCCTACGGCGAACGCGAACGCGATTTCCAGTGCTACCGGCGCGGACGCTATGTCGAGTTCAACTTGGTGTTCGACCGCGGTACCCTGTTCGGCCTGCAGTCGGGCGGACGCACCGAGGCGATCCTGATGTCGATGCCGCCCGTGGTCAAGTGGCGCTACGACTGGCACCCGGAAGCGGGCAGTCCCGAAGCGGCGTTGTATACTGACTTCCTCGTGCATCGCGACTGGCTGCAGGCGTGACCGGAGTTAGCACGACGCATGGCATCGCCGGCAATACCCCATGCGTGGCGCTGCTGGGCGGCAGCTACGATCCGGTGCATATGGGCCATGTCGCGCTGGGCACGCATTTTTCCAGCCTGCTGCACGCCGATGAACTGCGCGTGATTCCGGCCGGCGCGCCCTGGCAAAAGGGCAATCTGGGCGCCACCGGCCAGCAGCGCGCCGAGATGGCCGGCCTGGCGTTTGCCGGCCTGCCCGTGCCGGTCGTGATCGACCGCCAGGAAATCGAGCGCAGCGAACATGGCCAGGCCAGCTACACCATCGATACCTTGCGCCAGGTACGCGCCGAGCTGGGAGCGCGCGCATCCATCGTTTTCCTGATGGGCGCCGACCAGCTGCAGCGGCTCGCGACATGGCGCGAATGGCAGCAATTATTTGAATACGCGCATATCTGCGTCGCGGCCCGCCCCGGCTTCGCGCTGAATGACACCGCAGTGCCGCAAGTGGTCGCCGAAGAATTTTCGCGCCGCCTGGGGTCACTGGAAAGCATCCGCAACACGCCGCACGGTCTGACTTATCTGGCACAGGACTTCGCGGTGGATATCTCCGCCACCGAAATACGTGCGGCATTACAACGGGGGAATCGGGCAAACTCGCTTGTTTCCCCGCTAGTGCTAGACTATATTGAACAACATAATTTATACAAAAGCTAAATGGACATCAAAAAACTGCAAACCCTCGTCGTTGACGCCCTTGAAGACGTCAAAGGCCAAGACATCGCCGTCTTCGAAACCAGTCACCTGACCAGCCTGTTCGACCGCATCGCGATCGTTTCCGGTACCTCGAACCGTCAAACCAAGGCGCTGGCCGCCTCGGTGCGCAACAAGGTCAAGGACGCCGGCGGCGACATCATCGGCATGGAAGGCGAGGAAACGGGTGAATGGGTGCTGGTCGATCTGGGCGACATGATCGTCCATATCATGCAAGCGCCTATCCGCGCCTACTACCGCCTGGAAGAAATCTGGGGCGACACGCCGGTCAAGCTGGGTGCCGCCAAGCGCGCGCCGAAAAAAGCGGCCGGCGACGAGCCGAAAAAGGTCAGCGGCCATCTGGCAGCGAGCAAGGCCAATGTGGAAGCTTCGCCCGTGATCGAGAAAAAGACACCGGCCAAGAAAGCCACGGCCGCCACCGCCGCCAAGAAAGCCCCGGCGAAAAAAGCCACCGCTTCCAAAGCTGTCGGCAAGACCGTGAAAGTCGCGCCAACCAAGACCGAAGCGGCTGCCGTGAAAGCCTTGAAAGCGCTGCCGGAGAAAAAAGTGCGCGCCCCACGCGCGGCCAAGCCGGCAGCCGATGCTGCACCGGCAAAAACCGTGATCAAGCGTATCAAAAAAGTCGAAGCGTAAGCCTCGATGCAGCTCATCATCGCTGCGGTCGGCCATAAAATGCCGGCCTGGATAGAGACGGGCTTCGCGGAATACGCGAAGCGCATGCCGCCGGAATTGCGCATCGTGCTGAAAGAAATCAAGCCGGTGGAGCGTTCCGGCAGCAAGACCGCCGCCACGGCGATGGCGCTGGAACGCGAACGCATCGAAGCCGTCCTGCCCAAGGGCGTGCGCATCATCGCGCTCGACGAACGCGGCAAGGACCTGACCAGTGTCGGCCTGTCGCAGCAGTTGATGGCGTGGCAGCAGGATGGCCGCGACACCGCCTTCCTGATCGGCGGCGCCGACGGCCTCGATCCGCAACTCAAGGCACGTGCCGAAGGCATGCTGCGCATTTCCAGCATGACCCTGCCGCACGGCGTGGTGCGCGTGATCCTCGCCGAGCAGCTGTACCGTGCCTGGTCGATCACGCAAAACCACCCCTATCACCGCGTCTGAACTCCCCCATGAAAACGGCTGATCACAAGATCTACCTTGCCTCCAAAAGCCCGCGACGGCGCGAACTGCTGCGCCAGATCGGCATCGATTTCGAATTGCTGCTGCTGCGCAGCGACGGCCCGCGCGGCGCCGACGTCACCGAGGAAGTCCTGCCCGGCGAATCGGCGCTCGACTATGTCGCCCGCGTGTCGAATGAAAAAGCCGCCTTCGCCTGGGACCTGGTGCGCCGCCGCCACCTGACCCCGCGCCCCGTGCTGGCAGCCGACACCACCGTCACCATCGACGGCATCATCCTCGGCAAGCCGGCCGACCGCCTTGAGGCCGTGGCGATGCTGCAGCAGCTGTCGGGCCGCACGCACGAGGTGCTCACCTCGATCGCCGTGCACTACAAGGATTTCGCCGAGCAGCGCACGCAGGTGTCGCAAGTGCGCTTCGGCGTGCTCTCGCCGGCCTCCATCGCCGCCTACTGCGCCACGCCCGAGCCCTACGACAAGGCCGGCGGCTACGGCATCCAGGGCAGCGCCGCCCTGTTCGTCGAGCATATCGAAGGCAGCCATTCCGGCATCATGGGCCTGCCCCTGTACGAGACGGCGCAATTGCTGCGTGAAGCAGGTTTGCCCCTGCCCTGATCCCGGGTATGATGTCATTCGTCGCCTCCACTTCCCCGCCTCCATGAACGAAGACATCCTGATCAATATCACGCCGCAAGAAACGCGCGTCGCCCTCATCCTGCAGGGCGCCGTGCAGGAATTGCACATCGAGCGCACGCTCACGCGCGGCCTGGCCGGCAATGTGTATTCCGGCAAAGTGGTACGGGTGCTGCCGGGCATGCAGTCGGCCTTCATCGACATCGGCCTGGAGCGCGCCGCCTTCCTGCACGTGGCCGACATCTGGGAAGCGCGCGGCCACGACGGCCAGAATGCGACACCGGCGCCGATCGAAAAAATCCTCTTCGACGGCCAGGTGCTGACGGTGCAGGTGATCAAGGACCCGATCGGCACCAAGGGCGCGCGCCTGTCGACGCAGATTTCCATCGCCGGACGCATGCTGGTGTACCTGCCCCAGGACAAGCACATCGGCATTTCGCAGAAAATCGAAAAGGAAGCGGAGCGCGAGCAGTTGCGCGTGCGCCTGCAAAGCCTGCTGCCGCCCGATGAAAAAGGCGGCTACATCGTGCGCACCATGGCCGAGGATGCTTCCGACGCGGACCTGAAGGCGGACGTCGACTACCTGCGCAAGACCTGGAGCACGATCACGCACGGCGCGCGCACGCGTCCCGCCACCAGCCTGCTGCACCAGGACTTGAGCCTGGCGCAGCGCGTGCTGCGCGACTTCGTCGGCGATGAAACGGCCACCATCCAGGTCGATTCGCGCGAGAACTACGTCAAATTGCGCGAATTCGCGGAAATCTACACGCCCAGCGAACTGACGCGCTTGCAGCACTACACGGGCGAGCGCCCGCTGTTCGACCTGTATGGCGTGGAAGAAGAGATCCTGCGCGCGCTGGGGCGCCGGGTTGACCTGAAATCGGGCGGCTACCTGATCGTCGACCAGACGGAAGCGATGACCACCATCGACGTCAACACGGGTGGCTTTGTCGGCGGGCGCAACTTCGCCGACACGATTTTCAAGACCAACCTGGAAGCGGCGCACGCCATCGCGCGCCAGCTGCGCCTGCGCAACCTGGGCGGCATCATCATCCTCGACTTCATCGACATGGACAATGCCGAGCACCGTAACGCCGTGCTGGCCGAACTGAAACGCACGCTGTCGCGCGACCGCACCAAGGTTTCGGTGAGCAATTTCTCGCCGCTGGGCCTGGTGGAAATGACGCGCAAGCGCACGCGCGAATCGCTGGCCCACATCCTGTGCGAACCGTGCCCCGCCTGCGCCGGCAAGGGACAAGTAAAGACCTCGCGCACGATCTGCTATGAAATCCTGCGCGAACTGCTGCGCGAGGCGAAACAGTTCAACCCGCGCGAATTCCGCATCCTCGCCTCGCAGGAAGTGGTCGATCTGTTCCTCGAAGAAGAATCGCAGCACCTGGCCATGCTCGGTGATTTCATCGGCAAGAAAATCTCGCTGCAGGTGGAGAACGCCTACCACCAGGAGCAGTACGACGTGATCCTGATGTAGTCATGCCGGGCAGCACCGCCTTCTGGCGCGACCCGTCTCTCCCCCACGTGGAGAGCCGGCGCGCCTGCCACAGCCGGGCGTGCTACAAGCCGCACAGCCATCCCACGTTTTCCATCGGCGCCGTCGACTCTGGCGGCAGCATTTTTACGGGCAGCAAAGACGGCAAGGTCGCCCTCGGCAATGGCAGCCTGGTGCTGGTACCGGCCGGCTGCGTGCACGCCTGCAATCCCCTGCCTGACGCCCCGTGGAGCTACCAGATGCTGCATCTCGATGCGCGGTGGCTGCAGGCACACGCGCCGGCGCTCGATGGCGACACGGCGACGGTGTTGCGCTGCCCGCTACTGTATGCGCAGTTTTGCGGCATGAATGCGCTGCTGTTTTCAACGGCCGGCGCGGCGGAGAAAAATGCGGCGCTGCTGGCGTTCCTTGGCGCCTGCGGCAGCGCCTGCGCGGACGTGCTGCCGTCGGAACGCAAGCCGCTGCCCCAGCAGCTGGCGCCCGTGCTCGCGACGCTGCAGGCGCAGCCCTCGGCCAGCCTGCGGCAACTGGCGGAGGCGGCTGGCCTGAGCCCGTATCAATTGATCCGCGCCTTTCGCGCCGCCACGGGCCTGACGCCGCATGCCTACCAGCTAAATATGCACGTCAACCGCGCGCGCAGCCGCTTGCAGGAAGGGACGGCGCTGGCGCAGCTGGCGCATGAGCTGGGCTTTGCCGACCAGAGCCACCTGCAGCGCGTCTTCAAGGCGCATGCGGGCATCACGCCCGGGCGCTACCGCTAGCCTGCAATTTTCTTCAATACGCGCCGGCAGCAGCATTGCATACTCGCCTCCCTATCGTTACGGAGCGCAAGCCATGCAGGACTTTTTATTGATCGCCGCCGCCCACTTTCTTTCCCTGCTGTCGCCCGGTCCCGATTTTTTTCTGATCGCGCGCACCTCGCTGGCCCACGGCTGGCGCGCCGCCGCCGGCACGTGCATGGGCATTACCGTGGCCAATGCGGTGTTTATCGTGGCGGCATTTGGAGGACTGTCGGTGCTGCGGGCGGGCAGTACGGCATTCATGGTGGTGCGGCTGGCGGGATGCGCCTATCTGCTGTACCTGGGCTGGCTGTTCTTGCGCCATGCGGGCAAGAGCGGCCTGGATGCCAAGCCCGCCACCGGCAAGGCGCGCTGGCGCGGCGGTGTCGTGATGGGGTTTGTCTCCGCCATCCTGAATCCGAAAAATGCGCTGTTCTACGTCAGCCTGGCCACCGTGCTGGCCTCCAGGCAGACAAACACCGCTGCGATGGTCGCATATGGCGCGTGGATGGTCTTTGCCGTGCTGGCCTGGGATATGGCGGTGGCGCTGGCTATCGGCAGCACCGCCCTGCGGCAGCGCTTTGCGCGCGCGCTGCCGTCGCTGGAACGGCTGTCGGGCGCGATGCTGATCGTGCTGGCGGTGGTGCTACTAGCGGATCAGGCTGGCAGCGGATCCAGGTAAAACACGGCATACACTTTCAAGGGCGTGGTTTCCGTGGCCTTTTCCGAGCGCACGACGGAGCAATCGTCGGCGGCCAGGCTGCGCCAGTTCTGGATGCCGGCCTTGGCGAACATGGCGTGCGCGGGGGCATTCGCCGCCAGGTCCAGCACCAGGCAGGCGTTGCGCGGGCCGGCGCCGTAGTTGACGGCGCGGATTTCAATGCCGAAGGTCGTCATCCACGGTTCCCACAAGCCTTTTTCCTTGCCGGCCGCCATGCGCTCGAGCATCTCGCCAAACGTCAGGCCTTTCTTGACGGTATCGCGCAGTGCTTGCAGCGACGGCGCCAGGCGGGGATCGGGCTGCTTGTTGCCGGCGCGGATCTCGGCGATCGCTTTCAATTCCTTGATGATGGCCGCATCGCGTTCCGTGTAATCACGCATGCGCGCGTAAAACTCGGCATCGAGGAAGGGATTGACGGTCAGCTTGGCGACGCCCTCTTCGCGGCGTTTCGGGGAGGGCGTGTTGGTTTTGGTCATGGCGATGGAGGGCAAAATACGTTGAGGGCCGCCAGTTTAACATCATGGCGCGTCGGCGGCGGCGTTAGCGCCGCTTTAATGTTGCCCCTGGCGGGTGCGGCGCGGCCACTGCGGCGCGCGCGCCAGGCCGCATGAAGTCACGCCGTGGCCCGAACAGGAAGACGGCGCCCGCATACAGCCCCGCCAGGGGGAAGCGCACCTCCCGGAGCAACTGCTGGAAAATGGCGATCGACTGCGCGCGGGTGACGGGAATGTCGGCGCGCCACTGGCACAGCACATCATGCACGAGGCTGGCATGATACGTCGCCGGCAAGCCCAGGTGCTGCGCGCCATCGGGCGTGCCCACATAAAATAGGCCGAGCACGCTGATACAGGGCGAACAGCCATCCCAGGCATAGCCGGCGCGGATGCGGATCGCCGATTCGCGTATCGTCACCCACTCGTTTTCAAACTCTATGCCGTCAAGCAAGGGCGAGCAATAGCCATAGTCACTGCCCAGCGCATAGCGCCAGGCGTTGCCAGGCATGCCGAAATTCTTCGGCATCAGCGGCCTCCCTGCTGTGCATGCCGCCGTTGTCGCCTATATGTCGTCTGCATGGGGTTATCTTGATCATTATCAATATCAAGATTTAAACATACTCCAGCAAAAGAAGGGCAACAAGCGGCAGACTCAGGCGCGCGGCGCCGCCGTCGATTCGCGCACCACCAGTTCGGGTTTCAGGCGCACGTCGAGCACCGGGGAATCGGGCGAAGCGATGGTTTGCAGGATCAGCCGGGCCGCTTCCGTGCCGATGCCGTGGTGGCGGATGCGGATGGTGGTCAGGGGCGGACGGATCATGTCCATGTAGGGCATGTCGTTGTGGCCCACCACGGAAATATCTTCGGGGCAACTCAAACCCAATTCGCGGATGGCGTCGTAGCAGCCGAGGGCCACCAGGTCGCTGCCCGTCACCACGGCCGTCGTCCGCGGCGACTGGCGCAGCAGTTCCAGCAGGGCCGCCTTGCCGCATTCGCGCGAATAGCCGCTGCTTTCAAACACGAACGCTTGCGAGCGATCGAGTTCGCTGGCCTGGATGGCAGCCAGGAAACCGAGGCGGCGCACGTGGCCCGTGGACAGGTTTTCCGGGCCGGCGATGTGCGCGATATGGCGGTGGCCAAGCGCCAGCAAGTGTTCCACCGCCAGACGCATGCCGACCACGTCGTCGCTGACGACGCAGGAAGCGACGCCCGTCTCGTCGCTGCGGTTGACGGTAACGACAGGCACATTCTGGTCGATGCACATCTTGATGACGGGATCGTCGCGCCGCGCCGTAGCCAAAATCAGGCCGTCAACCTGCTGTCCCAGCAGGCGGTTGATGACGAACAGCTGCTCTTCCTCGTCAGCGCCCACATTGGCGACGATGGCCAGGTAGCCATGCTTGCGCAAGCCTTCCTCGATGCCCAGCAAGATCGGTGGAAAGACAGCGTTGGTAATGTCGGGCAAGACCACGCCGATGATGCGCGACTTGCGGGTGACGAGGGTGGAGGCGGCGCGGTTCGGCCGGTAGCCGAGCCGGCCCGCTTCGGCCAGCACGCGCGCGGCCACCTCGGCGCTGACCATTTGCCGCGTTGCCGGGTTCATCACGCGCGAGACGGTGGAAAAGTGCACGCCGCTAGCCCGCGCGACGTCGCTTAAGGTGGGGTTCTTGTTTGTCATGGGCTTCCCGGATCGCAATACCGTGATTTTATCGTAAAAATTCCCTATTCCGTCAAAAACCGAGCAAACGCTTGCATTGAAATAAAGCCGACGCCCAAAGCGGTTTTGACAGGCTTTAGTACAATCCAGCCTTGACAGCGTGCAAACGCTTGCATACCATGGCTCGGACTTACCACTCGGGCCTGGTTGCCCCTCACAGAATTCCTATGTCTACTTCGCACAGCAAGCACGCCGAACAGAACGGCGAAACCTTCAACCTGAAAGAAGCCGCCCTCGCCTATCATGCGGAACCCCGCGCAGGCAAGATTTCCGTCACGCCAACCAAACCGCTGGGCGACGCCCGCGCCCTGACCCTGGCGTACTCGCCGGGCGTGGCCTTTGCCTGCGAAGCCATCGTGGAAGATCCGCGCACGGCCGGCATCTATACGTCGCGCAGCAACCTGGTGGCCGTGATCACCAATGGCACGGCCGTGCTGGGCCTGGGCGATATCGGTCCGCTGGCCAGCAAACCAGTGATGGAAGGCAAGGCTTGCCTGTTCAAGCAGTTCGCCGACGTCGATGTGTTCGACATCGAACTGGCGGAGAACGATCCCGACCTGTTCATCGACACCGTGGTGCGCATGGAGCCGACCTTTGGCGGCATCAACCTGGAAGATATCAAGGCGCCCGACTGCTTCTACATCGAACAGCAATTGCGCAAGCGCATGAACATTCCCGTCTTCCACGACGACCAGCACGGCACGGCCATCATCGTCGCGGCCGGCATCCTGAACGGCCTGGAACTGGTCGGCAAGGACATCGGCAACGTCAAAGTGGCCGTCTCGGGCGCTGGCGCCGCGTCGATCGCCTGCCTGGACCTGCTCGTCTCGCTGGGCCTGAACAAGTCGCTGCTGAAAGTGTGCGACAGCCAGGGCGTGATCTACCCGGGCCGCGATGCCAGCATGGAAGAGAACAAGGCGCGCTACGCGAACGACACGAGCGACCGCGACCTGGCCGACGCCATGGTTGGCGCCGACATCTTCATCGGCGTCTCGAAGGGCGGCGTGGTCAGCGCGCAGATGGTCGAATCGATGGCCGCCAAGCCGCTGATCTTCGCCCTGGCCAATCCGCATCCGGAAATCGCGCCGGAAAAAGTGCATGCCGTGCGCGACGACGCCATCGTCGCCACGGGCCGCTCGGATTACCCGAACCAGATCAACAATGTGCTGTGCTTCCCGTACATCTTCCGTGGCGCGCTCGACGTGGGCGCCACCACCATCAATGAAGAAATGAAGCTGGCCTGCGTGCGCGCCATCGCCGCGCTGGCCAAGGAGCCGCTGCCCGGTCACGAGAGCAGCGCCCTGACGCCGCTGCAACTGATACCGTCGCCGTTCGACGAGCGTCTGCGCAGCTGGGTCGCGCCTGCCGTGTCGCAAGCAGCCATCGCCACCGGCGTCGCCACCCGCGTGCCAGCAGTCGCCTGATACGCATGGCAGGCGATCCTGCCTTGGCAAAATAACAGCAAGTTACCATTGCTTACAAAAAAACCATGGCTGAAAACCATGGTTTTTTTCATTTCCCCCTTGAGACCGCCTATATAGTTATCGAAGAGTAAATTCCCGGGTGCCGTTTTTGCTGCCCCCTTCGATTACAATGACGCCTACTTTATGTTGCTACAGTTGCCATAATGGCGACGTCGTGCGTTACCAAGGATATTCATGCTCGGCCTGACCTCTGTTTGTGTTTTTCTCTTTTCGGCATTGGCGCTGGCAGTCAACAGCGGATATTCCCTTGGCGCGCTGGTGCTGCTGCTGGCCAGCAGCTGGCTGCTGTGGAAACGCCCCCGTCTGAATCTGCAGCGCCGCGATTACCTGATGCTCGGCACGCTGCTGCTGTACTTCTTCATCTTTACCGCCAACATGCTGTATCACGCCGATCCGGCGCGCGAACTCGACATGCCCCTGCGGGCCCTGCTGGCCGCGCCCGTGCTGCTGCTGCTGATTGCCTATCCGCCGCGGCCGGAAGCGTGGTGGAGCGGTGTTGCCATTGGTGCCATCGGCGGCGCTGCACTGGCTTTTTGGCAATTCTTTGTCCATGACATTGCTCGTCCCCAAGCTGCCACGAGCAACGCCATCCATTATGGCAATGTGAGCATGCTGCTGGGCATGCTCTCGCTATGCGGCGTCACGTGGGCACGCGCGCAATCGCGCCAGCGCCTGTGGACAGTGCTGATGCTGTGCGGCTGCATCGCTGGCATTGCCGGTTCGATCATCAGCGGTAGCCGTGGCGGCTGGCTGGCATTGCCGATCTGTGTCTGCATCATCGCCCTGCATCATGCTAGAAAACACGGCAAACGTTACCTTTTCAGTGTCGCAGCCGCCTTTGTCGTATTCGGCACCCTCGTCTATGCCCTCCCCAACTCACCGGTGCGGGAGCGCAGCGTCGCCGCCATCAATGAACTGAACAGTTTCAATGATTCCGGCAACATATACTCTTCCGTTGGCCAACGCGTGGAAATGTGGCGCTCCGCGCTGCGCATGTCGGATGAAAACCTGTTGCTGGGCATCGGCCGCAATGGCTATCTGGCGCAAAAGCAGGAGCTGGCAGCCGAAGGCAAGATGAATGCCGTGGCGCGCGACTTCACGAATGCGCACAACGACTATATCGATTCGCTGGTCAAGCGCGGCATGCTGGGCCTGTTAGCATTGCTGGTGCTGTTTTTCCTCCCGCTGCGCTTGTTCACCCAGTCCCTGCGGGCGGCAGGACATGGACAAACGACACAACCCTATGCGCTGGCCGGCGTCATCCTGCTTTCCTGCTATATCACGTTCGGCTTGACGACGAACTCGCTCACCCTGAATATCGGCATCATCATGCTGGTCTTCCCGATGGTGATACTGTGGGCCATGCTGCGCCAGCAAGAACGCATTGCCTAAGCTTCCGCCTGACCGTTTTTGCTGTCCCCTGCAAGGAACCATACCGATGCTCACGCCCGACCTGAAGCGCCTCACCGCACTGCACGCGCCCTACAAGAAACACCTGGCCCTGGCCTTGCTGGCGATGGTCGTCACGGCGGCGACGGAACCGCTGCTGCCGTATGCGCTCAAGCTGCTGCTCGACAATGGCTTTGGCGGCAAGGTGAATTTTTCCTTCTGGCTCGTGCCGCTGATCGTCATCGGCATCTTCGCCATGCGCGGCGCGTCGACGTTTGCCAGCAGCTACCTGATGAGCTATGTCTCCACGCGCATCCTCAACGAGTTGCGGCGCAGGATGTTTGCCAGCATGCTCAACTTGCCCATCGACTTCTACAACACCCACACGGTGGGCAAAGTCATCAACTCCATCATGTTCGAAGTGCAGCAGATCATCGAGATGGTGACCAAGGTGTTTACGTCGATCGTGCGCTCCTCGCTGACCGTGCTGGGCCTGCTGGCGTGGCTGCTGTACCTGAACTGGGTGCTGACGCTGGTGACCCTGGTGCTGCTGCCCCTGCTGACCATCGTCGTGCGCACCACAGGCAAGCGCCTGAAAAAACTCAACCGCGACTCCCTGGCCGTCAACGCGGAGCTGACCCAGGTCATCGAGGAAACCACGCGCGCCCAGCAAGTGATCAAGATCTTCGGCGGCCAGGACTACGAAAAGTCGCGCTTCGAAGAGCGTGCCGAGCAATTGCGCCGCTACAGCATGCGCATGACCACCACTTTTTCCGCCACCGTCCCCATCACGCAGGTGATCACGGCCGCCGCCGTGGCCCTGGTCATCGTGATGGCCCTGTTCCAGTCGGAGCAGGGGCAGATCACGGTCGGCGGGTTTGTGTCCTTCATCACGGCCATGCTGATGCTGCTGACGCCCTTGAAGCAACTGGCCGAAGTCAACGGCCCTCTGCAGCGCGGCATGGCCGCCGCGGAAGAAGTCTTTTTGCTGATCGACAAGACGCCGGAGCGCACGGGCGGCCAGCCGCTCGCCGGGCGCAGCAAAGGCCGCATCGAGTTCAGGGACGTGAGCTTTGCCTATCCCGGACATCCGGAACCGGCGCTGCAACACATCGATCTGAGCATTGCGCCAGGACAAACGATCGCCTTTGTCGGCATGTCCGGCGGCGGCAAATCAACCCTGGTCAGCCTGCTGCCCGGCTTTTACTCGGCCAGCAGTGGCGAGATCTTGCTCGATGGGCAGAATATCGATACCATCGCCCTGACGAGCCTGCGCAGCCAGATCGCCATGGTCAGCCAGCAAGTCGTATTGTTCGACGATACCCTGGCCGCCAATATCGCGTATGGCGATGCGGCGCCGGACCGGCAACGCATCGAAGCGGCTGCGGCCGCCGCCTTCCTGTCGGACGTCATCGACGGCTTGCCCGACGGCCTGGAAACGCGCTTGGGCGACAACGGCTCGCGCCTGTCCGGCGGCCAGCGCCAGCGCGTGGCCATCGCCCGCGCGATCTACAAGGATGCGCCCATCCTGATCCTCGATGAAGCGACCTCGGCACTGGATACGGAAGCGGAACGGGCCGTGCAAGCGGCGCTGGAACATCTGATGCAAGGTAAAACCACCCTCGTTATTGCGCATCGCCTATCAACAATTGAACGTGCGGACCGTATCGTGGTATTGTCACATGGGAAAATAATGGAAACCGGCAGTCACCAGCAATTATTGGATGCCAATGGCGCCTATGCCAATCTGCATCGCCTGCAATTTTCCCAGCAAGTGGCTTGACACCATCGAATGAATACCTGAAATCGTACTGATACATGACGCCTTTGATTCCCGCCGAACTTCTACAAAAGTCGGACAAAATTCTTTTCATCGCCCATCTGGCGCTGGGAGACTTTACCTACCTGCAAAACGGCTTCCGCGCCTTCGCCGCGGCCTATCCCCATATTCAGATCCACCTGTGGGTCGACGAAGTGCGCCGCACGTCCGACGCGAAACAATGGGAAAGCCTGCGCACCTATTCGCTGTATGACTGGGTAGAGCAGTCTGGCCTGTTCGCCAAGGTGTACCGCAAGACCTACAGCCCGGCGCTCTACGAAGAGTCACTGCGCGAAGCCAAGGCGGAACACTATCCTGTCGTCGTGTCACTGGCCCACGTACGGCCACAGCAGTACGCGGATCTTGCCCGCGCGATCAGCCCGAACGGGCTGGTGATCGGCACGCGCAAGCCGTTCAGCCCACTGCGTCCCTGGCATTACCTGGCCTATCGCAAGATCGATGCCGTGCTGGCCTCGTATGCGGGACAGGATGCCGGCGAGCACCATATCAGCAGCGTGTATGCGGACTGGTTCCATCAATTGACGGGAATCGACATTCCCGTGGCCGAACGCTATCCCTTCGTGCACATTCCCGAGCAGGCGCTGCAGCAAGCGCAGGCGCAGCTGGCCACCTGGGGCTTTGCCCCGCGCCAGGGTCCGCTCGTACTCCTGAACCCGTTTGCCAAGTCGCACAAGCGCGGCTGGCCGCTGGAACGCATCGCCGAGCTGATCGCGCGCATGCAAGCGATGCCGAAGTGGAAAAATGCCTGCTTCCTGATCAATGCCATGCCGCAGGAACTGGCCAAGGTCGATGCCGTCGTGCAGGCGCGTGGCTTGCCGCGCACGCAAGCCTTCAGCGCTGTCGACAACTTTTTCCAGCTGCCCGCCATGCTGGCGCAATGCGACCTGATCATTTCGGTGGAAACATCGATCATGCACCTGGCGAACGCCGTGCATGTGCCGGTGGTGGCATTGATGCGCAAGAAGAATCCGGAATGGGCGCCGTTCGACAGCGCCAACAGCACCGTCATCACGGTGGCGCGGCGCAGCGACTGGGTCAAGGCGATCTCGGTCGACCAGGTATTGCAGACCATCGCCTAGACAACGCTGCAGTGGCTAACCGGTGCCCAGCATGCTGATGCGCACCAGGTCGGCCACATTGTCGACGCCCAGCTTGTCCATCAGGCGCGCCTTGTGCACTTCCACCGTGCGCACGGAAATGCCCAGTGCCGGGGCGATATCGCGGTTGTGCTGGCCTGTCACCACCAGATGCATCACTTCCCGCTCGCGTGGCGTCAAGGCGCGCAGCAAGGCTTGCCCCTCCACCTGGCGCAGCAATTGGCCACGCGCATGCGCCTCGCGCGAAAACGCCTCATCGATAGCTGCCAGCAACTTGTCGTGATCAAACGGTTTTTCCAGGAAATCGCTGGCCTGCGCCTTGAAGGCCTGGCGTGCCAGGGCGACGTCGCCGTGTCCCGTGATAATGATGACGGGCAGCATGCATTTGAGCTCCAGCAAGCGGCGCTGCAGGCTCAGGCCATCCATGCCCGACATGCGGATATCGACCAGCAGGCAGCCAGCCCACTCGGGACGCCAGCTGTGCAGGAAATCCTCGCCGCAGGAAAACAGGGCCGTGCGGTAGCCGCGTATGCCCAGCAGCAAACCCAGCGCATCGCGCACGGCGGGATCGTCGTCGACGATAAACACCGTCAAATTACTTGTCACCATACTCTCCTGTAGCGGCCGCACTGGCGCGCGCCAGGGGCAGGACAAAACGAAAAATGCCATGCTTGCCCACTTCGGCCCATAGCTGGCCGCCATGCGCTTCGACGATGCTGCGGCTGAGCACCAGCCCCAGACCCAGGCCGCTGGCCTTGCTCGAGACAAACGGTTCGAACAGGCGCGCCGCCAGGCTATTGGAAATGCCGGGGCCGCTATCTTCCACGGACAGGCGCAGCCGCCCGCCTTCGAGCCGCTCGGCCGAGACTGTGATGCGGCGCCGTCCGCGCGGCTGCCCCATCACCGCATCCTGCGCATTGGCCAATAAATTACGCAACACCAGCTCGATCTGCAGGCGGTCGGCGTTGACGGCCAGCGGCGACGGCGGCACCAGCACCAGTTCGATGCCATGTTCATGGAACAGCGGCGTGAACTGGCGCGCCATGCCCTCGATCAAGGCGCTCGCCTCCACCGCTTCAAGCTGCATCGCGCCCGTGCGGAAAAAGTCGCGCAGGCGGCGCACCACGTCCGCGGCGCGTCCCGATTCCACGATCATGTGCCCCACCGCGCCCTGCAGCAAGGCGCCCGTCTCGCCCCGCTCCAGCAAGTATTCGCACGCCTTGCCATAGGTCGACAAGGCCGTCAGCGGCTGGTTCAGCTCATGCGCGAGCGCGGCCGCCATCTCTCCTGCGGCCGCCAGGCGCAGCGTGTGTTTCAGTTCGTCGGCCACCTGGCGCATCTCATCGACGACGATGCCGATAAAAAATCCCACCAGCGCCAGCACGGCATCGAGCAGTTGCAATTCATAAAACTGGATATCGACCGCATGCGTCCATTTCACCAGGGTGATGATGCACAGTTGCAATACAAACACGGCCAGCACGGCGCCATGCAATCCCTGGCGCGAGGCGGCCCAGATCACGGGGAGAAACAGGAAGTAGAAATGCTTGTATTCGGAACGCACGATGGAACCGAAGAGGCTCCACAGCACAAAACTGGCGAGTGCCAGATACGCCAGGGTTTCCCAGCGCCAGACGGCGGCATGCAGGCGCTCGCGCCCCCGTTCGCTGAACAGCACCCAGATCAGCGGCATCGACACCAGCATGCCGACCATGTCGCCGATGCCGAAACGCCAGACTGCCGTCCCCCATTCGCCGGCCGGGATGCGTCCCGTCAGCGACAGCAGGGAAATATAGCCGAGCGCATTGAGCACGGTGCCAAACAGCACGATGGCGACCCAGGCGCTCAGGCGGCGCCGGTTGTCGAAGATGTCGCTGCTGCTGAAACTGCGGCGCAAGACTGCGCCCATACTGCCATAGCCGAGCACCAGCCACGCCGAACAGAGCAAGGTCAGGGGCAAGCCTGCCGGCATGCCGCGCACCAGTACCTCGCCTGCCACCAGGGCGATAAACCACGGCAGCGCCGCCTTGCGGCCGTGGATCAGCCAAAATACCAGGCCCAGCGCGGGATCGGGATTCCAGGGGGTGATGTTCAGCCCGTACATCGGGTCAATATACGTGGCCCAGTCAAACAGCAGATACAAGCCGACAAAGGCGGGATACGGCAGGTAGCGGGACAGAAATAGGCGCATAACGGTGTTTTTTTAACTGTCCCGCATTATGCATCGCAAGCGTGCGCCACGCCATGCCAACTTGCGTTATAAGCACATGAAATAATTTTCATGCAATATCGCAAGGCACGCAGGCGGCGTCAGGCTTCGGCCAACGGCAAGCGCACTTCCACCAGCAAGCCCAGGCCGCCATTCCCTCTGTGCAACTGAATCGTGCCGCCGTGCTGGCGCACGACGGAAGCGACGATGGACAAGCCCAGGCCGCTGCCTGGCTGCACCTGCTGCGGCGCGCGGAAAAAGCGGTCGAACACGCGTTCATACAGGGCCGGCGCGATGCCCGGCCCCTGATCGGCCACATGCAGCACGGCCTGGCCTCGCTCCGCGTGCAGCGACACCGTCACGCTGCTGCCGCGCGGGCTGTACTTGATGGCGTTTTCCACCAGATTGTCGATCAGCGAGACCAGGCTCTCGCGCTGTCCGGCCACGCTGAGCGAAACGCTGGCTTGCAACTCGAGTTCGATATCGCCCGCCTGGGCCAGGCCGGACAGGGCCGCCAGCCGGTCTTGCAGCAAGGTATCGAGCGCCTGCCGCCGCGGCAACTCGCCCCCGCCCGCCTGCACTTCGCTGCGCGTCAGCTGCAGCAGCTGGCCCACCAGGCGCGCGGCCCGGTTGCCGCTGTTCAAGATACCGTCCAACAGCTCTTGCTGGCGTGCATCATGCGCCTGCCCCTGCAAAGCCTCGACATTCACGCGCATGGCCGCCAGCGGCGTGCGCAGCTCATGCGTGGCATCGGCGATGAAGCTGCGTTCGCGCGAGGCACTGGCATCGACCCGCTGCAGCAGGGCATTGATATTGTCGACCAGCGCCGCCAGTTCGCCATGCGGCGGCTTGAACGCCAGCGGACGCAAATCCTGCGGCCCGCGCGCCGCCACCTCCTGCGCCACCTTGCGCCACGGGCGCATGGCAAGGCGGATCGACAGCCAGGCCGGCACCAGCAGGAACGGCAGGCTGATCAGCAACGGCAGCAGGTAGTAGCCACGTGAATTGATCGTGACGAAAAATTGCCAGGCGCCCCCCACTTCCAGCACGGTCACGCGGGTTGTCCCTTCGGCCAGGCTGCGGCTGCGCCAGGCCTGGCCCTTGATGTACACCACTTCCATCTGCTCGGGGCCGGCGCTGCGGATGCCGCTGGGCGCCGCGGGGGACTTGTAGACCAGTTTGCCTTCGCGCCAGACCAGGATGCGCGGCGCCAGCTCAGGTACCTGGCCCATTTCAAATTCCTCGCGCAAGGCTTCGTCGATCGCGCGCAAGCTTTGCTCCTGGCGCTGCGGCTGCTCGGCCAGGTTATCGGCCACGCTGATAATGGCGTGCAGGACGCCGCGGCTCACCGTGCTCGCTTCGCTCGTCCCCTCGAACAGCACATACGCCACGGCCAGGCTCCACAGCACGGTCAGCATCAGCATTTGCGCCATCATCAGGCGGCGCACCAGGGTAGGCCGGCGCAGCATGGCCCAGAAACGCCCCATCATGCGCCAGCACCCGGCGGGGGGGATGTCTCGCCCTGCTGGTCGATGACATAGCCAACGCCGCGCACGGTACGGATATAACCTTCGCCTATCTTGCGGCGCAGGTTGCCCATATGCACATCCAGGGTATTGCTGGCATTGGCCAGCCCGCCGGGCAGGATGTGCTCTTCCAGCACGCGGCGCGTGATGACCCGGTTGGCACGCATCAGCAAGGTCTTCAGCAGGGCATATTCACTGGCCGTGAGCTCCACGGGACGGCCATGTACGCTGACCCTGCGCGTGGGCACTTGCAGCAGCAAGCCGCGCAATTCGATGGTGTCGCCATCGAAGCCATAGCTGCGGCGTGCCAGGGCGCGCACGCGCGACAGCAGCTCGGCCAGCACGAACGGCTTCACCAGGTAGTCATCGGCGCCACCGTCCAGGCCACGCAAGCGCTGTTCCAGCGTATCGCGGGCGCTGAGGATCAGCACCGGCAGGCGCGCCGCGCGCAGCCGGGCCAGCAAATCGAGGCCATCGCCATCGGGCAAGCCCAGGTCCAGCAGCACCAGTTCGCAACTGTCGTGCTCGATGCTGCGCGCCGCATCCTCCAGGCTGCGCACCCAGACCACTTGCATGCCCTGGTCGCGCAGGGCAATCCGCACGCCATTGCCCAGGTCCATATCGTCTTCAATCAGCAGTATCTTCATGGGGAGTATTAAACCACCGCAAGCTGAAGAATGGGTAAAGAAGCGTTCTTCATCCAATCTTAATAAAAGGCTCATTTTTCCTTCATGGCAAGGATGAATACTGTCGGCTGTCAATCGAGCCACTCCGGACTCGGTTCTCCACCTGACGGAAAACTCCATGCACGCATCTACAACCTTGTTGACTTCGCTGGCACTGGCCTGCGGCCTGAGCTTGAATCCCCTGGCCGCCGCGGCGGCCGAACCGGCGTCGGAAAATGTCTTCACCATCGGCGGCGGCGTCGCTGCCGTGTCCAGCTATTCCGGCGCTGACAAGCTGTCGGCCTCGCCGCTAATCATCCTCGACTACGCCATGGCCAATGGCTTGTTCTTCAGCACTTCGCGCGGCATCGGTTATGGCGGCCAGGCAGGCCCCTTCAGCTACAGCGCCGCGCTGGGCTACCGCGGCAATCGCGAAGACCACAAGCGCAATGGTGCCAACGGCTGGGGCGGCAGCGATTATCTGAAGGGCATGGGCGAAGTCAAGGGCAACGCCAGCGCCCTGCTCAGCGCGGGCTATTCGCCCTTGCCGGGCCTGTCGTTGAGCGTGTCGAGCGACATTCCCCTGTCGAACCGCGAAAACGGCGCCAATGTGCATTTCGGCGCGACAGGCCAGATCTACGGCCGGGCCGATGCCAAGGGCGTGCAGCAAGACAGCGTGAACATCAGCGGCCAGCTGGGCTGGGGCGAGCGCAAGTACGTGCAGACCATGTATGGCGTGACGGCCACCCAGGCGGCGAATACCTCGTTCAAGCAATACACGCCCAAGGGCGGTTTCTATGAAGCACAGGCCACCATCAACTGGGAGCACCGCTTCGATGCGCGCTGGGGCATCAATACCCTGGTCGGCGTCGAGAGCCGCCTGGGCGACGCGGCCAAGAGCCCCATCGTGCAGCGCAAGACATCGCCGATCGGCGCCGTGTATGTCACCTACCGCTATTAAGACCGGGACGACATAAGGGGAACCCGTACGCTGTTTCGCCAATTTACACAGGGGGGTGGCATGGATAACATGAGACGGTTTTCCGACTATGGCCATCCCTTCCATGCATGCATCGCGCCTTGCCCCGCAACGTCACCGCGCCCCAGACAGCGCCGCGGGCGCGGGCGGCAAGCCGGGCCAGGATACCTTGCTGCTGCTCTTGCCCGTCAAGCGCGCCAGCGACATCATCTACGGCGCGCGCTACGCCAGGCGCTTGCAGGAATGGGGCATCCAGGTCAGCGTCAGCCTGCTGCACGTGACAGCGGCGCCACCGCGCCAGGCCGATGGCTTGCCCAGGCACAGCGCCGGCGCATGCCATGCGCTGGACCCGGCCACGCAGCAGATGATGCACGAGGCGGGACTGTATCTGAGCCGTTCGCAGCTCGCCTTCAGCACGCATATTGTCGCCGGCGAGCTGCTGTTTACGATCCTCGATACGGCTGAACTGCTCGGCTGCCACGAAATCGTCCTGCCGGCCCTGCGGCACAGTCCCTGGCAGCGCCGCTTTGCCGGAGCGCTGGCACGCAGGCTGGCGCGCGCCACGCGTAGCGCCACGGTCTTGCTGGCCGATACCGACGGCATGAGCGGACCGCCGCCTGCCTGAAGCGCCGCCGGCGCCAGGCCCATCCACATACACATGGAACCCTTTGATGACACAAGCCATTACCCTGCACGCAGGCCTGAGCAATATGCCGCCAGGCATGTCACGCGTGCGCGAGCTGCTCAAGCTGCAATTGCGGGCACAGCTGCAGCACCGGCAGACACGCATCTGGCTGCAGCTGCTCAATTCCCATCCCGTGTTCCAGGACTTGCTGCAAGCCTATCCGCGCATGATGCACAAGGTGTACCGCCACTACCTGAGCACGAACCTGTCGTGCCGCCAGCGCGTCGCCTTGCTGGTCGAGCACTATCATTTCATCCTGCAACAAGGCTGGGGCAAGCTGATGACGCAGGCGGCGCGCGCCCCCGTGCGCCTGGGTACCGTACCGGGAAAATCGGGCGCGCCCTACCACCTGCAGCTGTGTTCGCTACAACCGATGGACCGCGAAGGCGAGATGGTATTGCAACTGGCACATGGCGATGACGTGATCTACTCGGTCGCCTTTACCTTCTTCGGTTCCCGCGCGCGCGCCAGCATGGGCGTGGGCATCGGTTGCATCCAGGGTCCGCGCGGTGCGGAAGGCTTGCGCCGCGTGCGCGAGGCCACGCGCGATCTGCATGGCATGCGCCCCAAGGCCCTGATGGTGCGCCTGGTGCGCCAGCTGGGACATGAACATGGCTGCCGCAACATGGTACTTGTAGGTAACGCCAACCGCGCCGTCCACCATTCCGCCAAAAAGGGCCGTTTGTTCGCCGACTACAATGCCCTTTGGCAAGAACTTGGCGCCCAGGCACGCAAGGATGGCGATTTTGAGCTGCCATGCGAAAATCTGCCCCTGCCTGCCCTGGAAGACATTCCGTCAAAAAAACGCTCGGAAGCACGCAAACGCCACGAACTGACGCTGGCCATGATCGGCAGCCTGCGTAGCGGCCTCGACGCCCATCGCAGCCCGCTGCAGGTCGCCACGGCAGGCACTGCGGCAGCCGCCAACGAGGCACGGCAAGCGGTAGATATGGACGACGAAGACTACGCTTCCGCCGCCGCCTGAGCACCGCCCCTCCTCCTGCGGCACACGCTTCAACCCGTGCGCGGCACAATCCTGTTACGCTAGCGCTATCGGTATGCACATGTGGTGCGCCGGTTCCCCCAACGCTTACTAGGAGGCAAGTCATGCGCGTAGACATCTACCGCCGGGCCGAGCACGACGGCATTTTTTCCTACCTCGCCGTGCCGGAAGGAAAGCTCATTCCGGAAGAAGTTACCAATACCGACTGGCAGCTGGAAGTACGCGCCAGCGAAGTGGCCGACGATGCCCAGGCCTTGCCCAACTACCATATCGAACAGCCGCACCAGCAGATCGCCGCCAAGGGCTATGCGATCACGGGCCTGAAAGACATGTAAACGAAAAAAGCCAAACCAGCGTGTCCGCGGTTTGGCTTTGTTGTATGCGCCGGGCGGTGCCGGTCAGTATTCGACCGCCACTTCTTGCGCACCCAGCAGTTGCTCCAGCGCCATCTGCAACTCATCCGATGGCGCCACTTTCCACTCGTCACCAAACTGCAGCACGCAACTGACGCCTTGCGGGCTGACCCGTGCGGCAATCGGCAAGCCCGTCTCGGCGCGGTGCGGCATGATCACCTCACGGATGCGCTTGGCATCCAGGGTGGCCGGCAAGGTCAGGCCCAGCTGGCGGCCATACTGCACCCGCGCGGCGATGATGTCGAAGGCGCTCTCGGCGGTGATGCGCAAGCCGCCCGAAAAACGGTCTTCCGACACCTTGCCCACGACGGCCAGGAATTCATCTTCCTTGAAGATTTTCCTGTTCGAGTCGAACAATTCGCCGTACACCGTCACTTCCACCGTGCCGCTCTTGTCATCCAGGGTGACGATGAGGATCTTGCCGCGCTGCGTCATCTGCGTGCGCAAGCCCGTGATGACGCCCGCCATCATGCGCGGTTCGCGCGACGGCGACAATTCCGACAATTTCGTGCGCGCAAAACGGCGCGCCTCGGGCGCATACGAATCGAACAGGTGGCCGGACAGGTAGAAGCCCAGCGCGATCTTCTCTTCCGTCAATCGCTGTTTGTCCGTCCACACGGGCACCTTGACGTACTCGGGCGGCGCCACCATGTCGCTGTCGTCGCCGCCGAACAGGCTCACCTGGTTCGCCGCCTTGGCGGCCTGGTCGGCGCACTCCATGGCGAACGCCACGGACGCGAGCAGGATGGCGCGGTCGACCTTCAGGCAGTCGAAGGCGCCGCTGCGGATCAGCGACTCGATGGTGCGGCGGTTGATCTGCTTCTTGTCCACGCGCTTGCAGAAGTCGAACAGGCTCGTAAACGGCCCGCCCGCCTCGCGCGCGGCGATGATGGCTTCGATGGCGTTCTGGCCGGAACCTTTCACGGCGCCCAGGCCATAGCGGATCTGCGTGACTTTCTTGCCGCTCACGGACGGCGCCGCGCCGCTTGGCGTGAAGCGGTAGTCCGATTCGTTGATATCCGGCGGCAACAAGGTCAGCTTGCAGATTTCCAGCGAGTCTTCCACCAGGATCTTGATCTTGTCCGTGTCGTCCATGGCCAGCGACAAGTTGGCGGCCATGAAGGCGGCCGTGTGGTGCGCTTTCAGGTAGGCCGTGTGGTACGACAGCAAGGCATAGGCGGCGGCGTGCGATTTGTTGAAACCGTAACCGGCGAACTTTTCCATCAAGTCGAAGATCTCGTCGGCCTTTTCCGCCGTCAAGCCATCTTTCGCGGCACCGGCGCGGAAGATCTCGCGGTGCTCGGCCATCTCTTCGGCTTTCTTTTTACCCATGGCGCGACGCAACATGTCGGCGCCGCCCAGCGAGTAGCCGCCGACGATCTGCGCCATCTGCATCACCTGCTCCTGATACACCATGATGCCGTAGGTTTCGGACAGAATCGATTCCGTGCGCGGATCGGGATAGTCGAAACGCTCACCGTGCTTGCGCTTGCAGAAATCGGGAATCAGATCCATCGGGCCCGGACGGTACAGCGCCACCAGCGCGATAATGTCTTCGAAACGGTCGGGACGCGCGTCTTTCAGCATGCCCTGCATGCCGCGCGACTCCAGCTGGAACACGGCCACGGTCTTGGCCTTGGTCAGCAAATCGTACGACGGCTTGTCGTTCAGCGGCAAGGTCGCCAGGTCGAAGTTCGCCTGCGCCGGATCGAGCTGCTTGATATAGCGCACGGCGCGGTCGAGAATGGTGAGCGTAGTCAGGCCCAAAAAGTCGAACTTCACAAGGCCGACGGCTTCCACGTCATCCTTGTCGTACTGCGACACGACGCCGGAATCGCCGCCCTGCGTGTACAGCGGGCAGAAATCCGTCAGCTTGCCCGGAGCGATCAGCACGCCCCCCGCGTGCATGCCGATATTGCGCGTGATACCTTCGACTTGCTGCGCCAGGTCCAGCAACTGCTTGACCTCTTCCTCGTTTTCCAGGCGCTCCTTGAGCAGCGGTTCCTCTTCGATGGCGTCGGCGATCGACACGGGCTTGCCCGGCTTGAACGGGATCAGCTTGGAGATGCCGTCGCAGAAGTTGTAGCCGAAATCCATCACGCGGCCCACGTCGCGGATCGCGCCCTTGGCCGCCATGGTACCGAAGGTGGCGATCTGCGAGACCGCCTCCTTGCCATACAAATCCTTGACGTGCTGGATGACGCGGTCGCGCCCTTCCTGGCAAAAGTCAATATCGAAGTCGGGCATCGAGACGCGTTCGGGATTCAGGAAGCGCTCGAACAGCAGGTTGTACTGCAATGGATCAAGGTCGGTAATGAGCAGCGAATACGCCACCAGCGAACCCGCCCCCGAACCGCGGCCCGGGCCGACGGGCACGCCGTTTTCCTTGGCCCACTGAATAAATTCGGCCACGATCAGGAAGTAGCCGGGGAATTTCATGTTGCAAATCGTGTCCGTCTCGAATTTCAAGCGCGACTCGTAGCGCGGGCGCTCCTTTTCACGGCGCTCGGGATCCGGATATAGCTGCAATAAGCGTTTTTCCAGGCCGGCCTGCGACTCGGCAACGAGGAACTGGTCGATCGTCATGCCATCCGGCGTGGGGAAGTTCGGCAACTGCGGCTTGCCCAGGGTCAGGGTCAGGTTGCAGCGCTTGGCGATTTCCACGGAATTGGCCAGCGCGGCCGGCAGGTCGGCGAACAGTTCCGCCATGTCGGCCTGCGACAGGAAGCGCTGGCTGTCGTTGAAACGTTTCACGCGCTTGGCGTTGGCCAGCATTTCGCCTTCGGCGATACAGGTGCGGGCTTCGTGGGCAATAAATTCTTCAGGGGAAATGAATTGCACGGGATGCGTGGCCACCACGGGCAAACCCAGCTTGGCCGCCAGGGCCACCGCATGGCGCACCTGCGCCTCCTGGTTGGCCTGGCCGCCGCGCTGGATTTCGATATAGAAATGGCCGGGAAAAATCTCGGCCCAGCGCTGCGCATTGCGCTCGGCCAGGGCCAGGTTGCCATTCTCGATGGCCGTGCCGACATCGCCAAAGTGCGCGCCGGACAGCACGATCAAGCCATTCGCCGCGCTTTCGCCCGGGTACAGGTCGTAGGTATTCGTCGCCAGCGCCTGCAGCCACTCGATGCGCAGTTCGGCGCGGCCCTTGTACTGGTTCGTCAGCCAGGCCGTCGACAGCAGTTCGCACAGCTGCAGATAGCCCATGCGGTTCTTCGCCAGCAGCAGCAGCCGCGACGGTTTTTCGCGGTTGTCGTCATTCGTGATCCACACGTCGACGCCGACGATGGGCTTGATGCCCTTGCCGCGCGCCTCCTTGTAGAACTTGACCATGCCAAACAGGTTCGACAGGTCGGTGACGGCCAGCGCCACCTGCTTGTCCTTTGCCGCCGCCTTGACCACGTCGTCGATGCGCACCAGGCCATCGACGATCGAGTACTCCGAGTGCACGCGCAAGTGGACGAAGGCAGGACCGGGCTGCATCGCTTGCTGTGAACCTGCCGGAGCGCCGGCCTCTTGCATTACCATTTCCATCCTGTGTACCGTTTCGTGCAAAATTCAATGGGGTCTATTCTACCGCGTCGCGGCCCCGGACCGGCGGTGCGGCCCTCGGTTGCGGGCAAGAAATTCCTGCCGTGCACAGCCCGCCGGCACGGCAAAACGTGGCTGGCCGGGTATCCTGCCTGGCCTGTCGGGCTTATAATATCGGCTGTTCAGTCTAACCCGATCGCCATCATGCAAGCCATCACCCCTGCCACACCCGCCGTTTCCGCCGCCGTCAGCCCGCTGGCCGCCTCGTTTGTCAATATCGCCGCGTATAAATTCATCACGCTAGCCGATACGGAAGCCATGCGCCCCTTGTATCAGGAGCAATGCCTGGCGCTGGAACTGAAGGGCACGATCCTGCTGACGCCGGAAGGCATCAATATGTTCCTGTCGGGCACGCGCGAGCATATCGATGCCTTCCTCGCCTGGGTGCGCAGCGACGAACGTCTGGCCGATCTGGAATGGAAGGAAAGCTTGTCGAACGAGCAATCGCACAAGCGCATGCTGGTCAAGCTGAAAAAAGAAATCATCACCATGCGCATGCCGCTGATCAAGCCGGAACTGGGCCGCGCCCCGTCCGTCGATGCGCATACGCTCAAGCGCTGGCTCGACGCCGGTGTCGACGATGCGGGCAAACCCGTGGTCATGATGGAAACGCGCAACGCCTTTGAAGTGGACGTGGGCACGTTCAACAACACGCTTGATTACCGCATCGACAAGTTTACGGAATTCCCGGCCGTGGCGGCCGCCCACAAGGATGAACTGGAAGGCAAGACTGTCGTCACCTTCTGCACGGGCGGCATCCGCTGCGAAAAGGCCGCCATCCACATGAAGGAAATCGGCTACGACAGCGTGTACCAGCTCGACGGCGGCATCTTGAAATATTTCGAGGAAGTAGGCGGCGAGCACTACACAGGCGACTGCTTCGTCTTCGACTACCGCACGGCGCTGAACCCGAAACTGGAACCGACGGAAACGGTGCAGTGTTTCGTCTGCCGCGCCGTCGTCACGCCGCGCCAGCAACTGGCGCCGGAATACGTGTATGAGGTGTCTTGCCCGCATTGCTACGGCAACAAGAACTAGTCCCTGCCTTGCCCATGCGCGCCTGGTGGCGCGCGACAGCGCCACTCCCCGCCAGCGCCAGAGGCGCGCCAACTGCGCATGTCATAATTCACAATATTGCCCGATTCCGGGAACGCCACCATTAGTAAAGACAAGCAATAACAAGATGACAAAACAAGGCTTGGCCATTGCGGTCGTCATACCCAGTTACAAGGTCGATAGGCATATCCTCTCTGTCATCAGTCAGATTGGCGCCGAAGTGAGCCGAATTTATGTCGTCGACGACTGCTGTCCGGACCACTCCGGCGACCTGGTCGAGGAGCACTGCAGCGACAAGCGCGTGGTCGTGTTGCGTCATGCAGAAAACCAGGGCGTCGGCGGCGCCGTCATGACAGGCTACCGCGCCGCACTGGACGACGGCATGGATATCATCGTCAAGGTCGATGGCGATGGCCAGATGGATCCCGCATGCATTCCCGACTTTATCGCGCCCATTGTTGCTGGCGAAGCCGACTACACCAAGGGCAACCGCTTCTACGATCTGGAAAGCGTGCGCAGCATGCCCAAGATGCGTCTTTTTGGCAACGCGATCCTGTCTTTCATGAGCAAGATTTCCTCCGGCTACTGGGATATCTTCGATCCGACCAACGGCTACACCGCCATCCACTGCGAGGTGGTGCGCCACCTGCCGATGCAGAAAATCAGCCGCCGTTATTTTTTTGAAACTGACATCCTGTTTCGCCTCAATACATTGCGCGCCGTCGTCGCTGATATCCCCATGGATGCAAAATATGGCGATGAGGTCAGCAACCTGAAGATTTCCCAGGTGGTGCTGGAATTTTTTGCCAAACATCTGCGCAATTTCTTCAAACGCATTTTCTACAACTATTACTTGCGGGACCTGTCCATTGCCTCCATTGAACTGCCCATCGGTGTCCTGATGGTTGCCTTCGGATGCGTGTTTGGTGCGACGCAATGGCTGCATTCCGTCCATGACGCCATGCCCGCCTCGGCAGGGACAGTCATGCTGTCAGGCTTGCCGGTGATTGTCGGCCTGCAATTAATCCTGGCCTTTCTCGGACACGATATCAGCTCGATCCCTAAAAAACCGTTCCACCGCATTCGGCGCGGCAGGAAGTGAAGGCGTGATGGCATTGCCTGACGGACACACTACAGGCTGCGCCCGTGCGGGGTATGGCGCACGGGAGATCACCCCCAGCAACTCTATGGAGATAAATGAATGACTTACATCGTGGCCCTGTTATGTGTGCTTGGCATCGCAGCCGGGCAAATCCTGTTTAAAATCAGTGCCAATGGATTGCTGCAGAGCGGCAGCTTTTTTTCCGTCAAAACCCTGGCCGCACTGTCGGCGGCCATCTGCCTCTATGGATTGACGACGCTGGCCTGGGTCTGGGTATTGCAGCGCATCGAACTGGGCCGAATCTACCCGCTGATGGCGCTGGCCTTTGTACTGGTGCCGATCGGCAGCCATTTTCTCTTTGGCGAACGTTTCCAAACCCAATACATGATCGGTGTCGCGCTGATCATCGTCGGCATCCTTGTTGCCACAAAGGCATAAGCACCCTGTCGCCGCCACCCACGGTGCTGGTCCATTCTCTTGCTCGAATTTGAAGTTACCCATGAAAAATCAGGTTTTCACTCCCCTGGCCATTGCCCTGACAGCCATCGTCCTGGCTGTCATCTGGTTCTGCTTTGCTCCCGGCTTCATGTCATATGATTCCATGGTGCAATATAAGACGGCACTGAATCAATACTATACGGATAGCAATCCCGCCATCATGTCCTACGTGTGGCATCTGTGCCTGTACCTGGTTTCCGGCCCGCAAAGCCTGCTGTTGCTGCACCTCGCCTTGCTGGCAGCGGGCATCCTGATCTGGTACGGCAATATGGCACAGCGTGGCTGGGCCCTGCTGATTCCCGCCATGTGCCTACTGCCATGGGTCGTCAATTTTGCCGGTGTACTGTGGAAAGACGTGGGCATGGCTTTCGCCCTGCTCGTGGCAACGGGACTGCTGTATACAAGGACCAAGAACTGGCGAGTCGCCGCCCTGGCCATCCCTTTCATCTTCTATGCCTCCGCAGTCAGGCACAATGCCATCCTGGCCATCGTGCCCCTCATCTACTGTGCGCTGCGCCACTTCTGGCCGACACGATCCATCGTACAAATGGCGATCCTGAGCGTGCTGCTGTCGGCCACCCTGCCCCTGGCCACGTCAGTTCTCAGCTACAACGTCCTGCACGCGGAAAGAAAACACTTTGAAACATTAACGATGGGGGATGAGGTGGCCAGGATCGCCTTCATGACGGGCGAAAACTTGATGCCTTGGGTAAAGCCTGAAGACAATGCCGCCTGCTCACCCATGCCTATCCAATATGAGCGGGCGATGTGCTTTGTACGCAAGGGTTACGACCCCAGCGGCAGCCTGTTTGCCGGCATGCCGCATACGGAGGCCCACGCCTTATGGAAAAAGACCATCCTCGAGCATCCGCTGCCGTACTTGCAGATCAAGGGCGGAGCATTCCTGTATTTCCTGCGCTCGCCCACGCTGGAACCCTACTATGCCTGGCACCCAGGCATCATGGACAATGAATTGGGAATCAAACTGGACAATCCGAAACTGGCGCACCTGATGCAAGCCTATGTCGAAGGCAGCCAGGTCACGCCGCTCGGAGAACTCTTCAAGCCGTATTCCTGGCTGCTGCTGGCCATCGCCATGATGGTGCTTGGCTGGCGCATGCGGCCGTCGCTGGAGAAGACCCAGATACTGGCATTGAACGCCTCGGCGCTCGGCTACTTCCTGGGCTACCTGGCGAGCGTGCCGTCAGCCGATTTCCGCTATATCTACTGGTGCATCATTGCCACCAGCCTGTCCATCATCATCTGGCTGGCAGCACGCGCCAGCCAGGCCAAACACTAGCGGCCAAGCGCCACCGCATCGATCGTCAGCATCGAGCAAGCATCGGGAGAATCGAGGTCAATGCGCAAGCCGGCGATCATGGCCGTTGGCTGCCATGCCGGCAGCGTCGCCAGATCGATGGAGTTGCTGCCAGGCGTAGCCATGAAACGTACGCTGAGCGCTTCGCCCGGATGACCGTCCGCAGCGTGCCAGAACAGTTGTACCGGCACCGCCACGGACTTGTCGTCGCAACCCAGGTTAAACGTCACTCTGGACGCCTCGGCGGCGCGTACTGCCGGTGCGAGCTTGAACGTCAGGAAAGCATCGCCACCGGTGACCCGGTAAGCCCGGGAAGCAGGCACGGCTGCCAAGTCATTTGCCGAGGACTCCGTGCCGCGCGCCATGGCCACGAAGTTGGCCGGCCTGGCCGTCACATGCAGGGGCGGCGCCTGCTCGAAGCGGGGAGCTCTCGCATCGCGCTCGACAACGGTGAAAAACACATAATCGGGCTGATACTTCTGCACCAGCTTCACCACCATGGCGGCATCGGTCACCCCATAATGAATCTGCAAGGTTTCGCTGAACGTCGCTGCCATATAGGGCGACATGGCCGTACCGAAAGAATCGCGCAGCCACAGCACTTTCTTTCGATTCAGCGCATTGGGTGATTTGACAAGCACCGGCGTGCGCGGCGCGCCCACTTCCGGATTCCCGCCCGATTCCAGCAGACGGCCCGTATCAAAGTCATATTTCGCCGTTTCCACCGGACGCCCGATATCAATCTCGACTGGAATCTACTTGAAGCAAAAGCCTGCAAGTATTGTCGAACAGCGGGATTGCGTCAAATTCTATCCAGCACCGGGAACGTCACATGATCGAGCAGCTGCTCCACTGGCAGGACATCGCGCAGTGGGAGCCACATCTGGAGCCGGACGGGGGCCAGCTCGAGCGTCCTGCCATGCAGCTGCAACTCATGCAAAATCGCATCCTGTGCAAGCACGTTCAGGCGCCAGCAAGAGGGGAGATGGCGCACCATCGCCGAGGCGGCCGCAGCAGGCAAGCCGTCGTATGCCGTGACAATGGCGCCATGGGTATCCTCCAGCACCACCATCGAGCACACGGGATCGCGATAGCAATATACGGCGCGCGCAAACGGCGGCAAGGGCAAGCTGGTGTCGGGCACAAGGTTGCTATCGGGCTCGAATGGCTGCTGATCGTTGCCCTCGCCCCCCCTGACCCAGCCATACATCCAGCGGTCCGCCACCTGGAAGCCATGCTTTTCATACACCGAATACTGGCTGGTCCACAGCGTCAGGTAATCGAACTGCTGTTCTCTCGCATGGGCAACAATGGCTTCCAGCATGCTGTTGGCGATACCCTTGCCGCGTTCCCGTTGTGCCACGCAGACCAGGCCGATCATCGCGATACGGAGGGTGCGCTCACCCAGCTGATACTGTTTTTCCCGCAACACCAGTCCGCCGACAGTCACCGTGCCGATGCGCGCTTCGGCAAGAATCACGCCGTTCGGTGCCGCCGACAGCCAGGGAAAATGACGCTGCAGCGTCACACCACGGTTTTTACTTTGGAAAAAAACCTCCCAAAACAACGCTTTCAAGGCCTCGGATGCCACCGTGGAGAGTGTGATTGTCACGCCCTCTGCATGAACCATTTTCGACGATTCCATGAGTTAATCCGCTCCAACATGAACAGTGAGAAGAGGCAGCAGACGGCATTCGCGGCGGCACGCCCAGCAGATGCCATCAACCGATGCATGCATCGGCCAAAACAGCTGCCAGGCACCTAGCGACTGCCGCGTTCCACTCAAGGACGAACGCCATCCATATTCAGCGCCCACCATTTACGCAGCAAAACGATCGCCGAGGACAGGAAGAAGCCGAATAGCAGACTGAGCAACAATACCGCGGACATGCGGATATTGCGTTTCTCAGGCAAGGTAGGGCCGGCGATGAAGCGGCTCTTTTCCAGATACAAATTGATGGAGCGCTGGTTATCAATCGTGATCATGTTATACACTTCCTTGACCACTTCATCGTTCAGGTTCTTGGTCTTGAAGACGCCTTCCTTCACCGCTTCAAGGCCGCGCAGCAGCGCTTCGCCCGATTGGTTGGTATCAAGCAGACTCTTGGCCTGGTCGTAGTACTCGCGCAACAGAATACTCTGCGCCTGCTCGCGCTTGAGGCGGATGATGGTTTCGCTGGTGCTCAAGGCTTCCACTTCGCCGGACATTAGATGGGTAATGGGCGACAAATAACGGGCGCTGTCTTCCGTGACTGAAATCACCGAGGTTGCCGACTTGTTCGCCGCTTCAGGGTAACTGCCCACGATTTTCTTGAGCACCACGCCTTTGCGCTGATACATCTCCAGCCGTTCATTCATGCTGATGATGTCGTTATCAAGCTTGGTGATCTTGGCCGATAATTCAATGTGCTTGAAACGCAGCACATCGGAGTAATTGGAGTAGATGATGCTGTCGATGGCATAGCGCCCCAACAAGCCTACCATGCGCTGGGCGCTCTCGGCACTGCCTGCGGCATAGGAAATACGCAAACCAATTACATTATTGCCGCCATCCTTGGGTTGCTCCATCAGCTCCTTGGCATCCATCTTGGTGAAGGGGAAAATCGGCTCCACCATCTTGCTGAATCCGTCACCGCTGGCCATGGCCTTGCGCAGTCCCCCGATACCGTCGACTCCCTGCAGCTTGTTCGCCTGCACAAAAGCGTCAAAGCGCTCGCTGGTACTGAAGGCGGCGGCATAGCGTTTGTAATCCGCCAATACGATACCCGGATTACCTTCCTTGTCCTTGTCCTTTTTCGGATCCTTGTCCTTGTCCTTGTCCAGCGTCTCCAGCGGCAAGGGAATCGGACCGCCAAACTGCAAGAAGCCTTCGCTACGATACTGCCCCAGATACAAGGCACCGGACACGGCGATGGCCATAACCGCTATCGTGGCGGCGCCAATCCACTTGCGCGCGTCACGCAAGGCTTTAACATAATTGACAACGTTTTCGCCATTGTGCTTGTCAAGCTGATTCAAATTTTCCATGTTTCTTCTTTAGAAAGTAAATATATCCATCCACCGGTACCGCAAGACACGAGGTGCGCGGGCTGGGCCTGATTATTCAAGGCTGCGGCGATACGGCATCGCCACGGGCGCACCAGATCAAATCTTCAATGCCGCACTGAGGTGCATATTCGGTTACGGCCTGCAGCAGCAAGGCGCGTACGGCTTCATGATCAAACCGTGCGCATGCTTGCGTCAAGTCATCGAGCAGCAGCTCCAGCTGCGGCCAGGGCAATTCGGCTTCCTGGGCACGCATGATCAAGGGATGATCGGTACCTTCAACGTTATCGCCGATCAGCAGTTCCTCATACAATTTTTCGCCGGGACGCAAGCCCACATGATGGATCTCAATGGTGCCATTCGGCGTCTGTTCGCTGCGCACTTCCAGACCGCTCAGATGCACCATGCGCTTGGCCAGATCGACGATCTTCACCGGATCGCCCATGTCCAGCACGAAGACGTCGCCTCCTTCGCCCATGGCGCCCGCTTGCAGAACCAGTTGTGCGGCTTCCGGAATGGTCATGAAGTAACGCGTGATTTCAGGATGGGTAATGGTAATGGGGCCGCCTGCCATGATCTGTTTGCGGAACAGGGGGACGACAGAACCGGATGAGCCCAGGACATTGCCAAAGCGCACCATGCAGAAACGCGTCTTGTCCTGTTCGCGGGAAAATGCCTGCAAGATCAATTCCGCCAGGCGCTTGGTCGAGCCCATGACATTGGTTGGGCGCACGGCCTTGTCGGTGGAAATCAGCACAAAGCGTTTCACCCCGGCGGCGATGGCCGCCCGTGCCATGCTCAGCGTCCCCAGGGCATTGTTGCGTATCCCCTCGATCGGGTTGTGCTCCACCAACGGCACATGCTTGTATGCGGCGGCGTGATATACCGTTTCCACCTTGAACGTGCGCAGTATCTTTTCACATTTCTCGGTTTCCAGGACGGAGCCCAGGAATGGCAATAGTTCGAGTTCGATATGCTGCGCCTTGCGCAAGCCCTGCAACTCCTGTTCGATGGTATACAGGGCAAATTCCGACATCTCGAGCAAGATCAGGCGCGCAGGCCGCTGACGCAGAATCTGGCGGCACAATTCGGAACCGATGGAGCCGCCGGCGCCCGTGACCATGACGGTCTTTCCCGTGATACACATAGCCATCAAGTCATGGTCAGGCTCGACTGCGTCACGGCCCAGCAAATCCTCGATCTCGATCTCGCGCAAGTCCTGCAAGCGAACCAGACCGCTGATCAGGCTCTTGATCGGCGGGGTCACCAGCGTCTTGATCTTCAGGGGTTCCAGCTTGTCGAGGATACGGCGCTGCTGTGCACGCGACAAAGATGGCAGGGCCACCAGGATCTTGGTGATGCCCTTGTCAGCCACAAGTTCCGGCAAGTCTTCGGGGGCATACACGCGAATGCCGGCGATGATTGCGCCATGCAACTCTTTTTTCTCATCGATCAGCGCCACCGGGCGGTACTCGGTGCCATAGCTCAGCGTCTGTGCCAACTGGCTGCCGGAAGCGCCGGCGCCATAAATGGCGACAGGAATGCCACCGGTCACGCCCGATACCCGTGCGAAATAGCCGCGCGCCATGAAACGGCTGGCCGTCACATACATGATCGCACTGACCCAGTAAATGCCAAAGACACCGCGCGACAGGCCGATCATGTGCGTCGAGAAAGCCGCAAAGGCCAGCAAGACCGCCACCGACAGCGTCACGCCCAGCACCACCACGTAGACTATCTTGTAGTCGATAAAGCGGATCACCGCACGATACAGTCCCAGCTTGATAAAGATCGGAATCGAGATCAGTGGCGCCAGGAGAATTAGCCAGAAGTACGGGCGGAATACGGCGAGGCTGACACCGTCAAAGCGCAGCAGTATCGCCACGCAAAATGTCAGTGGCAAAAAGAAAATGTCCGCAGATGCGGCGATCAGCTGCTTTTGCAAGCGCGGGAAATTCGATAAAGGAGTCATCAATTCTTACCAATCTCAATATGCAGGCGCAACCTGGGCATCAATGCGTGATGCCATCGCGACGCACCACTTTCAGGAAGGTCAGGAAGATAATTTTCAAGTCGAGGAAAAACGACTGGCGCTGCAGATATTCGGCGTCCAGGCGAACCTTGTCCGGTATCGGCAATTCATCGCGGCCGTTGATTTGCGCCCAGCCGGTCAAGCCCGGCAATACCTGGTCTACGCCATATTCGGTACGCAAGGCAATCAGGTCATCCTGGTTGAACAGGGCGGGACGCGGGCCGACAAAACTCATGTCACCGGCAAGGATGCTCCACAGCTGCGGCAACTCATCCAGGCTGGATTTACGCAGGAACGGGCCGACCGGCGTCAGGAAACGCTTGGGATCGGACAGCAAATGGGTCGCGACCGCCGGGGTATCCACACGCATGGTGCGAAATTTCGGCATCCGGAAAATACGGTTATGGCGCCCCACGCGGTCCGACCAATACACGATGGGCCCGGGCGAGGTCAGTTTGACCAGCACGGCCACCACCAGCAGCGGTATGGACAGCACGACAACAGCCAGCAAGGCAACACTTACATCAAACAAACGTTTCATTTAATTTCCCCGCGCCGCACGACGCAAACCTTCATCCACACTCAACGGCGGCACCCAGCCAAGCAGCTGTCGCGCCTTTGAAATATCCACCTGCAAGGACCCGCACAAGCGCTGCGCGAAGCCCCGTTTTCCGATCATCGCGCATGCCGCGCCCAGCATCCATGCCGGTACCGGCAGCAGCCGCGCGGGCTTGCCCAGCGCCTGGCCCATACGGCGCAGCAGCTGGCTCGTCGACAAGTCTTCACCATCGGCCGCCAGCCAGACCTGATTGGCCGCCGCCGGGTGTTCAGCGCATACGGCAACCAGGTCAGCCAAATTGCCCAGCGCGACCAGGCTGCGCCGATTCCGGATCGCTCCCAGCGGCAGCGGCACGCCGCGCCGCAGCCAGCGCATCATGCTGAGAAAATTGGCCCCGACGCCAGGCCCATACACCAGCGGCGGCCGTATCACCACCACCTGCATGCCGGTTTCCTTGGCCAGCGCAAACAATCCCTGCTCGGCTTCCAGCTTGGAAATACCATACGGATCCGACGGTGCCGGAACATCGCTTTCAGAGAAGGCCTGTCCAGGCAGCGTCGCTTCGCCATTCACCTTGATGGAACTGATAAACACAAAACGCCGTACTCCCGCGCGGGCGGCGCAACGCGCCAGGTGCAGGGTGCCATCGACATTTACACGGCGAAATTCCTGCAGCGGATCGGCCGCCGTCTCGTTCATCACATGCACGCGCGCCGCGGCATGCACAACGACACTCACCGAGTCGAAAGCATGATCCCAGCATGTCTGGCTGGACAGGTCATCGATGACAAACGTTTCCACCGTATCAGGAAACACGGCACCGGCATCGCGCGTGCAGGCACGAATGCGCCCATCGCCCATGCGGGCCAGCCGTTCAATCAATGCGGCGCCGACAAATCCGGTCGCTCCAGTCAATAACACCACAATACATTCCTAATCAAAAACCTCGGGACAGGATACCGGGCCGGCATCCTGTGCGCCGCATGGGCGGCTTATCCTGCCGTTAGCGCGCCTGGCGCGGCGTGTCAAACAAGGCGGCATACTTAGCCGAAATTGTGCTCCACGTATAATTTTCTTCCGCGATCCGCTTCATGGTACGCCCAATCGCCTGCAGCTCATCTGGCTGCACGGTATTGAGGATGGCCAGCAAGCCGGCTTCATCGTCGAAGTATCGGGCCTGATTTTGCGTTGTTTCCCGGTTATAGCTCACGCCAAATGCCAGAATGGGCAAGCCCAGGTACATCGCTTCCACCAGCGAAGGATTCGTTCCACCGGCGCTGTGGCCATGCACATACATGCGGCAATTGCTGCGCAACTGATTCAGGATAGCCTGGTCATAAATCGGATCAAGCAAGTGCACATGCGCCACCTGCGCATATTTTTGCTTCAGTTCCTGCCCGTACGCGCTATTGGCCCAATTACCGACAATCACCAGTGGCATGCGCGTCTGCGAAGCAAAGACATCGATGATCAAGTGCACATTATTTTCCGGCTCGATGCGGCATACCTTGAAGGCATAGTCATGCTGCAAGAAGGGAAAGCGCTGCAGTACCTCGCCGCTGATGGGCTGCTGCGTCACATGGTCGGCACCATACGCAATCAGTTCGCTGGGGCGGCCATATTGCGCGCTGACGTATTGCTGAATCGCCTTGTTGTCCGCAATCGTCACGTCGGCAAAACGTACCGCCGTCGCTTCGGAAAGCTTCAGGAACCATTTGGCGAAACGTCCCCATTTGGCGCGGCGCCACTCCATGCCATCGATATTGACAATGACTTTCTTCTTGCTCAGCAACTTAATAACAGGCAAGAAAATACAGCCTGAGACCCCGAGGATCACAAGCACGTCCGCATAGCGTAATGCAGATAGCATGGAAACGATATCGTATGGAATACTCTGCACGCCATTCGCGTCCAGATTGACATATTTCAGCTTGACGCCCTTGTACGTCGGCGGCTGCTCGGCATATTTTTTGCCACTGCAGTATACGGTGATATCAAACTTGCCGCACAGATTATCCGTCAGGTGCTCGGTCAGCGTTTCCCAGCCACCGTATTTTGCCGGCAAGCCCACCGTTCCAATAATTGCAATCTTCATTGACCAACCTTCATTTTTAACTTGTCATTCAACACAAATGCCCTCTCGCGCATACGCTGCACACTGCCTGCAACAAGACGATACGATAGGCAATACAGGTAATTATTTACGGAAATACCTTAACTTCAGCACATCTGACAATATTCTCAAGCAACCGAATGCGACGGAAATCAACAGGCAGCCGATGCCATAAAAGCGCCAATGGCGCAGCATCACTTTCTTTGCGCGGAATTCATTCATACGCATCTTGAACAGTGCGGAAGACAGGCCGCCCGTGCTGCCCGGCGCGCGCGACAGCGTCGTCATCGGCTGAGGAACGAAATGCACGGCCTTGGCCCGCGCATTAATATTGAACAGATAGGCATAGTCTTCGCAATAGCGCATCAACGGCACGCCCAGGCCCAGGTTACGCCGCACTGTCAGGCAAGGGGTATACACGGGATTGAGCGCCGCCAGCAGATACTTGAACGGCAAATGGCGCAGGCGCCCCGCATACCAGCGCGCATTGATGGCATTGATATTGGTCGGCGTATCGACGGGATGATAAACAATGTCGCACGTATCCTGCTTCAGGTAGCCGAGCAGGAAATCAATTTTCTCTGGGGTAAACCGGTCATCCGAGTCCAGAAATGCCACGAAGCTGAAGCGCGCACGGCGCACGCCCAGGTTGCGTGCCGATTGGGGGCCACTGTTTTTCGCTAGGCGGTAAACTCGTACCGGCACGCCCGACGAATTGCTAACGGGCAATTTTTCGGCCAGCACCAGATTGGGCGAGCAGTCGTCGACGACCACGATCTCAACCTGTTCAATCGAGGTGGTCGTGACGGACTCGATGGCATCAAGCAAAGCTTCATGGCGCGCATACGCGGGAATGACCACGGTAATGCCAAATGTTTTTCCGATAGTCATAATTAGAAGAAGCTCACCGAGTTAATGGAAGACGAACCAAGCAGGAAAGCGATGGTCAGGCCAAATGACGCGAGGACATAGCAGTACACGCGCGGGTACATCTCCAAGGCTCGGCTGCGCTCAAGCTCATAGGCAAAGCACCACACAAAGATCGGATAAATCGAATACACAAACCGGTAGCTGAAGTACGGCAGCGGGAACAGCAGCACGCTGGCGATAAACAGCAGCCACAGGAAGCTCGCATAGGGCTTCAAGTCGATATATTCGCGCTTGTTCAAATGGCGCATGAACCCATACAGACAGAAAAAACTGGCATAGATACTGATCCGTGCCAAAATCTCATCGTTGTCATGCGCCAGATATTTCGTGACCTCGTAGATAAAACCGTTGACCGGCGCATACAGGACGCTGTCCGCCGGCACAATAAACAGGCAGAGCAAGACCACCAGGCCGCCCTGGAGCAGGCGCCGCATGTCACAGCATGACAACAGATAAATTGCCAACAATAGCAATGAACTTTTGTGCAACAGCAGCGACAGAACCAGGAAAACCAGGCCAGACTTGGTTTTCATTCCGCGCGAGACAGCCACGCAAAACAGGATGGCCGATGCGGATTGCCTGAATGCATTTGTAAAAAATTCGGTGCCCACCGGAGAAATAACCAGGAAGAACAGCATGAAGAACTTGACCCGGATATTTCCTTTCATAAATAAAATCGGCAACACGATGAAGAGAATCCAGATGCTCGCGAAAGCATACCGGTTGCACAATGCCCCGGGCGCCATCGAGAAAACGAAGTCCATGACATAGAAGGAATAGTCATCAGCTTCGATGGCGCCGCCGCCTCCTCGGCAAGCCGTCAAGAAATAGTTCAGGTATGTCGAGGAATCCGTGCCGAATTCCGGCGAACGGAAGGCAAAGGCGCACAAGGTGATCAGGCAGCACATCGCAATCTGAAATGACAGACGCGACTTATCCTGGGTAAACATCCCGAGTATCAAGACAGGCAGGAAAGCGAGTATATAAACTTGACCGATTGGCATTTTTCTTTTTTCAAACGGGGCGGTGCCGAACTTGCGCTAAAGCAACGCAACACCTGCGGCGCCGCGTGTCAGGCACCGAAGAGCCCGGCTACGCACTCGGGCGCCATCTCAGCGCTTGAACTCTTTCATGGCGGATTGCAACTGGCTCAGACTCGGTTGCACATGCGCCAACAAATGCGCATATGCCTCGCCAATATTCGTCAGATTTTGATGGGCATATGCCTGGCGGTTAATGGCAGGTTTGAATTTGATCTGCATAAAACGATAGGCCCGGCGTGAAAACTCGCGGCACAGTTCCCATACGAACGATAAACAGGCCGGGCTATAACGTTCGCGCTTGACGTAGGCACACAGGGAAGCCTTCGTTTCACGCCAATATTTAGGGTGATGCAGGCAGCACTTGGCGTACAGGCGGGGCAGATTGGGGCGATACCCGGCTTTGCCGATCTTATCGATCGCCGCCTTGAATGAGTAAGACCAGACCGTTGGCACGCTGTAGAACTCGGGGATCAAGGGGTCCCACACCAGATTGGTGAAGGCGCCGATGTGCGCATTGTCGCGCAAGCCACCCTTGTGCCCGCCTTCCGCACTTTGTCCCGAGGTGCTGCCACCAGAACTACCCGCGATAATAAAGGGAAAATCGATCTGCACGCTGCTGCGCGACTCCTCGGCAATCAACGCCGCGCTATAGATATCAGGGCTGACTCCGCCAAAAAGCGAACCATATTTTTGCTCGATACGTTCGGCGAGCGCACGCGACATCATGCCCAGATAGGCGCGTGGCATGGACATGACGCCCGTCCCCAGATTTTTCAATGCCTGCTGCAGCACCTGCGGCCCGTCGAGCGGGGAAATGGTGGAGGCAAATGGCTGCACCGTCAGCTTGGCCGTAAAGTCAGCCCCGAAATACAGGGACTTGAAGTCCGGCCAGAAATAAGCCGCGCCCAGGGAACAGGCGGCCGCTTCAACCTGCGTATCGCGCGCCCAGCGCGCCAGCTCTTCCGCACCGGGTCCCAGGCAATCATCATCGCCGAGGAAGATCAGATAATCACCAGTTGCCAGACGCAGTCCATTCTGAAAATTACTGACCACATCCATCGGACGTTGCGGATGGTGATAAATCAGCCGTCCCGATTCGATCCAATGCCCCAATTCTTCAGCGATTTGCATGGTATCGCTGGTATCCGACACAACGACTTCCGTATCCGGAAAATTTGTCAGGATGGTGGTAATCGCATTGATCGCATAGCGTTGACGATTATGCGTAGGAATGATGGCAGACAGAAGAGGCATTATAAGTATTATGTATAAACAAATGGGTGGTGTATCAACAATGCAATCAGATGCTGCTTTAATACTGCAGCCGCCGGGCAAATCTAGTGTTAGCCAGCCAACGCCGGATATCTGGTGCGCACAGCGCGCTACATCCAATAGACAGCACTGCCGTCACAGCGATGAGCAACAAGCGCAGCCACCGGCCATCGATGGTAGAGAGGCACCAGTAGCCCAACATCAGGCATGGCAAGCTGGCCAGGACCGGCAATGCCAGGCTTTCCCGGAACCACCGTCCAAACTGGCCCGGCAAAAAATTGCGATGCAAGAAGTACATATACGGCGGCATCGTGCACAGGTTCATGATCAGCCATGACAAGCCAGCCCCTGCCAAACCGTGGTGCAGCACGAGGTAAATCATCATCGGCGTCACGACAACCACGGACACCATGCCGACCTGCAAATTCAAGCGGATATTGCCGTGTGCCAAGGCCAGGTAATAGGGCACCACTGTCAACGCTTGCAATACTTGCCCGCCGAGTAACAGCGAAGCGGCAAGTGCGGCGGCCTGGGCACTGGCTGCGGAACCGGTCCATAAATAAATCACATCTTGCGAAAACAGCGCCACCACCAGGCAGCCGGGCACCGTCACGATGGCAACAAACTGGCATGTCCGGTGATACAGGGCAATGAGTTGCTCGGTCTCATTGCGTGCGACCAATTCTGTGAAGCGGGGGAAAATTGCCGAAGCAATTGGACTGGCCAATATCAACGGGACCGATGCCAGCGTTCCTGCCAGCGTATAAAAGCCCAGCATTTCAAGCGACAACATCTTGCTCACCGTCAACTTATCGATTTGGGTCAGTAAAATCGACAGCAGGGCCATGCCCGCCATCCCTGACGCATAGCGCCAGGTGTTGTGAAACACTTGCTTGCGGAAAAAGCCGACGGCGCGCACGCCATCAGTTCTCAGCGCATGCCATAAGCCATGCCGTACCGTAATGCAATAAATCGCATTCGCCACCAGTTGCCATATAGCAAAGGTGACGATCGTTGGCGAAAACAGCCACAACACCAAGAGGGTGCCAAAGCCCCGGTAGGCGCTCCAGGCGATCTGCAGGAAGTTCGCGCGCACCTGTTGCTGCAAGCCCATCAAACCACCGATGTACAGGCCGGATGGCAACTGGAACGCAATGGCAACGCCCATCAGCCGGATCGCCAGCGTGATGTCGTCGGAACGCAAAGTGCTGGCCTGCAGCCAATGCTCGGTAATCAATGGCGCGCCCAGCCACAGCGCCACGGCGATCACGCAGCAAATCACCAGATAGCTCAACTCGTAGGTGCGCAACAGGTCGCGCCGCTCCTGCGCCGCATTCGCGCTCGCGGAAAGGCGTGCCATCTCGCGATTCAAGGTGGCGGAAAACCCCATGTCGGCAAACGCCATGACACCGAGCAGTGTCGAATAAAACCCTACCAGGCCATACGCTTCCGCTCCCAGCATGTGCAGATACAGCGGCACAAACAGATACACTGAAATGAAGCCCCATGCACGTCCCACGATATTGGCAGTGATATTCCGCTTAATCATGAATATCCGGGGAATGGTGCAGCAAGATAGGAGATGTCATTTTTATTATAATTCTTAAAGCAATATGTTCGGCATCAGTTATCGATGCCGTACCATTTCCGCTGCTTATCAGCTATTTTTCAATTCCTGCTGCACATAATCAAGGGACAGCAGCAATTTCTTGACGCCCTCGACATCGAGGCGCTGCGTATTATGCGAGGTGTAGTCCTGCGCCTGATTCACTTCGGGCTGTCCATCCAGGATGAATTTATCGTAGTTCAAATCGCGGTTATCGGCCGGCACGCGATAATAATCGCCCATGTCCTCTGCCTTGGCGATCTCTTCGCGCGACACCAGCGACTCGTACAGCTTTTCACCATGCCTGGTACCGATCACCTTGACGGGCACATTGCTGGAAAACAGTTCCTGGATGGCCTGCGCCAGTACTTCGATGGTGCTGGCAGGCGCTTTCTGCACAAAGATATCGCCTTGCTGTCCATGCTCGAAAGCGTGAATGACCAGGTCGACCGAATCTTCCAGCGACATCAGAAAACGGGTCATTTCCGGATCGGTCACCGTCAGCGGTACGCCAGCCTTGAGCTTTTCAATAAAAAGTGGAATCACCGATCCACGCGATGCCATCACATTGCCGTAACGCGTGGCGCACATCACCGGGCCGCCTGGGCGCACCATGCGCGACTTGGCAACCAGCACTTTTTCGGCCATGGCTTTGGAGATACCCATTGCATTAATGGGATATACGGCCTTGTCAGTACTCAGCAAAATGACTTTTTGGACGTTATTGGCAATGGCCGCATTCAGGACATTTTCCGTGCCCAGCACGTTGGTCCGCACCGCTTCCATGGGATAAAACTCGCATGACGGTACCTGCTTGAGCGCCGCCGCGTGGAAAACATAATCCACGCCAGCCATCGCCTGCGCAACGCTCTGGTAATCGCGCGTGTCGCCGATATGGAATTTGACCTTATCGTTGTTCAACGCGATCCGCATGTCTTCCTGCTTCTTCTCGTCGCGGCTAAAAACAATGATTTCCTTGACATTCGTGTTTAAGAATCTGTTCAACACGGTATTACCAAAGGATCCAGTGCCGCCAGTAATCATTAAAACTTTATTATCAAACATGTCAGTCCAGGTAAAGGTAGAGATTAAAAATGGCGCTGCCGTCAGGCTTGACCGGCAGACGCGTGCAGCGCGCTCTTCACGGCAGCGATCAGTTGCTCGACGTCTTGCGCGGAAAGCCACCAGCCACACGGCAGGGCGATTATGCTACGTTGTAATATGTCGGTATTCGGTAATTCACGGCGACAAGCCACAAACCCGGAATAAATATCATTGCGTTGATGCAATATTGACGCTGCTACGCCGTGCGCTTTCAGCGCTGCCAGGACAACGTCACGTTGCTCAACCGCAATTAATACGGCCCAATATGACGGCAGCGCTCCGGCGCTCGGCGCCAACAGGGTCAAGCCGGCACAGGAAGCCAGCCCATCTTTGATCTGCTGTGCATGCAGGCGCGTTTGTGCCATGCGCTGCGCGACTCCCTGCAATTGTACAGAGCCCAGGGCCGCGCACAAATTATTCATGGCCATCGACCAGCCGATGACGGGAATATCGGAATGCGGATTGATTTCACCAGCCGCGGTGCGAAAACTGCTGGCATCGATACCGAAACGGCGCAGCTTGCGCGCGCGCGCAGCATCATCCGGATCACGGCACGCCAGCGCGCCTCCCTCGGTGGTATTGATTTGCCGGTTCGGATAAAAAGAAAACACCGCGAAATCACCAAACGTACCCACCTGTTGTCCATCGACTGTCGCCAGCAAGGCGTTATCGCAGTCTTCGATCAAAACGATGCCGCGCTGGCGGCAAATTTCAGCGATCGCCTGCGCCGGGCCTGGATAACCGGCCAGGTGATACAGAATCACTGCGCGCGTGGCCGGCGTGATGGCACGCTCGAAATCGGCCACGTCCATACAGGCCGATGCGGGGGCCACATCCACCCAGACGGGCCGTCCGCCGCATCCGGCAATGGCCGAATTGGTCGACATGCAGGCAAAAGCTGTGGTCAGCACATCATCGCCCGGGCGTACGCCCGCCAGATACAAGGCCAGGTGCAGCGCGCTGGTCATATCCACGGTGGTCACGACATGCGACTGGTCCAGCAATTCCCCCAGACCAGCCTCGAATGCGGCAACGTGCGGGCCGGACGCAATGCGCCCCGAACGCAATACGGCCAGGGCCGCCGCTTCCATCTCGGGTGTATTCACCACGCCAAACAAAGGCAGTACGGACATGGACGTCACCCTTTTTTCAAGGCGTCGACAATGCGCTCGCGGTCTTCCGCTCCCAGCCACCAGCCGCACGGAATATGCACCATGCGGCGATAGTAGGTATCCAGCTGCGGCAGGGGCGCGGCCAGTTCCTTGAAAATGCTATGCAAATGGTTAGGACGATGCAGCTTCGACGCCGACACGCCGATGGCGGCAAGCCGGCGCTCGACATCGGCGGAGTCATCCGACAAGACGGTGTACAGCCAGTAACTGGGCTCAGCCCGCTCGTCGAACGCGGCCACGGCCAGACCCGGGATGGCGCCGATGGCACGGTCAAAATAACGGCCGTTTTCCTTGTGCGGGTTCAGTACACGGGCATCAATGTCTTGCAGTTGCGCCAGCCCAAACGTGGCCGTCACATTATTCATATTGTATTTATAACCGATGGACGTAATGTCGACTTCGGTACGCGGCACACCCTTTTCCAATCCGAACCAGCGGAATTTCTTTGCTTCCCGGATCAGCGATGCATCGCGCATGGTCAGCATGCCACCGTCAACGGTCGTCATGTGCTTGATGGCTTGCAGCGAGAAAATGGCAAAGTCGCCAATGGTGCCAATTGCCGCGCCATCGTAGCGCGCCCCCATGGCATGCGCACAATCTTCGATCAACGCAATGCCGTGACGACGCGCGATGGCAGCGATCTCGGCCAGTCGCACCGGCATCCCGGCATAGTGCACAATCAGGATAGCCTTGGTCTTGCTGGTGATGCCAGCCTCGATGGCGGCGGGATCAAGGTTGCCGGAAAGCGCATCGACATCGGCAAACACGGGCACCGCGCCCATTTGCAGGATAACGACATTCGTTGGCTCCGCCGTCATGCTGGTCGAAATGACCTCATCGCCAGCCCTTACGCCAGCCAGATGCAATGCCGCATGCAATGCGGCGGTACCGCTGCTCATCCCCAATGCAAAAGGCAAACCAAAATGCTCGGCGAAACGTCGCTCAAACTCGTAGACCAGCTCGCCCTCCCCCACTTGGCCGCTATACAGCACTTGCTCAAGCGCAGGCATCAGGACCTGCTTGTCAGGGAAGCCAACTTTTACTAAAGGAATCATCTTCAACTTTCGGTTTACCAAAGGCATTAAACAATGGGCTGCAACGCAAAGGCGCAGCAGCACCCCGACTTCCTGGCAGACCGTACATCAATGCTGGCATAACATAGTCACGCCACACATGGCCCGTATCGGCAAGCAATGAACGAAGACAGGCTGACACCGTCACGGACCGGCTCCCCATCGCCGTGCATAGTCAATTGCCTACGCCTTGACAATCATTTGCGAAATCAATTTTCTTTGATCGCACCACGATCATGGTGCTGCGCACTGTCAAAGCCACACACGCTGGCGACATCACACCAGATACGCATGCGCCCCAGGCTGGATGTATATCGGCTGTACGGCGCATGCACTGCCATGCAACTCGCGCCGTCAATCGCACTCCAGACACTACAGTGCGTGAGACTCGCATGCGCTGCCTTATCAAGAAAGATCACCAAATCCTTGTGTTGAGTCAAGTATTCCATTGCGAAAGGAAAACAAACCTCGCACTGGAAATTGCAATTAAGTCAACATAATGCAACGCAAAATGCGGGCATTCATTTTAAATGAAACACACATTTATTACCAGAGCCGGGTATCGGAAATCAAATCACGCCCCAACAGAAAATACAACACGCCAGCAATGCACATATTAATTTTTTCAAGAATGCGTACGACGCCAACACACTCAAAACAGCAGAAACAGAATAATCGCTCCGCAATCAAGCGACATATCAATATTATCAAAAAATAATCATGATGCAGCAGGATAAGGCCAGCAACACACACTCGCGGCAAGCGAAAACATCTGCCGCGGCGTCTTCGCGCACAACGATGCTGCCACATGACGCGCAATGCGCGCAGGATAGCCAGGGCAACGCGCCCGGCAAGCTGCGCCAGGCCAGGCATGAATGACACCTTCAAAAACAGCTCACAGCTGTGCCCAACCGTAGCCTATGCCAAATTTATCCAATAAAAAAAGTGTCTTACACCTTGTCACAAAAAATGCTGACCACTCCAGCCATCTGATGCACCGCAAGACACTGGGCAAAGCATCCCGGCTTGGCCAGCAGCATCGGCATCACACGCCAGAAGCGCCAGCACAGGCCAGACCATGGCCATCTCGCGCCCCGCAGGCAAAAACAGGCGGGAAAACAGGTGAAAGAGAAGTGGGATATAGCCGCTAAAGAATGCAGGGATTTGAATGCGGTATTCGATCAAAATACAGGCAAAGAAAAATCAATTAACTGCAGCCAACACCAGGCGATAGGAAGAATGAAGACGCACACCACAATTAATCATTCAACATCATCAACATAAGGAATTGCAGGCCATTGCTTGAATATCGAAAAAATATATTTGTATCGCGGCAAAAAAAAAGCCCGCCTTGGCGGGCGGGCATCTCTTCCATACTGGAAGGCGGCAAGTACTATCCGATATCAACACCATGGAGAAGGACTTGCGCCGTCCATCATTTCTCACACAATATTATTGCTTCAGCAAACCACCCAGCAACGCGGCCACCTTCTGCTTCGGCTTGGCCGCGACAGGCGCCATGCTGGCGGCAGCCGGGGCTGCTGCCTTGGCGGGCTCATATGGCTTCAGGAACCACGGGTCGGCCTTTTCGCGGCGGGCGCCGGGACCAAAGGCGGGACGCGCACCGCGCTCGGCGGAACGGCTGTCGCGGCTGCTGTCGCCAGCATGGCGGCTCTCCGGGGCACGCGCGGGACGCGCCTCGCCACCTTCGCTACGGCGCGGCGGACGGCGCTCGCTGTCGCTGCTGCGGGCGGGCGCGGGGTTGAAGCCCGTCAATTCACCGCGCTTGATGCTTTGCTTGATGAGTTTCTCGATGTCGGCCAGCAAGCGCTCGTCTTTATCCGAGTAGATCGAAATGGCGTCGCCCGAGGCGCCGGCGCGGCCCGTGCGGCCGATGCGGTGCACATAATCTTCCGCGTTGTACGGCAAGTCGAAGTTGATGACGCAAGGCAAGTCGGAAATATCCAGGCCGCGCGCCGCCACATCGGTGGCGACCAGCACGTCGATCTCGCCCTTCTTGAACGCTTCCAGCGCCGCCATGCGCTCCTGCTGACTCTTGTCGCCGTGAATCGCCGTGGCGCTCATGCCTTCCTGTTCCAGCACGCGGGCCAGGCGCGAAGCGCCGATCTTGGTATTCGAGAATACGATGACCTGCTTCAGGTCGCGCTGGCGCAGCAGATGGGCGACCAGGGCATGCTTCTGGTCTTCCGTCACTTTATAGACCACTTGCGTGACCTTGTCGGCCGTCTGGTTGCTGCGCGCCACTTCGATCGTCAGCGGATCGTTAAGGAACGTGGCAGCCAGCTTCTTGATTTCTGGCGAGAACGTGGCCGAGAACATCAGGTTCTGGCGTTGCTTCGGCAGCAAGTTGATGATGCGCTGCAAGTCCGGCAGGAAGCCCATGTCCAGCATGCGGTCGGCCTCATCCATGACCAGCATCTGCACCTGGCTCAGGCTGATGTTCTTTTGCTCGATATGGTCGAGCAAGCGGCCCGGCGTGGCGATGACGATTTCCACGCCGCCACGCAGGATGACGGTTTGCGGCTTCATGTCCATGCCGCCGAAGACGACGGTCGAGCGCAGCGGCGTGTGCTTGGCGTAAGCCTTGACGTTTTCGGCCACCTGCACCGCCAGCTCACGGGTCGGCGTCAGGATCAGCGCGCGCACCGGGTGGCGTGCCGGCGACATGCTGCTGCTGGCATGCGCCATCAGCAACTGGATGATCGGCAAGGAAAAACCAGCCGTCTTGCCGGTGCCCGTTTGCGCGGCACCCATCACATCGCGGCCTTGCAGCACCACGGGGATCGCTTGTTCCTGGATCGGTGTCGGATGGGTGTAGCCCTGGTCGGTCAGTGCGCGCTGGATTTCAGGCGCGAGGCCAAAGTCGGCAAACGTCAGGCTGGGAGCAGCGGATACGGCAGGTGCTGGTGCAGGCGCAGCGGCGGCGGGCGCCGCTTCAAGGGCAATCGCCGGGCTGGGCGTAGGAGTCGATTCGGTTTCAGACATAAATTTTCTGGTGTGCCTCCGCACTGCGGAAGCCATGCTTTCTCAATAAACAACATTTCGGGGCACAGGCAGCTCCGTCTTGCAAGCCATGGATCATTGTTCTTGCGGCACCTCCGTGCTCCGGGACATGCTGTATGGCGTATGCGGGAGCGTCGAAGAGATGTGCTGCGATGGCGGCGGAGATCGCGCCGGCGGAACATCGCGCGCAGAAGATACAATATCAGTGCTGTAAACGATACCCTAATTCACCGCAACTGTACACGGAAACCGTGATTTTTGAGCAAAAAGCGTTCCAGCAACGGCACGCCGGGATGCCGTATGATGGCAACTGCGATGCCAGCTCCGATGCCTCTTCCGCCGCCCCCTGCCCTCACCATGCCCACCCCGACTTTACCCCACGATCCGCAACCGCAAGCGCCCAGCAAACCGGGCAATGACGAGTGTTGCCACAGCGGTTGCACCTTTTGCGTACTGGAAATGTACCAGGAAGACCTGGCCGCCTATGAAGAGGCCCTGAGGGCGTGGCAACAGCGCCAGCAAGCCGCTACCGCGCCCGCCACTCAGGGCGTCAAAAAACCGCGCAAGCGCGCTTAATCAAAAGCTTTCCCACTCATCCACTGGCGCCGTGCGACGCGTCGTGTCGGCCAATTGACGCGGCGCCGCTGCCGGCGCCACGGCGGCCGGCGCCTTGACGAGGACTGGCGCGCGCGGCCGGGTTGCGGCGGCCCTGGCCACGTCGATCTTGAAGATGCTGACCACTTCACTCAGGCTGGCGGCCTGCTCCTGCATCGATTCGGCCGCTGCCGCCGCCTCCTCCACCAGGGCCGCATTTTGCTGCGTCACCTGGTCCATCTGGGCGATGGCCTGGTTAACCTGCTCGATACCGGCGCTCTGCTCGCTGCTGGCGGCCGTGATCTCGCTCATGATATCCGTCACGCGGGTGATGCTGGCCACGATGTCATCCATCGTGCGGCCCGCCTGGTCCACCAGTTTTGACCCCGCCTCGACTTTCTCGACCGAATCGCCGATCAGGACCTTGATATCCTTGGCCGCTGCGGCCGAGCGTTGCGCCAGGTTGCGCACTTCCGTGGCCACAACGGCAAAGCCGCGCCCCTGCTCGCCTGCGCGCGCCGCCTCGACGGCTGCATTCAGGGCCAGGATATTGGTCTGGAAAGCAATGCCATCGATGACGGCGATGATGTCGACGATCTTGCGCGACGAGGCATTGATCGACGCCATCGTGCCCACCACTTCGCCGACGACCTTGCCGCCCTCGATGGCGATGCTCGACGAGGTCAGCGCCATGGTGTTGGCCTGGCGCGCATTGTCCGCATTCTGCTTCACGGTCGAAGTCAGTTCCTCCATCGACGAAGCCGTTTCTTCCAGCGAACTGGCCTGCTCTTCCGTACGCGACGACAAATCCTGGTTACCGGCGGCAATCTGGCTCGACGCCGTGGCAATCGTGTCGGTGCCGCTGCGCACCTGGCCCACCAGCTTTTGCAAGCTGGCATTCATGTCTTTCAGAGCCTGCATCAATTGCCCCGTTTCGTCTTGCGATTGCACAACGATATGCGCCGTCAAGTCGCCAGCCGCCACCTGACGCGCCACGCCGACGGCCTCGATCAGCGGACGCGCCACGCTGCGCGCCACCCACAGCGCCAGCAGCATGCCGATGACGACGCTGCCCACCAGCAAGCCGATCAGGCTGGCACGCGAGGCCGCATAGGTTGCATCGGCGCTGGCGCTCGAGCGCACGCCGCCATCCGTGTTAATCGACACCAGCTTATCGAGGGTCGCCATCATGTCCGCCATGACCTTGGCGGACGGCCCCACGGCCAGGGCACGCGCCTCTTCCTTCTTCATCTCGCGCGACAGGCTCAGCATGGTTGCATGCAGGCGCATGAATTCATCGTTGAGCGCCAGGAAGCGCTCGAATACTTGCTGCTCGCCCGGTTCGGAAATCAGGCGGCGGTACTTGTCGCCGTCCACCTTCAGCTTGGCCTGGGTTTCCGTCATGCGCGTTTCGTTCTGCGCCATGTCGGCATCCTGCGCGGCCAGCATGTGCGCCAGTTCCCAGCGGCGGAAATCGCTGACATCGCTGCGCATGGACATGGCCGCCAGCACACTGGGCATCCAGTTGGCGGACAGGTCCGTCGACGCGGTATTGATGCGCGCCATGGAAAAGATCGCCGACACGCCCAGCGCGGCCGTCAACAGCAGCACGGCGCCAAACGACAAGATCAGCTTGGTGGCAATTTTCAGATCAAAAAACCATTTCATGCGTTGCGTTCCTTCATTAGACGGGTAAACGGGACAAGATGGCCGCGCTCCGGCAAATGCACGGCGCGGGCAGTGAGGGCAGGCTGCAGCGGAAGTAAACAGTGATGGAGGGCAAGGACAGCAGCGCATCCCGAAACACCAGTCGAATTTCCGCAGCGCAACATCTTATCACCGTCGTACTGCAGTGCAGAGGGGTTTGATCAAGGTATGCGGCCAAAGTTCACGGGTAGCGGGCAAGGCGGCGTATTTTTTCCAGACAACGTTGTTTCTACAAGGAAAAATGCAGCAGCAGGCGTAGGAGTCGGATGACACGAGGCAATGTTCCTAGCCTACATAAGCGCGTCGGCTCATCCGATGCCCGTCCGCGGCCCCTGGTCCTATAGTGGATACAAGATTCAGCACAACGCTAGCAAGCCAGAAAAGCAGCGCCATCCAACAAAATCAGAAGACGAGGCCCTACCATGTACAAAGCTTATAGCAACCTGACCCCAGCAACGAATAACCACGCCGCCGCCCAGCACAACTGGCAAGCCGCTCCCGCCACCCCGATGATCAGCATCACGGGCGCACAACAGAACGAATTGCTGCGCGCCTTGTCGCGCACCGATCTGGAGCGCCTGTTCTGCCAACTGGAATTGGTCGCTTTGCCTGCGGGCAAGCACCTGTTCGATTGCGGCGGCAAGATTGAATACACGTACTTCCCCACCAACGCCATCGTTTCCCTGCTGTATGTGATGGAAGACGGCGCCACCACCGAGATCGCCGTCATCGGCCGTGAAGGCGTGGCTGGCGTGGTGCTGTACGAAGCCGAGCGCGCCACCTGCACGGCCATCGTGCAGACGGCTGGCTACGGCTACCGCTTGAAAACAGCCTTCCTGCGCGAAGTGTTCAATGAAGGCGGCGCGCTGGCACAATTGCTGATGCGCTACACCAGCGCCATGTTCGCGCAAATGGCGCAGAACGTGGTGGGCGGCCGTCATTGCAGCATCGAGCAAAAGCTGTGCCGCTGGCTGCTGGACCGCCTCGACCGTTCGCTGTCGAACGAACTGAAGGTGACGCAAGACACCATGGCCAACATGCTGGGCGTGCGCCGCGAAAGCGTCACCGTCACGGCGCGCAAGCTGCAGGACGAAGGCTTGATCCAGTACCGCCGCGGCACGGTCGAAGTGCTCGACCGCGAAGGCCTGGAAGCGGCCGCCGGCAATTGCTACAAGGCAGCGCGCGCCGGTTTTGAACAGTTCCGCAGCGGCATCAGCGCACACAATTAAGCACGACGCTGGCAAACGGGCAGGCAAGCGGGTATCGTAGATATTCCTGACTACCCCGGAGACTGGCCATGAAACTGATCGGCATGCTCGACTCGCCCTATGTGCGCAGGGTCGCCATCTGTTTGCAACTGCAGGGAGTTTCCTACGAGCACTTGCCGCTATCCGTGTTCCGCAATATGGATGCCGTGCGCGAGATCAACCCCGTCATCAAGGTGCCGACCCTGGTACTGGACGACGGGCAAGTGCTGATGGATTCCACCTTGATACTCCACTATCTATCGCTGCTGCGTCCGGGCACCTCTGTCCCCGCCCTCGCCGACAGCGTGCGCGCGCTGCGCCTGACGGGCCTGGCGCTGGCCGCCTATGAAAAAGCCGTGCAAATCGTCTACGAACGCAAGCTGCGTCCGCTCGACAAGCAACATGCGCCGTGGCTGGAACGGGTCAGCATGCAGCTGCATGCCGCCTGGAACGCGCTGGAACAGGAATGCGCGCACCTGCCCCTGCCTGGCGAGACTGGCAGTATCGACCAGGCGGGCGTGACCATCGCCGTCGGCTGGAGCTTCGCCCAGCTGGAAACGCCCGATATCGTCAAACCCAGCGATTACCCGGCCATCCACGCCTACACGCGCTCGGCGGAAACCCTGCCCGCCTTTCAGGCCACGCCGCCAGTCTGACGCGCCACAGGGCTATTTGCCTGCGGCGCCCGGCCCGGGTACAGCGGCGGCCGGATCGAAGTGCCACCAGCCCGGCCTGACATCGTCAAACGAGTGATATTCGGGCGCAAAGGCCGCCTGGGCAGGATCGTCAAAACTGCCCACCAGCAAGGCCACCGTCGGCGCATCGTCGATGGCACCGACGGAACTGCCGCAAGCGGCACAGAAGGCCCGGCTGGAATAATCGGAAGAACGGTATGTTGCCGGTGCACCGGCCGACCCCGTCCAGCGCACCTGATCTCGCGCAAACTCCACCCACGCCACCGTTGGCGCGCCCGTATGCTGCTGGCAATTGCGGCAGGAACAGCTGTGCGGATTGCCGCCCTCGCCTGTCACTTCAAAGCGCACGGCGCCACATAAACAGCCGCCTGTTTGCACCACATTCTCCATCGCGTCTCCTCGTTCGCAGCGTTACGTACCCGGCCAGCCGGCACGCACCCGGTACAATATTGCCATAAACCCACCCTGGCGCAGCCCAAAGTGCGTGGCGCCGGCACTATGAAAGAATGAATGGAAGACATCAATTGCGAAGGCTTGCCGCACATCCGCGTACTGGCAGGCGAAAACACCAAGGGTCCCGTGTATGAAACCCTGCCTGCGCGCCAGATCGACGAGCACGTCTACGAACTGCTGGCCTCGCCCGGCCTGACCCTGAACCTGGCGCGCGGCGACATCGTCAACATTGCCAACCCGCTGGCCCCTGCCGAAGTACTGAAGCGCGGCGGTAACTTCTGCATCCAGATCTATGCCGACGACGTGTCGCAAGAGGCAGTGGACCAGCTCGAACGCGACGTGCAAAGCCAGTTGGGCGGCACGATGGATGGCCAGTACAAGGGCAACCTCACCTTCAGCGTACCGGGACATCACGGCATCTACAACGTCAACGGCCCCTTCGACGCCTTCCGCGAAGCGACGGGCGTCGAATGGTACTTCGCCAATATCTACGTCAACCTCGACGACGACGATGATGAAACCTTGCTCAACTGGTGGGTGGATATGTAAGCCTATCAGAATCTGTGGCAGGGCAACCATGCTGCGCTCTTCATGCGCCAGGTGCCTGGCGGCATTGAAATTTTCGGCCAATGGCGCAATCACAAACCCTGCGCCCGCGTGATCTACTTCGGCCGTTCGGCGGCGGGCATCGAATCGCCCAGAACTCTATTCGGTGGTCGGATGAAGCCGCTGGCATTAGCCATGGCGGCCACGACGATGCGGCCCGTTGCCGTCGTTTCTTGCCCACAAGCGCTTCCCTCGAGCTGGAACCTGCCCGCCGCCAGGCTCGACGGTGTGCGCATGTTGTCCCATCCGGCGAATCAGCCTCCGGAGACCGCCGAGGCCTTGCCTATCCTGGCTCCGCCCAGCGAAGGGGCACGTGCCGTCACCGAGCGCTACCTGCGTATGGATTTGCCAAGAGTCAAACAGTGCATCGCGGCCCTTGAACAGCGAACGAAAATGGTCAGGTTTCAGTGCAAATCGACGACTCGCTAGCACTCCTCAGCGCAACCGAACTCATCACTACGTGCTACGATGCAAGACAAGTTCCTTTCAATGACACGCCATGAAATACAAGCTATTCCTGTTTGACCTCGACGATACCCTGCTCGACTTCCGGGCGTCCGAAAAACGCTCGTTCCTGCACACCATGGACGAACTGGGCTTGCACGATGGCATCGACGCGCTGTTTTCCCAATACCAGGCGATCAACGTCGACCTGTGGAAACGTTTCGAAACGGGTGACGTGAGCAAGGACTTCCTGAAGGTGGAGCGCTTCCGCAAGACGTTTGCATTGAACGGCATCGCCATCGACGCGGAACTGGCCAGCCGGCTGTATCTGGACTCCCTGCCGGACACGGTCGTGCTCATCGACGGCGCCAAACAAGTGTGCGAAACCCTGTCGCGCATCGGCGAAGTGGGCATCATCACCAATGGCGTCGAATCCATCCAGAACCGCCGCATCGCCGCCTCCGGCCTGAGCGACTGCATCTCCTTCGTCGCCACCTCAGAAGCGTGCGGCCACGCCAAGCCGGACGTGCGCTTCTTCGAATATGCGGTCAACATGGCGCGCGCATTCAGCAAGGACACGACCGTCATCATCGGCGACCGGCTGGACGCCGACATCCTCGGCGCGAACCGCTACGGCATCGACAGTTGCTGGTTCAACCCGGACAACATGGCCAATACCTCGACTGCCATCCCCACCTGTGAAGTGGCCAGCCTGCATGACATCGTGCCAATGCTGGACATGATGCAAGTCAAACTGAAACAGGCTTGATCTACCACAAGCGCACCACCTGAAATACGCTAATAGCGGCACGAAAATACACCGCTGTTCGCGTACCTTCAGGACTCGTCCATCCTGGTGCCAGCCCATGCCTTCCTGCACCGTCTTGCTCGCCATCGAGGCATTGATCCTGTTCTTTGCCATGCTGGCCAAGCGCCAGGCGGGCAAGCTCAGGCTGGTCGGCTACCTGGCCTTTCGCGACGCCAGCGCCCCCACGCAGCAGGCGCTGCACGCCGATGTCGGACAACTGCTCGCGCAAAAAGCCGACGTCGTATCTGTCTGATTACACCATCCAGACATCAATCGCGCGTCAGCACTTCCAGCAATTCGATCTCGAAGAGCAAATTGGAGTTTGGTGGAATCAAGCCCACCTGCCGTTCGCTATACGCCAGCGCCGCCGGCACCCACAACTTGCGCGTGCCACCGACCTGCATGCCATGCAAACCCAGAATCCAGCCCTGGATCACCTTGTTATTGCTCAACACACAGCGGAACGGTTCGCCCCGCTTGTGCGACGAGTCAAACTCCGTGCCATCTTCCAGCCAGCCCCGGTAATGAGAGGTGATCAGCGCGCCACGCGCCGCCGCCTTGCCGTCACCAACGACGATGTCTTCAATCTTCACTTCAGCCGTCATCTTGTTTCATCCTTCATCAAATCACGATGCCGCGATTGTACGACAGCATAAAAAAAGCCCCGGCAGTGGCCCGCCGGGGCTTCGATCACTACTGCAAATTCTGGTGGGCCTCCCGTGAGTCGAACACGGCACCAACGGATTATGAGTCACATGCTCGCTTCAAGGCTCACCGAGGGAAGCACCAATAAACTATTTTATCTCAACAGTTGTTACCCAAGCCACATCTCATTACTAAATAGGAGCTACAGCCCCCTTCTTCAATAGCCTTGCAGCAACGCGGAATAGGTCAGGCATATCATATCTACCATCTCCACGAATAATCAAAACTCCTATCCGCACTAGAGCCAAAATTAGAGCTTCATGCTTTTCTTGTTGGGTTCTAGGATCAAACGGGCCCAAAAACTCACGATTGCCGACTCGCAACATTACAGCCTCAATAGTTGCGGTTTCTCGCCACCGATCAACAATTTGACTATCGGCACAAGGAACCTGCAACCTAGCAAGCGGTAAAAGTACACGTTTAATCCACGGGAACTCGTCGTTTAGCTGATCAACACGAAATTTAGAGGCCTCACGTAGACCGTGTCGTATGGCTTCCGCCGTCAAGACCTGCTCAATTTGGCCATGCGAACGCCTTGCTGCCTCAATCATAAGCGTTAAAAAACTTCGAGGCGTAACTTCACTATGGCCATCCCCTAAATGTTTCAACGGCCAGTCATATGTCTTCCCTTTTTTATGACTGCTCCCCATGTAGGGACCAGCTAAACGTGCAAAAACCCTCGCTTGTATGACTTTATCATAGGCAAGTGGCCAGCTTCGAAGGCGCCCCAACCCCGTAGGAGCAGCGCTCACGCCTTCTTCAGCAAAAACCTCATTAAGGGATTCTTTTAATATCGGATCTTCAATACCCGCTAATCTTGTAAATAGCATCCCATATAAATCAACACCACTCCAAGTTAGCTTCGTCGCTCCACTTAATAATTTAGGAAGCTCAACGAAGCGCAACCCAATATCTCTCAACTGATCCGGACGAAGGAAAAGTTTCACTCTTATCGAGTTGAATCCACGCGTTAGCCATGCTATTTCAAGTAGCGAATCAATTAGTTTCCTTAGTCGCTCCCAATCCATTGCGAGGCTATCTAATGCATCAAAAATTATTAATGCAGTTCGATCATTTGAAGATAAAATTTTATCAACCTGTATGCAGTCATTTTCCCACATTTCCGGATTTGTGTACTTGGCCATCATAGTGGAAATATCATCTGATGGAGACATTGGATCAACTATTGACTTCAATGCCTTCAGCAAAACACATCGCCATAACATTGGCCCTTTTTGATCCTCAGATCCGATTGGCACTTGAGAATCTATTGTCGCTCTAGAAACCGAACCATCGGCTAAAACACCAGTAAAACCAAATTTCACATCAATATTTTGCAGTCCAAGCCTAGGATAGGCATCAGCGGCAAAAGCACGGGCAGCATCATCACCGAGAACTCCTGCCCAAAAACTCTTCCCTGCACCACGAGAACCTAAAACAACAGTTACGTTTGGATCTAGTGCGCCAGCATGAGCTTCTGGAGCGAATATCTCATTAATTTTGGGTCGGCCGCCACCACTTGCTACGTGTGACGCAGATGAATCCATTGATGCGAGACTCTGACGTATTACCGAAAAATCTTTATTTGCAAATTTAATCATGATTTTCAGCTATCAAATCATCCATAATTTCGTCAACATACTCAATTAACTCCCCAAACGATGCATAGAATGTACTTGATGCCAATAACTTTTTATCAGAAAGAGGGTCAAAATCCCTGTACCTTCCATCATCCAAAACATGTAATGTAGAAGGCGCAGAAAAACTACTTTCACGATCCACATCTGATTCATCTTGCAGCCATTCCGTCTCAAAATCAAACTCTGTTAGCTCAACTTCGTTATTTGTATAATACATTTCATCGGATGGATCTAGGTACTCGCGATCCGAATGCTTCTTCTTTTCATTAACAGAATCATCTACCACTGAAAATAATGATTCAAATCTCTCAGCGGCATACTTTTGATTTTCAGGGCTATCCGACGATTTTGCATGCACAAATCTCAAATTAGAACGCCAATCATTTTCAAGATCTATAGGGAACCTAGCAAGATGAGCCATTAATAGCTTATAACCAATGAAAGTTTGAGGCTGATCCGTACCAAAGAGAAGTACATCCCCTCCCAAACCCAATATTGCCGCCGCCGTAGTTTCATGCAGACCAGCTCTCGCATCGATCAAAACAATATCGTATGCCCCAGTATCCTCAAACCTCGTCACAAGAGATATCAGCTTCTCCGTTAACCCATTTGGAGTACCATCCTCATCTGAACTGTCTATATATGCCCTAGCAATCTTACCAAGTGCATTTTCTGGATTGGCGAGCGTCTCTTTCCCAATCGCAGGTACTACGGTAACTCTACCACCTCGTGCACCTAGATAAGACTCCCCAGAAATATCCGCAATAAATTCATTATCAATTCCAGAAATTCCGCTTTCAACAAAATAGTCCAAAGTCCCAAAACGAGGAAGCTCCTTTTCATTTAGAAGCATAGTGCCTATTCCTGGCGCTTCCAAGTCGAAGTCAATTGCTAAGACTCGCCTACCTCGCCTTGAGAGGTAGGCGGCAACAACACATAGAGCTGTGGAACGTCCGACACCACCTTTTAGGCTTGCAAATACTAAACGAGGAGTTTTTGATTTAGATACCTGCGGTGTACGCAACCAATCCATTCCGACGATTCTACGATCCAACACTCTAACCAAACAGCCGCTAACAAAAATAGGATTAACATCCTTAGCTTCTTTAAGTAACCGTTTGGCGCCAGGAGCATTTTTTCCAGCAATCACTCTATCTGGCCTCGCATAGGGGCCTAAAACATCAGAATAATACTTTGCAAATATACCAATAATTGATTCATCAATATCTTCATCTATAATTACAGAAAGTTTACCCCCAGCATCCCGAACGAATACCGATTTCTCAACTATAGCCATGTTAAATGATTCAGCCATAACTTTAACGAAGGCAGGGAGACTCTCGTCAAATCTAATTGTCATACATCTCCCCTTAATCATCCATTAAAGCTAAAGCAAATTGGGCCTGATCGCGCCATTTATTAATCCACGCAATCGGAATAGCCTTGCCATCAGAGTAACGCATTGAAGTATCCCAATATTGCATAAAGGCACTATTTTCTGCCACTTTACGTAAAGGCCCTTTGAGTCGTCCTTGAGCAGAGTCCCGTAAAAGTGTCTTAAGAGACTCAAAATGTGCATAAAACGGGTCATCCTGACGCTCGTCCTTAGGCAAAGTACGCATTCCGGAACGCAACATTGCTTCCTTGATAGCACACTCCGCAGCGATTCCATACAGATATCCGGCAACGTCCTTGCGGTGAGTCCGCATCAAGCCCTCAGCGGCTTCATAGTGCCTGTGCGCGGCACTTCTCATGCAATTTTCATAATTCATGGATTAGTATTCTAGAGGACTGCAAAAACTAAAAAATATAAGATGCTAAATTCGCAATAACCAACTTAACATTTTACAGTCAATAGTGCTTCGAGTTTGGCACACTACCGCAAAAAGATTGGAAGCCTGTCGACATAGCTTACAAGATGCGATACGGAAAAATGTGCGTATCTACGAACCATCTGCGCACTTTCCCAACCACCTAGCTCTTGCAGTACATGCAGAGGCGTACCTCCTTGAACATGCCAGCTTGCCCACGTATGACGTAAATCATGCCACCGGAAATCCTCAATTCCACATCGTTCAAGCGTCTTATACCAAGCTGCGGTGGTGACCTCACGGACCGGCCGCCCTCTATAGCAGAAGACACTCACAGGGTGGCTACCTTGCTGTAAAGCCAACACCCGAATAGCATCTATATTCAAGGGTACAGCTATGGCCCTTCGGGATTTAGACTGATCTGGATGTACCCAAGCAAGCCTTCTGGATAGGTCGATTTGAGACCAACACAGTCCGGTCACGTTACTCTTCCTTAGTCCAGTTGCCAGTGAGAATGCAACCATATGTGCGAGATGTAAAGGAAGCTGTGTTAGCAGGGATTCAGCTTGCTCCTGGGTTAAAAAACGTATCCGACGCACAGGTTCTCGAAGCAGTCTAACTTTAGGTACCGCAGATACCCATTCCCAATCAACCGACGCGCGAATCAGTATTGAACGCAAAAGGGCGAGCATTCTATTTACGGTTCCATTACTAGCACCAGATGCCAACTTTCTATGTGTCAAAGAGTCAACTATAGTGCGAGAAATGTCAACCAGCAACATCCCACTCAAGTGAGGATCTAACCAGCACATAATACACTTATCGGAGTGCAAGGAGGCTTTATCCGACTTCTCGATCAACCATCGTTGAACGGCATCATCCCAAGTCTTCTGCATGACACCATCCACCGGAAAAACCAACTGCGACGTCTCCGAAACGCCCATAGCCAGGTGACTCCAAATATTGCATTAAATAAACTATACAACATTCAAAACGGACATTCATGCGTGGCATCAGGTAGGCCCGGTGCCGTCGCAAGATAAACCACGCCAAGTCCGTTGTTACACCACGTTTGCAATCCATCCATGCAATGCCCTTCAATCGCACGAAAAGCGGCCTGTGCGGCACTAAGCATCGACGTGCAGCCCAACAGGCGCCAAGAGTAGACTTCGGGCACCACGATGCCCTTAGAACGGAAATAGCGCTTTTGATCGAGCGCCCTGCATTGCATTTCCTTGCCGCAGTATTTAGCAATGTAACTGGCGATCTTGTGCGCACCAGTGACACCAAAGCCGAAGCGATGCGGATCGCGGACGTTGACTTGCCCCATCTGCTCACCGTTCGGCCCACGGCCCAAGACGCTTTGCCAGATCGAGCGCAAGAGCGCGTACATTTGGCGACCACCCAAGGCATAGCCAACGACAGCGGCGATAGTCATTATTTGTGCTCCATAAAACGGGCAATAACGTACTTGGCCAGATACACGCCGCAGACAAACAGGCCAGCCAAAAACAGAACGGGCCAGAGATTTTTAAGCAGCATCATCGTTGCGCCCCCGCTATCCAGCCGAGGACAAAAATAACGACCAAAATCACCGGCAAAAACATATCCTGTAACTCCTGTTGTGCAGCCTGCGCCTCAGCGTACTCACGACCGGTTTGCATGACCCAAGTGCAAGCATTGGGATCATTACGAAAAGGAACCGGAATGTACGGAGAAAGCCCCGGCGTACGAGGCGCCGTGGTGAGGGACATTCCTTCAACGCAGACAGGCATAGAAATTACGCGGAAGTTTGTTGAGCTGGACTCACCTTAGCGGCTGGGGCCACGGCAGCAGATTTTGCTTGCGAAGCAGCAGAAGTAGGAGTGATGGAAAAGACCTGCGCGCCGACACGTTTGTCCTGCGAGATCGAGACTTCGAACTCAACCTCATACATGCCCGGTTGAGTGTCTTTGAAGCGCTCCGGCAAGACCAGCTCACCGATTAACGGCTCGATGACGCCGGTATCGCGGTTTGGCTTGTGGACGATGCATTGCGCCATGCGCATATCGTAGTCATTGCCGGTTTTTTTCGAACGGCCAGCCACTTGGGTGACGTGCAAAATTTGGATGGTATTTTTCATGGTCTTTTCCTTGGAGTAAGTCGCCCGCTAGAGCGATTAAGTTTTTGCACGGATCAGCAGCCGAAAAAACCTCCCAAGGCGTACCAGTGGGCAAACAGGCGGCCCTTGGGCCGGAGACTGAGCGGTTTACATTCAACCTAGATGTGCTATCGTTTACTTACCCAAACGGACAAGAATTTGCGCGTTTGGACAAATACATATTATTGTCCAAACGTATAAATTGCAAAAAGTAAATAACTATGAACTATGCAGAACTGATAGAAAATGCAATGAAGGGACGCCCAACGCTGGCAATGTCCAAGCTGTGGGGACTGCCAAACTCAACGCTGGTGAAGTATGTGAAGGGGGAGCGTATGCCAGACTTCAATACGGCCCTGAAGATCGTAAAAGAAGCTGGCGTAGACCCTGCCGTTGCCTTTGAGGCGCTGGCAGAAGAAGAACGCAACCACAAATCGAAAAATTTCAAATTGCAGTTGCAAGATAATGGTGGGCCTCCCGTGAGTCGAACACGGCACCAACGGATTATGAGTCCGCTGCTCTAACCAAGCATGAGCTAGAGGCCCGGGGACTGCGGCGTGGCGGCGCTGTTGATACCCGCCTCGCGCGGCCGTTTTGGAAACGGACACGCGAGGATAGGGGTATCAGGGGCGCGCGTCAAGCCCTATTGGCTTCTAGTTGCCTTCCAAGAAGCTTTTCAGCTTGTCGGAGCGCGATGGGTGGCGCAGCTTGCGCAGCGCCTTGGCTTCGATCTGGCGGATGCGCTCGCGCGTCACGTCAAATTGCTTACCCACTTCTTCCAAGGTGTGGTCGGTGGACATCTCGATGCCGAAACGCATGCGCAGCACTTTCGCTTCGCGTGGCGTCAGGGAATCGAGCACGTCCTTGACCACGCCCCGCATGGAAGCGTGCAGGGCCGCGTCGGCCGGCGCCAGGGTGTTGTTGTCCTCGATGAAGTCGCCCAGGTGGGAATCGTCGTCGTCGCCGATCGGCGTTTCCATCGAGATCGGTTCCTTGGCGATTTTCATGATCTTGCGGATCTTGTCCTCGGGCATCTCCATCTTGATCGCCAGGGTAGCCGGATCAGGTTCCGCGCCCGTTTCCTGCAGGATCTGGCGGGAAATCCGGTTCATCTTGTTGATCGTCTCGATCATGTGCACGGGAATACGGATCGTGCGCGCCTGGTCGGCGATCGAGCGCGTGATGGCCTGGCGGATCCACCAGGTCGCATACGTCGAGAACTTGTAGCCGCGGCGGTACTCGAACTTGTCGACGGCTTTCATCAGGCCGATATTGCCTTCCTGGATCAGGTCGAGGAATTGCAGGCCGCGGTTCGTGTATTTCTTGGCGATCGAAATGACCAGGCGCAAGTTGGCCTCCGTCATTTCGCGCTTGGCCTTGCGCGCCTTCATTTCACCGGCCGCCATCTGGCGGTTGATATTGCGCAGGTCCGGCAGCGGCAAGACGACGCGCGCCTGCAGGTCGATCAGGCGCTGTTGCAGTTCCTTGACGGTCGGAATGTTGCGGCCCAGGATGGCGCTGTACGCGTGTCCTGCGTTGACTTCGCCATCGACCCAGTCGAGGTTGGTTTCATTGCCCGGGAAGACCTTGATGAAGTGGGCGCGCGGCATGCCGCAGCGGTTCACAGCCACGTCGAGGATCTGCTTTTCGATATGGCGCACTTCATCGACCTGGCCGCGCAGGGTGTCGCACAGCTTTTCCACGACCTTGGCCGTGAAGCGGATGCCCAGCAACTCTTGCGAAATGGCTTCCTGCGCCTTGGCGTAGGGTTTCGAGTTGTAGCCTTCTTTCTCGAAGGCGCGGCGCATCTTGTCGAATTGCTGCGAAATGATGGCGAATTTTTCCAGCGCCGTGCGTTTCAGGGTTTCCAGCTGCTCGGCGGAGAAGCCGGCTGCGCCGGAAGCGCTCGCCTCTTCCTCTTCTTCGACTTCCTCTTCTTCCGCTTCGCCTTCTTCCTCGTCTTCTTCGACGGGAGCGGCCACGACAGGCGCGGCGGCGACCGGTTCGTTTTCATCGACGAGGCCGTCGACGATTTCGTCGATCTTGATCTCTTCGTTGGCAATGCGGTCGGCGGCGGCGATGATCTCGGCGATCGTCACGGGACAGGCGGAAATGGCCTGGATCATGTCTTTCAAGCCATCTTCGATCCGCTTGGCAATTTCGATCTCGCCTTCGCGCGTCAGCAGCTCGACCGAGCCCATCTCGCGCATGTACATGCGCACGGGATCGGTGGTGCGGCCAAAGTCGGAGTCGACGGTCGACAATGCGGCCTCGGCTGCCGCTTCCGCCTCATCATCGCTGGTGACGACGGCAACGTTATCGGACAACAACAACGTTTCCGCATCGGGCGCGTGCTCGTAGACGGCGATGCCCATGTCATTGAAGGTACCGATGATGCCTTCGATGGCCTCCGGATCGACGATGTTTTCGGGCAAGTGATCGTTGATTTCCGCATAGGTCAGGAAACCGCGCTCCTTGCCGAACTTGATCAGGGTCTTGAGTTTCTGGCGCCGACGCTCGAGTTCTTCCTCGCTCGCTTCCGTGTCGGACGAGAAAGCGTCCTTCAGCAGCGCGCGCTCTTTCGCCTTGCGATCCTTCGCCTTGGCCTTGTCGACGGCCTTCAGTTCGGCCCGCTCGACGGCGTTCAGGGCGGCGACTTCATCATTTTCTGGCTGGAATTCTTTTGGCTTGCGGCCGCGGCGGCCTGGCACTTTTACCGACGGCAAGACATAACCGGACGTATCGATCGCCGCCAGGGTGGCGGCATCGGTGGTCTGGCTGACCACAGGCGCGCTGGTGACGCGCGCTTCTGGCCGGTCGAGCGCCTTTTCGGCTTTCGTGGTAACTTTAGTGGGCTTTACAGCCGCTTTGGATTCGGGTTTCTTGATTGGCACAGGCGCTTTCGATTACACAACGACTTGCTTTACGGTGGATTAGGATAAAGTTTGCTGCCAGTTCCCTGTCTACCTGCGGGAACCACCATCTTCGAACCTGCCGACAACGCAAATTCGACACTGTTACGTTACTTACACCTCATCGGCCACGATCTGCGGGAAGCGCAGCAATTCCTGTCCACCGGCTGTTGCCAGCCGTCTCGGCAAAAATTCCTGCATCGACCGCGTTGGGAGCGAGAGCCTGGCGCGGCTTGCCAGCGTCCGCGAGCCCTTGCCCGCAACGCCGAAAACGCCAGTTGGCCCTGGCTGCCGACACGATCCACCGCGCCGATCAAGAGCCTAACTTACTGAAAACAAATACTATTTACGAAACAGAACTAGCTTGCCAAAGCACACAATACTTAGCATTTAATTATAGCACGCGAAAAATGTTTTTCCAGTGCGCGCCATACCCTCAAGGCAAGGTTAGCGATTCACCAACTCGGCATCGCGCTCGCGCTCCAGATCGCCTTGCTCCTGCATGATTTCGCGGTAGCGTACACCAATTTTCTCCGATGGCAAACCCGACGCGAACAATTGCTGCAATTCCGCCTTCAAGGCATTCAATTTGATCTCGCGGATGGTGCTCACCAGCCACGACAATTCGCTGTCGTAATCGGATTCCGTGCCGGCCGCGATCTCGCCGATGATCTCGTCGTATTCGCTGCCCAGCTCCTTCAACTGCTGCGCCAGCGCGGCGAAACTGCCGTGCTCGCCCAGCGCCTGGCCCACGGCCACCAGCTGCCCCAAGCTATGCGCCGCATCGGGGCCCAGGTGCTGGAAGGCGGTGAGAGCGGCCTCGTCGATACGCATGGTCAGGGGCGGATGCGCCACCAGCATGCGCATGATCTTCAATTCCAGGCCCACGGGCACAGGGCGGCCCGATTTCGGCGGCGCGCGGCGCGCCACGGCAACGGGTTTCGCCAGCTCGAACAGGGCTTCGATCTCGGCCGGCGTGGACTGCGTCAGCTGCGCCAGGCCGCGCACGATCTGCAGGCGCAGCGACGATGGCGCCATCAGCTGCAGCAGGGGCTTGGCGTCGAACTGCACGCGGGCGCGCCCTTCCGGTTCCGACAGATCATGCTCGCCCGACACTTCTTTCAGCAAGAATTGCGACAGCGGCATGGCTTCATGCACTTGCTGTTCAAAACCTTCGGCGCCGAATTCGCGGATATAGCTATCCGGATCGTGTTCCGACGGCAAGAACAGGAATTTGATGGTTTTATTGTCCGACACATGGGCCAGGCTCGCCTCCAGCGCGCGGCGGGCGGCGCGGCGGCCGGCCTTGTCGCCGTCGAAGCTGAAAATCACGTTATCGGTCTGGCGCAGCAGTTTTTGCACGTGGGTGGGCGTGCACGCCGTACCCAGGGTCGCCACCGCTTGCGGGAAACCCATCTGCGCCAGCGCCACCACGTCCATGTAGCCTTCCGTCACCAGCACATAGCCGGCGTCGCGGATGGCCTGGCGCGCCTCGAACAGTCCATATAGTTCGAAACCCTTGGAAAACAAGGGGGTTTCCGGCGAGTTCAGGTATTTCGGTTCGCCATGGTCTAGCACGCGGCCGCCAAAGGCGATGACCTGGCCCTTGGTATTGCGGATCGGGAACATGATGCGCTCGCGGAAACGGTCGTAGCGCTTGCGGTTGTTGCCCTCTTCATCGACCTTGTCGATCACGAGACCAGCCTCGGCCAGTGCCACCACGTCGTAATCGGGGAAGACGGAGCGCAGGTTATCCCAGCCGCCGGGCGCAAAACCCATGCCGAAGCGAGCGGCCACTTCGCCCGTCAAGCCCCGGTTCTTCAGATAGGCGATGGCTTCCGGCGCGTGGCGCAATTGCCCACGGTAATAATCGCACGCCTGCGTCATGGCGTCGGACAGGGCCATGCTTTGCGCCTGGATCTGCGCGCGCTGGGCCGGCGGGATCTTGTCATCCGCTTCCGGCACGACCATGCCCACGTTCTGCGCCAGGTCCTTGACGGCATCGACAAAGCCCATGCCCGAGTATTCGATCAAAAAGCCGATCGAGGTGCCATGCGCGCCACAGCCGAAGCAGTGATAGAACTGCTTGGTGGGGCTGACGGTAAAGCTGGGCGATTTTTCACTGTGAAACGGGCACAAGCCCATGAAATTGGCGCCACCTTTTTTCAGTTGCACATAGCGCCCCACGACATCGACGATATCGACGCGGTTGAGCAAATCGGAAATGAAGGATTGAGGTATCACTGGCTAGGGCGGGTCTTGTTATAGGTCAGACTATACTACCGCACGCGGCCTGAGGTTGAGCCAGGTCAACGTGTGGGCTGTTAACAGGCTGCCAGCGCGATGGCTGGCAGCCCTTGCTACTATTGTATGCTTACGCTGCCGGCGTCAAGGCTTTCTTGACCAGGGCGGACACCACGGTCATGTCGGCGCGGCCCGCCAGCTTCGGCTTGACGATGGCCATGACCTTGCCCATGTCTTGCGGACCGGCGGCGCCCGAGGCGGCCACGGCGGCAGCCACTTCGGCCGCCACTTCTTCGTCGGACAGACCGGCAGGCATGTAGCCCGTCAGGTGCACCAGCTCGGCTTTTTCGATGTCGGCCAGATCGGCTCGGCCACCGGCTTCGAACTGGGTGATCGAATCCTTGCGCTGCTTGATCATCTTTTCCACGATGGCCGTCACGTGGGCATCCGTCAATTCGATGCGCTCGTCGACTTCCTTGCGCTTGATTTCCGCCAGCAACAGGCGAATCGTGCCCAGCTTGCCCGCTTCCTTGGCGCGCATGGCGTTTTTCATGTCTTCGGTAATTTGTTCTTTCAAGCTCATGGCAATCCTCGTGTTGGTAAGTAGGGCTCGATGCTCATGTGTGAACCAAGCAGGCGGCCACAAAAGCGAAAACCCGCTGCGGCGAACCGGAGCGGGTATGCGACTCATCTGAAGTATCACTCCAAGCGAATCAAAACAAAACCCGTGGCGAACAATGCGCCGAACTACCCGGGTTGGTTCTGACTGAACAGTCTTAGAATAATTTTTTCGGCAGTTGTTGGCTGCGGATGCGTTTGTAATGACGCTTTACAGCAGCTGCCAGCTTGCGCTTGCGCTCAGCTGTTGGCTTTTCGTAGAATTCGCGAGCGCGCAATTCGGTCAGCAGACCCGTTTTTTCGATGGTGCGTTTGAAGCGACGCATTGCGACTTCGAACGGCTCGTTTTCTTTAAGGCGAATAGTGGTCATGTAAAATTCAAACCGTTGAGGTGGTGTATAGGAAGAGATAGATAGTAGCAGCTTTTAATCGGAAAGGGAAGCCCCTCCCCCACTTGCGTGCGGCATGCAGCCTGAGATTGCTGCCCGGCTGTGGTGTAAACCACGCATCCTGGCAGCAGTTTACCTCAAATGGCGCTCTTGCGGCGGCGCGCCATGAAGCCCAGTAGGCCCAGGCCCGCCAGCAGCATGGCGTACGTGCCCGGTTCCGGCACGGCGCTGACGTTCATGCTGACGCCATCGAGAAAGGCCGAGGTATCGTAGGCATTGTTCGGGTTGATGCCGGCAAAGCTCAGGGTATGGCTGCCGGCACCGATGTTGAGCGCGTTCACGTTGAAGCTGGTCCAGCCCGTGCTGGTCACCGCGTACTGGCCCAGCAGGCTGCCATCGAGGCTGACCGTCACGGCCTGGCCCTGATCGTAGCCGGGACGCAGCGCCAGGTTGAAGGCGAACGAGTAGTCGGCGGCGCCCGAGCTGACGAAGCTTTGCGAGATCGATGCCGTATTTTGCAGGAAAGCAAAGGCGTTGCCCTCCTGCGCCACGCCATTCCACGCCGTGTAGCTGGCCGACACGCCAGCGCCGCCCGTGAAGCTCCAGCCCGGCGCCACATTGCCATAGACGTAGCCGCCACCGACGGAATTGTTTTCAAAGCCACCGTTGCTCAGCACGGGGGTGCTGGCAAAGGCGGCGCTGGTGAGTACGGTTGCTGCGACGGTGGCGATCAGGCGTTTCATGGCGACTCCAGGGCATGGTCAGGGGAATGCCTGACTAATTACCACCAGGCATGAAAAATGTCTAAAAATTAATTTACATGCCAAGTATTCAACATCAATTGATCGAAGTCAAGAACATTGTCACCAATAATCACTTGTCGCGCCAAAATGACAACTGATTGTTACTGCAAGGCAATACCTGCCGCCACGCCGGAAGCCCAGGCCCACTGGAAGTTGTAGCCGCCCAGCCAGCCCGTCACGTCAACCGCTTCGCCGATGAAATACAGGCCCGGCACTTTATTGGCCATCATGGTCTGCTGCGACAGTTCGCGCGTGTCGATTCCGCCGCGCGTCACTTCCGCCTTGCGGTAGCCTTCGGAACCGTTCGGCACGATGGACCAGGCATTGATGGCCAGCCCCAGCTTGCGCAGCTGCGCGTCGGGCATGTCGGCGATACGCGCGTCCGGTGCCAGGCCGTTGACGGCCAGCAAGCAGTCGGCCAGGCGCTGCGGCAGCCATTGCGCAACGATATTGCCCAGTTGCTTCTTCAGGGTCCCCTTGCCTTCGATCAAGGTCTGCGCCACGTCCACTTCCGGCAGCAGATTGATGACGATGGGTTCGCCCGGCAGCCAGTAGCTGGAAATCTGCAGGATCGCCGGGCCCGACAGGCCGCGGTGCGTGAACAGCAAATCTTCGCGGAAACGCGCGCCCGTAGCCTTGCGGCCTTTCAGGCTGCCCGTTTCCACATCGACTTCCAGCGCGATGCCGGACAGTTCCGCGAATGGCGCCCAGCTGGCCGCATCGAACGTCAGCGGTACCAGGGCCGGACGGGGTTCGACCATCGTCAAATCGAATTGCCTAGCGATGCGGTAGGCAAAATCCGTCGCGCCGATCTTCGGGATCGACAGGCCGCCCGTGGCGATGACGATGCTGGCCGTCTCGATGTCGCCGCTATCGGTCTGCAGCACAAAGCCACCGTCATCTTGCTGGACAACATTGTCGATCTTGCACGGCATGCGCCAGTGCACGCCGCCTGCGGCGCACTCGTCCTTGAGCATGTCGATGATCTGCTCGGCCGACTCATTGCAGAATTGCTGGCCCTTGTGCTTCTCGTGGTAGCCGATGCGGTATTTTTTCACCAGCGCGAGGAAATCCTGCGGTGTGTAGCGCGACAACGCGCTCTTGCAGAAATGCGGGTTTTCCGAGAGGAAATTTTGCGGGGTGGCGTTAATGTTGGTGAAATTACACCGTCCACCACCCGAGATGCGGATCTTTTCGGCCAGCTTGGCCGCGTGATCGATCAGCACCACGCGCTTGCCTTGCTGGGCGGCAACAGCCGCACACATCATGCCGGCCGCGCCCGCGCCGATCACTGCCACATCAAATTGTTTTGCCATAAGAATTCCGGTCACCGCTGATTACAAAGACGCCATTGTAAACTGCGGCGACGCGGCTAGCGCGGCCGTGCTGCAATCTGCCGCGATGCCATCAGGCATTGCTCCACCTGCTCGGCGATCGATGCCGGCACGGGCACCTCGCCGCGCAGCACGGCAGCGATCCAGGCGGCCGTGGTGGCCGCATCGCGCTCGGCCGGCAAATGCGGCAACTCTTCCACCAGCAACTGCTTTTCCACCAGCACCGTGCGCTCCACGCCATGGAACCAGTCGATCTGCTGCGCCTTGTTGGCGTTGGCTACCGTCTCGCCTTCCGTGCCGCGCATCAGGAAAGCGTCGCCGCGTGCAGGATCTGAGGCGGTGAGGAAATATTCACCCAGCATTTCCAGATATTCCGGATGCGTGTACGACACTAGGCGCAGGGCCGGCCCGGCGAACGGCTGCATGATTTTCACCAGGGTATGCGTGGAATTGCGCACGCCCAGCACGCGCCGCAGGGACAGCATGTGCGCCAGGCGCGGCGCCAGCGCGGCGATGGGCAGGAAGGCGGCTTCCCCGCGCGCCATGGCGGCCTCGGCTTGCGCATGGTCCGGCGAGGCGGGCACGCCCAGCGCGGCCAGCACTTCAGCCGTGGTGATGCGGCCCGGATCGCCGGTCACGCCATGCACGAGCACGGGTGCGCCCGCGCGCGCCAGCAGCAGCGCCAGCAACGCCGTCAGGTTGGCCATCTTGCGGGCGCCGTTGTAGCTGGGAATGATGATCGGGGCAAATTCGCCGGCCGGCGCGGCCAGCGGCGCGAACGATGCTTCGGCAGCGTCGAGGAAGCCGGCGATCTCATCCACGGACTCGCCCTTGATGCGCATGGATAACAAAATGCCGCCCAGTTCCAGGTCCGACACGCGCCCCTCAAGCATGGCGCGGTACAGGGCGCAGGCGTCGTCGCGCGTCATGCTGCGCGCACCGTTCTTGCCACGTCCTATTTCTTTGATGAAACGTGCAGCGGGAAATGGCTCACCGGCCACATCGGTATGGGGGATGGAAACAGTCGTCATGGCGCCAGCTTACACGGATTTTTCCCCTTGCAGAGGGGCTGAAAGACGCCATAGGCGCCAATGCAACAGTCTTTCACGCTATTTTTGGGACGAATTTGGATGAATTTACATCACGACTGCATCCAAACGCGCCACCGCTGCGTATATGACTGCACAGGGGGACTCATCATGGAACACGCAAGCAAAAGGGAAAGCGCCTTCGTCGGCATCGAGACGAGCAAGCTGCAGCTGAAAGCCGTGCTGCTCTCGGGCGGCGAAATGCTGTGCAAGGTGCTGGAAAACGACGTGGCCGGCTACCGCTGGCTGCGCAGCTGGCTGCAAAGGAACGACGTGCCCGTCATGGGCTTGCGCGTCTGCATGCGCCTCGATATGCCGTACAGCGAGGCGCCGGCCCGCATGCTGGCCGACATGGGCATGCTGGTCTGCGATGCCCAACCCGCGCAGCTGGAAGAATATATCCGCAGCCATGGCTTGCCCGGGGACGCGGCGCACAGCGCCGCGGTGCTGGCCAACTACTGCCAGCACAGGCGCCCCGCGCGCTGGACGCCGCCCTCGCCCGCCTATGTGGAGCTACGGCTGTGGCTGCGCCGCCTGCACGCCATGGAAGGCGTGCGCCGGCAGGAATCGGCGCGCCTCAATGCGCACCTGCAGGCCGGCCAGCATGCGCTGCACGCCCTCGTGCGCCAGCAGGTCGCCTGCCTGGACGCACAGATACGCCAGCACGAAAGCGCCATCCTCGACCATGTGCGGCGCCATCCCGGCCTGCCCCGGCCGCCCGAGCTGGCCGGCAACTACCAGCGCATCGCCCGCTACACCTTTGGCGCCAGCCTGGCCGGCGGCCATTGAGCGCACAGGGGGCTGGCGGCGTGCCGGCCCTGCCATAAAAACAACTGAGGCATTCCCGTTTTGGCGCCATCCCCGCCGCCAGGCCGCATTTCCGCTACACTATTGCCTCTTAAAGAACGCAATAGCGAAAGCCGAGCCAGAATCATGAATACGCCAGACATCGAAAATATCAACGTCACCTCCTTCGCGCCCATGCCGACACCGGCCGAACTGCACGCCAAGCTGCCCCTGTCGGAAAGCGCCTTCGAGACCGTCAGCCGCGGCCGTGAAGCGCTGCGCAACATCATCGACCGCAAGGACCAGCGCCTGTTCGTCGTCGTCGGCCCGTGCTCCATCCACGACCCCGTCGCCGGCCTCGATTACGCGCGCCGCCTGAAAGCGCTGCAAGAGGAAGTCAAGGACACGATGCTGCTGGTGATGCGCGTGTATTTCGAAAAACCGCGTACCACCACGGGCTGGAAAGGCTATATCAACGATCCGTACATGGACGACTCGTTCAAGGTCAACGAAGGCATGGAAAAGGCGCGCCAGTTCCTGCTCGACGTATGCGAACTGGGCCTGCCCACCGCCACCGAAGCGCTGGACCCGATCTCGCCGCAATACCTGGGCGACCTGATCGCCTGGACCGCTATCGGCGCGCGCACCACGGAATCGCAGACGCACCGCGAAATGTCGTCGGGCCTGTCGACCCCGGTCGGCTTCAAGAACGGCACCGATGGCGACATCAGCATCGCCGTCAACGCGATTCTGTCGTCGGCGCACCCGCACTCCTTCCTCGGCATTAACGGCGAAGGCAATGTGGCCATCGTGCGCACGCGCGGCAACGCGTATGGCCACGTCGTGCTGCGCGGCGGCGACGGCCGTCCGAACTACGATTCGGTGTCGATCGCCATCGCCGAACAGGCGCTGGCCAAGGCCAAGCTGCCGGCCAACCTGGTGGTCGACTGCTCGCACGCGAACAGCTACAAGAAGCCGGAACTGCAACCGCTGGTGATGGCCGACGTGGTCAACCAGATCCGCCAGGGCAACCGCTCGCTGGTGGGCGTGATGATCGAATCGAACATCGTCGGCGGCAACCAGAAGATCCCGCAAGACCTGTCGCAACTGACCTACGGCTGCTCCGTCACCGACGGCTGCATCGACTGGGACACGACGGCGACCATGCTGCGCGATGCGCATGCGCACCTCGTCAATCGCCCGGCGTAAAATATTACGGCCAACAGTGTTGTCGGATTACGGCCCTGTGGACCTGATCCGACCTACCCGACGGGCGCGTCAATGCGTAGGTCGGCTTAGCGCGCAGCGCGTAAGCCGACACCACCACGAGGCATATCAAGCCATCTGCACATGCGGCAGCACGGCGAACGATCCCGCCAGCGCCTGTTCCGCCTTGCTGGCCGGGATATTGAGTTCATTGACATCCAGGTAGATGCGCCCGTCCATGATGCGCACGGCGTACAGGCGCGCCATGCCCTGCACGGGCGCCACCAGGCGGCCCGAATCGAGTTCGATGATCCAGCTGTTCTTCGGCCCCATCAGGTTTTTCTCCATCAGCACCCCATGGGCCAGCGGGCCACCCAGACAAGGCACCGTGTCGAGCAAGGCATACACCGTATCGTCAGCCGCGCGGAACAGCGCCACACCCGGCAAATCCTGCCAGGCCAGGCCCCGTTGCACCATGCGCGCGCCCGCCAGCGGCATGTCCTTCAGGCGGCAAATCATTTTCCATTGTTCCGACATCGCTAGCTCCCTTGAGAAAGGCACATGCACCTCTAAGCAAGAGCGGTGCCAGTGCCGCACAGGCGAAGAATGGCCAAAAACCGGGGGAAAACCGGCCAGCGGCGCACTGCGCAAGTGCACACTGCCGCCGAAATGGTGCGCCGGCCGCACGGTGGACTGCCCGGCTTTCCTTTACAATGGCGGATTACTCCTCCCTATTCAGTACCTTCATGATTGTTCTTGGCGTCGAATCCTCCTGTGACGAAACCGGCCTGGCCTTGTACGACACGCAACGCGGCCTGCTGTCGCACGCCCTCTATTCGCAAGTCGCCATGCACGAGCAATATGGCGGCGTGGTGCCGGAACTGGCGTCGCGCGACCATATCCGCCGCGCCATCCCGCTGCTGGAAGAAACCCTGGCCAAGGCCGGCATCACCCTGCCCGAGATCGATGCCATCGCCTACACGCAGGGGCCGGGCCTGGCCGGCGCGCTGCTGGTGGGTTCCTCCGTCGCCTGCAGCCTGGGCCTGGCCATCAACAAGCCGGTGCTGGGCATCCACCACCTGGAAGGCCATCTGCTCTCCCCCTTGCTGGCGTCCGAGCCGCCGGAATTCCCCTTCATCGCCCTGCTGGTGTCGGGCGGCCATACGCAGCTGATGCGCGTCGATGGCGTGGGCCAGTACACGATGCTGGGCGAAACGCTCGATGATGCGGCCGGCGAGGCGTTCGACAAGTCGGCCAAGCTGCTGGGCCTCGGTTATCCGGGCGGCCCGGCCATTTCGCGCCTGGCCGAATTCGGCGATCCGCTGGCCTACAAGCTGCCGCGCCCCATGCTGCACTCGAAGGATTTCAACTTCAGCTTTTCCGGCCTGAAGACGGCCGTGCTGACGGTGGTGAAAAACCATGAAGAAAAAGTCATCGCGAATATCTGCGAGCAGGACAAGGCGAATATCGCGCGCGGCTTCGTCGACGCCATCGTCGACGTGCTGACGGCCAAGTGTGTCTCGGCCCTCAAGCACACGGGCTTGAAACGCCTGGTGATCGCCGGCGGTGTGGGCGCCAACGCACAACTGCGCGCCTCGCTCAACGCGGCCGCCGCCAAGAAGCGTTTTAAAGTGTATTACCCGGAGCTGGAATTCTGTACCGACAACGGCGCCATGATCGCCTTTGCCGGCGCCATGCGCCTGCAAATCAATCCCGACGCCGCCAAGCACGATTACTCGTTCAACGTGCGCCCGCGCTGGCCGCTGGACGAAATCCGCGAAGTCTGATCACGCCAGCAGGAAGTTGCGCGCGCCCGCCAGGGCCGCGCCTTCCGCCACCGTTTCATCCTTCAAGCCCACGCCCGACAGCTGCCGGCTGAACGCCTGCGACAGCAGGTAGTGCAGCCGGTATGCGGCCTGCGCATACGCCAGCCCCTCGGGGCGCACATTCGAAATGCAGTTGCGGCGCTCGTCCAGCAAACCTGCTTCGGGCGCCCACGTCAGGTACAGGCCCAGGCTGTCCGGGGAACTCAAGCCCGGCCGCTCGCCGATCAGCACCAGCACGGCGCGCGCCTTCAATAATTCCCCCACCTCGTCGCCGATGGCCACCCGTCCCTGCGCCACGATGTGTACCGGCGACAGCGTCCACGCTTCCAGCGCCAGCCGTTCGCGCAAGGCCGCCAGGAAGGGCGCCGCATGGCGCTGCACGGCCAGCGCCGACAGGCCATCGGCCGCCACCAGCGCCAGGTCGGCTCCCGTGGCACCGGCGGCCAGGCGCGCGCGTGAAGCGTCGTCGAGCCGGCGCCCCAGGTCGGGGCGTTGCAGATAGTCGGCGCGCGTGGCGGCCGCGCTGTGCAGCTGCATGCAGTCTTGCCCCTGTGCGGCCAATACGCCTGCCAGGGCCTCGCCATCGAGCGCCAGGTGCACGGCGTCGCGCGCCTGCGCGTGGGCCAGCTGGAACGCCAGCTGCGCGCGGGTCGGCACGCTCACGCCGCGGCGCCCGAGCGCGATGCGCGCCGCCGTGTACGCGCGCAGGGCCTGCCAAGGATGGTTCCCGTCCATGCGTCCCCCTAGGTGTCCAGGCGCAGCAGGGCCGCCTGGAAGGCGGGCGCCAGCGCCGTATTCAGGCGACCCTGCGCATCCGTGATCCGCATGCGCGCCAGCCAGGCTTCGAATTCCGGCGCGGGACGCAAGCCCAGCACCCGGCGCGCAGACAGGGCATCGTGGAACGAGGTGCTCTGGTAGCCGAGCATGATGTCGTCCGCGCCCGGCACACCCATGATGAAATTGCAGCCGGCCACGCCCAGCATGGTCAGCAAGGCATCCATGTCGTCCTGGTCCGCTTCCGCATGGTTGGTGTAGCACACGTCGCAGCCCATGGGCAGCCCCAGCAGCTTGGCGCAGAAATGGTCTTCCAGCCCCGCGCGCATGATCTGCTTGCCGTCGTACAGATACTCGGGGCCGATGAAGCCCACCACCGAATTGACCAGCAGCGGCTGATAGGCGCGCGCCACCGCATACGCGCGCGCTTCGCACGTTTGCTGGTCCATGCCGTGGTGTGCGCCGGCCGACAGGGCGCTGCCCTGCCCCGTCTCGAAATACATGACGTTGTTGCCCACCGTGCCGCGTCCCAGCGACAGGGCCGCCGCCTGCCCCTCGGCCAGCAGGGACAAGTCGATGCCGAAGCTGCGGTTGGCCGCCTGCGTGCCCGCCACCGACTGGAATACCAGGTCGACGGGCGCGCCGCGGCGGATCGCTTCGAGGGTATTGGTGATGTGCGTGAGCACGCACGACTGCGTGGGAATCTGATATTGATCAATGACGGCGTCGAGCAGCTGCAGCAATGACACCACTTGCGCCACATTGTCGGTGGCGGGGTTGATGCCGATCACGGCGTCGCCGCTGCCCAGCAGCAGGCCATCAAGGAGGGAGGCGGCAATGCCCGTGGCATCGTCCGTCGGATGATTCGGCTGCAAGCGCGTGGATAGCCGGCTCTCCAGGCCCAGGGTATTGCGGAACGATGTGACGACCCGGCACTTGCGGGCCACCAGCACCAGGTCCTGCAGGCGCATGATTTTTGAGACGGCGGCAGCCATTTCCGGCGTGATGCCGGCGGCGACGTGGGACAGCGTTTGCGTATCCGTCGCGTCATCGAGCAGCCAGTCGCGAAAGTCGCCCACGCAGAGGTGGGAAATCGGCGCAAAGGCGGCGCGCTCGTGGGTGTCGATGATCAGGCGCGTGACTTCATCGTCTTCATACGGCACCAGCGCCTCGTTGAGAAACAGCGACAGCGGCACGTCCGCCAGCGCCAGCTGCGCCGCCACCCGCTCGCGCGCGCTGGCTGCCGCCACGCCGGCCAGCACATCGCCCGAACGGGGCGGCGTGGCCTTCGCCAGCAGCGTTTTCAGGCTGGCGAACTGGTAAACCTGGCTGTCTATCGTATGGCTGAAGCAGGGCATGGTTCGGTTCCTCCCATCCCCATCTTACGCCAACTTATAAACTGCGCAGCGCCCCTTCCAGCTGCGGATAGCGGAAGGCAAATCCTTCGCCCAGCAGGCGGCGCGGCGCCACCCGCTGGCCTTCCACCAGCAAGTCGGCCTGCTCGCCCAGCAAGGCGCGCATGACGAAGGCCGGCGTGGGCAGGACGCTGGGGCGGTGCAGCACGGCGCCCGCCACCTGGGCGAAGCGGCGCTGCTCGATGGCTTCCGGCGCGCAAAAGTTATACGCGCCGCTCACCATGCCCTGCTCACTGCGGCGCGCCAGATGGGCGATGCCGCGGATCACGTCGCGCACATGCACCCACGTGACCCACTGCTGGCCGCTGCCCAGCGGGCCGCCCACGCCGAAGCGGATCGGCAAGAGCATCTGCGGCAGCGAACCCTGGTGGCCGAAGACGAGGCCAAAGCGCATGCAGCCCACCTGCACGCCAAATCTCTCCGCCTGGCGCGCGGCCGCTTCCCATTCCTGGCACAGCTGCGACATGAAGATGGCTTGCGGCGCGCTGTCTTCATCGAGCTGCGTCGCATCGCCCTGCGGCTGCACGCCGTAATAGCCGATGGCCGACGCCGACAGCAGCACCCGTGGCTTGTGCTGCGCGCGGGCGATCCACGCCACCAGGGCCTGCGTCAGCGCTACGCGGCTGCGGCGCAAAGTGGCTTTGCGCGCATCCGTCCAGCGCTTCCCGACGATGCGCGCGCCGGCCAGGTTGACCACCATGTCAATGCGCTGCGCATCCGGCAATTCGTCCAGCGAGTCGATGCAGCGCACCTGGCCATCGAACGTCCATGCAGCCTGCTTCGGCTGGCGCGTCAGCACCGTCACCGCATGGCCGTCGGCCAGCAAGGCGCTGACCAACTGCTGGCCGATGAAACCCGTGGCGCCCGTCACCAGCACGGACTGCGGCGCGGCGGCAAAGCGCAGGCGCTCCTCCTGCTCTGCCGTCTCCTGCACCTTGCGCCGTCCCAGCTGCCACACGGCATACGCATCGCGCAGGCCGGACAGGCCCACGCCCACGCCGCACAGGGCCAGAAAGACGCTGAGCCAGCCATACGGCTGCCACACGAGTGCCGTCGGCAAGCTGGCCCACTCGCTGCTATTGAGCGCCAGCAGCGCGATAAAGGCGCCCGCATTGATCGCCAGCACCGTATGCGTGACCCGCTCCGTGGCCGGCAAGAGGCGGGTCTGGTCTTCCACCACGAAATCCCACAGGGTCAGCACGATTTCCACGCCAAAGACGATCACCAGCACCCAGGCCCAGGCGCCATGCCACTCCCAGGCGGCCAGGCCCACGAACAGCAGGCTGTAGATCAGGGCGCGCGTCGCATGGATGGTCAATTCGAGGCGCGCCGATGCCTTTTGCGGCAGCGCCTCCGTGATTTCATGGTGATAGATGGTGTCGAAGGCGCCCAGGCAGCCTTGCGCCGCCATCAGTTGCAGGGCCAGCAGATGCGTATTCATGGTGTTTCCTTCATTTCCGGCGCGGCGGACTCGCGGAACACGCCCACTTGCGTAAACGTGGTGCCGAACAGAGCGTGGCGAATCTCGATGCGGATATTGAACTGCTGCGGCGTGTCGTTGCGGTGGCACAGATAGGTCTTGCCGGGCGTGAGCACGCCGGGCAGCGGCATGCGCCAGCCGAAAAGGTCCCAAAAATAGCCATCGCTGGTGAAGTGCAGGTTGCCATCCTCGACGTGGAGCAGCAGCTTCATGCCCAGGCCCATGCCCACGTATTCGAGCACTTCGCCTTTTTCGCTTTCGGCCATATAGGAGGTGAAGCGGATGGGCGCGCGCCCGTGCAGGCGATACGTGCGCTGCTTGAAGATGTAGGGACAGCCGGGGCGCGAATAGACTTCGATATCCACGGGGAAGTCGTGGTCGTCGTACGGGATCAAAGCGCCATCGATGAAGGGCCGCGTGAGCCAGCCCAGCACCTTGCCCAGGCGCGAGCTGGTGAGTTCACTGAGTTCGCCCCGGTAATACAGGGGCTGGCCCGGCGCGGGATTTTTCTCGAAGCGGCGGCGGATATCCGGGTGCAGCGCGAGCCACTGCGCGCCCATCACCTTCTTGAACAGTTCTCCTTCCGAGGGGCCGTTCATGATTTGCCACGCTTGCCCGGTTTGTCTTCCGGGCTGAGGAACTTGGCCACCTTGCCGCCCATCGACAGCATGCGCTGCAGGGTGGCCGGCGGCAGGTTTTTATAATCGCTGTAGGTGCTGCTGAGCATCTCCAAAAACGCCAGCACTTCGCCCATGCGTTCCAAAGTAGCCGGTGGAATGGCCGCATCGTGCTCGCCCTCGATCGCGCACTCGCGCAGCACCGTCAGGGTGGGATCGATCTCGCGCCGCTTGCGCTCTTCCATGATGACGCGGAAGATTTCCCACACATCCTGCAAGGCGACGAAATGGTCGCGCCGGTCCCCCATCACATGCGTGATGCGCGCCAGGCCCCAGCTTTGCAATTCCTTCAGGCTGTTGCTGACGTTGGACCTGGCCACGTTCAGGCTGGCCGCGATGTCTTCCGCCGTCAGCGGTTCATTCGCCAGGAACAGCAGCGCGTGGATTTGCGCCACCGTGCGGTTGACGCCCCAGCGGGTACCCATCTCGCCCCAATGGAGAATATATTTCTGCGTGGTTGGACTCAGAACGCCTACCATAACCTACTCCGCGTCGCGCTTTGCGGTCTGCGATGCTCACTGTGCTCAAGCACAGTTGCGCTTCTCGGCCACAAATCGCTGCCGCTCGCTACGATTCTGTCAGGCGTTCTTGCTTTCATGATTTTCTCTTATTTCTGTCATTACAGAAATGTAAGACGGAACGGAAATTGAGTCAAGCACGATTCGTCAGGTGTGGGTCGGTGGCCGGCCCATGGCGCGCAGAAATTGCTGCTGCGAGGCGTGCAGCTGGCCGTAACCGAGTTCGCGGTACACGAGACCATGGCGCGGCGCCAGTTCGGCCAGGATGCGCGCCAGCGCCGGGTAATGGCGGTGGTTCCAGGTGGGGAACAAATGGTGCGTCAGGTGCAGATTCAGGCCGCCCAGCCAGTAACCGAGCCAGCGCAGGGCGCGCGGCCTCGGCGTCCAGTCGCAGGCCGTATAAAACGTGTGCTGGTACCAGTCGTGCGGCAGGGTGCCGTCCTGCCCCGGCTGGAAAAACTCCACTTCAGCCCAGTGCGTGCCGAGGATCAGCGCCACCAGCGCGCACGAGGCGAGCATCTGGCCCACGAAATACGCGCCCAGCACCACGCCCCAGCCGATGCCGTGCTGCTGCAGCACCCACATGGGCAGCGCCAGCACCAGCGCCACGTGGCCCAGCTTCCAGCCCAGGAAAGACAGCCAGCCACGCCAGCCCTGCAAGCGGCTGTGCGCGGCCACGGGCGTCTTGCCGAAGCGGTCCAGCCAGTCGCCATACCAGTTCAGATAAGGCAGCGACAGGGCCGCCACCACGGGCCAGTACAGGTACTGGTAGCGGTACTGCGGCGACCAGCGTTGGAACGGCGTCTGGCGCAAAAACGGATTCGGCTCCGTGTCGAGGTCATAGCCTTCCACGTTGGCGTACGTGTGATGGAAGTGCACGTGGCGGATGGTCCAGAAATCCGTGTCCACGCCCACGGGCAGGCCCACCAGGCGGATCAGCACGCGGTTCCAGGCTCCCTGGCGAAAGATGGCGCTGTGGGCCGCGTCGTGCAGGGTATTCATGGCCAGCGCCATGGCCGCGACCAGGCAAGCCACATAGCTGGCGACAAACGGCCAGGTGCCGCCGGCGTTCAAGGCCAGCGCATACAGCCCCACCGTCAGCGCGGCCAGGAACACGGTTTTCGCATGCAGGCGCGCGTCGCCGAAGCGGTGTCTTCCTTCATCCGCCAGGTAGGCGTCGGCGCGCGCGCGCAATTCGCGGCGGAAGGCGGAATCGCGGGCGGGCTGGAAGCGCAGCGGCGGCAGCGAAGGTACAGGCTGCGTCACGCGCGCGTCCCGGCCGCTGCCGGCCACCACAGGCGGCGCGCGCCGTCGAGGCCATGCGCCAGCAGCGCAGCCAGGAAGACCATGCCCCACGCATCGCGCGCGCCATACCAGCCCAGGAACAGCAGCGGCATGGCCAGCGCGATGGCCACCCAGGCGATGGCGCCCCAGCGTCGCGCATCCGACAGGCCGCCCAACGCCAGGGTGCCGCCAAAGATCAGCGCAAACAGGATGGCCTGCTGCGCGCCGGCCAGCACCGCTTCGTGATTGACGTAATAGATCACCAGGCCAAACAGGATCACGCCGCCGATGCCGATGAACAGCTCGGGCACGTGAAAAGTGCCGCGCGACTGCCAGTGGGGAAAGCGCGCGCGCAGCCATGTGAACAGTTTGCCGTTGCTGGCCAGCAGCGGGTTGTGCGTGGGTGTCATGCCCTTCACGCCATAGCGCATTTCCACGCCCTCGAGTTCGGGCTGAAAACTACCGAACAGCCTGTCCCACAGCAGCAGGGTGCCGCCGAAATTGCGGTTGATATAGCGTTTATCCGTGCCGTGGTGCACGCGGTGGTGCGAGGGCGTGACCATAAAGCTATCCAGGATGCCAGACTTGTTCACCAGCGCATTGTGGTTATAGAACTGCACCGTGTAATGCAGGGAAGAGACGACAAGGAAGATTTCCAGCGGCACGCCCAGCACGGCCAGGATGGCGATGAAGGGGAAATTCGTCAGCGACGAATACCAGGAATTGCGCACACCCAGCGACAGGTTGAAATGCTCGCCCTGGTGGTGCACCACGTGCACGGCCCACAGCAAAGGGATTTTATGATGCAGCCGGTGCATCCAGTAAAAGCACAAATCCCAGGCAAAAAAAGCGAAGACCCATTGTACCGCCACGGGCCACTGGTCGACGATGTGCAGGTTCACATGGCGCAGCAGCAGGGCGAACGCCGCCACTTCCACGCCGCGGAACACCCACATCAATATGTGCCCCGAATTGAGGTTGAAGATCACGTCCTTCCATGGCACGGGCGTCTTGCGCACCCATTTCAGGATCAGCAGTTCGGCCAGCACGAAGGCCAGCATGATCAAAAACGACAGGGCAAATGGATTCATCATGGTGCGGTTTTCATGGAAACGGCGCGGCGGGCAGCCAAGGATACCTGCATTTTGGCCAGCATGCCGCCAGCGATGCCAACGGCCAGGCCGGCGGCCAGATCGATGCTCACGTGCCGGCGCAGCGCGATGATGGCATAGCAGATGGCCAGGCCCAGCGCCACGGCCAGCGCGGAGCGCAGCAGATGGCGCTTGTCGCACAAGGCCCACACGCACAGCAACGTCAGGGCGCCGTGCAGCGACGGCAGGCAGTTTTGCGTGGAATCCGCCGCCTGCAGCATACGCAGCGCCTGCGTGCTCCAGGCATTGCCTGCACCGACGGGCGGATACGCGAGGGTGGTCGGATACAGCAGGAACACCACGCCGCACATGACGGCGGAAAGCGCCATGGCGCGCGCCAGCCAGCGCACCCGCGCCGCATCGGCCGCCATGTAGGCGTAGGGGATCAGGATGAAGAAGGACAGGTACAGCCAGATGGCGGCATCCGTATAGGGGATGGCGCGGTCGATGGCCGTTTCAGGCAAAAGTACCCCCTGCCCTTGCAGCAAGTCGCTGGAAAAATACACGAGGCCGACGCTGCCCCAGCCGGCCAGCAAATGCAGCAGGCGGCCGCGTACGGTCATGGAAGAAGGGTTCATGCGGTCGCAAGGCGCCGGATGCGGCGCCGTTTCATGGTGGGATCAAAAGGAGGCAGTTCAGCGCTCGTCGTCCAGGCCAGGCCGTCGACGGCCACGCCGAGGCCCAGGAGCACCGCTGCCAGGTGCGCGCGCAGGTCGGCCAGTCCTGCCTCGTCGAGCGCTGCATGCAATTGCAGGGACGCGTCGCCCGACTGCACCAGGCGGTAATCGGCGTCGGGCGGCAAGGCTTGCGCAAAGGCCCGCGTCAGCACGTCGGCAAACACGGCGACAGCTTCGCCGCCATGCGCGGACGGCAAGGATGGCAAGAACAGCATGTCGTCGCAGCGCCCTTCGATGCCATCGATGGCACGCGTGGCGCGGCCGCACGGGCATGGCGTGGCGCGCGCGATCAGGATGTCGTCCAGGCGGTAGCGCACGATGGGCTGCGTGATGCGCGTAAAGTCCGTAATCACGGGGACGAAGCGCCGCTGCTCTCCATCGAGCCACTGCGGCTCGATATGCACGTACTCTTCGTTCAGGTGCAGCACGCCATGCTCGCAGCTGCTGGCGAGAAAACCCTCGGTGGCCTGGTAGATTTCATGCACGGCGCCAAACGCCTGCACGATCAGCGCGCGGTCCTGCGCTTCCAGCACTTCGGCCACCGAGATGACTTTTTTCGGCGCCAGCGCCAGGCTGCCATCGATGACGCGCAAGGCCAGCTGGCGCAGCACCTGGGCCGGCGCGACGATGACCGTTGGTTGATATTGCGCCAGCTGCCCGCACAGGCTGTCGAACGGTTCGAACAAATCGTAAAAGGCAAAGGTGAGCCACGGCGAGCGCACGGCCGTGTACAGATTGCTGTTCGCGCGCAGGAACAGGGCGACCCGTTCGCCGGAAAACAGGCCGTCGGGCAGCGCCTTGGCCAGCATCACGCCCGCCCATTGGGCCTTTTCGCGGGGGCTGACGGTAAACACGGCGCGCCGCGACGAGGTGCCGGACGACAGGCCCACCGTGATGTCGCCGACGGCCGGCGTGAAGTCGCGGCTCTGCTCGGCCGCCATGGCTGCCGCCATCGCCTGCGCCAAAGTTACCCCTTGCGTATTCATGGCGTCGAAATGCTCGAGCATCAGCGCCTTGTTCATCGTCGGCCACTGCGCCAGCGGCAGATCTCGGTACGGGGCGAAATAAGGGCTGCGCGCGCACAGCACCACAATGAAACGGGCCAGTTGCCGCTGCTGGTATGCGTGCAGCTGCGCGCGATCCGCAAAGCGCAGGCGGCGCGTGCGCCAGTACGACAGCAACAGCCAGAAGATACGCTTCACGGGCGGCCCGCCACAGGAACATAGTCCGCCGTGTCTTCATGCGTGATGCGGATCTGCGCATTGCCCGACTGGTGCAACTGGTGCAGCCGGTTCAGGGTGGCGTAATACGGCGCGCGCTTGTGCTGGATGATAAACGACAGTTCGGACGGTCCGCGCAGCTGCTGGAAACTTTCCGGCACCCAGGCCGCGTCGGACGCCAGCAAGGTCCAGCCGCTCTCCTGCAGCACGAAGGCGCCCAGATGGCCGATGGCGTGGCCGGGCAGGTCGACGATGTAGATCTCACCCGTGCCGCTGACGTCGCGCCCGTGCGTGAATGGCAGCAGGGCCGCCGGCAAGGCCGTCTCGGGCACGCTTTCCACGAAATCCAGGCGGTCGGCGATGTCGTTCGGCAGCAGCTCGGGTACGAAGGCCTGGCGCACGGCGGCCACGCCGGACAGTCCCCGCACGGCGTCCCAGCCCGCTTGGGAAGCCATCAGCCGCGCGCCGGGAAAGTCGCGCAGACCCGCGATATGGTCGGCGTGGAAGTGCGACAGCAGCAAGGTGTGGATATCGCCGGGCGCCACGCCATGCGCGCGCAGCTGGCCCTGCAACGATTCGTTCCCGTCGAAGGAAATCGGCGTCACCCACGCGTACATGCGGTACACGCCCTTGGACGTGGCGGCGCGAAAGTGTTCGGCGTAGCCCGTGTCCCACAGGTACAGGCCCGCGCATGTTTCGATCAGGTAGGCGCGCGAGGGGAAGCAGCGGCTGGCCAGCCCGCTGCCTTTCAAGACCATGCACGAAGGATGCGTGCAGTGGCCGACGCGAAACGCGGTGATGCTAGCCATTGCGCTCCTTGCCCACCTTGTGCGCCGCCGCTTCCTGGCGCATCCACTGCGCCGTGCGGGCAATGCCGTCCTGCAGGCTGACGATGGGACGGTAGCCGAGCACCTTGCGCGCCTTGGCGCTGTCGAGCGTCATGTCGAAGCTGAGCGCGCCGATGCTGTAGGGCGTGAGCGCCGGTTCGCGGCGCGTGAAGCGCGAGGCGAACTGCATCAGGCGCGCCACCAGCGCCAGCACGCGGTACGGCACGCTGACGATCTCGAACGGCTGCTGCAGATGATCGCAGAACAGGGTGCGCAAAATGTCGCACAAGCGCGCCGGCTCGCCATTCGTGATGTTGAAGGCGGCGCCGGAAGCGATGGTCTTGTGCACGGTGGCCAGCCACATCGCATGCACGACATTGTCGACATAGGTGATGTCGATGGTGGCCGCGCCGCCATTGGGCAGCGGCAGCTTGCCGCCGCGCTGTTCCAGCACCCTCGCCAGGCGCGGAATCAGCACCTGGTCGTGCGGGCCGAAGATGGCGCGCGGGCGCAGGATCACGCACGTCATGCCGCGGTGGCGGTCGACGCAATCCTGCACCAGTTTTTCCGCCATCGCCTTGCTGCGCGCGTAGGCGTTGACGAAGGCGTCGGGGCGGAAGGTTTCCGGCACGTCGTAGCGGTTGCGGTAATCGAAATAGATGGCCGGCGTGGAGATGTGCACGAAGCGCGCCACGTGCAGGCTGGCGGCCGCGCGCAGCAGCTGGGCCGTGGCCGTGACGTTGGCGGCGATGAAATCGCGCTCGGGGCCCCATGGCGACGACAGCGCGGCACAGTGCCAGACGGTGTCCATGCCGCGCACCAGCTCATCGACCTGGCGCGGCGATGCCTGCGCCAGGTCGAGCGCCACGAATTGCGCGCCCATGCGTTCCAGTTCGCGGCCCACGGCGGCGTTGCGGCCCGTGGCGCGCACTTCCACGCCCTGCGCCAGCAGGGTGCGCACGGCATTGCGCCCCAGCCCGCCCGTCGCTCCCGTGACCAGTATCCGCCTCATCACACCACCTTCACAGGTCAAGAATCATGCCGCCGATGGTCAGGCCCGCGGCCGTGCCCATCATCAGCAAACGCTGGCCCGCCACGGCCCGCCCCGTCATCACCGCCTCGTGCAGGGCGGTAGGCAAGGACGCGGCTACCTGGTTGCCGTGCGTTTCAAAGATCTTGATGATTTTAGCATCGGGAACGTCAAGGATGCGCGCCGCATGCGCGAGCCCCAATGGGCTGGCCTGGTGCGGCACGACCACGTCGACTCTTTCCAGTCCCGCGCCCGATTCCAGCATTAGTTCCGCCAGGAAATCCGGCATCACCTTGACGGCCAGGCGGAACACGGCCTTGCCATCCATGCGGAACAGATAATCGCCCGGTTCGCAGCCATTGCGCGGGTTGCGCTCGGTGCCGCCGCCGCGAATTTCGCAGTAGCGCCGCCCTTCCGGATACGTGCCCATCTTGTAGGCGCGGATGCCGGCGCTGCCATCGCCGCGCTCGACGATGACGGCGGCGGCGCCGTCGCCAAAGATCATCGACGCTTCCGGCTCGCTCCAGTCGACGCCGCGCGAGGCGAGGTCGGACGAAACGATGGCGATACGCCGGTAGGCGCTACCGGCCAGCATGGACGCGGCCACGCGAAAGGCGGCCATGAAACTGAGGCAGCTGGCGTTGACGTCGAAGCTTTGCGTGCCTGGCGGCAATCCTGCATGTTCGGCAACGAAGCAGGCCGTATTCGGCAAGGCCTGCTCGGGCACGCCGTTGGCGCAGATCAGCAGGTCGATGTCGGCCGGACGCAGGCCGGCATTCTTCAGCGCGTCCAGCAGGGCGGCGGCGCCCAGCTGGCTTTGCGACTCATCGGGCGCGGCGACAAAGCGCGACAGCACGCCGCTCTTGCGCAGGGTGTAGCCGGCTGGATGGCCCAATGTCAGGTCCAGGCTTGCGGAAGTCACACTATGCGACGGCACGGCCTTGCCCGTCGCGATCAGGCGAACTGGAATCATGTTGGCCTTAAAAAAGTAAAGTAAATACGGTTGATGTATGGTCTATGCGCTAATCGCGTGCCAGCGGCGGCAAATCGACGCCGCAGTTCTTGCAGAAATTGGCATCGTCATCGAGCCCTTCTTTCAGGCACGTGGGGCAGGTACGCGTGGTCACCAGCTTGGAACTGCGCTGTACCGTCATTTCCGCGCTGATAATGCCGGTAGGCACTGCCAGGATGCCCCAGCCGAGCAACATCATCAGGGAAGCGATGGTGCGCCCGATGTCGGTGCGCGGCGTGATATCGCCGAAACCGACCGTGGTCATGGTGCTGATGGCCCAGTATATCGACGTGGGGATACTGCTGAAACCGTTTTCCGGCCCTTCCACGACGTACATCACAGTACCCAGCAGAAAGACCACCATCATGACAAAAGACAAGAAAATGAGAATCTTGCGCCGGCTGGCCAGCAAGGCCCGCCCCAGCACCGTGTATTCATGCACATACGACGTGAGCTTGAGGATACGGAACATGCGCAGCAGGCGCAAAATGCGCACGTCGATCAGCACGTGCGCGCCCGGCAGCAGCAAGCCGATGTAGGTCGGCACGATGGCCAGCAAGTCGATAATGCCGAAAAAACTCTTGGCGTAGCGCACAGGATGCTGCAGGCACGACAGGCGGGCGAAATATTCGATGGTAAATAAAATGGTGAAAAACCATTCCAGCGCCGTCAGCCAGGTGCCATAGCGCTCGGCCACGGAGGCGACACTGCTGAGCACGACCACCGTCACGCTGATCAGGATGGCGGCGATCAGCAGCAGGTCGAAGGCGCGGCCCGTGCGCGTTTCCGCCTCGAAAATGACGGTGTACACCTGCTCGCGCCAGCCCCGCTCGGGCTTGCCATATTTCTGCTGCGTTTCCTGCGCCGCCAGTTGCTGCGGCGTCAGGGGCGCCGCGCCGCTCTTCGTCGCGGCTTTCATGTGGGTAGTGTGCTCATATACTATTATTGTATAGATAATTGACAAAGCACGGCGACACGCACGGTTGGGCTACAGGTTTCATTACAACAACACTACGACAGCTTTTTCGCCAGCAGCACGGCATTGCGCCGGTCGCGCTCGGCCTGCACGATGTCCGTCGTGCGTGCTTCCGAGATGCCCACCGTGTGCAGCACGGTGGCCGTCAGCTGCAGCGCCGATTCCAGCGCCTCGGGCACGACCAGGGTAGCGCCCGCCTGTATCAGAGCCACGGCATGCGCCTCGTCGCGGGCCCGCGCATACACGGGCAGCTGCGGATATTCGCGGCGGATCGATTTCACGGCATGCAGCACGGACGCCGCATGGTCCATGGTCAGCACCACGGCGGCGGCCCGGTCCGCATTGACCTTTTGCAACAGTTCCGCGCGCGACGCATCGCCGAAATACACGGGGAAACCGCGCGGATGCAGGGTCGTCACCAGGCGCGCATCGTTTTCAATCGCCACATACGCGATATCCTGCTCCGTCAGCACCTTGGCCAGCAACTGCCCCACCCGGCCGAAGCCGGCGATGATGACGGCGTTGCCCTGCGGCGGCAGCGCGCCGTGCGCCAGGTCGGCCAGCTGATGGTGGTGGCGCTGTTCCCACCAGTTGCCGAAGGCGCGCGCCGCCTTGGCCAGCGCCGGCGTGGCGAACAGGCTCAGGCCCACCACCAGCATGACGAACTGCGCCACCTGCGGTCCGATCAGCTTGGTACCGAGCGCATACGCGACGACGATGAAGGCGAATTCGCCGCCCTGCCCCAGCAGCACGCCCGTTTCCACGGCGCGCCCCCAGTGAAAGCCGCCGATGCGGAAAATCACGCTGATGACGAGGGTTTTCAAGGCAAACAGGCTCAGCACGGCCAAGGGAATCAACACCGGCGACTTGAGGATTTCGCGCACGTCGATCTGCATGCCCACGGACATGAAGAACAAACCCATCAGCAAGCCTTTGAAGGGTTCGATCGTCACTTCCACTTCGTGGCGAAATTCCGTTTCCGCCAGCAGCAGGCCGGCCAGCAAGGCGCCCAGCGCCATCGACAAGCCCGCCAGATAGGTCAATCCCGCGATGCCCAGGGTGCTAAGCAGAGTCAAGGCCATGAACACGTCGGGCTGGCGTTTCTTGACGAAAAACTGGAACAGCGGACGAATCACGCGGCGGCCCAGCAGATAGATCAGCAGGATGGCGCCGGCCGATTTCACGGCCGCAAAGCTGAGCAGATACGCCAGGTCGTCGCTGCGCCCGCTGGCGAACACGTCGATCAGGATGAACAGCGGCACCACCATCAGATCCTGGAACATCAAAATGGAAAAACCCGCCTGGCCGGCCGGCGTCTGCAGCGAGCGCTGGTCGGTCAGCAATTGCATCACCACGGCCGTCGACGACAGCGACAGCACCAGGCCCAGCACGATGGACGCTTCCAGCGACAGGCCAAAGTAATATGCCACGCCGCCGATCAGGCAGGCGCTGACCGCCACTTGCCCCACGCCCGCGCCAAATACCCAGCGCCGCAGCGCCCACAGCCGTTCCGTCGACAGTTCCAGGCCGATCATGAACATCAAAAACATCACGCCCAGCTCGGCCAGGCCGCTGACCTGCTCGGCGCGGACAAACGAGAAATACGTCAGCCACGTGAACTCGCCGGCCCACAGGCCGAAGCCAAACGGGCCGAACAGGGCGCCGACGGCCAGGAAGCCGAGGACCTGGTTGACCTTCAGGCGTTGCAATAGCGGAATAAAAATCCCGGCCAGGGCGAGAAACAGCAGGGTTTCCCGCAGATACGGTAAGGCGTGTTGCTCTTCCAAGATAATCCTAATTGAATGGCATTCATGCTGAATTTACAATTGTCGCATGCTGAGCAAGGGCACAGCAGGCGCATCCGCGATATTTTTTCCACAAGGCAACATAATCGCTACTTGCCGTCCGCTTGCGGCGGCGCCAGCATGTCCGCGCGGGGGCGGTCCCAGCCCGGCACGTAGGCGGGACACGGCCGGTTGCGGAACTGCTGCAGTTCGACAGTCGTGAAATTGGGCAGCATGCCGGGGTTGAAACGCACGTCCGTCAGCTTGTCCGCATTCAACCTGGGCATGCGGGCAAAGCGGAACCAGGCGTCGACATAGCAATTGTCTTCCTGCAAGGCGCGCAAGGCGGCCAGGCTGCCTTCCGCCTTGGCCGACACGGCGATGCCGGGCGCCAATTGCTGGCCTTGCTTACCCGTTTCCACCAGGCCGGCCGGGCAGGCGGCGGGGGCCAGCGACTCCGGCAGCAGGCTCAGCGTGCCGCGTCGCAGGGTGTACACGTCCGTCTTGCTGTCGAGCGAGACATAGATCCAGCACAGCGGATTGCTGGGAAACGCCGTCATCGCCACATCCCACACGCGCGTGCCGGGATCGAGGCGCTGCACGGCCGCCTCGATGCGCGCGCGGCCGAGGGCCGAGGCCACGCCCTGCGTGCCGATGAACGTGGCGGCCAGCGCGAAGGCCAGCAGCAACGGTCCACGTCCCCGCTCGCCGGCCCGGCCTTGCAGCACGACCAGGATCACGCCCAGCCCCAGCAGCATGGCCAGCGAAGCCGGCGCCAGGTAGGTTTTATAGGTGAAGAAACACAGGGCCGCCGCCAGCCCCGCCAGCAGCACGCTTTTGACGATGCCGTAGTGCAAGGACATGATCACGGGCACGCCCAGCAGTACCCAGAACATGGGCTCGACAATGAAGACCATGTCGCCATACAGCCAGCGGCTGTCAAACGGGTAAAACGGGTGCAAGCCATAGGAATTGAGGAAATCCATGCCCATGTGCAAACAGAATCCCAGCAACAGGCAAGCCGCCAGGCCGATGCGGGCGGGCACGCTGCTTTTCAGCAACCGGCGCGCACCGGGCCATAGCAGCCACAACAGGGCCAGCAACAGCAGCGCCTGGGGCAAGGCCAGCAGCAAGGTATGCGTGTGGCCCCGGTGGTGCAGCATGTAGCCGAACGGGCGCGGCAGCAGCTTGGTCAGCACCAGGTCCAGGTCCGGCGCGTTGCTGGCAAACCAGGCCGAAAATAAAAACAGCGCGCGCCGGGTGCGCTGGGCGGGGACCTGCGGCTCGGGCGGCAGGCTGCGGTGTACCAGTTCGCCGACCCCGAGGCCGATGACCGAATGCGTAATATTATCCATCGGGCAATTTTACAGGACGCCCGCCCCCGCGTGCGCGTGCGCTACAGCTTTTCCAGCTCCGGCCCGCGCATGCCGACCAGCAAGGCGCGCCCGTCCGGCATCACGCGGAACTCGCCATAACGGGCTTTTTCCCAGCGCGCCGCCTCGCCTTCCTTGAAGAACCAGGCATCGCTGACCAGCACCCAGTTCCCATCCTTCGGCGTCAGCTCGAGCAGGAATTCGCCGGGCGCAAGGGCTTCCCTGGTGTACGGGCGCAGCAGTTCCGCCACGCCGCGCGCATCGCGCGTGGCCACGACGAGGGGCCGGCCAGGCGCCCGTTCCACGCTGGCCAGCGTGCTCAGGACGCCAAGGTTGACGAAATTGAGGCGCATGTAGTCGCCCTGCATCAGCGAGCGGGGATCGACGGGTTCCAGCGCCACGAAGATCGCTTGTCCTTTGGCAATCAGCTGCTCTTTTTGCCAGATGCCGCCATTAGCGACCAGCAACACCAGCAGCAAGCCGCCCAGCACGCCCAGGCGCGCGGCGCGGTGTTCGGTGGCCACGCCCGCCGGTTTGCTTTCCACCAGGTGCAGCACGGCGCCGCGCATGGCCAGCCACGACAGGGCGCACAGCACGGCGCCAGCCACGGCCAGCAACGCCGCCTTGCTGGCCAGCGGCCAGGCCAGCTGATAATAAAAGCTGCCGAGTATCCATGCGGCGGCCAGCGCGGCCGCCACGGCCACGCGCGAGCGCCCGCTCGTCAGGCAATACGCGAGGATCAGCAGCACGGGCCCCAGCGCCGGCATGAACCAGGACAGCACGACCAGCACCAGCGCCACGCCGATGGCGGGCAACTGGCGCAACGCCGGCCAGCGCCATCCCGTCCAGGCGGCAGCCGCCATGGCCAGCACGAGCGACACCCCATTCAAGGCTTGCGCATACCAGGCGCCGGCCTGGTGCAGGGTCACTTCGCGCGCCACTTCGCCGGCAAAACCACCGCCCAAGGCGCCGCCCAGCATGAAGGTCATGCCGGACCAGAAGACCAGTCCCAGCAAGATTGCCAGGACCCACCCCGTCGACAGCGATTCCAGGAAGGCGGCGACGGACGCGCCGCGGCCATCGTTGAAGGCTTGCTTCTGCAGCCAGTGGGCGCCCAGCCAGAGGGCCAGGGCCAGCATCCAGGCCAGATACAGTTGCGTGGGGTCGTTTTCGAAAATAAAGTCGCGCGTGCTATCGACGATACCCAGCCCCAGCAAGCCGCAGGCGACCAGCCCCAGCAGCACCCGCAGCCAGTCGCGCGGCAAGGCGGCGGCCACCACCAAGCATGCCAGGCACAGCAGCAGCGACGCCGTCTGCGTGGAATAGTCGCGGTACAGGGCATAACCGAGCAAGCCGCCGCCCACCAGCAGGCATGGCACGGCCAGCTGTTCGACGAACAGCGCCACGCCGCGCGTGCGGATCAGCAGCACGGCCGCCACCAGCACGATGGCGGCGACGACATACGCGCCGGGTCCGTGGCGCACGACGCTTTCCAGGCCCACGCCCAGCGCAATCATCAGGGGAATGGCGGCCAGCCAGGCGCCGAAGGCCGTCATCAGCACCAGCGGCCACGGCCGTACATCCTGCACGGGACGGGTGGCGTTGGGCGGCAGCAGGCCGGCGCGCGTGGCGTCGTCGATCAGGGTGGCGAGCGCATCGGCTCGTTGACCATGGATAGTGTTCATGCCGCCTCCCGGCGCGTGCGCCACAGGATGCCTTGCACGGTCAGCGCCAGCAGCACGGCGGCCAGCAAGCCCAGCATGGCCAGCGCGCCGACGCCATCGCCATGGCCGTTGAACAGCACGTGCGTCAGCCCTCCCACCAGCAAGGTGTTGATACCGAGCGCGACGGCGCTCAGGCCGAACACATCAAAGAACCGGCCGGTGGCCAGCAGGACGCCGGCGACGGCCAGCAAGCCCAGTCCCGCCCAGTACGGCGATTCGATATCATTGCCGAACAGGGCGCTGACGCCCGTGCCCGTGATAAGGATGGTGGCCAGTACCAGGCCCAGGCGCAAGGCCCAGCTGCCCGCGCCCGTCCAGCGCGCCAGCAGAGGCGAGACAAACGCACAGGCAAGCAGCACGACCAGCCAGCCGCTGACGAAAATGGACAGATCGGCCGAATCGATGCGCCAGCTGTGGCGCGCCTGCGCCTGCATCCACAGGGTGGCAGCCGTCGACAGTATCAGCATCCATGGCGTCCACAGCACGTCGCTGCGGGCGACCAGGCACAGGGGCAAGGCCAGCACGGCCCACAGGGCGAACAGCTGCCACGGGTCGGCGCCCGTCTGGTACGTCTGGCCGAAATACGCAAACAGGCCGCCGATGGCCAGCAAAGCCAGCAGCAGCAAGGGCACGCGCGCCTTGGGCACGGCGAAGGCGCCCACGCAGGCGGCGGCCAGCACCCCTTGCAGCAGGGCAAAGCGGCCCATGCGGCCCAGCTCTTCCCAGTTGGCGGCGACCCAGCAGATCAAGCCCATGCCCAGCAGTGCGGCGCCCAGCACGGCCACGCCGCGCGGCAGCCAGTAGGCCAGGCGCGCGGGTTCGCGCTGAAAGCCGGCCACTTCCTGCAACTGCCGGGTTTGTAGGGCATCGAGCGCATGGTCCGAGGCGAGTTGGTACACGGCGAGGCGTAAATCCATCGTCTGCTTTCTTTGTCAGGAAATTGGGGGAGTCAGGTCAGCGCTCGACGCTCACGCCGCGCCAGAAGGCGACGTGGCCGGCAATTTGCTTGGCGGCATCCTTGGGCTGGGGGTAATACCAGGCCGCGTTGGCATTCGTCTGGCCATCGACGACGAGGTCGTAATAGCTGGCCGTGCCCTTCCACGGGCAGATGCTCGTGTGGCTGCTGGGACGCAGGTATTCCTGCGTCACCGACGATAAAGGAAAATATACATTGTTTTCAACGACTTGCACCTGCGCATCGGTGGCTTGCGCGATGACAGCGCCATTCCAGCTGGCTGTTGGCATTTGACTATCCTCCTTCTGCGCCGAGTGTAGCGCAAAAAGTCTGCCATGGCGCGCGCCATTGGCGCCCCGCTCAAGCGCCGGCGATGATCTGGCGCAAGGCTTGCTCGAACACTTCAGGCGGCTGCCCCCCGGAAATCAGGTGGCGCTCGTTGATGATGATGGCAGGCACCGAGTTGATACCGTTCTGCTGGTAGAACTGTTCCTGCGCGCGCACCTCGTCCGCGTAGGCGTTCGATGCCAGCACCTCGGCCGCTTTCACGCTATCGAGCCCCACCTTGCCGGCCACGGCCAGCAGCACCGCATGCGAGGATGGATCCTGTCCCTGCGTGAAATAGGCATCGAACAGCGCCATCTTGAGTTGCTTCTGACGCCCTTCCAGCCCGGCCCAGTGCAGCAAACGGTGCGCATCGAAGGTGTTGTAGATGCGGCCGCGCTTGTCCATGGCAAAGGTAAAGCCCAGCTGCTCGCCGCGCGCGCGGATGGCTTCGCGGGACTGCGCCATCTGTTCCGGGGTGGAACCATATTTGCGGGCAATGTGTTCGCCGATATCCTCGCCTTCGGGCGGCATATTGGCGTTCAACTCGAAAGGCTGGAAGTGGAGGTCGGCCTGGACGGTGTCTTGCAGCTTGTCCAGCGCCTGCTCCAGCGATTTCAGGCCGACCACGCACCAGGGGCAGGAAACGTCGGAAACGAAATCGATACGGATGGGAGTGGGTATAGCGGAGGAGATGGAGTCAGTCATGGTGGGCAGCCTTTGCGCGAGTCGGTGGCGGCCGCACCGCGCGGCGCCGCAAGCACAGCATATGCGTGCGGGCCGCGGGAAATCAAGCGCTTACTTCTTCTTGACGGTCGCCTTGGCCGCATCCTTCTTGCCGCCGATCTTGCTTTCCTTACCGGAGAGCAAGTTCGCGATGTTCTGGCTGTGGCGATAAGCCAGCAGCACGCTCATGACGATGACGGACAGCAAGATGGGATCGACGCCGAACAGCAAGCCATAGTAAAACGGCGCGAACAGGGCCGCCACCAGCGCTGCCAGCGAGGAATAGCGGAAGGCATAGGCGATGATCAGCCAGGTAGCCAGGGTCGCCAGGCCCAGCCATGGATTGATGCCCAGCAGCACACCGAGGGCCGTGGCCACGCCCTTGCCGCCGACAAAGCGGAAGAACACGGGCCACAAATGGCCGAGGAAAACGGCGATGGCCACCAGGGCCACGGCCGTGTCGCCCACGCCCAGCGCAGTGGCAAAATGGTCGGCCAGGAACACGGCCAGCCAGCCCTTGGCGCCATCGCCCAGCAGGGTCATGATGGCGGCGCCCTTGTTGCCGCTGCGCAGCACGTTGGTGGCGCCCGGATTTTTCGAGCCATAGGTGCGCGGATCGGCAATGCCGTAGACCTTGCTCATCACCACGGCAAACGATATCGAGCCGAGCAAGTAAGCGGCCACTGTCATTGCCACGGTTGTGATTACTGGATTCATTTCTTCCCTTTATTGTGTTTATTACACCAGCATCGAGGCTGGCGCAGCAGAATATACACCATGGCCGATGCCCGGTAACAGCCCGTCGTCCATTTCATTAATCCTGCAGGGCGCACTGCACCGGCTTGGCTTGCAATAAATCAACGAGCACCTGCGGCGCCAGCGAGACGAGGAAGCCGCGCCGCCCGCCATTGATATAGATGCGTTCAAGCGCCAGGATCGATTGCTCCACGTACACGGGCATGGCCTTTTTCGTGCCGAACGGCGACGTGCCGCCGATCATGTAGCCCGAATGGCGCTGCGCCACCTCGGGCTTGCACGGCTCGACGGACTTGCAGCCGATGGCGCGCGCCAGGTTCTTGGTCGAGACCTTGCAATCGCCATGCATGAGCACGATCATCGGCTTGGCCGCCTCATCCTGCATCACCAGGGTCTTGATCACCGCATGCTCGGGCACGTTCAATTCGCGCGCCGAGACGCTGGTGCCGCCGTGCTCCTCGTACGGATACGGGTGTTCATCGAAGGAAACTTGATGCTTGCGCAGCAACTGCGTCGCCTGGGTCTCGGAAATATGCTCTTTTTTAGCCATGCGTGATACGCTGATCGTTCAGTGAGGAGTGCTAATTATGCAGGAAGAAATCCGCTTTGCCACATTCAATGTCTGCAACCTGGCCCCCGCCGGGGCGAAATTGTATGACAACCTGGAACCGTTGAGCCCGGCGCAATACGCGGCCAAGGCGGAGTGGACGGCGCGGCAGATCGACCTGCTCGACGCCGACGTGATCGGTTTCCAGGAAATTTTCTCGCAAGCGGCCTTGCGCGACGTACTGTCGCGCACGCGCCATTACCGCGAAGCCACCTTGGCCGGCTACGATGCGATGGATGCCGCCGGACGCATATTGCCCACGGTGGCGCTGGTGTCGCGCCTGCCGCTGGCCGGCGCTGGTGTTGCCTGGGCGAATTTCCCTGCCGGCGTGAGCGTGCCTGCCGACAGCCATGTCCAAGATGACAATGCCTGCCGCTTCGCCCGCGCGCCCCTGCACGTCCAGGTCATCTTGCCTGGCGGACAACTCACGGACGTGGTCGTCGTGCATTTAAAATCACGCCGGCCCGACTACCGCCATGGCGACGGCAACGATGCCATCGCCTACGCGCTGGCCAACCTGCGCTCGCTGCAGCGGCGCGGCGCGGAAGCCGTGGCCCTGCGCGTGCTGGCAAGCGAACTGGGCCACAGCGGCCGCCCCCGCATCGTGCTGGGCGACTTCAACGACATCGCCAATGCCGTCACCACGGCCATCGTCATGGGGGCGGGCGGGCCGTGCGAACCACATGGCGACATGCCGGAAATGCGCGCGCGCCTGTACGACGCCAATGCCATCCAACTGCGCCAGGATGCCCTGCGCCACGTGGGCTACACGAATATCCACGACAGCACCTACATGACGATCGACCACATCCTTGTATCCGAACATTTCCACGCCGCCTCGCCGCGCGCCATCGGCGTGGTGCAGGAAGTGGGTTATCTCAACGACCATTTGCTGCTGGGCTTGCCGCATGCATCCGACCATGGCCAAGTGCTGGCACGCATCAAGCTGCTGGGAAATATCCACTAATGCAGCAACCTCGCCAGCGCGCTGCCCTCGACTTGCGCGCTGGCATAGCGGCCCTGGTATTGCTGGCAGCCCTGCCCCCGCAGATACGCCAGCTGCTGCGCCGTTTCCACGCCTTCGGCAATCACCGTCAATTGCAGCGCGCGCGCCATGGCGATGATGGTGGCGGCGACGACCGTGTCGGACTCGCCTGCCGCGCCGTTCGCGGCGGCGGGCAGGAACGATGGATCGATCTTGAGTTTATCCACCGGGTAATGGCGCAGATTGGCCAGGCGCGAATAGCCGGTGCCGAAGTCATCGATGGCCAGCCTGGCGCCCAGCGCGCGCAGCTGCGCCAGCACCCCGGCAAGGCGGGCGCCGCCCTTCATCAGCAAGGACTCTGTCACTTCCAGTTCCAGGCAGCCGGCAGGCAAACCCGACGCGGTCAGTGCCTCTTGTACGCCAAGCAATAAATTATTGTGCAGGCATTGCGCCGGCGACAGATTCACAGCCACGTGCCAGGCATGGCCCGCATCGTGCCAGGCACGCGCGCGCAGGCACGCGTGGCGCAGCACCCAGTTGCCAATCGACACCATCAAGCCGCATTCCTCGGCCACGGCGATGAAGCGCTCGGGCGGCAGCACACCCAGTTGCGGGTGGCGCCAGCGCAGCAGCGCCTCGGCGCCAACGATCTGCCCGCTGGCAACATCGAGCGCGGGCTGGAACTCCAGCACGAATTCATTGCGTCCCAGCGCTTCGCGCAAGCCCTGCTCCAGGCTGGCCCGCTCGACGATTTGCGCATTCATCTCGGCATTGAAAAACTGGAAATTGTTGCGCCCGCTTTCCTTGGCATGGTACATCGCGATGTCGGCGTTATGCACGAGGGTATCGATGCTGTCGCCATCGCTGGGAAAGATGGCCACGCCGATCGAGGTCGACACATGCAGTTCGTATTCGCCCAGCTGGTACACCTGCGTCACGGCATGCAGCAGGCTGGACGCCACATGGGCCACCTGGTCGATGCCGCCCACCTCGGCCAGGATGATGACGAACTCGTCGCCGCCATGCCGGCTGACCGTATCGACGCCGCGCACGCAGCGCACCAGGCGCCGCGCCACTTCCTTGAGCAGCAAGTCCCCCACGTGGTGGCCCATGCTGTCATTGATGTGCTTGAAATGATCGAGATCCAGGTACAGGATGGCCAGCATGCTCAGCTTGCGCCGCGCGGCCGCCAGGGCCAGCGACAGCCGGTCCAGCAGCAGCACCCGGTTCGGCAAGTCGGTAAGGAAATCGTGCTCGGCCAGGTGGCGCGTGTGCTCCTCGTTTTTCTTGCGCTCGCTGATATCGCTGAGAATGGCCAGGTAATTGCTCAATTGCCCTTGCGAGTCGCGGATGGCCGTCAGCGACAGCCAGGCCGGGTAGCGCCCGTCCGCCTTGCGCTGGCCCATGATATCGCCTTGCCAATAGCCATTCGCGTCGACCTCGTCCCACACGTGATCGAAAAACGCCGGCGCATCCGGCTCCACGCCGTGCAGGACGAAGGGCTTGCCCAGCATGTCGTCCAGGCTGTAGCCGCTGATCTCGCTGTACGCGGGATTCATGCTGACGACCCGCTGCTGCGGGTCCATCACGACGATGGCGACACTTGCATGCTCGATGACCTGCATCGACAGGTACAGGGCCCGCTCGGCCAGTTTGCGCGAGGAAATATCGCGGATCACGGCGTAAAACAGATAAGTGTGGTCGAGCGTGACGGAAGTGAGCAGCACTTCGCCCCAGAACAGCTCGCCGCTGCACGTCTGATAGCGCCAGTCAAAGCGGCAATTGCCGTCGGCGTGGGCCTGCGCAGCCAGTTGCGTGCCGCTCAACGATGACAATTCGCCATCGGGCTGGCGCAAGGGCGAAAAGTCGCTGAGGCGGCGCCCCAGCAGGCGTTGCCGGTCTTCACATTGAAACAGGGCAATGGCGGCCGGATTCGCCTCGGCGATATGCTCGTCGCGCAGCAGCAGGATGGCATCGGCGGATTTCTGGTACAGCTGGCGGAAATTGTCGCCCATCAGCAACAAGGCGCCCTGCGCGGCGCCATCCTGGCCGTTGGCCGTGATGTCGACATCGATGCAGACTACTTGCCGCACTCTTCCGGATTGCATGACAGGAAACACGGTGGAACAGATGCAGCGCGGCGCGGCCCCATCGGCATCCAGCTTCCACAGGCGCGTGCTGCGCGCCTTGCCGCTCTCCCACACGGCCGCCAATTCACCGGCAACCTCCTCGGCCACGGTGGCGGCGTCCGGCAGCGAAGCGGCCACCCTGGCCCACGGCTGGCCCAGCGCCAGCTCCGCCGTCACGCCATACAGGCGCGCCGCGCCAAAGCTCCAGTAGCGCACGATGCCATCGCGGTCGATGCCGCGCACGGCCAGGCCGGGCGCCTGTTCGACGGCGGCAACAATGATGGACAGCAAATCGAGCGCCTTGCCGGCCGGCCCCGCCTGCGGTTCGGCAGCGGCCAGCAAACGGCCCGGCGACGGGGCGGCTCCGACAATCCGATCAGACATCAGGCCCCCCGTGGCGCGGCAGCGCGGCAACCGGCGGGCGGATGGCCTGTCCGGTGGCGCAACCATCCCGACCATTCTTGCGCGCCCGCGAATCGGCTTCTTGAGGATGCGCAAGCATCGTGACGCGCACCGCGGGCATGCCGGCAGTGGTTCCGGTCGCCGTTTTTTGCATTCCAGCCCCGATTTTGTGCAATCTGTCGCACGGCGATGGCGGCCAGACTTGAATCTTCCTAAAGTGGCAACATGCGCATCGCCGTGAACGGCCGCAGCGGCAGGCGTGCTGCCTGCGGCCGCCACGGTGATGCGCTACCCGAATTCTCCCGGCCAGCGACAGGCCGGGTCCGCACCGAGACCTGGCGCCGAACCCCTGCGCCGCTCCTGACTAAAAAACCTATGAAAAACGAGACCCTGCCCCCCGCCTCCCCCCTTGCCGCCACGCGCCGCCGGCGCTGGCGCACCCCCGTGCTGATCCTGGTCGTGCTGGCCCTGGCCGGCGGCGGCTGGACGGTGATGCAATCGAAGCAGCAAGCCGCCAAGGCTGCCGAACTGCAAGCGAGCAAGAAGAAGGAACAGGACAAGACGCCCGTGCATGAACTGGCGCAGGGCGACGTGGCCGCCATCGATGCGCGCGCGCTGGCAATCAGCCTGCCCCTGTCCGGCTCGCTGGCGCCCTTGACCCAGGCCACCATCAAGGCCAAGGTTTCCGGCGTGATCCAGGAAACGACCTTGCAGGAAGGCCAGCATGTGGCGAATGGGCAAATCCTCGTGCGCCTGGATGCGGCCGACCAGCGCGCCCGCCTGACGCAGCAGCAAGCCATGCTCGACGAAGCGCAGGCGCGCCTGTCGATGGCAAGCAAAAACGAGGCCAATAGCCAGGCCTTGCTCAAGCAAAAGTACATTTCCCAAACGGCCTACGACACGACGCAAAACTCCGTCGACCTGGCGCGCGCCAGCGTCAAATCCGCCGCTGCCATGGTCGACATCGCCCGCATCGCGCTGGCCGACACGGTGATTCGCGCGCCCATGGCCGGCATCGTCAGCAAGCGCCACCTGCAGGCCGGCGAAAAAGTCTCCCCCGACATGCCGGTCTACACCATCGTCAACCTGGCGCAGCTGACCCTGGAAGCGCCCGTGCCCAGCGCGGAAATCCCCCGCATCAAGCTGGGCCAGGATGTGCACTTCAAGGTCGACGGCTTCGGCGCGCGCGACTTTGCCGGCAAGGTCACGCGCATCAACCCCACCACCGAGAGCGGCTCGCGCGCCATGCTCGTCTACATCGCCGTCGACAATGGGGATGGCGCGCTGCGCGGCGGCATGTTCGCCAAGGGCAGCATCGTCACCGAGCGCTCGTCCGTGGCGCCGCTGGTGCCATTGACGGCCGTGCGCAATGAAAAGCAGGGGCCCGTCGTGTATGCGCTGGTGAACAACAAGGTGGTCGCCCAGCCCGTCACGCTGGGACTGCGCAACGAGGATGAAGGCTATGCGGAAGTGACGTCCGGCCTGGTGCCGGGCGCGAAAGTCATCATCGCCAGGCTCGATGGCGTCAAGCCGGGCCACAGCGTGACCTTCGCCGCACCGACTGCCGCCCCTGCCGCGCCGGCAGCCGTGCTGGCACGGAAGGACTGAGCCATGTGGATGACCAAAGTCAGTATTCAAAATCCCGTCTTCGCCACCATGGTCATGGTGGCGCTGGTGGTGCTGGGCATCTTCTCCTACCGTGGCCTGGGCGTGGAAAGCATGCCCAGCGTGCAGTTCCCATTTGCCGCCATTGAAGTGAACTACCCGGGCGCCTCGCCCGAAGCCGTGGAAAACGACATCACGCGCCCCATCGAGGACGCCGTCAACACCGTCAGCGGCATCAAGACCATCCGCGCCAACTCATGGGAAGGACGCGCCGGCGTCTACCTGGAATTCGAGCTGTCGACGAACATGGACAAGGCCATGCAGGACTTGCGCGACAAGGTGGCCCTGGTGCGCCCGCGCTTCCCGAAAGAAGCCAAGGACCCGTTCATCGCCCGCGCCGAAGGCGACAACGAACGCCCCATCGCCACCATCGTGCTGACCTCGACCGGGCATGACCTGCGCTCGCTGTCGACCATGACGGAACAGATCATCAGCAAGCGTTTCCAGGGAGTGGCCGGCGTCGGGCAAGTCAAGCTGCGCGGCTTGCGCGCGCGCCAGATCCTCATCAGCATGAAACCGATCGAACTCAATGCCCAGGGCATCGGCGTCGATGAAGTGATCCGCGCCATCCAGGCGACGAATACCAATTTGCCGGCCGGCTCGATCAGCCATGGCGCGGCCGAACAGCTGGTGCGCGTGGAAGGCAAGATCAAGGATGCGCGCGAATTCGGCAAGATCATCGTCGCGCGCCGCGCCATCGGCCCCGTCTACCTGGACCAGGTGGCCACCGTGGTCGACGGCGAACAGGAAGAACTGTCGATCTCGCGCATGAACGGCCAGCAAGCCGTGACCATGGAAATCACCAAGGTGCAGGATGCCAACGTGGTCGAAGTGGGCACCGGCATCCTGAAAGTGGCGGCGGACCTGCAAAAGACGCTGCCGCCCGATATCAAGCTGCGCGTGCTGGACGACGAATCGGAACGCGTGCAAAGCCAGCTCAATAACGTCAAGCGCACCATCATCGAAGGCGCCGTGCTGACCATGGTGATCGTCTTCCTGTTCCTGCACTCGTGGCGCTCGACCATCATCACGGGATTGACCTTGCCGATCTCCGTGCTGGCCAGCTTCATCGCCATGAAGGCCTTCGGCTTTACCCTGAACTTTTTGACCCTGATGGCGCTGTCCTTGTGCATTGGCCTGTTGATCGATGACGCCATCGTCGTGCGCGAAAACATCGTGCGCCACCTGGGCATGGGCAAGAACCACTACAAGGCGGCCAACGACGGCACCAATGAAATCGGCCTGGCCGTGATGGCCACCACGTTCGCCATCGTCGCCGTGTTCGTGCCGGTCGCCTTCATGGACGGCATCATCGGCCGCTTCTTCCTGCAGTTCGGCATCACCGTGGCGGTCGCCGTTCTCGTCTCCCTGTTCGTCAGCTTCACGCTCGACCCCATGTTGTCGTCCGTCTGGCGCGACCCCGTCAAGAACCGCTTCAAGTATGCGCCGTGGCTGGGCCGCTTCATGGCCTGGATCGAGACGGGCATCGACCGCCTGCACGTCTGGTATGGCAAGGTGCTGGCAGTGGCCCTGCGCTGGCGCAAGACCACCCTGGCCACGGCCCTGGCCCTGTTCGCGGGCAGCCTGATGCTCGTGCCGATGATCGGCGGCGAGATGTTCCCCGAGACGGACCAGGGATGGGTCAACCTGCGCTTCAAGACGCCCGTCGGCTCCAGCCTCGAATACACGGACAGCAAAGTGCGCCAGATCGAAACGGCCCTGAAGGAGTTTCCCGAGATCGACAGCCTGGTGGCCAATATCGGCACGCCCGATGGACGCAACGCGGCCGAGGTGAACCTGAAACTGACGGACCTCAAGACGCACAAGCGCCGCTCGCAGCAGGAACTGGAAAAGCTGATCCGCGAGCGCCTGGCGCCGATCGCCGGCATCACCCTGTCAGTCGGCAACCGTCCCATCTTCATCGCCATCCTCGGCACGGATGAAGGCAAGCTCGATGCCGTGGCGCACCGCCTGATGGACAAGATGCGCACCATCAAGGGCCTGGCCGACATGGAGTACAGCCAGGAGGGCGCCAATCCATCGACCACCGTGAAGATCAACAACGAACTGGCCAGCGACCTGGGCTTGTCGGTGCAGCAGATCGGCAATGCCCTGCGGCCTTTTGTTGCGGGCGACACGGTCAGCCACTGGTTAGCCAGCGATGGACAGAACTATGACGTCAACGTCCAGCTGCCGAAATCGGGCCGCCAGAAAGTGGCCGACCTGGCCGACCTGTCGCTGGCGTCCAGCAAGTTTGACGCGAACGGCAAGCCCGTGATGATTCCGCTGCGTCAGGTGGTCGAATTCGTGCCGTCATCGAGCCCGCAAGTGCTGAAACGCCAGGCCTTGCAGCGCCGGGTCGCCATCTATGCGGGCGTGCAGGGCCGCCCTGCCGGCGACGTCGACGCCGACGTGCAGAAAGCCATCAAGTCCATCGACCTGCCGCCCGGCGTGCGCTTCGACGTGGCCGGCAATGCGCAGCAGATGGCCGAAACCATGGGCGGCGCGATGATGGCGCTGGGCATTGCCGTGATCTTCATCTACCTGGTGCTGGCGTCGCAGTTCGGCAGCTTCCTGCAGCCGATCGCCATCATGGTGTCCTTGCCGCTGTCGCTGATCGGCGTGCTGGCCGCCCTGCTGATCACGGGCAGCACCCTGAACATCTTCTCCGTGATTGGCTTCATCATGCTCATGGGCCTGGTCACCAAGAATGCGATCTTGCTGGTCGACTTCACCAACCAGCGCCAGCGCGAAGGCCTGGGACAGTTCGAGGCGCTGATGGAAGCGGGGCAAGTACGTTTGCGCCCCATCCTGATGACGACCCTGGCGATGGTCTTCGGCATGCTGCCGATGGCCATCGGCATGGGCGACGGCGGCGAATCGCAGGCGCCGATGGGCCGCGCCGTCATCGGCGGCGTCATCACCTCGACCTTGCTGACCTTGGTGGTGGTGCCCGTCGCCTACACCTACCTCGATAGCCTGGGCAAGCGCGCGGCGCGCTTCTTTGGCGGCAGCGGCGGCGAGCATGCAGAATCCGCCGACGACGGCAAGGCACACGCCCACTGATAGACCGGTCGCCTTCACCGTCCCCGCATTGGCGGGGACGACGCGGCGGCTTTCTGAAGAGAGCTTCAGTTGACCAAAGCTGCCCCACTGGCTAGACTGTCCCCGTTATCAATGATATGGAGTGACTCGTGGGTGCTTGTTCCAGTGACAGTAGTCGATTGACCATCGGCGATCGGCCTTAGGCAAGACGCGCGCATTCCGCCCGCCCTGCCCATGGCAAGGTGCGGTTATACCAGCGGCGATGTCCATTCGCCGCACTTCCCTCCTCATCGTTCCACCGTTATCGTCTGCTGCCCCCTTTACCGGGCGGTTTCCGCACGCCCTGGCACTCGCCTGTTCCTCCCCAGCCGGGAGAAACTATGGTGGTATTTGACTTTGCGCTGCGCGTTGCCGCGGCATTGACCCTGGGCGCCATGATCGGCGCCGAACGCCAGCTGCGCCAGCGCATGGCGGGCTTGCGCACGAATGCGCTGGTATCCGTCGGCGCCTCGCTGTTCGTGATGGTTTCCGTGCTCGAAGGCGATGCCTCTGGCCACATGCGCATCGCCGCGCAAGTGGTCTCGGGCATCGGCTTCCTTGGCGCCGGCGTCATCATGCGCGAAGGCATGACGGTGCGCGGCCTGAACACGGCCGCCACCCTGTGGTGCTCGGCCGCCATCGGCATCCTGTGCGGCCTGGGCTTCGCGCTGGAGGCGGCCATCGGCACGGGCTTCGTGCTGATCGCCAATCTGGTGCTGCGCCATCTGGCGCAACGCATCAACGCGCATGGGAGCGAAGCGGGCATCGAAACGGAAAGCATCTACCGCGTGACGGCCGTGTGCGAGGCGGAGCAGGAAGTCCAGGTGCGCAAGCTGATGCTGCGCTTGATCAGCGGCATGCCGGCGCTGATGCTGCAATCGCTGCACAGCGAGGATGCCGCGCACGCGGGACGCATCGAAGTGCGCGCCGACCTGCTCACGCCCTTGTCCAGCCTGGGATTGCTGGAGCAGATCGTCAGCCAGGTGAGCCTGGAAGGCAGCGTTTCGGCTGTGCGCTGGGCGCTGGTAAACAACGCGGAATTTGTCGCCGAGCGGGGGGTATGATGATGAAAAAGTTCTTCCATTGGTTTGCCAGGCAAGCGCCTGTCGTGGCCACCTACCGCCTGACCGTCACCTGCCCCGCGGCGCAAGCCGACCATGTGGTGCGCCTGCTGCTGGCCGAACTCAAGGGCGCAGGTCTGGCGCCGTCGCAGATGCTGCGCAGCTGGGACGACGCCAGGCAGGTGGTGCAACTGATCGCCACGGTGCTGTGCCAGGCCGTGCAGCGCGCCGTGCTGGTACGCTTCGTCAACCGCGCGGGCGCCTGGCCGCAAGTGCGGCAAGTGCGCTGGGAAGGCGTCGCACCGTCAATCTGAGGCGGGCAGGCGCATGATGAACAGGGCGCCGCCTTCCGGACGGTTGCGCGCCTCGATACTGCCGCCATACGCGTGCACGATGGCTTGCGACAGGGCCAGGCCCAGGCCGAAGCCCGGTGCCTCGCCCGCACGCGCCTGGGCGCCCCGGTAAAAGCGCTCGAACAGATGCGGCAAATCGTCCACGCCGATGCCCGGCCCCGCATCCGCCACGCCCACAAACGCCTGTTCGCCATCGCGCACCACACGCACCGTGATGACGCTGTCTGGCGGCGAAAACTTCACGGCGTTATCGAGCAGATTGGCCAGCACCAGGTCCACCGGGCCGGCTGCCACTTTGGCCTGGACGGTCACACTGTCATCGAAGACGATACGGATGCCGCGCTGCGCCGCCGCCTTTTCCAGGCGCTGCGCGGCCGCCCGCACGAGGGGATTGAGGGCGATGGTTTCCACCGCATTGCGCTCCTGGCCCACATCCAGGCGGGTGAGCATCAGCAATTCTTCCACCAGCGTCGTCAGGCGCTGCACTTCATCGAGGCAGGAAGCCAGCGCATCGACATACTCGGGCGCTTCGCGCGGGCGGCGCAAGGTGATTTCAATTTCCGTGCGCAGGCGCGACAGGGGGGAGCGCAATTCGTGCGAGGCGTCGGCCGTGAAGCGGCGCTGCGCATCGTAGCCATGCTCCAGTCGGTCCAGCATGGCGTTCAGGGTATCGACCAGGCGGCCAATTTCGTCCTGCGTGCCGGGATGTGGCAAGCGCTGGTGCAGGCTGGCTTCACCGATCGAATGCGCCTGGTCCACCACATCGTCGATGGCGCCCAATACGCGGCGCGTGAGCATTTCGCCGGCCAAGCCCACGGCCGCCAGCAAGGCCAGCGCCATGGCGGCAAACAGCACCGTGGCCGCGGCCAGCACGTGGTTGGCGTCGTCGAGCGAACCGGCCACCTGCACCGCCAGACCTGCGCCGGACGATGGCACGGGAATCGAGACCATGCGCAGCGGCTCTTCGCCAAACTTGGGCAGGGTCTCGAAGACAGTCTCGCCGGCCGCCAGGCGCGCCAGCAGGGCGGGCGGCGCCGGCAGCTGCGCCGCCTCCAGGTTGCGGCTGCGCGCCAGCACGCGGCCTTCGCCATCGATGATCTGTACCAGGCGGTCCAGGCGCGTCAACGAGGGTTGCGCCAGGCCGGGCGCCACCTCGTGCACCTGCACGGGCTGGCGCGGCGCGGCCGGCAGCATGGCCATTTCCGTCTCGGCCAGCGCCAGCAGGGCCGCATCGAGCTGTCCATGCACGGCGCGCGACAGGCCCCAGTAGCCGGCCAGCGCCGTGCAGGCGACGATGGCGAGGATGACGGCCAGGTGCACCAGCAGCAGGCGCTTGCGAAAGCTAGCCACCGTTGTTTTCCGCCAGGCGGAAGCCGCGCCCGCGCACCGTATGGATCAATGGCGGCAAGCCCGGCGTATCCACTTTTCCCCGCAGGTTGCGCACGTGGACGTCGATCAGGTTGTCGATGCCGATCAGGTCCGCCTGCCATATCTGCTCGGCCAGGCGCGCACGGCTGACCACCTCGCCCGCCTGGCGCAGCAGGATCAGCAGAATCGCGTATTCCTTGGGCGTGAGCACCAGCGGCGCACCGGCCCGTGTCGCCTGGTGGCTGACGGGATCGAGCGTCAAATCGGCCAGCGCCAGCACCAGCGGGCGGCTGATGTCGGAGCGGCGCAGCAGGGCGCGGATGCGCGCCAGCAGCTCCTCGAATTCGAACGGCTTGGTCAGGTAATCGTCGGCGCCCGTGTTCAGGCCCGCCACCCGGTCGGCCGTGGCGTCGCGCGCCGTGAGCATCAGCACGGGCGTCTGGATGCCGCGCGCGCGCAAGTCGCGGCAGAAATCGATGCCCTGCTTGCCCGGCAACATCCAGTCCAGCACGATCGCGTCGTAGTCGACGGCGTAGCTTTCATCCTCGCCTTCCTCGGCGCTATGCGCCACGTCGACGACAAAGCCTTCTTCCTGCAAGCCGCGGGCCAGCAGGCGCGCCGCCTTGCGGTCGTCTTCCACCAGGAGGATTCTCATGCCTGCCTTTCGCGTCGCGCCCTGTTTTCCATGCTGGCATTTTACCGCGCTCCACCGCGCGCGCACCGAACCTGAAGAATGATTCAGGCATTCTTGGGCGCTTCTTCAGGACCATATTGCTATGCTTTTCCGGCGCTGTCATATCTCTGCCCGCGCCCCTTCTGACCGCCCGCCTGGGCACGGCATCCACGCATGCCCCATCACCATCAATAACAAGGAAACACGGGATGAACACGACCACCCGCAACGCCCTGGGCGCCAGCTGCGCCCTCGCTCTCGCCTGTTCGGCCCTGGCCGGCTGCGCCAAACCGACGGCGGCAGCCACGCCGCCCGCCCAATCGAGGCACCTGGACGACGGCAGCATCGCCGTCGACAAGATGTCGCCGCTGCGTCAGCGCCTGCAGGTCGACGCCGTGCAGGAACAGGAGATCGCCACGCAGACGGATGCGCCAGGCAGCATCGAAGCGATGCCGGAAAAACTGGTGAAGATCACGCCGCCGCTGGCCGGACGCATCACGCGTTTGCAGCGCACGCTGGGCGACAGCGTGAAGGCGGGCGACCCGCTGTTCACGCTCGATTCGGCGGAACTGAGCGCCGCCTACGCGGACGACAGCAAGGCGAAGTCCGCCCTGCTGCAGGCGCGCCAGGAACTGGAGCGCCAGAAAACCCTGTTCGAGGCGGAAATCGCCGCGCGCAAGGAGTACGAAGCGGCGCAGGCGGCTTTTGCGCAGGCCGGCAGCGATGCCCAGGCCAGCGCCGACAAGCTGGCCCAGTACGGCGCCGGTACACGCGGTTCGCGCCGCGACTATGTCTTGCGCTCGCCGATCGCCGGCACCGTGATCGCCATGGAAGGCGCCCAGGGCGGCTACTGGAACGATATCAACGCGCCCGTCATGACGGTGGCCGACCTGTCCACCGTGTGGCTGTCGGCCAACGTGGCCGAGAGGGACCTGGCGCAGGTGGCCGTGGGACAAAAGACCAGCATCACCGTCGATGCCTGGCCCGGCAAAACCTTCGAGGGCAAGGTCGCGTATGTGGGCGCCGTGCTCGATCCCGAGACGCGCACGGTGAAAGTGCGCGTGGCCATCGACAACCGCGCCGGCGCCTTCAAGCCGGGCATGTTCGCCCACGCGGGATTCGCCGGCGCTTCCCGCCGCGCCCTCCTCGTGCCGGCGTCGGCCGTGCTGCAAAGCGGGCCATCGACGCGCGTGATGGTGGAGCGCAGCCCGCTGGTGTTCTCGCCGCGCACGGTGGAAGTGGGCGCCAGCCATGGCGGGCAAGTGGAAATCGTCTCGGGCTTGCGCGCGGGCGAACGCATCGTCGTCAAGGAAGGAGTGCTGCTCAATGATTGACCGTTTCATCGCCACCTGCTGCCAGCGGCGCGGCATCGTCTGGCTGGTACTGCTGTTCGTCGCCGTCTACGGCGTCTATTGCTGGAAGCAGCTGCCCATCGAAGCCTACCCAGACATCGCCGACGTCACCTCGCAGATCGTCACGCAGGTGCCGGGCCTGGGCGCCGAGGAAATCGAGCAGCAGATCACCATTCCACTGGAACGCGCCCTGCTCGGCACGCCGGGCATGCACGTGCTGCGCACGCGCAGCCTGTTCGCCCTGTCGCTGATCACGGTGGTGTTCGAGGATGGCAGCGATGGCTACTTCACGCGCGAGCGGCTGCAGGAACGCCTGGCCAGCGTGAACCTGCCGTACGAGGCCAAGCCGGGACTCGATCCCTATACCTCGCCCACGGGCGAGATCTACCGCTACACGCTGGAATCGAAAACACGCTCGCTGCGCGAACTGTCCGAGCTGCAGTTCTGGACGGTGATTCCGCGCCTGCAGCAAGTGCGCGGCGTGGCCGACGTCAGCAATTTCGGCGGCCTGACGACGCAATTCATGCTGGAACTCGATCCCGCAAAACTCGACAGCTACGGCTTCTCGCTGGCGCAGGTCAAGGACGCCATCAACGCCAACAATATCAGCGGCGGCGGCAGCGTCATCGACCGTGGCCAGCAATCGTACGTGGTGCGCGGCGTGGGCTTGCTGCATTCGCTCGACGACATGGGCAACGTCGTCGTCAGCAGCAAGGACGGCGTGCCCGTGCTGGTGAAAGACCTGGGCAAGCTCGCCTATGGCAACGTGGAGCGGCGCGGCATCCTCGGCAAGGACGACAACCCCGACACCATCGAAGGCATCACCCTGCTGCTGAAGGATTTCAACCCGTCCGAGGCGCTGGCCGGCATTCACGCGGCCGTAGACGACCTCAATGCCAACCTGCTGCCGAAAGATGTGAAAGTGGTGCCCTACCTGGACCGCAGCTCGCTGATCGACGCCACCCTGCACACGGTCAGTTATACCTTGGGCGAAGGCATGCTGCTGGTCGCCCTCGTGCTGCTGCTGTATCTGGGCAGCCCGCGCGCAGCCGCCATCGTCGCGCTGACGATCCCGCTGGCCCTGCTGATCGCCTTCATCTTCATGCACCACTTGAAAATTCCCGCCAATTTGCTGTCACTGGGGGCGATCGACTTCGGCATCCTCGTCGACGGTTCCGTGGTGGTGCTGGAAAACATGCTGCGCCGCCGCGAGCGGGAACAGGAACGGCCCCTCTCCCTGCAGGACGCCATCGACGCGACCCTGCAGGTGGCGCGCCCCATCATGTTCGGCATGGCCGTCATCATCGCCGCTTATTTACCCCTGTTCGCCTTCCAGCGCATCGAATACAAGCTGTTTTCACCGATGGCGTATGCGGTGGGCGCGGCGCTGGTGGGCGCGCTGGTGGTGGCCCTGGTGCTGATCCCCGGCCTGGCCTGGCTGGCCTTGCGCAAGCCGCGCCGCACCTTCCATAACCGCGCGCTGGACAAGCTGGCGGCCGCGTACGGCCGCTTCCTCGAGCGCATGGTGGGCAGGAAGCGCTGGGTGGCGATGGTGTGCGCCGCCTCGCTGGCAGGCCTGGCCCTGCTGGGCGGCAGCATCGGACGCGATTTCCTGCCCTATCTCGATGAAGGCTCCCTGTGGCTGCAGGTGCAGATGCCGCCCGGGATCACGCTCGACAAGGCGTCCGACATGGCCAGCGAACTGCGGCGCGCCGCGCTGGAGTTCCCCGAAGTGTCGACCATCGTCACGCAGACGGGACGCAACGACGACGGCACCGATTACTGGACGCCGTCGCACATCGAGGCGAGCGTGGGACTGCATCCATATACCAGCTGGAAATCGGGCATGAGCAAGAAGCAGCTGATCGCGAAAATGAATGAGCGCTTCGCGCGCATGCCCGGCTTTACGGTGGCCTTCATGCAGCCGATGATCGACGGCGTGCAGGATAAATTGTCGGGTGCGCACAGCGACCTGACGGTGAAAATCTTTGGCAACGACCTCGATGAAGTGCGCGCCATCGCCGGCAAGGTGGCGCACGTATTGAAAGGTGTCCCCGGCGCCTCCGACGTGGCCGTGGACGTGGAACCGCCGCTGCCCAACCTGAAGGTGGAACTGGACCGCGCAAAGGCGGCCCGCTACGGCATCAATGCGGCCGACGTGGCCGACCTGATTGCCACCGGCATCGGCAGCGCGCCCATCGGCCAGGTGTACGTGGGCGAGAAAAGCTACGACATCGCCGTGCGCTTCCCGCCCGCCACGCGTTCCGGCCCGGACGCCATCGCCAACCTGAAACTCACGGCGGCGAATGGCGCGAAGATCCCGCTGGCGCAGGTGGCCAGCATCAGCACCACCTCGGGAGAGAGCGTGATCGTGCGCGAAATGGGCCGGCGCCACATCATCGTGCGCCTGAATGCCCGCGGACGCGACCTGGCCAGCTTCCTGGCCGAAGCGCGCCCGCTGGTGGCGCAAGCCGTGGCCGGCGAGCACCAGCGCATCAGCGTCGAATGGGGCGGCCAGTTCGAGAACCTGCAGCGCGCGCAAAGCCGTTTGGCCCTGATCCTGCCGATGACGCTGGGCGCCATGTTCCTGCTGCTATTTGGCCAGTTCCGCAACCTGCGCCAGCCCGCGCTGGTCTTGCTGGCCGTGCCGCTGGCCATGCTCGGTGGCCTGGCCGCGCTGCACCTGCGCGGCATGACCTTGAACGTGTCAAGCGCCGTCGGCTTCATCGCCCTGTTCGGCGTGGCCGTCCTGAACGCCGTGCTGATGCTGGCGCAGATCAACCGCTTGCGCGCCGACGAAGGCCGCAGTTTGCGCGACGCCGTGCTGGAAGGCGCCCGCGACCGCATGCGCCCCGTGCTGATGACGGCCACCGTGGCCGCCCTGGGCTTGACGCCGGCCATGCTGGCCACGGGTCTGGGCAGCGACGTGCAGCGCCCGCTGGCCACCGTCGTGGTGGGCGGTCTGGTGACGGCGACGGCGCTGACCTTGCTGCTGTTGCCGGCCCTGTATTACCTGATCGAGGCGCACGTACACAAACGCCAGACCGATACCGAAGGAGAGACCCATGACACGTTTTAATGTACTGCTGGCGGCCTGGCTGATCGCCCCTTGCGCCATCGCCGCCCCCCTGAGCTTTGAAACCTATTTGTCCGCCGTGGAAAGCCACAGCCTGGAGCTGCAGTCGCAGCAGGAAGGCATCGTCTCGGCCAAGGCCGGCATCGGCATCGCCGGCCTGCGTCCCGATCCCGAATTCACCCTGGGCGCCACGCGCGAAAGCGTGCGCAGCGTCGAACACCGGCCCGTCACGTGGAACCCGGCCATCAGCATGGCCATCGAGACGGGCGGCAAGCGCGCCGCGCGCTTGAAGGCGGCGCACAGCAATGTCGCGCTGGCCGAGGAAACGGTGGCAGGCTTCAAAAGCGAACTGTATGGCACCGCCGCCGCCGCGTTCACGGAAGCGTGCCGCACGCGCGAAGTGGCCGCGCGCAAGGAGCAGACCATGGCGGCCCTGTCCAAGGTAGTCGAGGCGAATACCGTGCGGCGCAAGGCGGGCGACGTGGGCGGCATCGAGCTGCTGCAGTCGCGCGTGGAACGCGACCAGTTCCAGGCCGAGCTGGCGCAGGCGCGCAGCGAGGCGGACAGCGCCATGCTGGCCCTGTCGCCGCCGCTGGGGCGCCAGTTCGATGCGCTGTTTCCGGAGGCGCAGCTGGTATGCGATTTCGCCGCGTTTGAGAACAAGGATGCCGGTGTGCTGGTGCCGCAAGCGCTCGATGCCCGCAGCGACGTGCGCATCGCCCGCGCCACCCTGGACAACCTGCGCGACGGCGCGGCGCTGGTGCGCGCCAACCGCGCCGTCGACCCGACCGTGACGCTGGGCCTGGCCGCCGCGCGCGGCTACCATGATGGCATCGACGCCAGCGGCAATCCCGTCGAAGGCGCTCCCCGCTCCCGTGCGCTGTCCATCTCGCTGGCCATCCCCATTCCCCTGTCGCGGCGCGACAAGGGCGACATCGTACAGGCGGAAGCGGGCGTGACACAGGCGATGCTGGCCCTGCGCCAGGCGGAACTGACAGCGGAAACGCAAGTGCGCACGGCGCAGCGGCAACTGCGGGCGGCGCAGGACAGGCTGGCGCACTACCGTGACGGCGTGCTGGTCGATGCGCAAAAGGTGGTCGATGGCATGCGCCTGTCCTACTTCAGCGGCAATGCCTCGCTGCTGGAATGGCTGGCGGCGCAGCGCTCGGCCGATGAGGCGTACCAGGGCTATGTGCAGGCGCGCGCCGATGCGGCCATCGCCAGCACGCAGCTGCAACTGGCGATCGGCCAGCGGCCGCGCTTGTAGCGGGGAAGGAGAGAACGAGGAGATACCGGCGCGGCCATGCCGCACCGGTCGTCAGGAACGGAGAATTACTGGGGCTGGGCGGGAGCGTCGCCTTCGGCGGCCGGATCGGCGTCGACGTCGGCGTCGTCCGCTTCCGGCTCATCGCCCTCGCCGCCGTCGGCCGGCTTCGGATTGTTTTTCGCTTCCAGCTTGCGCCTGGCTTTTTCCTCGGCTTTCTTCTTCTTTTCCAGCTCTTTTTGCCGTTTTTCGTATTGGAAATTTGTCTTGGCCATTTACTACCTCTTTAGTTTTTAGATGTTACAGATAAGCATATAAGCCACATTATGACGTAGTTGGACCAAACACCAAATGTTTAGCCTCGCGGATGATGCTGCGCATGCAGCAGTTTCAGCCGTTCGCGGGCCACATGCGTGTAAATCTGCGTGGTGGAAATATCGGAGTGTCCCAGTAACAATTGCACAACACGCAAGTCCGCGCCATGGTTCAGCAAATGGGTGGCGAACGCGTGGCGCAGGGTGTGCGGCGACAGCGGCGCCGTGATGCCGGCGCTCAGCGCGTGTTTCTTGATGATGACCCAGAACATTTGCCGCGTCATGGCGCCGCCGCGCCGCGTGACGAACAGCGCATCGTCCATCTGGCCGTCGAGAATCACGCCGCGCGCTTCCTTCAGGTAGCGTTCGATCCACAGCCGCGCCTGTTCACCGAACGGCACCAGCCGCGTCTTGCTGCCCTTGCCCGTGATGCGCAGCACGCCATCGTTCAGGCTCAGCTCCACGGATTGCAAGTCCACCAGTTCCGACACGCGCAAGCCGCTCGCATACATGAGTTCCAGCATGGTGCGCTCGCGCAGGCCCAGCGGCGTGCTGACGTCGGGCGCCGCCAGCAGCGCTTCCACCTGCGCTTCGCTCAAGGTATGCACGAAGCGCGCCGGCTGCTTGGCCGACACCATCTTCAGGCACGGGTCGGCCGCGATATGCTTGTGCCGCAGGGCCAACTGGTAAAAACGCTTGAGCACTGACAGGCGCCGGTTCGACGACGTGGCCTTGCTCTCGTCGTGGCGGGCGGCGAAATACGCCTCGATATCGGCCGTGGACACGTCGTACAGGCCCTCGCGCCCGGGCCGCGCCACTTCCAGCCAGCGCGAAAACAGCCGCATGTCGCGCCGGTAGGCGTCCAGCGAGTTTTTCGACAGGCCGTCTTCCAGCCACAGGCTGTCGCAGAATTCATCGATCAGGGTAGTGTTGTCGGGCGCCAGCAGGCTGTTCATCATCGTGTTGACCACCCCATGCCCGCCACGCCTTCATGCGCCAGCAGCCAGCGCTTCACGCCCAGGTGGAAGCCCGTCGCATCGTCATGGTGGGCAAAGCCGCCCAGGCCGCCAGCGGCCGTGACCCGGTGACAGGGTATGACCACGGGAAACCAGTTGGCGCCGCAGGCCTGCCCCACGGCGCGCGGCGCCGAGCCGATCAGGCGCGCCACGTCGCCATAGGTGCGCACCTGGCCGCGCGGGATGCCGGCGATCGCCGCCCATACCCGTTGCTGATAGGCGCTGCCCGAGCATGCCAGCGGCAAGTCGAAGACATGATCGGGATCGATAAAATAGCGCGCCAGTTGCTGGCACGCCCGCTCGGAGACTACATCCTGCGCATCTTTTTCCGCAAAGTGCGGCGGCAGATACACCAGCTCGCATACCTGGCCATCCTGCGTGCGCACGCCCATGGCGCCGAACGGCGCGGCCACGATGGCGCTGAACAGTTCACTGCCCTGTTGTTTTTTCATCTGCTGATCATTATTCAAGTGTGGCATATATGCAACCTGCCGGCGCCGGAAACAGCGCCACGGGAATTATGCACCGACTTTGGGCGTGCCGGCGGACGTTTCCCGGGGACGAAAAAAAAGCGCACCAGTCGGTGCGCTTCAAATATTGCTTCACGTTCCCGGTCGTTTGGGTCCGCCGGTGCCGGCTTGTGGCCGCAGACAGCTATGACTCAACAACTTCTGTGAAACGTGTGTCTCCTCAATATATCCCCGGTATCAATACCGTTTTTATAGACCACTCCCCCACTAACCTTGTTGCCAATTCTGTATTTCAGCCTTGCTACCTGGGCGTATATGCATATACGTGTTTCCCCTTAAGGCTGCCCATCATAGCGCATTTATTCGGCCGGATCGACTTTTTTTGCACCATGACGGGGACAACTGTTTTAGTTGTAAATTAAATTTGGCAGCCACAGCGAGATTTGTGGTACGTAGGTAATCAGCGCCAGGAAGCCCAGCATCGTCAGCAGCCACGGCATCACGGCCACGGTCAGCTCCGAAATGCCCATCTTGGTAATGCCGGACGCCACGTACAGGTTCAAGCCCACGGGTGGATGGCACATGCCCACTTCCATATTGACCACGATCAAGATGCCGAAGTGCACAGGGTCGATGCCCAGCTTCATGGCTACGGGGAACAAAATCGGCGCCATGATCAGCACGATGGATGACGGTTCCATGACGTTACCAGCCAATAACAGCAGTACGTTGACCACCAGCAAGAAGCTGATCACGCCCAGGCCCTTGCCCGTGATCCATTCGGCCATCGCTTGCGGGATGTTTTCACTGGTCATCAGGAACGAGAACAGCACGGCATTGGTGATGATGTACAACAGCATCGCCGACATGGCGGCCGAATCGAGCAAGACCTTGCCCACTTGCTTGATCTTCAAGTCCTTGTAGACGAAGACGGCGATGATGAAGGCGTACACGGCTGCCATGGCGGCCGCTTCCGTCGGCGTGAAGGCGCCCGAGTAGATGCCGCCCATGACGATGACGATCAGCAGCAGGCCCCAGGCGCTCTTCTTGAAGGTGACGAAGCGTTCCGTCCAGCTGGCCTTCTTCATGCGCGGATAATTGTGCTTGCGCGCCAAAAACCACGTGGTCAGGCCCAGCAGCATGGCCAGCATCATGCCGGGAATCACGCCCGCCATGAACAGTTTACCGACGGAGGTATTCGTGCTGACGGAATACATCACCATCACGATCGATGGCGGTATCAGGATGCCCAGCGCGCCCGAGGTGGTGATGACGCCAGCGCCGAAACCGCGCGGATAGCCCTGCTTGACCATGGCCGGCAGGATAATGGAGCCGATCGCCACCACGGTGGCGGGGCTGGAGCCGGAGACGGCCGCAAACAGCGCGCACGCCATCACGCCGGCCAGCGCCAGGCCGCCATGCCAGTGGCCCACCATGGAACTGGCGAAGTTGATCATGCGCCGCGCCACTCCGCCATGCGTGAGGAAGTTGCCCGCCAAAATGAAGAACGGGATGGCCATGATCTCGAACTTCTCGATGCCCGTGAAAATCTTCAGGGCCACCGATTCGATGGGTACGCTGGTCATGGTAAACAGGAACGTCAGTACCGTCAGGCCCAGCGAAATGGAAATCGGCATGCCGGTCAGCATCAGCGCCAGCAGCAACACAAAAATGATCAGCGCGTTCATGCCTTGGCTCCTTTTTCTTCAGCCGTCAGTTCGTCTTCCAGGCCCTCGACGTGCGAATGGTCGTGTTTCGGCAAGGCGCCCGTCTTGATGAAATGCACCATCACTTGCAGGAAGCGGAAGCACATCAGGTAGGAACCGAGCGGCACGGCCAGGTAGACCAGCCACATCGGCACTTCCATGTCGGCCGAGGTCTGGTCCGTGTGGCCGATCGACCACACGAAGCTGGCGCCCAGGGTCCCCACGACACCCGTAAACAGGGCGCCGGCCCCCAGGCCGAAGACGATGAAACGGTCGCGCCAGCGCGGGTTCATGCGGTTGATCAAGACATCGACGCCCACGTGGATGCCCGTGCGCACGCCATACGCGGCACCGAACTTGGCCATCCAGACGAACATGTAGATGCACAGTTCCTGGGCCCAGCTGGTATTGATTTGAATCAGGAAGTCTTGCACGACTGGTATCGGCAAGCCTGCCAGGTAGCGGTGCACGACCGCGACGAAGATGATGAAGGTGGCCGCGCCCATCAGGGTCGCGATCAGCCACTCTTCCAGGTGATCCAGAAATTTCATGGTGGACTTTCAAAGAATGCGGGTACGCTGACACCCGCGCAGGACGCGCAGGTGCCGTTGCTGCAGAAAGACAGGGATGCCCCTGAAAGCCGCACCGGGTGGCGCGGCCAGCGCTATTACTTCGCGCTTTCCTTGTTGATGGCCGAGATCAGGTCCTTGCCGATGCGCGCTTCCATGGTCTTTTGCACGGGCGCCAGCGCCTTGCGCCACTCGGCCTGTTCCTGCACCGTCAAGGTGTAGATCTGCGTCTTGCCCGCCTTCTTGATGGCGTCGAGGGCCTGGTCGTTGTCGCGCTGGGCGATGGCTTTTTCAAACGTGGTGGCCTCGCGCATGGCTTTTTCCAGCTGGGCGCGGATATCGGGCGGCAAGCCATCCCAGAATTTCTTGTTGACGATAACGGCATAGCCCAGGTAGCCGTGGTTCGACACGGTCACGTGCTTTTGCACTTCATGCATCTTTTGCGTGTACATATTCGACGGCGGATTTTCCGTGCCGTCGACCACGCCCGTCTGCAGCGCCTGATACACTTCCGAGAAGGCCAGCACCTGCGGATTGGCGCCCAGCGCGCGCATCTGCGCGTCGAGCACCTTGGACGACTGGATGCGCATTTTCAGGCCCTTGAAGTCGGCCGGGCTGTGCAGCGGCTTGTTGGCCGACATCACCTTGAAGCCATTGTCCCAGTAGGCCAGGCCCGTGATACCCTTGGGTTCCAGTTTTTTCAGCAGGCTCTTGCCGATTTCGCCTTCGGTAACGTTGTACAGCGCCGTCTTGGTGGGGAAAATGTAGGGCAGGTCGAACGCTTCGAACTCCTTCACGCCCAGCGGGCCGAACTTGGCCAGCGAGGGCGCCAGCATCTGTACGGCGCCCAGCTGCAGGGCTTCGAGTTCTTCCTTGTCCTTGTACAGCTGGCTGTTCGGGTACAGTTCGACCTTGACCTTGCCATTCGTGGCTTTCTCGGCCAGCTGCTTGAAGCGCTCGGCGGCCTGGCCTTTCGGCGTGTCCGTCGCCACGACATGGCTGAACTTGATGACGATGGGGGCTTGCGCGTAAGCGTGCGCGCCGGCGGTTGCGCCGATGGCCGCGCACAGCGCGACGAACATGGTTTTCATCTGCATTTTTGTCTCCTGGATGGTTTTTAGAAAAACTTTATTATTTGTCTACTTGGATATTGTGCCAAAGAAACTGCTTCGGCTATTGTGGTTAACCACAATAGCCGGCTCCCGATAAGCCGCTACCCTGCCAGCCATGCCGACTCCCCCCACCCTTGCACGCCGCTTCAAGCTATCGAGCCCGATGCGCTGGCTGCTGCCCGTCATATTGCTGCTGCTGTTCCTGTCCATCCTGTTCTGGCTGCCCTGGCAGGCGCGCCAGATGGAAAGCAACGAGCGCCAGGAGCAATTGATCGCCGACACCCTGTGGGTGGAGCAGACCATCCGCTTCCAGCTGGCGCGCAACGAGGAAAGCCTGTTCAACCTGGGTGTCGATATCGCCAGCGCCTCTCTGGGCGCGGAAAAAGTGCACGAACGGCTGCAGCAGATGCTGCGCAATGGCCGCGAACTGCAGCGCGTGCTGTGGCTCGACACCAGCGGCAAGGTGCTGGCCACCAGCGACAACAGCCTGCCGCATGCCTTGTCGTTTTCACCGGCCTCGCTGACGGCGGCCGACAATGCGCGCCGCCTGCACCGGGGCCAGTACGCCCAGCCTTCGCAGCAGAGTGGCTTTCCCGACGCGCCGCCGGGCGCCATGCTGATGGATTACCACCAGCCCCTGTTCGATGGCCAGCGCTATGTCGGCAGCCTGGTGGCCACCTACCAGATCAGCAGCCTGCTCGATGAAATGGTGCCGTGGTGGTTTGCGCAGGATAACCAGATTTCGCTGATCGACCGCGACGACAAGGTGCTGGCGCGGCGCGCCGCCGCCGGTCCCGGCCACGGCGTGTACACGCACAAGCGCGCGCTCGACGTGCCCGGCGCCACCATCACCCTGTTTACCGACAGCGTGAAAAGCCAGCCCAAGCTGCTGCCCAATCTGCTGGTCGGCTCCGTCATCGCCCTGTCGCTGGGTTTATTATGGAGCCTGCTGGCCCTGTGGCGGCATATTTCGCGCCGCCTGGTGGCCGAGGGCGCGCTGCGCCAGCAGATGCTGTTTCGCACGGCGATGGAAAACTCGCTGGTGACAGGCATGCGCGCACGCGACCTCGAAGGAAGAGTCACATATGTGAATCCCGCGTTTTGCCAGATCGTCGGCTATCCGCCCGAGGAAATCCTGGGGCGCCTGCCGCCCATGCCCTACTGGGTGCCCGAGGCGCTGGAGGAATACCAGCAGCGCTTCGTCAAGGCCCTGGCCGGCAACCCCACGCCGCAGTTCGAAACCTATTTCCAGCGCCCCGACGGCACGCGCGTGGCCGTGCTGATCTTCGAAGCGCCGCTGGTGGACAAGAACGGCCAGCAGACGGGCTGGATGGGTTCCGTGCTCGATATCTCGGACCGCAAGCGGGTCGAGGAACTGAATCGCCAGCAGCAGGAAAAACTGCAAACGAGTTCGCGCCTGGCCACCATGGGCGAGCTGGCGTCGATGCTGGCACACGAATTAAATCAGCCGCTGGCGGCCATTTCCAGCTACACCACGGGGGCGCTGAACCTGATCCGCCGCGCCATCGAGCATGACGCCCCCGTCGATCCGGGCACCTTGAAACCGGCGCTGGAGCAAGCCAGCGCGCAGGCGCAGCGGGCCGGCCAGATCATCCGCAGCGTGCACGATTTCGTGCGCAAGAGCGAGCCGCAGCGCCAGGATATCGCCATCCGCACCCTGATCGACGGCATCCGCGCGCTGATCGACCTGCAGGCGCGCAAATACTATGTCACCATCCAGGAAGAGCTGCCGCCGGACTTGCCGCTGCTGCGCGCCGATCCCGTGATGATCGAGCAGGTGCTGCTGAACCTGACGCGCAACGCCATCGAAGCCATGCAGGATGCGGCGCCGGGACGGCGTATCATGCGCCTGCGGGCCAGCCACGACGCGCAGCAGGGCATGGTGACGGTGGACGTGATCGACCATGGACATGGCATTCCCCAGGACGTGGCCGAGCGGCTGTTTTCGCCGTTTTTCTCGACCAAGTCCGAAGGCATGGGCATGGGCTTGAACATCTGCCGCACCGCCATCGAATTTCATGGCGGCGCGCTGACCTTCGGCGCCAACCCCGCTGGCGGTACCATCTTTACATTCAGCGTGCCGGCCGCGCCGCGCGCGCCGCACTCGCCTTAACTAATAACGCATAACGACAAGCCGGAGACCACATGCTACACATCATTGACGACGAAGAGGTCGTGCGCGACTCCCTGTCCTGGCTGGCCGCCTCGCGCAGCATCGAGGCGCGCAACTATGCCAGCGCCCAGCAATTCCTCGATAGCCTGGACGGCAGCTTCGACGCCGCCGGCGACTGCGTGCTGCTCGACGTGCGCATGCCCGACATGAACGGCATCGCCCTGTTCGACCAGCTGGTCAAGCGCGACCTGACGGCGCGCCTGCCCGTGATTTTCCTCACCGGCCACGGCGACGTGCCGATGGCCGTCGACAGCCTGAAACGGGGCGCCTTCGATTTCTTTGAAAAGCCGTTCAACGACAACGACCTGATGGACCGCGTGCAGCAGGGCCTGGCCAACTCGCGCCAGGCGGGCGAACTGGCCGCCGTGCATGCGCGCCTGGCCACCCTGTCGACGCGCGAACGCGAAGTGCTGGACCTGATTTTGGCGGGCAAGATGAACAAGGTGGTGGCCGACAAGCTGGGCATCAGCATGCGCACCGTGGAAGTCCACCGCGCGCATATCTTCGACAAGATGCAGGTCAAGACGGCGGTGGAGCTGGCGGGGTTGTTGAAGTAATGCAGCAATGTTGGATTACGCGGCGCTGGCGCGCCGCTAATCCGACCTACATTGCAATGTAGGTCGGGTAGGTCGGGTTAGCGCGCAGCGCGTAACCCGACACCACCGCCATCACGCATCATGGTGCTCGTGATGCTCCGCCGCCCCATGCTTCCAGTAACTGGCCACATGCAGGTGCTGCTTCGGCACGCCGGCATCGATGAAATGCCCGCGCAAGCCCTGCACCTGCGCATGCTCGCACGCCACCCACACATAGCCGTCGCCATCCTGCGGCAAGGCGACCTTCGCCAATTCTTCCAGCAGCAGCGGCCCCTTGCGGCCATGGCGCGCGACCCAGCGCACGTCCAGCTGCGCGGCGCACTCCAACGCGATCTGTTCGCCGTCTTCGACGATCTCGATCACGGCAATCGCCCGCGCCGTGGCCGGCAACTGCTCCAGGCGGCGGGCGATGGCCGGCAAGGCCGTCTGGTCGCCCACCAGCACATACCAGTCGAAATCGAGCGGCACCAGCATGGAGCCGCGCGGTCCGCCCACGCCCAGGGTCTGGCCGGGCGCCGCTTGCGCCGCCCAGCTGGCCGCGGGGCCGTCGCCATGCAGCACGAAGTCGATTTCCAGCTCCCGCCGCGCGGCGTCATAGCGGCGCGGCGTGTAATTGCGGGCGATGGGACGCGCGCCTTCCGTGTACTGGATGGGATTCGGGCCATTGCCCAGCACGGGAAACACGGGCGCTGTCTCGCCCGGGGCGGGGAAGAACAGCTTGACGTGATCGTCGTGCGCCGGCGAGACAAAGCCATCCAGGTCGTCGCCCGCCAGGGTGATGCGGCGCATGTGCGGCGTCAGCTGCTCCGTGCGCACGACGGTGAGTACGCGCAGTTTCAAGTCATGCCGCACGCGCTCGATGGCATGCGGACGTGGTGCTGTAGGTGATGCAGTAGTCATTGCTTATCCTTGTAAAGTAGGCTCAGTGGCCGTCGACGATGGCATTCGCCGCCTGCTCCAGCACGGCGGAGACGCGCTCGGCTTCGGCGTCGCTCCAGCTGGTCTTGTTCAGCAACAGCGCATGCTTGAGGGTGTGCATGGCCTGGCGCACGCGCTCGGGCAAGGCGTTGCGCGCCTGGACGCGGGCAAACATGTCGAGGCGGGCCAGGATGCCATCCACCTGGGCGCGGTTCTCGTCGAGATACGCGCGCCCCAGGTCCGTGATCGTGTAGAGCTTCTTGCCGCTGGCGCTCTCGCTTGAGGTGACGTGATCCTGCTCTTCCAGCAGGGTCAGGGTCGGGTACACGGCGCCCGGGCTGGGGGCGTAGGCGCCGCCGCAACGCTCTTCGATGGCCTTGATGATTTCGTAGCCGTGGCGCGGGCTGATCTCGATCAGCGCCAACACGATCAGCGGCAGGTCGCCGCGGCCGAAGACACGCTCGGCCCGTTCGCCGCGCCCTCGCCCACCTGGGCCACCGGGGCCGCCATGGCCCATGCCGTCGCCGCGCTCGTCGAAACCGCGCGGGCCGCGGCCATGCATGGCGTATTCGCTGCGGTGCTCGTGGCGGTGTTCGCCATGGTGATGCTGCTGGCCGCAATGGCCGTGATGGCCGTGATGGCCGTGATGGCCGTGATGGCCGTGATGGCCGTGATGGCCGTGATGGCCGTGATGGCCGTGATGGCCGTGATGGCCGTGATGATGGTGATGGCCGTGATGGCCGTGATGGCCGTGTTCTGCGTGGTGTGAGTTTCTCATGTTTTCTCTTTAAAGATATATCGTTAGTAGGTATCGTCATTTTATAACGATATATCGATAAGTCAAGGAGAAATTTGTTATGCTCGTCTTTCCGCAATCGACACGCCCTTGCCATGCCTGAAAAACTGTCCCAGAAAAAATGTATGTGAAAAATGCCAAGGCCCTGGCCGTGCTCAATGACGGCGGCGAACATGGGGAATTGCTGGCGCAGTTGCCGCCAGAGCGGCTGGTGCGGGACGGTGAAAATGCCGACTGGATATTGCTGTTTGCGCGCAGCCGCGCGGAACTGGAGCTGTATCTGCCGGTGGCGCAGGCGCGCCTGGCGCCCGGCGGCGCGGTCTGGGTGGCATACCGCAAGGGTGGAATCAAAGCGGGCAGCGACATCCAGCGCGACGATATCCGCGACTTTGCGCAAAGCGTGGGGTTGGACAGCGTGGCGATGGTCGCCATCGATAGTCAGTGGTCGGCGCTGCGCCTGAAGCAGGTTTAAACGCAGGGATAAACGCAGAAATAAACGCAGGTCAGGCGATGCCGTGCAGCGCCAGCGCCCATTCGACGTGTTCGCGCACGATGGCCGACGGATGCTCCCGGCGCGACAGCAGGGCCGCGACGATGTCGGCCTGGCCCCGGGCCTTGGTCGCCGCGTTGCCCATGCCGACGGCCAGGTTGCGCAGCCAGCGTTCGTGGCCGATGCGGCGGATCGCGCTGCCTTCCATGCGGCGGTTGAATTCCTCTTCCGTCCAGGCGAACAGTTCCACCATGCCGGCGCTGCCCAGGCTGTGGCGCTCGTCGAAGTCCGGCACGACGGCGCGCTGGGCGAACTTGTTCCACGGGCAGACGGTCTGGCAATCGTCGCAGCCATACACCTTGTTGCCGATCAAGGGGCGCATCTCGACGGGAATGGCCCCCTTCAATTCGATCGTCAGGTAGGAGATGCAGCGGCGCGCGTCAAGCTTGTACGGCCCCAGGATGGCTTGCGTCGGGCACACCGTGATGCACGCCGAGCACTGGCCGCAGCGCGGGGTCTCCGGCGGGTCGACGGGCAGCGGCACGTCGATGAGGATCTCGCCGAGGAAAAAGAAGGAGCCGCCCTGGCGGTTGATCAGCAAGGTATGCTTGCCGCGCCAGCCCAGCCCGCCCTTTTGCGCCAGCTCGACCTCCATCACGGGTGCCGAATCGCTGAAGACGCGGTAGCCGAAGTCGCCGATCTCGCCCTTGATGCGCTCGGCCAGCTGCTGCAGGCGCGAACGCATAACCTTGTGATAGTCGCGGCCGCGCGCATACACGGAGATCACGGCCGCCGCGGGATCGGCATCGCGCGCCGCCTCGTGCTCACGCCAGTCGGGTCCCAGCGCCGACGGCAGATAATTCATGCGCGCGCTGATGGCGCGCACCGTGCCCGGCACCAATTCGGCCGGGCGCGCACGCTTCATGCCGTGGCTGGCCATGTAATCCATTTCGCCGTGATACCCTGCATCGAGCCAGGCTTGCAAGGGCGCTTCCATGTGCGACAGGTCCACGTCGGCGATACGCACCTCGGCAAAACCCAGCTCGCGCCCCCATTCTTTAATGGTGTGCGCCAAGGCGGCGAGATCGGTGACGGTGGCGGACATAGGGGACTTTACGGAAAACGGCAGGCGCGCGGGCGGTTACAATGACAGCAGCCTCCATTTTATGCGATACCGAAGATAATGACCGAACACTTCAAAGCCCACCTCCACGACGAAGCCGGCACCGCCGCGCTGGGCGCCGCGCTGGCGCGCGCACTGGCGCCGGGCCTGGCGATCTACCTGCACGGCGACCTGGGCGCCGGCAAGACGGCCCTCACGCGCGCCCTGCTGCACGCGGCCGGCCATGCGGGCCACGTGAAAAGCCCCACCTATACCTTGTCCGAACCGTACACGGTGCAGCTCGATGGCCAGAGCGTCAACGTCATCCATTTCGACCTGTACCGCATGGGCAGCGCCGAGGAATTCCTCGACGCGGGTTTTCGCGAAGACTTCGACGGCCGCAATATCTGCATCGTCGAATGGCCGGAGAAAGCCGAGCCGGTGCTGCCGCCGGCCGACCTGAATATTTATTTGAACGTTGCGGGTACAGGACGTGATGTAGAATTGCAAGCGTCTTCTGAATTGGGTCTGTCATGCCTTCACCGTCTCAAATTCGCCCCGAACCTTTGATCTCCTCGCCCATCACCCGGCGCACGGTGCTCAAGGCCGGCGGCACCCTGCTGCTGTCCGTGTTCGCGCCCATGTCGGCGATGGCGGCGCAAATTCTCGCCGTGCGCGTCTGGCCGGCCGAGGACTATACCCGCGTCACGCTGGAAAACGACAGCATCCTCAAGGCGACCCACTTCATCGTCAAGGACCCGGAACGCCTGGTGGTCGACATCGAAGGACTGGAACTCAATCCAACGCTCAAGGGCCTGGTGGCGAAGATCCAGTCGAACGACCCGTACATCAAGCAGGTGCGCGTGGGCCAGAACCGGCCCAACGTCGTGCGCCTGGTATTCGACCTGAAGGAAGAGGTCACGCCGCAGCTGTTTACGCTGCCGCCGGCCGGCTCCTACAACCACCGTTTGATTTTCGACCTGTATCCCGTGCACGAGCCGGACCTGATCGCGCAAATGATCGAAAAGGGCGACTGGTCGAGCGACCCTGCCAAGCCGCCAATGGCCGGCACGCATACGCCGCCGCCCGCGCTGCCCCTGCCCGAGAGCGGCAAGCCGCCCGTCGCCGCCGTCGTGCCACCGGTAGCGCCCATCGTGCCGCCCGTGCCCGATATCCGTCCGGAACAGCGTCCCGAAGCACGTCCCCTGCCGGGCCAGAAAGTGGTGCGCATGATTACCATCGCGCTCGATCCCGGCCACGGCGGCGAAGATCCTGGCGCCATGGGCAGCCGGGGCAGCCGCGAAAAAGACGTGGTGCTGGCCATCGCCAAGCGCCTCAAGACCAAGCTGGAACTGCAGCCCAACATGCGCGTCATGCTCACGCGCGACGCCGATTTCTTCGTCCCGCTGGGCATGCGCGTGGAAAAGGCGCGCAAGGTGCAGGCCGACCTGTTCGTCTCGATCCACGCCGACGCCTTCATCCAGCCGACGGCGCGCGGCTCGTCCGTCTTCGTGCTGTCCGAAAAAGGCGCCACCTCGACGGCCGCGCGCTGGCTGGCCAACAAGGAAAACCAGGCCGACCTGATCGGCGGCGTGAACGTAAAGAACCACGACAAGCAGCTGGCCAGCGTGCTGCTCGACCTGTCGACGACGGCGCAGATCAATGACAGCATGAAGCTGGGCAAGGCCGTGCTGCGCGAAATCGGCGGCATCAACCGTCTGCACAAGGGTTCCGTCGAGCAGGCCGGCTTCGCCGTGCTGAAAGCGCCGGATATTCCTTCCATCCTGATCGAGACGGCGTTCATCTCCAATCCGGAAGAAGAAGCCAAGCTGACCGACAACGGCTATCAGGACCAGATGGCCGACGCCATCGTCACGGGCATCAAGAATTATTTTGCCAAGAATCCGCCGCTGGCGAAAAGCCGCCTGACCTGACATGAAAGCCTAGCATGAGCGAGAGTATCTTTGGCGAGCTGCCGGCCGTGACTATCCGCGCCGCCGACGGCGCGCAAGCGACCGTCACCCTGTACGGCGGCCACCTGGTCTCGTGGCGGACCAGCGACGGCCAGGAGCGCCTGTTCTGCAGCCGGGATTCCGCGCTCGATGGCAGCCGCGCCATCCGTGGCGGCGTGCCCGTGATCTTTCCCCAGTTCGGCGCGCGCGGCACGGGCATGCGCCACGGCTTTGCGCGCGTGGCGACCTGGCAGCTGGAATCGAGCGGCGACGCCGATGGCGCCGCATGGGCGCAATTTGCCCTGACCCAGGCTGACTTGCCGGAAGCGATCGCCGCCACCTGGGCCTATGCCTTCACCTTGCGCCTGCGCGTGGCCGTCAAGGCGCAGACGCTGGAACTGAACCTGTCCGTGCATAACACGGGCGAGCAGGCGTTTCCATTCTCGGCGGCCCTGCACAGCTATTTTTCGATAGATCAATTGAGCGAGGCGCGCGTCGGCGGCTTGCAGCGCGTGCGCTATTCGGACGAAACGCCGCAAGATGCCTTGCAGGCGGAAGAGCTGCTGCAATTCGCGGACAAGCTGGACCGCATCTACTACCAGCTGCCGGGCGCCTTGAGCCTGCAGTCCGGCGGCCATACGCTGCGCCTGGAACAGCAGGGCTTTACGGACGCCGTCGTGTGGAACCCGGGCGCGCAAGACGCGGCCGCCCTGCCCGACCTGGCCGACGATGAATACCAGCGCTTCATCTGCATCGAGCCGGCCTTGATCCAGCCAGACCTGCTGGCTGCCGGCGCCGAATGGACGGGCCGCCAGCATCTCGCATTTACATAAGAGCGACTGAAAAAGTCCAGGGCTAGGCGCCTTGCCGAAGGCAGTACGCATGTACGACGAGGCAAGGCAACAACGCCATGGGCTTTTCTCAAGCGCTGTTAATTCGACTCCTTGATGATGCGGCCATTGGCAGGCTGGATCGGACGCGCATTCAAGGGATACAAGCGGCTGAACAGCGCCATCTGCGCCGGCGAAGCCTGCACCGGCTGCTTCATCACCAGCCACAGCACGCCTTCGCTGCAAGGCGGCTCCGTCATCGATCCCATGTACGTGTAGTACTCGCGCCGCGTGGGCAGCATCTCGGCCGGGTCGAGCAGGATGGTCGGCTGCATGGTCTCGAATTTTTCCAGCGGCAGGTTGTTCCACACGGTCTGGATGGTCGCCTGCGGCGCGCCCCGCTCCAGCAGCAGCGCCAGCACGGCTTGCCGGCCTTCCGCGTCACGGTGCACCAGGTGCACCACCATCTCGAATGCCTTGCCATTGATGCGCTCTTCGGACGGGCGGTGGAAATGGAATTGCTGCAGCTCGAACATGCGGTTCTGCACCGTGATGTAATTACCGCCGCTCACGCCCACCTGCACCGTGTGGCCATTGTCGACCACATTGAACGACGACGGATGGTAGTCAAAACTGATCTGCTCGAGTTCCACCTTCATGCCGTCGCGGATATCGATCGGCGACTGCCGGCTGCCATTGCCGCACTTGGCCCAGTCGACATTGATCTTGCTCCAGTGGGCCGGGCCGCTGTCGCCCTCGTACGACCAGTGCGTGCCGCGCGGCACGGGCGGTGGTGGCGGCGGCGCGGCCTTCACCACGGCGGCGCGCTTGGCGCGGGCGGCGGCGCGGGCCGCCTGGGTGGCGCGCATTTCCGCCAGGCGCGCAGCGATGCGTTCGGACAGGTCGACTTCGGCCGCTTCTTCCTTTTCGCGCGCCGTGGGTGCGACGACGACAGGCGCCTTGGCCTCCTTGCCCTTCACCGATTCGGTCAGGGTTTTCATGGCGGCCGCGCGCGCCGACGCCGACATGGGCGCGGATGCGGCGGCGCTCGCCGGGGCGGGGGCATCTTTGGCGCTTGCCATGGCCGTCATCGCGGCAAGGCTGCAAGCTAACAGGGCGCTCAAATGTCGCATGGAAATCCAGAAAGTGAGAATACCCTCTGGTTTACGGCTGGAAAGCAACAAAACTTGAATCAGCGCGGGAGTAAAACAAAAACAAGACAGAGAAAAACGGGATCCGGGGCCGGCTGCGGGCTGTGCCGCAGCGCGCTTGCCCCGGATCCATGCGGCATTACGCCGACTTGCCGACCATGCGCTTGTAGAGTTTCCACAAGCCGCCCAGTACCACCGGCACGACGGCGGCGCCGACACCGATCAGCACGATCAAGGTCAGGTGGTCGCGGATCCACGGGATATTGCCGAAGAAGTAACCCGCCGTCACCAGACCGACCACCCACAACAGGGCGCCCGTCACGTTGTACATCTGGAAGCGCGCATGCGTCATGTCGGAAATGCCAGCCACGAACGGCGCGAAGGTACGCACCACCGGCACGAAACGGGCCAGGATGATGGTCTTGCCGCCGTGCTTTTCAAAGAATTCGTGCGTGCGGCGCATGGCATCCTTGTTGATCCAGCGGTAATCGTGGGTAAACACCCTTTGCCCGATGGCCTCGCCTATCCAGTAATTGAGCGTGTTGCCCGTGATGGCCGCCGTGACAAGCAGGAAGATCAGCAAGCCCAGGTGCATCTGTCCCGTCGCGCAAAACGCGCCGGCGATAAACAGCAAGGTATCCCCAGGGAAGAAAAACAGCACCACGAGGCCTGTCTCGCAAAAAATAATGGCGAACAGCACCGCATACACGAGGGTACCGTACTGCTCGATCAAGAGACCCAGCGTCTTGTCGACATGCACGATCATGTCGAGGAATTGCACAAAATCCATATATTTTTCCCTAAAGGTAGCGGCGGAATCATACACCACCCGGCCAGCGCAACGGCAGTCCCCGGCCCGATATTTCAGGATTAATTATGCGGTGCCCGTGCGCGTGTGGCATTTTAAGGAAAGGTTAAGGAATTACCGCCGCCAACTCGCTCAGGCCAGTTTTCCTGCTGGCATACCATGTTCGGCCCGCGCAACGTTTTTTCAGCGAAATATTGCCATTCCGGTATACACTTTCTGACCGGCGCAACCCGCGCCGACCAGGAGAAAACATGTATCGACACCCACTGAGCGGCCTGACCATGGCCACCGTACTGGGCCTTGCGCATCTGACTGCCCACGCGGCGCCTGTGCAGATCAAGGCGCCCGCCGAACTGCCCGCCAAAGCGGGCTTGGCCGACGTGATCAAGGCTTCGAAACCGTCCGACTGGCGTCCGCTGGATCCGGACAACACCCTGTACCTGGACATTCCCGCCGGCCGCGTGGTGATCGAACTGGCACCAGACTTCGCACCGAAGCACGTGGCCAACATCAAGGCCCTGGTGGCCGAACAGTATTACGACGGCCTGGCCATCACGCGCGCGCAGGACAACTGGGTGGCGCAGTGGGGCGATCCGAACGAGAAAAATCCCAAGCCGATCCAGCATGCGCAGCGCACCCTGCCCGGCGAATTCACCGTGCCCCTGAAAAACGTCAAGAGCTTCACGCGCCTGCCGGATGTCGATGGCTATGCGCCGCAAGTGGGGCATTCGAACGGCTTCCCGTCCGCGCGCGACCCGAAAACCGGCACGGCCTGGCTCACGCATTGCTACGCCACCGTGGGCGTGGGCCGCGACAGCGCCAGCGACAGTGGCGGCGGCACGGAACTGTACGCCGTCATCGGCCAGTCGCCGCGCCACCTGGACCGCGACATCACGGTCGTCGGCAGAGTCGTCTCCGGCATGCCATTGCTGTCGACCCTGCCGCGCGGCACGGGCCCCATGGGCTTTTATGACAGCCCCGAGAAAAACGTGCCGATCAAGTCCATCCGCCTGGCCGCCAGCGTGCCCTTGGCACAGCGCGCAAACCTGGAAGTGATGCGCACCGACAGCGCCGCCTACCAGGCCGTGCTGGACGCCCAGCGCCACCGCGGCGGCCCGTGGAGCAAGGTCACGGCCGGCCATATTGACCTGTGCAATGCGCCGATACCGGTACGGGAGGTGGCGAAGTAGCCGATGCCCGGCAATTCGCAACCCGTTATAATCAGGGCATGAACGCTCCCATCACGCCCCACCGCCCGATCCAGGCCTTGCCTGACCAGTTGATTTCGCAAATCGCCGCCGGCGAGGTGGTCGAACGGCCGTCCGCCGTCGTCAAGGAGTTGCTGGAAAACGCGCTCGACTCGGGCGCCACGCAGATCACCGTGCGGCTGGAAGAAGGGGGCGTGAAACGCATCGCGATTACCGATAACGGCCGCGGCATCGACAAGGACCAGCTGCCGCTGGCCCTGGCGCGCCATGCCACCTCGAAGATCGCGTCCCTGCACGACCTGGAAAACGTGGGCACGCTGGGCTTTCGCGGCGAGGCGCTGGCCTCGATCGCTTCCGTGGCTGCCGTTACCGTGACGTCGCGCACGGCGGACGCGGCCCACGCGTGGGAAATCGTCGGCTCGCACAATGGCAGCGTCTCGCCGTCGTCCGGCGCGCACGGCACCACGGTCGACGTGCAAGACCTGTATTTCAACACGCCCGCGCGGCGCAAATTCCTCAAGTCCGAGCAGACGGAGTACGGCCATTGCGCCGAAGTCGTGCGCCGCATCGCGCTGGCGCGGCCGGACGTATCGTTCTCGCTGTCGCACAATGGCCGCACCATCGACCAGTGGAATATCAGCGAACTGGCCAAGCGCAGCGCCCACATCCTGGGCAACGACTTCGCCGAAGCGCGCCTGGCGCTGGACGAATCGGCCGGCACCTTGCGCATTCACGGCTTTGCCGGCTTGCCGACGGCGTCCAAGGCGCGCGCCGACGGCCAGTTCTTTTATGTCAACGGGCGCTTCGTGCGCGACAAGCTGCTGGTGCACGCCGTGCGCATGGCCTACCAGGACGTACTGCACGGCGACCGTTTTCCATCCTACGTGCTGGCGCTCGACCTCGACCCGGCCCTGGTGGACGTCAACGTGCACCCGTCGAAGATCGAAGTACGCTTCCGCGACAGCCGTTCCGTGCACCAGTTCGTCTTCCACGCGGTACAGCGCGCCCTGGCGCAGACGTCGGCCACGGCGTTCGGCAGCGTGCCGGCGCCCCTGCCGGCTGCCTCCAGCCTCGGCGGTGATACCGCGGGCGCGGGTTTGGGTGGACCTGGCATCTGGCGCCGCGAGCAGACGCAGACCTCGTTCGGCGCACAATTTACGAATACCTTCGCGCCTGCCTCGCCCGGCGCGTCCCGCCCCTTCTTTGCCGACGCGCCTGGCGTGGCGCAGGACACGTCCGCCTACGGCGCCCTGTTCGGCGGCGGCGCATCGTCGCCGATCACGCAGGCCGAGCCCTACATCGCCTCGCCCGAAGCGATGGCGCGCGAAGAATATCCGCTGGGCTTTGCCCTGGCCCAGCTGCATGGCATCTACATCCTGGCGCAGAACACCAAGGGCCTGGTGCTGGTCGACATGCACGCGGCGCACGAGCGCATCCTGTACGAGCAGCTGAAAAACGCGCTGCAGGCGCAAGTCTCCGGCCAGGACATGCAGGTGCAATCGCTGCTGATACCCGTGACGTTCTACGCGGACGCCATCGAAGTGTCGACGGCGAATGAAAACCAGGACACATTGAAGGCGCTGGGCTTCGACATCGCCGCCCTGTCCCCCACCACCCTGGCCGTGCGCTCCGTGCCGACCCTGCTCAAAAACGCGGACGCGCAAACTCTGGCGCGCGACGTGCTGCGCGACGTGCGCGAATACGGCGGCTCGCGCGTGCTGATCGAGCGCCAGAACGAATTGCTGGGCACCCTGGCCTGCCATACGGCCGTGCGCGCCAACCGGATTTTATCGGTGCAGGAAATGAACGCCCTGCTGCGCCAGATGGAGAGCACGGAACGCGCCGACCAGTGCAACCACGGCCGGCCGACATGGGTACAGGTCGAGATCAATGCACTCGATAAACTGTTCCTGCGCGGCCAATAGACAGTAGGTCGGATTAGCGCAGCGTAATCCGACACTGCGGCGGCGGCATCACGTCGGATTACGCTTGCGCTAATCCGACCTACGCATCACCTTACAAAAGTCAACATGCAAAACACCCCACACCTCCCCCTGGCCGTCGCCATCATGGGCCCCACGGCCAGCGGCAAGACGGCCAGTGCGCTGGCCATCGCGCAAGCCATTCCATCCGAGATCATCTCCGTCGATTCCGCCCTCGTTTACCGGGGCATGGATATCGGCACGGCCAAGCCGTCGAAGGAAGAACTGGCCCAGGTACCGCATCATTTGATCGACATCATCGACCCGCTCGACGCGTATTCCGTGGCGCAGTTCCGCAATGACACCCTGCGCCTGGTGGCGGAGATCACGGCGCGCGGCAGGCTGCCGCTGCTCGTCGGCGGCACCATGCTGTACTTCAAGGGCCTGGCCGATGGCCTCGACGACTTGCCCGGCGCCGATCCCGTCCTGCGCGCCCGGCTGGAAGAAGACGCGGCCGCCATCGGCTGGCCCGCCATGCATGCGCGCCTGGCGGAGCAGGATCCCGTCACGGCCGCGCGCCTGGCGCCGCAGGATGCGCAGCGCATCGGCCGCGCGCTGGAAATCATCGCGCTGTCCGGCCAGCCCATGTCGGCCCTGCTGGCCCGGCGCGAAAAGACCGTGCTGCCATTTCAATTGCAATCGTTCGCGCTGGAACCGTCGGACCGCGCCGTGCTGCATGCGCGCATCGCCACGCGCTTCGACCTCATGCTGAAAGACGACGCCCTGCTCGATGAAGTGGAGCAGCTGCGCCGGCGCGGCGACCTGCACCCGGGTTTGCCCTCGATGCGCTGCGTGGGCTACCGCCAGGCCTGGGAATATCTCGATGGCCGCATCGACCGCGCCGCCCTGCGCGAGACGGGCATCATCGCCACGCGCCAGCTGGCCAAGCGGCAGCTCACCTGGTTACGCTCGATGCCGGAACGCATCGTCATCGATTGCCTGGGCGCTGATCCGGCCTCGTCCATGCTGGCGCAGATCCAGCCCTTGCTGACGCAGTTACAAAAATAATCATGCCTGCGCTGGCGCGTGAAAAATCCGCACATTTTTTTGCGCCGGCATTGACAAGGAAATGGGAAGACTGGATAATGCTCGGCTGTTGGGTGATATAGCTCAGTTGGTTAGAGCACAGCATTCATAATGCTGGGGTCGGTGGTTCAAGTCCACCTATCACCACCAAAGAACAAGGATCATGGCATCACTATGGTCGCAACCAGCATCCGGTCTGACCGGTCTGTTTGGTGATATAGCTCAGTTGGTTAGAGCACAGCATTCATAATGCTGGGGTCGGTGGTTCAAGTCCACCTATCACCACCAAGAATTTGCAGCACTGATAAACCCGCCCCTGCCCCGTGCAGCGGCGGGTTTTTTCATTTCCGCCATCAACGCGCATGCGGCCTCCACGCAACACCTGCCCTCTGCGCATGCATTGGGGATTGTGGCAAGCGGCCCCTGCGGCTTACAATGAGAATAATTCTCATTTATATTACTCATCACCCATGTCCGCCATCCAGCCCAGCCTGCAACAGCAAGTGCATTCGCTCTACAGCGAGCATCACGGCTGGCTGGTCGGCTGGCTACGCAAAAAACTCAGCTGTCCGCATGGCGCGGCTGACGTGGCGCAAGATACGTTCGTGCGCATCATCGCCTCGCGCGACGCGCTGTTCGGCATGCGCGAGCCGCGCGCCTATCTGTCCACCACGGCAAAGCGATTGCTGCTCGACCGCGCGCGCCGCCAGATACTCGAGCGCAGCTACCTGGCGGAACTGACCCTGCTGGCCGACAGCCTGCCCGGCGCACCCTCGCCGGACGAGATCCTGATGGCCGTGCAGGCGCTCGAGCAGATCGCCACGGCACTGGATGGCTTGTCCGCCAAGGCGCGCGACGCTTTTTTGCTGCACTACCTGGAAGAACAGCCGCAGGCCGCCGTTGCCGCGCAGCTGAACGTCTCCACGCGCATGGTACAGAAATACCTGGTGCAAGCCTTGCTGGCCTGCCGCCACGCCTGCCCGGCCATGGCGACATGAACAGCACGTGCACCGAAGTGGCGGCCGAGCAGGCCGCACGGTGGATCGTGCGCCTGAGCGCCGACGACCCGTCCGAACGCGACACGGCGCGGGCCGGCTTCGCCGCATGGAAGGCGGCCGACCCGCTGCACGCGACAGTCGCCGCCGGCATGGAAAACCTGCTGCTTCAATTGAGCGCCGTGCGCGAGCCGGCCGGCGGCGACCATCGCCCCGCGCGCGCCGCCCTGGCCGCCATCGCCCCAAAGCGCCAGCGTCTGCGCCAGCTGGCCGCCGCCAGCGCCGTGGCCGTGCTGGCGCTGACCGGCGCGCTGGTCATCAGCGAGCGCCCCGCCTACCTGCTGGCCGACCTGCGCAGCCCCACGGGACAATGGCAGACGCACACCCTGGCCGATGGCAGCCGCCTGACCCTGGGCAGCCACAGCGCCGTCAACGTGCGCTTCAATGCGGGAGAGCGGCATGTGGAACTAGTACGCGGCGACATCCTCGTCGACGTGGCCAAGGATGCGCAGCGCCCTTTCATCGTCGACAGCAACCAGGCGGCGATCCGCGCGCTGGGCACGCGCTTCAGCGTCCGCAAGGAAGGCGGCGGCACCACCTTGAGCATGCTGGAGTCCAAAGTGCTGGCACAGGTGCCGCAACATCCGGCCGTCGTGGTGCAGGCGGGCCAGCGCGCGCGCATCACGGACGATGGCGTGGGACCTATCATGGTCATCGATGCGGCCAGCGTGCAGGAAGCGTGGCGCGCGCACCAGCTTGTGGTCGACGACTTGCCGCTGGCCGAGGTGCTCGACGAGCTGGCGCGCCACCGCCCCGGCCAGCTGCATTACGACCGCGCGCAGATCGCCGGCATCCGCGTGGCCGCCGTGTTGCCGCTGGATGACACGGACAAGGCGCTGCAGCTGCTGATCGACAATTTCCCGCAACTGCGCATCCGCATGCTGACGCGCTATCTCGTGATGGTCGACGCCCCCGCCAGCGGCGCCGCAAAAAATAAATAGAGAATTTTTTGCGTTCGCGGTTCCACTGTGCGCATCTCGTGCGTCAAGGCAGCTGAGATCATTCAAAAAAGGCTGTCACATGTACGCTCAAGTCGTTGCCGTTTCCTCCCCGAATACCCTGCGCACGCGTCTGCGCCCGCTGGCCCTGGCCGCCATGCTGCTCGCTGGCGCCGGCCTGCACGCCCAGGCAGTCGCCCAGGCCGTGCCGGCTGTCGCCAGCTACGCCATCCCCGCCGGCCCGCTGGCCGGCGCCCTGAACCGCTATGCGCAGCAGGCGGGCGTCTCCATCGTCATCGACGCCGCCAAGGTGCAAGGCTTGCAAAGCGCCGGACTGCAGGGCAGCTATGCCATCGATGACGGTTTCGCCGTGCTGCTGCGCGGCAGCGGCTACGCCATCGGCAAGACCCCGACCGGCTATGTGCTGGTGGCCGCGCCTGCAGTTGCCGCGCCCACGGCGGCGACCAGCGCCGCTTCGGCGGCCGAGCGTATCATGCCCTCGATTACCATCGTCGGCCAGGCCGAGCAAGGCGCCACCACGGAAGGCAGCGGCTCGTACACGGCGCGCAAGATCACCATCGGCAAGGGCGAGCAGTCGATGAAGGACATCCCCCAATCGGTGAGCGTGCTGACGCGCCAGCGCCTGGACGACCAGGGCATCACGGACTTGCGCGAAGCCGTCAATAACGTCACGGGCGTGGTGGGCGTGCATGGCGTGGGGCCGGGCGTGGTGATCACGGCGCGCGGCTTCCAGATCGACCAATGGCAGTACGACGGCGTGCCGATCGACCGCAACACCTATGCGCTGGGCAACTGGGGCCAGGAAAACATGGTCATCTACGACCGCCTGGAAGTGCTGCGCGGCGCCTCGAGCATGCTGGTCGGCACGGGCAGCCCCGGTGGTTCAGTCAATCTGGTGCGCAAGCGTCCACTGGCCACGCGCGCGATCACGCTGACGGGCCGCGCCGGTTCCTGGGACCATTATGGCGCCCAGATCGACATCAGCACCCCCCTGAATGCGGAAGGCACCCTGCGCGGACGCGCCATCGTCGATGAAGACGATAGCCACTCCTTCATCGACCAAGTGTGGAGCAAGAACCGCACCCTGTACGCGGCGCTCGACTACGACCTGGCGCCCGCCACCACCGTGGGCCTTGCCGCCAGCCATGTCAAGGCCCACGGCCGTCCCACTTTCATCGGCCTGCCCCGCTACAAGGACGGCAGCGCACTGCCGCTGCCGCGCTCTACCTTCACGGGCGCCGACTGGAACCGCAGCCAGGTCGAGCAGAGCACCGTCTACCTGGATCTGGAGCACCATTTCAATACGCAATGGAGCCTGAAAGCCTCGGCGCTGGGCACGAATGAAAGCACCAGCTCCACGCACCAGCGCACGGCCTTTGAAATCAATCCCGATGGCAGCGGCGCGCGCTATGGCGACTTTTCCACCGATTTCGACAACCGCAAGCGCGGCATCGACGCTTTCGTGCGCGGCAAATTCAATGGCCTGGGCATCGCGCAGGAAGTCGTCGTCGGCGCCAGCTATGCCAGCTTCACGTCGACCGACCGCTATGCGCGCGCGTGGGAAACAGGGGCGGATATCTTCAATATCAACCACCATCGCCCGTGGCAGGACTTCGACACCATCGCCGCGCGCCCAGCGGGCGTGACCAGCTACAGCACCTACGACATGCGCCAGAAAGGCCTGTACGCCACCTGGAACGGCCAGCTGACGAGCAATCTGAAGGTCCTGCTGGGCGGGCGCTTCAACTGGTACGACTTCCTGTATGCCACGCCGGACGGCTACCGCGACGCCACCAGCGCCACGGCAAAGTTCACGCCATCGGTGGGCCTGATCTATGCATTGACGCCGCAGTGGTCAGCCTACGCCAGCTATGCGGACGTGTTCCAGCCGCAGACGAACCACGATGTGGCAGGCCGGACCCTCAAACCGATCACGGGCAGCAGCTACGAAGGCGGCATCAAGGGTGAACTGCTGGACGGCAAGCTCAACACCTCGCTGGCCGTGTTCCGCTATGACCACAAGGACCGCGCCGTCACCGATTACGCCGCCGGTTTCGCCTGCGATGGCTGGTACTGCTCGCGCGCCTCGGGCAAGGTGCGCAGCCAGGGCCTGGAAGCGGAAATGTCGGGCGAAGTGGCGCGCGGCCTGCAACTGTCGGCCGGCTACGCCTATACGACGACGACCTACCTCGACGATCCGGACAACAAGGGCCAGGTCTTCTCGACGTGGACGCCCAAGCACATGCTGCGCCTTTGGTCGAACTACACCCTGCCTGGCGATTGGGACAAATTCAGCGTGGGCGCCGGCGCCAACCTGCAAAGCCATACGGTCGATACCGAACGCAGCTTCAAGGTTGCCGGTTTCTCGATCTGGAACGCGCGCCTGGGCTGGCAAGCCACGCCGCAAGTGGCCCTGTCGCTCAACGTCAACAACGTGTTCGACAAGCGCTACATCATCCCGTCCTACAACACCACCGGTTCGAACAACTACTATGGCGACCCGCGCAACGTGCAGTTCACCCTGAAGTACACGCCGAAGTGGTAAACGGATCGGGAGGCTGAGAGCCGGGATGACCGGCCAGAATGATGGCGCGGCGGAGGCGCCATAAAAAAACCCCGGAAGTTGGATGCCAACTTCCGGGGTTTGTTACATAAGGGGATTCAGCTGGCGCGGGTGTTTATTCCCAAGCTTCCTTGCCCGCGCGTGGCTTGCCCACCATCAGCAGCGCCCCCAGTGTCAGCACGGCCGCCAGCGACAGGTAGTAGCCCACGTATTGCAAGCCGTAGTTGGTGGCCAGCCAGGTGGCGATGTACGGCGCCAGCGAAGCGCCCAGGATGCCGGCCAGGTTGAACGTCAGCGAGGCGCCCGTGTAACGCACTTCAGGCGGGAACAGCTCGGACAGCATCGTGCCCAGCGGTCCGTAGGTCATGCCCATCAGACCCAGGCCGACGGCCATGAAGACCGTCACTTCCCAGGTCACGCCAGAACCGAACATGGGCGCGAGCACCAGGCCGAAGATGGCGATGGCGACGGAGACCCAGATCATGGTCGCACGGCGGCCGCGGCGGTCGGCCAGCACGGCAGAGAAGGGTATCGTCAGGGCAAAGAACAGCACGGCAAACAGCTGCACGATGAGGAATTCCTTGCGCGTGAAGCCCAGCTTGGTCGTACCCCAGCTCAGCGCGAACACCGTCATCAGGTAGAACAGCACGAAAGTGGCCAGGGCGATGATGGTGCCCAGGAACAACATGCGGCCATGCTGGCGGAACACGGTGGCGACCGGCAGTTTGACGACCTCTTTCTTGTCGATGACTTTCTGGAAGTCCGGCGTTTCCGTGATCTTCAGACGCACATACAGGCCGACGATGACCAGCAGCGCGCTGGCCAGGAACGGGATGCGCCAGCCGTAGCTGAAGAACTGTTCATCGGTCATGGTTTCGCTCAGCAGCAGGAAGATGCCGCCCGACAGGAAGAAGCCGATCGGCGCACCCAACTGCGGGAACATGCCGTACCAGGCGCGCTTGCCCGGTGGCGCGTTTTCCGTGGCCAGCAGCACCGCGCCGCCCCACTCGCCGCCCAGGCCCAGGCCCTGGCCGAAACGGCACAGCGCCAGCAGCAGCGGCGCCAGGGTGCCGATGGCGGCATACGTCGGCAGCAAGCCGATGATGACGGTGGAAATACCCATGGTCAGCAAGGCTGCCACAAGAGTAGCCTTGCGGCCGATGCGGTCGCCGAAGTGGCCGAAAACGGCCGAACCGATGGGGCGCGCGAAGAAGGCGATGGCAAACGTGGCCAGCGACTGCAGCACGGCGGCCGACGGGTCGCCGGCAGGGAAGAACAGTTTCGGGAACACCAGCACGGCGGCCGTGGCGTAGATATAAAAGTCAAAGAACTCGATGGTGGTGCCGATCAAACTGGCGAACAGCACCGTGCCGGGGGAATTTTTCTTGGGGGGGGTGCTCATTTACTGCGCTCCTTGGGGAGGGTGTCTAAAGGCCATTCTCTGGATGTTTTTTCAGGCAGCAGCACAGCACGTTGTCTCCGTGTCGTTCGCATATCATAGCCTTGCGCGCAGGCATTTGCTGCGCATTTGCTATTAAATTTGCAAACAAAAAACAACGGTTTTTGTTGCCGTAGCGAACTGCCGGCAACGCGCGCTATCGCGCTGTGAACAGTGCTGATTTAGAGAAACAACGGTCGTGCGCCATCCGGTTACCCGGGGCACGGCAGGAAAGGCGTCAGGGGATGGGCGACGTGTATCAGGCCCGGCGTATCGCCAGGCATTCCGTACCAGACCCGCGCGTCGGCATCGCGGCATCGGTCATTTGTGGTGAATCCTTGCCTGCGGCCCCTCCGGGTGGAGCGGGCCGGCGATGATCGCGCCTGCATCACGAAGGATGCGGTTGATCTTGCTGTAAGCGGCTTATGATACGCGCAGTGGTGCGGTGCGGCAAGAAGTTGTGATGGAGCATGTGCGGTGGTGTCGGCTTACGCTGCGCTAAGCCGACCTACGCATCAACCAATGCAAAAGTCTGCTCAATTTCGCGGCTGTCGAGCGGGCGCACGAGGCGCGCCACTTCCTGGCCATCTTTCAAAAAAACCAGGGTCGGCCACAGTTTTACCCGGAACGAACGCCCCAGCGCGCGGCCGGGGCCGTCTTCCACGCGCAGATGCGGCACCGCGGAGTGCTGCGCAAACGCGGCGGCCAGCGGCGCCTGGGTGGCGCGGCAGTGGCCGCACCAGCCCGTGCCGAATTCCAGCAGGGCCGGCCCCGTCAAAGCGTCGATCTCGGCGCGCGCCGGTTGCGCTACAGAATACGTATCGTGCATCATGCCGCTCTCCTTGAAAACTTAGACCACTTTCACGCGCAAGGTCTCCAGGCCATCGATGGCCCCCACCAGCTCGTCGCCGCGCTGCACGGCCGCCACGCCGGCCGGGGTGCCCGTGTAGATCAGGTCGCCCGGCTGCAAGGTAAAGTAGGTCGACAGGTCGGCAATGGTTTCAGCCACGTTCCAGATCAGCATGTCGATCGTGCTGCCCTGGCGCAGCTCGCCGTTCACGTGCAGGGTGATGGCGGCATGCTTGACGTCGCCCGCCTGCGCGGCCGGGGTGATGGGGCCGATGGGCGCCGAATGCTCGAAGGCCTTGCCCGTGTCCCATGGGCGTCCCAGCTTTTTCGCTGCGCCCTGCACGTCACGGCGCGTCATGTCCAGGCCGATCGCATAGCCCCACACGTGGCTCAGCGCATCGGCCACGCCAATGTCGCTGCCGCCCTTGCCGATGGCCACCACCAGTTCCATCTCATGCTGGAAATCCTGCGTCTGCGCCGGATACGGCAGCTCGCCCGTCGTGCCGGCAGGCACGGGCAGCACGGCGTCGTTTGGTTTCATGAAGAAAAACGGCGCCTCGCGGCCCGTGTGGCCCATTTCCTTGGCGTGGTCGACATAGTTGCGACCCACGCAATAGATGCGGTGGACGGGAAAGCTGTCGGCGCTGCCCGTGACGGGAACGCTGGGCTGGATCGGTGCGGGAATGACATACGGCATGAAAACTCCTGATCGGCACGATAACGGTGATGAAAAAGGGACACCGCAGTGTCCCCCATTTTACGGCAAGCTTACTTCAACAGTCCCGAGCGGCTCGGGTCCGGCATGCGGATGGCGACGATGAAGGAAATCAGGCACATGACAGTCACGTACCAATAGAAATACTCTTCCACGTGCCAAGCCTTGAACTGCAGCGCCACGTATTCGGCCGAACCGCCGAACATGGCGTTGGCGACCGCGTACGACAGGCCCACGCCCAGCGCGCGCACTTCGACGGGGAACATTTCCGCCTTGATCAAGCCGCTGATCGACGTATAGAAACTGATGATGGCCAGGGCGATGATGATCAGGCCAAACGCCGCGTACGGGCTGGTGATGTCCTTCAAGGCATGCATGATCGGCAACACGCACAGGGTGGCCAAGCCGCCGAAGAACAGCATCGAGGTGCGGCGGCCGATGCGGTCGGACAAGGCGCCGAATACCGGCTGCAACACCATGTAGACCAGCAAGGCGCAGGTCATGACGGCGCTGGCCGTCTTGGTGTCCATGCCGGCCGTGTTGACCAGGTATTTCTGCATGTAGGTGGTAAACGTGTAGAACACGAGCGAGCCGCCGGCCGTAAAGCCGAGCACGGTGATGAAGGCGCGCTTGTGCTTGAGCAAACCGCGCAGGCTGCCCGCGTCCTTGTCCTTGCGCTCGCTGGCGGTGGTTGTTTCCGTCAGGGATTTACGCAGGTTCAGCGACACCAGGGCCGCCAAGGCGCCAAACACGAACGGAATGCGCCAGCCCCAGGCACGCAATTCTTCCAGGGTCAGCAATTGCTGCAAGACCACCAGCACCAGCAAGGCCAGCAGTTGACCGCCGATCAGGGTCACGTACTGGAACGAGGCAAAGAAGCCGCGCTTGCCCGATTCCGACACTTCGCTCATGTAGGTGGCGCTGGTACCGTATTCGCCGCCCACGGACAAGCCCTGGAACAGACGCGCCACCAGCAGCAGGAACGGGGCGAAGGCGCCGATGGTTTCATACGTGGGCAGCACGGCGATCATCAGCGAGCCGCCGCACATCATCAGCACGGAAATCATCATCGACTGGCGGCGGCCGTATTTGTCGGCGATGCGGCCGAACAGCCAGCCGCCCACCGGGCGCATGAGGAAGCCGGCGGCAAAGATGCCGGCCGTCTGCAGCAGCTGCGTCGTCGGATTACCGGACGGGAAGAAGGCGTGCGAGAAATACAGCGCGCAGAACGAGTAAATGTAGAAGTCGAACCATTCGACCAGGTTACCGGAGGAAGCGCCAATGATGGCCTTGATGCGCTGCTGGGAAGTCAGCTGCGCAACGTCATGCGGAGTATCGTGGGATGTCATATCAGTCTTCTTGTTCGTGTGAAAAAGCCAACGCCAGCCGGGTTGCCCGGGCTGGTTTTGCATCATACGCCCTTGATCGGGGTCAAAAAGCCGCCCGGCATACGCGTTAATACGTATCGCCGGCAACTTTTTTTCGCCTGCGGGCGGGCGGAATCAGACCCGTTCCAGCACCAGCGCGATGCCCTGGCCCACGCCGATGCACATGGTACAAAGCGCGTAGCGCCCGCCCGTGCGGTGCAGCTGGTTAACAGCCGTCATGGCCAGGCGCGCGCCCGACGCGCCCAGCGGGTGGCCCAGGGCGATGGCGCCGCCATTCGGGTTCACGCGCGGGTCGTCGTCAGGCAAGCCCAGCTGGCGCAGCACGGCCAGGCCCTGGGCGGCGAACGCTTCGTTCAGTTCGATGACGTCGAAGTCGGCCAGGGTCAAGCCCGTCATGGCCAGCACTTTCAGGGTGGCGGGCGCGGGGCCGATGCCCATGATGCGCGGCGCCACGCCAGCCGTCGCCATGGCCACGACGCGGGCGCGGGGCGTCAGGCCAAAGCGGGCCGCGTTCGCTTCATCGGCCAGCAGCAGGGCCGCCGCGCCATCGTTGACGCCGGACGCGTTGCCGGCAGTGATCGTGCCGTCCGCGCGCACGACGGGTTTCAATTTGGCCAGGGTGTCGAGCGTGGTGGCGCGCGGATGCTCGTCACGGCTGACAACGACAGGATCGCCTTTCTTTTGCGCGATGCTGACGGGGCAGATTTCACTGTCGAACACGCCCGCCTGCTGCGCCGCCAGGGCTTTCACCTGGCTGGCCAGGGCAAACGCATCCTGGTCCGCGCGGCTGATGCCGAAGTCGACAGCCACGTTTTCCGCCGTTTCCGGCATCGAATCGACGCCGTACTGCGCCTTCATCAAGGGATTGATGAAGCGCCAGCCGATGGTCGTGTCTTCCATTTTCATGCCGCGTGCAAAGGCGCTGTCCGCCTTGCCCATGACAAACGGGGCGCGGCTCATGCTTTCCACGCCGCCGGCGATCAGCAAGCCCGCCTCGCCGCTCTTGATGAAGCGGGCGGCGCTGCCGATGGCGTCCAGGCCCGAGCCGCACAGGCGGTTCAGGGTGGCGCCCGGCACGCTGTCGGGCAAGCCGGCCAGCAAGGCCGCCATGCGCGCCACGTTGCGGTTGTCCTCGCCCGCCTGGTTGGCGCAGCCATACAGCACGTCGGTGACAGCCGTCCAGTCCACGTGCGGATTGCGCGTCATCAAGGCACGGATGGGCACGGCACCCAGGTCGTCGGCGCGCACGCCGGCGAGTCCGCCGCCATAGCGGCCAAAGGGCGTGCGCTGCGCGTCGCAGATATATGCGTGGGTCATGTTCTTTCCTCCAAGAAAGTAGTTTGCGTATTGATGGTGACGTATTGATGGTGACGTATTGATGGCGAACTAACGTCCGTCCGTCAGCGGCACGGCCGTCAAGGCTTGCAGCTGCTCAAAACTCAAGCCGTCGACCAGTTCGACGACCGTGGCGCCGGCGGGCGACAGGTCGAGCACGGCCAGGTCGCTGTAGATGCGGCTGACGCAGGCGATGCCCGTCAGCGGATACGTGCATGCCTGCACCAGCTTGCTTTCACCCGTCTTGGTCAGCAATTCCATCATGACCCAGGTTTTTTTCGCGCCAATGGCCAGGTCCATGGCCCCGCCCACGGCGGGAATGGCGTCCGGCGCGCCCGTGTGCCAGTTGGCCAGGTCGCCCGTGGCGGACACTTGAAACGCACCGAGCACGCAGATGTCCAGGTGGCCGCCGCGCATCATGGCAAAGCTGTCGGCATGGTGGAAATAGCTGCCGCCCGCCAGCAGGGTGACGGGCTGCTTGCCCGCGTTGATCAGGTCGTAGTCTTCCTCGCCGGGCGCGGGCGCGGGGCCCATGCCGATGACGCCGTTTTCGCTGTGCAGGATGATGTCTGCGCCAGCCGGCAAGTGGTTCGCCACCAGGGTCGGCAAGCCGATGCCCAAGTTGACGACACTGCCTTCATGGATGTCGGCCGCCACGCGGGCCGCCATTTGATCTCGATTCCATTTATTCACTTGATACTCCTCAGGCGGCTTTGAAGCCGGCGGGGCCGGTGGCCGTGCGCGGCACTTGCACGATGCGCTGCACGAACAGGCCCGGCGTGATGACGTGCTCGGGATCGATGCTGCCCAACTCGGCAACTTCATGCACGGAAGCAATGCTGACTTTCGCGGCCATGGCCATGATCGGGCCGAAGTTGCGCGCCGTCTTGCGGTAGGTCAGGTTGCCCCAGCGGTCGCCCTGCTCCGCCTTGATCAGCGCGAAATCGGCGTGGATCGGTGACTCGAACACATACATGCGGCCATCGATCTCGCGCGTTTCCTTGCCTTTGGCCAAGTCCGTGCCATAGCCCGTGGGCGTGAAAAAGCCGCCGATGCCGGCACCGGCGGCGCGGATGCGCTCGGCCAGGTTGCCCTGCGGTACCAGCTCCAGTTCCAGCTTGCCCGCACGGTACAGGGCATCGAAGACGTGGGAATCGGCCTGGCGCGGGAAGGAGCAGATGATCTTGCGCACTTGCCCGTTTTTCAGCAGGGCAGCCAGGCCCGTATCGCCATTGCCCGCATTATTGTTGACGATGACGAGGTCGCGCGCGCCCTGGGCGATCAAGCCGTCGATCAGCTCGGCCGGCTGGCCGGCGCCGCCAAAACCGCCAATCATGACGGTGGCGCCATCGTGGATATCGGCCAGCGCATCAAGCACGCTGGAACGCAGTTTGTCGATCATTGCCTGCCTCCTCCAAATCAAAGCCATCTGTTATTTGTTCGTATAACGAACAAATATTCGTATTTAGAACTTATTCGTGAGAATATGCCTGATCGGGGCGCTTGTCAATTTGCCGTTTTCGCCAGCGCCATGGCTATAATTGCCACCTTGATCAATTGGAATTGCCATGACCGACCTCCGCAGCACGCCCCTTTCCGCCGCAGACACCCTTGACGCCGACGGCGCACCGCGTCCCGGCGACAGCTATGTGCAATCGTTCGCGCGGGGGCTGGCCGTGTTGCGCAGCTTTGGCGCGGACGCGCCGCAACAGACCCTGAGCGAAGTGGCGGAGCGGGCGCAGCTGACGCGCGCGGGCGCGCGGCGCATCCTGCACACCTTGCTGCATCTCGGTTATGTGGAAGCGGATGGACGGCTGTTCCGTTTGACGCCCAAGGTGCTGGACCTCGGTTACGCCTATCTGTCGTCCTTGCCCGTGTGGACGCAGGCGCAGCCGCTGCTGGAAGAATTGATGCAGACCTTGCGCCAGTCGTGCTCGGCCACCGTACTTGACGGCGATGACATCGTGTATGTGGTGCGCCTGTCCGCGCACCGCACCATGTCGATCAACCTGGGCATCGGCAGCCGCCTGCCCGCCTACTGCACCTCGATGGGACGGGTTTTGCTGGCGGGCCTGGTGCCCGACGTGCTGCACGCACGGCTGTCGAAGATGGCACTGCTGAAAATCACGCCGGCGACCAAGGTCGATATCGACGTCTTGATGGAAGAGATTGCGCAAGTGCGGCGCCAGGGCTGGTGCCTGGTGCAGGAAGAGCTGGAACAGGGCTTGATCGCCCTGGCCGCGCCCGTGTTCGACCGGGCTGGCAAGGTGGTGGCGGCAATCAACGTCAGCGGCCAGACGGCGGGGCCGTCCGTGGCGCACCTGCTGGAACACAGCTTGCCGAAACTGCTCGAGACGGCCAGCCGGGTCAGCGCCCTGGTGCGGGTGCAGCAGTGATTATTTCTTAAACCTTATTTCTTGAATTTGGCGCACGGGTCCGCGCGCGGCTGCGCCGGCATCGTTTGCGTCAGGTCAAACGTGCCCTTGTAGCCGCTGCCGCCCTGCTCCAGGTAGCCGATGCTGCGCACGTTCAGCTGCGGGTCGGCCAGCTTCAGCCAGCGGGGCACGCCGATATCCTTGCGCACATGGGCATTGCCGGCGATCAGCACCACGTCGCGCGGCGCCTGGTCGCGGATCAGCTTGGCCATCCAGATATCGCGCGCCACCTGGGCGTTGACGACACCGTTGATCATCATGTCGGGCAGCATATTGCAGCGGGCCGCCTGGACTTCCTTCTGTTGCCCGTCCAGGATATCGGCCGGCACGGGTGCCGCCAGGTAAGTGGCCACCATGGCGGGCGGCATGGACCACCGGATGCCGTCGCGCACGATACGCGACGCATCGGCCGGCGACAGGTTGCCGGCGACCAGGCTCAGCTGGTAGCTGACGACGAGGTCCAGCACGGGCCGGTACAAGCTCCAGTCCCAGCGCGGCTGTTCCATCACGCGGATGATGCAGTCGGGATCGGCGCAATCGCGCGCGGCGCGCGTCAGCAAATCCTGGTTTTCGCGGTCGAACTGCTCCATCACAATCACGGGACGCCAGCCAGCTGCCAGGCGGCGACGCAATTCTTCGACGCGCAGGCGCTGGCCTTGCGCATTGTCATGGACTTCGCCCAGCAGCAACACTTGCGGATTGGGCAAGGTGTCGGCCACGGGCACGGGAGCGGGCGGCGCTTCCTTCTTCAGCAAGCTGCCGCAGGCGGCCAGCGCCAGCATGCTGGACAGCAGGGCGGCTCGCGCGCCGGCGCGGAAAATCACGGTCTTCATGTAAGCAGTATCCAAAGTGGCGATGCGCCAGATTGTACCGTCTCAGACCGGCGCGGGCAGCTTGCGGCGCTCCAGCACTTCAAACAGGACCATGCCGGCCAGCATGGCGCCCACAAACAGCCACGCTTTCGGCTGGCCCGCCAGCAGGGATACGAGGGCGGGACCGGGACAAAAACCGGCGATGCCCCAGCCCACGCCAAAGGCCAGGCTGCCCAGCAGCAAGCGCCGGTCGATGCGCCGCGATGCCGGCAACTGCATGGGCTCACCCAGCAGTGCCGTGCTGCGCCGGCGCGCCAGCCAGAAGGCTGGCAGGGCCACGCCGATGGCGCCGCCCATCACCAGCGCCAGCGACGGATCCCAGGCCCCGGCCAGGTCGAGGAAAGCGAGCACCTTGGCCGGATTGCCCATGCCGGAGATGATCAGGCCCAGGCCAAAGAGGAGGCCGCTCAACAGGGAAAGGATCAGCTTGCTCATAAGCTTGCTCACAGATGGCGCAACAGATACACGGTGAGGAATCCGGCCGCCATGAAGGCGATGGTGGCCGCCAGCGAACGGGGAGACAGGCGCGACAGGCCGCACACGCCGTGGCCGCTGGTGCAGCCGGCGCCATAGCGCACGCCCACGCCCACCAGCAAGCCCGCGACGATCAGGGCGGGCGTGCCCGCGTCGATCTGCACGGGCGGCAAGGCTTGCCACAATTGGTACAGCAGGGGCGTGCCGATCAGGCCGGCAAGAAAGGCGATGCGCCAACCCAGGTCGCCACTGCGCGGCCGCAGCAAGCCGCCGAGGATGCCGCTGATGCCGGCGATGCGTCCATTGAACAGAATCAGCAGGGCAGCCGCCAGGCCGATCAGCATGCCGCCGGCCAGCGAGGCCCACGGCGTGAAGTGCTGCCAGGCTATGCTCATGGCAGCGGTCAGTCCACTTCGTCGTTGAAGGCGGGGCGCGGCGCGCAAAATTGCGCGTACAGCACTTGCAGCACGGCCAGCACGGGCGGGCTGGCGACGCGGTAATAAATCTGCTTGCCATCGCGCCGCGTGGCCACCAGCATCTCTTCGCGCAGCACGCCCAGCTGCTGCGACAGGGTCGGCTGGCCGATGCCCACTTTTTGTTCGAGGTCGCTGACGCAATGCTCGCCCTGCGATAGCTGGCACAGCAGCATCAATCGGTCGGCATTGCCCATGGCCTTGAGCAGCGAGCTGGCCTTGTAGGCCGAGCCACGCATGGCGTCGAGGTTGTATGCGTGTTGCGGTGTTGCGACTGTCTCCATCTTGCCCTCCCACAGGCGGTCATATTGATCATCATGCGATAAACAATATACTAATCAATATACTGTTTTCCTGCTGGCGATTCGCACAAAAAAACAACAGTGTTTTTTGGCGATAGCGTGCTCATGCAAAGTGTGCGGCAACGATCATGTTTACGCTATCAAAATGACAAATATTCGTAATAAAGAGGAAATAAACGTATCAAAATTGTCACGATCTGTGCTGTAATGGGAGAACAGCAGAAAAACCATGATACGCCCCCGTACAGGCGAATTATCCGTCCATGCGCAAGCCGGTTTCGGCTGCGCCGCGCGGTGAACAACAGGGAGAGCACGATGAGTATCTATCAGCCGTTATGCGTGGCCTTGCTGGCGCTGTCGGCCAGCACATGGAGCGTGGCGGCAGTCAGCGACACGACGGCCGACAAGCAGCAGGAAACCGGTGAACGCGTGGCGATCGATGAAAGCATCAGCTTGAATAATAATCCCGGCTGGGAAACGCCGGACTTGCCGTATGCACGCCTGCTTGCCAGCAGCGCGGCTGCGGCACCGCACTGGAGCACCAGTGGCGCGCACCATGTGACCCTGGCGCCGCCCAGGCCCATGACGGCCGCGCCCGCACAGCAAGCCCACGTGCCGGCTCCCGTGCCTGAAGCGAGCATGTACTCGATGCTGCTGGTGGGATTGGGCCTGGTGGCCTTGAGCCTGCACGGCGAAAAACAGGAAAAATTCGATAACTGACGGCGCCAGCACTGGCAAGGCGCTGCTGAAAAACATTCCGCCTGTTGCGGAATGTTTTTTTTATGGCGTCATCATTTGTCCAGCAGGCGGCAGACCCGTTCGATATTCCCCACCGGAATGCCCGACTTCAGGGCCCGCGCGATGCAGCCCGCCTTGTCCGGGCCCGAGGCGGAAATGAGCACGAAGGCCGTCACCACCACGCTGATGGCCACGAGCACGATCAAGACCCCCTTGACGATATCCCAGTTCATTGCGTCTCAACAATGTCATACGTAAAGTCATAATAATGCTTGCCGTCCTCAATGCGGATGGCCAGGCTGCCGGTGAGCCCTTGCAACTGCTGCGTCCCCGTATCGGGCACCACCGTCACCGACAAGGCGGGCGCGCCGCGCGTCATGGTGCCGCTGTGCTGCAAATAAAAACTGCCATGGCGCCCGTCCAGGCTGCCTTCCACCCGCTCCAGCGCCACATAGCCTGCCGAACCGGCCACGCTGGCGCGCGCGCTGAGCATCTCGCCCTGCGCGCTGGCGTCGAGGGCGCCGTGGTAGCGCTTGTCGAGCGACAAGCGCCCCAGCCCCGATTGCGCGGCCGTGTCCGACAAGGTTTCCGGGGTGATGCTGACGTCAAAGGTTCCGGTAATGAAAGGCATCAGTGCTCCTTGGTCGATGTGACTGCCGCTTCCGGCCCGTTCAGCAGCGCATGTAATTTTTGTATGGTGGCCCAGTTACGCGAGGTGACACCATCGCCCAGCAGCACGCCCAGGGCCGCCACCACCTTGCTGGCCAGCACGCCATCGGGACACCAGGCATACGCGGCCCATCGCCCCAGCGCCAGCGCTTCCGGCTGCCACGGCTGCTGCAAGAGCGGCGCCAGACGCTGGACGTCGGCCGGATTGTTCAGCACCAGCACCAGCAGCCGGGCCGCATCGGCCGCCGGCGCCAGAGGGTTTTGTTCGATCAGTTCGGCAAACTGGCTGGCCGACAGCACCGTCACCCTGGCCGCCACGCCCAGTTTCAGCACCAGCGCTTCCTCGATGCGGGCAGCGGCCTCGGCCGGCGCAACCTTGCCCCCGTCATACACGACGTTGCCGCTGTTGAGCACGGTACGCACCTGCGCAAACCCCAGGTCGCCCAGCAGCTTGCGCAAGTCGGCCATGGCCACGCGCTTGGCGCGGCCCACATTGATCCCGCGCAACAGCGCCACCTGCTGACTGTTTTCCATCTGTGCCATGTATTGTCTCCTTGCCTATGCCTGGCCGGCAGGACCGCTGGCGGCGCCTTCCGGCAATGGCGTCACCTTGGGCAGGCGCAGCAGGAACGTCGCGCCCTGCCCCAGCGTGCTGCTGACCGTGATGGTGCCGCCAAACTGCTTGGCAATCAAGTTGAATACGATATTCAAGCCCAGGCCCGTGCCGCCCTGTCCGCGCCGCGTGGTGACAAACGGGTCGAACACGCGGTCGAGCATGTCGGGTGCGATGCCGCGGCCATCGTCGCGCACCTGCATGGCGATCCAGTCGTTATCGCCAAGCACGCCAATATGGATATGGCCGTCCGTATCCGCATCAAAGGCGTGCTCGACGCAGTTCAAGACCAGGTTGGTCAGCACCTGCGCCAGCGCGCCCGGATAGCTGTCGAGCATGATGCCGGGCGGGCAATCGATATCGATGCGGATGCGCGTCTTTTTCAGGGTCGGCTGCAGGCTCGAAATCACTTCACCGATATAGTCGCGCAATTCGAACAAGCGGCGCGCCTCGCTGACCTGGTCGACGGCGATCTGCTTGAAACTGTGGATCAGGTGTGCGGCGCGATAGGCATTGTTCATGATCAGCCGCGCGCTTTCGCCGGCCGTTTCCAGGTAGCGCACGATATCGGTCTTCTTCACGCTGCCGCCGGCCACCGCCGTGCTGATGGCATCGGTGGCTTCCTTCAGCACCGAGGCGCTGGTCAGCGCGATGCCGACCGGGGTGTTGATTTCATGCGCCACGCCGGCCACCAGGCTGCCCAGCGAGGCCAGGCGTTCCGACTGCAGCAACGATTCCTGCGCGCGGCGCAGCTCGTCCATGGCCTGCGCCGTTGCCTGCTGCGAGCGGCGCGCCATATCTTCCGCCTCGCGGCTGCCCTCGATGATGGACTTGAGCTTGCGCTGCACGGCATTGAAGCCGCGGATCACGTCGCCCAGCTCGTCACGCCGGTTTTCCGGCAGCTCTTCGACATCGTCACTGCCGCGCGTGGCCAGGTCGAACAAGCCGTCGCGCAACTGTTTCAAGGGCCCGAAGACGATGCGCAGGCTCAGCGCGAGGGCGCCCACCAGAATGATGTCAAGCAGCAACACTTCCAGCACCTTGCGCCGCACTTCGCCGCGCAGGGCCGCATCGATCTGGGCGCGGCTGAAATTGACGATGACCTTGCCGACGATCACGGGCTTTCCACCCGTGGCTGCGGCCACGGCGTCGCGGAACACCAGCGGCGCCTCGACGGGCGTGCCACCCATGGCAACGTCGGCCGTCAGCGGCACCAGGGTGCCCGCCGCGTCGCGCACTTCGCCCGCGAACAGGCCGACGGAGGCGTCGTAGACGCGGATGCCGACCAGTTCCGGCGGCAGCATTTCGGCCGCGACGATGCTGTCGACCTTGGATTTATCGAGGTCCCACAGGGCGGAAGGCAAACTCGTCTGCAAGCGCGTGAGCACGCCGCTGCGCAGGCGCGCGCTGCCCGATTCGAGTTCCTTGCTCAAGGTATATTGGGTATAGGTACCCGAAATGCCCAGCACCAGGGTGACGATCACGACAAAAAGCAGGGTCAGCCGGACTTGGATACTCACCATCAATCAACACTCCCCGGGCCAGGCCGGTCGCCGGCCCGCGGCGCGGGCGCAGATACGTCAGCGGACAACAGCCTGAATCAAATGTACGGTATGACATGCTTATTGGCAAGATTTACAGCAATGCCGTTTTCCACCAGGCCTTGATACAGGTTGAGACATTGCGTCATGGCAATGGTAATATCCCGCAATCATCTAAGGAGTCGTCATGGCGGTCATGCATCAACATCTACCCCTGGAACAAGTTCGTCCTGGCATGGTCTTGTCGGATGTCTTGCTCGATGCGCATGGACAAGTGCTGTTGCCGCAAGGCGCGGTATTGACTGAAAACATGCTGGCCCTGATGCCGCGCCACAACATCGACATGCTGCCGATCCAGGCGCCGCCACCGTCGCCCGAAGAAATCGCCGCACAACAGGCGGCCGACAGCGAACGGCTGGCCTACTTGTTCCGCAAGCATGACCCGGAGGATCCCCTGGACGCGGCCACCACCTTGCTGCGCAGCTATGTCACGGCATACCGCCTGGGCACGGGAGAGGCCGCATGAGCGCCCAGCTGACCCTCGACGATATCGTCGCCCACCTCGACGATTTGCCCTCGCTGCCCGCCGTCGTCATGGAACTGCTCAACAGCATCGACCAGGAAGACGTCGATATTTCCGTGCTGGCCAAAAAAGTGTCGTACGACCAGGCACTGACGGCGAAAACCCTGCGCCTGGCCAACTCGTCGCAATACGGCTTGCAAGTGAAGGCCACCACCATCCAGCAGGCGATCACGTACCTGGGCTTCCAGACCACGCGCAGCCTGATCACGTCGGCCGCCATCACGGGCTGCTTCCCGGAAGGTCGCTGCCCCGGCTTCGACGACAAGGCCTTCTGGCGCCATTCGGTGGCGACAGCCGCCTGCGCCAAGGTGCTGGCGCGGCAGATCCGCTTCAACCAGGATTACGCCTTCACGGCCGGCTTGCTGCACAACATCGGCCGCCTGGTGCTGGTCAGCAGTTTCCCCGCGCACTACGCGCAAGTCATCGCCCACCAGGCGGCGCACGATTGCAGCCTGCTCGAAGCGGAGCAAACCGTACTGGGCGTGGACCACGTGCAGGCCGGCGTGGCGCTGGCCGAACACTGGAATTTTTCCGATACCATGCGCCTGGCGCTGGCCAACTACCTGCAGCCGGAAACGCCGGGGGCAGGCTTCCTCGCATCGCTGATCCACGTGGCCAATGCGCTTGTTTGCGCGCTCGACCTGGCGCAGGCGGGCGACGACATGGTGCCGCGCGTCTCGCCGGTGGCCTGGGATGCGCTGGGACTGGGCGAAGACACGTATCTGCAGCTGTTCCGCGAAACGGAGCTGCGCTACGATGAAATCACCTCGGCCTTGCTAAGCTGATTGCTTAAGCGAACCCGGCAGGCACAGCCGCAAACGCAAACGGCTCTCGCTGCGAGGCGAAAGCCGTTATAGGTACTGCGGTACGTCCATGCTGCCCGGTCCACGCCAGCCTGTTGCCGCCAGCAGCTACGCAAGCGGCACAGTCAGCGTACAACCACCACATCAGTGCGCGTAATTCGATTCTTGCGCATCGCCGCGGTCTTCCGCTTTTGGACGGCCCTGGGCGTCGGACAGACGATACTTGGTGCGGCGGTCGCCCATCAAGTCACGCAGGTCACGAATGCTCATGCCCGTCACTTCGTGCATGCGGATCAGCAGCGAGGCGCCGACCGGCAAGCGGTGGTGGCGGATCTTGCTGATGACCGGTGGCGCCACTTCAAGCAGACGCGACAGGGCTGCATCGTTTTTCAGCTGCATCTTGCTCAGCAGAATGTCCAGCAGGTGGTTCGGGTTGTAACTCTCTTGCGATGCTAATGCATGATGTGCCATGATTTTTCCTCGTCTGGTGAATGTAGAAAATAATGCCGATACGAACTTAAGGCTGGCTTAGAGTGTTCAAATAAACGTCTTCCATCGGATTCAGCCCTCCCTCCTTATCGCACTGCCTGTACAGGACTCGCACTGCCACGCCCAGCCAACGTACGCAACTTGCCGCGTGAATAAAGACACTCAAAGCACGTATGACTCGCCAAAATGAATTGCATATAAGGCAATATACTAGCCCAAACACGCAGCATCTGCGCCTCGCGCAAACTTCCTGATTGTTAAATATCAATCAAGCTGCTGGTTGGCTTGGCAACGATGCTATTTCAACACATTAGGATGCCTGCGGGCGCACACAAGGCTTTGCAGCAACTTGTTACAAATCAATGGTGTCGCACGGCAATAAATGCTTTTGAGCACCACGACACATGGCGGCATATGCAGGCGGCAACCTTGTCGGCAAGGTAAGCACAACATGGCCCGCCCCGGCGTTTTACGCTAAACTATCGCCTGAACTTGCAGCGAGCCTGCCGCCGGGCAGCCAGAGGCGCCAGGCCGGTCATCCACCGCGCCCGCCCTGAGCGGCCCCCTGCGCTGCAGCATCCCGCCCAGCCATCTTGTTTGCCGCCACATTTACCGATAAGCGCCCAACTCCATGCAGAAAAAAGTATTCATTAAAACCTTCGGCTGCCAGATGAACGAGTACGACTCGGACAAGATGGCCGACGTGCTGGGCGCCTCCGATGGCCTGGTGCGCACGGACACGCCGGAAGACGCCGATGTGATCCTGCTCAATACCTGCTCCGTGCGCGAAAAGGCGCAGGAAAAAGTGTTTTCCGACCTGGGCCGTCTGCGCGACCTGAAGCTGGCCAAGCCGCACCTCTTGATCGGCGTGGGCGGCTGCGTGGCGTCGCAGGAAGGCGACGCCATCGTCAAGCGCGCGCCGTATGTCGACATGGTCTTCGGCCCGCAAACCCTGCACCGCCTGCCGCAGATGATCGAGTTGCGCCGCTCCAGCGGCGCCTCGCAAGTGGACATCAGTTTCCCGGAAATCGAAAAGTTCGACCACATGCCGCCGGCCAAGGTCGAGGGCGCTTCGGCGTTCGTCTCCATCATGGAAGGCTGCAGCAAATATTGCAGCTATTGCGTCGTGCCCTACACGCGCGGCGAGGAAGTGTCGCGCCGCTTCGAGGACGTGCTGACGGAAGTGGCGGGCCTGGCCGCCCAGGGCGTCAAGGAAATCACCCTGCTGGGGCAAAACGTGAACGCCTACCGCGGTGCGATGGAAGGCGGAGAGATCGCCGACTTCGCCCTGCTGCTCGAATACGTGGCCGACATCCCCGGCATCGAACGCATGCGCTTCGTCACCAGCCACCCGAAGGAATTCACGCAGCGCCTGATCGACGCCTATGCGAAGATCCCGCAGCTGGTCGACCATTTGTATCTGCCGGCGCAGCACGGTTCCGACAAAGTCCTCGGCGCCATGAAGCGCGGCTACACGGGCCTCGAATACAAGTCCATCATCCGCCGCATCCGCGCCGTGCGCCCGAACATGGCCATTTCGTCCGACTTCATCGTGGGCTTCCCCGGCGAGACGCAGGCCGACTTCGACGCCATGATGAAGCTGATCGCCGATGTCGGCTTCGACAACAGCTACAGCTTCATCTTCAGCAAGCGCCCCGGCACGCCGGCCGCCAGCCTGGAAGACGATACGCCGCACGAAGTCAAGCTGGCCCGGCTGCAGCAGCTGCAGGCGGCCATCGACGCCAACACGCGCAAATACAGCCTGGCCATGGTGGGCACGGTGCAAACCATCCTCGTCGAAGGCCGCTCCAAAAAGGATACAGACGATAGCGAACTGCAAGGCCGCACGGAAAACAACCGCGTGGTCAATTTCGACGCCGGTCCCGACGGCTTGCAATTGACCGGCCAGCTGGTCGACGTGCGCATCACCGAAAGCCATTCCTACACCCTGCGCGGCGAACTCGTCGCCAGCGCACCCGCATTGAAAAGAGCCAGTTGAAAACCAAAGCCCCGATACAGCCGCATTACTTCATCCCCGAGCCGCTGGACAACACGCGCCTGGCGCACCTGTGCGGACCGCTCGATGAAAACCTGCGCCAGATTTCCGCCGCCCTCGACGTGACGATCTTCCGCCGCGGCGAGAAATTCATCGTCGGCGGCAGCAATGCCGAACGCGCCGTGGAAATCCTCGAGCAGTTCTACGCCATCGCCAACAAGGTCGTGCCGCTGGAAGAAGTGCAGCTGGCCCTGGTGGAACAGCGCGCGGGACTGTCCGCCGCCTCGGAACACCACGCCAACGCGCCCGCCAGCACCTTCGTCGAGCCGGATATCGCCAGCCCCGTGCTGAAAACGCGGCGCTCCGACCTGCGCGGGCGCACGCCGCACCAGATCGCCTACCTGCGCGACATCCTCGAACACGACATCAGCTTCGGCGTGGGCCCGGCCGGCACCGGTAAAACCTATCTGGCCGTCGCCTGCGCCGTCGACGCGCTCGAACGCGACGCCGTCAAGCGCATCATTTTGACGCGCCCGGCCGTCGAAGCGGGCGAGCGCCTGGGCTTTTTGCCGGGCGACCTGGCGCAAAAGGTCGATCCGTATCTGCGTCCCCTGTACGATGCGCTGTATGATTTGCTGGGCTTTGACCGCACGCAAAAGCTGTTTGAAAAACAGGTGATCGAGATCGCCCCGCTGGCCTACATGCGCGGGCGCACCCTGAACCACGCGTTTGTCATCCTCGATGAGGCGCAAAACACCACCGTCGAACAGATGAAGATGTTTTTGACGCGCATCGGCTTCGGCAGCAAGGCCGTGGTGACGGGCGACGTCACGCAAGTCGACCTGCACAAGAGCCAGACGAGCGGCCTGATCGACGCCGTGCATGTGCTGAAAGACGTGCGCGGCATCGGCTTCACGCAATTTAACAGCACCGACGTGGTACGCCACCCGCTCGTCGCGCGCATCGTCGACGCCTATGAAACGGCGCAGGCGGCCGGCGCCGACGCCGCCCAGTTACTCCCCTTGTTGAAACCAGCTGCCGCCAAAAATGTCCGAAAAAAATAAACTGTCCCTGTCCGTGCAATACCCGGATGCCCGCCTGGAAACCCTGATCACGCGCCCGAAAGTGCGCCGCTGGGTCAAGGCGGCCCTGTTCGCCCCCGCCGAATTCACGATCCGCTTCGTCGACGCGGAAGAAGGCCGTACCCTGAACCGCGACTACCGCGAAAAGGATTACGCCACCAACGTGCTGACGTTCGCCTACAACGAAGGCGAAGAGCTGAATGACGACGAGCCGACGCGCGCCGACATCATCCTGTGCACGGACGTGCTGGAGAAGGAAGCGGCGGAGCAGAAGAAGAGCGTGGAAGAGCACACGGCCCATTTGATCGTGCACGGCGTGCTGCATGCGCAGGGTTACGACCACATGGATGACGAGGAAGCCACCGAGATGGAGGGCCTGGAAACGGACATCCTCGCGAAACTCGGCATTACCGACCCGTACAAGGAGTAAGAGCATGGGAACCTGGGCACTGGATGCCTTCGGCAACGACTACGCCATGGATTGGGCGCAGGACTTGCACGAATATAAAACCCTGGAACTGGTCGAGACGACGCTCGACAACGTCATCGACAGCCAGGAAGCGCAACTGGAGGCGCCGTTCGCCGCCGAAGCGCTGGCCGCGCTGGAAGTGATCGCGCGCCTGCTGGGCAAGCCGGGCGAGGACGACCCGGCCACCGCGGAAGTGGACGAATGGGTGGCCGCCTGCAAGAAGAAGGTCACGCCGCCGCTGCTGGAAAAAGCACGCCTGGCCTTCGACAAGATCGGCGGGGAAGCGTCGGAACTGCGCCAGCTGTGGCAGGACAGCGAGCATTTCGCCGACTGGCAGGCCGACGTGGCGGCCCTGCGCGCGCGCGTGCTGGGCGCGGACGCCTGAAACGTCGCGCAACGGCGCACTTCAACATATTAAATTTGCATCAAAAGCGGGGAAATCCGGTATTCCCCCACTTTTGGTGTATCCTATATCCCTTCGCAACAACGGCTCACGCCTCCTATGCCCGAGCACCCTAGTGGCGTCAGAACTGACGTCAAGCCCCACCGGTCACTGTTTGAACGCCTGACCGCACTCATTTCCCCCGAGCCAGAGAACCGTGCAGAATTGCTCGAAGTTCTACACGATGCGCATGAACGTAAGCTGATCGACGCCGACGCCCTGTCGATGATCGAAGGCGTGTTTCAGGTATCGGATCTCTGCGCGCGCGACATCATGATTCCCCGTTCGCAAATGGATGTCATCGACATCAGCAAGCCGATCGAGGAATGGATGCCGGAAGTCCTGTCCACCGCCCACTCGCGCTTCCCCGCGATCGAAGGCGAGCGCGACAAGGTCATCGGCATCCTGCTGGCGAAAGACTTGCTGCGTTATTACGCAGAAGAAACTTTCGACGTCCGCGACATGCTGCGCCCCGCCATCTTCATCCCCGAATCGAAACGCCTGAATGTGCTGCTGCGCGATTTCCGCGCCAACCACAATCACATGGCCATCGTCGTCGATGAATACAGCGGCGTCGCCGGCCTGATCACCATCGAAGACGTGCTGGAACAGATCGTCGGCGATATCGAGGATGAATACGACTTCGACGAAGCCGAGGACAACATCCTGTCGCTCAAGGAAGGCCAGTTCGGCCCCCGCTGGCGCGTCAAGGCGCTGACCGAGATCGAACAGTTCAACGAAGAAGTGGGCAGCCATCTGGTCGACGACGACGTCGACACCATCGGCGGCCTCGTGTCGAAGTACCTGGGCCGCATGGCGCACAAGGGCGATATTTTCGACCTGGGCAATTTGCGCTTCGAGGTGCTGCGCGCCGATGCGCGCCAGGTGCACGTGCTGCTGGTCGAGCGCCTGCCCAACGTGCCGGAACTGGAACTCTGACATGCGCGTGCTGTAAATGCGTTTCAGACGCGCTGACCCCAACGCCCCCGCCAAACCGCCCCGCAGCATAGGGGCGCGCATGCTGACTGCCGCCGTTGCCGGCGCCGTCGCGGTGCTGGCGTTCGCCCCTTTCGGCTACTGGCCCCTGCAAATCCTCAGCCTGGGCGTGCTGTTCTACCAGGTGCTGCGCGCGGCGAACGTCAAGGCCGGCGCGCTGATCGGCTGGGCCTACGGTTTTGGCTGGTGCGCGGCCGGCACGCACTGGCTGTATATCTCCATGCACCGCTATGGCGACATGGCCGCGCCGATCGCGGTCATCGCCGTGGCCCTGCTGGCCCTCCTGATGGCCATTTACGTGGCCCTGGCCATGGGCGCGGCCGCCTGGCTGCGCCAGCGCTGGGTGCTGTCCCTGCCCGCCATGACCTTGCTGGTGCTGCCCGCCACCTGGACGCTGTTCGAATGGACGCGCGGCTGGCTGTTTACGGGTTTCCCATGGCTGGCCACCGGTTACGCCCACAATGCCAGCCCGCTGGCCGGCTTTGCCCCCATCGTCGGCGCGTATGGCCTGGGCTGGCTGGCGGCGCTGTCGGCCGGCGCCCTGCTTTTGCTGACGCACCGCACGCGCTGGTTTGCGCTGGGCGGCGTCATCGCGCTGTACGCGGCAGGCATCGGCTTGCAGTACGTGGCGTGGACGCACCCGGTCGGACGCCCGATCACGGTGCGCCTGTTGCAGGGCAACGTGCCGCAGCAGCAGAAATTCGACCCCGGCTTCGTGCTGGGCGCCCTGCAAATGTACCAGAGCGCCATCACCAGCGTGCCGGCCGACCTGATAGCCACGCCGGAAACGGCCGTCACCGTGCTGCCGCACCAGCTGCCGCCCGGCTATCTGGACAGCCTGGCGGCTTATTCGCAGCAGACGGGCAGCACGATCCTGGTCGGCATGCCCGTGCTCGACGAACAGCAGCGCTTCTACAATGCGGCCCTGGGGATCACGCCCAACGGCGCGCCGGGACCGTATTACCAGTACCGCAAGCACCATCTGGTGCCGTTCGGCGAATTCGTGCCGCCCGGCCTGCACTGGTTTGTCGCCATGATGGCCATCCCGCTGGGCGACATGGGCCGCGGCGCGGAAGTGCAGGCGCCGCTGCAGGTGCGCGACCAGCTGGTGCTGCCGAATATCTGCTACGAAGACTTGTTTGGCGAGGAAATCGCCGGCCAGCTGGCCAGCGCCCACCGCCATGGCAAGCAGTCGGCGTCCGTGCTGCTGAATATCTCGAACCTGGCCTGGTTCGGCGACTCGATCGCCATCCCGCAGCATTTGCAGATTTCGCAGATGCGCAGCCTGGAAACGGGCCGCCCGATGCTGCGCTCGACGAACACGGGCGCCACCGCCGTCATCGACGGCAAGGGCGTGGTGCAAAGCCTGCTGCCGCCGGAACAGCAAGCCACGCTGGCGGCCAAGGTGCAAGGCATGGGCGGCATGACGCCATACATTCTGTACGGCAACAAACTGGTGCTGGCCCTGGCCGCGCTGGCCCTGCTGGCGGCCTTCCTGCTGTCGCGCGCCGCCCGCCGTGGCCGCGCCGGGCAGCAATAAGCGGCCGATATTGCCCGAAGAGTCACAGTGGGCCCGTAAAAACCGCTAAAATTAGCAAAACCCCGGCCCGGACGCGCTTGACTGGCAGCGTCCGGGCTTCAAGCAAACCTTAACAGCGCGCAGTCTCCCGCGCGGCGAACTCATACGATGCTCACATTTCAACAAATTATCCTGACCTTGCAAACCTATTGGGACAAGCAAGGTTGCGCCCTGCTCCAGCCTTACGACATGGAAGTCGGCGCCGGCACCTTCCACACCGGCACCTTCCTGCGCGCGATCGGCCCGGAACCCTGGCGCGCCGCGTATGTGCAGCCGTCGCGCCGCCCGAAAGATGGCCGCTATGGCGAAAATCCGAACCGCATGCAGCACTACTACCAGTACCAGGTGGTGCTCAAACCTGCGCCGGAAAACATCCTCGACCTGTATCTGGGTTCGCTGGCCGCGCTGGGCCTGGACTTGAAGCAGAATGACGTGCGCTTCGTCGAAGACGACTGGGAAAGCCCGACCCTGGGCGCCTGGGGCCTGGGCTGGGAAGTCTGGCTGAACGGCATGGAAGTGACCCAGTTCACCTACTTCCAGCAAGTGGGCGGCCTCGATTGCAAGCCCGTGCTGGGCGAGATCACCTACGGCATCGAACGCCTGGCCATGTATCTGCAAGGCGTGGAAAACGTGTATGACCTGGTGTGGACCGAGTGGGAAGAAAACGGAGTCACGAAGAAGCTGACCTATGGCGACGTCTTCCACCAGAACGAAGTGGAGCAATCGACCTACAACTTCGAGCACGCGAATACGGACCTGCTGTTCGAACAGTTCGGCAACTACGAAGCGGAAGCGAAGCGTTTGATCGAGCTGCAACTGACCCTGCCCGCCTACGAAAAGATCATGAAGGCTTCGCACAGCTTCAATATGCTCGACGCGCGCGGCGCCATCTCGGTGACGGAACGCGCCGCCTACATCGGCCGCGTGCGCACCCTGTCGCGCCTGGTGGCGCAAGCGTATTACGACTCGCGCGAGCGCCTCGGTTTCCCGATGCTGCCCGCCGCAGACCAACCCGCCGCCGCTTGATCGCCTAGCTCATACACCGCCGTACCAGACAAGAACACCATGAACCAAACACTGCTCATCGAACTGCTGACCGAAGAACTGCCGCCGAAAGCGCTGGCCAAACTGGGCGCCGCCTTCACGGCCGGCATCGTCAACGGCCTGAAAGCGCGCGACTTCCTGGAAGCCGACAGCGTCGCCACCAGCTACACCTCGCCGCGCCGCCTGGCCGTCTCCATCACCAACGTGCGCGAAGTCTCGCCCGACAAATCGATCCGCGAAAAAGTCCTGCCCGTCTCCGTGGCGCTGGACGCGAACGGCAACGGCACGCCGCCGCTGGCCAAGAAACTGGCCGCACTGGGCTTCCCCGAGCTGACGGTGGCCGAGCTGGAACGCGCCGTCGACGGCAAGGCCGAAAGCTTCTTCTACACCTACACGGCGCCAGGCAGCCAGCTCGCCACCGGCGCGCAGGCTGCATTGACGGAATCTTGCGCCAAGCTGCCGATTCCAAAGCTGATGAGCTACCAGCGCCCGGACGGCACCACCGTGCAATTCGTGCGCCCGGCCCACAGCCTGATCGCCCTGCACGGCATCAATATCCTGCCCCTGACTCTGCTGGGCTTGACGGCCGGCCGCACCACCCTGGGCCACCGCTTCCTCACCGACGGCGAACCGATCACCATCGCGCACGCGGAAAACTATGCGCCTTCGCTGATCCTCAACGCCAGCGTCATCGCCAGCAACGAGGAACGCAAGGAGCGCATCCGCGCCCAGTTGCTGGACAAGGCAGGCGCCGACCAGGTGCTGATGCCCGAAGCGCTGCTCGATGAAGTCACCGCCCTGGTCGAATGGCCGGTCGTGTATGAATGCCACTTCGAGGAGGAGTTCCTGGCAGTGCCGCAGGAATGCCTGATCCTCACCATGCAGACGAACCAGAAATACTTCGCCCTGACGGACAGCGAAGGCAAGCTGCGCTCGCGCTTCCTGATCGTCTCGAACATCGAGACGGACACGCCAGAGCACATCATCGGCGGCAACGAGCGCGTCGTGCGCCCGCGCCTGTCCGACGCCAAGTTCTTCTTCGAGCAAGACAAGAAGAAGACCCTGGCAGCGCGTCTGCCGCTGCTGGCCAACGTGGTCTACCACAACAAGCTGGGCACGCAAGCGGCCCGCACAGAGCGCGTCAAGTCGCTGGCCGGCGCCATCGCCGCCAAGCTGCAATATGACGTGGCCCTGGCCGAACGCGGCGCCCTGTTGGCCAAGGCCGATCTGCTGACCGACATGGTGGGCGAATTCCCCGAACTGCAAGGCATCATGGGCACGTATTACGCGCGCCATGACGGCGAACCGGAAGAGGTGGCGCTGGCCGCCTCCGAACACTACCAGCCGCGCTTTGCCGGCGACAGCCTGCCGACCACCGGCACCGGCACCGCCGTGGCCCTGGCCGACAAGCTCGAAACCCTGGTCGGCATCTGGGCCATCGGCCTGGCGCCGACGGGCGACAAGGATCCGTTCGCGCTGCGCCGCCACGCCTTGGGCGTGCTGCGCATGCTGCTGGAAAAGCGCTTGCCACTGTCGATCCAGGGCTTGCTGGCCGATGCCGCCGCGCAGTTCGCAACGGTGCCCGGCTTCAGGGATCCGGTCGCGGATGTCACCACCTTCATGCTGGACCGCCTGCGCGGCATCCTGCGCGAGCGCGGTTTCTCGCCGAATGAAATCGAAGCCGTCGTGGCGCAAAACCCGGACCGCCTGGACGACATCGTGCAGCGCCTGGAAGCCGTGCAGGCGTTTGCCGCCCTGCCGGAAAGCGCCTCGCTGGCCGCCGCCAACAAGCGCATCACGAACATCCTGAAAAAGAACGAGGAAGCCGTCAGCCAGGTCGCCGCCGGTGGCGTGAACGTGGCGCTGCTGCAGGACGAAGCGGAGAAAAAACTGGCCGCCGCCGTTTCGCGCGTGCAGCCGGAAGTCGACGCGGCCTTTGCCAAGGGCGATTTCACCAGCACCCTGCAAACCCTGGCGCAGCTGCGCGACGATGTCGATGGCTTCTTCAATGACGTGATGGTGATGGCCGAGGATGTCGCCCTGCGCAACAACCGCCTGGCCTTGCTGTCGTCCTTGCACGGCATGATGAACCGCGTGGCCGACATTTCCAAGCTGGCGGCATAATGGGTACTCCGGCTCTGAAACTGATTATTCTCGACCGCGACGGCGTCATTAATCATGACTCGCCGGACTTCATCAAATCGCCGGCCGAATGGCTGCCGATCCCCGGCTCGCTCGAAGCGATCGCCCGCCTGAACCAGGCTGGCTATCGCGTCGTCATCGCCTCGAACCAGTCGGGCATCGCGCGCGAATATTTCGACATGACGGTGCTGAACGCGATCCACCAGAAGATGCACACCCTGGCGCAGCAGGTAGGCGCCGATATCGACGCCATCTTCTTTTGCCCGCACGCGGGCGCGGACAATTGCGACTGCCGCAAGCCCAAGCCCGGCATGTTCCATGAAATCTCACAGCGCTACAACACCAGCCTGAAAGGCGTGCCCACCGTCGGCGATTCGCTGCGCGACCTGCAGGCCGGCTTCATCAGCGGCTGCGTGCCCTACCTGGTATTGACGGGCAAGGGCGAAAAGACCAACGAAACGGGTGGCCTGCCGCCTGGCACCCAGGTCTTCCCCGACCTGGCCGCCGTCGTCAGCCACCTGCTCAAGGCGCCCGCCGCAGCGGCACCCAGCGTGGCATTGAGTATCTAATCTTCGGAGAACCGCATTGCGTAATATTTCCCTGTTCCTGCGATCCCTGCTGTTCATGATCATCATGATCGTGGCCACCATCGTCTGGGCCTGCGTGTGCTTTTTTGCCGCGCCATTGAGCTACAACAAGCGCTATTGGGTCACCTCGCGCTGGAACGTGTTTATCCTGTGGTGTGCCAAGGTCATTTGCGGCATCCGCTATGAAGTCAAGGGCGCCGAGAACTTCCCCGACGCGCCGGCCATCGTGCTGTCGAAGCACCAGTCGGCATGGGAAACCATCTTTTTACTTCCCAGCCTGCCACGCCCGCTCGTGTATGTGTTCAAGAAGGAGATTTTGTACATCCCGTTCTTCGGCTGGGCCATGGCGCTGCTGCGCATGATCCCCATCGACCGCAAGCAGGGCAAGCATGCGTTCAAGAGCGTGGTCGCGCATGGCAAGCGCCGCCTGGCCGATGGCCAATGGATTATCATGTTCCCTGAAGGCACGCGCATTCCCGTGGGCCAGACGGGCAAGTACAAGAGCGGCGGCACGCGTCTGGCCATCGCCACGGGCGCCGTGGTGGTGCCGATTGCACACAACTCAGGCGAGTGCTGGCCCAAGCAGTCATTCCTCAAACGCCCGGGACTGATCACCGTCTCGATAGGCAAACCGATTTCGCCGGAAGGGCAAACCCCGGACAGCATGATGCAACAGGTGGAAAATTGGATAGAATCAGAAATGCGCGTCATTTCGCCTCACGCCTACAACGCTGGCTAGACGGCATCAGCGCGGTCATCCAGGAGCCGACACTGCGCCAGCAGATGAAGACCATCAAGGTCGGCGACCAGCAACTGGATTTGTTCGCGCATGACGTCTCGACCAGCACGCCCCCGGCGGTGCGCCCCACGGCACCGCCAGCGCCGCCCGTGGCGCCACCGGTAGTGGCGCCCGCGCCCCCCATCATTCGTCCTGCCCCGCCTCCCCTGCCTTCTCCGCCACGCACCGCCGATGGCCCGCCGCTGCGCCAGCTGCAACTGGGCAGCCACCTCGTCGAATTCGCCCTGCGCCGCTCCACGCGCCGTTCCATCGGCTTCATGATCGACGATAACGGCTTGCGCGTCACGGCGCCCAAGCGCGTCACCCTGGCCGAAATCGACAACGCCATCCGCGCCAAGCAAGGCTGGATCGTCTCGAAGCTGCTGGAGCGGGGCGAGCGCAAGGTGCAGCGCCAGCAGCGCCCGCCCGTGGCCTGGATCGATGGCGCCGTGCTGCCCTACCTCGGCGGCGACATCACCCTGCGACTGCACCAGGCGCCGCGCCACCGCGCCAGCTTCCAGCGCGAGACGAATGAGCTGCACGTATGGGTCACGCCCACGGGCAGCGAGCAGCAATTGAAGGAAAAAGTGAAGGGCTGGTTCCAGCATGAAGCGCGCCAGCTGTTCGAGGCGCGGCTGGACCTGTATGCGGACAAGCTGGGCGTGCGCTACGACTCATTGTCGCTATCGTCGGCCGGCACGCGCTGGGGCAGCTGCACCATCGAGCGCAAGATCCGCCTGAACTGGCGTTTGATCCACTTCGCCCTGCCGCTGATCGACTACGTGGTGGCGCACGAACTGTCGCACCTGCTGGAAATGAACCACAGCCCCCGCTTCTGGGCCACCGTGGAATCGATCTATCCCGATTACGACGGCGCCAAGCAGGCGCTGAGGAAGCGCTCGCAAGAGCTGCCAGTCCTGTTCGCGTAAACAACATTGTTGGCGTCGCCTGTCGGATTACGCGCAAGCGCTAATCCGACCTACCTCGATCACGGCAGTAGGTCGGATTAGGCCGCAGGCCGTAATCCGACAACATTGTTGGCCGTGCATCCATCACGGCAACAGGGGCTTGATAGCCGCTATCGTGCGTGGCGTGGCGCCCCGGTGCTGGCTGGCAAACGCCAGCGCTTTTTCTCCCATAGCCGCCAGGCGCGCGGGATCCTGCAGCAGGGCCGACGCCTGCGCCATCAGCGCATCGGCGTCTGCCACCAGCGCGGCGCCGCCGGCGGCAATCGCCTGCTCGGTCACCAGCGCAAAATTGAAGGTGTGGGGACCGATCAGCACGGGCTTGCCCAGGGCTGCCGGCTCGATCAGGTTTTGCCCGCCCAGCGGCAGCAGGCTGCCGCCGACGAAAGCGCAATCGCAGGCCGCATAATACGCAAACATCTCGCCCATCGAGTCGCCCAGCAGCACCTGCGTGGCCGCCGCAACGGCATCGCCATGCGCCAGGCCGGACCTGCGCTGCACGGCCAGGCCCTGCGCCGCGATCAGTTTTTCCACTTCGTCGAAGCGCTGCGGATGGCGCGGCACGACCAGCAGCAGCACGTCAGGTGGCAGGCTGGCGCGCGCCAGCGCTTCGAGGATCAGCGGCTCTTCCCCTTCGCGCGTGCTGGCGCACAGCAGCACGGGACGTGCGCCGATCGCTGCGCGCAGCGCCGTCCCCGTCGCCAGCGCCGCCTCGGGCACGACGACGTCGAACTTGATGCTGCCCGTGACGACCACGTCCCGCACGCCCAGCTGGCGCACGCGATCGGCGTCGTCCTGCGTCTGCGCCGCGACCAGGGTGATGCCGCGCGTCGCATCGGTGATGAGCTTACCCAGGCGCTGCGCCTTGCCCAGCGAGCGCTGCGACAATCGCGCATTGGCCAGCACCACCGGCACTTTGTAGCGATTGCACTGGTGGATCAGATTCGGCCACACTTCCGTCTCCATCAGGATGCAGATGCGCGGCGCGAAATGGCGGATGAAGCGGGCCGGCATGGCGCCCGTGTCGTACGGCAGATAGCTTTGCACGAGACGCGTGCCGTGTTTGGCGAACAGGGACTTGCCCGTGGCGCGCCCCGTCGGCGTCATGTGCGTGAGGACGATGCGGCAAGCGGGCCATGCGGCCAGCAGCGCATCGATCAGCGGCTCGGCCGCGCGCGTCTCGCCGACGGAAACGGCGTGCAGCCAGATGGTGTCCATGGCAGGGGCTGGCTGGCGCCCGTAAAAGCCCAGGCGCTCGCCCCAGTGCTGGCGGTAGCCGGGTTCCTGGCGTCCGCGCAGCCACAGCCGCGCCAGCACCAGTGGCAAGGCCAGCCACCAGGCAAGGGTATATAGAAGTCGCATGATTGTTTGATGTTGAAGTCAGGCGGGAGGATAGTCGGCCAGCAGGCGCTGCGCCGCGGCCAGCACTTCCGGCACGCCGGGCGGCGCGCCTTTGTCGCCCAGGTTGATGATTTTCGGCGACCAGTTGCCTTCCGTTTTCCACAACGGGGAATCGGCATAGATTTCCACCGTCGGGCGCACAAAGGCGGCGGCGATATGCGTCAGGCCCGTGTCGACGCCGATCACCAGCGCCGCATGGCGCGCCAGCAGGGTGGCGTCGCCCATCGACAGCTTAGGCAGCACGCGCGCATTCGGCAGGCCGGCCGCCACTTGTTCGGCTTCCGCCTTTTCCTTGGGCGAACCCCAGGGCAGCAGAATCGGCATGGGCGCGAGCGCCTGGCCCAGGGCGATCCAGTTTTCCGGCGCCCATTTCTTGCCGTCGCGCGCCGTGCCGTGGAAATACACGCAGTAAGGCGCCTCGCCCATCCAGTCCGGGCGCGGCTCGCTGCCTGATACTTCCGGCAAGCCGAAATCGGCCGGCGTGTCGACCGTGTAGCCGAGTGCCGCGGCGGCCACCAGGCGGCCCCGCGCTACCGCATGCGTGCGCGGGTCGAGCGGAATGCTTTTCGTGTGAAACAGGCGCGAGATGCCTTCATAGCCGGAACCTTCGCTGCCATTGGCCAGGCCGACTTTCTGTCCGCCCGGCGCCAGGCGCGCGGCGCCCATGATGATGCCCGTCTTGAGCAGCCCCTGGGTATCGAACACATAATCGTAGCGCGTCTGCCGCAGGCTGCGGAAGAAGGCGGCGATTTCCGCGCGCGTCTCTTTCTTGCCCAGGCTCTTGCGCCAGCGCCGCAGCGCAAACGGGAAGATGGTAGCCACGCGCGGGTTCAGGCGCACCAGGCTGGTATAGCCCTCCTCGACCACCCAGTCGATGGTCGCGTTCGGGAAATGGCGGGCGATGTCCGCCACCATCGGCAAGTTATGCAGCACGTCGCCCAGCGAAGATACCCGCACGAGCAGGATTTTCAAGGGCGCCTGTGCGCCAGGTTGACCGGCCATGCTGTCAGAACGGCAGGACAGCGTCTGGCTTGGCCGCCAGGATCACGCTCTTGAACTGCCCCTGGATGCGCGCCAGGGCTTCCGGCGTTTCCGCTTCGAAGCGCATGACGATCACCGGCGTGGTGTTCGACGAGCGGGCCAGGCCGAAGCCGTCCGCGTATTCCACGCGCAAGCCGTCGATGGTGATGATCTGTTCATTGCCGGGGAAGACGGCGTCGCGGCGCAGCATGTCCATCAGCGCGACGTTCTCGCCTTCCTTCAGTTCCAGGTGCAGTTCCGGCGTGCTGTCGGACTGCGGCAGGGAATTGAGCAGGCTTGACGGATCCGCTTCGCGCGTGAGGATTTCCAGCAGGCGCGCAGCCGAATACAAGCCGTCGTCGAAACCGTACCAGCGGTCCTTGAAGAAGATGTGGCCGCTCATTTCGCCGCCCAGCGGCGCGCCCGTTTCCCGCAGCTTGGCTTTCACCAGCGAGTGGCCCGTCTTGTACATCAGCGGCACGCCGCCATGCTTGCTGATCCACGGCGCCAGGTGGCGCGTGCATTTCACGTCATACAAAATCTGCGCGCCTGGGTGGCGGGTCAGCACGTCGGCGGCAAACAGCATCATCTGGCGGTCAGGGTAGATGATCTGGCCATCCTTGGTGACCACGCCCAGGCGGTCGCCGTCGCCGTCGAAGGCGATGCCGATTTCGGCATCCGTCTCGGCCAGGCAGCGGATCAGGTCTTGCAGGTTTTCCGGATGCGCCGGGTCCGGGTGGTGGTTCGGGAAATTGCCATCGACTTCGCAGAACAGTTCGATGACTTCGCAGCCCATGCCGCGGAACAGGTCGCCCGCGAATGCGCCGGCCACGCCATTGCCGCAGTCGACGGCGATCTTGATCGGGCGCGCCAGCTTGACGTCGCCCAGGATGCGCTCCAGGTAGGCGGCGCGGATATCGTGCGTGGCATAGCTGCCTGGCGTGCTGCTGGCGCTGCCGTCGTGCGCGACGATGCTGTGGTACAGGGCCTGGATCGCTTCGCCGTGAATGGCTTCACCGGCCAGCACCATCTTGAAGCCGTTGTAGTCGGGCGGATTGTGGCTGCCCGTGACCATGATGCCGGAGCGCGTGTCGAGCACATTCGTGCCGAAATAAACCATCGGCGTAGCCACCACGCCCAGGTCGATCACATCGATGCCTGCCGCTTGCAAGCCCTGCGCCAGCGCTGCCGTCAATTCCGGTCCCGACAGGCGGCCATCGCGGCCGATCACGACCCGCTGCTCGCCCTTGGCCAGGGCTGCCTGGCCAAATGCCTGACCGATCTTGTGCGCCACGCTGGCATCGAGGGTTTTAGCGATGATGCCGCGAATATCGTAGGCCTTGAAGATCGTTCTGGACAATGGAAGCATGGTGTGGGCGGTATAAGTAAGGGAATAGTGTGGTGCCTGGCAAGGTGCAGCGCGCGGCTGACAGCTTGCTGCTGCGCCAAGAGTATACCGAATTATACGCGCAGCAGATCGATCGACTTGCCCGATTCCACCCACTGCTTGACCCACAGCGGCTGGCGGCCACGGCCTGTCCATTGCTCGGTCGCATTGTCAGGGTGGCGGTAACGCACCGCCACCTTGCCCGTGCGCGGGTGCAAACCATCGAGTATCAGCTGTTTCAGCGGAATGCCCGCCTGCTGCGCGATGGCCATGATCTGTTCGCGCGCCTTGTTCAAGTCTTCGCGCTCGCGGCCGTTCAATTCCTGCTTCACATTATCTTCCAGCTTGCGCAATTCCAGCATTGTCATCGTTGACAGATCCATCCGGTACATCCTTTACATTAATTTAAATAATAAAATCACGTGAAATATACTACATTGTATAAACAGCTGCGCACCGCTGCATAATCCATCAACTATTGAATCGCGGCCATCAGCGTATTTATCTGCTCAACATTAAGATTCAATGAAGAATATGCCGAAAGCACGCGTGAAAAATAAATAAACAAGGATGCGTGGCATTCCGGAATGGCTGCGCATGCCGCTTGCAAGGCTGGCATGGCGCAGCCATTCATGCCGACAAACGCGCTGGCCGATTATTATCGATGTACGGCAACGGGAAATGCAGCCCTATTAAATCCCCATGCGGCATAATCGGCATCCGCTTTTTTCTTCCCGCCGGCCATGCGCGCAATTGCTCGCAGCCCCGCAATGTACTCAACGCCAAAGGGCTGGCATGCTTATAATGCAGGCGCGTAGTTCACTTCACCCCGGCACATATGAAAACTTACTTTATCGGCGATCTGCAAGGCTGCCACGCACAAACCGTCGAGCTGATCGAACGGATCCAGGCGGCAGCGGATGGCCCCTACCGCCTGCTGTTCGCGGGCGACCTGATCAATCGCGGCCCCGCATCGCTGGCCACCCTGCGCCACGTGCATGCGCTGGCGCGGCAGGGCCTGGCCGACAGCGTCCTGGGCAACCATGACTTGCACCTACTGGCCGTGGCCAACGGCATCCGCCCCGAGCATGCGTCCGATACGCTGGCCGAGATCCTCGATGCGCCCGACCGCGAGGAATTGCTCGCCTGGCTGCGCCAGCGGCCACTGGCACTGGAACACGACGGCCATGTGCTCGTGCATGCGGGCTTGCTGCCGCAATGGAGCGCTGCCCAGGCCCTGTCTCTGAGCGGGGAAGTGTCCGCCATGCTGCGCAGCGACGGCTGGGTGGCGTTCCTGCGCACCATGTACGGCAACGAGCCGGCCGCCTGGCGCGACGACCTGCAGGGCGCCGACCGGCTGCGCTGCATCATCAACGCCATGACGCGGCTGCGCTTTTGCACGCCGGACGGCGTGATGGACTTCAAGATGAAGGAAAGCGGCAGCCCGCCGCCCGGCTCCGGCCTGCTGCCGTGGTTCGACGTGCCGGGACGGCGCAGCGCTGGCGACACCATCGTCTTCGGCCACTGGTCGGCGCTGGGACTGCAGTTGCGGCCGCACCTGATTGGCCTCGATAGCGGCTGCGTGTGGGGCGGAAAACTGTCGGCCGTTTGTCTGGAAGACCGCTCGCTGCTGCAAGTCGACTGCCCTGCCTTCCAGCAGCACAGCGGCAAACGGTAAGTGACTAGCATGGCGCGCATATGCTTAGTCGAAATCGGTCGTTGGCCTTGCCGCGCGTGGCCCTTATGATGCAACTTTTATGATGCAGCTTTTGCCTGTGCTATCCCATGTCCCCTGATACCGACAGACTGGCGCGCTGGCTGCTCGGCAGCCTGGAACTCGACACCGCCGTCCTGCATGTGGGCCAGTACTGCGGCCGCTGGCGCGCCTCCACGGCGGGCCGGGAACTGGGCAGCTTTCACTTGGTGCTCGATGGCCACTGCTATCTGCACCTCGATGGCGCGGCGCCAATCGCGCTCGGCCCGCGCGACGGCGTCTTCCTGCTGCGCGACTTGCCGCACTTTCTGAGTCCCCACAGCGACCCGCTGCAGGCGGTCAGCACGCAAGCCATGCTGCCGCTGCAGGCGCCCACGAAACTGCCGGCGACGGCGCTGGCCTGCGGCTTCTTTCAATTTCGCGGTGCCCTCTCCGCGCTGATCGTCGACTCTTTCCCGCCATATCTGCTGATACGCGGCGACGCGCCCGCCTTCAGCGCCGCCGCCGCGCTGTTCGACCTGATCCTGGCGGAGGCGGGCGGCGATCCGGAACAACCGTCGCCGCTCATCGCGCGCCTGGTCGAACTGCTGTTCTTTTACCTGATCCGCCATGTGGCGCAGGGCGAGCAGGTGGCGGCCGGCCTGCTGTCGCTGCTGCACCAGCCCGCGTTTTCGCCGCTGCTCGAACGCATGCTCGACGCCCCCGCCGCCGACTGGTCGATCGAGAACATGGCCAAGGCAGCGTGCATGTCGCGCGCCAGCTTCTGCAAGCATTTCGCCAGCGCCAGCGGCCACTCGCCGGCCCAGTTCCTGCTCCTGCTGCGCATGAAGATCGCGGCGCGCCGGCTGCACGACGGCGTCTCCGTCGAACGCGCGGCCGAACTGGTGGGCTACCGCTCGCACGCCGCCTTTACGCGCGCCTTCAAGCGGGTCACGGGCGAGCAGCCGGGCGCCTACCGGCGCGACCAGCGCCTGCGCCAGCTGGCCAGCTGAAATCAAGGATCTCACAATCGCAGACGAACGAGCACAAAAGGGCGACGCTGACGTCTGTTGCGCGCACGGCATGGCCGATATAATGGCCGGGTGACTTACCAACTTAGCAAGGTACCCCATGTCCCGTCTGACGCTGCACACTCTCGATACCGCTCCGGCCGATAGCCGTCCCTTCGTGGAAAAGGCCATCGCCAACAATGGCTTCCTGCCCAACCTGATCGGCGTGCTGGCCAATGCCCCGCTGGCCCTGGAAACCTATCTGACCGTCTCCGGCATCAATGGACGCGCCAGCCTGAGCCTGATGGAACGCGAAGTGGTGCAAATCACGGCAGCGCGCATCCATGGCTGCGATTTCTGCATCGCCGGCCATAGTGCCATCTCGCTGAAAAAAGCGGGCCAGACACCGGACACGGTGCGCGCCCTGCAGCACGGCCAGCCGACGGGTGACATCAAACTGGATGCCGTCGCCGCCTTCGCCACGGCCGTCATCGCCACGCGCGGCGCCGTCAGCGACGCCGAATATCAAGCCTTCCTGGCCGCCGGCTACGAGGAACAGCAGGCGCTGGAAGTCGTGCTGGGCATCAGCCTGGCCACCCTGTGCAATTTCTCCAACAGCCTGGCCGGCACGCCCGTCAATCCGCAGTTGACGCCCTACCTGCCTGGCGCCGTCTGACATGGGCCGCCTCAATCACTGGCTGCACATGCATGCCGACCAGCTTGACCAATCATCGGAACTGGCTGAAACCGTTTTGCCGGCCCTCGCTGGCGACCAGCTGCTGGCCATCGGCGTGCCGCAGGCACATGGCGGCGCGGGCGGCGACGTACGCGACGCCATCGACGCCATCGCCAAAGTGGCCGAGCAATCGGTGACGGCAGCTTTTGTTTTCTGGGGCCAGCGCTGCTTCATCGAATTCCTGCTGCAAAGCGAGAACCGCGCGTTGGCCGAGCGCCGCCTGCCAGGCCTGCTGGCAGGCACGCAAGCGGGCGCCAGCGGTTTGTCGAACGCCATGAAATTCTTGTCCGGCATCGAGCAGCTGCAGATCACGGGCGCGCGCCACGATGACGGCCTGCTGGTCGACGGCGGCCTGGCCTGGGTGACGAACTTGCGCAAGGCGGGCTTTGTCGCGGCCGCCGCCGTGGCGCCGAACGACGGCGCGCCCCCCGTCATCGTCGCCTTCGACAGCGGCACGGCAGGCGTCAAGCGCAGCGAAGACCTGGACCTGATCGCCCTGCGCGGCAGCAATACGGCTTCCGTCAAGCTGGCGCAGGTGCACATTCCCGCCGCGGACATCATCAGCGACAATGCGCCAGCCTGGCTGCCGCAGGTGCGCCCATCGTTCCTCGGCATGCAGTGCGGCCTGTCGATCGGCCTGGCGCGCGCCAGCCTGGCAAAAGCGGCGCAGATTTCCGCCGGCTCGCGCAACCAGCTCACGCCCCGCATCGAAGCGCTGCAAGCCACCCTGGAAAACGCCGTCGCTACGCTGCTGGCCGGCGTGCATGATGGCCGCTTCCAGACGCAGGCGCCAGCCATGTTCCGCCTGCGTATACAGCTGGCCGACGTGCTGCAGCAGGCGCTGATGCTGGAACTGCAAGCCATGGGCGGGCGCGCCTACCTGAACGCCGAGCAGCAGGGCTTTGCCCGCCGCTGGCGCGAATCGTCGTTCATCCCCATCGTCACCCCCAGCCTGACGCAATTGCAGGCGGCCTTGCAGCTGTTCGACAGCCAGCAGGCGGCAGCGGGGGCTCCGGCATGACGGCTGCAGCGGAAGCGCAAGACTGGGCGCTGCAGGCGCAGGACCTGAGCTACGCCTATCCCGGCACAGCGCCTGTGTTCCAGCACGTCTCGCTGGGCGTGCGCAAGCGTGAAATCGTCTGCCTGCTGGGCGGCAGCGGCTGCGGTAAATCGAGCCTGCTGCGCGTGCTGGCCGGCTTGCAGCCGCCATCGACGGGCGAGATCCAGTTCCTCGATGCGCCCATGCGCGAACCGGATCCGCGCAGCGCCCTCGTCTTCCAGCAGGCCAGCCTCCTGCCCTGGCTGAATGTCACGGGCAATGCCGGTTTTGGCCTGGACTTCAAGCACCAGCCGCAGCTCACGCGCGAGGCGCACAAGGCGCGCGTGGCGCAAGCCATCGAAGCGGTCGGCTTGAAGGGCCGCGAAAAACTGTACCCGTCCGCCCTGTCGGGCGGCATGGCGCAGCGCGTGGCGCTGGCCCGTGCGCTGGCGCGCGAACCGGAACTGCTGTTTGCCGATGAACCGTTTTCCGCGCTCGACGCCATCACGCGCGCCGAGATGCAGTCGCTGCTGGTCGACGTGGTGCACCGCTGGCACACGGCCGTGCTGCTCGTCACGCACGATATCGATGAAGCGATCCTCGTGGCCGACCGCATCTTGCTCATGGGCGGCAAGCCGGGCAACATCGTGCGCGAATGGCCCGTCGCCATCGCCCAGCCGCGCATCGGCCACAGCGCCGACGTCATCGCCCTCAAGATGGACATCCTCGACGCCCTGCAGGCGCTGCAAAAGCAGGATCAAACGCCCGCCTTTGCTCCCCATTAATCGACCGGAACATTCCCATGACATTCGAAGACCAAAACAAACCCCTGCACATCTGCGCCTCGTCCGATTGCGACTGCGGCCTGACGCGGCGCGACTTCCTGCGCATGTCGGCCCTGGCCACGGCCAGCGTCGCCTCGCCGCTGCTGTTCGCCGGCGACGCCATGGCCCAGCAAGGTCCGAAAGGCGATGACCAACCCGTGAAGATCGGCTACCTGCCGATCACCGACGCCACCCCGCTGCTCGTCGCGCACGCCCGCAAGCTGTTCGAGGCCGAGGGCTTGCAGGCGGAAACGCCGCGCCTGTTCCGCAGCTGGGCGCAGATCATCGAAGCCTTCGTCGCCGGCCAGGTCAACGTCATCCACCTGCTGTCGCCGGCCACCCTGTGGGTGCGCTACGGCGCCAAGTTCCCCGCCAAAGTCGTCGCCTGGAACCACGTCAACGGTTCCGCGCTGACGGTGGCCAACGAGATCAACAAGGTCTCCGACCTGGGCGGGCGCACGGTTGCCATCCCGTTCTGGTACTCGATCCACAACATCCTGTTGCAGCAAATCCTGAGCGCCAATGGCTTGACCCCGGTCACGCGCGCGCGCAACGCAGCCATCAAATCGAATGAGGTCAATCTGATCGTGCTGGCGCCGGCCGAAATGGTCTCCGCACTGGCCAGCAAGTCGATTGCCGGCTACATCGTGGCCGAGCCGTTCAATGCGGCGGCGGAAAACGCCGGCATCGGCAAGATCCTGCGCTTCTCGGGCGACGTGTGGAAAAACCATGCATGCTGCGTCACGTTCCTGTCCGAACGCGACATCAACACGCGTCCCGAATGGGCGCAAAAGGTCACCAACGCCATCGTCAAGGCGCAGCTGTGGACGCGCTCGAACCAGGTCGACACGGCCAAGCTGCTGTCGAACGTGGGCGAGCACCGCTACACGCCGCATCCGCTGCAAGTGCTGACGAAGGTGCTGGCCACCACCGATTACGCCAGCTATGAAAAACTGGGTCTGATCGCGCACAAGAACTGGCAGCAGCGCCGCATCGACTTCCAGCCATATCCGTTCGCCTCGTACACGGAAGAGCTGGTGCGCGCCATCGGCCGCACCAAGGTCGAAGGCGATACGCGCTTCCTGGCCAACCTCGATCCGAAGTTCGCCGCGCGCGACCTGGTCGATGACCGCTTCGTGCGCAAGGCCATCACGGCAGTCGGCGGCCCGGCCGCCTTCGGCTTGCCGGCCAACCTGCTGCGCAGCGAAACCGTGGCGGTCTGACGATGGCAAGCAAGTTGTTCACGAAGTTCGGCCTGCCCCTGGTGGGGCTGGCCTGTGCCTTGCTGCTGTGGTCCATGGGCGTGACGGCGCTGGAGAAATCCACGCCGATCGCCACCGCCTTCGCGCCCTTGCCCACGGCGCTGGCGTTCCAGGAGATGGTGGGCGGTTCGGATATCTGGCTGCACGTGGTACTGAGCCTGCAAAGGGTAGCCGTGGGCCTGGGACTGGCCATCGTCATCGGCGTGCCGCTGGGCGTGCTGGTGGCCATGTCGAAGAGCTTTTCCGGCGCGGCCATGCCGCTGTTCCAGCTGCTGCGCATGATTTCGCCGTTATCGTGGATGCCGATTGCCGTGATGGTGCTCGGTGTCGGTGACGCGCCCGTGTACTTCCTGCTGGCGTTTGCGGCCGTCTGGCCGATCCTGCTCAATACGGCGGCCGGCGTGGCGCGGCTCGATCCGAACTGGCTGCTGCTGGCCCGCAGCCTGTCGGCCACGCGCAGCGAGATCGTCTTCAAGGTAATTTTGCCGGGCATTACGGCCGATATCCTGACGGGCGTGCGCCTGGCCATCGGCATCATCTGGATCGTGCTGGTACCGGCGGAAATGCTGGGCGTGTCGGCGGGCCTCGGCTACTTCATCCTCGACACGCGCGACCGGCTCGCGTATTCGGAGCTGATGGCCGCCATCGTGCTGATCGGCATACTCGGCTTCATCCTCGACTACCTGGCCCGCGCCGCGCATGCGCGCTGGCTGCACGTGAAGAACTAAGCCGCCTTATCCAGCGGCAGCGTGGCGGCGATAGTCGCCTGCGTTGCCGCTGCCAGTTCACGGCGGTGCGCGTCGAGCGTCGCCACTGGCGCCAGACAGGTCAGGCGCGCCGTGATGGGCGGGCCGCTCAGAATCGCCACCATGCTTTGCGCAAAGCTCATGTCGCCGATGAAGTCGACGGCGTGATGCAAGGCTCCCTTGTCATCCACATACACGAGCGCGAACGGCTGCACCGGCACTTGCGCGTCGATGGCCGCCTCGAACAGGTTGGCGTGAAACGGCAGGATCTGTCCTTGCGCGGCGGTCGTGCCTTCGGGGAAGAACGCAATGCGCTCGCCCGCCGTCAATTTATCCACCAGGCCCTGGAAAATCAAACGCAGGTCGCGCTTGCTGCCGCGCGAAATGAAGATGGTGCCGGCGCGCCCCGCCAGCCAGCCCAGGATCGGCCAGGCGCGGATTTCCGCCTTGGCGACGAAACGGCAGGGGTGGACGGCATTGATGACGAAGATATCGAGCCACGAAACGTGGTTCGCCACCACCATCGCATGGTCGAGTGCCGGCACGCTGTCTGCCGGCTGCGCCACGTGCACGCCGCAGATGTCGAGCAGTTGCGTCGACCAGCGGCGGATCCGCCGGTTGCGCCCCTCCAGGTCCAGCCAGGGAAAGAGCACGGCGCTCTTGGCCATGCCGCAGCCCAGGTGAATGGCGATGCGCGCGAGGCGGTAGGTAAGCAGAAGTTTCAAATCACACCAACAAATAAACCAGAACCGAAATCCGGGAGCAGACAAGGGATGCCGGGGCAGCGCGCCCCGGTCCATGGATCTGATTTTTTAACGCTGAAACGCCACCTGTCCGGCAACGATGGTCGCCTTGACGATGCCGCTCAGCTCATAGCCGAGGAAAGGCGTGTGCTTGCCCTGGCTGGCCAGCGACGCCGACGACACGGTCCAGCGCGCGGCGGGATCGAAGACGCAGATGTCGGCCGCTTCGCCCACGGCCAGGCTGCCGGCCGGGATGCCGGCGACACGGGCCGCGTCCGCCGTGACCTTGGCCACGGCGCGCGCCAGCGGACGGGCGCCCGCTTGCGGCTGCGCCAGCGCATAGTCGTCGGCCCATTTCAGGGCCAGCGACAGCAGCAGCTCCAGCCCCGTGGCACCGGGCGACGCTTCGCCGAACGGCAGCAGTTTTTCATCGTCATCGACAGGCGTATGGTCCGAGCACATGGCGTCGACCGTGCCGTCAAACAGGCCGGCGCGGATCGCATCGCGGTCGCGCTGGCTGCGGAACGGCGGCGTGACGCGCGCATTCGGGTCGAAGAAGCCGATATCGGCGTCCGTCAGGTGCACATGGTGCACGCCCACGTCGCAGGTGACGGGCAAGCCTTCGGCCTTGGCCGCACGGATCAGTTCCAGGCCGGCCGCCGACGAGATGCGGCACAGGTGCACGCGCGCGCGGCTGGCGCGCATCAATTCGAAAATCGTGTGCAGGGCGATGGTTTCGGACATCACGGGCACGCCGGACAGCCCCAGGCGCGACGCCAGCGGGCCGCTGTGGGCGATGCCGCCGCGGCCGATATGCGGATCCTGCGGGCGCAGCCAGACGGTGTAGCCGAAGGTGTTCGCATACTGCATGGCGCGCAGCAGCACGGTGGTGTCTTCGATCGGCTCTTCCGCCTGCGCGAAGCCGATGCAGCCCGCTTCCGTCAGTTCCGCCATTTCCGTCAGCGACTTGCCCTTCAAGCCCATGGTCAGTGCGCCCAGCGGATGCACGTGGGCCTTGTTCTGCGTCTTGGCGCGGTATTTCAGCATTTCCACCAGGCCCGGCTCGTCCAGCACGGGGTCGGTGTCGGGCGGGCAGACCAGGCTCGTGACGCCGCCTTGGAGAGCTGCCTGCAGTTCTGATTCCAGGGTCGCCTTGTATTCGTAGCCCGGCTCGCGCAGGCGCGCGGACAGGTCGACCAGGCCGGGGGAAACCACCAGGCCGGCCGCGTCAAACGTGGTGTCGGCCTTGAAACCGGCCGGGGCGCTGCCCACGGCCAGCACCTTGCCGTCGGCGATAAACAGGTCTTGCAAGCCATCGATGCCGTTGGCAGGGTCGATCAGGTGGCCGTTCTTGATATGTAGTGTCGTCATGCTCGCTTACTCGTCCTTGGGCTATCAGCCCTGATTACCAGCCAAAATACTCATCACCGCCATGCGCACGGCGATACCGAAGGTCACCTGCGGCAGGATCACCGCCTGCGGACCGTCGGCCACGGCCGAATCGATTTCCACGCCGCGGTTCATCGGGCCCGGATGCATGACGATGGCGTCCGGTTTCGCCAGCGCCAGGCGCTCGGGCGTCAAGCCATAGCTCTTGAAGTATTCCTGCGCCGATGGCAGCAGCGCGCCGCTCATGCGTTCATTTTGCAGGCGCAGCATGATGATCACGTCGACGCCCTTGAGGCCTTCATCCATGTTGGTGAAGGTGCGCACGCCCATCTGCTCCAGGCCGCCCGGCAGCAGGGTGTGCGGGCCGATGGCGCGCACTTCCGGCACGCCCAGCGTGGTCAGCGCGTGGATGTCGGAACGGGCCACGCGGCTGTGCAGGATGTCGCCCACGATGGCCACCGTCAGATTCGTGAAATCCTTCTTGTAGTGGCGGATCGTGTACATGTCGAGCAAGCCCTGGGTCGGGTGCGCATGGCGTCCGTCGCCCGCGTTGACGACGTGGACGTGCGGCTGCTTGGTGTCGATCAGGTGCTTGGCGATCAGGTAGGGCGCGCCCGACTGCGCATGGCGCACGACGAACATGTCGGCATGCATGGCCGACAGGTTGTCGATGGTGTCGAGCAGGGACTCGCCCTTGCTGGCCGAGGACGCCTGGATGTTCAGGTTGATGACGTCGGCCGACAGCCGCTTCGAGGCGATCTCGAAGGTGGTGCGGGTGCGCGTGGAGTTTTCAAAGAACAGGTTGAAAACGCTCTTGCCGCGCATCAGCGGCACCTTTTTCACATCGCGGTCGGAAATGCCGACGAACGAGGAAGCGGTATCGAGAATGTGGTTGACGATAGACTTCGGCAAGCCTTCGATCGTCAGCAGATGTTGCAGTTCGCCGTGTTTATTCAGTTGCGGATTAAGCATGGTGGGTATCTATGGTGAGCGTGAATTTTCCATCGTCGGCTTGCTTCAGGACCAGGGCCTGGCCCGGCGGCACGGCTGTGAAGGCGGCCACGAAATCGGCGGCCACCGGCAACTGGCGCTCGCCGCGGTCGACCAGGGCGGCCAGCATGATCTTCGCCGGGCGGCCGTAGTCGAACAATTCGTTGATGGCCGCGCGCGTGGTGCGGCCCGTGTACAGCACGTCGTCGACCAGCAGGATGGTGGCGCCGGCCACGTCAAAACTGATCTGCGTCGGCTTGACGTCCGCATGCAGGCCCTTCTGCGCAAAGTCGTCGCGGTAGAACGAGACATCGAGCACACCCAGGCGGTCGAGCAGGTTCAGGTCGCGCGCCAGGCGTTCGGCCAGCCAGGCACCGCCCGAATGGATACCGACGATGGCCACGTTGGGGATGCCCGCCAGGCCGCTCTGCACTTGCTGCAGCAAGACCGCGTACAGGGCCTCGGCGTCGAGTTGGGAAGGATTCGTAGGATGCGGCATAGAGTTCTTGATCATTCAGGGAGGAAGTCTAGGGTCAGATTAATAATTCGCGTCGAAATACTGTTGCAGGATGATGGCGGCGGCGCGGTCGTCGATCACTTCACCGCGCTTGGCGGCGATGACGGCCGAGGAGTAACGCTCATCGACCAGTTCCACCGGCAGGTTGAAGCGGCCATGCACCTGGTTGGCGAAACGGCGGCAGCGCGCGCTCATCTCGTGTTCCGTGCCATCGGGATGGCTGGGCAAGCCCACCACGATGCGGCTGGCGCCCCACTCCCTGATCAGGCTATCGATGGCGGCAAACTTCGGCTCGTTCGCCGTGGCCGTGATCACGCTGAGCGGCTTGGCCTGGCAAATCATGGTATTGCCGATGGCCACGCCGATGCGTTTCAAGCCGAAATCGAAGGCGAGGATGGTGTCGATGGCGTCACTCGTCACAGCATTTTTCCATAATAAAGATCAACATAGGTGGTGCCAGAAACCGTAGCGAGCAAGCTCAATGTCGGGTTGAGTAGCGGAGCTGTACGAAGGTACAGCGAGCAACGGATGCCCGAAAGTGGGCTGCGCAGTAGGTTTATGGCATCCACCTCATGCGTGTCCGGCCTCGCTCGCCAGCATGAGGGGGTCGATGCCCAGCAACTTGATGGCCGCCACGTAGCGCTGCTCGATGGGAAAATCGAACAGGATGTCGGCCGAGGCGCCTACCGTCAGCCAGCCGTTGCGGCCGATCTCGTCTTCCAGCTGGCCCGGGCTCCAGCCCGAATAGCCGATCGAGACCAGCATGCGCTCGGGGCCATCGCCCTTGGCGACGGCTTCGAGCACGTCGATCGACGTGGTAAACGCCACTTCATCGGTCACCGTCAGCGACGAGGAATAGCGCGCGCCCGGCGTGTGCAGCACGAAGCCGCGGTCATCCTGCACTGGACCGCCGAACATGATCGGTTCGTTGATGATGGGCGTGTCGCTGCCGGCCGCCAGTTTCAGGTCGATGCGGTCGAACAGCACTTCCATGGTCATGTCGGTGGGCTTGTTGATGACGACACCCAGCACGCCGTTTTCATTATGTTCACACACGTACACGACCGTGCCGCCGAAGATCGGATCTTGCATGGCCGGCATCGCAATCAGGAAATGGTTGGCCAGATTCAGGGTGGAGGAACCGGTCGCGGCCGGCTCTCCCACACCCTGCATCAGACGATGTCCTGGTAGAGTCTGGTCGATTTTACTCTTTTTCATACGCGATGCTCTCTCTGTGGGCTTGCTGGCAAGTCTCGCTTACCCCGCTATCGTACGCCTGGCACATCCTGCCGCGAATGCTGGGCGGCGGGAACCGTGTTGCCAGGCGCTATTCTTGTTATGTTATAAATTAGTTATCAATTCGCTGTGCCATGCGGCGACATCCTGCACGCTGAGTGACTTGCTTGATAGGAAACGTCGCTTTCCCTGCAAGCACATTTCAATGCCAATTGTAAAATTGATTGCAAAATCGCTGTCGCACATAAAGCACCATGAACATACCCGGTAGTTTACACTGAATTGCCGCCGCAGCGACGCCAAAGGCACGACGCGAGCGGCCATAAAGCCCTGTTGGCGGCAAAAAATCGCCTATCTTTGACCCTGAACACGCGAAATAATGACAATCAAGACTTCCCTGGTGTGGTTCCGGCGCGATCTGCGCGCGTTTGACCATGCTGCACTGCATCACGCCCTGCGCCAGAGCCAGGCCGTGCATTGCGTCTTCGTGTATGACACCGCCATCCTGGCAACGCTGCCGCGCCGCGACCGGCGGGTCGACTTCATCCATGCCAGTGTGGCCGAGCTCGCCAGCGAGCTGCGCCAGCTGGGCGGCGACCTGATCGTGCTGCACGCGGACGCGGCCGAGACCATCCCGCGCCTGGCCGCCGAGTTGAACGCCGACGCCGTTTTTGCCAACCACGACTACGAGCCGCAAGCGATCGCGCGCGACGCCGGCGTGGCCGCCGCGCTCACGCGCGACGCGCGCCTGTGGTTCAGTTTCAAGGACCAGGTCATCTTTGAAAAGGACGAGGTGCTGACGCTCTCGGCCAAGCCGTATACCGTCTACACGCCGTACAAGAATGCCTGGCTGAAGAAAATGCGCGCCGAACCCGCCTGCCTTGCGCCGTTCGATATCGAGCCGCATGCGGCCAGCCTGGCGCCGCCGCGCGCCGGCACGCCGGCGCCCCTGCCCACCCTGGGCGAACTGGGTTTCGAGGCCAGCAACCTGGCCGAACTGGCCATCCCCACCGGCATGGCGGGCGCCAGTCAGCTGTTCGAGGATTTCCTGCCGCGCGTGGCCCGCTATGACGTGGCGCGCGATTTTCCCGCCCTGAAGGGGCCATCCTACCTGTCCATGCATCTGCGCTTCGGCACCGTGTCGCTGCGCTATCTGGTGCGCACCGTGGTCGACCTGATGGACCGTGGCGGTGGCGGCGATGGCGCGCCCGTGTGGCTGGCGGAACTGATCTGGCGCGATTTCTATGCCATGATTTTGTACCAGAACCCGCACGTGGAAGGCGGCGCCTTCAAACCCGCCTACGACGCCATCGCCTGGGAAACGGGCCCCGAAGCCGATGCCTTGTTTGCCGCCTGGTGCGAGGGGCGCACCGGCTATCCGCTGGTGGACGCGGCGATGGCGCAGCTGAACCAGACGGGCTACATGCACAACCGCCTGCGCATGGTCACGGCCTGCTTTCTGATCAAGGATCTGGGCATCGACTGGCGCCGCGGCGAAGCGTATTTCGCGCTGCACCTGAATGACTTCGACCTGGCCTCGAACAACGGCGGCTGGCAATGGGCCTCGTCGTCCGGCTGCGATGCGCAGCCCTACTTCCGCATCTTCAACCCCGTCACGCAGTCGGAAAAATTCGATGCCAGCGGGCGCTTCATCCGCCGCTACCTGCCGCAGCTGAAGGCGCTGGGCGACAAGGAAATCCATGCCCCCTGGCTGGTGCCGCGCATGCTGCTCGAGCAAAAAAACATCATGCTGGGGCGCGATTACCCGGAACCGCTGGTGCAGCACGACGAGGCGCGCAAGGAGACCCTGGAACGTTATGAAGTGGTCAAAGTGGTCAAGTAGGACCACCGGCTTCCTGTGCGGTGAACGGCGTCCACACCGACCGCCAGGCGCCGTGCGGAAGTTTCGCCTGCATGGAAAGGGATAGTCCGCCCGTCCCCAGCGGGTCGCCTGGCTGCCATTGCGCAGTGTCCAACTGATTGTCGATGCTCAGTGCCCGCGCTCTTCCCACGTCGACATTGATCATTTCCCGCGTGTCATAGCCGATTTCCAATATGGGATGCAGCACCTTGCCCATGCCTGACAAATACAGGGTATCGACATGGACAGCGGGTTTGTCAAAACGTTCGTACTGCCTCGTCGCGGCGGATTTGAACCCCTTGCCCATGGCGATGCCGATGGTGGCCGGACCATCGCACCCCAGCAGCGCGGCGAGTGCCCAATAGTCATGATCGGCAATGGCCAGCCTTGCCAGGCAGCGCTCTATCCATGCCGGCTCATCGGCCCTGAACGCATTCCAGTAGGGCTTCAGCGAGTTCTGCAGATAGCCCACTTCATGCAACGCCCCGACGAGGTTGATTTGCCTGTCGATGGAGTCGATATCCTGCAACAGATGGGCCGCGGCCGCGGCGACCGCATGCTCACCTTTGGTCATGGCTTTGTCTTCGAGTTTTTTCAGTTTGGCGTGAAGGCTCATTGTTTTCCTGATTTGGCGATGCACGCCTGTTATGGTTGCCGCGGTGTTTCGGCACCAGCCTCCGTTTGCAGGCGCTGCACTTCCTCCAGCAATTCCTCTTCCTGGAACGGCTTGCCGAAATACGCATTCACGCCCAGCTCGAACGCGTGCGCGCGGTGCTTGTCGGCGCTGCGCGAGGTAATCATGATGACGGGGATGGCGCGCGTCTTGTCGTCGCTGCGCACATTGCGCGTCAAATCAAAACCATCCATGCGCGGCATTTCCACGTCGACCAGCAGCAGGGCCGGCATGGCAGCCGGCTCCAGCGCATGCAGCTGTTCCAGCGCATCGACGCCATCCTTGGCCAGTAGCACCTGGTAGCCTTCGCGCTCGAACAGGCGCTGCATCACGCGGCGCACCGTCAGCGAGTCGTCGACCACCATCACGCGCACGGCAGGCACGGCCAGCGCGCTGGAAGCGGCATGCTGCTCGCTGCTGGCCAGCGCATACTGCGCCAACAGTTCCGGATGGTGCTCCAGATGCTGTGCCAGCGCCACCGGATTGAGGATCAGCACGATATCGCCCGTGCCCAGCACCGTGGCGCCGGCGATGCCCGGCATGCGCGCCAGCTGCGGGCCCACGTGCTTGACCACGACTTCGCGGTTGCCCACCACGTCATCGACCTGCAAGGCCAGCCTGTCATTGCCATTCCTCAGCAACAGCACGGGCGCATAGCGCTGCGTGGCCTGCGCCGCCGGCGTCTCGCCCAGCATTGCCGACAGGTGATGCAGCGCCAGCGACTGCCCGTGCGACTCGATGCGCCCGGCCGCCCGCACCTGCTCCAGCTGTTCGCCTTTCAGGTGCAGCACCTGCTCCACCAGCACCGATGGCAGGGCATACGTCTTGCCGCTGGCCGCCAGCAGCACCACTTGCGTGACGGCCAGGGTCAGCGGCAGGTGGATGGTGAAGCGCATGCCCAGGCCCGCCTGCGTCAGCGTTTCCACGCGCCCGCCCAGCGCCAGCGCTTCGGATCGCACGATGTCCATGCCAAAACCGCGCCCGGCCAGTTCCGTCAGGCTGTCGGCGGTGGAAAAGCCGGGCGTGAAAATCAGTTCGGCCGCCTGCGCGTCGGTCAATGGCGCATCCGTCGCCACCAGACCGGCGCCGTGCGCCTTGGCGCGGATGCGTTCCAGGTCCAGCCCCGCGCCATCGTCGGAAAAGGCGATCGCCACTTCATTGCCCTGCTGGCTGACCTGCACCAGCAGCTCGCCCGTTTCGCTCTTGCCCGCGGACAGGCGCGCGTCGCGCGGCTCGACGCCGTGCACGATGGCGTTGCGCAGCAGGTGCTCGAAGGGCGCCGCCATGCGTTCCAGTACGCTGCGGTCGATTTCCACGCCGCCGCCGCGGATGTCGAGGTTGACGCGTTTGTCGACTTCCTTGGCGCTTTGCCGCGCCACGCGGAACAGCCGTTCGGCGATGCTGGCAAACGGCACCATGCGGATCTGCATCAGGTCGCGCTGCAGCTCGCGCGTCAGCCGCGCCTGCAGCACGAGGTCGTCCGTTACCGCATCGACGCTGTGGCTGAGGTTTTCGTGGAACGAGGCCACGTCGTTGACGCTTTCGGCCATCATGCGCGTGAGTTCCTGCAGGCGCGTAAAGCGGTCGAATTCGAGCGGGTCGAAATCGCGCTCGCTGCCGACGGCCATGCGAGAGGCGATCTGCGATTCGGCCTGCATTTCCACTTCGCGCAGCTGGCGCCGCAAGCGCGCCAGGTTGTCGGAAAACTCGGCCAGCGAAGCGCCCAGCACGCCGACTTCATTTTCCATCTTGGAGCGCGTGATCGACACTTCGCCAGCCTGGTTCACCAGGCGGTCGAGGATATCGGCGCGCACGCGCACCAGGGCCGCCTTCGGTTCGGCGGCAGGCGTGTCTTCCATGCCCGGCAAGGGCAGCAAGGGCTGCTGCAACTGTTCGAACAGGTGCAGCGCATGGTCGTAGTGGGCCAGCAATTCCTCGAAGGCCTGCGGCGTGGCGGTACCCGCATGCAGCATGTTTTCGATATGCGTCTCGATTTCATGCGCATGCTGGCCCAGGCGCATGGCACCGGCCATGCGGGCGCTGCCCTTGACCGTATGCAGGGTGCGCAGCAGCATCTGCGCCTGGCCGCTGTCGTGCGGCTGCTGCTGCCAGCTGCGCAGCGCCTCGCCGATCTGCGGCAACAGGTCGGCGCCCTCCTCCAGGAAGACGGACAATAAATCGAGGTCGAGTTCATCGCTGATGCCGGCGCTCGCCGCCAGCAGCGCGGCCGCGTCGGCCGGCATGATGGCGGGCGCCGGCGCTTCCGGCGCCGCGTGCTCCAATGGCGGCGCGTGCTCGAAACCGGCGTCGAACAAGTCGTCGCTGGCGCCGCTGTCCTGCATCGGCGCCGGTGCCGGCACTTCGGCAGCAGCCGGCTGCAGCGCGTCGGCGACGATGCTCGCATACGTCGCCTCGAACAGGGTCTCGAGCTGGGGTACAGGAATCTCGGCCAATGCGTCGGCCGGCGCGTCGGCAAGCGACTCGGCAGGCTGGGCCGGCGCGCCGACGATGCTGGCGTAGGCGGCCGCAAACAGGGCGTCGAGTCGGTCTTCCTGGCTCTCGCCCGGCGGCGCCGTCAGGGCGCGCCACAGGGTGTTGAGCGCTTCGATCATGTCCGGCTGCGTTGGCGCCAGATCTCCCAGCGCGAACGCCTGCAGCATTTGCCCGATGCGCTGCGTGGCCTGTTCCAGCACGTCGTGCTGTTCGGCGCGCAGGCCGGACAGCGGCGGCACCACCGTCTCGATCACCGTTTCAAGCGCATGCGCCAGGTCGCGCAGGGACTGGAAACCCACCGTGCCCGAGGTTCCCGCCAGCGTATGCACGGCTTGCAGCGCCTCCGCGCTGACGGCGCGCTGTTCATGGCGCCACTCGCCGAAGTCGCGCGTAAGCACGCGCAACAATTCATCCGTTTCGGCCAGGTAGATGTTGTACAAGGGAAGGCTGATGCGCAGTTCGCCCACGTGTTTGAGGTGATCGTCCGGCGCTTCGTGCAGCGTGGGCGCCGTGGCCAGGGGAAGTCCGATCACATTGCCATTGCTGGCCACGGGCGCGGCCGGGCGCGGCTTGCGCAATTCGAACGGACCGCCTTCGCGCACGCGCTCGGCCGCCATCAGCAGCATGCCGGCCTCGCGCTCGCGCCCCGCTCCGCCTTCCAGTTCGGCCACCCATTCGCTGAGCTGGTACCAGCCGTAATTCAGCAAGGTGAACAAGTCGTCGCTGACGGGGCGCGCCTCGGCCAGCCAGGTATTCATGACGCGTTCGATGGCGCCGGCCGCTTCGGCAAACTGCGCCAGGCCGATCATGCGGCTGCTGCCTTTCAGGGTATGGAACGAGCGGCGCAGCATGGCCAGGTGGTCGCCGCTGGCGGCCTGCTCCCGCGGCAGGGCCAGGGTGGTGTCGATAAAGGCCAGCACTTCGCGCGCTTCGGCCAGGAAGATATCGAGCATCTCCGCATCGACATCGGTCACGGCGGGCGCGGCATCCATGCCGGCAGGCGCGGCGGGCGCCAGGGTCTGGTCGAGCAAGGGCACCGGTACGGCACCGGCGGCGGCGACTTTCTCAAATGGCAGGGCGCGGAAGGTGCCGGCGGCAGCATCGAAATGGAAACGCCCGCTGGCCGCCTGCGCATTGCGGCCCAGCATATCGACAAAAAAGCCCAGCGCGCTGACATTTTGCGCGATCTCGTCGAGCGCCTCCGCATGCGCCTCCGCATTGGCGCCGCTACCGGCCAGCTGCCGCACGGACGCGTCGACCTGCAGCACGGCGGCGCACGCGTCTTCCTGTCCCAGCCCCGCCAGTTGCTGCTGCAACTGGCCCAGCACGGGCGCGACGCCATCGAGTGCCCCCTCCGGCCGCAACGTATCCGCGTAATAAGCGTTGAGCACCTTTTCCACCTGGCGCAGACCCGTCTTCATTTCCTCGGCCAGCGCGGCTACCGTCTGGCCCTGTTCGATCTGGCGCGACATCTCGCCCGCCGTGACGGGCGGCGGCGCTTCGCCAGCCAGCAGCGCCTGCAGGCGCGCGGCGATGGTTTCCGCATTGCCGGCAAAATCGTCGGGCAGGCGGCGCAGCTGCTCCAGCCCCGTGTCGGCAAACAGCAGCGCCATGCCGATTTCATTTTCCAAGGCCGCGCTGCGCCCGCTGGCCACGGCTTGCCGCGCCACGGCCGCGCATTCGCGCAGCAGGCTGGCCAGGGCCGGCTGCTTCAAGGACTCCACATGTGCGGCCACCTGTTGCAGCGACTCTTCGAAATCCGTGCCCAGGGCTGGATCGAGGTCGGCTTGCGCCAGGCGGCTCCAGCTGGTGCGCGCCTGCGCCAGGGCCGTGCGGGCGCCTTGCAAGGCATCCTGGTCAACCTGGCCGTAGCGCCGCGTTTCCACGTCGGCGGGAACCTGCCCCTCCAGGGCAAAGGCGGCGCGCAGCTGGCGTGCCTCCGGCGTCGGCTCGGTGGCGGCCGCGATGAAGAACAGGGCGTCGCGCAGCATCGATTCGGGCAGGCTGGCCGTACCCTGCGCCAGGCGGCGCAATTGCAGGTTGATCAGGCCGAACAACTGTTTGACGTTGAGCGTGCCCATGCCCTCGCCGCTGGCAGCCAGCCCTGCAAACGCCTGCATGGAGAACCAGAAGGTGCGCGCCGGTGCTTCCTGCTGCGCGTCGGCCACCAGTGTCAAGGTGGCGTGCAAGTCGCTGGCATGCTGGCGCCGCGCCGCGTCATCCTGCGCCTTCAGGAAGGGCAACAGGGACTTTTCAAAGCGTCCGCGCCAGGCCGGATAATCGGCCACCGGGGGCGCCTGCGCCAGCGCGATGGCATGCCCTTCCAGCATCGATGCCGGCGGAAAGAACAGGTCGGCCGGGTGACTGCGTTCGGCGCCCAGCATGGTTTGCAGGTCGCGGTAGTAGGGAAACAAACGCGTCGGCTGCGGCGGCGTGCCGGCCACCAGGTCTTCCAGGTATTCGATCAGGGCCTGATACAGTTCGGCGACGACTTGCGCATGGTCCAGCGTGTATTCGAGGCTGCCGTCACGAAAGCGCGCCAGCGCCTGTTCCGCGCCGTCCGTCAGCAGGCTGGCGCCGGCCACGTCCACCATCACCAGCGCGCCATGCGCCTGGTGCAGATGCGAGCGTGCATGCTGCAGGGCCGTGGCGCGTTCCTCGCGCTCGCGGCCACCCGCCTCGAACAGGGCCGTTTTCGAGCGGCCCAGCGCTTCGCGGATTTCCACCATCACCCACGACAAAGGTTCGCTGTCGAACGGCTTGGACTGCTGTGGACTATCAGGTGTGCTCATGCATGCCTCGGTAAGGAAATCGCCTGGACTGGCGCGGCGTTCAGGCGGCGACGCGGAAGCGCGACACCGAATTTTTCAGTTCCTGCGCCAGCATCGACAGTTTATGGATCGATTGCGCCGTTTGCTGCGTGCCATCCTGGGTCTGCTCCGTCACGCTCAGGATATGCTGGATGTTCAAGGCCACGCCGCTGGCCGAACCGGCCTGCGTGCCGGTGGCGAACGAAATGCCCTGGATCAGTTCTGCCAGGTGTTTCGACACCTGGCTGATGTCGTTCAAGGCTGCGCCGGCCGCGTCCGACAGGCGCGCGCCCTCGACCACGCCCTGCGTGGACGTTTCCATCGCCCGCGTCGCATCCTGGGTATCGGCCTGGATGGTGCGCACCAGCGCGCCGATCTGCTTGGCGGCGGCGGCCGAGCGTTCGGCCAGGCGCTGCACTTCCTCGGCCACGACGGAAAAGCCACGCCCCGCCTCGCCGGCCGATGCAGCCTGGATGGCGGCGTTCAGCGCCAGCACATTGGTCTGCTCGGTGATGTCGGAAATGAGCTCGGTGATCTCGCCGATTTCCTGCGACGATTCGCCCAGGCGCTTGATGCGCTTGGACGTATCCTGGATCTGCTCGCGGATTTCATGCATGCCCTTGATGGCGTTTTCCACCGCCGTCGAACCCTGCTGCGCGGCCGCCACCGACTGGCGCGCCACGTCGGCCGAGACGCTGGCCGACTTCGACACGTCGGTAATCGCATTGGCCATCTTGACCACGGTGGCGCTGACGCCCTGGATTTCGCGCGACTGCTGCTGCGACGCGATCAGCAGCTTGCTGGAAATGCTTTGCGCCTGCGTCGAGGCGCGATTGACCTGTTCGGCCGTCGCCGTCACCCTCCCCACCAGGCCGCGCAATTCCTCCACCGTATAGTTGACGGAATCGGCGATGGCGCCCGTAATGTCTTCCGACACGGTCGCCTGCACCGTCAGGTCGCCATCGGCGACCTTCTGCAATTCATTCATCAGGCGCAGGATGGCCGCCTGGTTCTGCTCATTCCTGGCCTTCGCCTCTTCCTCTTTTCCCTGCGACTGGAGCCGCAGGATTTCCGCTTCCTGGCGCCGCCGCTCGGCATCGCGCGTGCGGTTGACGGAGTCCTGCAGCAGCACGCGGCCGATGCCGGCCGCCGCGATCAGGGTCAGCAACACCCCGCCGACCATCATCCAGAAGGCGATGCCCAGGGTTTCCTGGTTCACGTGATACATCTGCTGCAGCAGGGTCAAACGCTGGCGCAGGTCTTCGTTCTCGTTGAAGATCAGCTGTTCGGCGCTTTTCGCCGAACTGAATTTGTCGAGCCGGTCGAGTATCGACGACACCAGCTTCTGGTACGTGTCGAAACTGGCCTTCAACGCCACCAGGCGGTCGCGCAGTTCGGCGTCGCGCGTGGGCGCCAATTGCAGCGACACGCTGCCATTGAGCAAGCCTTCCACGGCGGTGCGGAAATACGTCGTGTCGCGTCCCAGCGAAAATGCCGTTTCCGAGCTGATGCTGCCCGACGACAGGAATTCGCTGGCGCTGCGGCTCATGCGCTGGCTCAGCATCATCAGGCGGCCGATGACGGCCAGGTCGCGCGCATTGCCGCCACGCTGCACCTTCAGGGCCGCGATTTCCTCGGTCTGCGCCAGCAGCGCCGGCGACAGCCCATTCAATTGCTGCAAGGTCTTGTCGAATTCGCCCAGCTCCGGCTTCAGGCGCAAGATGGTGCTGGCCGCGCGGTCGCTGCTGGCCCACTTCTTGCGCGCGTCGGCCACCGCCGCCAGCAGGGCGGCACGCGACTCGCCGATATCGCGGCCGTGATACGTCCCGCCGCGCAGCATCAGGCGGAAATCCTGGTTCAGTTCATTGCGGCTTTCCTCGAGCTGGCGGAAGGCTTCCGGATTGCCTTGCACGGCGTTGGGCGCCGCCTTGCCGATGCGCTGCGAATGCATCAGCGCATCGCTGGCCAGCTGCGTTTGCGCCGAGGCGATATTGCCGCTGCGCGTGTTCAGCCCCACGAACAGCAGGCTGGCGGCCAGGCTCAGGGCCATCAGCGTGGACAGGATGCTCAGCTGCTTTTGCAGCGGAAAATGGCCGATCAGCGGCAGCTTCAAGTCGCTGACCGGCGCGCTGGCCAGCGACTTGCGCCGTCCCAGCGCGTCGCGCAGGCGCAGCGGCAGGTCTGCCGCCGATGCCGGCGCGTCCGCAGCGTGCTGCGCTTCGGGCATGCTGGCCGCCAGAATGGGGGAATTGGCGCCCATCAGCAAATATCCTTGTGGTCGGGGAAGCCGTCAAAGCCGGCATCGAGGAAGCGTTCCGATTGCGCCAGCTGCGCCAGGTCCAGGCGCAGCCACTGCTGCCCTTCGCTGTCGCGCAGCGCCTGCGCCGCCCACGATGGGAGCACACCCTGCGCCGCATCGTGAACGCGCACGGATTGCATCGCGCGCAACTGGCGCAAGCCCAGTACGCGTTCGACCAGCAAGGCGCAATTGAGGCCCAGACGGGGAGAAAACGTGATGATGCGGCAGTGATTGCCCGACACGCAAGCCGGCTCGCCCATGTAGCGGGCCAGGTCGACGACCGCCGTCAGGCGTCCGCGCATGGCCGCCAGGCCCAGGTACCAGTCCTGCGCCAGCGGCACGCCCTGGATCTGCACGCCGGAAGCAATCACGATTTCGCCGAGCTGCGTCAGGTCGAGCAGGCACGGCCGGCCACCGAGCATCACGCCCAGTTCCTTGCGCGCTGCCAGCGCGCCGCTGCGCGCGGCCTGTATCCGCTCGATCAATTGCAGCTGATACTGGCGCAAGCGCCCCTGCCGCGCGCCCGTCTCGAAAGATGGCATGGCAGCGGCAGGCGAAAGGGCCGCTGTGGACACGCCGTGACCTGGCATCGTGTGCATTCTCAGGAAATCGCGGCGATCTTGGCCAGCAGCTCGGCTTCGACCACCGGCTTGACCAGGTAATCGCGCGCGCCCTGGCGCAAGCCCCAGATGCGATCCGTTTCCTGGCTCTTGCTGGAGCAGATAATCACCGGCACGTCCTGCAGTTCGGGATCGCGCGCAATCGCGCGCGTGATCTGGAAGCCATTCGCACCGGGCATCACCACGTCCATCAGGATCAGATCGGGCCTGGCCTGCTTGAGTTGCGCCAGCGCGTCGGCACCATCCTGCGCCGTGAGGACGGCATAACCGGCACGCACCAGCATCTCGCTCAGGTAATAGCGTTCTGTCGGCGAGTCGTCGACGATCAGAATTGTGTGTATGGCCATCTGCTTCCTTGCTGCGTTGTCAATCAATAAAAACACTTATTCAAAATGCCCGGCCAGGTGCAACCGCACGGCCTCCAGCAGCGCCTCGCGCGCCAGCGGCTTGGCCAGGCAGGCGCTGGCGCCCGCCATGGCCCCGCGCGCGCGGTCGAACAAGCCTTCCTTCGACGACAGCATCAGCACCGGCGTGGCGTGGAAGGCCGCACTGGCCTTGATCAGCGCGCAGGTACGGTAGCCGTCCAGGCGCGGCATCACAATGTCGCACACGATCAGCGCCGGCCGGCAGTCGGCGATCTTGGCCAGGGCATCGAAGCCGTTTTCCGCCACCACCACGCGATAACCGGCCTCGCCCAGGATCTTCGCGGCCGCGCTGCGTATCGTCGCGCTGTCGTCGATGACGAGTATCGTGGCGCTGGCGCACACGGCATCGGACGGCGCCTCGGGCAATAAGGGACGCGTCATGTGATTATTCGACAATCTTTCATACCATAGCACAGGCAGCCGCGATACCTGCGTGCGGCAGCGGCATCCCATGAATCTCGATTGATTACAGCGCCACCATCTCGAAATCATCCTTGCGCGCACCGCATTCAGGACAGGTCCAGTTCATCGGAACATCGGCCCAACGCGTGCCCGGAGCGATGTCTTCGTCGGGCATGCCGGCCGCTTCATCATAAACCCAGCCGCAAATAAGACACATCCACGTTTGGAATTGCTGCGTTGTTTCGTTGCTACTCACGTTCTGCCACCCTTCAATCAAGTAAAATGCTGAATTAGGTATCTTAATCTACCCGCCGTGCAAAACCAAACTTCTCCCCTCATATTAAGCTTCGGCGTGTCCGATCCGGTCGGTGCGATCGGCATCCAGGCCGACCTGGCCACGTTTTCAGCCTTCGGCTGCCATGGTCTGTCCGTTACCACGGGCCTGTTGATCAGCGATACGGCGCGCGTGGAAGACGTACAGGCGGTCGACCCGGACTGGGTTTCCGACCAGGCGCGCGTGCTGCTGGAAGACATGTCCGTCTCGGCCATCAAAATCGGCGCGCTGGGCAGCGTGGAAAACGTCACGGCCATCGCCGAAATCGTCTCCGACTATCCGAACGTGCCGCTGATCCTCGATCCCTTCATTTCGGCGCTGCCGGAACAGGGCATGGACGATGAAGACATCCTGACGGCCGTGCGCCAGCTCCTGATCCCGCAAACGACCCTGCTGGTGCTCTCGCCGGTGGAACTGGAGCGCCTGGCCGAGACCTGGCGCGACGCCGATCCGGACGACACCCTGCAAAACGACGTCGACTACCTGGTCGCCCTGGGCTGCGAATACGTGCTCGTCACCGGCATGCCGGCCGACGCCAGCAAGTCCGGCACGGCCGAAGGCAAGCTGCGCGCCAACACCCTGTTCGGCGAGGACGGCGTGGTGCGCCACGACGAATGGCAGCACCTGCCCGGCATCTTCAACGGCGCCGGCAGCACCCTGTCTGCCGCCGCCACCGCCCTGCTGGCCCTGGCGAATGATGAAGACGATGTGCCGCAGGTGGTCGTGGCGGCGCAGGAATTCACGGCCGGCGCCCTGGCCCACGCGCAGCGCCACGGCATGGGCAAGCTGGTGCCGAACCGCCTGTTCCGGCAGCAGCGCCAGCGCGGCGCCCAATAAGCACAGACGACACAGACAACGATCCACTTTCAAGGCACGATTATCATGACGACGACTTCACAAAACGACATCCTGTTTGCCCGCGCACAAAAAACCACGCCAGGCGGCGTCAATTCGCCCGTGCGCGCCTTCCGCTCGGTCGGCGGCACGCCGCGCTTCATCACGCGCGCCGAAGGCCCGTACTTCTGGGACGCGGACGGCAAGCGCTATATCGACTACATCGGTTCGTGGGGCCCGGCCATCGTCGGCCACGCCCATCCGGAAGTGGTGAAGGCGGTGCAGGATGCCGCCGCGCTGGGCCTGTCGTTCGGCGCGCCGACGGAAGGCGAAGTGCTGATGGCCGAGGAAATCACGCGCCTGGTGCCGTCGATCGAACAGGTGCGCCTGGTATCGTCGGGCACGGAAGCGACCATGAGCGCCCTGCGCCTGGCGCGCGGCGCCACGGGACGCGACAAGATCGTCAAGTTCGAAGGCTGCTACCACGGCCACGCCGATTCGCTGCTGGTGAAGGCTGGCAGCGGCCTGCTCACCTTCGGCAACCCGACGTCGGCCGGCGTGCCGGAAGATTTCGTCAAGCACACCCTGGTGCTCGACTATAACAACGTGGAACAGCTGAAAGACGCCTTCGACAGCTTCGGCGCGGACATCGCCTGCGTCATCGTCGAACCCGTGGCCGGCAACATGAACCTGGTGAAAGCCACGCCGGAATTCCTGCAGGCGATGCGCGAACTGTGCACGCAGCACGGCGCCCTGCTCATTTTCGATGAAGTCATGTGCGGCTTGCGCGTGGCCCTGGGCGGCGCGCAGGCGCTATACGGCATCAAGCCCGATCTCACGGCGCTAGGCAAGGTGATCGGCGGCGGCATGCCGGTGGCGGCCTTCGGCGGCAGCGCGGCGCTGATGCACAACATGGCGCCGCTGGGCGCCGTCTATCAGGCCGGCACCCTGTCCGGCAACCCGGTCGCCGTGGCGGCCGGCATGGCCACCTTGAAACTGATCCAGCAGCCTGGCTTCTACGAGCAGCTGGGCGCCACGGCCAAGCGCCTGGCCGAAGGCCTGACCGCCGCCGCGCAAGAAGCGGGCGTGGTCTTCTGCGCCGACTACATCGGCGGCATGTTCGGCATCTATTTCAGCGCCACCCCGCCGACCAGCTACGCGGAAATGATGGCGGGCGACCGCAGCAAGTTCAACGCCTTCTTCCACGCCATGCTGGACGAAGGCGTGTACTTCGCGCCCGCCGCCTTCGAGGCAGGCTTCGTCTCGGCGCAGCACGATGACGCCGTCATCGACGCCACCATCGCCGCCGCGCGCAAGGTCTTTGCCAAACTGGCATAAGCGTTTTACACGGCCGCGGTGTCCATCACCGCGGCCACCAGCGCCGGCAAGCCGGCCATGTCGCTGAACACGACATGCGCACCGGCCGCCTTCAGGCGCGCTTCCTGGCCAGCGGCGATATGCCCGCCGCCGATAAACCCCAGCACCGTCATGCCCGCCGCCACGGCCGCCGTCACGCCCGTGACGCTGTCTTCCAGCACCAGGCACTGGCCTGGCGGCACGCCGAAGGCGGCAGCTGCCGCCAGGTAGACGCCCGGATGCGGCTTGGCGTGGCCCACCAGGTCCGGCGTAAAGACGCGCTTGTCGAACAGCGGCGCCATGCTGGTCCGCTCGAGCGCCGACAGCACGCGCGCGCTGACGCTGTTCGAGGCGACGGCCTTGGGCAGGGGAATGGCTGCCAGCGCCTGCGCCACGCCAGGCACGGCGCGCAGCTGCGCGTCGCAGGCCGCATCGACGGCGTTGCCAATGGCCATGATCTCGTCGGCCGGCAATGGCGGCAAGCCCAGTTCCTTGTAGATATCCTGCATCAGCGGCACCAGGCGCTGGCCCAGGCGCGGCTCTATCAAGCCTTGCAGGGTGACGCCCTCGGGCAGGTTCTGCAGGCGCGGTCCCAGCAATTCCAGCAGCGCTTGCAGGGCCACGGCTTCGCTGTCGATCAGCACGCCATCGCAGTCGCTGATCAAATGGGTATAGCGCAGTGGGGTGGTGGCGGTATCAGGCATGGACTCTCCAGAAGGCAACGGTGACGGGAAATGCGGCGGCCAGCCGGCCAAGGCAGGCATCGCAATGATCATAGGTGGAACAGGCGGACGCTACCACGCAGAAAACGTCTGAATGACGATACTTTTCTGCAAAAAGCAGCCAACGGGGGAAAGAATCGGGCGCCAGGCAGGCGTCGACGCGCAAATACCAATTCAATACCACGCAATACCAGTGATTATCGCTGATTTTTGAATTCGCTGCGTTCGTCTTGAAACCGGGACGCGGAAAGCGCCCCGGCGATGCGGTTTACTTCAGCCAGCCACGGTGACGGAAGTACAGGAACGGCGCGATGGCGCTGGTGATCATCAAGCCCCATGCCCACGGATAGCCGAACGACCATTCCAGTTCCGGCATCAGCTTGAAGTTCATGCCGTATACGCTGGCGATCAGGGTCGGCGGCAGGAAGGCCACGCTGGCCACCGAGAAGATCTTGATGATCTTGTTCTGGTTGATGTTGATGAAACCGACGGTGGCATCCATCAGGAAGTTGATCTTATCAAACAGGAACGAGGTATGGCCGTCCAGCGATTCGATGTCGCGCAAAATCTGCCGCGCTTCCTCGAACTGCTCGGAATTGAGCAAGCGGCCGCGCATCAGGAAACTCACGGCGCGGCGCGTATCCATCATGTTGCGGCGGATACGGCCGTTCAAATCTTCCTCGTGGGCAATCGCATTCAGCGCTTCGGCCGCGTGCGCATCGGTAAATTCCTTTTGCAGCACGCGCGTGCTGACTTCTTCCAGGTTCTGGTAGATGCCTTCGAGCACGTCGGCCGAATATTCGGCATCGGTGGCGTACAGGTCGAGCAGCACGTCCATGTAGTCGGCAATCGAGCCGGGCCGCGAACGGGCGCGCATGCGCACCAGGCGGAACACGGGCAAGTCGTCCGTATGCATGGAAAACAGGATCTTGCGGGCCAGGATGAAGGCTACCGTGATGACGCGCGAGGGACCATCGTCCTCTTCGCGCAGGAAATCTGTGCGCAGGTGCAAGTCGCCGTTTTCCGCTTCGTAATAGCGGGCCGACGCTTCAATATCCTTGACTTCGTCTTCGCCCGGCAGGGTGACGTTGTAGATGGCCTTGACCCAGGCCCGTTCATCATCGGTGGGGTCGGTCAGGTCGACCCACACCGGTTCGGCATTTTCGAGGTCTGCGCGGCTGTCGATCGGCACCTGGTTGAGCCGGCCATTCTGTAATACAAAGACATTGATCATGCGCGCTCTCAGCCGGATGTTGGGTTATCGTGATGTGCTGGCGCTGGCGCCAAAAATGAAAACAGCGCAAGTGTACCCGCAAAGGCCTTTTCACGACCACCCCCGGCACCGCTTTTTCACGGAAAAAGTGCGGCGTTGCACCAACCGGGCCGATTAAGATGCTGCGCCGCAATAGTGCCAATCAGGCAGCTTTAACTTTATACAAAGAAAGCCGGCTGCCATCAAGGCAGTTCCGCCGCTCCCATGCGGCGCAGGATCACGCCCGTACGCCGGTTCAGGTAGCCCGTATCGCGGTGACGGTCATAAAAGCGGGGGTTCGGCAGCATCACGGCCAGTTTTGCCGCCTGCCCGGCGCTCAGGCCCGCCGCGCTGACCCGGTAATAGTGGCGCCCGGCCGCCTCGGCGCCGAAGATGCCCGTGCCAAATTCCACCACGTTCAAATAAATCTCGAAAATGCGCTGCTTTTCCATCAGGCTTTCCAGCATATACGTGATGATCAGTTCCTGGCCCTTGCGCACATAGCTGCGCGAGCCGGACAGGAACAGATTCTTCGCCAGCTGCTGCGTGATGGTGGAGCCGCCCGCCACGACCTTCTGCTTCTTGCTGTTTTTTTCATATGCCTTTTGCAAGGCTTCCCAGTCCACGCCTTCGTGCTCGGAAAAATTCGCGTCTTCCGAAGCGATGATGGCCCGTTTCAGGTTGTTCGAGATGCGGTTGTACGGTACCCACGTCTGCTTGATCGTGGCGTTGGGATTCTTGTCCTGCAAGACAGACAACTGTTCGCGCATGAAAGCCGTGCTGGACGGGTTATGCTCGACCCACCACCAGATTTGCAGGAAGAAATACAGCTGCACGACGATAAACGCCAGCACGGGAACGATGAACAGCCACTTGATCCAGCCGTAGCGGCTGCCGCTGCGGCGCTGGCCCTTCTTGCCGGCGCTCACAGGGCACTGCGCAATTGCGCCAGCAAATCCTGCGTCCGCGGCCGCACGCCGCGCCACACGTAAAACGCTTCGGCCGCCTGCTCCACCAGCATGCCCAGGCCGTCGCGCACCTGCGCGCCATGCTGCGCGGCAAAGTCCATGAAGACGGTGGGCTGGGCGCCATACATCATGTCCAGCGCCAGCGTGTGATCGCCGAAGATTCCCGGCGGCACGGGCGGCAAGTCGCCCGCCAGGCTGGCCGAAGTGGCATTGATGACGATATCAAAGACGCCATCGGGCTGCGTGTAGCCGCCGGCGCGCAACTGACCGGGTTGATCCAGCGCATCGGCAAACTGCGCCACCAGCGCCTCGGCCGTAGCCACGGTGCGGTTGGCAATGAAGATTTCCTGCGGCCCCTGTTCCAGCAAGGGCAGCACGACGCCGCGCGCCGCGCCGCCCGCGCCCAGCAGCAGGACGCGCTTGCCGGAGACACTCACGCCCGCGTTGCGCACGATGTCCGCCACCAGGCCCGCGCCATCGGTATTGTCGCCAAGAATGGCATCGCCATCGAAACGCAGTGTATTGACGGCGCCGGCCGCTTGCGCGCGCGGCGTCAGGACGGTGGCCAGCGCGCACGCGTCCAGTTTGAAGGGCACCGTCACGTTCGCGCCCTTGCCGCCCTCGGCGGCAAACGTACGGGCCGCCAGGGCAAAGCCATCGAGCGGCGCCAGGCGGCGATCGTAGACGATGGGCTCGCCCGTCTGCAGGGCAAACGCGGCGTGGATCAGGGGAGACTTGCTGTGGGCGATGGGATTGCCGAAGACACAATATTGATCGGGATTCATTTCTTGCTTGTTCAATTGCTGCCGCCAGTCAGGTTAGCTTCCATTTTTTCTTCGCGCGTAAATTTGAAGCGGGTAATGACGACCCACAGGTCATCCTTATCACTTGACAACATGTTTGGTGGAAAACGGCCATACGGCGCCGCGCGGCGCACGATGGCCAGGGCCGCCGCATCGAGCGCGGGGTTGCCCGAGCTTTTCTCCACGCGGGCGCCGCCTTCCTTCTGGTAAATCGTGCCATCCTGGAAGATAGGGATGTAGACAACCAGTTCGCCATACATCTTGCGGCCATTCTTTTGCGGGAAATTCAGGGTGCCGATTTCCTCGATGCGCTTTTGCAAGGTCTTGTAATACATGGCATAGCCGACTTCCTGCGTGCTGGGCGTAATGAAAGTCTTGCGCGGACGCTTGTTCTGGTCTTCCACGGTCTGGCTGATCTCGGCCGCCATGCGCGCGATGGCCTTGCTGCTTTCCATCAAGTCCGAACCGGATGCGAGCGGATTGGGCTTGTCTTTTTCCGTGACGGGCGCGGCGCTGTAGGGCGTCGGCCTGGCCGCCTGCGTCAGCAGCTCCTGCTGCTTCTGCTCGAGTTCGGCAATGCGCCGGGCGCTGGCCTTGACGCTGTCGCCCTCTTCCACCTGGCGCATGTCGGGCAAGGGCGACTTGGCGCGGCCCTTGTCGGCTTGTCCGCCACCGTCGAGATTGGCTTGCGCCAGGGCATCGGCCTTCAGCGGCTTGTTCGCATGCTTGGCGTTGACCAGGATCACTTCCAGGCCGGGATCGGTCGCCACGGCCCGCTGCGGGGCCGGGGCGACAAAATGCATCGCCAGCAAGGCGCCGTGCGCCAGCAGCGATACCGCCACGGCAATCATCAGGAAACGATTCTCTCGGAAAGACTTCACGCGCAACCCAATTCGCAACAAACACACCATACAAGATGGCTGAATTCTACGTCAAAGGGCGGTGCCGGCAACAGTTTTCAGCACCGCCTTGATGGCCTGACGACGGCCTTACTTGACCTCGGGTTCGCTGACCACGTCTTCGCTGGCCAGTTCCGCCACTTCCGCATCGGCGTCGCTGACCTGGTTCGCCGCTTCCGGCGATGCTTCCGGCGCCACGTCGCCCTCGTCGGCGCCTTCGTCGCCCGATTCTTCTTCGTAGTCCAGTTCGGCATCGGCCGCCGCATCCGGTACGGTGGCGATTTCCAGCAGGCGCGCTTCGATGCTCAGGTCGACCTCATCCCAGCGCAGCAAGTCCAGCTTGACCTGGGCGCCGCGCGCCACCGATGGCATGCCCGGCAGCTTGATGACCAGCGGAATGTCGACCAGGCGCAGGATCTCGTCTTTCAGCACGACGGCATCGACCTGGCGCGCGTTTTCCTGGTGCAGCCAGCGCAAGCACCAATAGCGTTCCATGTTCGACTGGAAATCGCCATACGCGGCATACGCGGCGTCGAAGGCCGAAACGATGGCGAACAGATTCGCATCGCGCGGCTTGAACGGTGCCACCAGCGGCGCCGTCACGCCATGCTCGGCGCAGGCGATGATTTGCCACTGGTTCACCAGGTCCGTATAGCGGCGCAAGGGCGAGGTGCTCCACGCGTATTGATCGACGCCCAGGCCCTGGTGCGGCGCCGCATGGGTGACCATGCGCACCTGCATCTTTGCCGCCCAGCTATTGCCACTGCCACCGCCCTGGCTGCGGTAGATGCCGGGCACGCCATGGTCGTGCAGCATCTTGCCCCAGGTACTGTTGGCAAAAATCATCAGTTCCGCGACGATCTTGTCGAGCGGCGCGCCACGCTTGCGGCGCGCCACGGTGACGATGTCGTTTTCCACATAGAAATTGAAATCGACGCGGTTATTCTGTTCCGGCTTCAAGCCGAACGCTTCGCGTTTCTTCATGCGGCCCTGCTCCAGCTGCTGCGCCCATTGCCACAGCACGGCAAAATCGGCCTTGTGCGGGTACTCGCCTTCGCCGCTGGCCAGGGTTTCCTCGTTGACCAGATCGTCCAGCTGGTTATGGCGCAAATTGCTGGCAATCGGCACCAGCTCGGCGCGCGTCTGCGTGCTGACCACGGCCCAGTCCGCTTTCGGGTCCAGCGTGGCGTACAGCGACAGAGCCGGGCACGTCGTGCCTTCCGCGAGGGTGAATGCGTTGACGATTTCGTCCGGCAGCATGGTGATCTTGTCGCCCGGCATGTAGACGGTCGACATGCGCTGGCGCGCCATCTTGTCGATCACGTCTTCCGGGCGGATGCCCAGGCCCGGCGCGGCGATGTGGATACCCACTTTCACGGTGCCATCCGGCAGCGGCTGCACGGAGAAGGCATCGTCGATCTCGGTCGTGGTCACGTCGTCGATCGAGAAGGCGGCCACGTCGGCCAGCGGCAGCTTGGCCGTCACGGACGGCACGGGCACGCTCGGGAAGCCGGCGCCTTTCGGGAAGTTTTCGAAGAGGAATTTCGACAGGTGCAAATCTTTCGGCGAAGCAATACCGCCGACAGCCAGCATCAAACGCGGCGGCGTCGTGTGCAATTCCGTGCACGCCGCTTCCAGCGCCTTGTATTCGATGGTGTTCTTGTCCGGCTTGAACAGCAGCTGCAGCACCATGGGCTGCATCGAGGCAGGCAAGCGGTTCTGTTTCAGCTCTTCCACATAGGCGGCTTGCACCAGCGCCTGCTGCTTTTTCTTTTCGATACCGGCCAATGCCGCCTTCAGCGACGCTTCCGGCGCCGCCTTGTAGCGGCCACGGCCTTTCTTGTAGAAATACACGGGCGCCGAATGCAGGGCCAGGATCAGGCCGGCAGCTTCCGGCGGCAACGGTGCGTGGCCGAAATACTCGGCGCCCAGCTCGGCAAAGCCGAACTCGTCTTCACCCGCCACTTCCCACAGGAAATCGAGGTCAATCTCGGCAGCAACGGCCTTGGCTTGCTCCAGCAGCTCGGCAGGGGCCGGTTTTTCATACTGCAGCAGCACGTCCTTGACCTTGACCTTGGTACGCTTGCCGCTGGCCATTTCGACCTGGTACGCTTCACCCGCTTGCGACAGGACCGTGCCGACCTTGAAATCGCCGGATTCTTCAAAAAATAGATTCATTGTTATGCTTTGTTTATTAATGTGTCGGTTGCAACGGTGCGAGTGACGGACGTCAACTCCAGCACCGCAGGCAAAAATACTTCAGTTACCAGCAACAACCCCTGGTGACGCTGGTACAGGCAGCGGCGGGCAAAAAACAGCGCCTGCTCGCCGGCGCGCTGCCCTTCCAATGCCAGCGCCGCCTGCGCCCGCTGCACCAGCGGGTGGCCGGCGCGCAAGCGGGCAAATTCCAGTTCGCCGCGCCGCACCATGCGGTCGCCAAACAAGGTCGTGCCCAGCGAGCGCTCGCCCAGCGCGGAAAACAAGGGCCAGTCCGTGGCCGTCGCCTGCATGGGCACGACGGTATGGCCAAACACGGCCGGTTTATTATCACAACGCAACAGCACTTCGCGTTCCCATACCCGTCCCGCGCGGTGCAAACCAATGATGGCGGCCTCGTCCGTCAAACAGCGCGATGTTTTCTGATGCAAACATTGCACGCGGAACGCCTGGCTATGCGCTTTCAGCTTGGCCGTCAGCGAACCGCCGCCCGTGAGCCAGTGGCGCAAGGCCGGCGGCGCATTGACGGCGTTCACGTGCGCATGCCATTGCGCATGCCGCAGCGACCCCGGCCTCACTTGGCCGCGTCCGCGTCGATGCCGCAAAATGCCAGCACGGGCGCCAGGTATGCGGCAAATTCGCTGATGCCATGGTCGCTGCCATCGATGACGCACTGCTGCGCCCCCTGATAATGCGCCACCATGTCGCGGTAGTCGAGTACTTCATCGCCCGTGGCGGCAATCAGGAAATAGCGTTGCGGCTGCGTAATTTTCTCTACGGCAAAGGTTCGCAGCTCGTCGATGTATTCGCGCTTGAACTCGAATGGCTTGTCCGAATGAAACTCGGTCGTCACGCCCACATGCTGTTCCAGGTCGATCAGGGGCACGATGGCAGGGTTCAGCAGCACGGCGCGGCAACCGAGCTGCTCCGCCAGCCAGGTGGCGTAATAGCCGCCCAGCGAGGAGCCGATGATCGTCAGCTCGGCCGGCGCCACATCTTTGACCAGCGACAGGGCCAGTTCGATGGCCAGCTTGGGCGAGGCCGGCAATTGCGGGCACAGCCATTCGGCCTCGCGGCCCAGCGCCTGCATCTGCGCGGCCAGCAAGCGCGACTTCATCGACAGGGGCGACGAGCGAAATCCATGCAGGTACAGAATCATCGGCCCAGCGCCTCCAGCAACTTCTGGTGCACGCCGCCAAAGCCGCCGTTGCTCATGACCACGATCTGGTCGCCGGGATGGGCGCTGGCTGCCACGGCGGTCACCAAGGTATCGATGTCTTCGTAGGCGCTGGCAATCTTGCCCAGCGGCGCCAACGCGTCGCCCAGGCTCCAGCCCAGCGCGGCATGGCTGCCGAAACCGAAGACCAGATCGGCATCCTTGAGGCTGCCCGGCAGCGCATCTTTCATGGCGCCCAGCTTCATGGTGTTCGAACGCGGTTCCAGCACGGCCAGGATGCGGCCGCTGCTGCCTATCTTCTGGCGCAGCCCGCCCACAGTGGTGGCAATGGCCGTCGGGTGGTGCGCGAAATCGTCGTACACGGTGATGCCGTTGACCACGCCGCGCACTTCCATGCGGCGCTTGACGCTCTCGAAGCTGGCCAGCGAAGCGCAGGCCTGGGCAATCGGCACGCCCACGTGGCGCGCGGCGGCGATGGCCGCCAGCGCATTGCTGCGGTTGTGCTTGCCCGTGAGCGCCCACGCCACATGGCCTTCCTGCTGGCCATTGAAATACACGTCGAAGCTGCCATCGGCCTGCTCTTGCAGTTGCCAGTTGGCATCTTGACCAAAACTTTCCTTTTCACTCCAGCAACCGCGCGCCAGCACGCGCTGCAGCGACGCTTCGTCGCCGTTGAACACGAGGCGGCCAATGCCGGGCACGGTGCGCACCAGGTGATGGAATTGCGTCTCGATCGCGTGCAGATCGGGGAAGATGTCGGCGTGATCATATTCCAGGTTATTCATGACGGCCGTCTTCGCGTGGTAATGCACGAACTTGCTGCGCTTGTCGAAGAAGGCCGTGTCGTATTCATCGGCTTCGATGACGAAGAAGTCCGAGTCGGCGCTCTTGCCGTCGATTTTGCCGCTGAGGCGGGCGGAAATGCCAAAGTTCATCGGCACCCCGCCGATCAGGAAGCCCGGCGCGTAGCCCGCGTCTTCGAGTATCCAGGCCAGCATGGCCGAGGTTGTCGTCTTGCCATGCGTGCCCGCCACGGCCAGTACCCACTTGTTGCGCAAGATGTGTTCACCGATCCACTGCGGGCCGGACACATACGGCAGGCTGCGGTTGAGGATTTCTTCCACCAGCGGGTTGCCGCGCGAAACCACATTGCCAATCACATACAAATCCGGGTTCAGCTTGGTTTGTTCCGGATCAAAGCCCTGGATCAGTTCGATTCCCTGCGATTCCAGCTGGGTGCTCATCGGCGGATACACGTTGGCATCGCAACCAGTGACTTTATGGCCGGCTTCCTTGGCCAGGACAGCCAGGCCGCCCATGAAGGTACCGCAAATGCCGAGAATATGAATATGCATGTGATCAGTGCGAAAGGTGCACGCTTAAGTAAGTAAGACGGTGAGATAAAAAACAGCAAGTGCAGGATTTTACCTGACGCCATGACTTTTTCCGCTTCGGAGTATCATCTCGCTCATGACAAACGATGCATTTGACGATAGCGCGCAGTTGCGCCTGGAAATCGCCGCCGCTGCCGCGCGCCTCGTGGCGCAGGATGGCGCAGACTATGGCAGCGCCAAGCGCAAGGCGGCGCGGCAAGTCCTCGGTGACGCGCCGAACCTGCCCAATATACTGCCTGACAACGACATGATCGAAGAACAGGTGCGGCAATACAATGCCCTGTTCCTGGCCGACAGCCAGCCGGCGCGATTGTTCCAGCTGCGCACGATCGCGCTGCAGGTGATGGAGGCGTTGCAACAATTTCATCCCCTGCTCAGTGGCCCCGTGCTCAATGGCACGGCCGGCCCCCACGACGAGATCTATTTGCAGCTGTTTGCCGAGAGCGCCAAGGAAATCCACATCTTCCTGCTGAATAAAAATGTCGTGCTCGACATGTCGGAAAGCCCGCATTTCAAGGGAGCGCGTTATGATGCGGTCGAGACAGCCAGTTTCTTGTGGAAAAACGAAGGCGTGCACGCGGCCCTGTATGAGCTCGACGATATGCGCGGCGCGCTGAAAGCCAAGGCGGACGGCAAGGTGCTGCGCACCGATATCGCCGGGCTGCGCAGCCTGCTGGCCGCCAGCCTCGCCGATGGCGTGCCAGCTGCCGACTAACATTGATATAGATAAAGTTATGACAAAAAAGAATTGGATCGCCTGTGCCATCGTGGCGTTGATGTTTGGCGGCATGGGCGCTTACGTCGGTTTGAGCAAGGAAAAAGCGAAAGAAGCGGAGAAAGAAGCGGGACCGCTGACGAGCGCCATCGCGCCAGGCGCGACGGGTCCCGTCAACGAGCTGTATGCGCTGTCCCTGCCGGACGCGGCAGGCGCCACGCAAGCCTTGTCGCAATGGAAAGGCAAGAATTTGCTGGTCAATTTCTGGGCACCGTGGTGCCCGCCGTGCGTGGAAGAAATGCCGGAGTTATCCGAAGTGCAAGGCCACTACGGGGCGAAAAACCTGCAGGTGATCGGTATCGGCATCGATTCGGCCAGCAATATTGCCACTTTTGCCAGCAAGGTCAAGATCGCCTATCCCGTGTATGTGTCCGGCATGAGCGGCACCGACCTGTCGCGCCATTTTGGCAATGCCACGGGCGGTTTGCCCTTTACGGTGCTGATCGGCGCCGATGGCGAAGTCAAAAAGACCTATCTGGGCCGCTTGAAATTTGATCAGTTGCGCGCCGATCTGGATAAATTGTAAATTCGGAGCGTGCTTTTTTCTCTTGCCAATGCGTATCTTTGGCGGCAAAATGCGGAACTTTCGCTAAAACGGTCTTCCATACATGGCAAAAAACCTCCTTCTGCTCAACGGTCCCAACCTGAATTTGCTGGGAACGCGCGAGCCTGAGGTCTACGGCGCCAGCACCTTGGCCGATATCGAGCAGGCAGCAATGGCGCAAGCCATGGCGGCCGGTGCCGACCTGGTTTGCTTTCAAAGCAACCATGAAGGCGCGCTGATCGACCGCATCCATGCCGCGCGAGCGGAAGGGATCGATGCCATCGTCATCAATCCGGGCGGCCTGACCCATACCAGCGTTGCTTTGCGCGATGCGCTGGCCGGGGTCGCCATCCCGTTCGTGGAAGTCCATATCTCGAATATTTATCAACGCGAAACGTTTCGACATCACTCATTTCTCAGCGCGATCGCGCAGGGGACGATCTGCGGCCTGGGTATCGATGGATATCGGTTTGCCATCGACTTTGCGCTTAAAAAACGTTAATCTACGCGATCTGCACGCATTTAGCGCGGCGATAGGTTCTTGGACATCACCGCATCACTCATAAAACAAACTACATTCCTAGGGGTTTTACATGGATCTACGAAAACTCAAGACCTTGATCGACCTGGTCGCCGAATCGGATATCGCAGAGCTGGAAGTTACCGAAGGCGAAAGCAAGGTTCGCATCGTCAAATCGTCGGCCATGCCGCAAAACCAGATGGTCATGATGCAGCCGCAAGGCATGCAAGCCCAATACCAGCCAGCCGCGCCAGCCGCAGCACCAGCGGCTGCTGCCGTCGTGGTCGCCGCCGAGCCAACGGGCTATGTGGTCAAGTCGCCGATGGTCGGTACCTTCTACCGCTCCTCCGCTCCTGGCAGCGCCGCCTATGTTGAAGTGGGCTCGACCGTCAAGGAAGGTGATACCCTGTGCATCATCGAAGCGATGAAGCTCCTGAATGAAATCGACTCCGATAAAGCCGGTGTCGTGACCCAGATCCTGGTCGAAAACGGCCAACCGGTCGAATTCGGTCAACCCTTGTTTGTGATCGGCTAAAACCCAGTCCACACGGCCGGCAACGGCCGTTTGCAGTTTTAGCCCCTCACACTTGTTGTTTCGCCGGCTCGCCGGCTCTCACAGACATACGCGAACCTACCATGTTTGAAAAAATCCTGATTGCCAACCGTGGTGAAATTGCCCTCCGTATTCAGCGCGCCTGCCGCGAAATGGGCATTAAAACGGTTGTAGTCCACTCCGAAGCCGACAAGGACGCGAAATACGTCAAGCTGGCCGACGAATCCGTTTGTATCGGCCCGGCACAGTCGTCCCTGAGCTACCTGAACATGCCCGCCATCATCAGCGCTGCTGAAGTGACGGATGCGCAAGCGATTCACCCAGGCTATGGCTTCCTGTCGGAAAATGCCGACTTTGCCGAACGCGTCGAGAAATCGGGCTTCGTCTTCATCGGCCCCCGCTCCGAATCGATCCGTTTGATGGGCGACAAAGTGTCGGCCAAGCAAACCATGATCAAGGCTGGCGTACCGTGCGTACCCGGCTCGGAAGGCGCGCTGCCGGACGATCCGAAAGCGATCGTGCAAATTGCCCGCAAGATCGGCTACCCGGTCATCATCAAGGCCGCCGGTGGCGGTGGCGGACGCGGCATGCGCGTGGTGCACACGGAAGCGGCCCTGATCAACGCCGTGGCGATGACCAAGACGGAAGCCGGCACGGCCTTCGGCAACCCTGAAGTGTATATGGAGAAGTACCTGGAAAATCCGCGCCACGTGGAAATCCAGATCCTCGCCGACGAACACAAGAACGCCGTCTGGCTGGGCGAGCGCGACTGCTCCATGCAGCGCCGCCACCAGAAAGTGATCGAAGAAGCACCAGCGCCGGGCATCCCGCGCAAACTGATCGAGAAAATCGGCGACCGTTGCGCCGAAGCTTGCCGCAAGATCGGCTACCGCGGCGCCGGCACGTTTGAATTCCTGTACGAAAACGGCGAGTTCTATTTCATTGAAATGAATACCCGCGTGCAAGTGGAACATCCGGTTACCGAGATGATCACCGGCATCGACATCGTGCAAGAACAGATCCGCATCGCGGCCGGCGAAAAACTGCGTTTCCGCCAGCGCGACGTCCTGCTGTCGGGCCACGCCATCGAGTGCCGCATCAACGCCGAAGATCCCTTCAAGTTCACGCCATCGCCAGGCAAGATCGTGTCGTGGCATGCACCGGGCGGTCCCGGCATCCGCGTCGACTCGCACGCCTACGCCGGCTACTACGTGCCGCCGCACTACGACTCGATGATCGGCAAAGTGATCGCTTACGGCGCCACGCGCGAGCAGGCGATCCGCCGCATGCAGATCGCCCTGTCCGAAATGGTGGTCGAAGGCATCAACACGAACATCGCCCTGCACCGCGAACTGATGATCGACGCGCGCTTTATCGAAGGCGGCACCAACATTCACTATCTGGAACAGAAACTGGCCGACATGCCGGACCTGGGCAAGAACCTGAATGGCGGCAGCCCCAGCATCGCCAAGAAGTCCGAAATCAAGGCGGGCGCATGAGCTGGACGGAAATCGTCATCGAAATCGCCCGTGACAACGCCGAGGCCATGTCCGACGCGTTGATGGAAGCGGGCGCCCTGTCGGTCTCGGTGGAAGACGCCGATGAAGGCACGGATGCCGAGCAGCCGCTGTTCGGCGAGCCGGGCATGGAACCGAAGGAAGCGGCGTGGGAACGCAGCCGCGTGGTGGCGCTGACGGACGTCGACGCCGACCAGGCCGCCATCGTGGCCGCTGCGGCCCAGGCCGTCGGCATGGCGGAAGTTCCCGCCTTTGCCATGCGCCCCGTCGAAGAGCAGGACTGGGTGCGCCTGACCCAGTCGCAATTCGCCCCGATTCACATCGGCAAGAATATCTGGGTCGTGCCCAGCTGGCACGAGGCACCGGACCCTGACGGCCTGATCCTGGAACTGGATCCGGGCCTGGCCTTCGGTACGGGCAGCCATCCGACCACGCGTTTGTGCATGGAATGGCTGGAAGCCAATCCGGCCCCTGGCAAGACCGTGCTCGACTACGGTTGCGGTTCCGGCATCCTGGCCATGGTGGCCAAGAAACTCGGTGCGCAAACGGTTGCCGGCGTCGACATCGACCCGCAAGCGATCGAATCGGCGCGCGACAATGCCGAACGCAACCAGTGCGAGATCGAATATTTCTTGCCAGACACGTTTGCCACTTCGGCACACGCCACGGCCAAGTTTGACATCGTCGTCGCCAACATCCTGTCTAGCCCATTGAAGTTGATGGCGCCGATGCTGTCGGGCCGTGTCGCCGATGGCGGCGCGCTGATCCTGTCCGGCGTGCTGGCACGCCAGGCGGAAGAAGTGGCCGCTGCCTACGCACCATTCATCCAGCTGGGTGTGTGGGCCGAGCAAGATGGCTGGGTGGCCCTGCATGGCCGCCTGGGCAGCACGCAAGCACCTGCGCCCCGCGCGGAAGGTGCATAAGCACAGCAATGGCCCTCGCCACCAAATGCCCCCATTGCAACACGATATTTCGGGTCGCTGCTGACCAATTGAAGTTACGTGGGGGCATCGTGCGCTGTGGCACGTGCAGGGAAGTGTTTGACGGCAATGCCGCGCTGATCGATCCAGCCGCGGCATCGCCGTTTTTAACGTCCGGCCCCGGCACTGCCGCTCCCCTGCCAACCAGTTATCCGGCCGACAACAGCCTGCCGTCCGCCACGGATGACGAACCCATTTATTCCCTCGACTTCGACACCTCGTTCGACCCGTTCGGCATCCTGCCGGAAACGGCGCAGCTCAAGGACAACGAAGACGATGGCGAACACATCGAGCTGGACCTCGACGTGGCACTTCCTGACGAGGCGCTGGCCGACACGCCTGCCGCCGCACCGCTCGACCTGCCTGAATCTGCTACAACACCGGCAGAGCTGCCCGAACCACCGTTGCCCCAGCCGATGGCGCCCTTCAAGCGCCGCCAGATCGATGACGCGCCCGCCTTCGCCACGTATTTGCGCGATAGCCGCCGCGAACCGAACCTGGAAACGGTGACAGCCCCGGCCGCTCCGGCATTGCCTGCCGCTGAAAAAGTCAGTCTGGACAAGCCCGCGCGCCGGGAACCCACGCTGGCCGACCATTCCTTCACGCCATTGCCCGCCGCCGCCGTCGCGCCGGATGCCGCCGAAGAGCAGGAAGAACCCATCCTGCCGCCGGCCGACGACGAGCCGGCCTTTGTGACCTTGGGCCGGCGCCGCGAACAGAGCGGCAAGGCCTTGCGCGTGGCCATGGCCATCGGCTCGGTTGTACTGCTACTTTTACTATTCCTGCAAGTGATGACCACCTTCCGCAATCCGCTGGCGGCGCAATTTCCGCAGTGGAAGCCGACCCTGGTCGCGCTGTGCAAGCTCAGTGGCTGCCAGGTCGACTTGCCGGCGCAAATCGAGGCGCTGGCTATCGAGCAAGGCGAGTTGCAGACCTTGAAGGACCAGACTTTCTCCTACGTCTCGCTGCTGCGCAACCAGAGCCGCAGCGTGCAAGCCTGGCCCAGCATCGAACTGATACTCAACGACGCCAATGACAAGCCGGTCTTGCGCCGCGTGATCGCGCCGCGCGACTACCTGCCGGCCACGATCGACGTGAGCACGGGGTTTGCGCCGCGCTCGGAACAAACCATCAAACTGTACTTTGCATTAGACCAGCTCACGGCGTCTGGCTACCATATCGCCATCTTTTACCCTTAACAGACACTATCATGACCAAAACATCGCTGATCTGCGGCTCGCTTGCCACCGACACCATCATGCAATTCCCAGGCCGCTTCGGCGAATCCCTGCTGGCCGACCAGTTGCACAAAGTAAACGTGTCCTTCCTCGTGCCCACCATGCGCACGGAGTTCGGCGGCTGCTCGGGCAACATCGCCTACAGCCTGAAAATGCTGGGCGGCGACCCGCGCATCGTCGGCGTCATGGGACAAGATAGCGCCGCCTACCTGGAACGCCTGCAAAAGCTGGGCATTTCCACCGCCAACATCCTCATCAAGGCCGACAGCTACAACGCGCAGTGCTTCGTCACGGCCGATGCGGACAATAACCAGATCAATGCCTTCCACCCGGGCGCCATGTCGTTTGCGCATGAAAACCCGATCGCCAATGCGGGCCCGGCCAAGGTGGCCATCATTTCGCCGGATGGCGACCAGGGCATGCTCAAGCACGCCGCCGACCTGGCCGGGCTGGGCATCCCCTTCATGTTCGACCCGGGTCAACAGTTGCCACGCTTCAATGGCGAACAGTTGATCGACTTCATCAACAAAGCCACGTATGTATCGGCCAACGATTATGAGATGGAAATGTTGATGGAACGCACGGGATTGACCCTGCCGGACATCGCCAGCCGCCTGGAAGCGCTGATCGTCACGCGTGGCGAAAAAGGGTCGGAAATCTATACGGACGGCAAGCGCATCGACATTCCTGTCGTGACCGCCAAAGAAGTGCTGGACCCGACCGGCTGCGGCGACGCCTATCGTGCCGGCTTGCTGTTCGGTATCACCAACGACCTGGGCTGGGAAACCAGCGGCCGTCTGGCCAGCCTGCTGGGCGCCATCAAGATCGCCACCCAGGGTGCGCAAAACCACGTGTTTACGCCGGAGAGCATCGCCGACCAGTTCGAAGCGGCGTTCGGCTACCGCTATTAATATGTAGTCCGGTCGGCTTGCGCCCAAGCGCCAGGCCGACCTTCTCGCATTACCTCACCACAATAATCATCCCCACCAGCACCTGCGCGATCTGCAGCAGGATCAAAGCCACCAGCAGCGACAGATCCAGGCTGCCGACCAGCGGCACCACCTTGCGTATCGGACGCAGCAGGGGCTCATTCAAGGCCCGTACAAACGGCGCCAGCGGCGCATGCGGGTTGACCCAGCTGAAGATGGCTTCGATGATCAGCAAGGCCATGAAACCGTAGAGTATCCATTGCAGGAAGCGTTGCAGCGACTTGAGCAGCACCACTTCGACAGGATAGCCGGAAATAAACAGCACCGAGCTGGCCAGCAGCACGATCAGGAAGGCGCCGATCAGGCTGGCCCAGTCATACCCGCCCACGCCCGGCACCACGCGGCGCAGGGGGCGCACCAGCCAGTCGGACAATTGAAACGTGAATTGCGCCACCGACGAAGGCGGCCGCACGCGCACCGCCTGCATCCAGAAGCGCAGCAGCAACACGCCGCCCAGCAAGGTGGCGATGGTATCAACGATCAATGTAAGGATAACGATCAGCACGACTAATTCTCCAAAAAAAAACCGCTGTGTGATTGAGTCACACAGCGGCGTGTTGCCTCATCCAGGCACCCGTATCGTTGGAATTACGATGGGCGGGTGCTGGTTGGGAATGGCCAGGCTGCAGCCGGAGCCAACACGGTTTTTGCTACAGGTGCGATAGGTGCCGATGGCTTGGCGACAGGAGCTGCCTTCTTCGGTGCGGCCTTTTTAGGCGCGGCCTTCTTGGCGGCTGGCTTGGCTGCCACGGCGGCTGGTGCCGCTGGGGCTGCTGCCGGCGCTGCTGCCGGTGCGGCTGCCACGACTGGCGCTGCGGCTGGCTTGGCGGCAGGTTTCGCTGCTGCTTTCGCTGCCGGCTTCGCGGCTACCTTGGCGGCTGGCTTGGCTGCAACTTTTGCTGCTGGCTTCGCTGCTACCTTGGCCGCTGGCTTCGCTGCAGGTTTTGCTGCAACCTTGGCGGCAGGTTTCGCTGCTGCTTTGGCTGCCGGCTTGGCTGCGACTTTCGCTGCTGGCTTGGCGGCAACTTTCGCTGCCGGCTTCGCTGCTACCTTGGCCGCTGGCTTGGCTGCAGCTTTTGCTGCCGGCTTCGCCGCTACCTTGGCCGCTGGCTTGGCTGCAGCTTTCGCTGCTGGCTTCGCTGCCGGTTTGGCTGCTGCTTTTGCCGCTGGCTTGGCTACCGCTTTTGCCGCTGGCTTCGCTGCAGCTTTTGCTGCTGGCTTGGCTGCTGCTTTGGCGGCCGGCTTCGCTGCTGCCTTGGCGACGACTTTTTTCGCTGCTGGCTTGGCTGCCGCTTTGGCGGCCGGTTTCGCTGCTGCCTTGGCTGCAGGTTTCGCTGCGGCTTTTTTCACTGCTGGCTTGGCTGCAGCTTTTGCTGCTGGCTTGGCGGCTGCCTTGGCGACGACTTTTTTCGCTGCTGGCTTGGCTGCTGCCTTGGCGGCCGGTTTCGCCGCTGCCTTGGCTGCTGGCTTCGCTGCAGCTTTTTTCACTGCTGGCTTGGCTGCTGCCTTGGCCGCTGGTTTTGCAGCGGCTTTTGCTGCTGGCTTGGCGGCCGGTTTGGCTGCGGCTTTTTTCGCTACAGGCTTGGCTGCTGCCTTGGCTGCAGGTTTCGCTGCCGGTTTTGCTGCTGCCTTGGCCGCTGGTTTCGCTGCGGCTTTCGCTACTGGCTTGGCCGCCACTTTTGCTGCAGGCTTGGCTGCGGCTTTGGCGGCTGGTTTTGCGGCTGGTTTCGCTGCTGCTTTGGCAGCTGGTTTAGCGGCAACCGTCTTTGCTGCGGCTGCCGGCTTCTTCGCGGCAGGAGCAGCCTTGGCGGCTGGTTTCTTTACTTCTGATTTCTTAGCGGCTGTTGCCATTTGTCTCTCCTTCATCTGAGATGAGAAATTTAAGCTACAAGATTTAAACCCGTCCGACCCACCACAGGGATAGGCCAGGCGAATTATTCATCGGCACAAACGGTCGTTTGCGCTAATGAATTCGGCACCAGCTGAACTGCTGCAACTCCTCACGTTTGCAGCACTTCAGCCATCGTCGGTGCCACCCTGCTTTATCTCGCAGCTGGTGGCAAAGTCTGAATTCGGTCATTCGTTTTCGATGCCGTGCGTTTTTTCGCTCCTCGCATCGCGCTCGCTACAACACCGATGCGTCAAATAAAAAACCGCCATGCCTGAAAAAATTCGGGCACGGCGGCAGACGAAAACGGTGTGGTTTTGTGCATATCCGTGTAAATCTGTATCCCTGTTTTGCGAGGTTTTTTCGCTACCGCGCTGGTTAAAAAACCCCGCATTCTAACGCTCGCATTTGCAATCTCATAAAGTACACGAAAACCTTGTCAATGCGCAACCGGCACGACACGTTTTCGCCCGCTTTTTTGCACGTTACGCGTGCTATCGCACAATCGCGCGCCAAATGCCGCCGCCAGCGTGTCCGGAAACGATATTTACTAGCTGTCTCGCGCGCATTGGCGCCATCAAAAAAATGCGTCGCGGCGCGCGCGATGCGGCGAAAAAATGGCCGCACTTTTCTGTGCCGCCGCATGCGATGCACATGCGCCGCCGCGCCGCTGCGCGCCACGAAAAAGCGGCTAACAAAAAGCGGCATGCGATGCCGCAGCCTGTCTCCAGAACGATGGCGGCGGGCTGGATAAAAACAGGCCAGGCTAGCGCGCGTCACCGGAAGACGCGAGCCGGGAGAGGGCCAGCGCAGTATCGATGAAGGCGCGCAGTTTGGGCTGGCTCTGGGTACGGGCAGGAAAATACAGGAACAATCCACTCGTCGGCGGCACGTAGTTTTCAAGCACCCGCAGCAAGCTGCCGCTTGCCAGGTCACCTTCGATTTCCACATCCGGCATATACGCCAGGCCCAGACCCGAGCGGGCGAAATCGGCGATCAGCGTGGTGTCGTTGACGACCAGGGGCGCGCCGGTTTCCACCAGAAATTCCTCGCCATCGCGCACGAAGCGCCAGCGGTGCAAGGCGCCGGAAGTGTGGAAGCGGTAGGCCAGCGTGTCGTGGCGCACCAGGTCTTCCGGGATCAGCGGCTGCCCTTTCCGCTCGAAGTAGCCGGGCGCGCCAACCACGGACCAGCGCAAGTCCCCCGTCAGGCGCACCGCCACCATCTCCTGCTCCACGGACTGTCCCAGGCGGATGCCGGCGTCGTAACCGTGCGCCAGCAGATCGACCGCGCCATCGTCGAGCGACAGGTCGATGGTCACGTCAGGATAGCTGCTGCGAAAACGCGGTATCAATGCGCGCATGACCAGCGCGCCCAACGCGCGCGGCACCGTCAGCCGCAGATGGCCGGCGGGCCGGTCGCGAAACATGGTCAGCGCCGCGAAGGCGTCATCGATCTGCCGGGTAGCGCCGGCCAGGCTGGCGTACAGGCCCGCGCCGGCTTCGGTGAAGGCGACATTGCGCGTATTGCGCTTGAAGAGCAGCACGCCATGCTGGCGCTCCATCACCTTGACCGCCTTGCTGACGGCCGTCACCGTCACGCCAAGCTGCAGTGCCGCGGCGCTGAAACTTTTGCGCTCGGCGACCGCGAGAAAGGTACGGATACCATCGAGAGAGTTATTTTTCATGCGCGCTCACGCAGCCAATAATGAACCTGAAGTTTAAAGCCTATCGCCGCTGCCATACTATTTCTCTGCAATTGAACGCCATATGATGGTCGCTCCCTACCTCTCCCCCAAAGGAAGCACCATGTCTCTCCTCATGCCGGCAATCGTCGGCGACTACTTTACCGCCGAAAACCATCACGATAGCGACGCCGTGGCGCAGTGCTTCTCAGCCGATGGCGTCGTGCATGACGACGGCCATGCGCACGCGGGCCATGCCGCCATCAAGGCCTGGAAGGAAGCAGGCAGCAAGCAGTACGGCGCCACCATCAGCCCCACCTCGGCCGACACCCGGGGCGCACGCTGCGTGGTCACCAGCAGCGTCAGTGGCAATTTCCCCGGCAGCCCGCTGGAGCTGCGCTTTGCCTTCACGCTCGCCAGCAACCGCATCCAGACCCTGGAGATCAGCGCATGAATACCGATTTCAAGGACAAGCGCGTGCTGATCACGGGCGGCACCAAGGGCATGGGCGAGGCGACGCTGAAACTGATGCTCGAGCGCGGCGCGCGCGTGGCGACCACGGCGCGCGCCGCCAGCGGCAGCTTGCCGGCCGGCGTGCATTTCATCACGGCCGACCTGCGTGCCCGCGCGGGAACCGACACGCTGATCCGGGAAGCGCTGGCCAGCCTGGGCGGGGTCGATATCCTGATCAATAACGTGGGCGGTTCGACGGCCGCGGGCGGCGGCGCGCTGGCCCTGGACGACGATGCCTGGCAAGACGCGCTCAATGGCAACCTGCTTGCCGCCGTACGCCTCGACCGCGCCCTGCTGCCGGCGATGGTGGCACGCCAATACGGCGTGATCATCCACATCTCGTCGATCCAGCGCAGCCTGCCGCTGTACGAGTCGACGCTGGCGTATGCGGCCGCCAAGGCTGCGCTGAGCAACTACAGCAAGGGATTGTCGAAGGAATTCGGCCCACAGGGCATCCGCATCAATACCGTCTCGCCGGGCTTCATCGAAACCACGGCGGCCCACGCGATGATACGGCGCTGGGCCGGCCACGCCGGCATCACCGAAGATGCGGCCCGCCAGAAGCTGATGCAGACGCTGGGCGGCATTCCCATCGGCCGCCCGGGCAAGCCGGAAGAAGTGGCCGAACTGGTTGCCTTTCTGGCCTCGGACCGCGCCGCGTCGATCCACGGCGCCGAGTATGTGATCGACGGCGGCACCATCCCGACCGTCTAAGCCCGCTGCAACAAGCTCGCCACATGGCAAAAGGCCCCGCATCCGCGAGGCCTTTGTGACATGACTGGTAACGCTATCGGCTGGCTTACTCCCAGTTCAGCGCGCCGCCGGTCTGGTATTCCGTCACGCGCGTCTCGAAGAAGTTGCGTTCCTTCTTCATGTCGATCATCTCGCTCATCCACGGGAATGGGTTTTCTTCCTGGGCGAACAGCGGCTCAATGCCGATCTGCTGCGCGCGGCGGTTGGCGATGAAGCGCAGATAGCCCTTGAACATCGGCGCATTCAGACCCAGCACGCCGCGCGGCATGGTGTCTTCCGCGTACGCGTATTCCAGTTCCACGGCCTTCATGAACAGGTCCTTGATCTCTTCGCGGAAGGCGGCCGTCCACAGCTGCGGGTTTTCCATCTTGATCGTGTTGATCAGGTCGATGCCAAAGTTGCAATGCATCGACTCATCGCGCAGGATGTACTGATACTGCTCGGCAGCACCCATCATCTTGTTCTGGCGGCCCAGCGCCAGGATCTGCGTGAAGCCGACGTAGAAGAACAAGCCTTCCATCAGGCAGGCAAACACGATCAGGGACTTCAGCAGCTTCTGGTCGTTTTCCACCGTGCCGGTGACGAACGCAGGGTCGGTCAGCGTGTTGATGAACGGGATCAGGAATTCATCCTTGTCGCGGATCGACTTGACTTCGTTGTAGGCGTTGAATATCTCGCCTTCGTCCAGACCCAGCGATTCGACGATGTACTGGTAGGCGTGCGTGTGGATCGCTTCCTCGAACGCCTGGCGCAGCAGGTACTGGCGGCATTCCGGCGCCGTGATGTGGCGGTAGGTGCCCAGCACGATGTTGTTGGCGGCCAGCGAGTCGGCCGTCACGAAGAAGCCCAGGTTGCGCTTGACCAGGCGGCGCTCGTCGTCCGTCAGGCCATTCGGGTTCTTCCACAGCTCGATATCGCGCTGCATGTTGACTTCCTGCGGCATCCAGTGGTTGGCGCAGCCGGCCAGGTATTTGTCCCACGCCCATTTGTACTTGAACGGCACCAGCTGGTTGACGTCCGTCTTGCCGTTGATGATGCGCTTGTCGTCGGCATTCACGCGGCGCGCCACTTGCTCGGCGTTCGCTTCGGACGGCTCGGCACCTGCCGGCAGGTTCAATTCGGTATTTCCCAGTGGCGCTTGCTGCGCCGGACGCGGCACAGCTGCCGACGTGGTTTCATCATCCCAAGACAACGACATATTCTTCTTCCTTTCCATGCCGGCGAGCCGGCGATCCGCAACAGGCCCGTTGTATCGGACAATGCGGACATTGACAACATTGAATCAGCCCGGCCGTGCCGGGCTGACAACTAAAATCTTACTGGCAGGCTTCGCATTCCTCAAAGCCATCGTCACCCGGACGCAGGTAGCAGGCTTCGCCATCGGCGTCGTCCGCTGCCGCTGCCACTACCGGCGCCACGGCCACTGCTGCTGCCGCCACGACGGCTGCCTGGGCGCTGGTTTGTGCACTTTGCGCGCTGGCCGACATGCCGCCGTCGACTGCCACGGCGTTCAGGGCGCCCGTCTTGGAGGTCGATTTCTCCATGTGGGTAGCGGCGATGGTACGCAGGTAGTAGGTGGTTTTCAGGCCACGCAGCCATGCCAGCTTGTAGGTTTCGTCCAGTTTCTTGCCCGATGCGCCAGCCATGTAGATGTTCAGCGACTGGGCCTGGTCGATCCACTTCTGGCGACGCGAAGCCGCTTCCACCAGCCAGCTTGGCGACACTTCGAATGCCGTGGCATAGATATCGCGCAGGTCTTGCGGGATGCGGTCGATCTTCACCAGCGAGCCGTCGAAGTACTTCAGGTCCGAGATCATGACTTCATCCCACAGGTCGCGCGCCTTCAGGTCGCGCACCAGGTAGCCGTTGATTTCGGTGAATTCGCCCGACAGGTTCGATTTCACGTACAGGTTCTGGAACGTCGGCTCGATACAGGCCGAGACGCCGATGATGTTCGAAATCGTCGCCGTCGGGGCGATCGCCACGCAGTTCGAGTTGCGCATGCCGAACTTGGCGATGCGTTCGCGCACCGGAGTCCAGTCCATGGCCGACGAGGAATCGACTTCCAGGTAACCGCCGCGCTCTTCGGCCAGCAGTTTGACCGAGTCTTGCGGCAGGATGCCACGGTCCCACAGCGAACCTGCATACGATTCATAGCGGCCGCGCTCTTCGGCCAGTTCCGTCGACGCCAGGTAGGCGTAGTAGCAGACTGCTTCCATCGAGGTGTCGGCAAACGACACGGCGGCGTCCGAGGCGAACGGGATGCGCATCATGTGCAGGCAATCCTGGAAGCCCATCACGCCCATGCCGACCGGACGGTGGCGCATGTTCGAATTGCGCGCCTTGTCGACGGCGTAGTAATTGATGTCGATGACGTTGTCGAGCATGCGCATGGCGGTACGCACGGTCTTGGCCAGCTTGACGTGATCGAGCTTGCCTTCCTTCATGTGCGCCGGCATGTTCACGGAACCAAGGTTGCAGACGGCGATTTCATCGCTGCTGGTGTTCAGGGTGATTTCCGTGCACAGGTTCGAGCTGTGGACGACGCCGACGTGCGACTGCGGGCTGCGGATGTTGCAAGGGTCCTTGAACGTGATCCATGGGTGGCCCGTTTCAAACAGCATCGACAGCATCTTGCGCCACAGGTCCAGCGCGGCGATCTTCTTGAAGACGCGGATTTCGCCGGCGGCGGCCTTGGCTTCATAGCCCAGGTAAGCCTGTTCGAAAGCCTTGCCGACCTTGTCGTGCAAGTCTGGCGTGTCCGACGGCGAGAACAGGGTCCATTCGCCTTTTTCCATGACGCGCTTCATGAACATGTCGGGAATCCAGTTCGCCGTGTTCATGTCGTGCGTGCGGCGGCGGTCGTCGCCCGTGTTCTTGCGCAGGTCGAGGAATTCCTCGATATCCATGTGCCAGGTTTCCAGGTAGGCGCAGACGGCGCCCTTGCGCTTGCCGCCCTGGTTGACTGCCACGGCCGTGTCGTTGACCACTTTCAGGAACGGCACCACGCCTTGCGACTTGCCGTTGGTGCCCTTGATGTGGGCGCCCAGGGCGCGCACTGGCGTCCAGTCGTTGCCCAGGCCACCGGCAAACTTGGCCAGCAGCGCGTTGTCCTTGATGGCGTCGTAGATGCCTTCCAGGTCATCCGAGACGGTGCTCAGGTAGCACGACGACAGCTGCGAGCGCAGGGTGCCCGAGTTGAACAGGGTCGGCGTCGAGCTCATGAAGTCGAACGAGGACAGCAGGCTGTAGAACTCGATGGCACGCGCTTCGCGGTCCGCCTCGTTCAGCGCCAGGCCCATGGCCACGCGCATGTAGAACGCCTGCGGCATTTCGATGCGCACGTCCTGGATGTGCAGGAAGTAGCGGTCATACAGGGTTTGCAGGCCGATGTAGCCGAATTGCAAGTCGCGGTCGGCCACGATGGCTTTGGCCAGGCGTTCCAGGTCGAAGCTGGCGAGTACCGGGTTCAGCAGCTCGGCGGCGATGCCCTTGGCGATGTATTGCGGGAAATACGTCAGGTATTCGGCGGCAGCGGCCGCTTGCGGCACTTCCTTGCCGAACACTTCCTTGCGCACCGTGTGCAGCAGGATGCGGGCCGTGACCTGGCTGTAGGCCGGGTCTTTTTCCATCAGCGCGCGCGCCGCCAGGATGGCCGACTTGTGCAGCTCTTCGACGGGCACGCCGTCGTACAGGTTTTTCACTGTTTCAGCCAGGATGGCGTCGGCATCGACGTGTTTTTCCAGGCCGGCGCAGGCGGCGTTGATCAGGTCGCGCACTTCCTGCATGTCCAGCAGGCGGCGCACGCCGTTGTCGGTGACGTTCAGCTGGGGCGCGGTGACTTGCGCGGAGGCGCCTTGCGCTTCCTTCTGCAAGCGGCGCTCTTCCATGTGCTTGGCGCGGTACAGCACGTAGGCACGCGCCACGTCGTGTTCGCCCGAACGCATCAGCGACAGTTCCACCTGGTCTTGCACGTCTTCGATATGGAAGGTGCCGCCGCCCGGATGGCGGCGCACCAGCGCGGCGACGACGCCGTCGGTCAGTTGTTCCACCAGTTCGCGGATGCGTGCCGAGGCTGCGCCCTGGCCGCCGTTAACGGCCAAAAACGCCTTGGTCATGGCGATGGCGATCTTCGAAGGCTCAAATGCCACCACCGCGCCGTTGCGGCGGATGATGCGATAGTCGCCCAATGCCGCGCCCGTGCTCGCCACGCTGTTGGCCGCGCCTGGCGCTGGCGATACTGGCGTTGGATGGATGGAAATATCTTGTGGTGATTGCATTGAAGCTCCCGTTGTCAGCTAAAGTCAGCCTGCAGTTTTGCTGCCGCGTGTGTTGTTGAATAGAACGCCCGATGGTCAGGGTTTCTTCAGGTATTTGTTGCTAAATAGTAAATTCATAGTGCATAAAACAGCTCAGTATCCATCTCGCCACACCGCACTGCCCGGCTGGCGCGAAACACGATCAAGGGTGATAAACCGCCAGTTCCAGTGCTTTATCAGCAATCCGGATAGCTTTGACAATAATTCTGAAAACGTCTGTGATGGCACTAGATATAGTCTTTACATCCAACTTCTGCACTAATTGTAGTACCCATCGAAGGGTGATGCAATAGTTTTCCGGCATCCGCCAGCGTAATTTTTTGTCTTTTCTTATACGATTTCGGTTGACTTTTCAGGGCATGGATGGAAAGCCCAATTCCCGCGAAGTAAGCGCTAACGCAGGCTGCCCGCGCAAGGTTTCCAGCCAGCATACTTGGTAAAAATGCCAGTCAAAAAACGGTCCCGGATCCGTCTTCCTTCCCGGCGCGATATGCTCGTGGCCGCGCACCTGGGACAGCCCGTAGCGCGCCGCCAGCGCCACCGTCAGCGCCGCCAGGACATGGTATTGCCGCCGCTGAAAGGGCACATCGTCCGCGCCTTCCATTTCGATACCGATGGAATAGCCATTGCACTGCGGACGTCCCTCGAAGGTGGACGCGCCGGCATGCCAGGCACGTTTATCAGCAGAAACATATTGCAGCAACGCACCATCGCGCCGCACAAAAAAGTGCGCCGAGACTTGCAAGCCACGCAGGTCGGCGAAAGAAGGATCGGCATTATAATCTACCCGGCCCGTAAACAAGTCCGACACATGCGGTCCGCCAAAGTGGCCGCCCGGCAAGCTGATGTTATGGATCACCAGCAAATCGACTTGCGCGCCGTCCGGTCGCGCATCGTAGTATTGGGAGTCATAGCGCAGCGCGCCATCGCACCAGCCGTCTTCATCTATCGTCCATACGCTCATCAAATAGGGCTTCCTGTATCGTCAATTTCTGCATGCGGTAACGCAACTGGCGCACGCTCAGGCCCAGCTGGCGCGCCGCCCGCGCGCGGTGGTAGCGCGCCTGCACCAGCGCCAGCAGGATCATGTCGCGCTCGGCCTGGCGCAAATACATGTCCAGCGGCAAGACGGGGGGCACGCCATACGCCGCCATGCCGGGCAGGCACAGTTGCCGTTCCGGCAAGGCCGGCGGCGCCCGCGACGGCATGCTGCCCGCCGCCGACGGCAAGGCCAGCCCCTCGAGCGCGATCACGCCGCCGTCGGCAAAGGCCAGCGCCCGCTCCAGCACGTTTTCCAGTTCGCGCACATTGCCGGGAAACGCATACGCGGCCAGGGCCGCCAGCACGGGCGGCGCCAGGCTCACGGCCCGGCGCGGCGACAGGCGCGCGAGGATCACCTCACATAATACCTGCAGATCGCCGCGCCGTTCGCGCAGCGGCGGCAGTGCCAGCTCGATCACATTCAGGCGGTAAAACAGGTCCTGGCGAAACGTCCCGGCCGCCACGCCGCGCCCCAGGCCATGCTGGCTGGCGCACAGGATGCGCACGTCGACGGCCTCGTCAGTACTGCCGCCCAGCTTGCGCACGCGGCGCTCCTGCAGCACGCGCAACAGTTTCACCTGCATGGCCAGCGGCAGGTCGTCGACTTCGTCGAGCAGCAGGCTGCCGCCGTGGGCTGCCTGGAACAAGCCCTGGCGTTCGTGCAGCGCGCCCGTATAGGCGCCCGGGCGGCAGCCGAAGAATTCCGCTTCCATCAGCGCTTCGGGAATGGCGCCACAGTTGACGGCGATAAACGGGAAGCTGGCGCGCGCGCCCTGCGCATGGATGGCGCGCGCCGCCAGTTCCTTGCCCGTGCCCGATTCGCCGCGGATGGCCACCGGCGCGCCACAGCGGGCGATGCGGCCGATCTGCGCGCGCAGCGCCTGCATGGGCAGGGAGTTGCCGCTCAGTTGCGGCGCCGGCGGCATGCCGGCGCCGGTGACGGTCTGCGGACTGGGACGGGACATGGGAGCGCGCCTTTCTGCAATGGCGGCGACGAACCGCCTGCTGCAGATGCTACGCCGGACGGATGCCGGAGGACGTTACGATACGGATGAGCAACGCGCGCCGGCACGCCCTTACAAGGTGGCGTGCGCGTGGCTGCAGTAATCGTGGCCCTTGGCCTGCACGTTTTCGGAGGCCGGGTAGTACACGCCGCAATGGGCGCAGCACAGCATCAATTCGGCATCAGGCAATTCCTGCGGCCGGCCCGGCGGCGCAAACGGATTCGGCTGCTGTTGCTGCTGCGCGCGGGCCCGTTGCTGCATGCTCCGGATCTTGCTGCGGATGGCGAACAGCACCAGGAATACCAGCGCCAGCCAGAATAAAACACGTGTCATGCGAATCCTCGGTGTAAAACCACTTCCAGTACAAAACGGCTGCCGACATAGGCCAGCAGCAAGGTGGCGAAACCGGCCAGGGTAAAACTCAGGGCCGTCTTGCCGCGCCAGCCGCGAAAGCGGCGGCCTGCCAGCAGCGCAGCAAACAACAGCCACGACAGCATGGTAAACACGGATTTGTGATCCCAGTTCAGGGCCTTGCCAAATAGTTGTTCGGAAAACACGATGCCCGACAGCACGGTCAGGCTCAGCAGGATGAAACCCAGGCCGATCATGCGGAACAGCAGTTTTTCCATCGTCAGCAGGGCTGGCAACTGGTCCAGCGCCGTGCCGATGAAGCCGCGGCTTTCGCTGCGCGTATGCAAACGCGATTCCTGCAGCGCCATCAGCACGGCGTGGAAGGCGGCAATCGTCAAGGTGCTGTAGGCAAGCACGGCCACGGCAATATGCCAGCCGAAGACGGCCGACTTGCCTTCCATGTTGACCTGGCTGCCAGGAAAGGCCCAGGCCAGGCCGATGGCGAGGACGGCGCTGGGCATGACCATGCGGCGCAGTCCGTCCAGGCTGAAATTGCGGTTCTCTATCCAGTAGGCGCCCACCGAGACCCACAGCGCGGCCGACAGCATGGCGGAAAAACCGAAGCGCAAGGTGCCCGGCGCCATCAGGTCGAACCACAAGGTGGCGGCGTGCGCCAGCCAGGCAACGCCGGTCAGGCCGGCAATGAGCCGGGCACGGGACGAGGGAAGCACCGCGCACGCCGCGTACAACAGCGCGGCGATGAAAAAGAAATAGATCTGCATAGTTTAAGTTTACACCATAGCCGACAAGCGCGATTCAGGCGACAGCCCGGTGACAGGCACGACGCCGCCATCCAATGCCGCAAGCCTGCCATGATATCGCGCCTGAGGCATGACGGGGTGGCGCACCCTCAAGATTTCGGCAATCTTTCACGCTACCTGTATATATTAGTATGCCGCAAAAAAATGATGGCCCGCTTAAGCGGGCCATCGGGCATTGCCAATATCCGGTTTACTTCACGTTCAGGCTCTTTTTCGCCTGCTCCAGCAAGTCGGTCTTGACCCAGTCCTTGGCCACGGGCGGTTTCGTCATGCGGCCCACGCCCGTTTTCACCATCACGTCCGTGGTGGTCTGGATATGCTCGGGCGAAATGTCATACGAATACGGCGAATTGCTGATCGCGTCGTCGAAGTCATCCTTCGTGATCTGGCCGCGGAACACCACTTCGCGCACATACTTTTCCGCCGTCGCCTTGTTGTCGATAAAGGTCTTGGTGGCTTCGACGAAGCAGCGCATGAATTTTTCCGCCACGGGACGGCGTTCCTTGTAGAACTTTTCCGTCATCACCATGGTCCGCACGGGTTCGCCGATCGGCGTGTCGTACGGTTTGATGACTTCGGTGCCGAAACCCTTGTTGATGGCCTGCGACGATTGCGGCTCGGACTGCATCATGGCGTCGATATTCTTGCCCATCAGGGCCTGGTTCAAGTCGGCGTAGGCCAGGAATACCAGTTGCACATCCTTGCCCTTGGTTTCGGAATACGTCAGGCCAGCTTGCGACAGCTCGGCCAGCAGCAGCACTTCCTGGATGCCGCCGCGCGTCACGCCCACGCGCTTGCCCTTGAGTTCCTTCACGCTGGCAATCTTTTGCCCCGCCCCGCCCACCAGGCGCGCGCCGCCCTTGGCAAAACCGGCCACCACGTAGATGGGCGCGCCGCCGGCGCGGCCGGAAATGGCCGCTTCGGATGCTGTCGCCCCCACGTCCAGCTCGCCCGCGATAATCGCCTGCATCACGTCAAGGCCCTTGGCGAACACATGTTCCTCGACCTTGATGCCGCACTTGGGCGCGATTTCCTTGATGTACGACACGGCGCCGTAATGGGCGAATTTCAAGTTACCCAGGCGCACGACTTCCTGCGCCTGGACGGCGCCCATGCCGAAGGCCAGCATGAGGGCGGCGGCGATACCGGTCTTCAAGGTTGATTTTTTCTGCATCGGGTTCTCCTGTGGTGGTTGGTGTATGCCCGCAAGGGCAAAGCTACGCGAAACACTGCTCTTATTATCAAGAGATAGTACCGCGTGTTGGAGCCAGGGCAACATTTTTTTGCCGGCAGCCACGCTGCCGGCGTTATGACGACCGTCTGTTGCTACTGTCCCGCCAGCGCCACCACCGGGTCGAGTCCCGACGCCTTGCGCGCCGGCATGAAGCCAAACACCAGCCCCGTCACCACGGCGCAGGCAAACGCGCCGGCGATGGCGCTCAGGGAAAAGATCACCGGCACGTCCCATACCAGCAGCAGGCCGGCGACCGTCACGCCGACCACGATGCCGGCCACGCCGCCCACCACCGACACCAGCACGGCTTCGGTGAGGAACTGGCGCAGGATGTCGCGCCGGCGCGCACCCGTCGCCATGCGGATGCCGATTTCGCGCGTGCGCTCGCGCACCGTCATCAGCATCACGTTCATGACGCCGATGCCGCCCACCACCAGGGAGACGGCGGCGATCAGGCTGAGCATCATGGTCATGTTGTCCTGCGTCTTCGCTTCGGCCGCGATCGACGCGGCCGCGTTGCTGATGCCGTAGTCGCGGATGCGGTGGCGCTCGAACATGGTGGCGTCGACTGCCGCCTCCACCTCCGTCACGCGCTTGACGTCGGCCACCGCCATCACCGTGTACGTCGGCTCGCGCTGGCCGAAGACGCGGATGCCGGCCGTGGAAAACGGCAGCAGCAGCACGTCGTCTTCATCCTTCTCGCCCGTCAGCGCCCCCTTCGCGCTCATCACGCCGATCACCTGGAAAGGCACGTTGCCGATCAGGATGCTCTGCCCCACGGGGTTGGCCACATCGGGCATCAGCTTTTCCGCCAGGTGGGCGCCCAGCACGGCCACGGTGGCCATCTCGCGCTCGTCTTCCTCGGTAAAGAAGCCGCCCTTGGCCACCGGCCAGGTCTGGATCTGCGGCAGGGCCGGCCCCGTGCCGCGCACATAGGTCTGCACGTCGAGGTTACCGTGGCGTACCACCTTGTTGCCCGTGACATTCGGCAGCACGTGGGTAATGCCCGGCACGTCTTTCAGCGCATCGAGGTCGGCCAGGGTGATGCTGCGTCCGGGGATACGCGAGCTTTCGCCGCGCGACGCCATGTACAGCAGGTTCGAGCCGAATGCGCCCAGTTGCGCCATCACTTGCTGGCGCGTGCCCAGACCGATGGCCAGCATGACGATCACGGAAGCGACGCCGATGACGATGCCGAGCAGGGTCAAGCCCGTGCGGAAGCGGTTGATCCACAACACGCGCCAGGCGGCGCGCGCCGCGTCGAGCAATTCCGTTCCCAGCGACGCGCCCGTGTCATGGGCGGCGCGCGACATGTCCAGCGGCGGCAGGGCCGTCGACGTGGCGGGAATGGCGACGGCGCCCGAGTCTTCGATGATTTCGCCATCGCTGATCTCGATCACGCGGCGCGCCTGTGCCGCCACCTTGCGGTCATGCGTGATCAGGATGATGGTGTGGCCCGCGTCGGCCAGTTCGCCCAGCAGGGCCATGACTTCGGCGCCGCTGCTGCTGTCGAGCGCCCCCGTCGGTTCATCGGCGAGGATGATGCGCCCGCCATTCATCAGGGCGCGCGCGATCGACACGCGCTGCTGCTGCCCGCCCGACAACTGGTTTGGCCGGTGATCGAGCCGCTCGCCCAGGCCCAGGCGCTTGAGCAGCGCTTCCGAGCGCGCATGGCGGGCCGCGGCCGGCATGCCCGCGTACAGGGCCGGCACTTCCACGTTTTCGCGCGCCGATTCAGTGGCGATCAGGTGATAGCCCTGGAAGACGAAGCCGAACGCTTCGCGCCGCAGCCACGCCAGTTCATCGGGATTCAGGCTGGCCACGTCCTGGCCGGCGAAGCGGTAGGTGCCGTCGCTGGGCCGGTCAAGACAGCCAAGCAAATGCATCAGGGTCGACTTGCCGGAACCGGACGCGCCCACAATAGCGACGAATTCGCCGGCGCCTATCGACAAGGTCAGGCCGCGCAGCACTTCCACGGCCGGTGCGCCGTCATGGCCGCCATAGCGCTTGCGGATGCCTTGCAGTTCAATCAACGGCGCCGCCTGCTCCGGCTGCCCGGGTTGCCCGAGCGACGCGGCCTCGCTCATGGCGCTCACAGCTGGAACCTGCTGCTGCCGCTGCCGGCCGGCTGCTCGCCCGTGACCAGCAATTCGCCTTCGCGCAAGCCTTGCAGCACTTCCGCGCTGAGGCGGTTGCGCACGCCCACGGTGACGGTGCGCGTATCGACCTTGCCGTCCGCATCCATCACGCGGGCCGTAAACTGCCCCGGCTTGGCGCCTTCTTGCGTCGAGGGTTTCAGGGCCGGCAAGGGCACGGCCAGCACATTGTTCGCCGCGGCCGTGACAAACACCACTTGCGCCGTCATCTGCGGCATCAATTCGCCATCGGCGTTATCCACGTCGAACAGCACGGTATATAAAATCACCTTGCTGCTCGACGGCGCCAGGGCCGTGCCGGCGGCAGAACCGCCTGGCACCGGCGGGGCCGGCAGCACTTGCCGCACCTTGCCGCTCCAGCGCCGCTGGTCGCCGCCCAGGGTGGTGAAGTACACGGGCATGTCCGGGCGCACGCGGCGCACGTCCGCTTCCGACACTTCCGTCCACACCGTCATGGCCGACAGATCGGCGATGCGCAGGATATTCGGCGTCTGGTACGTGGCGTTCAGGGTTTGCCCTTCCTTCGCGTCCAGGCCCACCACCTTGCCGGCCATCGGCGCATAGATGCGCGTATAGCCGAGGCGCGCCTCGTCCGCCTTCAGGCTGGCCTGGGTCTGGTCGATCTGCGCCTTCAGGTGGTCGATCTTGGCGCCGGCCGAGGCCAGGGTGGCTTCGGCCGTTTCCAGGTCGGCCAAGGGCGTCGAGTCGAACTTGGCCATCTGCTTCTGGCGCACGTGCTGCTGGCCCGCCAGGCGGTGCTGCGCCTGCTGGTCGGCCAGCTGCGCACGCAATCCGGCCAGCGCGGCGCGGCCCGCATCGACGGTGGCTTGCTGCACGCTGGGGTCGATCTCGGCCAGCAGCTGGCCTTTTTCCACGGCGCTGCCGGGCTGCACGTGCAGGCGCGTGATCTGGCCCGACACCTGCGCGCCCACGTCGACATAGGTTTGCGGCTGCAGCGTGCCGATGGCCGTGACGCTGGCCTCGATATTGCCGCGCTTGACGGGCGCCGTGTCGAATACGGTGGCCGGGCCGCGCGTGGCCCACAGTGCGCCGGCGCCAAACAGCGCCAGCAAGACCACGCCGCCGAGGATGCGGGTGCGGCGGGAAGGCAGGCGGGCCGCCATCAGGAAACCACTTTCAGTACATTCAAAATATCAATCGGTGTCGCCAGGTGTGAAAAGTGCATCGGTCTATCCTTGAAAATGGCAGTCAAAATTACTGCAGAAACGTCACAAGACCTGCCAGCGCGGCGACGGCTGCCAGCAGGGAACTACGAAACAGCAAGCGGGGGGCGTACGGCAACAGCAGGGCCACCAGCAGCGCTCCCGCGCCGATGAAACCCAGCCAGGCGACCACGCCGACGGTGGCGCTCCAGCCAGCCACGCAAGGCCAGATGGCCAGCGCCAGCAGGACGGCACCGGCCAGTTGCAGCGCGCGCCGCACGTTCGGCGCCGCGTCCCTGCCCCAGACCTGGCCGTGATGGCGGTCCATCGCCAGGGAGAGGCTGGCCATACCCGCATACGACAGGCCCAGCGCACAGAGGATGGTATTGATCATGACTGTCCTTCCGTATTGACTTGCAGGCTGGCCGAGGGCGCAGCGCTTTCCCTGGCCGCGCCCTTCCTGGCCGGTTTTTCCTTGCGCTTGTGGACTTTCCACGCGCCCCTGGCGGCCAGCAGGCCGAAGGCCATGCTGCCCAGTTCCACGCTGGCGCTTTCCCAGTCGCCGCGCGCGATCTGCGCCGCCAGGTTGTCGCCCGTGCTCAAGACATTGAGCACCGGCAGCAGCAGGCACAGGGCGGCAAGCAAGCCCAGTTGCTCGATCCAGGCGCGCTTTTCCCCGCGCAGGCAGGCGTGCACCAGCATCAGGAACCACACGCCGAAGAAGGCGCGCACTTCCCAGCCGGCGCGCTGCTCGATGCCGACGGGGATCAAACGGTTGGCCCACAGGAAACCCACGCAGGCGATGGCCAGGCCGGCAATCGCCGCCACGTTCAGGCATTCGATGACGCGGTACACGCGTTGCGTATAGGCGCCGAACTCGCCGCCGGACTTCTGGCGGCGCTTGACCATGAACAGGATGGCGCCCGTGCCCATCATGGCCGTGCCGGCCAGGCCGCAGAAGAAGTACAGCCAGCGCATCGGCGTGCCGCCAAAGCCCACCATGTGCAGGTTCGACATGACGGAGCGCGTCAGGCCCGCGCCGCCCGTATCCGACTTGCCCGGCAGGCGCACGGCGACCTGCTCGCCCGTGGCCAGCGCGTAGCAGGCCCTGCCCGAATTGGCGCTAAGGCGCGTGAGCAGTTCCGCGTCTTCATTCCAGCCGTACATGCAGACGCGCATGGAGGCATCGTTCGGATTGTCCAGCACCACGGCGCGGATTTCCTGGCCGATGGCCTGCTCGGCACGCTGCGCAAACGATTCCAGCGCGGGAATGGCCAGCGGCTGGCCTGTCTTCACGGGCTTGCCCGCATCGTTCCAGTCGGCCAGGAAGGCTTTCTTGGGATTGTCCATGCCGTATTGCGCCACCACGGGGGCCGGCACATAGTCATCGCTGAAGAATGCCAGGCCCGTGTAGGCGATCATGAACTGGAACGGCAAGGTCAGCACTGCCACCGCATTGTGCGCGTCGAGCCACGAGCGCTGGCCCTTGGCCGGGCGGAAGGTGAAGAAATCCTTGAAGATGCGCTTGTGCGTGATGACGCCGCTCACCAGCGCCACCAGCATGATCATGGTGGTGATGGCGACGATCCACACGCCGATGCGTCCCGCATGCAGCTCGTAGTGGAAATCGACGAAATGGTGGCCGCCGATGGTTTCCCGTTCCGTTGCCTCGCGTGCATGCTCGATGACGGCACCCGTCAGCGGATCGAGGTCCGCCGAGCCATAGCCGCCGCTGGGCTGGAACCAGTAGGCGGACAGGCCGTGGCCGGGACGCTGCACGGGCCAGATTTCCCACATGTCCGCCTTCGGGTGTTCCTTCGCCATGAAATCGAGCGCCAGTTCCAGGCGGTGCGCGCGGTCCGTGACCTTCGGCAGCGGCGGATCGTTCGCATGCGCCGCCTCTTCCAGTGCGTGCTCGGGCGTCATCCAGTGGCCGATCGGGTCGTCGAAGACGGCCAGGGTGCCGGTCAGGAAAATGGCGAACAGCAGCCAGGAAATCCACAGGCCGCTCCACGTATGCAGCCAGGCCATGGCCTGGCGCAAGCCGCCCTGCTGCGGCGTCTTGACCACTTTGTCTACCTTGACGGCGTTCATGCGGCACCTCGCGACAGCAGCATGCCGATGCCGCCGCAGGCGATGGCCGGCAGCAGCATGCCCAGCCAGACGCGGCGCAGGTCCTGCACGGCAAAGACCCAGATCACGGCGCAGGTATATACGACGAAGGCGCTCAGGGTGGCCGTCAGCACGGCTTCGGCGCGCGACAGCGGCAGCACGGCCGACAGCAGCACGGCCACGCCGGACGTAAGCGCATAGCCGCCAAAAATGGCGGCCAGCACGCGCGAGAACAACATCATGTTGGCCGATTTCATCATCGCGGCGCTCCCTGCGGCACACGCTGGCTCACGCCATTGCTGGCGTGGGCCGGATTCAACTGCACATTCATAAGCCATGCATCCTTCATCAAGATAGGTCATTCAAAAGTGATTATTTACAGTTTGTAGTTCAAGGTCAGCATCAGGTTGCGCGGCGTGCCCACCAGATTGCCGAAGACATCGGAATAGATGCTTTGGTAATAGTGCTTGTCGAGCGCATTGTTGACGTTCAGTCGCAGTTCGGCGCGGCTGTCGATCTGCCACGCCGCATTCAAGCCCAGGATCGCATAGCGGCCCTGGCGCAGATGGTAGGTGCCGTCCGTCGACTCGGTCGCGCCCTGCCCGTACAGCGAGGCGCCGACGCGCCAGCCCTGCGCGGCGCCGGACAGGCGGTAGCTGGTGGCCAGCTTGAGCTGCTGGCGCGGATAGCGGCTGTTGAAATCCTTGCCGATATTGGCCGGATCGCTGTCGCGCGTAAATTGCGCCTTCACATACGTAAAACCGGCCGACAGCTGCCAGTCGGGCGTCAGCGCGCCCGCCACGTCCAGCTCCACGCCTTCGCTGCGCACTTCGCCCGACGCGCGCTGGCAATAGCCCCAGGTGCTGCCGGGGCAGGGATTGGGGCCAGCCAGGTCGTCCACGCCCCGGTTTTGCTGGCGGATCTGGAACACGGCCGCGCTGGCATTGAGGGCGCCGCCAAAGTATTCGCCTTTCACGCCCGCTTCATAGTTGGTGCCGCTGATCGGCTTCAGGGGCTGCCCATTGGCGTCGGTGGAAGCCTGCGGCTGGAAGATTTCGGTCCAGCTGGCGTACACGGAATGCTGCTTGTCGAGGTCATACACGACGCCGGCGTACGGCGTGAATTCGCGCGCCACCGAGTAGCCGGCATCGTCCTTGTACCAGCTTACGCGCCCGCCCAGCACCAGCGACAGCGGCTCGGCCAGGCGCATGCGCGTGCCCGCATACACGCCGCTTTGCTCGGTGATGCTGGCCGTGCGCCACTGCGCGTAATTGATGACGGGACGCGCCACGCTGCCCGTATCCCAGTTGAACGGGTCGAGCACCGGCGCCGCCGCGCCCCAGCTGTACGGCGCCCAGCCGCCATAGCTGTTTTTCGACGAACGGCGGTGGCTGGCGCCGACCGTCAGCTCGTGCTCGCGGCCGAACAGGCTGTAGCTGCCCGTGGCATACGCGTCATAGCTGGTGTTGGCCAGTTCGGCGCGGTAGCTTTGCGAATTGAAGCGCAGGGTGTCGCCGCGGCGGCTGATTCCGGAAAACGTCGTGTCGATCTCGGGCGTCTTGCGCGTGGCCGCCAGCTTGGCCTTCCAGCCGTTGGCGAAGCGGTGTTCCAGTTCCGCGAAGATGGTCTTGTCCGTCTGGCGCCAGCCATCGAAGTCGGTGCCCAGATAAGTCGAGCGGGGCAAGTTCAAAAAAGTGCCGTCGGCGGCCGTTACCACGCCCGTGGTGACGCCGTCGTTATCCGTCTTGCGGTAGTGGGCGCCCAGGGTCAACGTGGTATCGGGGCGCAGGTCGGCCTCGATGATGCCGTACAGCTGGTGATTGCGGCCATGCAGCACGTCGACAAAATCCTTCTTGTCCTGCACCGTCGCGACGATGCGCCCGCGCAGGGTCTTCGCTTCGTTGAGCGCGTTGGCCGCATCGGCTTCCAGGCGGTAGTTGCTCCAGCTGCCGATGCTGGCCGAGAACGACGCTTGCGGCGTGGCCGTCGGGCGCTTGCGCACCAGGTTGATGGCGGCGCTGGGCGTGCCGCTGCCCGTCATCAAGCCCGTGGCGCCGCGCACCACTTCGATGCGGTCATAGATGGCCAGGTCGTCATTGTCTCCATTGAAGGTGCCGTTCGCGCCCAGGCTGGTAGGCAAGCCGTCGAACAGGATGTTGTCGACTGGAAAGCCGCGTGCGCTGAAACTGCCGGAATCGCCCGTAAAGTTGCCCTTTTGCATGACCAAACCCGTGATCGACTGCACGGCGTCATCCAGGGTGGTGATGCCCAGGTCGTCGATCTGCTGGCGCGTCAGCACGCTGACGGACTGCGGCGTCTCGCGCAGCGACAGGTTCAGCTTGGTTGCCGTATTGCTCACGCCCATCGTATACGAGCCGCTGCCTTCCGTCGTCGCCTCGCGCCCTGCCGTGACGGACACGCCAAGCATGGTTTGCTCGGTGGCGGGCGTGGCTGGCACCTGCTGCGCCAACGCGGAGGTACCGGCGGCCAGACACAAGGCCGTCACGGCCAGCGCCAGCGGATGCCGCTGAGGACGATGCGATACGAAATTGACAAGATGCGAAACCTGTTGCATGAAAAATCCTGAAAAGTGGCGTCATGAGACGGTAAAAAACAGCCGCCCTACCCTGTAGGTGCCGCGAAAACGAAAAACGGGCAGTCCGGCTGCAAATATTTTTTGTGGGGTGCTACGGCGCCGGTTCGACCGTCACCCAATACCGCGTGCGGCTGCGCACCTGCACCGGCAGCGAGTTGGGCAGCATGTTCAAAATGCGCTGGGTGTCGGCCAGCGGGAACACGCCCGACAGGCGCAGCTGGGCCACTTGCGGCGCGCAGTCGATCACGCCGGGGCGGTAACGGGCCAGGTCGGCCAGGAAATCGCCCAGGGTCACGTCATCGACGATCAGCTGCCCGCGCGACCAGGCGTCCGCATATGCACCGATGGCGTGCGGCGCGTCTGGCGCCTGACGGGAAAATGCCACGCCGTGCCCGGCCGCCAGCAGCAAGGGCGCGCCGATGCCATCGCGGGGGCGGATTTCAACGGCGCTTTCAAACACGTCCACCGTGCTGTAGTCATCCTGCTGGCGCACGGAAAAGCGCGTGCCCAGCGCGCGCACCAAGCCTTCGCGCGTGGCCACTTCCAGCGGCGCGTCGCTGCCGATGCCGTGACCGCTGACGACGAGGATTTCGCCGGCCAGCAGCTCGATCAGGCGGCGGCTGGCGTCGAAACGCACATTCACGGCCGAATCCGTATTCAAGCTGAGTACGCTGCCATCGTCCAGCACTATCTCGCGCCTGTCGCCCGTGGCCGTGCGGTAGTCGGCACGCAGGACGCGCACGCCATCCCAGGCGCCCGTCTGCGCGGCCAGCATGCCGCCGCCGGCCGCCACGCCCAGCCACGCCAGCAACTGGCGCCGCTTGCCGTTGACGGCTTTCTGCTGCGTGCCCGCCAGCGCCTGCGCGGCCGCACCGCGGTGCAAGCCGCGGAACCGCTGCGACACCGCTTCGATATGCTGCCAGGCCAGTTCATGCTCAGGGTCGGCTTCGCGCCAGCACTGCCAGGCGGCGTGTTCCTGCTCGCTGGCCTCGTCCGACATCAATACGGTCAGCCACTCGGCCGCCTGCAGCTGCACTTCCTCGCCGATGGCCGCAGCGGCCGCGGGTTCTGCCACCGTGCTCATGCGGGCAGGGAGAAAAACACCTGGCGGTTGGCGCGCGTCAGGTATTGCTTGACCGAGCTGGCCGATACGTTCAGGCGCGCGGCGATCTCGGCATAGCTGAGACCTTCGAGCTGCGCCAGCAAGAACGCCGTGCGCACGGGACCCGGCAAGCCGTCGAGGGCCACATCGATCTGCTGCAAGGCTTCCAGCGCCAGCAGCCGTTCTTCCGGCGCGGGCGCCACCTCGGGCGGCAGGCAGGCCAGCGCCTCCAGATAGGCGTCTTCCAGCACCTGCCGGCGGTAGCGGTGCGCCACCAGACGCCGCGCGATGGTGGCGAGAAACGGCCGCGCCTCGCGGATCTGCGGCGCCGTGCCGTTGGTCAGCACGCTGATGAAGGTGTCTTGCGCCAGGTCCGCCGCCTCGCCCGCATTGCCCAGCTTATGCCGCAGCCAGCCCTGCAGCCAGCCATGATGGCTGCTGTAGAGCGCGTGCAGGTCTTGTTGCTGTGCAAAATCGGCGGCCGACATGGCATCCCTTTCCGCTCAGGCGTGCGGCACCCGAGAATGTAAATAAGAATTATTCTCATTTTAACCGTGTTTTTGACTTTCATGCAATCGCGGCATTGCCAGAAATACCAACTAATTCAAAAGCAGGCCAACCGCCAGGCGATGCAGCACAGGACCGCCAGCCAACCGCGATAAGGTAAAATGACGGCCATCGTCCGGCTTTCGCCGCCCACTCCCAAGCTTTTCATTGCAGGTTCATCATGCTAGATAATCTCACCCAACGGCTTGCCAAAGTCGTCAAGACCATGCGCGGCGAGGCGCGCCTGACCGAGGCGAACACCGCCGACATGCTGCGCGAAGTGCGCCTGGCGCTGCTCGAAGCCGACGTCGCCCTGCCCGCCGTGCGCGAATTCATCGCCAAAGTCAAAGAAAAAGCCATGGGCGAGGATGTCATTTCCTCGCTCACGCCAGGCCAGGCCCTGGTTGGCGTGGTGCAGCGCGAGCTGGCCGCCCTGATGGGCGCCGACCTGGGACCGGAAGCGTCGCAGATCAGCTTTGCGCAGCAGCCGCCCGCCATCATCCTGATGGCCGGTTTGCAGGGTGTGGGTAAAACCACCACCGTCGGCAAGCTGGCGAAATACCTGAAGGAAGAAAAGAAGAAGAAAGTGCTGACCGTCTCGGCCGACGTGTACCGTCCCGCCGCGATCGCCCAGCTGCAATCGGTCACCGCCCAGGTAGGCGCCGACTTCTTCCCGTCTTCCAGCACGGACAAGCCGGTCGATATCGCCCTGGCCGCGCTGGACTGGGCGAAAAAGCACTACCACGACGTGCTGATCATCGATACGGCGGGCCGCCTCGGTATCGACGAAGAGATGATGCGAGAAATCGCCGCCGTCCACGGCGCCGTGAAACCGATCGAAACCCTGTTCGTCGTCGACGCCATGCTGGGCCAGGACGCCATCAACACGGCGAAAGCGTTTAACGATGCGCTGCCGCTGACCGGTATCGTGCTGACCAAGCTCGATGGCGATGCGCGCGGCGGTGCGGCCCTGTCCGTGCGCCACATCACGGGCAAACCGATCAAGTTTGCCGGCGTCTCGGAAAAACTCGACGGCCTGGAAGCATTCGACCCGACCCGCATGGCCAACCGCATCCTGGGCATGGGCGACATCCTCGCCCTGGTGGAAGAGGCGCGCAAGGGCGTCGACAGCAAGGCGGCGGCCGACCTGGCGCAAAAGATCAAGGTCGGCGGCAAGTTCGACATGAACGATTTCAAGGCGCAGCTGGGCCAGATGAAGAAAATGGGCGGCATGGCCAACCTGATGGACAAGCTGCCAGCCCAGTTCCAGCAGGCGGCAGGCGGCAAGAACATGGATCAAGCCGACAAGCAGGTACGCCGCATGTGCGGCATCATCGACTCGATGACGCCGCAGGAACGCGCCAAGCCTGAACTGATCAAGGCCACGCGCAAACGCCGCATCGCCGCCGGCGCCGGCGTGCAAGTGCAGGAAGTGAACCGCATGCTGACGCAATTCGAGCAAATGCAGACGATGATGAAGAAATTGTCGGGTGGCGGCATGATGAAGATGATGCGCTCCATGAAGGGCATGATGCCCGGCATGAGGTAGTGGAAGGCGTCAAAATCCGCTGCGCGGTGGTCTTTGCGGCCGGCGATGCTCACCGTACTTCAGTACGGTTGCGCTTCCCGGCCACAAATACCATCCCCTCGCTGTGATTTTGAAAGCCTTTTTTACGCCGCGTGAGACGTAGTTCAAGTCAAGAAACACCGTTATAAAATCATGCCGGATTGCATTTTCATGGCGTCCGGCATCATTTCCTCCCTCCCCGCAGTACCCCTCCCCGCATAGCCAGCAACCATGCCATTTACGGGCAAAAACGCCGTTCTGCGCCCCCAAGCGGTGCGCCCGGGCGACAGCATGGTCATTTCCCTGCTTTTTCCTCGTGAAAACGTGAAAAACACTTGCATACAAGGTAAATCCACACCAATATTAGCCGTGCGATTAATTGCGCAATTTCCCATGTGTTTGTTAAGGAGGCTCGAAGATGGCAACAGCCAAAAAAACCCCAGTAGCAGCGCCAGCCAAAGCAGCAGCAGCCAAGCCTGCAGCCGCCAAGAAAGCAGCACCCGCAGCCAAAGCAGCAGCTAAACCAGCAGCGGCGAAGAAAGCGGCAGCACCGGCAACACCACGCAAGCCAAACGCAGCATTCATGAAAGCAATGACGCCATCGAAAGAGCTGGCCGCCGTTGTTGGCGCAGCACCACTGCCGCGCACGGAAGTGACCAAAAAGGTATGGGATTACATCAAAAAACTCGATCTGCAAGATCCGGCCAACCGCCGCATGATCAATGCGGACGACAAGCTGAAAGCAGTTTTCGGCGGCAAAGCCCAAGTCTCCATGTTTGAAATGACGAAACTGATCTCCGATCATTTGAAATAATCAGATACGCACAGGGCGTTCCGCGCCGTGTGAGTGCCCCGCCGCATCACTGCGAGCGGGGCATTTTTTTGGGGTCAGACCCTGTCGGGTCTGACCCCAGCCGTTGCGGTGGGTTTAAAAACGCATAAAACCCGGCACATACCGAGATCAGACGAGGACGGTCCCACAGGGTCAGACCTAAAACCATCACCCTGCCGGCTTGAACTCCCACTGCCGCCACGCGGCCCGCACGGCATTCGGATACTCGGGCCGGCCCCGGCTGCCGTTGTAGCGCCCCAGCGCCAAGTATAGATCGCCCTTTTCCATGTCCAGGTACATGCGCAGGATCGCGCAGCCGTAGCGCAGATTCGTCTGCATGTGGAACAGCTTGCTACGGTCGCTGTCGCCGATGACGCCCGTCCAGAACGGCATCACCTGCATGTAGCCGCGCGCGCCGGCCAGCGAGACGGCGTATTTGCGGTAAGCCGACTCGACCTGGATCAGGCCCAGCACCAGGGCCGGTTCCAGGCCCGCGCGGCGCGCTTCATACCAGACGGTTTCCAGGAATTCCGTGCGCAGCTGCGCATCCGGCAGCTTGCGCTGCAGACGTTGCGACATCTGCGCCAGCCATTGCTGGTAGCGCTGCAAGTCGGCGGGAGTGGCAAATTTGGGTTGCGGCGGGCGCTCGTCGCGGATCGCGTGCGACAGGGCCAGGCGGACGGAGTCGGCCAGCGCCTCCTCCTTCTGGTTGCCGGCCTGCGCAAAGGGAGCGCAGGCCAGGCCAGCGGCCAGCGCGAGCGCGCCAGCCGTTTTACTTAGCGATAAGCGCTTCACTGCGCCATTTTGCCCTGGATGAAGGCGACGATCTCGTCCGGCGCCACGCCGGTGGCTTCCGCATCGCGGCGGCCCTGGTATTCCAGCTTGCCTTCTTTCAGGCCCCGTTCACCGATGACGATGCGGTGCGGCACGCCAATCAGCTCCCAGTCAGCGAACATGGCGCCAGGGCGCAAGCCGCGGTCGTCGACGATGACGTCCACGCCGGCGCCTTGCAGGGCCGCGTACAGCTTCTCCGTCTCTTCCTTGACCAGTTCGCTGCGGTCCATGCCCATCGGGCACAGCACGACTTCAAACGGTGCGATCGACGCTGGCCAGATGATGCCCTTGTCGTCGAAGTTCTGTTCGATGGCGGCGCCCAGGATGCGCGTCACGCCGATGCCGTAGCAGCCCATCTGCAGCGGCGCAGGCTTGCCGTTTTCGTCGAGGAAGGTGGCTTTCATGCTTTCCGAGTACGCCGTGCCCAGCTGGAACACGTGGCCCACTTCGATGCCGCGCTCGATGGCGAGCGTGCCCTGGCCGTCCGGCGACGCGTCGCCGGCGACGACATTGCGCAAATCGGCCACGATGGCTGGCTCGGCCACGTCACGGCCCCAGTTGGCGCCCGTGTAGTGGAAACCGGCGTCATTCGCGCCGCAAACGAAGTCGCTCATGTGGGCGACCGTGCGGTCCGCCACGACGGTGACGGGGGCGCGGGTGGCAATCGGGCCCAGGTAGCCAGGAATGGTGCCGTAGACTTCCAGGATTTCCGCTTCCGTCGAGAAACGATGACCGGCCAGGCCGGCAACCTTGCCCACCTTGATCTCGTTCAATTCATGGTCGCCGCGCAGCAGCAGCATGAAGTGCTGTTTCGTGACTTTTTCATCCTTGCCAACGGTTTCCACCGTCAAGGCGATGGTTTTCACGGTTTGCGCCAGGTCGATACCGAGCAGGGCCGCCACGGTTTCGCACTTGACGGTGTCAGGCGTGGCCGTTTTCGTCAACGCCTGGGCCGCGGCTGGGCGCTCGCCCGCTGGTGGCAGCGCTTCGGCCGCTTCCATGTTGGCGGCGTAGTCGGACGTCGGGCAGTACACGAGCGCGTCTTCACCCGTGTGGGCGATGACGTGGAATTCATGCGAACCGGAACCGCCGATGGCGCCGTTGTCGGCGGCCACGGCGCGGAATTGCAGGCCGAAACGCGTGAAGATGCGCGTGTAGGCGTCAAACATGACCTTGTACGACGCCTGCATGCCAGCCAGGTCGCGGTCGAACGAGTACGCGTCCTTCATGGTGAATTCACGGCCGCGCATCAGGCCGAAACGTGGGCGGCGCTCGTCGCGGAACTTGGTCTGGATGTGATAAAAGTTCAACGGCAACTGGCGGTAGGACTTGATTTCCGTGCGCACGACGTCGGTGATGACTTCTTCCGATGTCGGCTGGATCGCGTATTCGCGGCCGTGGCGGTCTTTCACGCGCATCAGTTCGTCGCCCATCTTGGTCCAGCGGCCCGTCTCTTGCCACAGTTCGGCTGGCTGCACGAGCGGCATCAGCAGTTCGATGCCGGCGGCTTTGTTCATCTCGTCACGGATGATGGCTTCCACCTTGCGGATCACGCGCAAGCCCATCGGCATGTAGGTATAGATGCCGGAACCGAGGCGTTTGATCATGCCTGCACGCATCATCAACTGGTGGCTGACGATTTCCGCGTCAGAAGGTGCATCTTTAAGTGTGGAAATAAAAAAACGGGAGGCGCGCATAACGGTGAATTCTTTTTAAAAAGAGAGGGTTATAATCAACCTAATTTTAAAGGATTAGCTGGCTGATGCGTCCATACTTTACACAAATGCGCTCAATTGGTGCGATTCCGGCGCTTTTCGCACCCCGAAAAGGTCACCGGCTTGCGAAGTTGTGGGTAATTATGTAAAAAAAGACGCACTGTCGCAGAAAGTTTGAGGTGCATTATGCTCGACCGTGAAGGGTTTCGGCCCAACGTCGGCATCATCCTGCTAAACGCCCAGAACGAGGTGTGGTGGGGCAAGCGGGTGCGCGAGCACTCATGGCAGTTTCCGCAAGGCGGTATCAAATATGGCGAAACACCGGAACAAGCCATGTTTCGCGAACTTGAAGAGGAAATCGGACTCAGACAGGAACACGTCAAAATTGTCGGCCGCACCCGCGACTGGCTGCGCTATGAGGTGCCAGACCACTTCATCAAGCGCGAGATTCGTGGCCATTACCGTGGCCAGAAGCAGATTTGGTTTCTGCTGAGAATGTGCGCGCGCGATAACGACGTCAATCTGCGCCTGACCGACCATCCCGAGTTCGACGCCTGGCGCTGGCATGAATACTGGGTCCCGCTCGATGTCGTCATTGAATTTAAACGCGATGTCTACCAGCGTGCCTTGCAGGAGCTGTCCCGCTTCCTGACCTGGCCCGTGCATGGCAACGCACAGCAAGCGCACCGCCACACGTCGCGCTACCTGCGCCAGCCCCATGCGCCACGGGCACAGGATGGTACGGCACTGGCCAAGCCTTGCGACGGCATTGCCGCCGAAGGGTGTACGCCGGAGCTGATTTTGCCAGGCAAGGAGTAGTCCGCCGCACCATGAACGCACTCTCCCACGCAAAAGGGGCAGCCTGAACAGGCTGCCCCTTTTTTCATGCCGGCAGGAAACTCCCCTGCCGGTCAGGCCGACTTAGTTTGCTGCCGGCGCTGGCGCAGCGGCGGGAACGTCCAGGGTAATCGCTTTGAGACCCAGGATATTGCTGCTGTAGTGGCGGATATTGTTGGCCAGGGCCGGATCATTGTTCAGCTTTTGACCGTACGACGGCACCATTTCCACCATCTTCGCTTGCCATTCCGGCGTAGCCAGGCGGCTCTTGAATGCCGTTTGCAGCACCTTGATCATGATCGGCGGCGCGGTCGAGGCGCCTGGCGATGCACCCAGCAGGGCAACGATGCTGCCATCGGCGGCGCCGACGACTTCCGTGCCGAACTGCAGCAAGCCGCCTTTGACAGGGTCATCCTTGACGATCTGCACGCGCTGGCCCGCGTTTTGCAGGGTCCAGTCTTCCATCTTGGCATTCGGCAAGTACTCGCGCAGGGTTTTCAAACGGTCTTCCGGCGTGTTCATGACCTGTTCGACCAGGTATTTCGTCAGCGGAATATTGTCATAGCCGGCTTGCAGCATGGGTTTCACATTGCCCGTGCCGATCGAGGCAGGCAAATCGATCCACGAACCGTTTTTCAGGAACTTGGTCGAGAAGGTGGCAAACGGGCCAAACAGCAGGGCTTTCTTGCCATCGATGATACGCGTATCGAGATGCGGCACGGACATCGGCGGCGAACCGACGGATGCCTTGCCGTAGACCTTGGCAGCATGCGCCGCCACCAGTTCCGGATTGGTCGTCACGAGCCACTGGCCGCCGACCGGCACGCCGCCGTAGCCCTTGGCTTCAGGAATACCCGATTTTTCCAGCAGAGGCAGCGAACCGCCACCGGCGCCGATGAAGACGAACTTGGCGCGCATGGTCTTTTCCTTGCCGGCGTTCAAGTCTTTCACCGTCACATTCCATACGCCATCAGCGCCGCGCTGGATGTCTTCCACCTGGTGGCGCAGGTGCAGGACCATGCCGTGGCTGTCCGTCAGGTACTTCACGAGGCCGCGCGTGAGATTGCCGAAATTGACGTCGGTACCGATTTCCATGCGCGTCGCGGCCACTTTCTGGCCCTTGTCCCGCCCTTGCATGACCAGCGGTGCCCACTGTTCGATCTGCGCCTGGTCTTCCGAGAACAGCATGCCCTTGAACAGGTTTTCCTTTTGCAGCGCGGCATAGCGCTTCTTCAAGAAGGCAATATTGTCGTCGCCCCAGACAAAGGCCATGTGCGGCACGTTGTTGATGAAGGTTTGCGGCGCGCCCAGGTGCTTGTTGGCTACCTGATAAGCCCAGAATTGCTTGGAAATTTCGAATTGCTCATTGATGGCAACGGCTTTCTTGGTCTCGATGCTGCCATCGGCCGCTTCCGGCGTGTAGTTCAGTTCAGCAAATGCCGAGTGGCCCGTGCCCGCGTTGTTCATCGCATCCGAGCTTTCGGCGGCCACGGAATCGAGGCGCTCGACCATTTCCATCGTCAGCGACGGATCGAGTTCCTTGAGCATGCTGCCCAGGGTGGCGCTCATGGTGCCGGCGCCGATCAGCAGCACGTCGACCGGTTTTTCGGACGAGGCCGGAGGGGTCTTGTCACATGCCGCCAGGATCAGGCACGACATCAAAAGTAATAGCGATTTACGCATGGGTAACTCCGTTATGAATACTGAGGGTTGGTTCTTCCAGGCCACCCGGGCGGCAAGCGCAAGATCATCGGAAAATGGCTATCCCTCCAGCGCAAGAACGGCCGGATCAAGGGGTAACGATGGTGATGACGCATGCATGCCGCCGCCGCGCCGCAGCTTGCGGCAGCGATGGAGTGGCGATGGTGCGGACAAGGAAACACGGCGCCGCTGCTGTTTTGGCCCTCGCGCGGGGCCAAGCTCACAACACGGCGATTGTCTATAGCAAATATCAAGAACAGCGATTTTATCACCGTTATTTGCCCTTGCCGGGCCGCCAGGATCGTGGATAACACTTACTGTGGAGTATTAATTTGGCAGTAACCAGGCGTCAAAAAGCCAGTTGGCGCAGGAATGCACGGAGCAAGAAACGGATGGCGAGCCCCCATCCATCATGGTCTGATAACGCTTTGACCACACCGGAGCCTAACCATGTCTTTTCGTATCCGCGGCCTGTCGCCCGCCCCTTTCCTGGCCTGTTTCGGCCTGCCCGACGCCGAACTGGCCGCGCTGGGCATTATCCGCCATGTGGTCGACAGCCAACCCGGTTACCCGGACCGCATCGAACTGCGCGACGCGGCGATCGGCGCCACGGTGCTGCTGCTGAACCATGTCTGCCAGGATGCGGACACGCCCTACCGCGCCTCGCACGCCATCTTTATCCGCGAGGGCGCCACGCAAGCCTATGACGCCATCGACCAGGTGCCGGAATCGATGCGCATCCGGCTGCTGTCGCTGCGCGGCTATACGGAAGGTGGGATGATGGTCGATGCCGATGTGGTGGAAGGCACGGCCATTGAAACCGTGATCGCGCGGCTGTTTGAGAACCCGGCTGTCAGCTATATCCACGTGCACAATGCCAAACGTGGTTGTTATGCGGCCAGGATCGTCCGGGCCTGAGAACTTATTACGGCTACGCGGTACAATGCCGGCTGCCCTTTAGCCATAGTCCTTCAGCCATGTTCAACCCTTCTTCCGACGATGTTCGCCGTTTCTTTTGTGAAACATTGCGCAAGCATCGCGCCCATGAAATCCTCACGCCGATGGAAGCCATCGCGCTCGACTGGATCCTGGAACACCCCGAGTATGAAAGCGAGCTCTCCGACGTCGAGGCGGCGCTGGCGCGCGATTACTCCGTCGAAGGCGGGCAAGCCAATCCCTTCCTGCACCTGTCCATGCATCTGTCGATCACGGAGCAGGTGCAGGTGGACCAGCCGCGCGGCATCCGCCCGGCCGTCCAGCAGCTCACCCAGCGCCTCGATTCGGCCCATGCCGCCCAGCACGAAGTGATGGAATGCCTGGGCCAGATGATCTGGGCTTCGCAACGTTCGGGCTTGCCGCCGGACACGAACGCCTACATCGACTGCGTCCGCCGCCGGTAGGAACACCTGTCAAAACCTGCTGCGCGTCGCGCTTTGCGGCCTGCGATGCTCACCGGCTCGGCGCCCCCGTACTAAAGTACGGCTGCGCTTCTTAGCCACAAATCGCTGCCGCTCGCTACGGTTTTCCCAGGTGTTGTGCCAGTACTACCTCACATCGGTTTTGCCGCCTGCTTCATGCGCTGAGGCAAGGCCTGTGCAGGCCCTCTTCCCAGCAATCCCAGTACCACCTGCAGCGCCATGGCGATGGCGCCGACGATGAATACCACGTCGCCGAAGGTGCGTATCCAGCGCAGGTTCTGCAACAGCGGCTGCTGCATGAATTCCTCGCTGCGCGCATACCACAGGCCCTCCGTCACGCTGGCGTGGAACTGGATGATGCCAATCGGCAGCAAGCTGGTAAAGATCATCAGCACCAGGCCCGCGTTCAAGCCCCAGAACGCCGTCTTCATCAACGCAGGGCTGAAACGGTAGTCGGGCCGCAAATAGCGCAGCACCAGCAAGGTAAAGCCCAGCGCCAGGAAGCCATACACGCCGAACAGTGCCGCATGCGCATGCACGGGAGTCGTGTTCAGGCCCTGGATATAGTACAAGGCCACGGGCGGATTGATCATGAATCCCAGCACGCCCGCGCCCAGCATGTTCCAGAAGGCGACGGCGACAAAGCACATCATGGGCCAGCGCAGGTTTTCCATCCATGGCGCGCGTTCCTTCAGGCGCCAGTTTTCCCACGCTTCATGGCCCAGCACGATCAGCGGCACTACTTCCAGCGCGCTGAAGCTTGCGCCGATGGCCATCACGGGCGTGGTGGTGCCGGCAAAGTACAGGTGGTGGAAGGTGCCGGGTATCCCGCCCAGCATGAACAGCGAGGCCGACGCCAGGCTGGCCGTCGTGGCCATGCGCACCGACACCAGGCCCAGGGTCGAGAAGATGAAGGCCAGCGCCGTCGTGGCGAACACTTCGAAGAAGCCTTCCACCCACAGGTGCACCACCCACCAGCGCCAGTATTCCATCACCGACAGATGCGTGCGTTCGCCGTAGAACAGGCCGGCACCATAGAACAGGCCGATGGCGCCGACGGACGCGGTCAGGAGCGCAAGCAGGTTCTTGTCGCCGCCCGGCTTGCGCAGGGCCGGCACCACGCCGCGCAGCATCAACACCAGCCACAGCAGGATGCCGATATATTTGCCGATTTGCCACAAACGTCCCAGGTCCACATATTCATAACCTTGATGGCCGAGCCAGAAATTCCACTCGGGCGGCATCACTTGCGCAATGGCCAGGTAGTTGCCGATGAAGGAGCCGACCACCACGGCGACGAGGGCCCAGAACAGCACATCGACGCCCAGGCGCTGCCACTTGGGATCCTTGCCGCCATTGATCAGGGGCGCGAGGAACAGGCCGGCAGCCAGGAAGCCCGTGGCGATCCAGAACAGCGCGGCCTGGATATGCCAGGTGCGCGTGAGCGCATACGGGAACCAGCGCGACACGTCGATGCCGTAGAACTGTTGCCCTTCCACCGTGTAATGCGCCGTAAAGCCGCCGATGAAGACCTGGAAGGTGAACAGCGCCACCACCAGGAACAGATATTTTCCCAGTCCCCGCTGCGAAGGCGTCAGGGCGAACGTGGTGAGCGGATCGCGCGGACCGGCGGCCGGCAGCGCTTCGTCGTGGTCGCGCAAGAAGGCCCAGCCCCAGACGAGGAAGCCCACGCCGGCCAGCAGCACCACCACGCTGGCGACCGACCAGACGAGGTTTTCGCCGCTGGGCTGGTTGCCGATCAACGGTTCATGCGGCCAGTTGTTCGTATAGGTCACTTTCTGGCCAGGACGTTCGGTGGCGGCGGCCCACGCCGTCCAGAAGAAGAACTGCGTCATCTGCGCGCGCCGCTCGGCACTGGGCAAGGTGTTTTCCTTCATGGCGAAATGCTCGCGGCTTTTTTGCAGCGCCGGCGCGTCGGAGAACAGCTGATCGTAATAGTGCGCCGTGTTGGCGATGGCTTGCACGCGGCGCGGCGACAGGCGCAGCACTTGCGCATCATCGGTACGGTTGCCGCGGTATTCGATCTTGAGCGCTTCGCGCAGCGCCGCCTGCGCGGGGCCGTCAAGCGCCGCGTACGCCTTGCCATGCAGCTCTTGCGCGGCCAATTCCAGCCAGGCCGTCAGTTCGCGGTGCAGCCAGTCGGCCGTCCAGTCGGGCGCCTGGTAGGCGCCGTGGCCCCAGATGGAGCCCAGCTGCATGCCGCCGACGGATTGCCAGGCCGTCTGGCCATCGAGGATGCCCTCGCGGTCGAACAGTTGCCGGCCATCCTGCGCCAGCACCTGCGCGGGGATCGGCGGCGCCTGCCGGTAGACTTCCGTGCCGTAGTAGCCGAGCAGCGAAAACGTCACGATCAGCACACCGATCAGGGTGAACCAGAGTTTTTTGTAGGGACCCATGGGTCTTTCCTTTGTCAGTGCACCACGGCCGGCGCAAAGCGCTCGAACAGGATATTGTTTTCAGTGTGGATGTGCGCCATCAGGTCTGCACGGAAGGTGCGCAAGCCCGTGTACAGCGCGCGCCAGGTGGTGCAGGCGCCGGCCGGCGCGGTGATATCGTTCGTCATCGCCTCCATGGCGCGCAAGGCCACGCCATGATCGTCGTGCTCCATGCGCATCACGTTGATGGGCGCGCCGGCCCGGGGCCCCTGGCCGCGCACGATCATCGGGAACAGCACGTCTTCTTCCTTGCGCATATGGCTTTCCAGCTCCTGCGCCATGGCCGACAGGTGTTCCGCCAGCCCGTGCGGACAGTCGGCGCGCTCGCCATGCACCTGCTCGACCTTGCGTGCCAGGCGTATCAGCTCGGGCAGCTGCTCGCGGTGCACGGCGTGGTAGCGCGCCAGGATGTGTTCCACCAGCTCGGTGGCCGAGGCTTCCTGCCAGTCACGCTCGCCGCTGGTATCTGCGCGCCCTGCCAGCAGCCGCAGTTCCTCGACGATGGGCGCCGTGTCCACGCCGGCCGCTTCGGCCGCTGCGCGCAGGGTCTTGTTGCCGCCGCAGCAGAAATCCAGGCGGTGCGCATCGAACAGGCGCGTGGCGCCAGGGATGCGGCGAGCCAGTTGGCCCAGGGATAGCTCGATCATTTCCATAACAGTTCCTTGATGATGAATAGGGTTTATTGGCGGGCGCCCGCGTGGTAGACGCCGGGCACGGGTTCGCCAGTCACTTCCAGCACGCCCACGGCGCCCTTGCCGGCGCGCGACAAGGCATGGTCGACCAGCAGATAGCTGCCCGGATGCTGTACCTTGAGTTCGACGATGGTCGCGCCGCCCGGTGCCACCAGGGTGGTTTGCACGTCGTGTTTCGGGCTGCTGATCGAGCCTTCGCTATACACCTTGTCGAATATCTCGCCGATGATGTGGAACGATGAAATCTTGTTCGGGCCACCGACGCCGAAATAGATGCGCACCGTCTCGCCGACTTTCGCCTGCAATTTGTGCGTCTTGCTCAAGGCGCCCACTTCGCCGTTGAAGACGTAGTAGTCGGGCAGTTCATTGGCCATTTTTTCCAGGTTCGGTTCCTGGTGCACGGGCGCGCCATGCGGACGGCCCGTGTACATCTCGCCTTGCATCACGTAATACTCGCGGTCGACTTTTGACAGGCCGCCTTCCGGTTCGACCAGGATCATGCCGTACATGCCGGCCGCGATATGCTGCGGCACCAGGGGCGTGGCGCAGTGATACACGTACAGGCCCGGATTGAGCGCCTTGAAGGTGACCGTTTTTTCCTGCCCCGGCGCCACCTGCGTGTGCTGTCCGCCGCCATGGCCGCCCGTCACTGCGTGCAGGTCGATCGAGTGAATCATCTTGCTGTCCTTGGCATTGAACAGGGTCAGTTCCACCGTGTCGCCCACCTTCGCACGCAGCATCGGGCCGGGCACTTGCCGGTTGAAGGTCCAGTACGTAAAACTGGTGCCGTCATCGAGATTGCCCGGCAGTTCCACCGTCTCCATGCGGTATTTCAGGGTTTGCGGCGCGCGCGCCCCGATGGCGGCCGGCACGGAGGCCGGATTGGCGGCCACGCTGACGGCCGATGGATCGGGACCGCGCATCGGCGACGGTGCGGGCGTGTACAGGGCCAGCGCGGCGGCCTGGCTCGATTCGCTGGCAGCGCTGCCGGCACCAGCAGCCTTCGGTGCCCCGGCTTCAGCCAGCGAGATGCCGCTCACTTCCAGCTTGCCTTCCATGCCGATCTGGCGGTGGCCAGGAATCGAGCAGTAATAGGTGAACGTGCCGGCGCGCGTGACCTTGAAGCGCACGGTGGTGCTGCCGCTATTGGCGCTGAACTTGGCCGAGGCCACGTTGAGCTCCGGGATCAGCAGGTCGTGCTCGGCGCCTTCGCCGCTTTTCAGCACGAGTTCGACCGTGTCGCCCACCTTGGCCGCCAGCACGGGATTGACCTGGCCCTTGGCATTGATGAACACCATCTTGCCATCGACGATATTGGTTTGCAGTTCATAGCGCTTGAGCGTGGCGGCGGCGGGTTTGGCCGCAGTGGCGGCAGCGCTGGCCGGCAGGCTCGCCTGGGCTTGCACGGACAGGGGCATGGCCAGTACGCAGACGGCGGCGGCAATGGCGCGGAGAGAGGGAGTCGTTTTCATCAAGCTTTCCTTGGTCTTGTATGCCGGTTCGGCCCCCTTACCTAGGCAAACGACGTGCCAGGAAAAACTTGTTTTAAATCAACGATTTGAAAATTGCAGGGTCGGTATGACCCTTTTAAAGCATGGTCCGTTGTACCCTGCATGGTACTTATGACCACCACTGCCATCCACCTGCTGCTGCTCACCGACCTGGTCGCCGACCTGCCCGTGGCCGTGCGCCTGCAGCGCCTGGTCGGCAGCCTGCGCGCCCACTTCGGCTGCGAGGCCGTGGCCTTGCTCAAGCTCGATGGCGAGCATTTGCGCCCCGTGGCGATGGCCGGCCTGGCCAGCGACGCGCTGGGACGCCGCTTCGCCGTCGCCGACCATCCGCGCCTGGCCGCCATCCTGCAGCGGCGCGGCGTGCTGTGCTTCCATCACGACAGTTCCCTGCCCGATCCCTACGATGGCCTGATCGCCGAGCGGGCCGGCGAGCCGCTGCCCGTGCACGACTGCATGGGCATGGCGCTGGATCTGGAAGGCGAACGCTGGGGCGTGATCACGCTCGACGCGCTGCAGGTAGGCACTTTCGATACGCAGGCGCAGCGCGACCTGGGCGAGCTGGCCTGCGCCATCGAGGCGGCAGTCCGCGTCACGCGCCTGGAGGCGGAAATCCGCGCCCTGCGCCTGTCGGGCGGCGCCATGCTGGCCGATGCGCAAGCGCCGCGCGAGGAACACGATTTCGTCGGCCAGAGCAGCGCCATCACGCACTTGCTGCACGAATTGCAGGTGGTCGCCGATTCCGAACTGCCCGTGCTGCTGCTGGGTGAAACGGGCGTAGGCAAGGAACTGTGCGCGCACCGCCTGCACCGGCTGTCGCGCCGCGCCGGCAAGCCCCTGATCCACGTCAATTGCGCGGCCTTGCCCGAGTCCCTGGCCGAGAGCGAATTGTTCGGCCATGTACGCGGTGCGTTTTCCGGCGCCGTCAGCGACCGGCCCGGGCGTTTCGAGGCGGCCGAAGGGGGCACCCTGTTTCTCGATGAAGTGGGGGAATTGCCGCTGTCGATACAGGCCAAGCTGCTGCGCACCTTGCAAAATGGCGAAATCCAGCGCCTGGGCGCGGACCGGCCGCGCAGGGTCAACGTGCGCGTGATTGCCGCCACCAACCGCAGCCTGCGCGAGCATGTGCGCGACGGTTCGTTCCGCGCCGACCTGTACCACCGTTTATCCGTGTATCCCGTGCCGATTCCGCCGCTGCGCGAGCGGGGCAATGACGTGCTGCTGCTGGCCGGTGGTTTCCTGGAACTGAACCGCGCGCGGCTGGGCTTGCGCAGCCTGCGCCTGTCCGCCGCGGCGGAAAACGCCTTGTGCCATTACCGCTGGCCGGGCAATGTGCGCGAACTGGAACATGTGATCAGCCGGGCCGCGCTGAAAGCCGTGATCCGCGGCGCGGACCGCAAGGACATCGTGACCCTGGAAACGGATATGCTCGACCTCGATGCGCTGGAAGCGCCGGCCGGCGCGGACGCGCCGCCATTGGCGCCAGCCGCGTGCGGCACGCCAGCGGCGCCGCTGCTGTCCATGCATCAGATCGTGGAAGCGAGCCAGCGCCAGGCCATCCGGCAAGCGCTGGTCCTGCATCAGGATAACTGGGCCGCTGCCGCGCGCCAGCTGGGGCTGGACGCCAGCAATTTACATAAACTTGCGCGCCGGGTCGGCTTGAAAGCCTGAGCAGGGTTAAAACTCAGCGGTGAGTGACCAGGGTGCTCGGCAGGCTGTGGAAGTAGGCGGCCAGGTCCTTGATGTCCTGGTTGCTCAGCGGTTTTACCTGGCCCGTCATGATGGCGTTGTTGCGGCCGTTGGGCTTGTCGCCCCGCTTATACGCCGTCAGGGCATGTTCCAGGTAGTCCTTGTGCTGGCCCGCCAGTTTCGGATAGGACGGATCGATGGGTGAACCGTAATCCTTGCCGTGGCAAGTGGCGCAGCTGTATTTTTCAGCCAGGGCCTTGCCCGTGTTGATATTGCCGGCGGCGCTGGCGCCGAACGAGACGGTGGCGCAAACGAGGGCGGCGAGTAGTTTTTTCATCTGGCTGGTCCTCAGTTCGTCTTGGCTTGTTGCGCATAATACGCGGCGACATCAGCGATATCCTGGTCCGACAGGCTGCTGGCGATGCCCTTCATGCTGGGGTGCTTGCGGTCGCCCTTCTTGTAGGCTTGCAGCGCATTCTCGATATATTTTGCCGGCTGGCCGCCGATCATCGGCACCTGGAATACTTCAGGGAAGGTTGCCTTGTAACCGGGAATGCCGTGGCAGCCGATACACATTTCCACCTTGGCAGGGGCTGCCTTGGCGTTTCCTACAATGTCAGCCGCTGTGACGGCATTTGCTATGCCGGCAAGCACGAGAAGTGCAAATATTTTTTTCATAGTGGCAATGTGAACAAAGGTAATCGGAGAAACGCCAGAGCTGGTTTTTATTGATTTTATGTATTGACAATTAAGGTTGACAATTAATCTGCTGCTTGCCGATTCTAGCCAAGATATTCTTGCAAGTCCACCTATAAAACCCGCATTGTAGGCAGGCAGGCACAGGCCGTCCGCGTGGCAGTGCGCCACAGTTCTGTTTATACTCACCATTTCCCTACTTTGGCAGACCGCTCATGCAAGCACAGCACACCCAGCAAGGCCAACGCTTCGAAGGTTCCGACAGCTATGTCGCCACCGCCGACCTGAAACTGGCCGTGAATGCGGCGCTGACCCTGCAACGCCCGCTGCTGATCAAGGGCGAACCGGGCACGGGCAAGACCATGCTGGCCGAGGAAGTGGCCGCCGCGCTGAACATGCCGCTGATGCAATGGCATATCAAATCGACCACCAAGGCGCAGCAGGGCCTGTACGAATACGACGCCGTCTCGCGCCTGCGCGATTCGCAGCTGGGCGACGAGCGCGTGCGCGACATCCAGAACTACATCGTCAAGGGCGTGCTGTGGCAGGCGTTCACGGCGCCCGAGCCGGTGGTGCTGCTGATCGATGAGATCGACAAGGCCGACATCGAATTCCCGAACGACCTGCTGCGCGAACTGGACCGCATGGAATTCTATGTGTATGAGACGCGCGAAATGGTCACGGCGCGCCACCGTCCGCTCGTCATCATCACCTCGAACAACGAGAAGGAATTGCCGGACGCCTTCCTGCGCCGCTGCTTCTTCCATTACATCAAATTCCCGGACAAGGACACGATGGAGCAGATCGTCGCCGTCCACTACCCGCACCTGAAACAGGAATTGCTGGCGCAGGCGCTGCAAACCTTCTATGAAGTGCGCGACGTGCCGGGCCTGAAGAAAAAACCGTCGACATCGGAATTCCTCGACTGGCTCAAGCTCCTGCTGGCCGAAGACATTCCCTTTGACGCGCTGCGCAGCAAGGACAACAAGACAGTCATGCCGCCGCTGCACGGCGCGCTGCTGAAAAACGAGCAGGATGTGCACCTGTTCGAGCGCCTGATGTTCATGTCGCGCACCAACCGCTAAGGAGCGCCGGTGAACGACATCAGCCCGGACCAAGTCTTCGTCCCCCTGGAACTGCACGGCATCCGCCTCGAAGCGCTGGCGCCGCACCATGCGCCTGGCCTGCGCGCGGCGGCCACGGACGGCGAGCTGTGGAACCTGCGCGTCACCTCCGTGCCCGAGCCGGACCAGGTGGACCAGTACATTTTCAAGGGCATCGAGATGCGCCCTTCGCGCTTCGCCTTTGCCGTCATCGACGTGGCCAGCGGCGAGGTGCTCGGCACCACCAGCTACCACGACGTGGTGCCGGCCATCGGGCGCCTGGAAATCGGCTACACCTGGTATGCCAAGCGCTGCCAACGCAGCCACGTCAACACCACCTGCAAATTGCTGCTGCTGGCGCACGCCTTCGACACGCTCGGCTGCGCGCTGGTGGGCCTGCGCACCGATAATTTCAACCATGCCTCGCAGGCGGCCATCGAGCGCCTGGGCGCGAAAAAGGACGGCGTGCTGCGCCACCATGCGCTGCGCCGCGACGGCACCGTGCGCGATACCGTCATGTACAGCATCACGCGCGGCGAGTGGCCCGAGATTGCCGCCCATTTGCGCTACAAGCTGGCGCAGCGCCCCATCGCCGCGCTGCCCCGCGCGGGAGAGCCTGCGCCATGCTGATCGATTTCTTCTTCACGCTCAAGGATGCGAAGATTCCCGTCTCGATCAAGGAATTCTTGACCCTGCTCGAAGCGCTGCAAAAGAACGTCATCGACGCTTCGATGGACGATTTTTACTATCTGGCGCGCCTGACCCTGGTCAAGGATGAAGCCCATTTCGACAAGTTCGACCGCGCGTTTGCCCAGTACTTCAAGGGGGTCAACGCGGCCTTCGACACGAACGCGGCGATTCCCCTCGACTGGCTGCTCAAACGCATGCAGCGCGAGCTGTCCGAGGAGCAGAAGGCGCAGCTGGAGAAATTCGGCTACGACAAGCTGATGGACCGCCTGAACGAGCTGCTGAAGGAACAGAAGGAGCGCCACGAGGGCGGCAGCAAATGGATCGGCACGGGCGGCACGTCGCCATTCGGCAATGGCGGCACGAACCCGGAAGGCATCCGCATCGGCGGCAAGGGCGGCAACCGCACGGCCGTGAAAGTGTGGGAAGCGCGCAGCTACAAGGATTACGACGGCGAGCGCGAACTGGGCACGCGCAACATCAAGGTGGCCCTGCGCCGCCTGCGCAAATTCGCGCGCGAAGGCGCGGAAGATGAACTGGCGCTGGACGCCACCATCGCCGCCACGGCCAATAACGCGGGCTATCTCGACATCAGGATGCGGCCCGAACGCAAGAACCGCATCAAGGTGCTGATGCTGCTCGATGTTGGCGGCAGCATGGACGACCATATCGAGCGCACCGAGGAACTGTTTTCGGCGGCGAAGACGGAATTCAAGAACATGGAGTTCTTTTACTTCCATAACTGCGTCTACGACTACCTGTGGAAGAACAACCGGCGCCGCAACGCCGAGCGTTTTCCCACCTGGGACGTGCTGCGCAAATACCCGCCCGACACCAAGCTGATTTTCGTCGGCGACGCCACCATGAGCCCCTATGAAATCCTGCAACCGGGCGGCAGCGTCGAATACAACAACGAGGAAGCGGGATCGACGTGGCTGGCCCGCTTTACCCAGGCGTTCCCGAAATTCATCTGGCTCAATCCCGAATCGGAGGGATTATGGCAGTACCGCCAGTCGATCGGCGTGATGCGGCAACTGATGAACAACCGCATGTTCCCCCTGTCGATCGACGGGCTGGAACGGGGCATGCGTCTGCTCAGTAAATAAAGGCACGCAACAAAAAGTCCATGGCGGCAGGGGGCCGCCATGCCGTACACTGCGACACGGCACTACTGTGCGGAGCATCTCCGCTGCGGGCGGGTACCATACGCTGATACCAGCCCTGCCCAACCTGCTGCATCCTGTGCGCGGCCGCCATGGCCGCGACACTGTTCGATTGCGCACATCGTGCGCGCCTTCTGCTCCGGTAGAATCGGCGCATCGCTCTGCGCAAACAATGCACCATCGCTGCACCACGACATTGCCGCGCCAGCCCCGTGCTGCCGGCCGGTGCCAGCGCCATTTTCAAAGGAATGAGCATGCAAAGTCTGATCTCGATCGCCGCCGACCTGTCCTGGCCGTTCGCCATTACCCTGGCCTGGGTGGTGGGCGAATTCGGCCACCGCTGGACTGGCCTGCCGCGCATCAGTTTTTACGGCGTGATCGGTTTCGTCCTCGCGCAGACGCAGGTGGGCATCCTGCCGCAGACGGACGCCGGCCCCATGCTGGTGCTGGCCGACGTGGCCTTCGGCCTGATCCTGTTCGAGGTGGGCTACCGCATCAACCTGCGCTGGCTGAAGAACAATCCCTGGATCGCCGTCACGGGCCTGGTGGAATCCCTGCTGACCTTTGCCGTCGTCTACTTCATCGGCATCGAATTCGGCAGCACCTCGATGACGGCGCTGCTGCTGGCGTCGCTGGCCATGTCCACCTCGCCGGCCACCATCATGCGCGTCATCAACGAGGAACGCAGCTCGGGCCAGGTCACGGAACGCATCGTCCACCTCACCGCCCTCAATTGCGTGCTGGCCGTCTTCACGTTCAACATCATCGTCGGCTTCTGGATGTTCCAGAGCTCCACCGACCTGATCGAGGCGAGCAGCAGCAGCGCCGCCGTGCTGGCCGCCTCCGTGGCCGCCGGCACCGTCTTCGGCATCGTCGTGCCGGCCATGCTGCGCCGCCTGGGCAACATGGCGCAGGATGCCACCGTGGCGTTCGCGCTGTCGGTGATGCTGCTCGTCGCCCTCACCTACACCACCAGCCTGTCGCCGCTCTTGGCCACCCTCACCTTCGGCCTGGTGGCGCGCCACCGACGCGTCGCCTTCAGCCAGGCGCAGCGCAATTTCGGCGCGCTGGGCGAGCTGCTGACGGTGCTGCTGTTCGTGTATGCCGCCTCGACCCTGGAATGGGCCAGCGTGGCAGCCGGCGCGGGCCTGGCACTGGCCGTCGTCGGCGGTCGCCTGCTGACGAAGGTCGTCGGCGTGGCCGCGTTCTCGCATGTGAGCGGCATTTCCTGGCGCAAGGGCGTGCTGACGGGCGTGGCGCTGACGCCCGTCTCCGTCTTCATCATCCTGCTGCTGGAACACGCGCGCCAGCATGGCGTGAACTTCGGCGACGAATTGAACGCCCTGGCCGCCATCACCCTGGGCCTGGAACTGGTCGGCCCCGTGCTGGTGCAGCGCGTGCTGATGCTGGCCAAAGAAACCCACGAAATCAAGGAGCGCTAAATGCCGCTGGAACCCTTTGGCCAATCGGCCGCGCTGACCTTCGGCGTCGAACTCGAACTGCAACTGGTGAACCTGTCGGACTATGACTTGACGGCCGCCAGCCCCGACCTGCTGCATCTGCTGAATAAAAAACCGTTCCCCGGCAACGTCACGCCGGAAATCACCGAGAGCATGATCGAGATCAACTCGAGCGTGCACACGCATCATGGTCCCCTGCTGGAGCAGTTGCAGGAAATCCGCGACACCTTGATCACGGCCGGCGACAAGCTCAATATCGGCATCGCGGGCGGCGGCACGCACCCGTTCCAGCAGTGGTCGTCGCAAAAGATCTTTTCCAAGCCCCGTTTCCAGGAAATCTCGGAACTGTACGGCTACCTGGCCAAGCAGTTCACCATCTTCGGCCAGCACGTGCACATCGGCTGCGCCTCGGGCGACGACGCCATGTTCCTGCTGCATTCGCTGAACCGCTACATCCCCCACTTCATCGCCCTGTCGGCTTCCTCGCCCTACGTGCAGGGACGCGACACCCTGTTCGATTCGGCCCGCCTGAACTCCGTGTTCGCGTTTCCCATGAGCGGGCGCGCGCCGTTCACCCTCAGCTGGGACCAGTTCTCCAACGAGTATTTCGCCAAGATGGAGAACACGGGCATCATCAAGAGCATGAAGGATTTTTACTGGGATATCCGTCCCAAGCCGGAATTCGGCACCATCGAACTGCGCGTGTGCGACACGCCGCTGACGGTGGAGCGGGCCGCCGCGCTGGCCGCCTACCTGCAGGCCCTGTGCCGCTACCTGCTCGAACGCCGCGAAACGCCGCCGGTGGAAGACGACTACCTCGTGTACAACTACAACCGCTTCCAGGCTTGCCGCTTCGGCCTCGATGGCGCCATCACGCACCCGAAAACCTACGAAACGATGTCGCTGCGCGAAGACATCATGACCACCCTGCGCAAGATGGAACCGCACGCCGAGGCGCTGGGCAGCACGCCAGCCCTGAAACACCTGTCGGACGTGGCCAAGCAGTGGAGCGACGCCCAATACCTGCGCAAGCAGCACAATGTGCAGGGCAGCGCCGAGGGCATGGTCGATTCGGCGATCCGCTGCTTCCGGGGCGAACCCATGAATTATTGAGGCCTGGCCCGTTCACCCCAACACCTGAACTGCCGGGGTCGGCCCCTCAGGGTCCGACCCCGGATCTTGCTTTTGGGGTGCAATCAGAAGCGTAGGTCGGATTAGCCCATAGGGCGTAATCCGACAATATTGTTAGCGCCAGTGCTGGCGTCGGATTACGCGCTTGCGCGCTAATCCGGCCTACAGTCTTCTTGGCCGCCTCTCCCTTCCGCTCGCGACGGTTTTGCCGGTCATCGTGACTTTTCCCCCAACAGCGCAAAGCCAAAAAACCACACCCGCCGCCCCCGTCATTTACAGCCCCCGCCCCCGCTTGTTAAAATAAGTGAGAATGATTCTTATTATTGTTTAAAAACACCAGCCCAGCAGGGCCGGCCATGCAAGGGGAATGCGATGCCGCTGGCAGAGCCGCTACAACGCCAGGACATTGCGACACTGTATGCCGACCACCATGGCTGGCTGCAGGGCTGGCTGCGCAAGAAACTCGGCAGCACGGCGTGCGCGGCCGATATGGCGCATGACACCTTCGTACGCCTGCTCGACCGCGAAGACGCCGTCGCCGCGCGCGAGCCGCGCGCCTTTCTCGCCACCGTCGCGCAGCGCGTGCTGTTCAACCACTACCGCCGTCAGAAACTCGAAGAGGCTTACCTCGACGTGCTGGCGCAACTGCCGCCCCGGCATGCGCCATCGCCCGAGGAACGGTCGCTGCTGCTGGCCACCGTGTTTGAACTCGACCGCATGCTCGACGGCTTGCCGCCTCCCGTGAAACGGGCTTTTTTACTGCGCCAGCTCGACGAGCTGCCACAGGAAGACATTGCGCGCCAGCTCGGTATCTCGCTGGCGACAGTAAAACGCCATCTGCAGCGGGCCGCCAGCGCCACGCAAGCGTGGCAGCAGCTGCAAACGCAGCATGAACACCTGCCGCCCGCCATGCAGGCGACCCTGCTGCGCGCCTGCGTGCAGGCGAATGCGCCGCGCCGCCATGCCGTCAAGACCCTGGCCCTGCTGCTGGCCTGCGGCACCTCGCTGTATGCATTCGAACGCCGCGGCCCGTGGCGCGGCTGGACGGCCGACTACCGCACCGGCGTCAACCAGCGCCGCGTCGTGACCCTCGATGACGGCACGCGGCTCACGCTCAACACCAGCAGCGCCGTCAATATCGTTTACAACGGCGAACAGCGCCGCATTCAACTGCTGGCCGGTGAAATCTTCATCGCCACCGGCAAGGATGCGGCACAGCGGCCGTTCTTCGTCGACACGCCGCATGGCAGCCTGCAGGCGCTGGGCACGCGTTTCACGGTGCGCCTGCACGAGCAATATGCCAGCGCCGGCGTGCTCGAAGGCGCCGTCGCCGTGCTGGCCGACGACGGCGGCCAGCGCCTGGTGCTGCGTCCCGGGGAAGGCGCCCATTTCGACGGCACCGGCTTGCACCGCCAGGCGCTGGCGCCTTATGGCGGCGCCTGGCTGGACGGCATGCTGGTGGCGCGCGACATGCGCCTGGCCGATTTCCTCGCCGATCTGTCGCGCTACAGCGACCATCCGCTGGCCTGCGCGCCCGCCGTCGCCAGCCTGCGCGTGTCCGGTTCCTACCCGCTGGCCGATGTCAGCGCCATCCTCGACGCCGTCAGCGCCAGCCTGCAGCTGCGACGCAATACCGTCACGCGCTTCTGGGGCCATCAGGTGGTGCGCATCGAACTGGCGGCCCGCTGAAAAATATTTTCTGCAAAGTGAGCTGTTTCGCCGTGCTCGCGTGACTTGGTAAGTAATGCTCGGGAAATTATTGTGAATTTATGACGAACAGAACCGGATGCTGTGCAAGGCGCCTGCAGCGACGCAGTGCGAGCACTGCTAGCTGCGGGCAACACCGCATAGCGCCGCTTATGGAAGTCAGAAAACACAATAACTTATTGAGGGTTACTTAGATAGGCAGTCTCCATCTTGCGCATCCACGAAAGGTTTTATTCCATGCACCACGCTTCGCGTTCCCTCCTTACCCGCACCGTCCTGGCCTGCGCCCTGTCGCAAATCGGCATGGCCCTGGCCCTGCCGGCATCGGCCCAGACGCAAACCCGGCAAGTACGCACCTACAGCATTCCGGCCGGCGCGCTGGGCGACGTGCTGACGCGCTTTGGCAGCGACAGCGCCATTTTATTGTCGTTCTCCAGCGAGGCCACGCAAGGCTTGCGCAGCGCCGGCCTGCATGGCAGCTACAGCCTGCAGGAAGGTTTCAGCGTACTGCTGGCGGGCAGCGGCCTGCAAGCCGTGCCGCAATCGAACGGCGGCTACCTGCTGCAAAAGATCGCCGCCAGCGCCGGCGCCCCTTCGGCGGACAGCCGCGGCGTAGCCGTCATGAGCGGCGTCACGGTGGTGGCGGCCGCCGAGCGCAGCGCCGCCACCAGCGGCACAGGCAGCTATACGGGCGGCCCCGCCAGCGGCGCCACGGGACTGGCGTTGACGCAACGCGAAACGCCGCAGTCGCTGACCATCGTCACGCGCCAGCAGATGGATGACCAGAACAGCAACGCCGTCTCCGACGTCATGAAAAACGTCAATGGCGTGAGCGTGCAAAACTACGACAGCGACCGCTGGAGCTTCCAGGCGCGCGGCTTTGCCGTCACCAATTTCCAGTACGACGGCGTATCGGCCATCTATGACGGCGTCTACGACTGGGGCACGACGAACAGCGACATGGCCATCTATGACCGCATCGAGGTGCTGAAGGGCGCGACGGGCCTGATGAGCGGCTCGGGCGACCCGTCGGCCACCGTCAACATGGTGCGCAAGCGCCCCACCGCCAGCTTCGAAGGTTCGGCCACCCTGGGCGCGGGATCGTGGGACAACTACCGCGGCGAAGCCGATGTCTCCGGCCCGCTCAATGCCAGCCGCACGGTGCGCGGCCGCCTGGTGGGCGCCTACCAGGACAAGCATTCCTACCTGGACCGCTACACGCAGCAGAAATCCGTCGCCTACGGCATCATCGAGGCGGACCTGACACCCGTCACCCTGCTCACGGCAGGCTTCACGCACCAGGATTACAAGCCGCGCGGCTCGACCTGGACAGGCTTCCCCGTCCTGCTTTCCGATGGCACCCGCACGGATTTCCCCACCTCGTGGAACCCGGCCACGGACTGGAGCCGCCGCGACATGCAGAACACCACGCTGTTTACCTCGCTGGAACATACGTTCGCCAACGCGTGGAAAGTGAAATTGAGCGCCAACCAGCTGCGCAGCAAGCATGACAGCGTGCTCGGTTCGGCCAGCGGCGGCAATCCCGCTCCTGTCACGGGCGCAGGCACGTATTTCTTCATGGGCAAATACAAGGGCGACCGCCGCCAGGCCACCGTCAACGTGGATGCCAGCGGTCCATTCACGGCATTTGGCCGCCGGCATGAAGCGATGATCGGCTATTCCAGTTCGACGGCAAAGCAGGATGGTCCCGTCTACGAATCGGTCTACCCTCCCGTGGAAGGCAGCTATTTCGACTGGCGCGGCCAGTATGCGGAACCGGCATTCAAGCGCCTGGGCGACGACAACGACAGCACGCGCCAGAGCGGCCTGTATGGCGCCGTGCGCCTGCATCCCGTCGATGCGCTGTCCGTCATCGTCGGCGCGCGCGTCAGCAACTACAAGCAGGCACAGGACCGCACCTTCTTCGACGCCGGCACCGCGCGCATCACCTCGCGCATCGAGGAAAACAACGTCATCACGCCGTATGCGGGTGTCGTGTATGACCTCGACAAGACCTATTCCGTGTTCGGCAGCTACACGAGCATCTTCGCGCCGCAGAGCAACCGCGACATCAACCGCAACTTCCTGTCGCCCGTGCGCGGCAAGGGCGTGGAAGCGGGTGTGAAGGCGGAGTACCTCGACGGCAAGGTCAATGCCAGCGCGTCCGTTTTCCAGATCCGCCAGAGCAACGTGGCCAGTTCCGTGGGCGAAGTCAACGGCGAAGAAGCGTATAAAGCCATCGACGGCGTCACCAGCCGCGGCGTGGAAATGGAAGTGACGGGCGAAGTGGCCAAGGATGTGAAGCTGAGCGCTGGCTACACCTACACCCACGTGCGCGACGCGGATGGCAAGGACGTGTTTTCCACCATGCTGCAAACGACGCAGCCTGCCCACCTGGTCCGCGTGCAAGGCACGTGGCGCCTGCCGGCCAGCCTGGACAAGCTGACAGTCGGTGGCGGCGTCAACTGGCAAAGCAGCTACGAAGGCAATATCTGGAATCCCGCCATCGAGGACTATTCGCGCATCAAGCAGGGCGGCTACGCGCTGCTCAACCTGTTGGCCCGCTACGAGATCAGCAAGAACGTCACGGCCAGCCTCAACGTGAACAACCTGCTGGACAAGAAGTACCTGACGGGACTGGGCCTGTTCCAGACGGGCTTCTACGGCGAACCGCGCAATGTGATGTTCACCGTGCGCACGAAGTTTTAATCAGCTTCCGTACAGCGCCAGCGCCCAGGCTGGCGGGCGCAACTCCAGCGCCAGCGACAGGCAAGCGGGATCGAAGCGCGCCGCCAGCAGGTACACATTGGCGGCGCCCTTCGGCTCCCAATTCCCCGTAAAGCCCTTTTCACCGGCCGCCACGCGCTTGCGGTCGAAGGGCACGGCGCTTTTCGCGAACTCCTCGTGCGTCTTTCTGCCCTGCGCATAGGGCGCCAGCCAGGCCAGCGCCTCGGCCAGGCGCCGCGCTTCCGGCGCGCCATACCAGTCGTCGCCATGCGCCTGCGCCATCAGGGCTGTCGTCAGCAGCGGCTCCAGGCTGTAGGTGGTGTAATGCAGGGCGTCGCGCTGCTCGAAGTCGAAGGGTACGCCGCCGGCGCCGATATTGCGCGGCACGTGCGCCAGGAAGCGTTCCTTCGCCCGCGCGATCAGCAAGGCGTCGCCCGTGACATACGCGGCGGCCGTGCCGATCTTGATGCGGTGGCTGTGCCAGTTGTTGCGCGCCGTGGACGGGCCGCCCACCTTGATGGGATCACTCAAATACCCGTGCGCCAGGGTGCGGCAAAACGCCTGCACCTGCTCGCGCTCGACGCCGTTCAAGCGTTCCTGTATCAGGTCATAGCCCATCAGCAGGCTGGCCAGCTCCGTCTCGTCGACGGGGCTGAACGAGGGCTGATAGCTGCCGCTCCAGGCCAGCAGCAGCTGGCGCGCCGCCTCGAAATGCGCCATCTCGCCCGACAGCCGCCAGGCCAGCGCCTGCAAGCGCGCCTGGCGCCAGTCTTCCTGCGCCTGCTGGCTGGTCTCGCGTCCGCCCTCTCCCTTCAGCAAGCCGCCCGTGCGCACTTCAGCCATCAGATGCACGGGCCGCGCCGCATCCTTGCGCGCCGCCTTGACCACCTGTTCGGCAATGGCCGGCGCCACCCGCGCCTTGAGCGTGCGGGCGCGCACGGCGGACGTCAGCGCAAACGGCAGCGGCCCCTCATGCGGGCGCGGCGCCGCGCGCAAGCCCGCCAGGGGCAACGCCAACAGTGCCGCCAGCACAGTGCGCCGGCGGATCAAGTGCGTACTCAAAACCGCGTCTCCCGCGCCGCGCGCAAAAAGTTATCGAGGATGGGCGTGCAATCGAGCAGCTCGACGCCGCCCGCCGAATGGAATTCCGGGTGCCACTGCAAGCCCATGACGAAGCGCGCCCGCTGGTAGCGGATGGCTTCGACGATATTGTCCCCTTGCGAATACGCTTCCACGGTGATGTCGCGCCCCAGGTCCTTGACCGACTGGTGGTGGATGGAATTGACGAGCGCCTCGCCCGCCTTCGGGAACATGCCCGCCAGCGACGAGCCTTTCGGGAAGACGATGCTGTGACGGTGACGGTCATACAGGTCGTTGACGTGCGAGGTGGCGCCTTCCACGTCCGAGGCGATGTCCTGGTACAGGGTGCCGCCAAAGCCCACGTTGATGAGTTGGCAGCCGCGGCAGATGCCCAGCACGGGTTTGCCCGCATCGACGAATTCGTGCAGCAGTTCCAGTTCGTACAGGTCGCGCGCACGGTCGCCGTTCCATTCGGGCCGCGTGGCTGCCTCGGAATACGTCTGCGGCGAGACGTCGGCGCCGCCCTGCAGCACCAGGCCGTCCAGGTGGCGCGCATAGTGGCGCAAGGTGATATTGCTGGGGTGTAGCTGGCCGCTGGTATTGACCGTCGGGATCATGAAGACCAGCACGTCGCGCGACATGACCCACTGGGCGATCGACTCTTCCAGGTATTGCAGGTTCTTGCTGCGCAAGCCAGTGGCGCCCGGCTCGGGGTGGAAAATGCGTGCCGAGATGCCGATGCGCAGGGTGCGCCGCATGAAATCGCGGCTGGCCTTGTCGCGCATGGAGCGGTAGCGCGACGAGATCACCCGCCAGGCCAGCGCCAGCGGCGTATCGTTGTCCTTCAGGTAGCGGGGGGCCGCGTCGCGCGCACGGTGCTCATCATCGGGAGCCCGGCGGCCCACCCGGTCAGGCCGCGACGGCGGTGATGCTGGCGCTGCGGGATCGGTGGAAGGAGGAAGCTGGGGATCTTTTTCGTCTGACATGGCGGGGCTGACTGAAAGCGGAGACGTTTTCAATATAAACCCCTGCCCCCGAAAGCACGATTCAATTTTGTAACAAAAGCATACGCACGGGGCATCCACGCAACACGCTCAACGCATACGGCCCGTTTACGCTGGCGGCCCCGCTTTTTAGAGAATCTTTACGCCCCCGCTGCTAATCTTGAACGTACCTCAACCACCGCTGCAAAGCCACCATGGAACCCCATTCACGCCTGCAAACGCATCAAGCGCATCAAGCACTGCCCCACCGCCATCCCCGCCTGCCCACCTTCCTCATGCATATCACGGTCGACAAAGCCTGCCTGGCCGAGCTGCGTCAGCTGGTCGTCAAGACCTGCGGCGGCATGCTGTCATTCATGCGCGTCGAGGCGGTCGACCATGCCGAGCGCATGAAAGTCTGGCTGTGCGTGACGGAACCAGCCCTGCGCCTGACCATGGATGCCGTCATGCGCCTGCTGCCGGCGGCGGAATTTGGCCGTATCAGCCAGGGGAAATCGCTATGAACCAGTATGCCTGCGAGCAGGCGATGTCTTCATCGCGCATCACCGCGCACTTCCAGGGCATCTGGGTGCCGATGGTCACGCCATTCCGTGATGGCGATGGCGACATCGACTTCGACGCGGCCCAGCAACTCGCGTGCGAACTGGCCGCCAGCGGCATCGACGGCCTGGTGGTGTGCGGCACCACGGGCGAAGCGGCCATGCTGAGCGCCGCAGAACAGACCATGCTGCTCGACAGCGTGCTCGACGCCGTCGGCCCCCGCTTCCCCGTCGTGATGGGGATCGGCGGCAGCGATACGCGCAGTGTCGTCGCCACGGTGCAGCGCTACAACGACCATCCGCTGGCCGGCCTGCTCATCTCCGCACCCGCCTATGTACGCCCTTCGCAGGACGGCATCGTGCGCCATTTCCAGGCCATCGCCGCCGCCACCGACCAGTCCATCGTGCTGTACAACGTGCCGGCCCGCACGGGCGTCAACATCGAACCGCAGACGGCGGCCCTGCTGGCGCGCGACTCGCACTTCGTCGCCATCAAGGAAGCGGGCGGCAAGCTGCAGCAGCTGGGAGAACTGCTGCTCGACACGCGCCTGGACGTCTTGTGCGGCGACGATGCGCTGCTGCTGGCCAGCCTGTCCATGGGCGGCCACGGCGCCATGTCGGCCGCCGCCCAGGTCCGCCCCGACCTGTATGCGCAGCTGTACCACCTCGTCAAACAGGGCCGCCACGGCGCCGCCGGCGCGCTGTTCAAGACCATGCTGCCCGTCATCCGCCTGCTGTTTTCCGAACCGAATCCCGCTCCCGTCAAGGCGGCACTGGCCATGCAGGGCAAGGTACGCGACGCATTGCGCCTGCCGATGACGCCCATGTCTTCCGCCGGCCAGGCCGCCCTGGCCGCGGCACTCGATCCATTGATGCAGCTGCCGGCATGGACAGCCAGCGACAGGGATGCGCCGCGCGAAGGCTGTCTGCTGCAGCTGGTCTCCCCTGCCAACATCATGCCAGCCGTGCGCCAAGATGATCATCGCCATCACGGATGAACGCGGGGGGATGGAAAAATCCATCCTGGCCGGGCGGCTGGCCGCCTCGCGCGCGCTGGCCGGACGCAAGGTATTGCTGCTCGATGCCGATCCGCGCCAGGGCGCCATGGCGCAAGCCAGGAACATGCACGACGGCGCCATGCACGGCAGCCTGACGCGGCCGCGCCTGATGGCGCGCGCCATCAGCGCCAAGGGCTTGCAGCCGGAGCTGGAACACCTGGTGCACTGCTACCACGACATCGTCATCGACAGCGAAGGCCGCGACTCCATGGGCAGCCGTTCGGCCCTGATCGCCGCGCGCGTGCTGGTGGTGCCGCTCGACGGTGTCGTCAACGCCGCCGCGCAATCAGGTTTGGCGCGCCGCATCGCGCACGCGCGCAGCGTCAATCCGGGCCTGCGCGTCCTGCTGGCAACGGACACGCAAGCGGCACCCGCCCATGCCCTGGCCGCGCAGATTCCCGCCGCCCGCGTAGTCAGCCTGGGACAGCTGTACTGCGCCGTTTTCAACCTGCCGGCCTAGCCTGGCGCATCACGTAAAAAAAGGCGGCGCATGCGCCGCCTCTCCTCCCTGTCAATTAAAACGTCTTGCTGACGGTCAGCTGCAGTGCCGTCTTGCCCATGAATTTGCCATTCACGGGCGAGGCATAGGCGGACTTGCCGGCGTTCGTGCCGATCACGGCCAGCGCGCCCGTCACTAAACCGAAGTCGCGCGTGACGCCCACTTTCCAGTCCGTATAGCTAGCCGCGTCGTTGTTTTTGACCTTCTGATGGCCCGCATGCAGGTTGCCGGTCCAGCCGTTCGTCAGGTCGATGGTCGCGCCGATATCCAGGTAGCCGCTGTTCTTGCTGTTGACGATGCCGAACAGGTTCGAGACGGCGTGCGAATATTTGACGTAGGCGGGACCATACGACAGCTGGCCGTAGACTTCCTGCGTGTCCGCGTCGGCCAGGCCGGCGATATGCTTCAAGCCGTTGTCCGCATACACGTACGCCAGCACGCCCACGTCATAGCCAACGTCGCTGGTCAACTGGCCGCGCTTGCCCGCATACAGGTCCACTTCCACGTCGCCGCTGCCGCCCGCGTCCTTGGTCCACTTGATGGTGGAGGCCCAGGCGCCCGCGTACAGGCCCGTCGGGTTGTTGACATAGTCGGCGCCGCCCTGCAGCGCGGGTTTCAAACGCGTCTGCGAAATGCCGCGATAGCGGTAGTCGGACACGCCGGCCACGTTGAAGCTGATGTCATTGTCGGGCTTGGCCTCTTCCGCGTGGGCCAGGCTGCCCGTAAAGGCTGTGGCGACGGCAAGTGCAAGTAACATTTTATTCATGGTTTTTTCTTCTTCATTGGTGGTATGGGCCTTTGCCAACATGGCGCAGCTGGCCCGCCGCTGCAAAAATTCGCTGCTAAAATTTAGAGTAAAGCGTCCCCCTGGCGCGCGCGGCGCCTGTTTTCCAACAGGGGATTGACAGGTGTTAGAGCGGCAGCAGCAGCCGGTAGCCGACGGCCGTTTCCGTCAACAGGTACTGCGGCTGGGCCGGATCGGCTTCCAGCTTCTGGCGCAGATGCCCCATGTAGATGCGCAGGTAATGGCCGTTTTCACTGTTCGACGGCCCCCATACTTCGCGCAACAGCTGCGGATTGGTGACCACCCTGCCCGCGTTCTTCACAAGTACCGACAGCAAACGGAATTCCGTCGGCGTCATGTGCACCAGCTGCTTGTTGCGCGTCACCAGCCGGTCCTTCAGGTCGACCCGCACGTCGCCGAACTGCACCACGCCATCGTCGCTGGCGGCGGGCTGGCGCTGGCGGCGCAAGGTGGCGCGCACGCGGGCCAGCAGTTCGCCCACGCCGAACGGCTTGGTCAGATAATCGTCGGCGCCCGCGTCCAGCGCGCGGATCTTGTCCTGCTCGTCGACCCGCGCCGACAGCACGATGATGGGCACGGCCGACCATTTGCGGATGTCGGCGATGAAATCGATGCCGTCACCGTCGGGCAGCCCCAGGTCCAGCACGATCAGGTCGGGCCGGCGCGTGCCGGCATCGATCAGGCCCCGCTGCATGGTGGCGGATTCGAAAATCTGCCAGCCCTCGTCTTCCAGCGCGGCGCGCACGAAGCGGCGGATTTGCGGTTCATCCTCGACCAGCAAGGCGGTGGCGGAAGGTTCGTTCATGTTGGTTTTCCTGTTTCATGGTCGTTGGCGTCATCGAGCTCGGTCTCCGGCGGCGCCGGGGGCGTGCCCAGCGGCAGGCTGAAGACGATGGCGGCGCCCTGTCCCGGCGCGTGCGGCTGCGCGTGGATGGTGCCGCCGTGGGCTTCGACGATGGCGCGGCAAATCGCCAGCCCCAGCCCGACGCCCGGCTTGTTCGATTCGCGCTCGCCGCGCGTGAATTTTTCAAAGATGGCTTCTTCTCGGCCCGGCGGCAAACCCGGGCCATCATCAGACACCGTCACCTGCAGGAACTGGCCGCGCACCCCGGCCGCGACCGTGATGGTACTGCCCGGCGGCGTGTACTTGGCCGCGTTTTCCAGCAGGTTGCACAGTACGCGCTCGACCAGCACGGCATCGTAGCGCACCAGCGGCAAGTCCGGCGCCAGCTGCGTCTGCACGGCATGCTGCTGCAATTGCGGACCGCTGGCGCGCAGCGCGCTGCCCACCACTTCTTCCAGCGCCTGCCATTGCAGGTTCAGGCGCACCTGTCCGCTCTCGATGCGCGCCATGTCCAGCAAATTCGCCACCAGGGCGCTCATGCGCACGGTTTCGGACTGCAGCGAGCGCGCCATGTCCAGCTGCGCGGGCGACAAGGCGGGCCGCGACAGGGCCAGCGATTCGGCCAGGCCAACCAGCGACGTCAATGGCGTGCGCAAGTCGTGCGACAGGGCCGCCAGCAGCGAATTGCGCAGCCGCTCGGACTCCATCTGCAGCAGCGCGCCCTGGGCCACGTCGATATAGTGCACGCGTTCGAGGGCGATGGCCGCCAGCGCGGCAAAGGTATCGAGGTGCTGGCGCTGTTCCGGCACCAGCAGCCAGCGCCCGCGCTGCGCGCCATCGAGCGGCAGCAGCGCCAGCACGCCCCGCGTGCGCATCGGCGCGATCAGCGGCAGGTAGAAAATGGGCGAAGCCGGCAAGGTATCGGTCCCCGTCCCCGCCGCCTGCGCATGGTCGAAGGCCCACTGCGCAATGCCGATATCGAGCGCCTCGCCGCCGTTCGGGGCCTGCAAGCCGCCCTCGTCATCGGGCAGCAGCAGGGTGGCGCGCGCGCGGAAAGCCCGTTCGATGGCGCTTTTCGTGATGTCGAAAATCTGCTCCGTCTGCAGCACGCCGGACAGCTCGCGCGAGAATTCATACAGGGCGCGGGCGCGCGCTTCGCGGTGCGAGGCCACGCGCGCCTGGAAGCGCAGGCCCGCCGTCAAGTGGCCCGTGATCAAGCCCACGGCCAGCATCACGCCAAAGGTGATCACATACTGGAAATCGCCCACGGCAAACGAGAAGCGCGGTGGCACGAAGACGAAATCGAAGCAGGCCACGCCCACCAGGCTGGCCAATGCCGCCGGCCCGCGCCCCAGGCGCACGGCCACCAGCACCACCGTCAGCAAGGACAGCATGGCGATATTGGCCAGATCCAGATAAGGCTGCAGGGGGACGGAGGCGAGCGCCGTGGCCAGGCTGGCGCCGGCGGCCAATATGTAGCGCCAATGGCGCGAGGGCCGGCGCGGCGCCTCCGCATCTTCGCCGGCCGCGCGCCGGGGCGCCGCATCGGCAGGCGGCAAACCCACCTCTATCAAATCGATATCGGGCGCCAGGCTGGCCATGCGCGCGGCTGGCGGCGTGTGCCACAGGCGCGTCAGCGTGCCGGCGCGGCCACGGCCCACGATGACTTTTGAGATATTCGCGTTGCGCGCATACTCGACCACGGCGCCGGCGATGTCGGCGGACGGCACAATGGCCGTGCGCGCGCCCAGGTCCTGCGCCAGTTTCAGGGTTTTCAGGATGCGCTCGCGCTGGACCGCCGGCAGGCGCTGCAAACGCGGTGTTTCCACGTACAGCGCATGCCATTCCGCATTCAGCTGGCTGGCCAGGCGCGCCGTGCTGCGGATCACGTGCTCGCCGCCCGCGTGCGGTCCCACGCAGGCGAGCAGCGCGGCGCCCGTCTTCCACACGGGATTGATGGATTTCTCGACGCGGTAAGCCTGCACGTCGTCCTGCACCCGGTCCGCCGTGCGGCGCAAGGCCAGTTCGCGCAAGGCGATCAGGTTACCCTTGCGGAAAAAATGCTGCGATGCCCGCTCGGCTTGCAGCGGCTGATACACCTTGCCCTGCTTCAGGCGGCGCAGCAGTTCATCGGCGGGGATATCGACCAGCACCACTTCATCGGCGCGGTCGAACACCGTGTCGGGCAAGGTTTCGGCCACGCGCACGCCCGTGATCCCGCCCACCACGTCGTTCAGGCTTTCCAGGTGCTGCACATTCACGGTGGACAGCACGTCGATGCCGGCCGCCAGCAATTCCTCGACATCCTGCCAGCGTTTCGGATGGCGCGAACCGGCCACGTTCGAGTGGGCCAGTTCATCCATCAGTATCAGCGCCGGCGCGCGCCGCAGGGCCTCGTCCAGGTCGAACTCGAACAGGGTCTTGCCCCGGTACTCGATGGCCTTCAGGGGCAGCACGGGCAAGCCGTCAAGCTGGGCCGCCGTATCCTGGCGCCCATGCGTCTCCACCACCCCCACCAGCAAATCCTGGCCATCGGCCAGCAGTTTGCGTGCGGCCGCCAGCATCGCATAGGTCTTGCCGACGCCGGCCGAGGCGCCAAAATAGATGCGCAGCCGGCCGCGCGCGGCTTTCTTTTCCTGTGCCTGCACTTGCGCCAGCAGGGCATCAGGGTCGGGGCGTTGGCTGTCGTTGGGGAGCATGTTGTATTTTAATCTTCTTGGGCATTGTAGGTCGGATTAGCGCGCTAGCGCGTAATCCGACAACATCGTTGGCCTGGCCGGTGGTGATGTCGGCTTACGCTGCGCTAAGCCGACCTACGCCGACCTACGCCGACCTACGCACCGTTGTCACCTTACTTTGCCATGGCATCCAGCGCCAGATTCAGTTCCAGCACATTGACCCGCGGCTCGCCGAAAAAGCCGATATACGCGGTTTTCTGCACCTTGGCGATGGCATTTTCCACCTGCGCCAGCGGCATGGCGCGCACGCGGGCCACGCGCGGCGCCTGGTACAGGGCTCCCGCCAGACTGATTTCCGGATCCAGGCCGCTGCTCGACGCCGTCACCAGGTCGACGGGGATCGGGTTGCGGTTGCCCGGATCGGCAGCCTGCAGGGCGGCGATGCGCGCCTTGACGGCGTCCACCAGGGCCGGATTGGTCGGTCCCTGGTTCGAGCCGCCCGAACCGGCACCGTTGTTCGCCATCGGCGCGGTAGCCGATGGACGGCCCCAGAAATACTTGGGCGAGGTGAAGGACTGGCCGATCAGTGTCGAGCCGACAGGCTTGCCACCACGCTCGACGATGCTGCCGTTGACTTCATCGTTGAAAGCCAGCTGCCCGATGCCGGCCGTGGCAAATGGATAGACGACGCCGCAGATCACGGTCAGCGCGGCAAACAGGACCAGGGCGGGACGTACGATAGTGTTCATGACGGTTCCTTTAGACTAAATTGAGTGCGGACAGCAGCATGTCGATCAGCTTGATGCCGATGAAGGGCAGGACGATGCCGCCCAGGCCGTAGATCAGCAGGTTGCGGCGCAACAGGCTGGCCGCGCCGATGGCCCGGTATTGCACGCCTTTCAGCGCCAGCGGAATCAGCACGACGATGATCAATGCATTGAAGATCACGGCCGACATGATGGCCGAGGCGGGACTGGCCAGGTGCATGATGTCCAGCGCCTTCAACTGCGGATAGGTGCCCACGAAGGCGGCCGGGATGATGGCGAAGTACTTGGCGATGTCGTTCGAAATCGAGAACGTCGTCAGCGAACCGCGCGTCATCAGCATCTGCTTGCCGATTTCAACGATTTCCAGCAGCTTGGTGGGATTCGAATCCAGGTCCACCATATTGCCCGCTTCTTTTGCCGCCTGCGTGCCCGAGTTCATGGCCACGGCCACGTCGGCCTGGGCCAGCGCCGGCGCATCGTTGGTGCCATCGCCCGTCATCGCCACCAGGCGGCCTTCGGCCTGGTAGCTGCGGATGAGTTTCAGCTTGTCTTCCGGCGTCGCTTCGGCGAGGAAATCGTCCACGCCCGCTTCGGCGGCAATCGCCGCTGCCGTCAGCTTGTTGTCGCCCGTGATCATGACGGTCTTGATGCCCATGCGGCGCAGTTCCGCGAAGCGCTCCTTGATGCCGCCCTTGACGATATCCTTCAGCTCCACGGCGCCCATGACGCGGCCATCGTCAACCACCACCAGCGGCGTGCTGCCGCGGCGGGCGATGTCGTCGACGGCGCGCCCCACCTCGGCCGGATACGGCTGGCCCAGCGCTTCCACGTACTTCTTCATGGAGTCGGCCGCGCCCTTGCGCAGCTGGCGCACCTGCTGTTCGCCCGCGATATCCACGCCGCTCATGCGCGTTTGCGCCGTGAAGGGCACGAAGGTGGCGTGCAGGCTGGCCATCTCGCGTTCGCGGATATTGAACTTCTGCTTGGCCAGCACGACGATGCTGCGCCCTTCCGGCGTTTCATCGGCCAGGGAGGCCAGTTGCGCCGCATCGGCCAGCTGCTGCTCCGTCACGCCGGGCGCCGGCACGAAGCTGGAAGCCTGGCGGTTGCCCAGGGTGATGGTGCCCGTTTTGTCGAGCAGCAGCACGTCCACGTCGCCGGCCGCTTCCACGGCGCGGCCCGACGTGGCGATCACATTGGCCTGCATCATGCGGCTCATGCCGGCCACGCCGATGGCGGACAACAGGCCGCCGATGGTGGTCGGGATAAGGCACACGAGCAGCGCGATCAGCACGGTGATGGTCACCGGCGTGCCACTGCCGGCCGCCGCCACGGAAAACAGCGAATACGGCAGCAGGGTCACGGTGACGATCAGGAACACGATCGACAGGGCGACGAGCAGGATCGTCAGGGCGATTTCATTCGGCGTCTTCTGGCGCTTGGCGCCTTCGACCATGGCGATCATGCGGTCGATGAACGCTTCGCCGGGATTGACGGAAACGCGCACCAGCAGCCAGTCCGACAGCACGCGGGTGCCGCCCGTGACGGCAGAAAAGTCGCCGCCCGATTCGCGGATGACGGGCGCCGATTCGCCCGTGATGGCGCTCTCGTCGACGGAGGCCACGCCGGCCGTCACTTCGCCGTCGGCGGGAATGACGTCGCCCGCCTCCACCAGCACCGTCATGCCCTTGCGCAGGTCGGTGGCCGGCGTGGGCAGCCAGGAAGTGCCGTATTTCGGCGTCTGCATTTTCTTTGCCATCACCGTCTGCTTAAGGGCGCGCAGGGACGCGGCTTGCGCCTTGCTGCGGCCTTCGGCCAGCGCCTCGGCGAAGTTCGCGAACAGCACGGTAAACCACAGCCACACGGCGACGGCGACGATGAAGCCGAATGGCGCTTCGCCCTGGCCATTCAGGGCCTGGATGGCCAGCAAGGTCGTGATGATGCTGCCTACGTAGACGACGAACATCACGGGGCTGCGCCACTGCGTGCGGGGGTCGAGTTTTTTGAACGCATCGACGACGGCGGGGCCGATCAGTGCGGAATCGAACAAGGTCAGGCTTGTGCGTGACATGGTAGCCTCTTATTTGATGAAAAGTTGCAGGTGTTCGACGATCGGGCCCAGGGCCAGCGCGGGAACGTAATTCAAAACGCCGACGAGCACGACAACGCCGATCAGCAGGCCGATGAACATGGGGCCGTGCGTGGGCATGGTGCCGGCATTGGCCGACAGGCGCTGCTTGGCCGCCAGCGAACCGGCCACCGCCAGCACGGGCACGATCACGCCGAAGCGGCCGAACCACATGGCGATCGCCAGCATCACGTTGTAGAACGGCGTGTTGGCGGACAGGCCGGCAAACGCGCTGCCGTTGTTGTTGGCCGCCGACGTGAAGGCGTACAGGATTTCGGAAAAACCATGCGCGCCCGGATTGGCCACGCCAACCGTGCCCGGTTCGACCATCACGGCGATCGCCGTGCCCGTCAAGACCAGGGCTGGCGTAATCAGGATGGCCAGCGAGACCATCTTCATTTCATAGGCCTGGATTTTCTTGCCCAGATATTCGGGCGTGCGGCCTATCATCAGGCCGGCGATGAAGACGGCCAGGATGGCGAACATCAGCATGCCGTACAGGCCCGTGCCCACGCCGCCGAAAATCACTTCGCCGAACTGCATCAGCAGCAGCGGCACCATGCCGCCCAGGGGCATGTAGGAATCGTGCATGGAGTTGACGGCGCCGCACGATGCGGCCGTCGTCACCGCCGCGAACAGGGTCGAGGAGCTGATGCCGAAGCGCGTTTCCTTGCCTTCCATATTGCCGCCCGATTGCAGGCTGCTGGCCTGCTGGTCCACGCCCAGGGCTTGCAGGGCGGGATTGGCTTGCTGCTCGGCGCTCATCACGCCAGCCGTCATGACGACAAAGATCAGGGTCATGGCGGCCAGCACGGCCCAGCCCTGGCGCATGTCGCCCACCATGCGGCCGAACGTGAAGCACAGGCCGGCGGGGATGATGAAGATGGCCAGCATCTGCAGGAAGTTCGACAGCACGGTGGGGTTTTCATACGGATGCGAGGAATTGGCGTTGAAGAAGCCGCCGCCATTCGTGCCCAGCAGCTTGATCGATTCCTGCGACGCGACAGGGCCCATGGCGATCGTCTGCGTCATCGCCACTTGCGCTTCCATCACGGGCTTGCCGGCCGCATCCAGCACGGGCTGGCCGTCGGCCGTCACTTTCGGCGTTTCATACGCCACGTGGTCGAGCAGGGTCACTTCCTTGTAGGCGGAAAAATTCTGGATCATGCCTTCGCCCATGAAGACGACGGACAGGGCCAGGGACAACGGCAGCAGGATGTACAGGGTCGAGCGCACCAGGTCGACCCAGAAATTGCCGATCGACTTGCCCGAGCGCGAGGCGAAGCCGCGTACCAGCGCGAAGATCACGGCGATACCGGTGGCCGCCGAAAAGAAGTTCTGGCACGCCAGGCCCAGCATCTGGGTCAGGTAGCTCATGGTCTGTTCACCGCCGTAGCCCTGCCAGTTGGTATTGGCGACGAAGCTGACGGTGGTATTGAACGAGGAATCGGGGCTGACGGCGCCCAGTCCCTGCGGATTGAGTGGCAGGAAGCCCTGCAGGCGCTGCAGGCCGTAGACGAAGACGGCGCCCACGGTATTGAAGACGATCAGGGCGATGGCATAGCTTTTCCAGCCCATGGCCTTGTCGGCGGGAAGGCCGGACCAGCGGTACAGCAGGTTTTCCAGCTTTTGCAGCCAGCCCAGGCCGCGCACGGGGCCATCGCCGGCCACCCTGGCCATGTACAGGCCCAGCGGATAGCCGGCGGCCAGCAGCACGGCGAGGAAAGCCACCAATAACAGTATCGATTGCGTTGTCATCACAGCTCCTCCGCCTTCAGCAGCGCCACCAGCAAATACACGAGCAGGCCAGCCGAGACGACGGCGCCCAGCACATAAAACGCGTTCATTTGACGCTCCCTAATTTGTCGCAGGCGACGGCAAAGCCGGCCGCCACGACGAAAAACACGGCAATCAAGCCGAGATACACGAGATCCATTCCCACCCTCATTCAGGTTTGTTTTGATAGTGAGCAGATTAGCCAAAAGGGTCTAAAAAATTCGTAAAGACTGGGGAGGCAGCTGTAAACAAGATGTAAAAACGGCGGCTTTACCGCATAAAATCCAGCACAATTGGCGCAAAACCACGCGCGCGGCGCACTGTTGTTGCCTTGGAGTAGCGCTATTGCCCGCCGATCAAGATAGAATGCGCGAGCGTCCGCACAAGGACGCCAAGCCTGCCGCACTGCCCTCCCCCAGTGACGCTGGACGGGATATACTGTATATTCATACAGTTATCGCCGCCGCTGTCATTGCGCCCGCAGTGCCCTGGCCTGGCGTTCCAACCACTGTCTTTACTTAGCTTGAACACGTATGGCCACTAAAAAACCAGCATCCGACTACAGCGAATCATCCATCCGTGTCCTGAAAGGACTGGAACCCGTCAAGCAGCGCCCGGGGATGTACACCCGCACTGAAAATCCGCTGCACATCATTCAGGAAGTGATCGACAATGCCTCCGACGAGGCGCTGGGCGGTCATTGCACGCATATCGCCGTCACGCAAAACACGGATGGCAGCATTACCGTCGAAGACAATGGCCGCGGCATTCCCGTCGGCCTGCACCCGGAGGAAGGCGTGCCGACGGTGGAAATCGTGTTTACACGGCTGCACGCGGGCGGCAAGTTCGACAAGGGTTCGGGCGGCGCCTATGCGTTCTCGGGCGGTCTGCACGGCGTCGGCGTGTCCGTCACCAATGCGCTGTCGACGCGCCTGGAAATCACCGTCTGGCGCAAGGAAAGCGACGGCAACGGCTTGCACCACATGGTGTTTGCGAATGGCGACGTGATCGAGCCCTTGAATTCCCGCCCCGCCCCGCGCGACGGCAAGAAGTCGGGCACGCGCGTCACGGCCTGGCCCGATGCAAAATATTTTGATTCACCCAACATCTCGCAAACGGAGCTGCAACGCCTGCTGCGCTCGAAAGCCGTGCTGCTGCCGGGCGTCACCGTGACGCTCACCAACGCGAAAACGGGCGACACGCAAACCTGGCAGTACGCGGAAGGCTTGCGCGGCTACCTGACCGAAACGCTGGCGCAGGTATCGAATGGCGAAACCCTGATTCCCCTGTTCGAAGGCGCGCAATACGCGGGCCCGGACTCGGAAGGCTTTGCCGAAGGCGAAGGCGCGGCCTGGGTGGTGGCGTGGACGGAAGAAGGCGCCATCGTGCGCGAATCGTATGTCAACCTGATCCCCACCTCGAATGGCGGCACGCACGAATCGGGCTTGCGCGACGGCCTGTTCGGCGCCGTGAAAAACTTCGTCGAAATGCACTCGCTGCTGCCGAAAGGCGTGAAGCTGCTGCCCGAAGACGTGTTCGCGCGCGCTTCCTTCGTGCTGTCGGCCAAGGTGCTGGACCCGCAATTCCAGGGCCAGATCAAGGAACGCCTGAACTCGCGCGACGCCGTGCGCCTCGTCTCGACCTTCACCAAGCCGCCGCTGGAACTGTGGCTGAACCAGCACGTCGACTACGGCAAGAAGCTGGCCGATCTCGTGATCAAGCAGGCGCAGTCGCGCCAGCGCTCGCTGCAAAAAGTGGAAAAGAAAAAATCCTCGGGCGTGGCCGTCCTTCCCGGCAAGCTGACCGACTGCGAATCGTCGGACATCGCGCGCAATGAACTGTTCCTCGTCGAGGGCGACTCGGCGGGCGGTTCGGCCAAGATGGGGCGCGACAAGGAATTCCAGGCGATCCTGCCCCTGCGCGGCAAGGTCTTGAACTCGTGGGAAACGGACCGCGACCGCCTGTTCGCGAATAACGAGATCCACGACATTGCCGTCGCCATCGGTGTCGATCCGCACAGCGTGGGCGATACGCCCGACCTGTCCGGCCTGCGCTACGGCAAGATCTGCATCCTGTCCGACGCGGACGTGGACGGCTCGCACATCCAGGTACTGCTGCTGACGCTGTTCTTCAAGCACTTCCCGGCCCTGATCAACAAGGGACACATCTGCATCGCCCGCCCGCCTTTGTACCGCGTGGATGCGCCGGCGCGCGGCAAGAAGCCGATGCAGAAAATCTATGCGCTCGACGACGGCGAACTGCTCGCCATCGAGGACAAGCTGCGCAAGGAAGGCGTGAAACAGGGCGCCTGGTCGATCTCGCGCTTCAAGGGCCTGGGCGAGATGAATGCCGAGCAGCTGTGGGAAACGACGATGAACCCGGACACGCGCCGTCTGCTGCCCGTCACGCTCGGTGAAGTCGACCACATGGCCTCGGCCTCCCGCTTCAATATGTTGATGGGCAAAGGCGAAGCGGCCGGACGCCGCGCCTGGATCGAAGAACACGGCAATGAGGCGGAGGCGGATATCTGATGATCATCGGTATCGACCTGGGCACCACCAACAGCCTGGTCGCCATCTGGCGCGATGGCAAGGCTTCCATCATCCCGAATGCGCTCGGTGAACACCTGACGCCGTCGTGCGTCAGCATCGACGACGACGGCACCGTGCTGGTGGGCCGCGCCGCGCGCGAGCGCCTGCAGACGCACCCGCAGCTGACGGCGGCCGTCTTCAAGCGCTACATGGGCAGTGAAAAGAAGATCACCCTCGGCACGCAGCAATTCCGTCCGGAAGAGCTGTCGTCGATGGTGCTGCGCGCGCTGAAGGAAGATGCCGAAGCCTTCCTGGGGCACAAGGTCGAGGAAGCCATCATCACCGTGCCCGCGTATTTCAGCGATGCGCAGCGCAAGGCCACGCGCATCGCCGGCCAGCTGGCGGGCTTGCGCGTGGAGCGCCTGCTGAACGAACCGACGGCCGCCGCGCTGGCCTACGGCATCCGCGACAAGGAACAGGAAAGCAAATTCCTCGTCTTCGACCTGGGCGGCGGCACCTTCGACGTGTCGATCCTGGAACTGTTCGAAGGCGTGATGGAAGTGCGCGCCTCGGCCGGCGACAATTTTCTGGGCGGCGAAGACTTCGTCACCGTGCTGGTCGACGCCTTTTTGGAAGGCAGCGGCTTGCGCGATGCGGCCGGCAGCCGCCTGTTCGACCCGCGCCAGCAGCAGCTGCTGCGCGATGAGGCAGAGCGCGTCAAGCGCCTGCTGTCGGACCAGCCATCCGTGCGCATGGCCACGCGCTACCAGGACAAGGAATACAGCTGGGAGATCAGCGAAGACAAACTGGCGCAATTGTGCGAGCCCCTGCTGGCCCGCCTGCGCCTGCCCGTGGAACGGGCGCTGCGCGACGCCACCATCCGCGCCGCGGAATTGAATGAAGTAGTGCTGGCCGGCGGCGCCACGCGCATGCCGCTGGTGCGCAAACTCGTCTCGCGCATGTTCGGCCGCTTCCCCGCCATCCACCTGGATCCGGACGAAGCCGTGGCGCTGGGCGCCGCCGTGCAAGCAGGGCTCAAGATGCGCGACGCGGCACTCGACGAAGTGGTCATGACGGACGTGGCGCCGTACTCGCTGGGCATTTCCATTTCGCGCCAGGTCGGCGCGAACCAGTATGAAGGCGGGCATTACCTGCCCATCATCGAGCGCAATTCCGTGGTGCCCGTCTCGCGCACGGAAAACATCACCACCATCCACGACAACCAGAAGGAAATCAACGTGGCTATCTTCCAGGGCGAGTCGCGCCTGGTGGCCGACAACGTCTTCCTCGGTAAGATCAGCTTCCCGATACCCGCGAAAAAGGCGGGCGAAATCGGCATCGACGTGCGCTTCACCTACGACGTCAGCGGCGTGCTGGAAGCGGAAGTGACGGTGCTGGCCACGCAGGAAAAGCACAAGATGGTCATCAGCGACAACGCGGGCGTGATGACACCAGAACAGATCGAGCAGCGCTTTGCGGAACTGGCCGACCTGAAGATCCACCCGCGCGAGCAAATGGAAAACCGCACCCTGGTCACGCGCGCCGACCGGCTGTACGAACAGTCTCTGGGCGACGTGCGCCAGTACCTGGCGGCACACACGGCCAACTTCCAGGCCGCGCTGGAAACGCAGGACCCGAACACCATCCGCAAGGCACGCCAGGCGCTCGACGAAGTGTTGCGCCAGGTCGAGAGCGAGAGCTTCCTGTAAATGGACGGCGGCATGGACAACGGACAGCGCAGCCTGTGGGCAATCCTGGGCACAGAGCCGACCGGCGACGAGCGCACCCTCAAGCGCGCGTATGCGAAGCGTCTGAAGGTGACGCGTCCCGAAGACGATCCGGCCGCCTTCCAGGAACTGCGCGAAGCGTATGAATACGCGCTGCGCCATGCGCACCTGTTTGCCGAGGAATTGCCGGAACCGCCAGCGGCCGAAGCGGAAGCGGAAGCGCCAGAAGCACCGCCGATGGAACCGGCCGACTTGTGGGGCGTCATCGACGAACCCGCGCAGGAGCCGCCCGCAGAACTGTGGGGCGTCATAGCCCAGGAGCAGACGCCGCCGCCAGAGCAATGGGGCGTGGTCGCCATCGATCCGGCGCAGGAAGCGGACAACCTGTGGCAGGGCTGCCTGGCGCTGACGCGGCACGCGGATGCCGGCGAGGTGCTGGCCCGCATCCTGCAGGACGACGCCATGCTGAATCTCGACGTGCGCGAGGAATTCGACCTGTGCGCGCTGCGCTATTGCGCCAGCGCCGGCTATAAGCTACCGCTGCGCCAGGCCCTGTTCGAGCAGCTGGGCTGGGACCACGATTTTTCCTACCTGGCGCGCAGCCATGCGGACCTGGTGCGCGGCGCCGTGCAGCGCTACCGGGCCGACCGCTCGTTTGCCCATTTCAGCGACAACCGCGACAGCTATCCCGGACTGGACTGCATCATGTCGCAGCAGCCGCCATCGGCCTACGCGCGCCAGCTGTTCGATCAAAAATTCAACCTGCAGCTGCGCGAACTGCTGCACGCGATACGCTGGCAGCACGGCGAAATGCTGGCTTACAAGCTCGATACGGACCTGTTCGAGCAATGGGAACAGGCCGTCCATGCCAAGCGCTACTTCAAGCAGACGGCGCTGGCCTCGGGCGGCCTGGGTTTCGTGCTGCACTTCATGCTCGCTGGCGTGCTCGATGCGGCCGGCTTCAAGCTTGGCGACACGGCCGCCTATGCCAGCCTGCTGGGCTTCCAGGCGCTCGCCTTTGCCCTGCTGGCCATGCATGCCTTGCGCTGGCCGGCGCCCCTGTTCGCGCGGTTCGATACGCTGCAAGAAGCGCTGCAGGAACGCCTGCCCACGCTGTGGCAGCGGCCCGGCTTGCGGCAACTGGGCTGGATCGTGCCTTACCTCCTGCTGGCGCTGCTGCTGTTCCTGCCCGAACGCAGCGAGACCATGCGCCTCGTTACCGCGGCCGGCTTGTGCGCGTCGGCCCTGCTCGCGTACGCGATGAACCGCCAACTGCTGCATGGCATGCTGCTGCTCCTGTGCCTCGGCCTGTCGCTGTTCGCCGCCATGTTCATGAGCGGCAAAGGCCCTGCGGCGCTGGCCATCGGCGAGGCCATGCCATTGATATTCTGCCTGGCGGCGCTGGCCCTGCGCAGCGCCACCGGCCTGTATGGCGATTGCGGCTTCCCCGAGGCGCTCTTGCCCCGCCTGCGCGCGGCATGGCTGATCGGCTGCGCGGGCTTGCTGTCGCTACTGTATGTGCAACAGCTGCCAGCCGCCCTTGTCGGCGCCGCGCTGTATGCCTGGTCGTGCGCCGGCTTGCTGTTTTCGCCCACCGATTTCAAATGGAAGACGATCTGGCCGGTGGTGCTGGTGCCGTCGCTCGCCAGCTTCGTGCTGGCCGGCCACGCCCCGGCCATCCGCGCCATGCCGATGATGCACAACAGTGTCGAGCTGGCCCTGGCCGTGCTGTATCTGACCTTGCGCTACATGTATCTGACGTATGGCAAGTCTTTTTCCAAACCCGGGCTGTCATAATCAGCCCCACGAATTCAACCGCAACCACTTAACACCGAAACAAGCGCCATGTCCACACAAACCAATTTATTTGACGATGCCCAGCCTGAGCCGATCGAGCCGGATGAACCGGTATTCGACGGCGAAGCGCTGACCCTGTCCACCTTTGCCGAGCGCGCCTATCTCGATTACGCCATCTCCGTCGTCAAGGGCCGCGCCCTGCCCGACGTGTGCGATGGCCAGAAGCCCGTGCAGCGCCGCATCCTGTATGCGATGAATGAGCTGGGACTCAATTCCACGGCGAAGCCCCGCAAATCGGCGGCCGTGGTCGGCGACGTGCTGGGTAAATTGCATCCGCACGGCGACCAGTCCGTGTACGACGCGCTCGTGCGCATGGCGCAGGATTTCTCCTTGCGCTATCCGCTGATCGATGGCCAGGGCAATTTCGGCTCGCGCGATGGCGATGGCGCCGCAGCCATGCGTTACACGGAAGCGCGCCTGACGCCGATCGCCAAGCTGCTGATGGATGAAATCGGCATGGGCACGGTGGACTTCCAGCCCAACTACGACGGTTCGACGGAAGAACCGAAGCTGCTGCCGGCGCGCCTGCCGATGGTGCTGCTCAACGGCGCCTCCGGCATCGCCGTGGGCCTGGCAACGGAAATCCCGTCGCACAACCTGGCGGAAGTGGCGAAAGCGGCTGTCGCCATGATCCGCGATCCGAAGATGACGCACGCCGAGCTGATGGCCATCATTCCCGGCCCCGACTTCCCCGGCGGCGGCCAGATCATCACCCCGCCATCGCAGATCCAGGACATGTACGCGAGCGGCCGTGGCAGCATGAAGGTGCGTGCGCGCTGGAAGATCGAGGAACTGGCGCGCGGCCAGTGGCAAGCCGTCGTGACGGAACTGCCGCCAGGTACCTCGTCGCAAAAGGTGCTGGAAGAAATCGAGGAACTGACGAATCCGAAGATCAAGCTGGGCAAGAAGGCGCTGTCGCCGGACCAGGTGGCCCTGAAGGCGCTGATCCTCAATTCGCTCGACACCATCCGCGACGAATCTGGCCGAGCCGCGCCCGTGCGCCTCGTGTTCGAGCCGAAATCGAAGAACCAGGACCAGACGGAATTCATGCTGATGCTGCTGGCGCACACCTCGCTGGAATCGTCGACCTCGATCAACCTGGTGATGATCGGCGGCGATGGCCGTCCACGCCAGAAAGGCCTGGGCGACATCCTGCGCGAGTGGATCGACTTCCGCTTCGAGACCGTCACGCGCCGCACCGGCTACAAACTGGGCAAGGTCAAGGACCGCATCCATATCCTGGAAGGGCGCGAAGCGATCCTGCTCAATATCGACAAGGTGATCCAGATCATCCGCAATTCGGATGAACCGAAGGCGGCCCTGATCGAAGCGTTCAAGCTGTCCGAACGCCAGGCCGACGACATCCTGGAAATCCGCTTGCGCCAGTTGGCGCGCCTGGAGACGATCAAGATCCAGCAGGAACTGGCCGAGCTGCGCAAGGAAGAAAAGTCGCTGCAAGACCTGCTCGACAACCCGGGGTCGATGAAGCGCGCCATCATCCGCGAAATCGAGGCGGACGCCAAGCAGTTCGGCGATGCGCGCCGCACCCTGATCGAGGAAGCGCAGAAAGCCGTGGCGGAACAGAAGGTGGTCGATGAACCGGTCACCGTCATCATCTCGGAAAAAGGCTGGGTGCGCGCGCGTACCGGCATCGGCCACGATGCGGCGCAGTTCACGTTCAAGGCGGGAGACTCCCTGCATGGCGCCTTCGAGTGCCGCACGGTCGACACCCTGCTAGGCTTTGGCAACAACGGCAAGATTTACTCGGTTCCCGTCTCCGCGCTGCCCAACGCGCGCGGCGATGGCGTGCCGATCACGACCTTGTGCGACCTGAGCGGCGGCACGCCCGGCAACGCCGTGCGCATCCTCCATTACTTTGCGGGCAATGGCGCCACCAATTTGCTGCTGGCGTCGAGCGCAGGCTACGGCTTCATCGCCAAGGCGGGCGACATGACGAGCCGCCTGAAAGGCGGCAAGGCCTTCATCACCCTGGACGATGGCGACGTGCCTTTGGCGCCGAAAGTCATCCCCGAGGCGGCCAGCGCCCTGGCCTGCCTGACGGAAGGCGCACGCCTGCTGGTGTTCGGCCTCGATGAGATGAAAACCCTGTCCAAGGGCGGCACCGGCGTCAAGCTGATCGACCTCGATGCGAAAGACAAGCTGCTGGCCGTGCAGCCTATCACCCAGCGCGGCGTGGTGGTCTCGGGCATCGGCAGGGCTTCGAAACCACAGGATGCATCGCTGGGCGCCACGGCCCTGGCCGACCACTTCGGCAAGCGCGCCAAGAAAGGCAAGGCGCTGGCGGCCAAGCTGAAACCGGTCTCCATGGCGGCCATCGGCTGATCGGCATCCGGCCATACGAAAAGACAGGTTCGCCTGTCTTTTTTTTCGCCCATCGCCGCGCAGCGGCACAGGAAAAAATAGTTTTACAGATAATTTGACAGATATGTCCCTCGTTCACGTTATCCCTGCAGGCATGCCACCGGCACGCCGCCCACGGACAGGAGAGCAGCGATGATAAACAAGGTTTCAGGCAGGCTGCCATGCAGCGCCTGACCCCGGCCGAACGGCTGGTGGCGGCCATGGCGGCCGAAGGATTGCCGTATAAAAGCATCGCCAGGGAACTGGGCAAGTCGCCGGCCACCGTGCGCAACCAGCTGCATGCGATTTACCAGAAACTGGGCGTGGGCAACCGCACGGCGCTCGCGCACAAGCTCCGGGGTCATCCTTGACGCCGCGACAGGCGCAGCATCTCAGGCGTCGCTTCAACGATGTCGATCACGTCCTGCGCCCCGCCAGCATCGCCCAGCGCATAGCGGCCCATGCCCACGGGTACCAGCCGGGTCACGGGACCGGCGCGGGGGCGGTCATCGGGGCCGGGCGCCATGGACGTCAATGTCGCCTCCCCTTGCGCCGTGGCGCCGGCGGGCGCGCCGAACTCGAGCACCTTGCGCCCCTTGCGGCTGGGAGGAAAGACGAACGTGGCCGTGGGCCGGTACACCTCGATACCGTCTGCATCCTCCTCGAAGGAATGCGTCCAGCTGCCGCTGGGCAATGCCGTTGTCATGCCGTGCATGCCGCCTCCCGTGTCAACCATGGATGTCAGAAACACGATACCACGCCGCCCAGGCTTTCATAGCCGCTCACGGACGGCGACCAGGCCGTGCCGTTCCACGCCTTGTGGAACAGGGCGCCATTCGTGCCCGTGACAAAGACGTCGAGGCGATTCGGCGCCCAGGCCGTGGCGCGCGGACGCGAGGTGCATATGCCACCCAGGCTTTCAAAGCCCGTCACGGATGGCGACCAGGCGGATCCATTCCACGCCTTGTGATACAGGGCGCTGTCCGTGCCGATGACGAACAGGTCGAGCCGGTTGGGCGCCCACGACACGGCTTCCACTTCGCCCACGCAGATACCGCCCAGGCGCTCGAAGCCGTCGATGGACGGCCCCCATTTCGCGCCATCCCACCACTTGTGGTACAGAGCGCCATCGGTGCCCGTGACGAAGACGTCGAGGCGGTTCGGCCCCCACGCCACGGCCTTCGGCGCCGAGGTGCAGATGCCACCCAGGCGTTCATAGCCCGTCAGTGACGGTCCCCAGGCCGTGCCGTTCCACCACTTGTGGTACAGGGCCCGGTCCGTGCCGACAACGAAGACATCGAGGCGGTTCGGCCCCCAGGCCACGGCTTCCGGCTGGCCCAGGCAGATACCGCCCATGGCTTCGTAACCCGTCAAGGACGGCCCCCAGGCGGCTCCGTTCCACCACTTGTGATACAGGCCGCGGTCCGTGCCGACGACAAACACGTCGAGGCGGTTCGGTCCCCAGGCCACGGCGCGCGGGTCGCCCACGCACAAGCCACCCATCGCTTCATAGCCGGTCAGCGACGGCCCCCAGGCCGTGCCATTCCACCACTTGTGGAACAAGCCGCTGTCGGTGCCCGTGACGAATACGTCGAGCCGGTTCGGCCCCCACGACACCACCTGCGGGGCACTGGTGCAAATGCCGCCCTGCCCTTCATAGCCGGTGACGGACGGCGCCCAGGCCGTGCCATTCCATGCCTTGTGGTAGAGCGCGCGGTCCGTGCCCAGCACGAACACGTCGAGGCGGGTCGCGCCCCAGGCCACGACGGGAGACGAGCTCTGGCGCGGCGTGGCGCCTGCGCCTGTGCCACCCGTGCCGATGCTGGCGCGCGGGCCATCGAGACAGGCCTGCATGCGCGCCACCTGTCCCGCCGTGAACATGAACATGGCGGGATCGTCGACGTAATCCATATAGTTCATGAACATGTCGCCATTCGGCCCGTTGCTGCAGGACACCTGCGGAAACGAGGGCTGGCCCGTGTTCGGCCCGCCCTGGTTGGGCGTGTCGGCCACGTTGTCCGTGCCCGAACACCCGGTGCCGTCGTCGCCCCAGATATGGTTCAGATTCAGCCAATGGCCGATTTCATGCGTGGCCGTGCGCCCCAGGTGGAACGGCGGCGCCGCCGTGCCGGTCGTGCCAAAGGCCGATTGCAGGATCACCACGCCGTCGGTGGCGGCCGGGCCGCCGGGAAACTGCGCGTAGCCCAGCAAGCCGCCGCCCAGCTGGCACACCCATATATTCAGGTAGCTGTCGGCCGGCCAGGCATCCATGCCGCCCGTCGCCTGCGACTTGACGGCATCGTCCGCGCCAAACGAGGCCGCCGTCGTCTGGCGCCGCTCGATGCCGCTGGTGGCCGCGCCATGCGGATCGGTCGTGGCCAGCGCGAACTCCACGCGCGCATCGGCCGTCAGGGGCAGGAATGGCGCCGGCGTGCTGTTGACATCCGGGTTGACGCGCCGGAAGTCACGATTGAGCACATCGATCTGGCTGGCGATCTGCGCATCCGAAATATTCTGTGCGGCCGTATTCCACACCACGTGCACCACCACCGGTATCTGCGTCACGCCGGAACGTCCGGCAATGCTGCCGTCGCCCTCGTAGAGCCCGGCCAGGTTTTCGATATCGGCGCGCACGTTCGCATACGATGGATCTTCGCTCAGCAGGCGGCGATGCACGTCCATCGTGGCGCAGGTGCGCTTCTGCGGTGTACCGCCGCCCTGTCCACCGTCGCTGCCCCCCATGCCACCGCCACCGCCACCGCCACCATCGCCACCCATGCCACCGCCAGCCCCAAGCTGCATGCAGCTGGTGGCCGCCATGCCCTGCGGTGCCTGCTGCATGCCGCCGCCCGGCATGGCGCCGGCATCCGCGGCGGCCGTACCCTGGGTAAGCGCTGCCTGGTCGGCATACGACATGCCCAGGCGCGGCCCAGCCATGGCGTCGCCGTCCGCCGCAGCGTCGCCAGCCTGCATGTCGCCTTCGACCGGCATGGACTGCATGGCGGACACGGCAGGCGCGCCTTCCGCCGAACCGGTAGCCGGTGTTTTTTTCGTTTTAGCGGTGCTCATGATGTCTCCCTTCGTCTGTTTGCCAATTCACTATGGCACGGCGAAAAGAGGAGCATTTGTGCCAGATCAAGACTGGCAAGCGGTGCAAAAGAAAAGTGGCAGACGAAAAAAAGACAGCCGAAGCTGTCTTTTGGGCTTGCAGGCCGTGGCCCGCAAACAGGGAATTACTTGGCGGCGGCGGCCTTGACTTCAGCGTCGGCCTTGGCCTTGGCTTCTTCCGTCTTGGTGGCGGCGATGGCTTTATCGGCGTTCGCTTCCACTTTTTCCTTGGCGACCTTGGCATCCGCTTTCACGGAGGTTTTGCCTGCTTTCGCATCGGCCTTGGCGGCAGCCTTGTCAGCCTTGGCTTGCGCCTTCATCTTGTCTTCCGGATCGGCATCGGCCACTTTGTCGTGGGCCTTGGCCTTGGTTTTGTTCGCCTTGTGCTGGGCGTCGGCTTTCTTTTCGTCAGCCTTCATTTCAGCCTTGGCGACATTGGCGTCAGCCTTGGCATCGACTTTGGCTTCCTTGTTGGCAGCCTTGTTGATGTCGTGCTGCGCAGACGCCTGGGCGCTGGCAACGGCTGGGGTGACTGGCGACGTTTGCGCGATGGCAGCGGTGGCAAACAGGGTAGCGATCAGGGCGGCGAGTAATTTGTTCATGATGAGACCTTTCAATATGGTTTAATTTTATTCTTACTAAAGGCGGGCAAAATGTTCAAAATTTGCCAGGCATCGCGCTGTTTCTTGATGTAGCGCAATGGCATGACTTCATAGTAAAGATAACTGGCAAACCACACAGTGCGTTAGCGCACTCAACGGAAAATATGTGCAATTCGGCAAATTTCCCATCGAGCGCGGCTGTACGCTTCAGGACCTCATGCCCGTACGGCCAGCGCCGCGTGGCGCGCCGCCACCCACTCCTCGTTGGCCGGCTCCACGCCCACCACGATGCGGCTGGCATCGCTGGAAATACGGCTGGCGTTGCGCGCATTGGCATCCGCATCGAGCACGGGGCCAATAAAGCCCAGCTCGGCGCAGATGCGCTGGCGCAGCTCGGCGCTGTGTTCGCCGATACCTGCCGTAAACACCAGCATGTCCAGTCCGCCCAGAACGGCCGTCAGGGCGCCGATCTCGCGCACGATACGGCGGATATACAAGGCCAGCGCGGCGCGGATACGCTCGCCCGTGGCATCCTGCCGGTCCTGCTGCGCCAGCAAGACCGGCGGGTCGGCCGACACGCCCGACACGCCCAGCAAGCCCGACTCGTGGTACAGCACATGCGCCACTTTTTCCAGCGACAGTTTTTCGATCTCCATCAGGTAGATGACGGCGCCCGGGTCGAGCGAACCGCAGCGCGTGCCCATCATCAAGCCGTCGAGCGCGGAAAAGCCCATGGTGGTGGCCACGCTGTGCAAATTATCCATGGCGCACAGGCTGGCGCCGCTGCCCAGGTGTGCCACGATGACCTTGCCGCGCGCGGCAGCGCCAAAACGCTGCTCCAGCACCAGCGACTGGTATTCGTACGACAGGCCGTGGAAGCCATAGCGGCGCAAGCCCCGTTCCCACGCATCGTACGGCAGGGCCAGCATCTGCTCGACCTGCGGCACCGTGTGGTGGAAGGCCGTGTCGAAGCACGCCACCTGGGCGATATCGGGCCGCGATTCGAGCAGCACCTCGATCGCCTCCAGCGCGAACGGCTGGTGCAGGGGCGCCAGCGGCACAAAACTTTTCAGGTCGGCCAGCACTTTGAAATCGATGCGCACGGGGGCGAAATACTTGCTGCCGCCATGCACCACGCGGTGCGCCACGGCGCGCAGCGGACGCCCGGCCAGCTGCGCCACCACTTGCGCGCGGATGTATTCGAGAGCCGCGTGATGCGGCTGCTCCGCATCGAGCTGCAAGGCGATTGCCGGCAGGCCCCCGGCGCGGTACGTGGCGTTTTCGCGGCCGATGCCTTCTACCTTGCCGCTCCATTGCGCTTGCTGCGGCAACACGCCGCCCGCTTGCTCGAACAGGGCGAACTTGATGCTCGACGAGCCGCAATTGAGCACCAGGATCAGGGTGCCGTCGGCATGTTGGAGTGCTTCGTTCATGGCGGCGTGCTCCGGTAATGGTTGGCCAGCATCACGGCGATGGCGCACGAGGCGATGCGGCTGGCGCGCGAATCGGCGCGGCTGGTCAGGATGACGGGGACTTTCGCGCCCAGCACGATGCCGGCGCTGTCGGCGTCGCCCATGTATTCGAGCTGCTTGGCCAGCATGTTGCCGCTTTCCAGGTCGGGCACCAGCAAGATGTCGGCGCGGCCCGCCACCTCGGAAACGATGCCCTTGACGGTGGCGGCGGCGATCGACACGGCGTTGTCGAAGGCCAGCGGGCCGTCGAGGATCGCCCCCGTGATCTGGCCACGGTCGGCCATCTTGCACAGGGCGGCCGCGTCCAGGGTGGCCGGCATGTCCGCATTCACCGTTTCCACGGCGGCCAGGATGGCCACGCGCGGGCAGGCCACGCCGATCACGTGCGCCAGGTCGATGGCGTTGCGCACGATGTCGGCCTTCATGGCCAGGTTCGGCGCGATATTGATGGCTGCGTCCGTGATGATGAAGGGACGCGGATACGCAGGCGTCTGCATCAGGAAGCAGTGGCTGATGCGGCGCTTGGTGCGCAGGCCGGCGCTGGCCGACAGCACGGCCGACATCAGCTCATCCGTGTGCAGGCTGCCCTTCATCAGCGCCTCGACTTCCCCTTTCCCCGCCAGTTCGGCGCCGCGCGCGGCGGCCGCATGGCTATGTTCGACGTCTTCGATGGCGATGCCTTCCAGGCTCAGGCCCGCCTCCAGCGCCACCGCCTCCAGGCGCGCGCGCGGCGCCACCAGCACAGGCGTGATCAGGCCAGCCGCGTAGGCATCGAGCGCGCCGGACAGGCTCAGTTCATCGCAGGGGTGGATCACGGCGACCCTGATCGGCCCCAGGGTGCGCGCGTGCTCCAGCAGGCGCCGCGTGCCGTCGCCGTTATGCAGGCGCACTTCGGGCAAGGTGGCGCGCGTCCTTTCGATCTGCTCGGCGGGCGCGATCACCTGCGCCTCGCCATCGAGCACCACGGCGCCGTGCTGGTTGACGCAGCGGCAAGCCAGGGTCACGTGGCGGTTGCGCGGCTCGCGCGCCGTGACGGTGACGCTGATGGCCAGCGTATCGCCCACGCGCACTGGTTGCAGAAAGCGCAGGGTCTGGCCCGTGTAGACGGTGCCGGCGCCGGGCAGTCGCGTGCCCAGCACGGCGGAAATGAGGGCCGCGCCCCACATGCCGTGGGCGATCACGCCCTGGTAGCGGGTGGCGGCGGCAAATTCGGTATCGAGGTGCTGCGGGTTGTCATCGCCCGACATCACCGCGAACAGGGCGATATCGTCCATGCTCAGGGTGCGGGTGATGCTGGCTGTGTCGCCGATGGCGATCTGGTCGAAGGTGCGGTTACGCACGATATGCAAATCATCGTCTTGGGTAGTGGTCATCGTGGTCTTCTATACAGGGGTAATGTGTTTGGCCGGCTTGGCTTTTGGCCCGGCAGGGGATGCGCCCGCGTCCGACGGCAAGGCCTTCGCTTGCGCCTTGACCGCGCGGTCGAAGACGTCCAGCATCTGCTGCAGGCTCGCCTCCTCGTCCGGCGTCGGCGCCTCGGGCACTTGCAGCACTTGCTGCAGCCACTCGGCCAGCGCGCCGATGTCGTCCGGGTCGGCGCGCGACAGCAAGGTCGGCAAGGCCGCGATGGCCGCATCGAAATCATGCAGCATCAAGCGCGCCTGCTGGCGCACGATACCGCGGAATTCCTCCATGCCGACATCCTGCCGGTATTGCGGCTTGATCAATTTCAGGGCCAGGTTGACCCTGCGCTCGTCGGCGATCATGCGGAAGCGGTAGATGTAGAACAGCGCGCGCACGGCCGCTTCCACCAGGCCGCCCCGCTGCATGTCTTCGTCCATCTTGCGCGTTTCGCAGCGCACGTATTCGCAATGCTCGGGCGAAATGCCGGGATGGGGGCGCGGCGGCGCCGTATCGCCGATGGCTTGTCCCGTCAGCGCCTGCACCAGCGGCGAGCCGTACACCAGGTCGAAGGTGGTTTCCTGCAGCGTATCGCGCCAGTCGCGCCAGCCGTTCAAGCCGGCCGTGATGGCGCCGGAGATGGCTTCCTGCATGGCCAGCAGCGGGTTGTCGGGCGATACCGGCTGGCGGTGGGCGCGCACTTTTTCCGCCTCCTTGGCCACCAGCCTGGCCAGCGGATTATGGTCCGTCCAGCGCTCGTACGACACACGCAGCGGATGCGCGAGCTGCAGGAAGCGCGCCGTCTGCGGCGTGACCATGGCGCGCACCCACGGCTGCGCAAACGTGCGATACAGGGCCAGGTTCACTTCGGACACGCGCGCGGCGGCGGCGAATTTGCGGTCGTTTTCCACGCTTGGCTGCACGATGGCGCGCACGTCGTCGATGCCGCGGTGTTCGACCTGCAGCACATAGTCGCCGCTGGCCAGGTCCGCGTTCGGCGTATCGGGCGTCTTATCGACGATCCTCGCTTCGTAGATGCCGGCTGGCAGCAGGTTGATCAGGTCGATATTGCTGGCGAATTTCTGGTGTTCCTTGTGCCCCACCTTGGCCGAGACGAAGATACCCAGGTGGCCGATGCTGTCGTGCACGGCATACACGATGGTCTGGTCGTGCATCAGCACATCCTTGTCGTCGCGGTACAGGTCCGTGATCCAGCCCAGCGCCTGCGGCGGCGGCGTGATGTTGTCGCCGTTCGAGCAGAACACGACGATGGGCGAACGGATATTGCGCAAGTCCAGGCGCACGCCGTCGGAGGTAATCAATTCCGCCGTGGCCAGGCGGTTGCCGATGAACAGATTGTCGACGATGTACTGCATCTCGACGTCGTTGAGGAAGACATGGCCGCCCCAGTATTTTTCAAATTCCAGGTAGCGTGGCGCTTCCGTGTCGATGTTCGCATACAGGTTGTACTGCTTGCTCCACAGGGTATTGGCCGGGTTGAGCTTTTCGAAATTCTGCACCAGGCTGGCGCCGTCGAAGCGGCCGTTGCCCAGGTCGCCCGCCAGCGCCGTGGCCCAGCTTCCGCCCATCAGCCCACCCGCGTAGCGCATCGGGTTGCGGCCATGCCAGCCGGCCCAGTAGGACACGGGCGCGCCGGCCACGATGATGGGACCGAACAATTCCGGGCGCATCGCCGCCGTCATGAGGATTTGCCAGCCCGCCTGGCAATTGCCGATGACGACGGGCTTGCCTTCGCTGAGCGGATGCAGGGCGATGACTTTTTCCAGGAAGGCCGCCTCGGCGTGCATCACGTCTTCCACCGTCTGTCCCGGCACGGGATCGGGCAGGAAGCCGATGCAGTAGCACGGGTGGCCGGCGCGCAGGGCCACGCCGATCTCGCTCTCGGCCTTGAAGCCGCCGATGCCGGGACCGTGGCCGGCGCGCGGATCGACGACGACGAATGGCCGCTTCGATGGATCGGGTTCCGGCGCATCGGGCGTCAAGATGCGCGCCAGGCCGTAGTTGACGGGACGCGCCAGTTCCAGGCCCGACATCACCAGTTCGGCGGGGAAGTCCAGCACGTTCGGCACTTCCTCGGCCATGTGCTCCTGGTACTGGTTGCCGCGCCGGCGCATCACGTCCGCATACAGCACGATGCGCTGCCACGAGTCGCGCGCATAGTCGCCCAGCACGCCCAGCGACGGCAAGCCGCCGGTGGAGAAAAATGGTGCAGCTTCGATCTTCATGGCTATCCTTTTCATGCAAAAAACGCCGGACCATTCCGGCGCGGGGGCTACGCCATCTGGCTGATGGTCTTGCGAAAGCGCGCCAGCGCGAAGGTAAACAGGGCCGTGCCGATGGCCAGCAAGGCCAGGAACGGTTTCCACACCACGTCGATGCCGGCACCCCGGTACAGAATCGCCTGGCTCAACTCGACGAAATGCGTGGTCGGGGCGATCAGCATGATGTTCTGCACCAGTTCGGGCATGCTTTCGCGCGGCGTGCTGCCGCCCGACAGCATCTGCAGCGGCAGCAGCACGAGGATCAGGAGCATGCCGAACTGCGGCATGCTGCGCGCCACGGTGGCGAGGAAGATGCCCATCGAGGTGGTGGCAAACAGGTGCAGGGCCGCGCCGCACAGGAACAGCGCGATCGAACCCTCTATGGGCACGTGCAGCATGCCGCGCACCACCAGGTTCAGCGACAGGGCGGCAGCCAGCAGCACCACGAGGCCCATCGACCAGACCTTGCCCAGCATGATCTCGGCCGGCGTCACGGGCATCACCAGCAAATGCTCGATGGTGCCGTGTTCGCGCTCGCGGATCAGGGCCGCCCCCGTGAGAATAATCGACAGCATCGTCACCTGGTTGATGAGCTCCATCAGCGAGCCAAACCAGGCCTGGCTCAGCGACGGATTGAAACGCGCGCGCATCACCAGCTCCACGGGCGAGACTGTCGCGCCCCGATAGCGCTTGGCGAATTCGGACACCTCGCCGGCGACGATCTGCTGGATGTAGCCGCTGCCGCTGAAAGCCTGGCTCATGCGCGTGGCGTCCACGTTCAGCTGCAATTCCGCCTGGCGCCCGCCCAGCACGTCCGCCTGCAGCTTGGGCGGTATCGTCAGCACGAAGGTGTACTGGCCCGCGTCCAGGCCCGCATCGACCTGGCCCTGGTTGATCATGGCTGGCGGCGTGAACTGCGGCGGGAAGAAGGCCGAGGCGATGCGCCCGGACAGGGGCGAGCCATCCTCGTCGACGATGGCGATCGACGCCATGTGCAGGGTTTCCGGCTTGGCCGTGGCGGCCACGTAGATCGCCAAGGTAAACGTGTAGAGGATCAGGATCAGCATCATCGGGTCGCGGATCAGGCTCCAGATTTCCTTCACGCCCAGGCGGTAGATATTTTCAAGATGCCGCATATCAGCTCTCCTGTTTCTTCAGCAGCGCCACCGTCACGCCGAGGATCACGGGAATGGCCACGATCAGGGGCCAGAACGAGGCGTGCAGATCGCCAAAGCCCAGCGCCTTGTTGAACACGCCCCTGCTGATATTGAGCATGTGCGTGGCCGGGTACATCAGGCCGATGGCCTTGCCCACGCCTTCCATCGACGAGACGGGATTGAGCAGGCCGGAAAACTGGATGGCCGGGATCATGGTGCCGATCATGGTCACGAACAGGGCCGCGATCTGGCTGCGCGTAAACGTCGAGGCGAACAGGCCGATGCCGGTGGCGCAGATATTGAAGATGAAGGTGGCGCCGATCAGGGTCGGCAAGCTGCCCTTGATCGGCACGCCAAAGGCGGTGACGGCCAGCAGCGCCATGAGGACAAAGTTGAACATGGCCAGCACGACGTACGGCACCTGCTTGCCGAGCAAGAATTCCAGGCGCGTCACGGGCGTCACGTACAGGTTGATGATGGAGCCCAGTTCCTTTTCGCGCACCACGGACAGCGCCGCCAGCATGGCCGGCAGCATCAGCAGCAGCAGGGGAATCACGGCCGGCACCATGGCCGGCAGGCTTTTCACGTCCGGGTTGTAGCGGTAGCGCGTCTGGATGGCGACGGGGTTGTTCATGGTGATGCCATAGCGGTGCAAGGCCTGGTCGGCCAGCCACAACTGGTGCATGCCCTGCACGTAGCCCTGCACGGTTTCGGCGCGCATCGGCATGGCACCGTCGATCCACGCGCCCACCTGTGCCGGCGCGCCGCGCTGCACGTTGCGCGCGAAGCCGGGCGGGATCTCGATGGCCAGCGACAACTCTCCGCTGCGCATGCGCTTGTCGATATCGGCATAGTCGCGCAGGGGCGGACGTTCGACGAAGTAGCGCGAACCGGCCAGGTTGTTCGTGTAATTCTGGCTCAGGGTGGTCTGGTCGTGGTCAAGCACCGCATAACTGAGATCTTCGACATCCAGGCTGATGCCGAAGCCGATGACGAACAGCAGCAACACGGAGCCGCCCAGCGCCAGGGTCAGGCGCACGGGGTCGCGCCGCAGTTCCAGTGTCTCGCGCCACATGTAGCTGAGCATGCGGCTCAGGCTGAAACGGCTGCGCTGGTGTTCCTGCCGCGGTGCGGCCACTTCAGCCTTCTGCGCGGGCACCTCGCTTTCCTGCTCCGCCGGTGCCGTGCCGCCGCCCGCCTCTTCCAGGTAAGCGATGAAAGCCGCTTCCAGCGACGGCGCGCCCTTCTTGCGCACCAGTTCTGCCGGCGCATCGCTGACCAGCACTTTACCGGCATGCATCAGCGAAATGCGGTCGCAGCGCTCGGCCTCGTTCATGAAGTGGGTGGAGATGAAAATGGTGACGCGGTCGCGCCGGGCCAGCTCGATCATCAGGCGCCAGAAATTGTCGCGCGCAATCGGATCGACGCCGGACGTCGGTTCGTCGAGGATCAGCATTTCCGGCTTGTGCACCATGGCCACGGCCAGCGACAGGCGCTGGCGTATGCCCAGCGGCAGGCTGTCGGGCAAGTCGTCCATCACCGCGCGCAAGTCGAAGCGCTGCGCCATTTCGTCGATGCGCGCCCCTATTTCGCCGTCGGGCACGTGGAACAGGCGCGCATGCAGCACCAGGTTCTGGCGCACCGTCAGCTCGCTGTACAGAGAGAAGGCCTGCGACATGTAGCCGACCCTGCGGCGCGTGTCGATATCGCTGGAGTCGACCTCCTTGCCGAACAGCCAGGCCTTGCCTTCCGTGGCCGGCAGCAGGCCCGTGAGCATCTTCATGGTGGTCGACTTGCCGCAGCCGTTCGAGCCGAGAAAACCAAAGATCTCGCCGCGGCCGATGCGGAAATTCACATGGTCGACAGCCGTAAAATCGCCAAAGCGCATGGTCAGGTCTTGCGCCTCGATGGCGACGTCCTGCGCGCTGGCAGCGTCCAGAGGCGTGATGACCACGGGCTGGTGGCCCGCGCGCTTGGCTTCCGGCAGCAGTTTGATGAAGGCCGCTTCCAGATTGCCGCTCTGCGTGCGCGCCAGCAGTTCGGCCGGCGTGCCCGTGTCGAGCACCTTGCCGTCGTCCATGGCGACGAGCCAATCGAAGCGCTGCGCCTCGTCCATGTAGGCGGTGGCCACCATCACGCTCATTTGCGGGCGCTGCACGCGGATGCCGGCGATCAAGTCCCAGAACTGGGCCCGCGCCAGCGGATCGACGCCGGTGGTGGGCTCATCGAGAATGAGCAGGTCGGGATCGTGGATCAGCGCACAGCACAGGCCCAGCTTCTGCTTCATGCCGCCCGACAGCTTGCCCGCCGGGCGCGCCAGGAAGGGCTGCAAGCCCGTGCTGCGGGTCAGCTGGTCGATGCGGCGGCGGCGTTCGGCGGCGTCGTGGCCGAACAGGCGCGCGAAAAACTGCAGGTTTTCCTCGACCGACAGGGTCGGATACAGATTCTTGCCCAGGCCTTGCGGCATGTAGGCGATGCGGGGGCAGACGTCGTCGCGGTGGCGCGCATCGCGCATGTCGCCGCCCAGCGCCATGACGCTGCCTTCCTGTACCGCGCGCGCGCCGGCCACCAGCGACAGCAGACTCGATTTGCCCACGCCATCGGGTCCGATCAGGCCCACCATGCAGCCGGCCGGCACATCTAGGTCGATGCCGTCGAGCGCCACCGTCTTGCCGTAATGCTGGCTGACGCCCCGGATGCTGACGACGAAATTGTTCACGTCCATGGTCACTGCGGGACCTTCGCCGTCAGTTCAGCGGGCCATGCCTGCTTCGCATCGAGACGCACCCAGGCCACGCCGGGCAAGCCCACTTTCACCAGCGCCAGGTGCTTTTGCAGCAGCTCGCGGCTGATCTGCGCTTTCACGCGGAACATCAGTTTCTGGCGCTCGCTGGCCGTTTCCACCGTCTTCGGCGTGAACTGCGCGCTGGCGGCGACAAACGAGATCGTCGCCGGAATCACGTAGTTGGGCGCCGCGTCGAGGATGATGCGCACTTCGCCGCCCATCGCCACCTTGCCGGCCGCCGTCTCGGGCAGGAAGAAGGTCATGTAGACGTCCGACAGGTCGACCAGGTTGAGCACCTTGCCGCCACCGGCCAGCACTTCGCCCTGCTGCGCCACCAGGTATTGCACGCGGCCGTCGCGCGGCGCCGTCAGCTGGCCATCGGCCAGGTCGGAATCGATGCGCGCCGTGGTCGCCTCGGCGGCAACGACGGCGGAACGCGAACCGACCACCTGTGCCCGGGCCGCGTCGATGGCCGCCTGCGCCGCCGTCACCTGCGCCTTGGCCGCATTCAGGGCGGCTGCCACGCTGCGCACGCGGGCACGGTCGTCGTCGAGTTCCTGCACCGAGGAAGCGCCCTCTTTCGACAGGGTTTCGGAACGGGCCAGACGGCGGCGCGCCGCATCGAGTTCGCTTTCGCGCTGCGCCACGATGGCCAGCGCGGCGGCCTTGTCGCTCTCGCGCACGGCCACTTGCGCCTGCGCGCCGACCACGGCGTCGGACGCCTGCTGCTGGCGCGCGCGCGCCTCGTCGCGCTGGGCCGTCAGCGAATCGACCTGCATGGTGGCCAGCGGCTGGCCCGCCTTGACGAAGTCGCCCTCGCGCACGAGGATCTCCTTGACCCTTCCCGCCAGCTTGGTGGCGACGTCGATTTCCGTCGCTTCGATGCGGCCATTGCCGCTGACAAAGCCTTCGCCAGGGCCCGTGGGACGCATTTTTTGCCAGGCCACATAGCCCAGCACAAGAACGGCCACGACCAGCGCCGCGGGGATGAGTTTTTTCTTCAGTTGTGGAGTCATGGTATCGGGGCGATCAAATTAGTGGGTGGAAGCGGCGGCGGAAGTGGCTGGCGCGCCACCGCCCAGCGCCGCATACAGGCTGACCTGGCTCGAGAGCAGCGCGCGGCGCGTCTGCACCAGCTGCTGCTCGACCGTCAGCAAGTCGCGCTGTGCATCGAGCACTTCCAGGTAGGGCGCTGCGCCATTGTCGTAGCGCAGCTTGGCCAGGCGCGCCCGTTCGCTCTGCGCGGCCAAAGTCGTCTTGCCGATGTCGACCTGCAGCGCCAGCCAGCGCCGGTTCGACAGCGCGTCGGCCACTTCGCGGAAGGCGCCCTGCACGCTTTTTTCGTAATTGGCCACGGCCACGTCGCGGCGCACCTCGGCCAGGTCCATATTGGCGCGGATACGGCCCGCGTCAAAGATCGGCAGCACCAGGCGCGGCGCGACATTCCACGCGCCGCTGCCCGAATCGAACAAGCCGCTCAATTCCGCGCTGGCCGTGCCGTAGGCCGCCGTCAGCGAAATCGTCGGGAAGAAGGCGGCGCGCGCGGCGCCGATATTGGCCTGCGCGGCGCGCAGCTGGTGTTCGGCCGCCATCAGGTCGGGACGCTGCGTGAGCAAAGCCGAGGACAGGCCCGCATGCAGCGGCTGCAGCACGCTGGCGTCGTCGAAGCGGCGCACCTCACCAGCCACCGGCGCCAGGTCGACGGGGCTGCCCACCAGCTGGGCCAGCGCGTGCGCCTGCACGGCGCGCGCCTGCTCCAGCTGGGCCGACAGCGACAAGGCCTGGCTGAGCAGGGTTTCCACCTGCGTCAGGTCCAGCTTGGAAATCGACCCCACCTCGAAGCGGCGCGTGAAGATGCGCAGCGATTCGGCGCGGCTGTCGACCGTGGCGCGCGCCAGTTCCACCCGTTCATCGAGTTCGCGCAAGCCCAGGTAGCCATTCGCCACCTGCGCCACCAGGGCCACGCCGACGGCGCGGCGCGCCTCGTCGCTGGCCAGCAGGGTTTGCAGCGCGCTGTCCTTCAGGCTGCGCACCCGGCCCCAGAAATCGAGCTCCCAGGCACTCACGTTCAAGCCCGCCTGGTACTGCGCGCTCGTCATGGGGCGGCCCGTCACGCTCAGGTCACCTGGCACACGCGCGCGGCTGCCGGAGGCGCCCAGCGCAATGGTGGGAAATTGTTCGGCGCGCTGGATGCCATATGCGGCGCGCGCCTCTTCCACGCGCAGGGCGGCGATACGGATGTCGCGGTTGCTGGCCAGCGCCTGCGCAATCAGCGCCTGCAGGCGCGCGTCGGCAAAGTAGGCTTGCCAGGCGACGTCGGGGGCGTGCGCGCCGGCCGGATCGGTTTCCGGATATTGCGCCGCCACCGGCAGCGGCGGTGGCGCGTACGGCGGCGCCATCGAGGCGCAGCCGGCCAGGGCCAGCATGGTGGCCAGCGCGGCCATCCTGGCGCGGTTGGGCAAAGTAGAAACAGCCATGGTCATCATCTTCCAGTCAATTCAGAATGTTGTAGCCGCCATCGACATACAGGGTGCCGCCCGTGATGGCGCGCGCGCCGTCGCCGGCGAGGAAGGCGCACAACGCGCCCACGTCCTCGATGGTGGCCAGGCGGCGCATGGGCGAGCGTTCGATGGCGTCAGCCATCAGGCGGTCGAAATGGGCAATGCCGGAAGCGGCCCGCGTCTCCAGTGGCCCCGGCGAAATGGCGTTGACGCGGATGCCTTGCGGCCCCAGTTCGGCGGCCAGGTAGCGCACCGACGCTTCCAGCGCCGCCTTCACGGGCCCCATCAGGCCATAGTCGGCGATGACTTCCTCGGCGCCCAGGTAGCTCATGGTCATCAGGCTGCCGCCGTCCGGCATCAGCGGTTCGGCCAGTTTCGCCATGCGCATGAAGGAGTGGCAGGAGACATCCATGGCCTGCGCAAAGCCGTCGGCGGAACTGTCCGTCACGCGGCCATGCAAGTCCTGCTTCGGCGCGTAGGCGATGGAGTGGACGACGAAATCGAGCCGCCCCCACTGCCGTTCGATCTGCGCGAACAGCGCTTCGAGCTGGCCCGGCACGGCCACGTCAAGCGGCGCCATGATGGCCGCCTGCACTTGCTGCGCCAGCGGCTCCACGTGCGGCCTGGCCTTGTCATTGAGCCAGGTCACGGCCAGTTCGGCGCCGGCCGCGCGCAGGGCGCTGGCGCAACCCCAGGCGATGCTTTGCCCATTGGCAATGCCCACCACCAGGCCCCGCTTGCCCTGCAAAGGCAAGTGCTGCGGCAAGGCGGCCATCATGCCTGGACTGGACGCAGGGCGGGCCACGGCGTGGCCGCATGCACGCAGCGCACCGCGCCGGCGCGCATGGCGGCGGCGCACATGGCCAGGGTGACGCCACCGGCGCGCGCATACGGCAAGGCAATCGGAGTGTGGGGGTGTAAGGTACTGCACGCGCCAGGCGCGGGGGTCTGCATCTTCATGAATCGGCTTCCGTCACTGAAATTCGAGGCCGGCACCAGTGCATTCTCGGGGAACTGGTACAGGGCGAAAATTACTCTACAGCATTTAGATACGTGATTCGCGATGAGTCCGGTCCACATGCTTATCGTTTTGAGCTAGGTCAACTATAAGTGCGATTGCGGCAATGCAACATTGATGTAAATCAAATTTTACCGCAATATTATCTAAATGAAATATTTTTCAGGCAAGCGTGCGAGCGTATGTATTTGATAATACTACCGGGCTGACGGGAAGAAAAGACGGCATGCGGGCGCAGATGCATATTGCCTGAAAAACAAGCGGATCTGGGCAGTGGTGGAAGGCAGGCGGCGGGACGAGGCAGAAAGGGGGCCATGCTATTGCGTTGCAACATGGCCCACCATGCATTACAGGACAGACTTGAACGGTCTTATTTTTCCGGCGCCGGTGCGGGACGCGAATACAGGTCGATGATGGTGCTGATGCCATCCTGGCATACGGAGCAGAACGTCTCGCTGCGGTCGAACATGATGCACTGCATCTCCGGTCGGTAGTAGCCGGACGACTCGTAGTTCGCGCCCTCGAAGGCGCCCACTGCATGGCGCTGCGGCGCTTTCGAGAACAACTGCTGCGTGTACGCCAGGTCTGCCTTGAACAGGTCGCTCATCTCGCTTTCAGGACGGTTGGCCGCGCGCAGGGCCGCGCGCTGCTTCTGGTATTCGCGCGCATGGCTGTCGTATGCTTCCTTCGGCCAGGGCGTCGGCAGCGGCGTGCCGGCCTTGACGTGGTTTTTCCATTTCAGCCTGGCCGGATCGCGCAGCGCGGTGGCGTTCGGCTCCCACGGCTCCTGGCGCTCGCCATTCGACTGGTAAGCCACGGGCGAGGTGTAGTACTCGTCGGCCAGGCCGGCGAAATGGTGGCCGAATTCATGCACGAACAGGTAATTGGCCCAGTCGCTGTTCGCTGCCGCCGTGCTGAACTGACCGAAGATGCCGCCGCCGCCGTAGGTATCGTTATTCACGAGGATTTCGATGAATTCATACGGCGCATATTGCGCCAGGTCGCGCAGCGCGCGGTTGTCCGTCGTCAGCACATAGCGCTCGCTGCCGAAGATATCGTAGCGCGTGCCCAGCGGCGAGGCGTGATGCACGCCCGTCGATGGACGCGACACGCCCGATTCCTGCGTCGGCGCGGCCATGGCCCACACATTGAAGTCATTGGCCCGCTCGCGAAATGGCGAGACGGTAAACAGGTGCTCGGCCAATTTGCGCGCCGCCGCTTCGAACTTGCCCATTTCGGCGGCCGTATAGCCATCGCCCATGATCAGCAGGTCAACCTTGCCGGACGAGGGGCCACTGATGCGGATCGGGATAGGCTTGACGGGCGCCGGCGGCTGCTTGCGGATCACGTCCTGCGCCGCCGGGTCGACATCGGTGCTCCACACGATGGAAAACAGGCCGCGCTCGTCGCGCTTGAGGATGCGCACGCGCACGGGGTGCTCGGGCTGCGGGAAGCGCACGGATTCCTGGAAGGCGCGCGTGGTGGTTTTCGCTTCATCCGTGCTGGCCCATTCGCCGAAGATGGTGGAAAAACCGCGCGAGTACAGCACCTTGCCCGACTTGATGTCAACCACTTCCAGCAGGTTGTTGCCGCGGTTGCTGTCATCGATGGGACGCGCCAGGTTGCCCGGCCATGGCAGGGGCTCGACCAGCACGCGCTCGACCGCATAGTGCTCGCTCAGCGCATTGCCGCTGTGCTGGTAATCGAGGCGCATGGTGGCCGGCAGCGGCGCGTTGTCCGCCTGCGCGGCAGGGACGATGCCGGCGGCCAGCGCCAGCGCGCAGAGGAAGGATCGAATCGGGGTCTGCTGCATGTCATTCCTAAAACGGTAGAAAAACAGGTGAAGGGATCGGTTTTCCAAACAATCGGCGGGCCTGCCGGCAGGCGCGGGAAAAACCGCTGCGGCACATTGTAGCGACAGGAAGGGAGCGTGCAAAGCGCCCATATCAGACGATGCGCTTGACCAGGCGATGCAATCGCCTTATATTAGATCGACTAGTCGATTTATAAAAGGACAGAACCATGCGCACCATCGATCCCGGCAAACACGCGGCCCGCCGCGACGCCATTCTCGCCGCCGCGCGCAGCTGCTTTGCGCGCAAGGGCTTTCACCAGACCAGCACCGCCGCCATCTGCGCGCAAGCGGGCATGAGCCCCGGCAACCTGTTTCATTACTTCCCCACCAAGCAAGCCATCATCGCCGCCATCGTCGACCAGGAAGGCAGCGAGACGGCCGCGTATTTCGCCGGCGTGCGGGGCAGCGCCGATGCCTACGGCGCCCTGCTCGATTTCATGGACCTGGTGCTGGCGCTGGCGGCCGATGGCGACTTTGCGGGGCTGGCGCTGGACATTTCCGCCGAGGCGATGCGCGACACGGATATCGCGGCCAGGGTGGCGCGCAACGACGCTACCCTGCGCCGCGGCCTGCAAACCTTGCTGGAAGAGGCGGCCGCAGCGGGCCAGGCCGACGCCGCGCTGGACGCCGCGCAGACGGCCAGCTGGATCGCCGCGCTGATTGACGGCATCTTCAACCGGGTCGCCGTCGATCCCCAATACGCCCCGCTGGCGCAGCGGGCCAGCCTGCACCTGTTATTGGCGCGCTTCCTGCGCCCTGCCCTGGCATGAGCGGCGCCATGAAAACCCCGTCCGCGCGCATCGCCGACGTCGACGCCCTGCGCGGCTGCGCCCTGTTCGGTATCCTGGTCGTCAATATCGGCGCCTTCGCCACGCCCTGGTTCGGCCTGGGCTTGACCGATCCCGCCTTTCACGGCGGCGTGGACCGCGCCACGCACTTCCTCGTCGCCCTGCTGTTCGAGACCAAGTTCTACCTGCTGTTTTCCTTCCTGTTCGGCTACAGCTTCACCTTGCAGATGCAGGCGGCGGTGCGCGCCGACGCGCCGTTCGTGCCGCGCATGCTGCGCCGGCAAGCGGGCCTGTGGCTGATCGGCGCCCTGCATGCCGTGTTCCTGTTTCATGGCGACATACTCACCACCTATGCCGTGCTGGGCATCGTGCTGCTGGCGCTGCACCGCTGCGGCGAACGCCAGGCACTCACTCTGGCCGGCATCCTCGTCACCGTCTGCGTCGCATTCTGGGCCGGCATGGCGTGGCTGCAAAGCCTGCAACCGGCGGGCGACGTCGCGGACAACGCCGTGGCGATGGCGCAAAAGGCGGCAAGCGCGCTGGCCGCCTACCACGCCACGCCGGCCGCCGTCGTCAAGCAGCACCTGCGCGAACTGCGTGAAATCTGGATCGTCCTGCTGCTGGTGCAGGCACCGTGTGCGCTGGCCATGTTCCTGTGCGGCCTGGCCGCCGGCAAGCGCGAGATGCTGCTGCACGCCAGCGATTATCTGCCGCTGCGCCGCCGCCTGCTGTGGGCGGGCGCGCTGGCGGGACTGCCTGGCGCCGCCTTCTATGCGTGGACCTCCGTGTATGCGCAAAGCCAGGCATGGCAGGTGGCGGGACTGGCCGTGGGCCTGGCAAGCGCGCCGCTGCTGGCTGGCGCTTATGTGGCGCTGGCGCTGGCCCTGTTCGAGCGCCTGCGCGACGGCACGCTGTTTGCGCTGCTGGCGGACACGGGCCGCATGGCCCTGTCGAACTACCTGCTGCAGTCGGCCATCTGCGCCGTGCTGTTCCTCGCGTATGGCGCACGGCTGATGGGCAGCGTCTCGCCGCTCGGTGCCCTGGCGCTGGCGCTCATCATCTTTTGCGCGCAGTTGCCGCTGAGCCGCTGGTGGCTGCGCGGCCACGCGTATGGCCCCGTCGAGTGGCTGCTCAGGGCCTTGACGATCGCCGCGTGGCCGCGCTGGCGGCGGTAGCGCGGCGCTTACTTGTAGCGGTACAGCGGCTGGCGCAACTGGATGGGGCGGATATCGAGGCGCAGCTTCAGCACCGAATACGCTTCCGCCTCGGTCGAGCTGTAGCCGACGCTGTTGACGGTTTTACTGAAGCGGAATTCAAAGCCCAGGTCCGGATACGGATCGCGCGGGTTGCCGAAGGCGATGCCGATGGCTTCCTGCTGCGCGTTGTCGATCAGGTTGCCCATCAGGTCCAGCACGGCGTTATTGCCGAGGATATCGTTGGTGAACACGGGTTCGCGCATGTCGGGCTGGTTCGGATCGAGCTTGTTGTCGGCCTTGTCCGGCGACGGCGTAAACACGCGCGTGACGAGGTTGAATTTGTCGCCCCGGTCCAGGTAGCTGATGGCCGCATTGCTGATATTGAAATTTTTCACGCCACGGTCGCTGATGGCGCCCGACAGGTCGATCAGCAGGGCGCCGCTGTAGCCGATGACTTCCACGTCGCGCATGGCGTCGACCACCATGGCGCTGTTTTCATCGATGCCCAGGCCCAGGTGATAGCCTTTTTTCAGCATCACGGGAATCATTCGGGCGAAACGGCCGCGCACCAGCAAATGCTGGTCCACGAAGACATCGCTGCCGATGAAGCCCAGGCCAGGCGCGATCTCGCGGCCATCCGTGACGCCCATCTTGAGCATGTCGAGCACGGGCTTGGCGTCGTAGAACATGGTGGTACTCATGATGGCGGCGCCGGCGCTGGAACCGGCGATCACGCCGCCGTTGCGGTAGACCGACCAGATGGCTTCCAGCGCTGCCGTACGGCTGCCGTCCGGACGCAGCAAGGCTTGCGTGATGCGTCCCTGGTCGCCGCCGGCAAAATAAATGCCGCTGGCCGACTTGATCTGCGTGACGATGGCCGGGTCTTCGGCGGCCTTGCGGTAATCCCTGTTCGGCAGCTTGACGGCCAGCGGCACGAAAAAGGCATCGGCGCCATATTGGTTCAACTTTTTGATGATGCTTTCGCCCGATTTTTCCGGGTTCATCGCGGCCGAGGCCAGCACGGCGATGCGCGCGCCTGGCCCGCCCGACAACTTGACGATGCGCTGCCAGACTTCGGCATTGTCGGCGCGCAGGCCGCCGCCAATGATGACGAGCGTTCCCTGCGGCGCGCTGCCGATGGCACTGCCACCCGGCGCCGCCACGGCATGGACGCTGCACAATGCCAGCGCGAACAGCAGCGCGGCGCGGAAGGTGTGATACAGGCTTGCGGATGATTTCATGGTGCCTTTCAAATACAAGAAAAGTGGCGCACGCTTGTTGATGCAGGCACGCGCCCTTGCTGCCAATACTGCTGCTTGCAATACTGCTGCTTGCAACCCAGCGCCATCGCACTACGATGCTACCCGCCGCAGATGACGGCGTTGTTGCGGTATCTCCACGCTTCTATGTAAAACTGCTTACTTGAAGCTGTAATTGGCGCTCGCATAGAAGCGCCGGCCCCGCGGATCCGTGTAGGTCGGGTCATAGCCGGACAGGAAAAAGTAGGCCTGGTTCGAGTATGGCGGGCTGGTATTGAACAGGTTCTGTATGCCTGCGCGCAGCTTGAACTGCTTGCTGACGGCGTACGCGCCCGACATGTCCCACAGCGTGTACGCCTTCACCCGATTCGGCTTGACGACACTGCCGTTATCCGTGTTGATGGCCGAGTTCTGGTCATCGTAGCCGCTCGAATACGTGTTCGACAGGCTGGCCGAATACGGGCCATTGTCCCAGTCGAGCGTGATCGTATGGCGCCAGCGCTGCACCACGCCTTCCGTGACGAATTTATTCAGGTTGCTGATAAAGACGTCGCCGGGGCTGGTCTGGATTTTCGAATCGAGCACGTAGGTGCCGCTCAGGTGGCCGCCGAAACGTCCCCACGCCGTTTGCACGCCATGCAGGTCGGCCGTGATGTCGAGACCCGCCGCCTTTTGCGCGCCGCGGTTTTCCTTGCGCAGCTCGATGTAGTCGATTTCATTGTCTTCGTCGCGGTGCACCAGGTCGCCATACTTGGCCAGGTTGCCCAGGATGATGTCGTCGCCGATTTCGCTGATCAGGTCCGTGCGCTTGATGTTCCAGTAGTCGGCACTGAAGGTCCAGTGCCGACTCGGCTCGAGCACCAGGCCGGCCGTGAACTGGCGGCTGCGCTCCGGTTTCAGCTTGTCGTTGCTGTAGCGGCGCGTATCCCAATTATCGGCGCAGACGGAGTAATCATTGTTCTCGCTCGCGCAATACACGGGATCCGGCAGCGTCGCCGTACTGCTGTAGGCAGTGGGCCGGTGCAGGTCGGACATCGATGGCGCGCGGAAGCCCTTGCCGGCCGAAGCGCGCAGCAGCACCTGCTTGCTGGGCATGTAGGTCAGCCCGATCTTCGGACTGAGGGCGCCGCCCACCTGCTGGTAGTGGTCATAACGCCCCGACAACTGCGCCTGCCACTGTTTGGTAAACGGCAGCAGCAATTCGCTGTAGATGGCTTGCACCATGCGGCTGTCGCTGGTGGCCACGCCGCCTTCAGGCGCCGCGTCGTTGTTGATGTTGTCGCTCATCAGCAACGCCGAAGGACGGAACTCGGTGCGCTCGCGGCGCACTTCGCCGCCCACGGCCAGCGCCATGTCGCCGCCACCCAGGGCCATCAACGCGCGCGATGCCTTGAAGTCGAGCGCATCCATGGTACCGCGCGCATGCCGTACTTCGTCATTGACCTGGATGCTGTCGAGCAGCGCCTTGCCCTTCGCGCCCGATGGGCCAAACGGATTGATGTCGCCGGAGGCGATGCCTTCCAATAGCTTGTCGTACAGGACATAACCATGCGTGTCGCGGTCCTTCACGACGTTGACGCTGTGATTGAAGCCCACGTCGTAATCCCAGCCGGCGAGCGTGCCGCTGGCGCCCACCACGACACGCTGGCTCTCGCTGGTCAACTGGCTGGTGCGCATGCCCGCCTCGTTCAGCCGCATGCGCAGCTCCAGTTCGCGCGCAGTCGGATTGCCGTCTTCGTCGACGATGCTATCGAGGCCGGTATTGGCCAGCTGCGGCACCTTGCTGTAATCGAGATAGCCGATCACGCGCGCCGACGAGCCCACGTAATAGCTGCGCGAACGGCTCAGCGCCACTTCCGCGTACAGCTGGTGCTCGTTATTCAGTTTCAGTACGCCGCGCGTGAGCAGGTTCTGCTTGTCCGTCTTCGGATACAGCTCCGTGTCGCCCATGTAATCGTAGGTACAGGCATCGACGCCGCCCGTTCCCGCCGGCAGGTACAGATTGGCCGGCGGCGAACAGTTCGGGATCGACGGATTGATCTGCCGGCCGCTGATCGGCTGGCCATTGAGCAGGAAGCCCTGTTCCTGCAAATAGTCGCGCTGCTCCCCCGACAGGCGGATATTCGCCGGGCTGGTAAAACTCGACAGCAAATGCCCGAGGCGCTGCGGAACCTGCAGGTTCGGAATGAACTTGCGTTGCGAGGAACTGAGGCGGTCGGTTTTTTGCAGGTCAACCACGGCGAAGATATTGTAGCCATCCGTGCCCAGGTCGCCCGTGCCGGCCGTGATGCTGGCCGTGCGCTTGCCGGCGCCGCCTTCATCGGTGCGGCTGCCGTAGACGTTCAGCTCCACGCCCTGGTAATCCTTGCGCGTAATGAAATTGATCACGCCGCCGATGGCGTCCGTGCCATACAGGGCCGAAGCGCCATCGAGCAGCACTTCCACGCGCTGCAGGGCGGCAGCGGGAATATTATTCAGATCCACGCCCGCATCGTCGCCGGGCGAGGCAAAGTTGGCCATGCGCCGGCCATTCAGCAGCACCAGGGTCGATGACGTGCCCACGCCGCGCAGGTTGGCGCTGTTGAAGCCGCGCTGGTCGCCGCCGATATTGATGCTGGCGCCGTCCGTCAGGCCTCCCACGTTGGCCGACACGCGCGCCATCAGCTCGGCCGCCGTCGTCACGCCCGCCTTTTCGATCTCGGCGCGCGTGATGATCTGCACCGGCAGCGCCGTCTCCGATTCCAGCCGCTTGATGGCCGACCCCGTGATTTCCACGCGCTGCATTTTTTTCGGCGCGGCGTCGCCGTCCTGCACCTGCTCCTGCGCCTGCGCGCCGCCGGCCAGCATGCCCAGCGCCGCCGACACGCTCAGGGCGCCCAGCGCCAGTCGCACGCCTTGCGCCAGCACCGACTCGCGTGGCAAGGAGCCGCCGTCTTGTCTTTTCATGTGCATTGCCACTCTCCCCAATGATGATGCCTGATTTTTATAATGACTTTGAGACTGCCTTGCGTTGCTTTGAAGCTGTTTTCCGGGGTCCCTGCACGCCATGCTCGCCGCCGTACAGATAGGCGGCGATGACTTCGCTCAGACGGGCCGCTTTTTCAACGTTCTTCCTGTTCGACACCATCAACGCCACGGCCAGCGCTTCGATCATGGCCAGCGCCGTGCTGGCGCTGCTGGGCAGGACGGGGTGTGTGCTTTGCGCATACAGCGCGTGATCGGCCAGTTCGGCCAGGGGCGAGGCGGGCGAATCCGTGAGCGCCACGATGCAGGCGCCGCGGTCGCGCGCGAAGCTGGCCAGGCCGATGCAGTCGAGCGTGTAGCGGGGAAACGAGATCACCACCAGCACGTCGTGCGCCGTCAGGTTGACCAGATGGCCGGCCGCCACTTCCGAACCGCCGATGCCCACCACCTCCACCACATGCGGGCAAAATGGCTGCAGATGCTGCACCAGCATGCCTGCCAGGTTGGCCGACAGGCCAAAACCCATCACATACACCACCCTGGCGCGCGTCAGACGGCGTACCACGGCCTGCATGGCGTGCGGCGACAGGGCATCGGACGTGGCGGCGATATTCGCGGCCGCATATTCCAGGCTTTCCGTGATGGGCGACGTGGTGCGCGCGCGGCGCTCTATCGTGCGGCGCAATTTGTCGACTGGCTGCAACAGCGATTGCAGGGTTTCGGCCATGGCGCCGCGCATGGCCGAATAATTCTTCTGGCCGATGTCGCGCGCGAAGCGGCTGATGGTGGCCGTCGATACCTGGCAGCTGTCGGCCAGTTCCTCGATGCCCAGCGCCGTCACCCGCATCTGGTTGCGCAGCAGGTAGTCGGCGATCTGCCGCTGCGAAGCCGAGCCGCCGGCCAGCACGTGCATCAGCGCCTGCCCCAGCGGAGACTGCGCGAACGCGGCATCGGGCGACGCCAGCGTGCCAGCCCGTGGCGTGTGGGGACTGCTGCGTGCAGGATTGGCGGATGCTCTCATATCACTGGCGGCCTGTATTCTGGGGTACTGCGGATCACTGGCGGAAGGCGAAATCGGGTCGCTGGAACTTACTGTACTCATATCAAAAAGAAAACTCAACAAATATTTGTAAAAGGATTTTCATTGATTTACTTCGTGAAAATATTGCTACATAATCGACCGAAATCCATCAACCGCGCCCCGTTTTGGGGCGAATTCACCATGCAAGTACAACAGCACCCCATCTCCACCGCGCACGCCAGCGTAGCGTGCCAATTGAGCAGCTTTCACTTCGGCACCGCGGCAGCCACCAGCCGCAGCGGCAAGAAGGTCTACATCCAGGCGGCGCTGCATGCGGATGAAGTGCCGGGCATGCTGGTGTCGCAATTTTTGCGCCGCGAACTGCTGGCGCTGGAGGCGGCGGGCAAGGTGCATGGCGAAATCATCCTGGTGCCGGCCGCCAATCCGATCGGCCTGGCGCAAGCCATCCATGGCGCGCCGTTCGGCCGCTTCGACCTGACCACCGGCATCAACTTCAACCGCGCCTACCGCCACGTGGCCGATGAATTGAAAACCACGCTCGATGGCCAGCTGGGACAGGATGCGCAAGCCAACGTGGCGCTGATACGCGAGCATGCGCGCGCGGCCGTCGCCGCCTGGCGGCCGGGCACGGATGCGGAGACCTTGAAGAAAACCCTGCTGGGCATGGCCATCGACGCCGACATCGTGCTCGACCTGCATTGCGATAACGAGGCGGCCCTGCACATTTATACGGGCACGCCGCTGGCGGCGCAGATCGCGCCCCTGTCCGCTCTCTTGGGCGCGCGCGCCGTGCTGCTGGAACTGGCGGCTGGCGAAGAGCCGTTCGATGAAGCCTGCAGCCGGTTGTGGTGGGATCTCGACGCGCACTTCGGCGGACGCTATCCGATTCCCGCCGCCTGCCTGTCGACCACGGTCGAGTTGCGCGGCGAAGTGGAAGTGAGCTACGCCCTGGCAGAGCGCGACGCCACCGCCCTGCTGCGCTTTCTCGCCATCGAGGGCGTGCTGGAGATAGCCGGCGCCGGCGACGACCTGCCCGCGCCGCAATGCGAACCGACGCCGCTGGCCGGCGTGGAACCGATCCTTGCGCCGCATCACGGCGTGCTGGTGTATCTGCGCGAAATGGGCGACCAGCTGGCCGCCGGCGACGCCGTGGCCGACTTGATCGACCCCGTCAGCGGCGAGACGACAACCTTGCGCTGCACCGTGGCCGGCGTCTTTTTTGCGCGCAGCGCCCACCGCCACGTCCTGCGGGGCATGAACGTCGGCAAGGTCGCCGGCGCCGTCGCCTTCCGCGGCGGCAGCCTGCTGAGCCAATAAATGTCACAAAAAGCGCCATGAGAAAATTCAAGCTCCCCAATACCTTCGTCCTGCTGTGCGGCATCCTGGCCATGATCGCCCTGGCGACATGGCTGGTGCCGGGCGGGAAATTCGATACCCAGCTGGTGAACGGCAAGCAGCTGATCATCCCCGGCACGTTTCATTATGTCGACAACAAGCCGCAGGGACTCGCCGCGCTGATGATGGCGCCCATCAAGGGCTTCGTCGACGCCAGCCTGATCATCGGCTTCGTGCTGATCGTCGGCGGCGCCTTCGCCGTGCTGCAAAAAACGGAAGCCTTCGATTCGCTGATCAAGGCCATCGCCAAGGCGCATACCAGTTCGCGCTTCGTGCGCGCCGCCATCATCCCCGTCTTCTTCACGATGTTCTCGCTGGGCGGCGCCACCTTCGGCATGAACGAGGAAGCGATTCCCTTCATCCTGATCTTCGTGCCGCTGGCCCTGGCCCTGGGCTATGACACCATCACGGGGGTGTCGATTCCCTTCATCGGCTCGCAAGTGGGCTTTTCCGCCGCCTTCCTGAACCCGTTCAACGTCGGCATCGCGCAGGGCATCGCCGGGGTGCCGATCTTTTCCGGCATCGGCTACCGCCTGATCGTGTGGGCCATCGCCACGGCGGTCAGCATCGTGTTCTTGATGTGGTACGCGGCGCGCATCAAGCGCCATCCGGAAAAAAGCCCGACCTACCTGCTCGATATCGAAAAGCGCAGCGAGCACACATTGGACCTGAACAGCTTTGCCGGCATGACGCGCACGCACCGCGCTGTGCTGTGGATTTTCATGGCAACCCTGCTGACGATGGTCGTCGGCGTCGTCAAGTACGACTGGTTCATCGATGAAATCGCCGCCCTGTTCCTGGTGATGGCCATCGTCGTCGGCCTGGTCGGCCGGCTCGACATGGACAGCCTGGTGGCGTCGTTCGTGCAGGGCGCGCGCGACATGGTCAGCGTGGCGCTGGTCATCGCGCTGGCGCGCGGCACCATGATCCTGGCGCGCGACGCGCAGATCATCGACACCATGCTGCACGCATTGACGCCCCTGGTGGCGTCGTCGAGTCCCGTCTTCGCCGCGCAAAAGATGTTCTTCATGCAGTCGGTGATCAACTTCTTCATCCACTCGGGCAGCGGCCAGGCGGCTCTCACCATGCCGATCATGGCGCCGCTGGCCGACCTGGTGGGCGTGACGCGCCAGACGGCCATCCTGGCCTTCCAGTTCGGCGAATTCACCACGCCGATGATCCCCACGTCCGGCATCACCGTCGGCGTGCTGGCGCTGGCGCGCGTGCCCTGGATTACGTGGGCCAAGTGGATGATCCCGCTGCAGCTGATTTACCTGGTGCTGGCGCTACTGCTCTTGATTCCACCCTGCCTGATGCACTGGCAGTAAGCCAGTCAGCGCCGGTAGATGTCCGGCACATACCGCTCCATCAGCGTCTCCGGCCTGAGCGGCGCCGTAAAGCCGTGACGCGCATACAAGCCATGCGCCGTGCTGGTGGCCAGCATGAAACGGCGCAGACCCTGCAAGTCGGGATGCGCCATCACGGCCTCCATCAGGCGCTTGCTGTAGCCGCGGCCGCGGCACTCTTCCAGCACATACACGTCGACCAGATAGGCAAACGTGGCGTAGTCGCTGACCACGCGGGCGAATGCCACTTGACGGCCGTCCAGCGTGCCGCCGAAGCATAGCGAATGGTCGATCGCGCGCTGTACGGTGGCCAGTGCGATGCCGCTGGCCCATGCCGATTGCGTGCTGAGAAAATGGTGAATGGCCGGAACGTCAAGTTCCGCCTTGTCGCTACTGATCTTCAAGTGTGGCATCACGCTGTCCGCCTGTCGTGGAAAAAAACTGATCATCGGCGATTTGCGCGCTGCTGTCACCTGGGCGGGAGAGAAACGGGGGCGCCGCCCGTTCGAATTGCCCGTGATGAGATACTGCAAGGTGCTGCGAGGTACGGTGCTGCTACTGCTGTTACCGATACTGCGTGCATGGCATGGCCGCGCTTACAGGGCGGCTTTTTCTTCGGCGCTCAGGCGCTTGGCGCTGACATACACGGTGTGCATGGTGGCTTGATCGGCGCTGGCGACGAAGGTGACGGAAGCGGCTGGCGCGGCGCGGAACTTCGGCACGGCGGCGGTGGCCAGGCTGGTGGCGGCGGCGATGGCGATGATGGCGACGAAGATGGCTTCCATGTTTTTAGCGATGTTCATGATATTTTCCTTGAGGTTAAGGGGCGTTGCTGTTTGTCCTGCGATGATTGAACTGTAGGCCGATCCCCCCTGAACTGCCATCGGATTGCGACCAAACGCACGATTCGCGGGACAGAATACAAAAAGCCCGGATGGAACGCACAACGTGCCCGCGTCGTGGCATTTGAGGCTTGCCAGCCCCATTCCTGGCCATTTCAGCGCCCTGCAAGGTCCTAAAAGCCCTACCGCCGGCCAACCTTGTTTATAATCGCCGTACACTAAAGGACTTCTTTCATGACTGATCAATTCTCCAAAAAGGGCGAAGCCTGGTCGGCCCGGTTTTCCGAACCGGTCTCGGACCTCGTCAAGCGCTACACAGCTTCTGTATTTTTTGATAAGCGCCTGGCGCTGTTCGACATCGAAGGTTCGCTGGCCCATGCGGAAATGCTGCATGCGCAAGCCATCATCAGCCCGGCCGATTACGCGGAAATCCAGCGCGGCATGGCGCAAATTTCACAGGAAATCGCCGCCGGCCAGTTCGAATGGCTGCTGGATCTGGAAGATGTCCACCTGAATATCGAAAAACGCCTGACCGAACTGGTAGGCGACGCGGGCAAGCGCCTGCACACGGGCCGTTCGCGCAACGACCAGGTGGCGACCGACATCCGCCTGTACGTGCGCGCCGCCATCGACGACATCACCACCCTGCTGGCGACGTTCCGCAGCGCGCTGACGGACCTGGCCGAGCAGCATGCCGACACCATCATGCCGGGCTTTACCCACATGCAGGTGGCCCAGCCGATCACCTTTGGCCACCACATGCTGGCGTATGTTGAAATGTTCGGCCGCGACGCCGAGCGCATGGCCGACTGCCGCAAGCGCGTCAACCGCCTGCCGCTGGGCGCCGCCGCGCTGGCCGGCACGACCTTCCCCATCGACCGCTTGCGCGTGGCAAAAACGCTGGGCTTTGACGACGTGTGCCACAACTCGCTCGACGCCGTCTCGGACCGCGATTTCGCCATCGAATTTTGCGCCGCCTCCGCCGTGCTGATGATGCACGTGTCGCGCATGGCCGAAGAACTGGTGATCTGGATGAGCCCACGCATCGGTTTCATCGACATCGCCGACCGCTTCTGCACCGGCTCGTCGATCATGCCGCAAAAGAAAAACCCGGACGTGCCGGAACTGGCGCGTGGCAAGACGGGCCGCGTGTACGGCCACCTGACCGGCCTGCTGACCCTGATGAAAGGCCAGCCGCTGGCCTACAACAAGGACAACCAGGAAGACAAGGAACCGCTGTTCGACACCGTCGACACCGTCATCGACACCCTGCGCATCTTCGCCGACATGGCCGGCGGCATCACGGTGAAGCCGGAAGCGATGCGCGCGGCAGCCCTGCAGGGCTATGCCACGGCGACCGACCTGGCCGACTACCTGGTCAAGAAGGGCTTGCCGTTCCGCGACGCCCATGAAGCCGTGGCCCTGGCCGTGCGCGCCTGCGTCGATGCGGGCTGCGACCTGGCCGACCTGTCGCTGGAGCAGTTGCGCGCCTTCTCGCCACTGACGGGCGAAGACGTGTTTGAAGTACTGACCCTGGAAGGCTCCGTGGCCGCGCGCGACCACGTGGGCGGCACCGCGCCAAACCAGGTGCGCGCCGCGATTGCCCGCGTGCGCACGCAGCTGGAAAAATAAGCGGCGTCCATCCCGCAAACGCCCCGCTGCAGCGCTGCAGCGGGGCGTTTTTCATTGCGCGACGATCTTCGACAGCACAGAAAAGGCGGCCCCCGTCTGCGATGCTTCCAGCAGCAAGGTCAGTTCCGTGTAGGTGCAGATGATATTGATCAGATTGATGCGCTCCCAGGCCAGGCGCTTGAGGATGGCGTGATACACGCCTGGCGTATAGCAGGTCTCGGGCGCCAGGTGCAGGGTCACGGCCGTCACGCGCTCCAGGCGCGCCAGTTCCTGCTCGCCGCCGAAGACCTCTTCCACCAGCGCGTGCAGGCTGCGGCTGCAGATCACCATCACCTCGTTGACGCCGCGCGTGACCGTGATGAAGGTGCCGCGCTGGGGCGCGGCCAGCGCCAGCAACTGGCGCTGGCAATCATAGGTCTGATCGGAATAGCGGTAGGTAAAAATCATCAATTCACTGCGCGTGGAAAGTTCTCCCGCGCGGTGCGCCAGCACGATTTCGCCGCTTTTCTGCTGCGGCATCCGTTCGGCCAGGCGGCGCAGCGCCATCACCACGGCGGCCTGCCCCACCGGTTTCCATAAGTCGCTCTGCAATTGCGGCTGCAGCTGGCGCGCCAGTTCCGACAGGTTCAGCAAGCCGCGGCCCAATCCCTCGCTGAGAAAGGCCGATTCCATCACGATCTGTTCCACTTTGGTCGCTATCGAAAGCATAGTTCGTCGGGCCGGTGATTCCGGTGCACGCACCAGGAGCCGGCAACCCTTCCTGAAAAAAGGATGCACTGCGCCAGCGGCCGCGCCGGGCGGCGCGGTCGGACTCGCGGAAAAGAACCCCCTCGCGGGGGGAAGAACCGGCTGGCGGCGGCTAGGAAGGCGGATGCAGCATGAATGCCGCTCCAGAGGGGAAATGGCTGAAACCAACAGCAGAAAACAGAACTGACGTCATGTGAAACTCCCGAATTTTTTTCCCGATGCGCTGTATCTGGACGCGGTCATTGCCGCGTGCGCTTTTTTTGTCTTCGCCTGGTCCGTTGGGACCACGCGAATACCTAGTGTAGATCGCAACATTTAGAAAATGCAACAGTGTTTTTCCAACAGAACGCGCCATTAGGGGAAGTAGTCCAAAACAAAAGTTACAGCTTGTGGTAGATCAAACTTTGCGCTGATGTAGCACCGATAAATGTTCAATTCTTAACAAAAATTCGCGTAGTGACCCATTTCTTGAATTTTTTGACATGGCGATATCGACAAGTTTAGTGTCCCCCTACCCGGCGTCATGCCACCACAAAACGGCAGGCTATCCGCCTGTCAGGCACGCCGGGGTGGCCATCAGGCATCGCGGCCAGCTCATTCACCATTTCCTTAACCGATACCATGGAGCAGAAATGAATTTACGTTTGACGATAGTTGCCGCATCCATCGCCGCCCTGCCGCTGATGGCTACCACGGCAGACGCCGCCACGCCGCTGCCACAGACCCTGATGGCCGCCCCGGTCGCCCTGGCTTCTCCACAAGAGACCGCCAGCCTGGTCAACAAGCTGGCTGCGCAGGCGCGCAGCCGCGGCCTGAATACCGAACATGGCTTTGCCGTCGGCGCCCAGCATCCTGGCGTCAGCGGCACACGCGTGAGCCGCGTGCAGCACACCTACAAGGGTTTGCCCGTCTTCGGTTCCGAAACGGTCGTGGTCAGCAACAGCGCCGGCGACATCGTCAGCGAATCCGTGTCGGACCGCGCTTCCGGCCTCGGTAGCGGCGGTGTCAATTCCGTCACCCGCAGCGCCACCACCGATATCGACACCACGCCCGCCATCAGCGCGGCGGCAGCCATCGCCGCCGCCGTGGACAGCATTGGCGTGCGCGCCGTCGACCACGTGCCGCCGCATGCGCAACTGCTGATCTACCCCGTCATGAAAACCGTGCGCGTGACCGGCGCCGAGAACAAATCGGAAGCCGCGTTGAACGCCCTCGACGTGCAGGACGTGGTCGACCACTACGAGCTGGCCTATCTGGTGCAGACGCGCATGATCAGCGGTAACAAGCCCGTCTACTACGACACCGTCGTCAGCGCCAAGGATGGCCGCATCCTGCGTCAATGGAAAGCCCTGAAAACCGTGGCCGGCATCGGCAACAGCCAGTATAACGGCCAGGTACCGCTCAACACCACGCTCACGGGCAGCACCTACACCATGAAGGACCCCAGCCGCGGCACGGGCGGCAGCTTCGGCGGCATGGCCATCACGAATGCCAATCACGGCACCAGCTCGGGCAGCGTGTACAGCAGCACCAGCAATACCTGGGGTGACGGCCAGCAATACATCAACGGCGGCAGCACCACCAACGCCAATGGCCAGACGGCGGCCGTGAACGCGATGTGGGGCCTGATGAACACCTACGACACGCACAAGAATGTGCTGGGCTGGTCCAGCCTGGACGGCAACAACACGGCTACCCACATCGCCGCCCACGTCAACACGGCCTACGACAACGCCTACTACGACAGCAGCTGCAAGTGCATGTACATCGGCGACGGCGGCAGCTCGTTCAACAACCTCGGTTCCATCGACGTGATCGGCCACGAAATGGGCCACGGCATCACCGACGCCACCTCGGGCCTGATCTACTCGCAAGAGTCGGGCGGCTTGAACGAATCGAGCTCGGACATCGCCGGTGAAATGGTGGAAGCGTATGCGCGCGCCGGCGGCACGGGCACCACGATCCCCAACACGGGCAACGATTGGATGACGGGCAAGGAAATCGCCAAGAATGGCCAGCCGCTGCGTTGGCTGTACAAGCCAAGCAAGGATGGCAGCAGCCCGAATGCGTGGAGCAGCACCATCAAGAACCTCGACGTCCACTACAGCAGCGGCCCGAACAACCGCATGTTCTACTTCCTGTCGCAAGGGTCGAACTCCACGTCCAGCAGCGACTACTACAGCTCCTACCTGAACAAAAGCCCGCTGGCCATGACCGGTATCGGCAGCGACAAGGCCTACCGCATCTGGTTCAAGGCCGCCACCACCAAGTTCACTTCGTCGACCAACTACGCCGACGCGCGCAACAAGGTGCTGCTGGCAGCCGAGGAACTGTATGGCGTGGGCAGCGCCGAGGCGATCGCCGTCAAGCGCGCGTATGCGGCCATCAACGTGGGCGCCGACGTCGATGAATCGACGACGGGCGGCGCGGTGACCATCACCAGCCAGCCGGCCAGCATCACAGTCGCACCGGGCGCCACCGCCTCGTTCGCCGTGGGCGCGGGCGGCGGCACGGCACCGTACACCTACAAGTGGTACCGCAACGGCGCCGTGATCAGCGGCGCCACGTCGCCCGCCTACAGTTTCACGACCGTAGCGGCCGACAGCGGCGCCGTCTTCAAGGCCACGGTGACGGATTCGTCCTCGCCTGCCGTAACGGCCACGTCGAACAACGCCACGCTGACGGTGGGCACGAGCAGCGCCACCGAACGCGTGACGAACGGCGGCTTCGAGTCCGGCGCCACGGGTTGGAGCGGCACCACGGGCGCCATCGGCACCTTCACGGGCCAAACCGCGTACGAAGGCACGAAGTACGCCTGGCTGGGCGGCAATGGCGCCACGGCCAGCGAATCGCTGACCCAAAGCGTGGCCATTCCGGCCGCCGCCACCTCGGCCAGCCTGACCTTCGCGCTGCATATCGACACGGCGGAAACGGGCAATACCGTGTACGACAAGCTGGTCGTCACCGTGAAGAACAGCGCCGGCACGGTGCTGGGCACCCTGGCCTCGTACTCGAACGTGAACAAGGCTGCCGGCTACCAGATCCGCACGTTTGACCTGATCGCCTACAAGGGCCAGACCGTGCAGATCTCGTTTGCCGCGACCGAGGACGCATCGCTGCAAACCTCGTTCGTGATCGACAAGGTCAGCCTGGTCACCCAGTAAGCGGCTGAACATGCGGGCAAGCCATCGCGACAAGGCTTGCCCGCACGGCACGATTGATTTCCTGGCAATTCCAGTCTACCCTGAGGCAGTGATTGCATCTTGCCTGCTGCTGGTACCCGCGACGAATTGAACTTTTTTTTGGATTGTTCCTGACCGATGCCTACTTCGACCTTGTCCGCACGCGCATTCCCTTCTTCCGCTTACCCCATTTTCACGCCCCAGGCCCTCGCCATGCTCGCCTGAGCCGACGATGCAGTTCCACCTTCAGGTGCAGGGCCCGGCGGGCAGCCAGGCGCTGGCCATCGACGCCGCCAGCGAGGCCGAAGCGATCCGCGCGGCCGTGCGCGGCGGCTGGCGCGTGCTGGCCGTCGACGCTGGCGCTGCGCAGGAGACGGGTGTCGCGCTGCGTCCCGGCAAACAGGGCCTGCCTCTGCTGCAATTCAGCCAGGAGCTGCTGGCCCTGCTCGAAGCGGGCCTGAACCTGGGCGAGGCCATGGCGACCCTGCATAACAAGGAAACGCGGCCAAGCGCAAAGGCCACCCTGGCCGCCATCGTGCTCACCCTGCAACAGGGCCTCAGCTTTTCCGACACCCTGGCCGGTTTCCCCGACATCTTTCCCGACATTTACATCGCCACCGTGCATGCGGCCGAACGCTCGGGCAACCTGCCCGAGGCGCTGGCGCGCTTCGTCGGCTACCAGCTGCAGTTCGACGCCATCCGCAAGAAACTCATTTCCGCCGCCATCTACCCGTGCATGCTGCTCGTCGTCGGCGGCCTGGTGACCCTGTTCCTGCTCGGCTACGTGGTGCCCAAATTCAGCGTCGTCTACGAAAGCTCGGGCCGCGAGATTCCCTGGATGTCGCAAATGCTGCTCGGCTTTGGCCAGACCCTGGCCGCGCATCCGCTGCTGTGCGCCAGCGCGCTGGCCGCCGTGGTGGCCGCCGTGGTCTTCGGCATCGCCAATGCCGGCGCGCGCCAGGCCCTGGTCTTGCGCCTGCTGCGCCTGCCCGTGCTGGCGGAGAAGGCGGCCGAATTCCGCCTGGCCCGCTTCTACCGGGCTCTCAGCCTGCTGCTGCACGCCGGCATCCCCCTGCACAAGGCGCTGGCCATGGTCGCGCCCATGCTGCTGCCGGCACAGCAGGAGCAGCTGGCACAGGCGCGCCGCGCGGTGCAGGAAGGCATGCCGTTTTCCACCGCGCTGGAACACGCCGGCATGGCCACGCCGGTGGCGCAGTCGCTGCTGAAAGTGGGCGAGAACACGGGCCGCCTGGGCGACATGCTGGAACGCTCGGCCAAATTCCACGACGAGGAATTCGCCCGCTGGGTGGACTGGGCCTCGCGCCTGCTCGAACCGCTCTTGATGACCATCATCGGCGTCGTCATCGGCGGCGTCGTGGTGCTGATGTACATGCCGATCTTTGAACTGGCCGGGAGCTTATCGTGACGGTTTTTACCATGTGGTGCCTGCCATGAACGCGCGCGACGAAGAACGGGCCGTGCTTGATGCTGCCATGCTGCGCCGGGCCCACGCCAGCGCGCTGGAACAGGGCCGCCCGCGGATGGCCGTGCTGCAGGAAACGGCGGCCTTGCCGCCCGAAGTCTTTTTGCGCCAGCTGGCCGCCCTGTTTCGCTACCCGGCCTGGACGATGGCCGAGCTGCAAGCCGCCTTGCCCGCCTTTGCCCTGCTGCCCTACACGGATTGCGCCCAGCGCGACTGCGTGCTGCTGCAGCCGGGCGTGCCCGGCGCGCCGCCCGTGCTCGTCATCGGCAACCCGTTTGCGGAAGACCTGCTGCAGTGGGCCGACTTCGCCCTGTCCACGCCCTTCACGGTGGCGCTGGCGCACCCGGACGACCTGGCCGCCTATCTGCTGCAGCAGGAAAGCGTGCAGCAGGCGATGCAGGAAATGCAGCACGGGGATGACGTGCCGGGCCTGGACCAGAGCATCGAGGATATCTCGCTGATCCGCATCAGCGAGGACAGCAGTCCGGTGGTGAAACTGGTGAACTCCACCATCTACGATGCCCTGAAATTCCAGGCCAGCGACATCCACCTCGAATGCGACGTGGCCAGCCTGGTCATCAAATACCGCGTCGACGGCGTGCTGGTACAGGCGGGCCAGGTACAGGGACTGGCGATGGCCGAGCAGATCATCTCGCGCATCAAGGTCATGGCCGATCTCGACATCGCCGAGCGCCGCATCCCGCAGGACGGCCGCTTCAAGGTGCGCGTGAAAGGGGCGGAGATCGATTTTCGCGTCTCCATCATGCCGAATATCTTTGGCGAGGACGCCGTGCTGCGCCTGCTGGACCGGCGCGCGCTGACGGAAGCGGCGCAGGCGCTGCGCCTGGAAAGCCTGGGCCTGAACGAGGACGCCATCGAGCAGATACGCCGCCTGGCCGCCAAGCCGCACGGCATGCTGCTGGTGACCGGGCCCACGGGTTCCGGCAAGACCACCACCCTGTATGCGGCCATCACGGAAATCAATACGGGGCGCGACAAGATCGTCACCATCGAAGACCCCGTCGAATACCGCTTGCCGCGCGTGCTGCAGATCCCCGTCAATGAAAAGAAGGGGCTGACGTTCGCGCGCGGCCTGCGCTCCATCCTGCGCCACGATCCCGACAAGATCATGATCGGCGAAATCCGCGACGACGAGACGGCGCAGATCGCCGTGCAGGCCGCGCTCACGGGCCACCTGGTGTTTACCACCGTGCACGCGAACAACGTCTTTGATGTGGTGGGGCGCTTCCTGCACATGGGCGTCGACGCCTACAGCTTTGCGGCGGCCCTGAACGGCATCGTGGCGCAGCGCCTGCTGCGCCTCAATTGCGCCCATTGTGCCGTCGATGCCAGCGCCGAGGTGCTGGCCGATGCGCAGCAGCTACGCGACAGCGGCCTGGCCCTGCACCAGGTGCAGGACTGGCAATTCATGGCCGGCAAGGGCTGCGGCCACTGCCGCGGCACCGGCTACAAGGGCCGCAAGGCCGTCGCCGAAGTGCTGATGCTCAGCGACGCCATGCGCGAAATGATCTGCACGCGGGCGCCCTTGAGCCAGATGAAGGAAGAAGCGGCGCGCAACGGCTTTCGCCTGGCGCGTGAAGCGGGTCTGGACCTGGTGCGGCGCGGCGAAACCACTTTAGCGGAGCTCAATCGTGTCACTTATTGAACGCCTTACCCGCGCCACCCTGTGCCTGCACCTGGCGCCGCACGGATTGGACGGCGTGCTGCGCCGCGCCGGCCGTCCCGTGCCCGACAGCGCCTTCCACCTGCCCATTGCGAACCCCGACGCCAGCTGGGAAGTGGCGCTGGCCGCCCTGCGCGGCTGGCTCGAACAGCACAATGAAAAAAAACTGCCGCTGGCCGTCAGCCTGGCCAGCCGCTGGTGCGCCATGCTGATGGTGCCGTGGAGCGGCGCCCTGCTCGACCGGAGCAGCGCGCAGCGCTTCCTGCATAGCCAGTTCGCTGCCGTCTACGGCGATGGCGCGCGCGCCTGGCGCCTGGCTGCCGACGATGCGCCCTATGGCAAGCCACGCCTGGCCTGCGGCATCGATGCGGCCCTGCTGCAAGGCGTGCAGGATGCGGCGGCCGCGCATGGACGGCGCTGCCTGTCCCTCGAACCCATCGTCGGGCCGGCCTGGCGCAGCATCGCCGGCAGCAAACCTGCCGCCTTCGCCCTGGTGGAAGCGGGACGGCTGCTGCTGGCAACGACGGGCGGCGGGCGCATCACGGGCCTGCATAGCCAGTCCTGCGGCGCCGCCTGGGGCGACGAACTGGATCGGGCGTGGCGGCGCTGGAACTTGCGCGCACCACAGCTGGACGCGATCGAACACGTGGCGCTGCTCGACTTGAGCGGCATGCCGCAGGACGAGCTGCCGGCGCGCTTCCAGTCCCTTCCCGTGGCCGGCGCCGCCCACCTGATGCGGGAGGCAGCATGGGCCTGAGCCGCCTGGAATTGCTGGCGCCCGGCGCAGTGCAGACGTTCAAGGGCTGGCGCCTGGCCCTGTGCCTGGCGGGCGGCTTGCTGCTGCTGCCGGCCGCCGTGTACTGGCTGGTGCAGGCACAGGAAACGCGGCGCCTGGAAGCGCAGCTGGCGCAGCTGCAGCCCGCGCGCCCGATGCGCGCGCCCTTGTCCGCCAGCCAGCAGCGCGAACGCGACATCGAACTGAAACAGGTGGCCGCCGCCGTGCGCCAGCTTAACCTGCCCGTCACGCGCCTGGTCAAGACGGTGCAGGCGCCACGCGATGTGCGCGTGGCCTTGCTGGGGCTGGACCTGAACGCGCAGCAGGGACAGGATGGCGCCAGCGTCCTGAAGATCGCCGCCGAGGCGGAAACGCCGCAGGACATGCTCAACTACCTGGCCTTCCTGAACCAGCAGCCCATGTTCAGCTCCGTGTACCTGCTCAAGCATGAAATGAACGCAAACGCCCCCGAACACCCTTACCGTTTTCAGCTGGAGGCGCAATGGCGGCAATAAAACCCGTATTCAAAGCCAGCACGCCCGTGGCCCGCGCACGCCTGCAGCTGCGCATGCCGCCGCGCCTGGCGTGGGAAGCGCAACGTTTGTGGCGCACCCTCGGCTGGCCCAGCGCCCTCGGCGCGGCCTGCCTGGCGCTGGCCGCTTTCGCCATGCAGCAGGGCGATGCGCTGGCCGCACGCCAGCAGCAATTGGCGGCGCAACTGGCCGCTGCTGCCAGACAGTCGGCGCTGCCGCCTGCACCCATCACGCTCGATGCCGATGCGGACAGCCTGGCCGCCTTTCACGCCTACCTGCCCGCGCATGACAGCATTCCCGACCAATTGAAGGCCTTGCTGGAAGTGGCGCAAAAGAGCGGCGTCACCCTGGCCAAGGCCGACTACAAGCCGCAGGAAGACGGCAACACGGCCTTCCTGCGCTACCAGATCACGCTGCCCGTCAAAGCCGAATACGCGCAGCTGCAGACCTTTATCGTCGATGCCCTGCAGGCGCTGCCCACCCTGACGCTCGACTCCGTGCTCTTCAAGCGCGAGCAGATCGAGGCGGGCGAGATCGACGCGCGCATCCAGTTCATCCTGCTGGTGAAAAAGGCGGAGGTGCGCCGATGAAAAAAGCCGTACTGGGAGGCGCCGCCGTGGCGACCTTGCTGGCCGCCCTCTTCGCGCCCGAGGATGAAGGCAGCATCGTGGGACCGGCCACGGCCACCACGCGCCAGGTGGAGCGGGTGGCGCCAGCCCCCCTCGCCGCAGCCGCCGTTCCGCAAACCCATCGTGCGCTGGCCATCGAACCGCGCCGGGGGCTCGATGACGACGAGGCAGCGACCCTGTTCGCCAAGCAGAGCTGGCAGCCGGAGACGCCGAAGAAGATCATGCTCGACCAGCAGGCAGCCCAGGCGGCACTACCCGCAGCCCGCGTGGATGCGAACGCGCCGCCACCGCTGCCATTTCAATTCCTGGGCCGCTTTGTCGACGAAGGCAAGGCCGCCTACTTCCTGCAGGCGGGCGAACGCAACGTGGTGGCGCGCCCCGGCGACACGCTCGAAGAGCGCTACCGCTTCGACGGCGTGGTGCAGGGTTCTCTGCAATTTACCTATCTGCCGCTTAACCTGAAACAGACACTCGCCGTAGGGGACCTCAATTGAAACGACGCGCCGCACATATGTCTCGTACTATCCTCACCCTGCTGCCGGTGCTGTCCCTGCTGGCCGCCTGCGCCGGCAACCAGGCCTATAACGATGGCCAGGCCATGCTGGGCGCGGGCCGCACGGAACAGGGGCTGGCCCTGCTGGAACAGGCGGCTCAGGCCGAGCCGACCAACGCCAAGTACCGCATCGCCGTCACGAATGGCAGGATGCGCGCGCTGAACAAGCTGAATGGCGCTGCGGAAGCGCTGCGCCAGCAGGGCAAGCTGCCCGAAGCGCAGGCGCTGTACCAGCAGGCGCTCGCGCTGGACGCCAGCAACGACGTGGCGCAGCGGGGCCTGGCCGGCGTGGCACAGGATGAACGGCACCGCAAGCTGGTGCAGGAAGCGCAGGCCAGCTACCAGCGCGGCGGTGAAGCGAATATCGCGCAGGCGCAGGAATCCCTGCGCCAGGTGCTGCAGGAGCGCCCCGCACAGCGCGAGGCGCTGGCCCTGAAAAGCCGCATCGGCGAGGCGCAATCCAAAAGCCTGCCGGCCGGCGGCAAGCTGGCGGCCGCCTACAGGAAACCAGTCACCCTGGAATTTCGCGACGCGCCGCTGCGTTCCGTGTTCGATTTCATCAGCAAGGTGTCGGGCCTGAACTTCGTCTTCGACAAGGAAGTCGATCCCGCCCTGCGCGCCACCATTTCCGTGCGCGACACCAGCATCGAAGAGGCGATTGCCATGCTGCTGGGCGCCAACCAGCTGGAACAAAGCGTCACCAGCGACAAGTCGATCACGATCTACCCGAACACGCCGCAAAAGGTGAAGGATTACCAGCAGCTCGTGGTACGCACCTTCTTCCTCGCCAATGCCGACGTCAAGACGGTGGCGTTCTCCATCAAGACCCTGCTCAAGGCGAAGGACGTCGTCACCGACGAGCGACTGGGCATCATCATGCTGCGCGATACGCCGGAAATGGTGCGCATGGCCGAACGCATCATCAACGTGCAAGACCTTGCCGACCCGGAAGTGATGCTGGAAGTGGAGGTGCTGGAAGTCAAGCGCACGCGCCTGATGGAACTGGGCGTGCGCTGGCCGGACCAGGCCAGTCTGACACTGGCCGGCGTCGCAGGTAGCACGGGAGGACTCGGCGGCCTGAAGGTGGCGGACCTGCACCGCATCAATGGCGACAATATCAACCTGGGCATCGGCGGTGTCACCCTGAACGCCAACAAGACGGACAGCGACAGCAATATCCTGGCCAATCCGCGCATCCGCGTGCGCAACAAGGAAAAGGCGAAGATCCTCATCGGCGACCGCGTGCCCGTCATTACCGTCACGACGAATAACGGCGTCAGTTCCGACAGCGTCAACTACATCGACGTGGGTTTGAAGCTCGACGTCGAACCGAACGTCTACCTGGACGACGAAGTGGCCATCAAGATCAACCTGGAAGTGTCGAACGTCGTCAAGGAAGTGATCAGCAAGACGGGCACGCAGGCTTACCAGATCGGCACGCGCAGCGCTTCCACGGTGCTGCGCCTGAAGGATGGCGAGACGCAGGTGCTGGCAGGCCTGATCAGCGATGAAGACCGGGGCACGGCTAACAAGGTGCCGGGCGTGGGCGAGCTGCCCGTGCTGAACCGCCTGTTCGGCAGCCAGAAGGACGACGCCATGCGCAGCGAGATCGTGCTGTCGATCACGCCGCGCCTGCTGCGCAGCATCCGCCGCCCGGACCTGACGACGGCCGAATTCAATTCCGGCACCGAGACATCGGTGGGCGGCCGCGCCAGCGTGGGCGGCTCCCCCGAGGCTATCGCCACGCCAGAACAGGCCGCGCCGCGCACCGGCTCGCCCATGACGGGTGGCGACGAAGCGCCTGCCGCCGGCGACAAGGCCACTGTCAAGGGTGGCCAGTGAAAGAGCGGGGCTTTACCTTCATCGAGCTGATGATCACCCTGGCCATCATGGCGACCCTGGCCACGGTGGCCGTGCCGATGGCGCAGGTGGCCTTGCAACGGGCGAAGGAACAGCAATTGCGCAGCGCCCTGATCGAGATGCGCGAGGCCATCGATGCCTACAAGCGCGCTTCGGACAATGGCCGCATCAAGCTGTCGCTGGGAGGATCTGGCTATCCGAAAAAACTCGAGGAACTGGTCGAGGGGGTGCCCGATCAGCGCAGCGTCTCGAAGCAGAACATCTATTTTTTGCGCCGTCTGCCACGCGACCCGTTCCAGCCCGGGGAAGAAGGCAGCGCCGCCGACAGCTGGAGCAAGCGCGCCTATGCCTCGCCGCCCGACAATCCCAGCGAAGGCGAGGACGTGTTCGACGTCGCCTCGCGCTCGACCAAGGTGGGCCTGAACGGCGTGCCGCTCAATCAATGGTGAACTTGATGCCCGCTTCTATCTCACGCCGCGGCTTTACTTTGGTCGAACTGCTGGTGGTGCTGGCGATCATCTCGCTGCTGCTGACGATCGCCATTCCCCGCTATTTCGGTTCCGTGGAAAAATCGAAGGAGGTCGCGCTGAAGGAAAACCTGCAAGTGCTCAGGAGCGGCCTGGATAAATACTATGCCGACAAGGGCGAGTATCCAGCCGCCCTGGAGGACCTCGTGACCCACCATTACTTCCGCAGCGTGCCGCTGGATCCCGTCACGGATTCCGCCTCCACCTGGCAATTGATCCCTTCGCCCAATGGCGAGATCGGCGGCGTGGCGGACGTGCGCAGCGGCGCCAAGGGCAAGACGCGCGAGGGCATCCCCTTTGAGCAGCTCTGATTTTCAACGCCGCGCACGGGGCTTCGCGTATATCTGGACCCTGATGCTGGTGGCCTTCATGGGCGTGGGCCTGGTGCTGGCCAGCGAACTGTTTGCCACGGCCGCGCGGCGCGACAAGGAGCGCGAGCTGCTGTTCATCGGCCATGAATTCCGCAACGCGCTGGGCCGCTACTACGACAGCACGCCGGGCGACGGGCGGCCCCGCTATCCCTTGACCTTGCAGGAACTGCTGCGCGACCCGCGCTTTGCCAACGCCCGGCGGCACTTGCGCCGCCTGTATGCGGACCCTGTCACGGGCAAGGCGGAATGGGGAGTGCTGCGGCAGGAGGGACGCATCGTCGGCATCCATTCGCTGTCGCCACAGCTCCCTATCAAGCAGGACAATTTTCTCGACGAAGACGCCAGCCTGCGCCGCAAGCAGCGCTACGCGGATTGGCACTTCACGTATCCGCACGACCTGGTGCTGGCCCCGCCCGATGCCGCCGGCGGCGCGCCCGGACTCAAGCCGAAAGGCGCAAACTGATATCATGCCCGCATTCCATATTCAGCATCGAGCAAAGGAGCAGGCATGAGCATAGGTGGCACTTCCATCGAACAGGCATTGGCATCGCTGTCGGACATGACGGGCGGCATGGTCGCCATCGGCAAGGACGAACATGCGCAACGCATCGCCAGGGCGCAGGCATTCATGCGCAAACAGGGCATCGCCGCGGTCTACCTGAACGCGGGCGCCAATCTCACCTATTTCACTGGCACCAAATGGTATGCCAGCGAACGCATGGTGGGCGCCATCCTGCCGGCCAGCGGAGAGATCGAATACATCGCCCCCGCCTTCGAGGAAAGCACCTTGCAAGGCTTCATGCTCATCGAAGGCAAGGTCAATTGCTGGGAAGAGCATGAAAGCCCGTACCAGCTGTTCGTCGACGTGCTGGCGCGCATGGGGATAGCTCAGGATGAAGCTGCGCCGCCGCGCGTGGGCATCTGCGAAAGCGCCGCCTTCTTCATCTACGACGGCATCAAGCCGCTGGCTCCCGGCTACGCGCTGGAAAATGCGCGCGCCGTCACCGCGTACTGCCGCAGCCGCAAGTCACCGGCGGAAATCGCCCTGATGCAGCGCGTAATGGACATGACCCTGGCCGTGCACGTGGCCACGGCCAGCATGCTGTACGAAGGTATCACGACGGTGGAAGTGGAAGAATTCATCCAGCGCGCGCACCGCAAGGTGGGCGCGCCCCGCTCGTATTTTTGCATCGTGCTGTTCGGCGAAGCGACGGCCTACCCGCATGGCGTCAACTACGTACAAACCTTGAAATCGGGCGACACGGTGCTGATCGATACGGGCTGCCAGGTGATGAACTACATCTCCGACATCACGCGCACCTATGTGTTTGGCGCCATCAGCGAGCGCCAGCGCTCCGTATGGAACAGCGAAAAGGCGGCGCAGGCCGCCGCATTCGCGGCCGCGCAGCTGGGCGTGCCCTGCGGCGACGTGGATCGCGCCGCGCGCGTCTCGCTGGAGGCGGATGGCTTCGGCCCCGGCTACAAGCTGCCCGGCCTGCCGCACCGCACGGGCCACGGCATCGGCCTCGATATCCACGAGTGGCCTTACCTGGTGGGCAATGACACGACGCCGCTGGACGTGGGCATGTGCTTCTCGAACGAGCCGATGATCTGCATCCCCGGCGAATTCGGCATCCGCCATGAAGACCATTTCTACATGACGGATGACGGTCCGCGCTGGTTCACGCAGCCGGCGCACAGCATCGACGATCCGTTCGGTCTGCAGGCATAGTCCAGGTGTTGGATGACGCTGTGCTAATCCAACCTGCGCCATGCCATGCAGGTCAAGCTGGTATCACCGCAATGCCAGGCAGGTCGGATCAGCGCCCTGCGCGTAATCCGACACAGCGCTTCCCTGCGCCAGCTTGAACACGGCCAGCGCCGTGCCCAGCTGCACGGCCTGTTCCTGCAGCGATTCGGCGGCCGCCGACGCTTCCTCCACCAGCGCGGAGTTTTGCTGCGTCATCTGGTCCATGCTGCCGATGGCCACGCCGATATCGCCGATGCCGGCGCTTTGCGCCTGGCTGGCGGTACTGATCTCGGCCATGATGTCGGCCACCTTTTTCACGGAGTCGACGATCTGGCCCATGGTCAGACCCGCCTCGTCGACCAGCTTCGAGCCGACATTCACCTTGGCCACCGAATCGCCGATCAATTGCTTGATTTCCCGCGCCGCTGCCGCGCTGCGCTGCGCCAGGTTGCGCACTTCGGACGCCACCACGGCAAATCCCCTGCCCTGCTCGCCCGCGCGCGCCGCTTCCACGGCCGCATTTAAGGCCAGGATATTCGTCTGGAAGGCGATGCCGTCGATGACGCCGATGATGTCGACGATGCGCTTGGACGAATCGTTGATCTCGCCCATGGTGGTGACTACCTGGCTGACCACCTGCCCGCCCTTCACGGCAACCGAAGATGCCGACACCACCAGTTCATGCGCCTGGCCCGCGTTGGCGGCGTTGTCGCGCACGGTGGAGGTCAGGCTGTCCATGCTGCGCGCCGTCTGATCCAGGCTGCCCGCCTGCGATTCCGTGCGCGCGGCCAGGTCCGCATTGCCCTGGGCGATTTCGGCACTGGCCACCTGGATGGTTTCGGCCGAAGCCTTGATACCGGACACCATGCCGGCCAGCCGGCCGCGCATCTCCTTCAATGCCGCCAGCAGACTGGCCTGGTCGCCCGCCTCGGTGGCGATCTCCATCGACAGGTCGCCATCGGCCACGGCGCGCGCGATCTGGCGCGCATATTCGGGTTCGCCGCCCAGCTGCTGCCAGATGGCGCGCACGACGAAATGCGACACGGCCACCAGGCAGACGATGACGGCCAGCGCCACGGCGATGCTGGTATTGAGCGCATTGCGCACATTGGCCGCACTGCGTTCGATGCCCTGTTTGAATTGCAATTGCGCCTGTTCGTTGGTCTTTGCCAGGTCCGTATTGAGTACCGCCAGCGCACCCTGCATGCGCGCCACGGTCGCTTGCGGGTCGCCCTCTTCCATTTCCAGCATGATGCGCGCCGCACTCAGGGCCGGCGCATAGTAGGCATCGAATTCCCTGGCCAGGCGCAGGCCCTGCTCGCGCTGGCCAGGGATCGCCGCGAAGTCGCCCAGCCTGGCGCGCAGCTTGACTGCCTGGCCGCCGACTTGCCCGATACGCTCCTTGTCGCCTTCACTGACGGCATCGCGCAGGGCATCGCCGACGGCGGCCACGTCGAGGGTCAGCGACTTGGCCATGTCAAGCACGGGATAGTCGGCACTTTCCGTGGCGTGGATGGAATTGAGCGTGGCCGTGGACAGGTAGGCGCTGACGGCCAGCCCCAGCCCGAAAATCACGGCCGAGACGACAGGCAGCGCCCATATCTTGCGTTTGATGCTCATTGCTGTCTCCTGATGTTATCTCGTGCAAAAGACGGCATGCGTCGCCGCATGCCGTCATGGCGGCCTTATGGCGTCGTCAGCACCACTTTGACGGTGCCGTCGACGGCACTCTTCTCGATATAGCCGATGGCTTTCGGATCGGCGGCCACAGCCTTCTTCACGTCGGCGCTATTGGCCACTTCCTTCGGCAAGGTCGCCTTGCCAGTGAAAACCAGCTTGGACCACAGGGCCTTCGCCTGCGACGGCTCCTTGTCCGTCACCTTCTTGTAGAACTCCGCGCGTACGGGGGCGCTTTCCGGCTGGTCGACCGGCGTCATGGCCGTCGATTTACCGAGGAAGAATTGCGCCACCTGTTCGTTCGTCATGGCGCCGGCGGCGCTCTTCGGATTGACCACCACGACCACTTCGGCCATGGCGGGAACAGCGGTCGACAGCGCCAGCAAGGCAGTCACATTCAAGATCAATGGTTTCATGCGGCGCTCCTTAGAAAACGAAATCGATGGCGGCGGCAGCCACCGTGACGGGGCCATGGAAACCCGGCTTGGCTTGCACGAACAGGCCCGGGCCATTCTTCGGCTTGATGCGGTCGATCTGCACTTTCAGCGCGGCCGAACGGTGGAAGTCCCAGCGCACGCCGATGCTGTCCGTCGATTGCTCCAGCTGATTGCGCATGTACGCGAGGGTGTCGACGCCGGCCGACAGGGCGCGCAAGGTCGGCGTGCAGGCGGCTGGATAACCGGCAGGACAGGATGCGGGCACGGTGTTGTTCACGCGGCCATCGGCCTTCAGGCTGGCGTGGCTGTAGTACGGCAGGAAGGCGCCGATGCGGTAGCCGCCCATCACGTACCACGAGGTGCTGTCGCTGACATAGCTGTCCGTCTTGCGCTTCGCATATTCGGACTGCACCAGCACATTGTTCCAGTCCAGGCCCAGGCCCACGGACGTAAACGATGCCTTCTTGTCCTTGACTTCCAGCGCATCGGCCAGGGCGCCCAACTGGGCGATCCTGTAGCCGCTGCCGGCCGCGCGCAAGCTGCCCATCAAGGTATTCAGGCTGGGCGAATCGTTGATCGTCAGCTTGGTCTCGGCCCGGCCGAAACGCACGGTGACGGGACCATGTTCGGCCACCACGTTAAGGGCGACGATGGACTTGCCTTCCACCTGCACGGTCGAATCAGGCCCCGTGGCCAGGGTGGCCTTGGTGCGGCCCAGCGCCAGCTGCGTGGTGATGCTGGTGTCGCCCGCGCTGAACTGGTAGGTGCCATCGATGCCATCGATGCTGTTCAGGGGAACCTGCGAATACATTTCGCCGGGCGGACGCAGCATGGTGTTGGCATAGCCGACGTTACGGTAATCGGAAATCATGAAGACAGGCAGGCCCATGCGGCCGACGCGCACGCTGAAGCTGTCCGATACCTTGGCCTTGGCAAAGGCCCATGCCAGTTCGGCGCCAAAATCGTCTTCGCCATCCTTGCGCGCCAGCCCTTGCACGGTGGCCGACAGCCAGGGATTGACGGTGACATTGGCCTGCAAGCCCAGGTTGGAATCGACGCCCGTGCGGGCGGTGCGGCCTGCGCCGGCAGCCTGGTTCGGACGCGCGAACTGCGCGCTGTCGGTATCGGCCATGGTCATGGCGGCGGTGCCGTAACCGCTGATCTTGACCGCGGGACCAGGGGCCTCTTCGGCATAGGCATGGCTGATGGCCAGGGGCATGGCCAGCAGGAAAATCAGGACGTGTTTATTCATAGTAATTAAATACCCGTAGCGGTGAACGTTAATCGTGGAATGGGACTCGCGGTCGATGGCTCACCGGCCGTAAAAGGCCGGGTCCGTTTTTTTCGCGCCGCCATCGCCTTGGGCGTCCATGGCGGCGTGACCAGTGAGTAAAACCATGCTACAGAGAAAAGGTTTTACGTTGGAAAGTTTTCTTGAGGCAATGAGCGAATTCGCCCATTTCCATGAAAAAAGCACGCGTTCTAGAGGGGTTTATCTAAATAGCACGCCGTGCAAAACCACACTTAGGCTATATTTTTCATACACTTATGGATAATTCAAGACGAAAAGAATCCGCATAAAAAAAAGCGCCGCCCGCGCGAAGATCGCGGGCGGCGCCGTTCAAACCAATCCTGCCAGAGACGCTTACTCTCGGACTTACTCGCGCTTCGACACCAGGGTCAGAATGTCGTAGCTGGCCACCAGTTCCTCGTTCTGGTTCGTCACCTGCACGTCCCACGCGACCACGCCCTGGCCCACGCCGAACACGTCCTTGCGGTTGCGGTCGACCTTGCGCTTGCACGTCAGGCGGGCGCGGATGGTGTCGCCAATCGCCACCGGCGCGACGAAGCGCAGGTTGTCCAGGCCATAGTTGGCCAGCACGGGACCGACGCCTGGCGAGACGAACAGGCCGGCGGCGGCGGACAGCACAAAGTAGCCGTGGGCGATGCGCTTGCCGAACTGCGATTCCTTGGCCGCGATTTCATCGAAGTGCATGTAGAAGAAGTCGCCCGAAATGCCGCCGAAGGCGACGATGTCCGCTTCGCTGACGGTGCGGCGGTGCGTGAGCAGCGAGTCGCCCGTCTTCAAGTCCTCGAAGTGCTTGCGGAACGGGTGGATCGGGCTTTCATTGACGTCCGCGCCGCGCACGTATTCGCCGGTGATGGCCGCCAGCATGGTCGGCGAGCCTTGCACGGCCGCCCGTTGCAGGTAGTGGCGCACGGCGCGCACGCCGCCCAGCTCTTCGCCGCCGCCCGCGCGGCCAGGGCCGCCGTGCTTCAGTTGCGGCAGCGGCGAGCCATGGCCCGTCGAATCGACGGACGCCACGCGCTCGAGCACGTGCACGCGGCCATGCGTGGCCGCCACTTGCGGCACCACGCGCGCGGCGATCTTCGGATCGCGCGTCACCAGGGTGCTCACCAGGCTGCCCTTGCCGCGCGCGGCCAGGGCCAGCGCTTCATCGATGTCCTTATAACCCATCATGGTGCTGACGGGGCCGAACGCTTCCACGTCATGCACGGCATCGTTGCCGAAGGCGTCACGGCACAGCAGCAGGGTCGGCGAGAAGAAGCTGCCGTCAAGGGCACCATCGCCCAAAGGACTAAAACCGTCGGCCGCGCCGAACACCACTTCATTACCCTGCGACAGGGCGGCGACCCGTTCGGCCACGTCGTTCTGCTGTTCCTTTGACGCCAGGGCGCCCATGCGCACGCCCTCGATGGACGGATCGCCCACCACCACCTTGGCCAGGCGTTCGCGCAGGCGCGTGCCGACGGCGTCCATCAGGTGCTCGGGCACGATGATGCGGCGGATGGCCGTGCACTTCTGGCCCGATTTTCCCGTCATCTCGCGCACGACTTCCTTGACGAACAGGTCGAATTCCACGTCGTCTGGCGTGACGTCCGGCGCCAGGATGGCGCAATTGAGCGAATCGGCTTCGCCGTTGAAGGGCACGGACTGGGCGATCAGGTTCGGATTCGTGCGCAGCTTGGCGGCCGTGGCGGCCGATCCCGTGAATGTCACGAAATCCTGGCCATTCAGGCGGTCCAGCAAGTCGCCCGTGGAACCGATCACCAGCTGCAAACTGCCGGCCGGCAGCAAGCCCGATTCATGCATCATGCGCACGACGGCCTGCGTCAGGTAACTGGTCGCCGTGGCCGGCTTGGCGATGCAGGGCATGGCCGCCAGGAAGCTGGGCGCGAATTTTTCCAGCAAACCCCAGATGGGGAAATTGAAGGCGTTGATGTGCACGGCCAGGCCGCCGCGCGGCACCAGGATGTGCGTGCCGGCGAAACCGCCTTTCTTGCCCAGCGCGATGGCCGGGCCTTCGTGCAGCACGTTCGACGACGGCAACTCGTGGCTGCCCATGCTGGCGTAGGCGAACAGGGTACCCGTGCCGCCTTCAATATCGACCCAGCTGTCGGCACGCGTGGCGCCCGACAGGTGCGAAATCGCATACAGTTCTTCCTTGCGCTCGACCAGGTACAGGGCCAGCGCCTTCAGGCGCGCGGCGCGCTGCTGGAAGTCCAGCGCCATCAGGCCCGGCACGCCCGTCTTGCGGGCATACGTGACGGCTTCGTCGAAGTCGATCTTTTCCGCATGCGTGTGATAGATGACGCGGTTGTTCAAGGCGCTGTGCAAGGGCACGGCAGCGCTTTCGCCCAGCCAGCGGTCGGCGATCAGGCTTTGCAGGGTGGATATATGAGCCATGTGGTTTACTCCTATGTTGGTTTACTGCGTGCTTACTGCGCTGCTGCGTTCTTGTGCAAATGCAGCGGCAAGGCGGATTCGAAATTCAGGCGCTGGCGGCCGGCCTCGACTTCCGTCAGGGCCTCCACCTCGCGCATCGTCTGCATGGAACGCACGGCCAGTTCGTGATATTGGCCCGTGCCCGAGCTTTTCCATTTGATTTCATCGTCGGTCAGCGCGCGGATCATCTTGGCCGGTGTGCCCACCACCATGCTGCGCGGCGCGACGATCATGCCCGCCTTCACAAAACTCATGGCCGCGACGATGGATTCCTCGCCGATGACGGCGTTATCCATCACCACGGCGTTCATGCCGACGAGCGCATTGCGGCCGATGCGGCAGCCATGCAGCACGGCACCATGGCCGACATGGCCGTCGACTTCGACCACCGTGTCGCAGCCGGGGAAGCCGTGCATGACGCAGGTGTCCTGCAGGTTCGCGCCCTCCTCCAGGATCAGGCGGCCGAAGTCGCCGCGGATCGAGGCCAGCGGACCGATATAGCAGCGCGGACCGATGATCACGTCACCGATCAGCACGGCCGATGGGTGCACATAGGCGCTGGGGTGGACGACGGGGGTGACGCCGTTGATTTCGTAGACTTTGACCATGTTGCGCTCCTATTCATCTTTCGTGCCACGCACGTTATTACTAGACGCAGCGGAAAACTGGGGTCAGACCCCAGCCCTCCGCTGCTGTCCTCACATCCCCAGATAAGCGCTCTGTACCTGCTCGTTATGCAGCAATTCAGGCCCCGGACCGGACAGCGTGATGGCGCCCGTCTCGATCACATAGCCCACGTCGGCGATCGACAGGGCGGCGTGCGCGTTCTGCTCGACGAGGAAGATGGTGATGCCCTGGTCGCGCAGCTCGGCCACGATACGGAATATCTCCGCGATCAGGAGCGGTGCCAGGCCCATGCTCGGCTCATCGAGCAGCAGCAGTTGCGGGCGGCCCATCAGCGCGCGCGCCATGGCCAGCATCTGCTGCTGTCCGCCGGATAACGTCCCGGCCAGCAGCAAGCGCTTTTCCTTCAGGATCGGGAACAGGCCGTACATGCGCTCCATGTCACCGGCCACGTCCTGCGGTGGGCGCGTAAAAGCCCCCAGGCGCAGGTTGTCTTCCACCGTCATGGGGCCGAACACTTGCCGCCCTTCCGGCACCTGGCAGATGCCGGCGCGCACGCGCCTGTCGGCGCTCATGCGGCTGACGTCCTGGCCGGCGAAGGCGATGCTGCCGGCGCTGATCGGCTGCACGCCGGAGATCGCCCGCAGCAGCGTCGTCTTGCTGGCGCCATTCGCGCCCACCAGCGCCACCAGCTGGCCCTGACGCACTTGCAGGTCGATGCCGTGCAAGGCCTGGATGCGGCCGTAATGACTGGTCAGGCCGGCGATATCGAGCACCAGCGAAGTCTGAGGTTTTTCCATTGTCATCATGCCGCCACCCCCAGATACGCCGCCACCACGTCGGGATTTGCGCGCACTTCGGCGGCGGTCCCTTCGGCCAGCTTCTTGCCATAGTCGAGCACCAGGATATGGTCCGACAGATTCATCACCAGTTTCATGTCATGCTCGACCAGCACCACCGTCACGCCCGATTGCGCCACCTTGCGGATCAAGGTTTCGATCTCGCCCGTTTCCGTGTGGTTCAGGCCCGCGGCCGGTTCATCGAGCAGCAGCACTTTCGGCTTGGCCGCCAGCGCGCGGGCAATTTCCAGGCGCTTCAAGGCGCCATACGACATCTGTCCTGCCTCGTCATCGATATGCCGGCCCACGCCGACGAATTCCATCAGGCCCGCCGCCTCGTCGCGGCAAGCCGCATCCGCGCGGCGCACGGACGGCAAACGCAGCATGGAAGCGAACAGATTCTGGTTCAGGCGCAAATGCGCGCCCACCATCACATTGTCGATGGCCGTCATGTTCATGCACACTTGCAGGTTCTGGAAGGTGCGGCTCATGCCGCGCCGCGCCAGCGCATCGGGCGGCATGGCGGCCACGTTCTCGCCATTGAGCAGGATTTCGCCCTTGCTCGGCGTGTAGACGCCCGTGATCAGATTGAACAGGGTGGTCTTGCCGGCGCCATTGGGCCCGATCACGGAGTGGATATTACCCTCCTTGACGGTAAAGCTCACATCCTGCACCGCGTGCACGCCGCCGAAGCTCTTGCTCAGATTGTTAATCGTCAACATCTCATACCTCCTGCGCCGGTGGTTTTGCCGCGCCTTCGGGGGCTTTGGGTGCCTGCGGCACTCCTGCCCGTTTGCGTGACCGGCTGGCCAAGCTGGGCACGAGGCCTTTCGGCATGAAGATCATGGTGGCCATCAGGATCACGCCAAACACCACCGTTTCCCAGCCTTCAAAACTGGACAGCAGCTGCGGCAGGATCGTCAGCAGGGCCGCGCCGATGATGGAACCGAAGATCGACGCCATGCCGCCCACCACCACCATCGTCACCAGCTCGATCGAGTGGAAGAAGCCCGCCAGGTTGGGCGTGATGAAACCGATGTAATGGGCACTGATGCTGCCCGCGATGCTGGCAATGACGGCCGACAGCACGAACACGCGTACCTTGAAGCGGGTCGTATCGACGCCGACCACGCGGGCCGCCACTTCCGAACCGTGGATGGCCTGCAGCGCGCGGCCGACAGGTGAATCGATCAGGTTCAGGGCCAGCCACGTCACCAGCAACAGCAGCACGGCGCACAGGATGTACCACGATTTTTCGCCGGCGATTTCCAGCCCGGCGACCGAGAAGGCGGACACGCCGATGCCGTCAGGGCCGCCCGTCCACTGCGTCTCGTTGTTGATAACGATGGAAATGATGATGCCCAGGCCCAGGGTCGCCATGGCCAGGGTGTGGCCCTTGAGTTTCAGCACGGGACGCGCCAGCAGCAGGGCCAGCAAGCCCGTGGCAACCGCTCCTGCGGCCAGCGCGGCCAGCGGCGGCCAGCTGTAGTGGGTGGTCAGCACGGCAGACGCATACGCGCCCAGGCCGTAGAAACCGGCGTGGCCCAGGCTGATCTGGCCCGTATAGCCCATCAGCAGGTTCAGGCCGATGACAACGATGGCGTTCAGGGCAATGCGAATCGCCACGTCATAATAGAACGCATTGGTGAGGAACAGGGGCAGGATGGCCAGCACCAGGGCCAGCAACAACAGGCCACCGTGGCGTGAGCGGGCAAAGAAACTCTTCATACACGCTCCGAATTTTTAGCGCCAAACAAGCCTTGCGGCAGGAAGAACAGGATCAATAAAATCAGCACAAAGGGGACGGCATCTTTATAAGCCGACGAGATGTAGCCGGCCGTCATGGCTTCGGCGATGCCGAGGATCAGGCCACCGGCAATCGCGCCCGCGCCACCGCCCAGGCCACCGAGGACGGCGGCGACAAAGCCTTTCAGGCCCAGCATGATGCCCGCGTCGTAAGACGTATACGTGATCGGTGCAACGAGGATGCCGCCGGCAGCGCCCAGCAGGGCCGACAGGCCGAACGAGAACAGCAGCACCTTGCGCGTGTTGATGCCCACCAGTTGCGCGGCCAGCTTGTTGTGGGAGGTGGCCAGCATGGCCTTGCCCATCAGCGTGCGGCCGAAGAACCAGCCCAGCACCAGCACGATGACGACGGTGACGCCCAGCACCCACAGGCTTTGCGGCAGCAGGCTGGCGCCCAGGAATTCGATCGGCGCGTCGCCGGAAAACGCGGGCAGCGAATGCGTGTCCTTGCCCAGCCAGATTTGCACCAGGCCGCGCAGCACGAGCGAGGCGCCAATGGTGATGATCAGGAGCGTGATGACCTGTGCATTTTGCGCCGGTTCGATCACGGTTTTTTCCATCAGCAGGCCAACGATACCGGTGGCGATGACGGCCAGGATGATGGCCAGCGGCAGCGGCACGCCGGCGGCCGACATCACGGCAGCCAGCATCCCGCCCAGCATGATGAATTCGCCCTGGGCGAAATTGATCACGCCGCTGGTGTTGTAGATGATGGTGAAGCCCAGCGCCGCCAGCGCGTAGGCGGAACCGACCGTCATCCCGGAATACAGAAATTGTAGAAATTGTGCGACTTCCATGGTGTCTCCATTATGTTCGGCTATGCGCGGACCGCCTTCGAGGGTGGCCCGCGCAGGTACTTCTGGCTTACATCATTTCGACAATTGCCATTCGCCGTTCTTCACTTCGACCATGCGGAAAGCCGACAGATCCAGGCCCATGTGGTCTTTGGCCGACATGTTGAAGACGCCGGTGGTGCCGACAAAACCCTTGGTCGACTCCAGCGCCGCACGCACTTTGTCGCGGTCCGTGCCGCCGGCGCGCTTGATGGCGTCGACCGACAGGTTCAGGGCGTCGAGCGCATAGCCGCCAAAGGTCGATGGGTCGATCTTGTAGCGGTCCTTATACGTCTTGTCGTAGCCGACGACGATCGCCTTTTGCGCGTCGCTGTCCGGCAGCATGGCGCCGATTAGGAGGGCTGGCGTCGGAAGGCGCACGCCTTCGGCGGCCTTGCCCGACAGTTTCAGGTATTCGTCGGACGCCACGCCATGCGACTGGTACAGCGGCAGCGCGGCCATCCCCAGCTGGCCATAGTTCTTGGTCACGACCGCCGGGCCCTGGCCCAGGCCGAAGACGAAGACGGCTTGCACGCCAGCAGTATTCTTGATGCGCGTGAGCTGCGCCGTGATGTCCGTGTCTTTCGGGCCGTAGGTTTCATCGGCCACCAGCGTGATGCCGTATTTCGAGGCGACGATTTGCGATTCCTTGCGGCCCGAAGCGCCAAAGCCGCTCGTTTCCGACAGCAGGCCCACCTTGCTGATACCGCGCTTCTTCATGTCCTCGAACACCTTCTCTGCCGCCATGCGATCCGTATGCGGCGTCTTGAACACCCATTTCTTGACCGGGTCGATGATGACCACGGCGCCCGCCAGCGAGATGAACGGCATGCTGGCGCGCTCCACCAGCGGCGCCATCGCCATCGTCGCGCCGGTGGTGGTGCCGCCGATCAGTACATCGACCTTGTCGGACTCGATCAGGCGCTTGGTAAAACCGTTGGCCTTGGCGGCATCGCTGCCGTCATCGTAATGCACAAGTTCCAGCTTGCGTCCCAGGACGCCGCCGGCCGCGTTGATCTTCTCGATATACAGCTGCAGGGTTTTCAGTTCCGGGTCGCCCAGGAAGGCGGCAGGCCCCGTGACGGACAGCACGGAACCGATCTTGATGTTATCGGCCGCATACGCGCCCACGGCGGACATGGCCAGCACGCCGGCGATCAGGGTTTTCTTGAAGATATTGGCAATCATTGTGGTCTCCACCAGGTTGGCACTACGGTCAAATTGGGTGGTGCTATCTTGCACCTTGTTTTATATACTGCTTTTATACGCGTTCAATAACGACGGCAATACCCTGCCCCACGCCGATGCACATGGTGCACAGCGCATAGCGCCCGCCCGTGCGTTCCAGCTGGTTCAGGGCCGCCATCACCAGGCGCGCGCCCGATGCGCCCAGCGGGTGGCCGATGGCGATCGCACCGCCATTCGGATTTACGTGGGCCGCATCGTCCGCCAGCCCCAGGTCGCGCGTCACCGCCAGTGCCTGCGCCGCAAACGCTTCATTGAGTTCGATCACGTCCATCTGCTCGATGCTCAATCCCGTTTGCGCCAGCACCTTGCGCGACGCGGGCGAAGGACCGAAACCCATGATGCGCGGCGCCAGGCCGGCCGTGGCCATGCCCAGCACTTTTGCGCGCGGCGTCAGTTTGTATTTATCGACGGCGGCGGCGGACGCCAGCAGGATGGCGCAGGCGCCATCGTTCAAGCCCGAGGCATTGCCGGCCGTGACCGTGCCGTCCGGCTTGACCACGCCCTTGAGCTTTGCCAGCATGTCCAGCGAGGTATCGGGACGCGGATGTTCATCCATCGTCACCATTTTCGGCTCGCCTTTTTTTTGCGGCACGGCGACGGGCACGATTTCGCGCTCGAACACGCCTGCCGCGTGGGCGGCCGCCCAGCGCTGCTGGCTGCGCAGGGCCAGCGCATCCTGGTCGGCGCGGCTGATGCCAAATTCCACGGCCACGTTTTCCGCCGTTTCCGGCATGGTGTCGATGCCGTACTGCGCCTTCATCTTGCCGTTCACAAAACGCCAGCCCAGGGTCGTGTCTTCGATTTTCGCCGCGCGCGAAAACGCGCTGTCGGCCTTGCCCATCACGAAAGGCGCGCGCGTCATGCTTTCCACGCCACCGGCGATGATCAGTTCCGCCTCGCCCGCCTTGATGGAACGGGCAGCCATGCCGACGGCATCCAGGCTGGAGCCGCACAGGCGGTTGATGGTATTGGCGGGCACTGCCGCCGGCAAGCCGGCCAGCAGCGCAGCCATGCGGCCCACGTTGCGATTGTCCTCGCCCGCCTGATTGGCGCAGCCGTAGAACACGTCGTCGATGGCGGCCCAGTCGACGGACGGGTTGCGGGCGATCAGCGCGGCAATCGGCAGCGCACCCAGGTCGTCCGCGCGCACGCTGGACAGCGCGCCGCCATAGCGGCCAAACGGGGTGCGTACGGCGTCACAGATAAAAGCGTCATTCATGTCTGGTTCCTTGTTCGGGCGGGCTATCAGGAAAAAATCTTCGGGCGCTGGTCAACCACGCGGCGGGCCTTGCCCGTCAGGGTGCGTTCGATGCCGGCGGCGGCCACGAGGCGCACGCGCGTGCTCACGCCCACGTGTGTCTTGATGCGGTGTTCCAGCTCGCGCGCCAGCGCGTCCGTTTCACTGGCCGAGATGGCGGCAGTGAGGTCGATACGCAGCTCGGCCACCACTTCCAGCTTGTCGAGGTGGCCGTCCCGCGTGACCACCAATTGATACTGTGGCGCCAGCTTCGGCATTTTGAGGATCAGCTCTTCGATCTGCGTGGGGAAGACGTTCACGCCGCGGATGATCAGCATGTCGTCCGAGCGGCCCGTAATCTTGCCGATGCGGCGCATCGAGCGCGATGTCGGCGGCAGCAAGCGGGTCAGGTCGCGCGTGCGGTAGCGGATGATGGGCAGCGCTTCCTTCGACAGCGAGGTAAACACCAGCTCGCCCTCTTCGCCGTCCGGCAGCACCTCGCCCGTTTCCGGATCGATGATTTCCGGGTAAAAATGGTCTTCCCAGATGACGGGACCGTCCTTGCTTTCGATGCATTCGGATGCCACGCCAGGGCCCATCACTTCGGACAGGCCGTAGATGTCGACGGCGTCGATGCCGGCACGCGCCTCGATTTCCGAGCGCATGGCGTCCGTCCACGGCTCGGCGCCGAAGATGCCCACCTTCAGCGACGATTCGGCCGGGTCCAGACCCTGGCGCGTGAATTCCTCGATGATGTTGAGCATGTACGAAGGCGTAACCATGATGATCGACGGCTTGAAATCCTGGATCAGTTGCACCTGCTTTTCCGTCTGCCCGCCGGACATCGGAATGACCGTGCAGCCCAGGCGCTCGGCGCCGTAATGCGCGCCCAGGCCGCCCGTGAACAGGCCATAGCCGTAGGAGATATGCACCATGTCGCCAGCGCGGCCGCCGCCGGCGCGGATCGAGCGCGCCACCACGTTGGCCCAGGTATCGATGTCGTTCTGCGTGTAGCCGACCACCGTGGCCTTGCCCGTGGTGCCGCTGGACGCGTGGATGCGCACCACTTGCTCGCGCGGCACGGCGAACAGGCCAAACGGGTAATTGTCGCGCAAGACCTTTTTATCGGTGAACGGGAATTTGGCCAGATCGGACAGGGATTTGAGGTCGTCCGGATGCACGCCCGCTTCGTCAAAAGCAGCGCGGTAATGGGGCACGTTGTCATACGCGTGCTTGAGCGTCCATTTCATGCGTTCGAGCTGCAGCGCCTGCAGTTCATCCTTGCTGGCGCGCTCGATCGGCTCGAGGTCATTCGGTGCTGGGGTTCTCTGGACCATCTCTGTCTCCTGATTCGGTTCTATAACTATGTAATTCGTTCCGGCAGTTCAAGCCTGCTCTCGTACCTTCAATTGCTGATGACTTCACCCGCCACGCGAATCGACTTGCCACGGAAGAGCGCGATGGCGCGCCCGTCCTGGTTGCTGACCTTGACGTCGTAGACGCCGCTCTTGCCGGCCAGCGCCTGCTCGACGGCGTGCGCCGTCAGCACGTCGCCTTCGCGGCCCGGCGCCAGGTAATCGATGGTGCAGCCGGCTCCCACGGTGTTCATGTTGTAGCTGTTGCAGGCAAAGGCGAAGGCGCTGTCGGCCAGGGCAAAGATAAAACCGCCATGGCAGGTCTGGTGGCCATTGAGCATGTCGGCGCGCACCGTCATGGTCATGCGCGCATGGCCCGGTCCCACTTCGGCCAAGGCGATGCCCATGGCGGCGGTGGCGTTATCGCGCGACAGCATGGAGGCAGCGGCCGCTTCCGCCAGGGCTTGTGCGGTCATGTTGTGGTCTTCATTCGGCATGAAAGCGATCTCCATTGGCAAGTTTACGGCGCAGCAGCTGCGAGACCCGGTAGCGGTCTTCGCCATAGCCTTGCGCCAGGTGGTGCAGCACCGACACGATGTGCTGGACGCCGACGGCATCGGCCCAGGCCAGCGGTCCACGCGGGTAGTTGACGCCCTTCTGCATGGCGATATCGACGGCGGCCACCGTGCACACGCCCTGGTTGACGGCGTCGGCCGCCTCGTTGGCCAGCATGGCGACAGTGCGCATGACGGCCAGGCCAGGCACGTCGTCCAGGCGCGTGACGATGAAACCGGCCGCCTGGAACAGGCCGACGACAGCCGCATAGGCGGCGTCGCTGCACTGGTCGGCACGGGCCACGGCAATGCGCCTGGCACCGGCGTAATCGAGCGCCAGGTCGAACAGCACCGTGTCCGGATGCTGGTTGTCGTGCGCGCGCTGGGTGGCGCTGCGGCCATCGGTCAGGTAAATCGCGGCGCCATGGCAATGCAGGGCCGGCGCCTCGTCGTGCGCCTGGCCTTCCTGCGTCACGCGGCGGCTGACGGTGATGCCCGCCTGCTCCAGCCGCTGCACCAGGCTGTGGATGATGCCGCTGTGGCCACGGCCATCGCCACCGATGGCGGCCGACAGGGCGACGAATTCTGGCTTGGCCTGTGCACCTTCCGCCTGCGCCACGGGGGCAACGGCGCCTTCGCCATACAGGTAAAAACCGCGGCCCGATTTGCGGCCGAGGAAACCGGCGTTGACCATTTCCTGCTGCAGCACGGACGGCGTGAAACGCGGATCGTTGAAATAGGCGCCGAACACGGATTGCGTGACGGAGAAATTCACGTCGTGGCCGATCAGGTCCATCAGCTCGAATGGCCCCATGCGGAAACCGCCCGCTTCGCGCAGCACGGCGTCGATGGTGGCGGCGTCGCCCGCCTGTTCGTTCAGCAGGCGCCAGCCTTCCGCATAGAAGGGACGGGCGACACGGTTGACGATGAAGCCGGGCGTCGATTTTGCATGCACGGGGTTCTTGCCCCAGGCAATCGACGTGTCATACACGGTGGCGGCCACTTGCTCGCTGGTGGCCAGGCCACTGATCACTTCGACCAGCGCCATCAGGGGTACGGGATTAAAGAAATGCATGCCGACCAGGCGTTCCGGGCGGCGCAGCTTGGCGGCGATGGCCGTGACGGAAATCGACGACGTATTCGTCGCCAGGATGCAGTCGTCGCCGACCAGCGCTTCCAGTTCCGCGAACAGACCGCGCTTGACGTCGAGGTTTTCCACGATGGCTTCCACCACCAGGGATGCATCGCTCACATCGGCCAGGCTGCCGGCCGCCTGCAGGCGCGCCGTGGCGGCTGCCGCATCGTCGGCCGTCATGCGGCCCTTCTCGGCCAGCTTCACATACATCTTGCCGATATCGGCCAGCGCCTTGCTGACGGCTTCTGCGCGCGTGTCGTACAGTTTTACGCGGTAGCCGGCTGCGGCGGCCACCTGCGCGATGCCGGCGCCCATGGCGCCGCTGCCGATGACGGCGACGATACTGTTGTTGTCCAAAGCTGCCATATCAATGTCCCTTGAATTGCGGTGCGCGCTTTTCCATGAAGGCGGCAACGCCTTCGCGGTAATCGTCGCTGTTACCGAGATCGCTCATCATGCGCGCTTCCAGCGCCAGCTGCTGCGGCAGGGTATTGGCGCCGCTGGCGGCCAGTGCCTGCTTGGTGTAGGCCAGGCCCTTGGTCGGCGCCGTGGAAAAGTGCACGGCCAGCTTGCGCGTTTCTTCCGCCAGTTGGGCATCCTCGACGCATTTCCAGATCAAGCCCCAGTCTTCCGCTTTTTCCGCCGTCAGTTTTTCACCGAGCATGGCCAGGCCCATGGCGCGCGCCGAACCGATCAGGCGTGGCAAGAAAAAGGTGCCGCCCGTGTCCGGGATCAGGCCCAGCTTGCAGAACACTTCGACGAAGCTGGCCGACTTGCCGGCGATGACGATGTCGCAAGCCAGCGCCAGGTTGGCGCCCGCGCCAGCGGCCACGCCGTTGACGGCGCAAATCACGGGCATCGGCAGCGCTTTCAGGGCCAGCACCAGCGGCGCATAGTTCTTTTCCACCGACTCGCCCAGGTCCACGCCCTTCGAGCCGGGTTCCACGGCGCGGTCGGACAGATCCTGGCCCGCGCAAAAGCCGCGGCCCGCGCCCGTCAGCACGAAGACGCGCACGGTACTGTCGGCGTTCACTTTCGCAATCGCGTCGCGCACTTCCTCGTGCATGGCTTGCGTAAAACTATTGAGTTTGTCGGGACGGTTCAGGGTCAGCGTGGCGATACCCTGCTCGATGGTAAAGAGGATGTTTTGGTAGGTCATGGCGTCTCGCTTGTGTAATAGGTAAGGCAGGGCCCGTGCCCTGCACCGGCTTATTCAGCCTGGTCGAAGTCGACCACGACCTTGTCTGTGAGAGGGAAACTCTGGCAACTGAGGACAAAGCCGCGCGCCACTTCGTAGTCTTCCAGCGCGTAGTTGACATCCATTTCGACTTTGCCGTCGAGGATCTTGCAGCGGCAGGTCGAACATACGCCGCCCTTGCACGAGTAGCGCATGTCGATGCCTTGGCGCAGGCCCGCGTCGAGGATGGATTCCTTGTCCTTGTCCATCGTGAAGGTGGTGTGGTTGCCATCCATGATGACGGTCACTTCCGTTTCCTGCACCACGCCCGCGTCGAGCTGGGCGCGCGGCTTGTGGGCGTTTTTCGGGATGCTGGCGGCGAACAGTTCGATCTTGATATTCTGCTTGGGCATGCCGGCAGCCTGCAGGGCAGCGGAGACACCGAGCATCATGTCTTCCGGGCCGCAGATGAAGGCGTTGTCGTAGTCTTCGACTTTGATCCAGTGCTGCAGGAATTGCTCGCATTTTTCCTGCGTGATGCGGCCGTTGAACAATTCGATGTCCTGCTGCTCGCGGCTCATCACGTAGACCAGGTTCAAACGCTCCAGGTACACGTCCTTCAAGTCCGTCAATTCTTCCTTGAAGATGACGGACGACGAGGCGCGGTTACCGTAGAACAGGGTGAAGCGGCTCAGGGGTTCCGTCAGCAGGGTGGTCTTGATGATGGAGAGGATGGGCGTGATGCCGCTGCCGGCCGCAAACGCCAGGTAGTGCTTGCGGTTGACGCAGTCGAGCGGCACGTTGAAGTGGCCCATGGGCGGCATCACCTCGATGGTGGCGCCCGCTTTCAGGGTATCGTTCGCCCAGGTGGAGAACGCGCCGCCCGGCGTGCGCTTGATGGCCACGCGCAGGGTGCCGTCCTGCACCGCCGAGCAGATGGAATACGAGCGGCGCACGTCTTCCGCATTGATATTGGCGCGCAGGGTCAGGTGCTGGCCCTGCTGGAAGCGGAACTGCTGCTGCAGCTCGGCTGGCACGTCGAACGTGACGGCGATGGTGTCGCGCGTTTCGTTGCGCACGTTCGCTACGCACAGCGGATAAAATTTACTCATGCTTCATCTCCAGTTTCTTCGGAACGTGTGCCTGATTTTTTTAGTGGCACTTGAAGTAGTCAAACGGTTCGCGGCAAGCCAGGCACTTGTACAGGGCCTTGCACGGCGTGGAGCCGAACTGGCTGGTCAGTTGCGTATGCGTCGAGCCGCAGTTCGGGCAGATCACGTCCAGCTTTGGCATCGCTTGACGTTTTACTCCACCCTTCAAGCCGCTGATGTCGATCACCTGCTGCTGCGGCGGGGCGATGCCATAGCCTTTCAGCTTGGCCTTGCCCGCTTCGCTCATCCAGTCCGTGGTCCATGCGGGCGCCAGCTGGTTCACCAGGGTCACCTTGGCCACGCCATGGCTGCGCAAGGCATCCGTGACGGCGTCGGCGATCACCTGCATGGCCGGGCAGCCCGAATACGTGGGCGTGATCGTCACGATGCATGCGTCGCCATCCGTGACTTCGACGGCGCGCACGATGCCCAGGTCCACCACCGAAATGACGGGGATTTCCGGGTCCGCGACGTCGCCGAGCCAGGCCCAGACCTGGGCGGCGTCCAGCGCCGCAGCGCCAGCGGCCGTGTTCATTACCACTCCGCCCCGGGATAGGCACGCTGCAGGAACTGCATCTCGGCCAGGATAAAACCCAGGTGCTCCGTGTGCGTGCCCTGCTTGCCACCCTTTTGCATCCAGGCGTCGGGCGCCGGCATGACAAGCGTCGCTTCGGCGAATATCTCGGCCACGTGCTCCAGGAAAGCCCGGCGCAGCACGTCCGATGGCGGCGCGATGCCGGCGGCAACCATGGCCTGGTCGACTGTGTCGTACTTGAACATCTCGCCCGTGTACATCCACAGCTTGTCGGCGGCAGCCTGCGTCTTGGCATGGCTGTCGGCCGTGCCGTCGCCGAGGCGCACGACAAGATCGCCGCTGCGGCGCAGGTGATAGGTCACTTCCTTGATCGACTTTTGCGCCACTTCGACGATGCGCGCATCCGTCGATTTCGTCAGTTCCAGCAGCTGGAAGTAGTGCCAGCTGTCGAAGAAGAACTGGCGCATCATGGTGTCGGCGTAATTGCCGTTCGGCTGTTCGACCAGCAGGCAGTTCTTGAAATCGTGGGCGTCGCGCAGGAAGGCGATGTCGTCCTCGTCGCGGCCCGCGTTTTCCAGTTCGGCCGCATAGCTGAACCACAAGCGCGTCTGGCCCAGCAAGTCCAGCGCCACGTTGGTCAGCGCCATGTCTTCTTCCAGCGCGGGACCCTTGCCGCACAGCTGAGACAGCTGCTGGCTGAGGATCAGGGCATTGTCGCCCAGGCGCAGCAAGTAGTTAACTTTGTCATCCATTGCAGGCGCTCCCATCACAGGTTCTTGACTTCTTCCGGCATCGGGAAGAAGGTGGGATGGCGGTACACCTTGCTGTTCGACGGCTCGAACAGGGCGCCCTTGTCGCCGGGGCTGCTGGCGACGATATCGGCCGCGCGCACCACCCAGATGCTCACGCCTTCATTGCGGCGCGTGTAGACGTCGCGCGCATGGTTGACCGCCATGGTGGCGTCGGAAGCGTGCAGGCTGCCCACATGCTTGTGCGCCAGGCCGTGCTGGCTGCGGATGAAAACTTCCCACAAAGGCCATTCTTTGCTCATGTTGCTATCCCCTATCTGTCTTATGTATTTACGCCGCCGCTTTGTTAGCAGCTTGCTTGTCTGCATACGCGACCAAGGCATCGCGGAACCATTCGCCGTCTTCATACGCTTTCACGCGCGTTTGCAGGCGTTCGCGGTTGCATGGGCCATTGCCCTTCAGGACATTGTTGAACTCGGACCAGTCGATCTCGCCGAATTCATAGTGGCCCGTTTCCGCATTGAATTTCAGGTCGGGATCGGGCACGGTCAAGCCCAGGTATTCGATTTGCGGCACGGTCTGGTCGACCATGCGCTGGCGCAATTCATCGTTCGAGAACAGCTTGATGCGCCATTGCGCCGATTGGGCGCTGTTGACGGAGGCGGCGTCGGACGGGCCGAACATCATCAGTGATGGCCACCACCAGCGGTTCAGCGCATCCTGCGCCATGGCTTTCTGCGCCGGCGTACCCTTGCACAGCGACATCATGATGTCGTAGCCCTGGCGCGCATGGAACGACTCTTCCTTGCAGACGCGGATCATGGCGCGCGCATACGGCCCATACGAGCAGCGGCACAGGGGAATCTGGTTGATGATGGCGGAACCGTCGACCAGCCAGCCGATGGCGCCCATGTCGGCCCACGACAGGGTCGGATAGTTAAAGATGCTGGAATACTTGGCTTTGCCCGAGTGCAAGGCGGCCAGCAAGTCGTCGCGCGACACGCCCAGGGTTTCCGCAGCGCTGTACAGGTACAGGCCGTGGCCCGCTTCGTCCTGGATCTTGGCCAGCAGGATGGACTTGCGTTTCAGGGTCGGCGCGCGCGTGACCCAGTTACCTTCGGGCAATTGGCCGACGATTTCCGAGTGCGCGTGCTGCGAAATCTGGCGGATCAGGGTCTTGCGGTAGGCGTCCGGCATCCAGTCCTTGGCCTCGATCTTGATGCCTTCGTCGATGCGTGCCTGGAAAGCGCGCTCTTCCTGGCCCATGTCGTCGAGGGAACGGACGTTCTTGAGGCCGGTTTCAACCATTTGTGCGTACATGATCTGTCTCCCATGTCTTTGATTTTGCGCAGCAACGCGGTGCGATGAACAGATAATACGATACAAAAAACGATTTGCATACACTTGATATGAATCATTTTAAAAATTCGTATCTTGTGCAGCTTTTTTGTGCGTATGATATTGCTGATGAGAAAACACTACAGAGCGCCACCAGCGCTTCCGGCAAATTATTGCCGCGCTACCCGCGCAGCCAAGTAAACTGCTGCTTTTATTGATTCGACCGCAACACGGCCAGACCGGAACCACATGAAGAACACCCGCTGCACGGCATGGATAGCCGATTTCCTGGAAAGCGACCCACCGCGCTCGAAGTCCCTGGTGATGACCATCTTTGGCGACGCCATCGTGCCGCGCGGCGGCGCCATCTGGCTGGGCAGCCTGATCGAACTGCTGGCGCCATTCGGCGTCAACGACCGTTTGTTGCGCACCAGCGTGTTCCGCCTGGCGCAGGAAGGCTGGCTCAGCTCGCAGCGCGATGGCCGCCGCAGCGCCTATACGATACGCCCGGAGGCGCTGGCCCGCTTCGAACGCGCCTATCGCCGCATCTATGCACCGCTGGTCGTGCACTGGGATGGCAGCTGGACCCTGGTGATCGGGCCGGCCGGCAGCATCGGCGCCGCCGAGCGGGGGGCGCTGCGCAAGGAATTATTGTGGGCCGGCTATGGCCTGATTTCACCAGGTATCTTTGGCCACCCTGCCAGCAATACGGAAGCATTGGAAGATATTCTCGTGCGCAACGAGGTGCAAGGCAAGCTGTATGTCTGCCACACAACAGAGTTGCCGTGTGTCAGCACGCGCCCGCTGCGCGACATGGTGGGCGACTGCTGGGACCTGTCGGAAGTGATGGCTGGCTACGAAAAATTCATCGCCAGCTTCCAGCCGCTGCTGACCCTGCTGCAAGAAGCGCCCGTGTTCGATGCCGAGCAAGCGTTCGTCATCCGCTCACTGCTGACGCACGCCTACCGCCGTGTGCAGTTGCACGACCCGCAACTGCCCGTCGAACTGCTGCCCGAGCCGTGGCCCGGCACGCAAGCCTATGCGCTGGCGCGCGACCTCTACCGCCTTACCTACGCGGCGGCAGAGGAACATATCCTGGCTACCCTGCGGCGCGAGGATGAGCAGGCGGCATCTGTCGAGCCATGGTTTTTTGAACGTTTCGGCGGACTGAACACCTGACAAAACGTCCATGGCGGCGTTGCAGGGCCTGGGCGTACGTTCGTACTGCCTGCGGCCCTGCGCCTTGCCCTGGCCATTTTTCAGGCGTTCAGGATTTGCTCACTACTGCGTTCACTGCTTGTTCATGGCGACGACCTGCTTGGCCCCCGCCAGCAAATCCTGCCCCAGCTTTTCCAGCGCATTGGCCTGCACCAGCATGGTGTCGAGGATGGCGGCATTGAAGGTGAATTCGGCCGGCGTGGTATAGCCGGGGAAACGTATGATGCGCAGCAATTCCTGCAAGGTCGTACCCTTGCCCAGGTGCGCCAGGGCATCGCTGAGGGCGCTGACTTTCTTTTCCAGTTCGCGTATGTGTTTGCCGTTGTCATCCATGATGCTCTCCCCGTATTGAAGCTATCACGTTAGCAAAGCGCGTCCGTCGTCGTTTGCGCCAGCACAAAGACCACCGCAAAACAGGTATCATCGCGCCATTGCACACGATGCAAAACCCATACGTTTTTATCAGGAACACTCATGACCATTAAAATCAGCCAGCAATTCGACGCCGGCGCGATCGAGGTGCTGCGCGCCGACGATGCCCAATCCATCGAGCTGAACATCCGCAAGGATTCCCACGCCGACATCACGCAGTGGTTTTACTTCCGCCTGCAAGGCGCGCAAGGCGAGGCGTGCACGATCCGCTTCATGAATGCCGGAAAATCGGCCTATCCGGACGGCTGGAAAGATTACCAGGCCGTGGCCAGCTACGACCGCGAAACCTGGTTCCGCGTGCCCACCAGCTTTGATGGCGCCGTGATGACTATCGAACACACGCCCGAGGAAGAAAGCGTGTACTACGCCTACTTCGAGCCGTATCCATGGGACCGCCACCTGGCCCTGATCGACAGCGCGCAAGCGTCGCCGCTGGTGCGCCTGATCGACCTGGGCAGCACCGTGGAAGGCCGCGACATGAACCTGCTGGTGGTCGGTGACGCCGATGCAGAAAAGAAAGTCTGGGTCATCGCGCGTCAGCATCCCGGTGAAACGATGGCCGAATGGTTTGTCGAAGGCATGCTCGAAGCCTTGCTGGACCAGGCCAATCCGTTTGCCCGCCAGTGCCTGCAGGACGCCGTCTTCTATGTGGTGCCGAACATGAACCCGGACGGTTCCGTGCATGGCAACCTGCGCACCAACGCGGCCGGCGCCAACCTGAACCGCGAATGGATGACGCCGACCATGGAACGCAGCCCGGAAGTGTTCCTGGTGAAACAAAAAATGCATGAAATCGGCTGTGACCTGTTCCTCGACGTGCATGGAGACGAAGGCTTGCCTTACGTCTTCGTGGCTGGCAGCGATGCGCTGGAAAATTTCACGCCGGCACAAAAAGCCGAGCAAGACCGCTTCATCGCCGACTTCAAGGTGGCCAGCCCCGACTTCCAGGATGAACACGGCTATGAAGACGGCCCGTTCACGCCGGAAGTGCTGACCATGGGTTCGCCCCATATCACCCACGCCTTCGGCTGCCTGTCGCTGACCCTGGAACTGCCGTTCAAGGACAACGCCAACGATCCCGACCCGCAAACGGGCTGGAGCGGCGCCCGCAGCGCCGCCCTGGGCGTTGCCGTATTGCAACCGATCCTGGCCACCTTGCGCGCTTAAGCCTTACCGCAGTCACGCGGCCCGACCTCGCAGGCGGGCCGCGCTTTTCTCTCAGCCCTTGGCTACCTTGCGCAAGGCTTCCACCAGCCGGTCCAGATGCGACTCGGGCGTAAAGATGCCCGGCGTGACGCGCACGCACGCGCCACTGGCAAGGCCGTCGCGCGGCACGGCAAAGATGCCGTGTTCCTGTATTAGCTTTTTCGACAGCGCATAGCTGTCGGCCACGCTCGTCTTGCCCTTCAGGCGGAACGAAGCGATGGCGCTCGTCAGGCGCGGATCGGCCGATGCCAGCACCTCGATGCCCTCGATGGCGCGCGCCGCTTCCACCCAGCGGTTGCGCAGCAGTCGCAGCCGCGCCTGCTTGTTGGCCACGCCGATCTGCGCATGCAAGTCCAGCGCCACCGGCAAACTCAGATAGGCAGCGAAATTGACCGTGCCCGTGTGCACGCGCGTGCGGATATCGTCGCCCGTCTTTTCTCCCATATATGCGTCGATATCGACCACCCTGCCCCGCTTGATATACGCAGCACCCACGCCAACAGGCGCGCCTATCCATTTATGCAGGTTGATGCCGGCAAAATCCGCCTGCAGGTCAGGAATCGTCATGTCCAGCTGGCCGAAGCCATGCGCCGTATCGACGATCACGTCGATGCCCCGTGCGCGTGCCAGGCGGCTGATCTCGGCCACAGGCAAGACCATGCCGTTGCGGTGATTGACGTGCGTGAGCAGCATCAGTTTCAAGGTCGGATGGCGTTCCATGGCAGCAACATAGGCGGCGATGACGCCATCATGCGTAAACGGTTCCGGCATGGCAATCAACACGACCTGGGCGCCGCGCCGCTGCTGCAACCAGCGCGTGACGGTGATCATATTGTCGTAATCGATATCCGCGTACAGCACCGTGTCGCCGGGACGCAGGCGGTTGTAGCCGGCGATCAGGACTTGCAGCGCTTCCGTGGCACCGCGCGTCAGCACGATTTCATCGATGCCCACGCCCAGCGCCCTGGCCGCCGCCACGCGCGCCGCCTCGAAATCGGCCGGAAAGCGCATGCGCGCATACCAGGCGTTGTCGCGGTTGACCATGGCCAGCTGCTGCTCGTAGTGGCGCAGCACGGGCCTGGCCATCGAACCCCAGAAAGCATTGTCGAGTTGCACGATGGCATCGGTCGTGTCGTACTGCGCGGCCACGGCCTGCCAGTAAGCCTGGTTGCTGGCCAGGGCATCCGGCGTGGTGCCGGCCGGCACCGATGGCAAGGACGGAGGCAGGGCGGCAGATGCTGCCGCAGCCGATCCTGCGCCCGCCGCCATGGGCAGCGCTGCCGCCAGCGAACCCGCGCGCAACAGGGCGCGGCGTTGTGGATTCATCGTCATCTCCCTTAGAATTTCACTTTGTACTCGACGTACAGGTTACGCCCGTCCGTGTCGTACGGCGCATTGCGCGAATAGATCAGACCGCGGCTGGCCTGGAAGGTTGCTTCGTCAGGATACTTGTCCAGCACGTTGTCGATACCCACGCGCACGGACTGCTTGTCGCTGATCTTGTAGCTGGCCGCCAGGTCGAGAAATTGCATGGCGCCAAAACGCTGGAAGATATCGCCCGTGGCATTGCCGGAATTGTCCGTCCACGCGCCGTAATAGCGCACGCGGGCCAGGGTATTCCAGTTGCCCAGGTCATAGTTGCCGCTGATGGTGGCTTTCTGGCGCGGCAAGCGCTCCTCGAAGACCTGGCGCTGGGCTGCATTCGTCACCAGGCTGGACTTGCCGTCGTCGACTTTCGTCGTGTTGTAGTTGTAGGCCAGGGTCAGGTTCAGCTTGCCGTCGCCGATACGGCTCAGGTGGCTGCCGACGATATCGATGCCGCGCGTGGTGGTGTCGAAGTCATTCGTGAAGTAGCTGACCGAGGTGTAGCGCAGCGGATTGGCCACGCCGGCCGGCACGGCAAACGCGGCGGACGTGCTGAAGCGGTCGCTGACCTTGATGTCATACACGTCGACGGAACCGGAGAAGCCCGCCGATGTCTTCCACGTAAAGCCCAGCGACAGGTTCTTCGATTTTTCCGGCTTCAATGCCTTGGCGCCCAGCAGGATGGCCAGCGGATCGTTGTTGGCCAGGCGGCCGCTGGTAAACAGCAACAGGGTCTTGGTGTCGAGGCCTTGATTCGTGCTGTTGGTGTTCGACTGGCCCGGCGTTGGCGCACGGAAACCCGTCGAGTAGGAACCGCGCAAGGCCATGTCTTCGCTCAAGGCATAGCGGGCCGACAACTTGCCGTTGACGGTGCTGCCGAATTCCGAGAAATGTTCATAGCGGGCCGCGCCCCCCAGGCTCAGGGCCTTCGTGACGGGCACTTCCACGTCCAGGTAGGCCGCATAGCTGTCCTGGCCCCAGCTGCCCGCCTGGCGGTCGCTGAAGCCTGGCGCGCCATTCGCATTCGCGTCGAGGCCGATGGCCGCGCCCGGCCCCACCGTCCAGGACGCCACGTCGCCCGCCTTCACGCCATAGGTTTCATTGCGCGCCTCCGCACCGAAGGCGATGTTGACTGGTTGCGGCAGGGACGCCACGGGCAATTCATAGTTGAAGTTGGCGTTGAGAATCTTTTCCACCTGCGACAACTGGCCCAGGTAAAACGATGTCGGGCTGCCAGGTCCCATCGAGGCGTTGATGGAATTGGCCAGGTTGTAATCGATGCGGTTGCGCCCCCAGGAAGCGCTCACGTCCCAGCCGAAGCGGTCGTTGAAATGGCCGCGCACGCCGGCCACCACCTGTACATCATCCTGCTCGTTCGAATAGCTGGGGCTGAAGCCCAGCGGATAGATGCTGCGCAAGTCCCAGCCAGGGAACAGGCTGCTGGTTTTATATGCGCCCGTGCTCGTGTCCGGGTTGCGCCAGTTGAAATCCGAGGTGCCGTTACTGCGGCTGAACAGACCGAAACCGTACAGTTCCATCGTGTCGGACAGGGCCATGCTGGCGTTGAAGCCGATGCGCTTGCTGTCGAGTTCAGGCTGGCCCCAGCGCTGCACGGGATTCGGTACCTTCAGTTCCGGATGCGCATTCTGGAAAGCGATCGCGTCGGCCCGCTGGCGCGTGCGCGACGTGGGGTCGGACTTGGCCAGCGCGCCGAAAATCGTCGCCTTGCCCGTCTCGCCAAAGGCAAAACCCGTCTTCAGGTTCACTTCATTGCCCTTGCCGTCGCCTTCCGAATATTGCGAATGGTGCACGGAGACCTCCGTGCCGAGCGTATCATCGAGAATGATGTTGATCACGCCGGCAATCGCGTCGGAGCCGTACTGGGCGGAAGCGCCGTCGCGCAGCACCTCGATGCGCTTGATGGCGGAGACGGGAATCTGCGCCAGGTCCGGCGCCTGCGCGCCGCGCGCGCCGAGCAAGGCGCTGCGGTGGAAACGCTTGCCATTGACCAGCACCAGGGTCTGGTCCGGCGACAGGCCGCGCAAGGTGGCGGGACGCACGAACACTTGCCCGTCAGCCATCGGCAGACGCTGCACCACATATGAAGGCACGAGTTGCGCCAGCACATCGTTCAAGTCCGACGATTCAACGGCGCCGATATCTTCGCGGTTGAACACATCCACGGGCGCCATGGTGTCGAACTGCGTACGGTTGCTGCCGCGCGTGCCCGTCACGATCACGGCTTGCGGGGTGTCACTGGCGTCGCTGGCGGAAGCTGGCGCAGCGGGCGCGGCACCATGGGCTTGGGCCGGATGGGCGAACAGGGCGTTCATGGCACACAACAGGGCCACCGCGCGGGCGATGCGGGTACGGGAGTAGGTCATGGAGAGGGTCACTATGCAGGTTGAATCAACAACAACGCGTCACGGCAAGACTCGCATCTTGCATGAAATATCACGAAGTTCGGCTTACTTACATTAAAAGCATCTAAATAGCGCAGATAACGTCAGATGGCGACATCATACGAAGGCAATATTTCATCCGTATGACGAGCTGATCACTACTACCAAGCCGCCGCATGCACACTGCCCCGGCGGCCGGCGGCGACTGGCATTCCCCTGACCGCCAGTTTGCATTCGCGCGCAGAGAGAAACATGCGGTGGCAGCGAGAGGGGAAATGGGGGCAACAACGAGACAATTCGATAGATTTCCTACAATCAACACTCCCTATAATGCGACCGCGCAACGACACGCATGCTTGTCGCTATATTAGGTTGTGAAGATGAAGAAACAAACCATACTGTGCGCGCTCGTCAGCCTGCTCACCCTCTCCGCTTGCGGCGGCGGCGGTAGCGGAGGTAGCGGCGGGAATGGCAGCAATCCGGATCCTAAACCGGTGGTGCCACCGACACCGGTGCTGGCATCCATCAATGCCGCAGATGCATTAAAGAAATTCCTGGGCAGCGACCTGACCATCTCGAATCTGGCCTCCAATGATGGCTATCTGGGGTCGGCGATGTTAATCGTCAGCCAGGAATTCGGACAGCCTGCACCATTCATTACCAATGGCGTATCGCAACAAGCGGCGTCCGTCAAAGTCATTTCACTGCTGCGCAGCAATGCCAGCGGCAAGCTGCTATACCGGAACACCTGGAAACTGCATCTGGACGCAAACATGCAGCCCATCGGCATGGCACTCGGCTATGCCGATGCCGGCTACAAAGCGTGCATGTCCGTCACGGGCCACGAAGCATTGCCCGCTCTCAGCAATGCATCCGGCACGTATTTTTCGGGCGTGCAAACGTCGGCGTATGTCGAAGGTTTCAAAGCCGGGAAGTACGCGAATTACTGCGACCCCAGCGCCACCACGACCACCAATGTGGAATGGTCGGTTGCGGCAGGTTCACCAAATCCCTATTTCTGCCTGACCATGCCTGGCAGCATGTCGAAGACCAAGACGCGGATGTGCGTTCCAGTCGATGCGGCCGGCACGCAGAATAATTCCGCATGGGTCCGACTTTACAACGAGGACGGCAGTGTCGCGATCGACTACAAGAACACGGTCCTGAATAAACCGGTGGAACAATTGGGAACCGCCGTCGATGCCAACAACTATTGGTACGGCGCCGTATGGCGTCCGCAAGACGGCTATGTCTATCAGCGCTACCAGGATAGCAAATTTGCATCCGAGCAAGCATGCAGGGACCAGACGGCAATTAACTGGAAAGCCACCTGGGACGCCTCGAATATTGCGTGGATGTGCGTCAACGTCAAAACGACGTAGAACGGTAAGGTAGTCCCCCGGCCTGCCGGCAACCATGCCGCCGGCCGGGGTGTGTCAGGGCGGGGCTTAACCGCCCGCCACCACCATGCTCTCGATGAGGATGGAACCCGTCTCCTTGGTGCCGCGGCGCAAGGCGTCCGCGCCCACTGCCACGATGTTGCGCAGCATGTCCTTCATGTTGCCGGCGATGGTGATTTCTTCCACCGGATACTGGATCACGCCGTTTTCCACCCAGAAACCGGAGGCGCCGCGTGAATAGTCGCCCGTCACGTAATTGGTTCCTTGTCCCATCAGTTCCGTTACCAGCAAGCCCGTGCCCAGCTTTTTCAGCATGGCACTAAAATCGTCGCTGGCGGCCGTCTGCTTCGAGGTCAGGTACAGATTGTGCGAGCCACCCGCGTTGCCCGTCGTCTGCATGCCCAGCTTGCGGGCCGTGTAAGTCGACAGGAAATAGCCTTGCACCACGCCATCCTTGACGACGTCGCGGCTGACGGTTTTCACGCCCTCCTCGTCGAACGGGGCCGAACCGACGCCGCCGATCACGTGCGGGTCTTCGAAGATCTGCACGTGCGACGGCAGCACTTGCGTGCCCAGGGAATCGTTCAGGAAAGTGGACTTGCGGTACAGGGCGCCGCCCGAGGTCGCTTGCACGTAGGTACCGAGCAAACCGGCCGCCAGCGGCGCCTCGAACAGCACGGGACAGGTGCGCGTGCCCAGCTTGCGCGCGTTCAGGCGCGACAGGGCCCGCTCGGCGGCATAGCGGCCGATGGCTTCCGGGCTCGACATTTTGGAGGCGTCGCGCACGGACGAATACCAGTCGTCGCGCTGCATCTTGGCACCCTTGCCGGCGATGGGCGCCACGGACAGGGTGTGGCGCGAAAACGGGTAGCCGCCGATGAAGCCGCGCGAATTGGCGGACACAAAGTGCGATTGCTGCACGTGCACACCGGCGCCTTCGCTGTTCGTGATGCGCGGATCGACGGCGAACGCGGCCGCTTCGGCCCGCTGGGCCAGCACGACGGCTTCCTCGGCGGAAATGAGCCAGGGATAGAACAGTTGCAAATCGCGGGGCGCCATTTCCAGCATGTCGGCGTCGGCCAGTCCCGCGCAATCGTCCTCGGCCGTGAAGCGGGCGATGTTGTAGGCGGCGTCCACCGTGGCGCGCAGGGCGGACGGCGAGAAATCGGAGGTGCTGGCATTGCCGCGCTTCTTGCCCACAAACACGGTCACGCCCATGCCCTTGTCCTTGTTTTGCTCGATCGTTTCGATCTTGCCTTTTCGGACAGAAACGGACAGGCCACCGCCTTCGCTGACTTCGACGGCAGCGTCGGTGCCGCCCGCTTCCCGCGCAAAAGACAACACATCACGGGCTAGTTGCTGCAATTGCTCTTGACTATGGGTAAATACGGAGTCGTTCATGCGCTGTTTTCTTCGGAAAGCCGCTAAAAAGGTTATCATAGCAGTCGTTTACAGTTTACAGGTGCGGCCTACGCGGCCAATCCCGCCTTATCATGCCAAATCCAAACCGGGGAGCTTGCGGCTTCCAATCGACCGAATTCGAACAGGAATATGAACGTCCTTCGAAGTCGGAACTCAAGCGCCAGATGACCGTCCTGCAAAAGCTGGGCGAAGAACTCGTCAATGAGGCACGTGACCGCGTCAAGCGCGTCCCGATGCCGGAAGACGTGCGCGACGCCATTCTCGAATGCCAGCAAATCAAGGACCACGAAGGCCGCCGCCGCCAGCTGCAATACGTGGGCAAGAAGATGCGCACCCTGGATGAGGAAGAAGTTGCCGCCATCCAACGCACCATCGATAGCTGGAAAGGCTTGTCGAAAGCCGACACGGCCAATATGCACGCGATGGAGCGCCGCCGCGACAAACTCTTGACGGATGACAAGGCATTGACCGTCTTGCTGTCGGAAAACCCGGAACTGGACGTGCAGCACCTGCGCACCCTGATCCGCAATGCCCGCAAGGAGCAGGCCGAGAACAAGCCACCAAAAGCTTACCGTGAAATCTTCCAGATCTTGAAAGAGATCGCCAAGAAGAACAACAGCGGCAAGAAAGATGCCGATGAAGATGACGTTGAGCAAGAAGACGACGAATAAACCCCAGCTCCAGGGCTTGGGTTGACAAAAACCGGGATCAGCCCGGTTTTTTTACGACATAGACAGGTGCCCCATGACCACGATAGAAGACGAATTGATTATCGGCCTCGTGTCGATCTCGGACCGCGCCAGCGGCGGCGTGTATGAAGACCTGGGCATCCCGGCACTGGAAAGCTGGCTGTCCGCCGCCATCCGCACGCCATTCCGCCTGGAAAAACGGCTGATCCCGGACGAGCGCTCGCAGATTGAAAACACCCTGATCGACATGGTCGACCTGAGCCACTGCCATCTGATCCTGACGACGGGCGGCACGGGCCCGGCGCGCCGCGATGTGACGCCGGATGCCACGCTCAGCGTCGGAACCAAGGAAATGCCCGGTTTCGGCGAACAGATGCGCCAGATCAGCCTGCAATTCGTGCCGACGGCGATCCTCTCGCGCCAGGTGGCCGTGATCCGCGAGACGCCCGAGCGTGCCGCCCTGATCATGAACTTGCCGGGCCAGCCGAAAGCCATCAAGGAAACCCTGGAAGGCTTGAAGGATGCCGACGGCGTGCAACTGGTCAACGGTATCTTTGCCGCCGTGCCATATTGCATCGACCTCATCGGCGGCCCCTACATGGAAACCGACCCGGCCATCTGCAAGGCCTTCCGTCCCAAATCGGCGCTGCGTCCGGCGCAACCTTTACCTGAGGAAAATACATGAGCACCTTGCTGGAAACCATAGAACTCGACAGCGCACCGAATCCCACCGTCTCCATCATCTGGATGCACGGCCTGGGCGCTGACGGCAACGACTTCGTGCCCTTGGTGAAGGAACTCGATTTGCGCGGCTGCCCCGCCATCCGCTTCATCTTCCCCAGCGCCGGCACCATGCCCGTCACCATTAACAACGGCTATGTGATGCGCGCCTGGTACGACATCCTCGTGAGCGACCTCGTGCGCCGCGAAGATGAAGGCGGCTTGCGTGCCTCGCAGGCACAGGTCGAAGCGCTGATCGCGCGCGAAAAGGCGCGCGGCATTCCCGCCAGCCGCATCATCCTGGCCGGCTTCTCGCAAGGCTGCGCCATGACCTTGCAAACGGGCTTGCGCCATGCGGAACCGCTGGCTGGCCTGATGTGCCTGTCAGGCTACCTGCCGCTGGCCGACAAGACGGCGGCCGAACGCACGCCGGCAAGCTTGCAGACGCCGATCTTCATGGCGCACGGCACGGCCGACCCCGTGGTGCCGATCGCCCGCGCGCAGCAGTCGCGCGACTTGCTGACCGGCATGGGTTACAAGGTGGAATGGCACGAGTACATGATGCAGCACTCGCTGTGCCAGGAAGAGATCGACGCCATCGGCGCGTGGCTGAAAAAAGTGCTGGCATAAAACAAAACAGGCACGGTATGCGCCGCGCCTGTTGTCTTGCCAAACGCCGGGAACGATCAGTTCGCCGGCGTTTTTTCATTCCAGATTTTCAGCATGTCGGGCGAGGCTTCCGAGCGGATGCCGTTGTCCGTCAGTATCGATTCCGTCGCTGCCAGCATGTCCTTGCGGGGCACGACGACCAATTCCGCATCGCGCTGCTGGAAACGGAACGTCAGCAACTCATCCGTCTGGTCGCGCAGTAAGGCCACCAGGTGCGCCAGGCTGCGCACCCGCACGCCATTGACGGAATCGACGACCGAGAAGAAACGGGTGCTGTAGCCATTCATCAGCTTGTGCGGGAAGAACGGCGCGGCGATCACCACCAGCTCTTCGCGCTCGCTGTCGGGCGCATCGCCGCGCCGCGTGGCCAGCGGATTGCCGGCAAACGCCATGCCGCCCAAAATCGTTGGGTTGCCATTCGGCGCCGCCATGAATTCCGTGGTGGCGCGCGAAAACACCATGGGGCCGAAGATGAAATAGGATGGGTAATTGCCCTGCAGGCCGGCAATGAGCATCGGGTGCGCGGCAGAGACGGGCACCTTGATTTTCAGGGGCGCGCCCTGGCGCACCACCGTCAACGGCAGTTCACCATCTTTCGCCAGCTGCTGCACCCGGTACTGGAAACGCACGCGGCTGTTAGCATTCAGCTTGACCATGCCCTGGTTATCGATGGGAAAATCGCCGATATGCGTGATGACATCCCACTCCTTGAGCGGATAGGAGGCATCCTTGCTGGCCGGCGACATCACGACGGCGCCCTCGACGCCCTTGGCCAGTTTCAGGTAGGTGCGCAGCGCCGGATTTTCCAGCGTTTGCGTCACGTCGCGCATGGCTGGCTTGCCCTTGGGCGCGCCACTGTCCTGGTCGCGCAGGAACAGCTCGATTTCCTCGTTGGGGATGATGTAGCCGATGTTTTGCGCATTGAGCATGCCGGCAAAAGCCAGGCCGATCATCTTGTCGCCGGCAATCACGGGGCCGCCGCTATTGCCCGGGTTGATGGCCGCATCGATCTGGATGCGCAGGCCGGAGACAGGAAAGTTGTAGCGCACGAATTCGATGCGCGAGACGATGCCCTTGGTGATCGACAAGGACGTGCCGCCCGTCGGATAGCCATACGCCAGCACGGCATCGCGCACGTCAGGCAAGACATTGGCGCGCGGCACCGCTTTGTGGCTGGCGAAAAAACTGTCGTCATCGATTTTCAGCAAGGCCAGGTCCATGCCGCGCGAGATGGCCAGCACGGTCGCCGGGATCTTGTCGCCCGCGCCATTCGCCTGGATCTGCACCTGGCTGGCATAGCCGACCACATGCGCATTGGTGAGGATGCGGCGGCCTTCGATGACGACGCCGGAGCCCGTCACTTCTTGCGGCGCCGCCTTGCTCCACGGTTTATACGGATCCGGCCCGCGCAGGGTGGAAAACACCTTGACGACGGAATTTTCCAGGGCGGAAGCGCTGGCGCTGGCGGCCGTCTCGGCGGCAAGCGCACGCACCGTCATCAAGGGACAAAAAGAAAGGGCCAGCGCCAGGAAGGCGCGGCCCATCAGGGTGAAGCACGGACGAGTTTTCATTGAGCTTGTTGGCAATGGAAGGGAAGTAAAATTATATATTGAATAATTGCAACTTCATTACACTTTGTCCATCTTTGCCAGAAAAACTCCTCTCGTCAGGCGGGCATGGGCGGCACGCCCAATGCCGGCACGGCCGTCTGCGCGCCATTCATCACCATGGCCAGGAAGGTGTAGTAGCCATTGATACCCATCAAGTCGACCACGCCATGCTCGCCAAACAGCGCCAGCGCCCGCGCATACGTGGCATCGCTGACGCGCTTGTTCTGCTGCAACTCGACGCAAAAGTCGTGCACGGCTTGCTCATCTTCTTTCAGGGCCAGCGGCATGCGCCGCGCGGCAATGGCGTCCACGGCCGCTTGCGCGATGCCGTTCTGCACGGCCAGCGGCGCGTGGATGGCCCATTCGACTTGCTGGTCCCACTGGCGCGCCGTCACCAGAATCGCCAGTTCCGACAGCCGCGTGCCGATGGCGCTGCGGTAGCGCAAATATTCGCCCATGCGCTGCGCCGTTTCCATCAGCTCGGGACTGCGGATCAGCGGCACGAAAGGGCCGTACAGGGCACCGCGCGGACCATCGATGATGGCTTGCGCGGCCGCGCGCTGTTGGGCGTCGAGCTGGTCCAGCGGCAACGGCGGCAAACGGTCGATATCGCTACCGGCCATCAGGCAGTCCAGGCGACCACGTCCTGTTGCTGTTCGCCGAGGCCGGCGATACCCAGGCGCATGCTGTCGCCCTTCTTCAGGAAGCGCTGCGGCTTGCGGCCCTGGCCCACGCCCGGCGGCGTGCCCGTGGCGATGACGTCGCCCGGTTCCAGAGTCATGAATTGCGACAGGTAGCTGACGATCTGCGCCACCGTGAAGATCATGGTTTGCGTATTGCCCGTCTGCATGCGCTTGCCATTGACTTCCAGGTACAGGTCCAGATCCTGCTCGTCGATGACTTCATCGCGCGTCACCAGCCACGGGCCGACGGGGCCGAAGGTGTCGCAGCCCTTGCCTTTGTCCCATTGGCCGCCCCGCTCCAGCTGGAACGAGCGCTCGGAAATGTCGTTGACGACGCAGTAACCGGCCACGTATTTCAGGGCATCCTCTTCGCTCACGTATTGCGCGCGCGTGCCGATGACCACGCCCAGTTCCACTTCCCAGTCCGTCTTTTTCGAGCCTTTTGGCAGCACGACATTGTCGTCCGGGCCACTCAGGCAAGTAATGGCCTTCATGAAGACGATGGGTTCGGCCGGGATCGGCATGCCGGACTCGGCCGCGTGATCCGCGTAATTGAGGCCGATGCCGATGAACTTGCCGACTTTCGCCAGCGGCACGCCGAAGCGTGGATTGCCGCGCACCAGGGGCAGCGTCTTTTCGTCCAGCTTGGCCAGCTTGCGCAGTGCCTTGTCGGACAGTTGCGCGCCGTCAATATCGGCAATCACGCCGGACAGGTCGCGCAGTTTGCCTTCTTCATCGATCAGGCCCGGTTTTTCCTTGCCTGGACGTCCATAACGAACGAGTTTCATAGTCTTCCTTGGAGTTGATCATTGCCGCTGTGCAGGCTGCCATTTTACCGGATGGTCCGGCACGCCTGTGGCGGTGAATGAAAAACATCGCAAGTCCCGGCAGTTGCAAGGCCGCCAGCACGCCAAACGCCGCCTGGTAAGCCTGCGGCGGATACTGCTGCTGGCTGTTCAGTGGCCAGCAGCCGAGGATCAAGCCAAAGCCCGCCTGCACCAGGAAGGCACCCGTGAAAATGAGCAAATTGAGGCAAGTGGCCGCCCTGCCCGTCAAGCTGGCCGGCATGCTTTGCGCGACGATCGCATACTCGAGCCCTGTCACCGTGCCCAGCAAGGTAAACAGCACGGATAGCAAAGGCAGGCTGGGCAGCACATTGCATGCCATCGCCACTTGCACTGCGACAAACAGGGCGATGCCCACGCCCGCCACCTGCATGGGTGCAATACCGCGCCGCCCCGCCCACTCCGTCAGCATGCCCATGCCGATGGCGCCGAAGATGACGGCCGCCATGCCCAGGTACAACAGATATGCCACGCTGTCATCGGACATGCCGCCCACGTCGGCCAGCCAGCGCCCCACCCACAAGCCTTGCACGCCAAAGAACACCGTGTGCGGCAGCAGGATCAGCGCGATGGTGCGGCGAAAACCCGGATCACGGTAGACACTCCACACGCTGACCTTGTTCATGGCCGCGGCAGGCAGGGGCATGGCCGGCGACAGCAGGCGGATCAGCAAGCCGATGGCCAGCGCCGCCAGCGCCAGGCCCAGGAAGACGCCGCGCCAGTCCGTGTAGTGCAGGGCCAGCTTGACGGGCAGGGTGGCCGTGGCCGCGCCCAGGCCACCCACGGCGATCAGGTAGCCATGCACGGAAGGCAGACGCGATGGCGCGATGGCGCACGAGATCGCCTTCACGGCCGCCATGAAACAGCCGCCCAGGCCCGCCCCCATCAGGGCGCGCGCCCACATCAGTTCGGCAAAGCTGTGGCCCCGGCTGAACAGCCACACGCCCAGGGCGGCCAGCGCCAGCAGCCACAGTTGCACCGTGCGGGGGCCGTAGCGGTCGAGCGCCATGCCAACTGGCAATTGCACCAGAGCAAAGGCGAGAAAAAAGGCGCTGGTCAGCAGGCCCAGTTGGGCTGGCGTCAGGGCGATGGCGCCCAGCAACTCGGCCGTCAGCACGGCATTGACGCCGCGCAATAGACACGACAGGTAGTGCCCGAGCGCGAACGGCAGGAACACGAGGCAAAACACGGCCACGCCGGAACGGGAAGAGCCGCCGGCCGCGTGCATGCTCAGGCGGCCTGCGCCAGGCGGATGATTTTATGCGGCACCTGCGGCACGGGTTCATCCGTTTCGAAGAAGAATTTCTCCTGGCCAAAGGCCGGCTTCAAATCGTCCATCCACGTCGCTTCCGCATCGAACTTGGCATAAAACGGCCGGCGCACCCAGTCCGGGTTGCGCGCCTGCAAAAATTGCAGGGCAAACAGTTTTTCGCCATGGATGGTGACGATGCCGTCGATGACGATCTTGCCGGGGAAGGTGCTCATGGAAGGCCCGCGCACCGTGCGCGACAGGCCGGACACCATCTGGTAGGCGGCCTGGAAAATCTCGTGCGCCTTCGCCAGGGGCAACTCGAAATAGGCGCGCGGGCCCGTGTCCCGTTCGACAAACATGTAATACGGAATTGCCCCCAGGCGCGTGCCCGTCTGCCACAGCTCGGCCCAGCTTGCCGGGTCTTCATTGATGTGGCGGATCAGCGGCCCCTGCATGCGCAAGGTGGCGCCCGTGGAAACGATGCGTTTCACGGCTTGCTGGGCGATGTCCTGGCGCAACTCGACGGCATGGCTGTAATGGCCCATCACGGCCAGGTTCTTGCCCGCCTTGACGATGCGCTCGAACAGGCGCATCAAGTCGTCCGCATCGCGGTCCGAGACAAAGCGCTGCGGCCAATACGCCACCGCCTTGGTGCCGATGCGGATGTTCTGGATATGTTCCAGGCCCGGCGCCAGCAGCGGCTCCAGGTAGGCGGCCAGTTGCCGCGTATTCATGATCATCGGGTCGCCGCCCGTGATCAGCACGTCCGTCACTTCCGGATGCAGTTGCAGGTAGGCGGCCAGCTCATGCGACTCGCGCGCATCGAACTTCATGTCGTCCATGCCGACGAACTGGGGCCAGCGGAAACAAAAGGTGCAATACGCGTGGCAGGTCTGCCCCGCGCTGGGAAAAAACAGCACCGTTTGCGCATATTTATGCTGCAAGCCGCGCACGGGCGCATCGTTGACCCGGGGCACATTGTGCGTCATCTGGCCAGCCGGATGGGGATTCATGCCCAGGCGCAAGCCATGCACATAGGCGTCGATGGCCGCCTTGTCGCGCTGCACCAGCACCAGTTCGCGCAAGTGCGCGTACTGCTCGGGCGGCAGCATGTCGCGGTGGGGAAAGACAAGGCGATAGATGGGGTCGTCCGGGATGTTGTTCCAGTCGATCAACTGATCGAGCACATAGGCATTGGTGCGAAATGGCAAGACGTGCGACACCACTTGCACGGCTTCGCGCTGCTCTTCCGGCAGCCATTCCCACTGCCGCGCCTGTTGAATGGTGTGCCGCGTATACGGCTTGAACTTGGGTGAAAACGGCTCGGTAATGGGTGCGGACACGATCTGCTCCTTGCCTGTAAATAGCGATAACTTTCATGAAACCAGCCCCATATCGGCCAATTCCAGCTTCTTCCTCCCCCATGCCCGGCCAACTCGGCATGCTGTGAAAGTCATCATAGTTCTTGCTGCTTGGAACCAAATTGCTACATATCAACATGCGGTCGATACGTTGCATGCTGCCTACAAGCAACACCGTAGTTTGTTCCATCGCAATTTGATGGAACCGCCGGCGACGTAAATTACGACTTGGCAACACATCCCTCGATACCACAAGGAGCTTTCATGAAACGCTTATTCACGGGTAGCCTGCTGTGCCTGGCATTTGCCGGCGGCAGCGTCAGCGCCGCGGTTGAACCAACGGAAAAAGACGCCATCGCCATGGCAGAACGGGGCGCCGCCTTCATGAAGGCGCATGGCAAGGAAGAAATGATGAAGAAAATCACGGCGAAAGACCCGGACTTCGTGCAGGGCTCGCTGTATGTGGACATGCGCGACATCAAGACGGGCATCGTGCTGGCCCACCCCATCAATCCTTCCATCGTGGGCAAGGATTTGACGGATGTGCCCGATGCGAATGGCAAGAAATATCGCCGTGAAATCATCGAGCTGGCGCAAAAGCAGGGCAAGGGCTGGGTCGATTACCAGTACAAGAACCCAACCAGCGGCAAGATCGAACCGAAGACCACGTACATCCTGCGCGTCAACGACGTGGTGCTGGAAGCGGGGATCTACAAGAAATAGGGCAAGGGCGGCGCGCACGAACGCCGCGCGCCGCCTGCGGTTGGAACAGCCATAGCCAGGAGTCAAGCATGCTCAATCGATTACGCATCGGACCAAAATTATTGCTGGCGCCCACCCTGGTCCTGCTGCTGCTGATACTCAGCTCGACCGGCGCCTGGTATGGCATGGTGCGGCAAAATGCCTCGCTGGAAAACATGGTACGGGTGCGCATCACGCATTTGAAGGCGGCGGCCGACGTACTAGGCGAGGCCAGGCATGTGCACGGCAATATGTACCAGTTGCTGTCGTGGACGAATGGCAGCTTCGCCAAGGCCCGCCTCGATACGCTGGAGCAACAGATCAAGGCGCGCCATGCGGCCATCGGCACCCAGCTGGCCACGCTGCGCGCCACGGCCACGGGCGCCGAACGCACCCTGGTCGATGCGGCCATCACGGCCCTGGCCGGCTATCGCAAGGCAGTGCTGGAAACCATGGAAATAGCGCAGATGGACCAGTCGATCGCCACCAATTCCATGCTCAAGGCGGAAACCCAATTCGTCCAGTTCAATACGCAGCTGACACAACTGTCCGCCCTGGAAACGACACTCAGCAGCCAGGCCCATGCGACGGCCAGCGCCGAGTTCCGCACCTTGGGCTGGAGCCTGCTGTTGACGGTCCTGCTATCGATCCTCGTCTCCATCGTGGTGACCATGCTGGTGCGGCGCGCCATGCTGGTGGAAATCCGCGGCATTGCCGACGCCGTGCAAGACTTGGCGGCGGGCAAGCTGATGGCCGGCGCGCCCAAGCAGGGCAATGACGAAATCGCCGCCACGTCGCGCGTGCTGGACCAGACCATCGCCCACCTGAACCAGACCTTGCGCACCATCATGGGCGCCGTGCAATCGATCGATACGGCGTCGCGCGAAATTGCCACCGGCAACCTGGATCTGTCGGCGCGCACGGAAATGCAGGCCAGTTCGCTGGAAGAAACGTCGAGCGCCATGGAAACGCTCACGCAAGCCGTGAATGACAACGCCGACAACGCCCAGCTGGCCTGCGAGCTGGCGGGGCAAGCATCGACCCTGGCCGTGCAAGGGGGCGCGTCGATGCAGCAAGCCGTGACGACGATGGCGACAATACGGGCCAATTCGCGCCAGATCGTGGACATTATCGGCGTGATCGATGGTATTTCCTTCCAGACCAATATCCTCGCGCTGAATGCGGCGGTAGAAGCGGCGCGCGCGGGCGAACAGGGCCGCGGCTTTGCCGTGGTGGCGTCCGAAGTGCGCACCCTGGCGCAGCGCTCGGCCCAGGCGGCCAAGGAAATCAAGACCCTGATCGCCACCTCGGTCACTACCATCGATGGCGGCAGCGTAGCCGTGCAGCAGGCGGGCGACAGCATGGACGCCATCGTGGCCTCGGTGCAGCAAGTCAACGAGATCATCCAGCGCGTGAAAGAGGCCAGCGCGGAGCAGGCCTCGGGCATCACGGAAGTGAACCAGGCCGTCACGCAAATGGATGACGTCACCCAGCAAAATGCGGCCCTGGTGGAGCAGGCGGCAGCGGCGGCGGCAAGTTTGCAGGACCAGGCCGTCAAATTGTCGGCGGCCGTGGCCGTGTTCACCCTGGACGAGCGCCCGGCCGCGCCGGGCGGCCATACCGAAGAAGAAGCGTTCCGGCAACCGGCCAGTGCGCAACAGGAGCGGCGCGCACTGCATAGCCCGCTACGCGGCATGCCCGGCCTACGTACCGCCAAGGATGCATCGCGGCGCCAGCGCAGCTAGATGGCAGGCGCGCGCATAGGCTTACTCAGGTAGCGCGAACCGGCCAGCACGAAGCGCCACGGCGTCTCCATCGCCTTGGAAATACCGATGCGCGAGCCCGCCTGCACCGTCACCTCTTCTTCGCGGGCCAGCAGCATGAACGGCGGGGCATCGAGCGCCAGCCGGTTATGCAGATGGCTCACGCCGAGCGCCTGGCACACCTTGCCCGGCCCCGAGCACAACAGCCGCGCATCCTCGACGCCGCGCCGCTCGCGCATGGCATCGAGTCCCGCCACGGGTTCAATCGCGCGTATCAGCACGCCCGCCCCATGCCCCGCTTCGCGGCACACGAAATTCAGGCACCAGTGGATGCCGTACGAGCGGTAGACATAGGCGTGCGCGGGCGGGCCGAACATGGCAGCATTGCGCGGCGTCATGCCGCCATACGTGTGCGAAGCGGGATCCAGCCGGTCATACGCTTCCGTTTCCACGATACGCCCGCCGACGCCGTCGACCAGAACGGTCACGCCGATCAGCTGGCGCGCCACGCTGCTGGAATCGTCCGCAAAATCGATACCCGCAAGGATTTTTTTCATCCGGCAATTGTACTGCCGCACATCCCGCCGCACGCCTTGCCCCACCTTGAAAACAAATACAACTTGATCTTTTCATCATGAATATCAGGATGGGCAGCGTCGTAAAATGACGAAAATGGCGGCGAGTCCAGGCCAAAACGGGAATTTTTGCGACAATATATTGCAGATATGAACTATTGCCATGCATAAACAGCGATAATCGTCGGGCACTGCGCCAGACGCTCATGAAGCAGGCAGCGGCAGCGCACGACAGAATAAGCACCGGGCACAAAAATGATGATGAAAGCGTGATGATGAGAGCGGCAGCGCAAAAGCAGGTAGAGCAGGAAGATCCGGTTGACGCCTTGATGCGTTCCATCCGCATCCCGCCGCGTCCCAGCCTGCTGGTCGACCTGCAGCGCGAACTGGCGGAGCAAGACCCGTCGCCGCGCCGCATCGCGCGCATCATCGCCGACGATGTCGGCATGTCCGGCGCCCTGCTGAAACTGGCCAATTCGCCCTTCTATGGCGCCGCGCGCAAGGCCAAGTCCGTCGAGCAAGGTATCAACTTTCTCGGCATCAACCAGTGCAGCGCCATGATGACGGGCTTGCTGGCACGCCAGGCGCTGGAAGCGGAAGGCGTGGAACTGACCAACTTCTGGGATGTGTCGGCCAAGCGCGCGCGCGCCCTGGTGTTTACTTCGCGCAAGCTGCGCATCGCCCCGCCCGACATCGCCCATACCTTCGGTCTGTTCTGCGATATCGGCGTGCCCCTGCTGATGAACCGTTTTCCCGACTACGTCAACACCTACGCGGCGGCCGCCAACGATGCGCACAATTGTTTTACGACCCTGGAAGACGCGCGCCACCAGACCAACCACGCGGCCATCGGCTGCTTGCTGGCACGCAACTGGGGCTTGTCCTCGGACGTCTCGTGGGCCATCCTGCACCACCACGACTACACGGTGCTGGCCGACCCGTCCACGGACGATGCCATCCGCTCGCTCGTCGCCCTGTCGCTGCTGGCCGAAAAGGGCATTCAGCGCTACCATGGCAACAGTACCTCGCTGGAGTGGGACAAGGGCGGAGAACTTGCCTGCCAGCATCTCGGCCTGTCGCAGGAAGAAGCTGCCGACCTGCTCGACGAACTGCACGAGATGTTCGATACCGACCATTGATGTATCGGGCGGCCGCGGCCGCCTGTATGATCCGTTCCGGCGCCCGGCAAAGCCCTGGCGCCCGTTTCCGTTTGCCTGACCCGTATTTCTTAACCTGTTGATCGCCATGCCCAAAAATAAGCGCCCTGTCCCCCGTAAATCCGCCAACACGCCTGAAGACAAGGACGAGTCCGTCACGCGCATGCTGTGCACGATGGCCCTGAACCTGGCGGAGCAGGAAGACAGCGAATCGCAGGGCACGGTGCTGGCCGAGCAAGCCGTCGAGTTCGGCCGCCTGATCCGCAAGGCCTTGAACCAAAAGAAGGATGAAATCCTGTACGACGCCATCGAGCGCGCCAAGTACGAAGACGTGGGCGCCTACCAGTATTTGCGCAGCCATATCGAGGAAGCGGCTTCCATTTCCGTGATCCGCCGCGAGAATGCCCCGGCCATGGAAATCAATGCCTTTGTCGTGCCCCTGCTGGTGCAAAGCACGGGCGGTTTGAAGGAAGCGGACAGCTTCCAGGACCAGGACGCTTTCGAAGCGCTGGTGAAAAGTTTCCAACAGGCAGAACTGGAAAGCGCCAAGGCCAAGGTGGTCCTGATGAGCCATGCCTACGACCTCGATGAAATCGACCGCATCACCTATAGCCATTTGCACGAGATGGTGCGCGATGCCTACGCGTCGATGACGGACAAGAAGATCGTCGCCACGCCGGGCCTGGAAAGCAGCATCGTCGGCTGGAGCGAAACGGCCTTCGGCCCGCAGGACACGGCCGTCGAACTGCGCTTCCTGCTGGGCTTTGCCTTGAAACGCGTGGACGACCCGTTCTATGCGGAACCGAAGGACGAAGCGGCGCTCGACGCCTGGTTCGACGCGCGCATGGCCCGCTACCAGCAGTGGACGACGGAAGTGGGCGATCTGGTGAAACGCTGCCTGGCGCCGGCCGGCAACGCCCTGGAAGTGAGCTTCCTCTACCAGGATCTGTTCCACGGCGGCAAGGAACAAGGCATGAGCGAGTATGCGATGCTGCAGATGATGTCCGGCATCAACCATGCCTTGGCGGAAAACAACGTCGATGCCGGCGACGTCTCGGTGGTCGTCGGCCCGGCCGATGAACACGGTGAAATGCTGTTGCGCGTCAATGTCAGCACGGCGGGCGGCGAGCTGCTGCACAGCGCCGACAAGCCGCTGGACCTGGCCGCCGACCTGCAGGATGAAGTCGACGACATCTGCGACGCGCTGGCCACCATCGGCGTGACCCGCTTGTCCGTGGCGCTGAAATTCGACGCCAAGGGACAGCCGCTGGAAGCGCAGCCATACGCGCCGGCATAAGTCCCGTCGCCTCCCCCGTCGCCTGCCATCTTGGCAGGCGGCAATTATCAAGATACTATCTCCGCGAGCGCGCGCCAGCCTGGCGCACCTTCCGGAGATGCGCATGCCCCAGCCGCAACTGATCAATATTGTCACCCATGTGCTGGCCGGCAGCGCCGCCATCGGCCTGGGCCTGTTCCTGCTGACCACGGCCAAGGGCACGCCGCAGCACCGTCGCCGCGGCAGGCTGTTCGCGTGGCTGACCTTGCTGGTCTGCGCCACGGCCGCCATCGGCAATCTGCTGTTTGACTATCGCCCCGTCTTTGCCGTGCTGACGGTGCTGGTGCTGTACCAGCTGCTGAGCGGCTGGCGCGCCGTGTACACGCGCGATGCCGGTCCGCAAGCCGTCGATGGCGCGATGACGGCAGCCGCGCTGGCGGCGGGCGGGATGATCCTCTTGCGCCTGCAGCACGATGCTTCCGGACAGCAAACCATCGTCGTGCTGTCCTCGCTGGGCGGCCTGGCCACCATCCTCGTCTACGACAGCGCGCGCTGGCTCTTTCCCCGCCGCTGGCATGGCATGTTGTGGCGCTATGAACATATCTACAAGCTGCTCGCCTCGCTGTTCGCCATGCTTTCGGCCGCCGCGGGCAACCTGCTGCGCATGGGCCAGCCCTGGACGCAGCTGGCGCCATCCCTGCTGGGTTTGATCTGCATCGCCTGGTTCTGGCGGCGCCAGTACCGGCAGGAACAGGCGCAGCGCCTCATGCACAGGCTTGCCGCCTGACACGCCATCTCACCGACGCAAAGCCAGCCACGCCTGCAATTTCTGCGCATACGCCAGGGTGTAGGCGGGGCTGCTCGACGGCAAGCTGACGATGCGGTAGCGCTGCGCGTGCTCGCCCAGCACCTTGATGCCCAGCTTGGCTGCCGTGCCGCCGTTGAAGGCGATCGTGTCCAATTGCGGCAGGCTGGCGGCCAGGGCCGCCAGGTCGTTATCGTCGCGGGCGCGGATATTGCTGTCCAGGCTGCCCGTGCGCTGCGCCTGCGCCACCACGTCCCACAGGCCCACGCCGTGCGCCAATAATGTACTCAACCGCGCTTCATAGCGCTGGCCGCTCAGATCCACGCCCAGCACTTCGCCCAGCAACCTCCAGAACTTGTTTTGCGGATGCGCATAATACTGGCTGTGCGCCAGCGATTTTTCTCCGGGCAGGCTGCCCAGTATCAGCAAGCGCGTATCGGCGTCGACGACGGGATCGAAACAGCGCTTGCGCGGGTCGGCGGCCACGTCTGGCAAGAAGGCTGGGCTATTCAAATGAGCGGTCCGGAAGGGGAAATGAAGGGCCATTTTACCCGGCCACGCGACGGTGTAGAATTCCCGGACAACCATCCCTATACAAGAGACCGCCCATGCGCACCATCGACACCCTGCTGGCCCAGTATGGCGAAAGCCACCGCAACCATGTCAATGAATGGGTGCACATCGTGTGCGTGCCGCTGATCGTTTTCAGCCTGCTGGGGCTGCTGTGGAGCATACACCCCAGCGTGGCGCTGCTCGGCAGTATTCTGGCCTTATACTATTATTACAAGCTGTCACGTCCGTTTGCTGCGGGCATGCTGGCGATGCTGGCCGCCATGCTGGGCCTGCTGCTGCTCATGCCGGCGCTGACCATCCTGCCCGTGTCGCTGGCGCTGTTCGTGCTGGCCTGGATAGGCCAGTTCATCGGCCACCAGATCGAAGGCAAGAAACCGTCGTTTCTGGACGACTTGCGCTTTTTACTGGTAGGGCCGCTGTTCGTGCTGGGATTTTTGTACCGGCGCCTGCGGCTGGCGTATTGAGCGGCAAGTGCTCATGTAGTCATGTGGTTACGCTGGGCCGGTAACAGATTTTTACTATTCGCAACTAGTTATCTGAGGCAAGTGTCCTTATGATAAGTCATCATCTGCCGGTCGACGCAATCGGCAACCAACTTTTGTCCAAGGGAGTCCCATATGAAAGCACCAATTATTGCAGTGGCATTGCTCGCCACCCTGGCCGGCTGCGCCGTACAACCGAACTCGGCAAATGTCTACAATGCACGCCAGGCGCAGAATGAACAATCGGTTCGCATGGGCACGGTTGAATCCGTGCGCCAGGTAACCATCGACAAGGGTGAAACGGGCACGGGCGTGCTGGCCGGCGCGGCGCTGGGCGGCGTGGCCGGTTCGACCGTCGGTGGCGGCAAGGGCGCCATCGCGGCCAGCATCCTCGGCGCCGTCGCGGGCGGCATGGCCGGCAAGAGCATCGAAGCGAATGCCTCGAACAAACCCGGCCTGGAAATCACCGTGCGCCTGGACAATGGCGACATGCGCGCCATCGTGCAAGATGCCGACGAACTGTTCCGCCCGGGCGAGCGCGTGCGCCTGCTGTCCGATGGCCGCAAGACCCGCGTCACGCATTGATCTGCTTGCCGGCGCATGCGCTCAGCCGAATGCGCCGGCAGCGAACAAGGCGGAAGGGTGCAGCCAGATGGCAAGCACAGCCGTCACGACGACATACACAAGCACGCTCCATACTTTGATCTGCAGTGAGGCTGGCATGGCGTCTCCCCTTCAAAGATGCAATTCAGAAAATATTTACTTTATATTAATGTAAATATTTTCATAAATTCAACATTTTTCCAGAAGCACTGCGCTGGCTCAATCCCTCGTGTCTCCTGACGGCACATTGGGCAAGCCCGGCCGGGACTCGCCATCCCCGCGCGATATCCGTATACTTGCGCGATGTCCTCTCCTCTCCTGTTCATCATTGCCTGCCTGATCTGGGGCTCCACCTTCTGGGCCATCACCTTGCAGCTGGGCGATGTCGCCCCCGCCGTTTCCGTGGTCTACCGCTTCGGCCTCGCGTCCGCCACCCTGTTTGCCTGGTGCGCCTTGCGCGGCGACCGCTTGCGCCTGCCCTGGCGCGCGCAGCAATGGATGCTGCTGCAGGGACTGGCCTCGTTTGCCCTCAGTTATGTGTGCACGTACAGCTCGGAGCAATATCTGGTGTCGGCCCTCGTCAGCGTGCTGTTTGCCCTGATGGTCTTCTGGACGCCATTGCTCAACCGCATCGCCTTCGGCACGCCCATCACCTGGAGTACCTGCTGCGCGGCGTTTGTCGCCATCTGCGGCATCGTGCTGCTGTTTTACCAGTCCATCGGCGCGGCGCTGCACGATATTCTGGGCGGCGGGAATGGCCGCAATGGCAATTTCCTGCTCGGTTTCATGCTGGCCCTGGTGGCCACCGTGTCTAGCACGGTGGGCAACGCCCTCGTCATGAAAGTACGCGAACATTCCGGCAACGTGATGCTGACCATGGCCTGGACCATGCTGTGGGGCACCTTGATGGTGGCCGTCTGGGCCATCGCCACGGGGCAGTCCTGGCAGTTGCCCGCGCGCCCCAGTTACTGGATGGGATTGTTGTACCTGGCCATCTTCGGCTCGGTGATCGCCTTCAGCGCCTATTTCACGTTAATCGCCCGCATCGGCACGCAAAAGACCGTGTACATCGGCGTCGTCACGCCCGTCATTTCCGTACTGCTGTCGGTGCAGTTCGAACACTACCGGCCCGCCGCCATCGAATGGGCGGGCATGGTGCTGTGCCTGTCCAGCGTAGCCTGGGCCCTGACGTCGGGCGCGCGCAAGACAAGTACCATTGCTTCCCTTTCCACCACTTCACCAACAAAGGCAACATGAGCACCTCTTCCTCCCTCGCCATTCGTCCCGCGACCGCATCCGACGTGGCTGCCATCTTTGGCATGATCCATGAACTGGCCGTGTTTGAAAAACTCGAACACATGATGATCGCCAGGGAATCCATGCTGCACGACAGCCTGTTCGGCGCCCATCCCGCATGCGAAGCGCTGGTCGGCGAAGAAAATGGTGAAGTGGTGACCTTCGCCCTGTTCTTCCATAATTTTTCCACCTTCCTGTGCCGCAAGGGTTTGTACCTGGAAGACCTGTATGTGAAGCAATCGGTGCGCGGCAAGGGCTATGGCAAGCAGATGCTGGTGGCGCTGGCGCAACTGGCCGTCGAACGCGATTGCGGCCGCTTCGAATGGTCTGTGCTGGACTGGAATGAAAACGCGATCAACTTCTACAAGGGCATGGGCGCGGACGTGATGCCGGACTGGCGTATCTGCCGGGTCGCTGGCGATGCCTTGACGCAATTGTCGGCGGGTACGCCAAAGCCGGCCTGATTGGAGCGGGAGCTGCAAGGAAGGGGAATTGCAAGGAAGGGGAACTGCAAGGAGGGGGAACTGTAGCGAGCGGATGCGATTTGTGGCCGAGAAGCGGAACTGTACGCGAGGTACAGTGAGCATCGCAGGCCGCAAGGCGCGCCGCGCAGTAAGTTCCCAAAAAAAATCCCCGCGGGCTAGCGGCACCGCGGGGTGAACCCATTGTCAAGTGGGAGGGGGGGAGAATGCAATCAACGGTTATCAATATAAACGCTGCCGCTTGCCAACACGCCGACCTTTACATTTGCTTACCGGGCCTTACATTTGACTTAAATCTGCCAACCAAGTGTCACCGAGTGTCGCTTGAAAGACACTGATTATTTCCGTGGTTCAATCAATGTGCCGTGCAAACCGATATGTTGTTGCGCAACCCCACTGCCACCCTGCGCATTTTTATAGATTTGGTACACTGTCAAACAGGCGATGCAGCCAGCAACCACGGCAAAAATGACCATGCGACGCTCCTTGAGTATGCTTGAGGGAATCAGGGCCTGCGACGACTGATGATGACCAGGCGAGCAGGGAAGATTCAGTGTGGCATCTTAGGTCTGGGGGGCATTGTGCAATGTCAAACGCGCCAATTTGACGAGGTCATGGCATTTGATATGGCGCAAAGTGGCGGCATTCCGCTCACACAAAATGAACGCATCATTACGCACCTGGGAGCCACATCATGAATGTCTCTGCCAAACCGCTCGTCATGAAAATCTACCGCGCCTACCTGCGCTCCCGCCTGGAACGCTATACGCGCGACTTGCAAGCCATCGCCGAACAGCGCGAGAACGATTTCCAGGCTGAACGCATCCTGCACCAGGCCGTCGTCTCGGTGCGCTCCAAACTGCACTCGCTGTAACCGTGATGCCGTCAGTGCTGCCGGCCGGCCACGGCCCAGCGCTCCACCAGCTCGAACAAGCCTTGCGTCAGCAGGGCCAGCACGGCTGCGGGGATCGCGCCGGCCAGCAGCATGTCGTTGTCATTCAGCGCCAGGCCGATGGTGATGCGCTCGCCATAACCGCCCGCGCCGATGAAGGCGGCGATGGTGGCCGTGCCCACGCTCATCACGGCCGCCGTTTTCACGCCCGCCAGCATCACCGGCAAGGCCAGCGGCAAGTCCACGTGCAGCAGGCGGTCGCGCTTGTTCAAACCCAGCGCCAGCGCCGCCATGCGCAAGCCTTGCGGCACCTGCAGGATGCCCGTGCACGTGTTGCGCACGATGGGCAGCAAGGCATACACGAATAGGGCCACCAGCGCAGGTACGGTGCCGATCATGCCCAGCACGGGGATCAATATCGCCAGCAGGGCCAGCGACGGCACCGTCTGCAGCACGCCGACGAAGGCCAGCACCGTTTGCCGCAGCGGCGCCGAAAACGCCGCCAGCACGCCCAGCGGAATGCCGATCACGCACGCCAATGCCACCGACAGCAGTACCAGGGTCAGATGCTGGCGCGTCAGGGTCCACAAGTCGTCGCCGATGATTTTATCGAGCAGATTGCTGCGCGCGGCGGCCGGTTTGTTCGCCTGCGTGCCGGACGCCAGCCACTGCCGTGCCACGTCAGAGAAAGTCTTGCCATCGATTTCCACGGCCGCATTCATGGCGATCATGTCGCTCTCGCTGATGCGTCCCTGCAGCCGCAGCAAAGCCTGCCAAGCGGCGGGAAAACGCTGCGGCACGTCGAGCCGGTACAGCAGCATGGCGTCGTAGCGGGGAAAATACTGCTGCGTGTCGGCCAGCACGCGCAAGCCGTACTGGCGGATCTTCGCGTCCGTGGAATAAATGTCGATCACGTCCACCTGGCGCTGCGCCAGCGCTTCATAGGCAATACCGTGATCGAGGCCGCGCGGGCGCTGCGGCAAGCCATAGCGCGCGGCCAGGCCCGGCCAGCCATCGACCCGGCCGATGAATTCATGCGACAGGCCGAATGTCAGGGCAGGATGCTGCGCCAGCTGTCCCAGGCTGGCGATGGATTTTTCATCAGCGCGCACGGCCAGCGCATACGTATTATTAAAACCCAGCGGCACGGCCACGCCCAGCCCCAGCGCCGCCAGCTCGCGCCGCATCTGCGCCAGATCGATGGCCTTGTCGTGCTTGAGGATTTCGCTGGCGATGGTGCCCATGTATTCGGCATATACGTCGATGCTGCCCGCCTGCAGCGCAGCGAGCACGATGGCCGTGTTGCCCAGGCCCTGGCGGTGCTGCGCCTTGGCGTGCGGCGCGGCGCTCTGCTGGAGAATTTCGCCGAGAATATACGATTCCGTAAAGCGCTTCGAGCCCACCTTCAAGATGCCCCCATCCATGGCATGCGCAGGTGCGGCGGCGAAGAGGAGCGACAACAGCAGATAAAACAACAAACAAGCAGCACGCACGCGGCGCTCCAGGACGGATGATCAATCCGGCAAGCTTACCACCGGCGCGCGCCAGACACCGCCATGCACCACGCCCGCGCACGGGTTCAGGCCCAGCGCATACGCCAGGTCGGCCGGACGCGCGATGCGCCACAGGGCGAAATCGGCGCGCTTGCCCACCACCAGGCTGCCCGTCTGGTCCTGCAAGCCCAGCGCGCGCGCCGCGTGGCAGGTAGCACCAGCCAGCGCTTCCTGCGGCGTCAGCCGCCACAGGGTGCACGCCATGTTCATCGCCAGCAGTATTGACGTCATGGGCGACGTGCCCGGGTTGCAATCGGTGGACACGGCCATCGGCACGCCAGCCGCGAGCAATGCCGCGACAGGCGGCGGCTGCGTCTCGCGCAAAAAGTAGTACGCGCCAGGCAGCAGCACGGCCACCGTGCCATGTTGCGCCATGGCGGCGATGCCCTCGTCCGACAGGAATTCCAGGTGGTCGGCCGACAGGCCGCCGTAGCGCGCCACCAGCGCCGCACCGCCCAGGTCCGACAGCTGCTCCGCATGCAGCTTGACGGGCAGGCCCAGTGCCGTCGCCGCGTCAAACATGCGCTGCGTTTGCGCCGGCGTAAAGCCGATGCGCTCGCAGAACGCATCGACGGCGTCGAGCAGTCCATCGCCAGCCAACTGGGGCAGCATCTGCGCGCACAGCAGCTCGATGTAGGCGTCGGCCTGGCCCGCATATTCGGGCGGCAGCGCGTGCGCGCCGAGGAAGGTGGTGCGCACGGACACGGGCAACTGCTCCCCTATTCTGCGCGCCACGCGCAGCATCTTCGCCTCGCTGTCCGCGTCGAGACCGTAGCCAGACTTGATCTCCAGGGTGGTCACGCCCTCGGCCAGCAGCGCCAGCACGCGGGGCAGGCTTTGCCGCAGCAATTCATCGTCGCTGGCCGCGCGCGTGGCGCGTACGGTGGACATGATGCCGCCGCCGGCACGGCTGATGTCTTCATAGCTGGCGCCATTCAGGCGCGCCTCGAATTCGTCGCTGCGGTTGCCCGCGTGGACGATGTGCGTATGGCAGTCGATCAGGCCGGGCGTCAGCCAGCAGCCCTGGCCGTCGTGCAGCACGGCGCTACTGGCCGGCAGCTCGTCGCCGGGGCCGAACCACGCGATGCGGCCATCCTTGACGGCAATGGCTGCGTCCAGCAGCTCGCCATAGCCCTGCTCCATGGTGGCCAAATGGACGTTGTGGATGACCAGATCCCAGTCTTGCATCGCTTTCCCTCTCTAGGTAAACAGGTCGACGCACAAGACGGCCGAACGCTGCAAGGCGTCGAGCCGCCATTCCTGCGCATCGTCGGCGTCCAGCAGCAGCGCGTCATGGCGGGCCAGCGCGAACTGCTGCTCGCCACCGCGCGCCAGCACGTGGCCTTCGCCGGCGACAAACAGCAGGGTCGTCGCGCTGCGCCGCACCAGCTTGCCCGGCGCCGTGATCTTTTCCAGCTGGTGGCGGCAGCGGTCGCGCCGCGTCATCACATTGAAATCCGTCGTCGTCCCCTTGACCTGCGCAAGCACGGCCGCTTCGCCGGGAAACCACAGCATCGGTTGCGCCGCGCTCAAGGTCACCTTGCGCGTGCCATCGAGCGTCAGCTGCACGCTGTCGCCATCGACCAGCATCAGGCTGCGGTCGATGCCGGGAAAGCTGGAAAATGGCCCGCTGGCCGTGATCGTCGCCAGGCTGATACGCCAGTCAAATTCCATCAGACCGGCACCGGGCGGCGAAATGGCGATTTCCATCGTGCTGCCGCCGCCATTTTTCCACGGCGCGGCACGCAGGCATTCCTGCGGGATGAAGGTCGCCATCAGAGCGCCCTCAGTTGCGCCAGGGTGCGCTTGTAGCCGGCCGCGATGGCGTCCTGCGCCACATGACGCCCAGCGCGCACCTGCCACTGGCCACCGCACAGCACGTCGCGCACCAGGTTGTCGTTGCCGCAGAAAAGCACGCTGCCCAGCACATTGTCGATGGCCACGCCGCACAGGTTCACATGCGTCTCGTCGAGCACCAGCAAGTCGGCGCGGCAGCCCGGCACCAGGGCACCGAGCTTGCGCCCGGCCGCCTGCGCGCCGCCCTGCAAGGCCATCTGCCACAGGTAGTCGCCCACATGGCGCTGGTCCGGCGTGGCGGCCACATTGCGCTGCTGGCGCTGCAAGCGCTGGCCATATTCGAGCCAGCGCAATTCCTCGACGGGCGACTGCGAGACATGGCTGTCGCTGCCAACGCCGAAACGCCCGCCGGCGGCGATGAATTCGACCAGCGGGAACAGGCCGTCGCCCAGGTTTGCCTCCGTCGTCGGGCACAGGCCCGCCACGGCGCCGCTCGTAGCCATCAGCGCCACTTCATCGGGCTGCACATGCGTGGCATGCACGAGGCACCAGCGCGCATCGACGTCGACCTGGTCGTACAAGTACTGCACCGGGCGCCGGCCGCTGTAATCGAGACTCTGGCGCACTTCGCCCTGCTGTTCGGCGATGTGGATGTGGATGGGGCGATCCGCGGGCAGCGCTTGCGCCACTTCGCGGATCTGCGCCACGGCGGCGGCCCGCAGCGAGTGCGGCGCAAAGCCCACCTCCACCTGCCCGCCGCGCTGCGGCGCCAGCGCCTCGACGATGCGCAGCACATCTTGCGCATCGGTGCGGAAGCGCGCCTGTTCCGCGTTCAACGCCTGTTCACCGAAGCCTGCATGGCTGTACAGCACGGGCAGCATGGTCATGCCGATGCCGCTGATGCGCGCCGCGGCCAGCACCCGTTCGGCCGTTTCGGCGGGACGCGCATACAGCGCACCGGCCATATCGCGCTGCAGGTAGTGGAATTCGCACACCGCCGTGTAGCCATGGCGCAGGCATTCGGCAAACAGCTGCGCGGCGATGCTTTCCATCTGCTCCGGCGTGATGTGGCGCGCGAAACGGTACATCAGGTCGCGCCAGGTCCAGAAACTATCCGGCCCATCCCCCGCGACTTCCGTCATGCCGCCCAGCGCCCGCTGGAAGGCATGCGAATGCAGGTTGACCATGCCGGGCAAGACATATTCGGCCACTTCGGCGCCGGCAGGCGGCGCGGCGTTTTCCGCCACCGCCGTCAAATCGCCGGCCGCGTCCCACTCCAGCAGCACGTCGCGGCGCCAGCCTTGCGGCAGCAGCGCGTTGCGCGCGAACAGCCAGCCGCTCAACGCGCCACCCATGCCACGGCCGCTTCCATCATCTGGCGCAGCAGCGGCTGCACTTGCGCCGCCAGGTCGGGCCGGTAGCCAAATGGCGCTGCCTCATCCATGTACAGGCACTGGCACATCTCCAGCTGGATCGCATGCACGCGGCTTGCCGGCTGGCCGTAATGGCGCGTGATATGGCCGCCCTTGAAGCGGCCGTTCAGCGCCACGGTAAATGCCTCCTGCGCGCGCGCGATATCGACCACGGCGGAGGTGAGGCCCGCATCGCAGCTGGCGCCATCGGCCGTGCCGAAGTTCAGGTCGGGCAGCTTGCCGTCAAAGAAGCGCGGCACGCGCGAGGCGATGGAATGGGCATCCCACAGCACCACGGCGCCATGCACGCGCAGCAGACGGTCCAGTTCCGCGCGCAGCTGCGCATGATACGGCGCCCAGTAGCGCTGCAAGCGCTGCCGCACATCCTGCGCATCGGGTTCGCGGCCAGCCAGGTACAGCGGCTCGCGGTGAAAGGTATCGTTGGGCAGCAAGCCCGTCGTATCCTGGCCCGGATACAGATTCGTGTCTTCCTGCGGGCGGTTCAAGTCGATGGTGTAGCGCGACCAGCGCGCCGACAGCACGGATGCATCCATCTCCTGCAAAAAGCCATACAGCTCGCGCAGATGCCAGTCCGTGTCGGCCTTGATCAAGGCCTGCGGCGTCATGCGCGCGGCGATATCGTCCGGTATGTCGGTGCCCACGTGGGGCATCGACACGAGCAGCGGGATGCTGCCTTCGTTGAAGCGAAAATCCATGCTTGTCTCCTTGCTCCCGCTCAGGCGTACAGCGGGGCGAACAAATTCTTGCACGTGCTGCTCAACTCACCCTGCAGCACCATCTGCTTGGCCGCTTCGATATCGGGCGCGAAGAAACGGTCGGCGTCGAAGAACGGCACCTTCTGGCGCAGCTGCTGGTGGACATGTTCGAGGTGCGGCGAGGTTTTCAGCGGACGGTGGAAATCGATGCCCTGCGCGGCGGCCAGCAGCTCGATGCCAACGATGACGGCCGTGTTGTGCGCCATGTCGTCCAGGCGGCGCCCGGCGAACGTGGCCATGCTCACATGGTCTTCCTGGTTGGCGGAAGTCGGCAGGCTGTCGACGCTGGCCGGATGGGCAAGCGACTTGTTTTCCGATGCCAGCGCGGCAGCCGTCACGTGGGCGATCATGAAGCCGGAATTGACGCCAGGGTCGCGCACGAGGAAGGGCGGCAGGCCGGACAAGGTGGCGTCGATCAGCAGCGCGATGCGGCGCTCGGCCAGCGCGCCGATTTCGGAAATCGCCAGCGCCAGGGTGTCGGCGGCAAAGGCCACCGGCTCGGCATGGAAATTCCCGCCCGAGACGATTTCCGCCTGTCCGTTGGGACCATCCTGGAAGATCAGCGGATTGTCGGTGACGGCATTGGCTTCGATCAGCAGGGTGCGGCCGACGTTGACGATCAAATCGAGGCAGGCGCCCATGACTTGCGGCTGGCAGCGCAGGCTGTACGGATCCTGCACGCGCTCGTCGCCTTCCAGGTGCGAGGCGCGGATCGCGCTGTGCGCCACCAGCTGGCGGTACATCTGCGCGGCCAGTATCTGGCCCGGCTGCCCGCGCACGGCATGCACGCGCGCGTCGAACGGCGCATCGCTGCCCTTGGCCGCGTCGAGCGACAGCGCGCCCGTCACCATGGCCGCTTCCAGCAGGCGCTCGGCCATGAACAGGCCATGCAGCGCCAGCGCGTTCGACACTTGCGTGCCGTTGATCAGCGCCAGGCCCTCTTTCGCCGCCAGCACCACGGGCGCGATGCCCGCCTGCGCCAGCGCTTCGGGAGCCGCCATCAATTCACCGTTGACGCGCACATCGCCCACGCCCAGCATGGCCAGCGTCATGTGCGACAGCGGCGCCAGGTCGCCCGAGGCGCCGACGGAACCCTTGGCGGGAATGGCCGGCATGATACCCGCGTTGTACAGGGCGATCAGGGTATCGACGATCAGCGGGCGCACGCCGGAAAAACCGCGCGCCAGGCTGCCGATCTTCATCAGCATGATCAGGCGCACGACGGCATCCGACAGCAGTTCTCCCGTGCCGACGGAGTGCGACAGGATCAGGTTGCGCTGCAATTGCTCGAGCTTTTCATCGGGGATGCGCGTCTTGGCGAGCAAGCCGAAACCCGTGTTGATGCCATACGCCGCATCGCCCTTGGCGACGATGGCTTGCACGGCGGCGGCCGACGCTTCGATGACGGGATAGGCCTCGGCGGCGAGGGTCAATTTTGCCGGCGCGGCCCAGACGGCGCGCAGGTCGGCCAGGGTCATCGCGCCGGGTTTTAACGTCCAACTTTTGGAGTGCTGTGTCATAGTCATTCGCGTCTAAGTCTCAAGGAAGCATGGGAAGAATCAGGCCGTTGCGCTTGGCGCAGGCGGCCGCTGTTTCGTAGCCGGCATCGGCATGGCGCATCACGCCAGAGCCGCTGTCGTTGACCAGTACCCTGGCCAGGCGTTTCGCCGCCGCTTCGCTGCCGTCGGCCACGATGACCATGCCCGCATGCTGAGAATACCCCATTCCCACGCCGCCGCCATGGTGCAGCGAAACCCAGGTGGCGCCGCCGGCCGTGTTCAGCATGGCGTTCAGCAGCGGCCAGTCGGAAACGGCGTCCGTGCCGTCCTTCATGCTTTCCGTCTCGCGGTTCGGGCTGGCGACGGAACCCGTGTCCAGGTGGTCGCGGCCAATGACGATGGGTGCCTTCAGCTCGCCCGTGCGCACCATCTCGTTGAAGGCCAGGCCGGCGATGTGGCGCTCGCCCAGTCCCAGCCAGCAGATGCGCGCCGGCAGGCCCTGGAAGGCGATGCGCTCGCGCGCCATGTCCAGCCAGTGGTGCACCTGTTTATGGTGCGGGAACAGCTCCTTGATCTTCGCATCCGTTTTGTAGATGTCTTCCGGATCGCCCGACAGGGCCACCCAGCGGAATGGGCCGCGGCCCTCGCAGAACTGCGGGCGGATGTAGGCGGGCACGAAGCCGGGGAAATCGAAGGCGTTCTGCACGCCCTGGTCGAACGCCACCTGGCGGATATTGTTGCCATAATCGACGGTATGCACGCCCATGGCGTGGAAATCGAGCATGGCTTGCACGTGGGCGGCGCAGGAATCGGCGGCGGCCACCGTCAGGCGCGCATGGCGCTGCGGGTCCTGCTGCGCCGCCTTCCAGTCCGACACGCTCCAGCCGCGCGGCAGGTAACCGTTGACCAGGTCGTGCGCGGACGTCTGGTCCGTCACCAGGTCCGGCACCAGGCCGCCCGCTTTCGCGCGGCGCACCAGTTCCGGCAGCACTTCGGCCGCGTTACCCAGCAAGCCGATGGAAATGGCTTCCTTGCGCTCCGTATGGTACTTGACCAGCTCCAGGGCTTCGTCCAGGCTGGCCGCCTGCTTGTCCAGGTAACGCGTGCGCAAACGGAAATCGATGCTGCTTTGCTGGCATTCGATATTGAGCGACACGGCGCCCGCCATGGTGGCGGCCAGCGGCTGCGCGCCGCCCATGCCGCCCAGGCCCGCCGTCAGGATCCAGCGCCCGCCCCAGTCGCCGCCGAAATGCTGGCGGCCCGCTTCGGCGAAGGTTTCATACGTGCCCTGCACGATGCCCTGCGTGCCGATATAGATCCAGCTGCCGGCCGTCATCTGGCCGTACATGAACAGGCCCTGGCGATCGAGTTCGTTGAAATGTTCCCAGTTGGCCCATTTCGGCACCAGGTTGGAGTTCGCGATCAGTACGCGCGGCGCATCCGCGTGGGTCTGGAACACGCCCACCGGCTTGCCGGACTGGATCAGCAAGGTCTGGTCGTCTTCCAGCTCGCGCAAGGAGGCGAGGATCTGGTCGAAACAGGCCCAGTTGCGGGCCGCGCGACCGATGCCGCCATAGACGACCAGGTGCTGCGGATTTTCCGCCACTTCCGGGTCCAGGTTGTTTTGCAACATGCGGTAGGCCGCCTCGGCCTGCCAACTCTTGCAAGCCATGACCGTGCCGCGCGGGGCGCGGATGGTACGGCTGGCATCAAAGCGTGGATCGGTGTCCATTGTGCTGTTCATGCTGTCTCCTCGTAGGGTGCGAGCGGGCATACTTGGCCCGCTCTGGTGCTACCAGCATAGGTTGTCTATACAACCAAGTCAACAGATTTTTGCAGACCCAAAGTCGCTATTTTTTCTCGAACACGCGCTTGCCCGCCACCCACGTTTGCAGCACCTGCGTCTTGCCGATGGCCTTGGGTTCGACCTTGAACAGGTCCTGGTCGACAACGACGAAGTCCGCCCACTTTCCCGCTTCCAGGGTGCCGATGACCTTTTCCTGGTGCGCCGCCCAAGCCGCGTCGAGGGTGAAGCAGCGCAGTGCTTCCGTCACCGTCATCGCTTGCTGCGGATACCAGCCACCGGCAGGGAAGCCTTCGCTATTCTGCCGCGTCACGGCCGCGTGGATGCCCTCGAACGGGTTCGGCGACTCGATGGGAAAATCGGAACCGCAGGCGATGCGCGAGCCCTGCTTGAGGAAGGTGCGCCACGCATACGCGCCCTTGATGCGCTCGTGACCCACGCGCTGCTCCGCCATGTTCTGGTCCGAGGTGGCGTGCGTCGGCTGCATCGACGGCACGATGCCCAGCGCCTTGAAACGGGGGATGTCGGACAACTGCACCACCTGCGCGTGCTCCATGCGGTGGCGCAGGCCCACGCTGCGGTATTGCGCAGTCAAGGCCTGGTAGCCATCGAGGATTTGATGGTTGCCCGCGTCGCCGATGGCATGCACATTGACCTGGTAGCCGGCGCGCATGGCTTTTTCCATCTTCGCGCGCATGGCAGCGTCAGGGTAGAACAGCAGGCCGCTGGTAGCAGGATCGTCGCTGTACGGCGCCAGCAAGGCCGCGCCGCGGCTGCCCAGGGCGCCGTCGGACAGCAGTTTCACGGCGCGCAAGGCGTACATGTCGCGCGCATAGCTGTTCAGGGGGCCGTTTTTCGCCAGCGCGTCGAAGTCTTCCGTCGTATCCGCGATCATGCCGTACACGCGCACCGTCAGCTTGCCGTGGTCCGCATAGTCGCGGAACAGCCGGTCCTGCATCTGGCCGATGCCCGCATCGTGCACGCTGGTCAGCCCCACCTGCGACAGCTGCGCCAGCGCGCCATCGAGGGCGGCGCGGTTTTCCACGTCGCCCGGCTTGGGCAGCACGGCATCCATCAAGTCCATGGCGCTGTCGACCAGCACTCCAGTGGCATTGCCGTCCGCGTCGCGTTCGATCTTGCCGCCCGCCGGATCTTGTGTGGCGCGCGTGATGCCGGCCAGCGCCAGCGCGCGGCTGTTGGCCCAGCCCGCGTGGCCATCGACCCGGCGCAGCCACACGGGCCGCGCGCTTTCGGCCGCATCGAGTTCCGCTGCCGTGGGAAAGCGCCCCAGCTTCCAGATTTCCTGATTCCAGCCATTGCCGACGACCCAGCTGCGTTCCGGATGCGCGCGGGCGAAGTCGCCCACGGCCTGCACGGCGGCCGGCAGCGAGGAGGAACCGTACAGCATCACGCCGCTGGCGATCGTCCCCAGGCCGAACACGTGACCATGCGCGTCGATCAGACCTGGCAGCACGGTTTTTCCCTGCACGTCGACATGGATGGCGCCCTTGGCCGCCTTGCGTTTCACCTGCGCGGCGCTGCCGACGGCGAGCAGCTTGCCCCCGTCGTCAAACGCCAGCGCCGTGAAACGCAGCACCTTGCCGGCTGCGTTGAGCGTGTAGCCGTTGGCATTGTCGATGACGGTATCGGCGTGCACGGCGGGCAGGGTGCCCAGGCAGGCGAGAACAAGCAGGGTGCGGCGCAAGGTCGGCATTTCCATCTCCAGGTCTTTTAGTCGTTAGAAAAAAGACGAGTGTATAGAAATTGGCAAAATGGTCAATCAGGCAGCGCGGGCGCTCGTACCATCAGCCAGTAATCGCAGCCCGTGACGGCTTCCGCGTAGCGTCCCGCCGCCACGAAGCCCAGACGGGCATAGAACGGCAGGCTGCGCTCGTTGTAGGTCTCCAGGAAGCACGCGGCACGCGCCGCATCGACGGCCGCCAGCCCCGGCGCCAGCACGGACGCGCCCAGCCCCTGCCCTTGCGCGGCCGGGGCGATGCCGGCGATCGACAGATACCAGGCATCCTGCAAACCGTGCGGCGCCAGCGCGTGCTCCATGTTCGCGACGATGGCCGTGAAATGCGCGAAGCCCTGCTCCCCCAGCAGCGCGCGCAAGGCGGCTTCGCGCTGCCCATACGCGGCCTGGCGCTGGGCTGCCGGCGTATCCGTCGTCCAGATGGCGGCGCCATGGCCCGCCGCATCGGCCAGGTCGACGCGCCCCGCCTGGCGGCCTTCTTCCAGCGCCAGCGCGAAGTAGGCTTCCAGCATGGCCAGCCGCGCCGTTTCATCGGCGCCGCACGCCACCGTGACGGTGCGGTAGAACGGATCGCCGGCCAGGGCGGCGGCCAGGCTGCAGGCGGTGCGGGAGGATTCGATGTTGGATGGGCTGGACATGGGGACTCTTTCTTCTCAATGAAACGCCCGGCATCTTAACGCAAGCGCGCAGGCCTTGCGCCCGGTCAATGCCACCAGGGCGCCATGGGCATACCCTGGCATTTTCACGCGAAGCGCGCCATGGCCGGGCAGCATGTCGCGTGACCTTATTTGGCCCCGTCCTCCGGCTTTTGCGCCGGCGCCCTGAACCACTGCTCCGGCGGCACCACATGCGACTCTTTCGGGTCATCGATGTAGTGCGGCGAGGTGATCTGCACGTCGAATTCGTTGAAGACGTCGATGATGTTCTGGTGCAAGCGATTCAGTACCTCGGCGCGCTGGCGGGGGACTTCGGCGCTGGCGTAGGCGACGAGGCGGTATTGCACGTAGTAATCTTGCAGGGCCAGCTGCATCACGTACGGTTTCGGCGTGGTGGACAATTCCGTCGTGCGCGAGGCGGCCAGTTCCAGCATGGCGTGCACTTGCCGCCACGGCGTGGCATAGCCGATGGTGACGGTGGAGTCGAGCACGAAGCCGCCGCCGGGCTGGGCGCGCGAATAGTTCTTTGTCGTCTGCGACATCACCCAGGCGTTTGGCAAGGCAACCTCTTCCCCGAGGCCAGTGCGCAGCCGCGTTTCGAACATGCCCACGTCGACCACCGTGCCTTCGCTGTCGCCCACGCGCACATATTCTCCCTTGCGCAGGGCCCGCGTGTACATCAGGATCAGGCCGCTGGCGCCCTGCCCCACGATGCTCGACGCGCCGATCGACACCATCAGGCCCACCAGCACGGACAGTCCCTGGAAGGCGGCCGTGTGCGAGCCGGGCAGATACGGATACGCCATGGCCAGCGCGAACAGCCAGATCACCACGCTGGCGATACGGCGCGTCGGCAGGGCCGTGTCCTTGTCCAGCCAGCCGATTTGCAATTCGCCGCTTTCCACGCGCTTGAACAGCGAGGCGGCCGTGGCGGCGATCAGGCGCGCGATGGCGAAGATCACGCAGACCAGCACCAGCCCCGGCAAGGCGCCGATGATGGCGTGGAAGACGTCGGCGGCCACGTCGAACAAATAGCCGCTCAGGCTTTCGCCCCACGAACGCGTGTAGGGCAGGCGGCCCAGCACGAAGGCGGCCCACAGATACGTGGCCATCAGGCGCAAGCCCCACAGCACGGCGCTCAGCAGCTGATACGCGAAGGCGATGTAGTGTTCGGCATCGAGCACGCGCACATTCTTCAGGCGCACATCGCGCAGGCGCGAGGCCAGCAGGATGCCGCTGCGTCGCTTGGCCCAGTGATAGAGGCGCGTCAAGCCCATCCACACCAGCCAGAACACGAGGGTGGCGGCCGCGCACACGGCGGCCGCGATCGACAGGTAGCGCCAGCTGCCCTGTTCGCGGTAATCGAGCACGGCCTTGCTCAACTCGGCGGCGGCCGTTTTCGCCACGCTTTCCGTCGTGTCGCCGGCCAGCTGGTTGACGTCGCCAGGCACGACGACGAACAGCTGCACGCCATCGAGCAGCACTTGCGTGCCTTCGGGAATCATCCGCGTGCTCGTCTGCAAGGGGCCATTCTTGGCCAGCACGCCTTCCAGCCGGCGCTGCGCGCCGATGGCCCGCTCATCGGGCGGATAGCCGGCCAGCGCGGCGCGGAAGACAAATACCTTGCGGTTGGCAAACATCAGCGGCGCCGTCCTGGCCGCCGGGGCCTGCGACGGCGCCACGACGGACGCGGCCTCCGCAACGAGCGCGGGCACGCCGTCGTCCGCATGGGCTGCGGGCAGCAGGAAAATGGTCAACAGGCACAACAGGCGGAGCAGCGCGGACATGGCAGAAATGAAAGAGTGACAAGAAGCAGCCATCATGCCATGTAATCCTGGAAACTCAAGCGCCGCTGCTAACGTTCAGCTCGCATCATGAAAAATGATGCCCAGGGTGTGGCGCAAGCCCGAACGCAGGCGCGACACGCCGTGGCGCATGTTGACGCGGTAGCTGCCGCGCGTGCCATTGACGGGGCGTTGCGCGACGGGAAAGAGCACGGCGTCGCCCTGCGCCAGCGGCACCACTTCGGCACGCGACTGCATGCGCGGGCGCTGCTCCGTCAGCACGAACTCGCCGCCCGTGAAATCCTCGTGCGGGCGCGACAGCAGCACGGCCAGTTGCAGCGGAAACACGTGCTCGCCATACAAGTCCTGGTGCAGGCAGTTGTAATCGCCCTCGCGGTAGCGCAACAGCAAGGGCGTAGGCCGGGTTTGTCCCGCCGCATGACAGCGCGTCAGGAAATCCCCGTGCGCCACAGGAAAGCGGCTGTCGATGCCCATGCTGACGTGCCAGCGGTTGGCAATGGCCGCCAGCGGCGGATACAAGGCAGCACGCAGTTCGGCGACCGGCTGCGGCAGCGGATAGGCCCAATACTGGTACTCGCCCTGGCCAAAACCATGGCGCTGCATCACCACCCTGCTGCGAAAGCGCGACGCATCGTCGTACTGCGCCGCCAGCGCGGCGCAGGTCTCCACCTTCAGCAAGCCCGGCACGACGGCACAGCCGTATTGATTCAGTTCATCCTCGATCTGCTGCCAGTCCAACGCCCTCACCGTTCCCCCTCGCGCTCAAGCAGCGCCTGCTTGCGCTCCACGCCCCAGCGGTAGCCGGACAGCGCGCCATCGTTGCGCACCACGCGGTGGCAGGGTATGGCGACGGCCAGGGCATTCGCGGCGCAGGCACAGGCCACGGCGCGCGCGCCTTGCGGGGCGCCGATGCGCCGCGCCAGCTCGGCATAGCTGACCGTGCTGCCGGCGGGAATTTCGCGCAAGGCTTGCCACACGCGCTGCTGGAACACCGTGCCGCGCACGTCGAGCGGCAAGTCCAGGCCCAGGCCTGGCGCTTCGACCAGGCCGACGACTTGCGCCACCGTCTGCTCGTACTCGGGCTCGGCGCCGCGCAGCTCGGCGCGGGGAAAGCGGTCCTGCAAGTCGCGCAGCAGCACTTCCGGGTCGTCATCGATCAAAATCGCGCAGATGCCCTTGTCCGTGCTGGCCACGAGGATGGCGCCCAGCGAGCAGGCGCCGATGGCGAAACGGATCACGGCGCCGCTGCCGCCGTCGCGGAACGCGCCCGGCGTCATGCCCAGCAAGCCTGGCGTGGCGGCATACAGGCGGCCGCTGGAATTGAAGCCGGCCGCGTACAACGTTTCCGTGACATTGCCTGCGCCCTGCAAGCCAGCCTTCAGGCGCTCGCCGCGCCGCGCCGCCGCGTACGCTTTCGGCGTGATGCCCGTATGCGCCTTGAAGACGCGGTGAAAGTGAAAGCGGCTCATGCCGGCGGCCCTGGCAAGGCTGTCCAGGTCAGGCAGCTCGTCGCTGGCGTCGATCAGGCGGCAGATGTCGGCCACGATGGCCGCCTGGCGCTGGGCCAGCGGCGGCAGATTCGGCTTGCAGCGCAGGCAGGGACGAAAGCCGGCCGCCTCCGCCAGCTCGCAACTGGCATGGAAAGCCACGTTGCGGCGCAAGGCAGGGCGCGCCGCGCAAGATGGCCGGCAATACACACCGGTCGTGCGCACCGAATAATAAAAGACGCCGTCGGCGTCGGGCGCGCGCCGCTGCAGGGCATCCCAGCGTTCATCGTCAGTCAGGTAAGCGTGTTCCATGGCGAACTCCGTGCAAGTCTATAGTCAATCTCCAGCATAGCCAGCGCCCATGCGCGCCGCACTCCGGCGCTTGCTTTTGAATTCAAAAAAAGGCTGGCGGCAGGCATCGTGCTCGGTGCTAAAATCGGCCATCGCGCCTCCAGCCGGCGGCGCGCCCTGCCCGTGCCCCGGAGAAACCGCATTGGACGACCACAATACACAAGAAAATACGCCCATTTTCCAGCGCATCAAGGATTTTCTGCTGGCCGGCATCGCTGCCGGACGCTGGAAGGAAGGCGACGTGATTCCCTCCGAGCAAGCGCTGGTGAAGCAATTCGGCGTCTCGCGCATGACGGTCAACCGCGCCGTGCGCGAACTGACCAGCGAGCAGGTGCTGACGCGGCGCCAGGGATCCGGCACCTATGTGGCGCAGCAAAAGTACCAGGCGACCTTGTTGGAAATCAAGAGTATCGCCGATGAAGTGCGCGCGCGCGGACATATCCACCGCAGCAGCTTGCAATTGCTGGAACGCACCAAGGCGTCCGACCTGCTGGCCAAGCAATTTGGATTGCCGCCGGAACACCCGCTGTTTCATTCGCTGATCGTGCATTTTGAAAATGGCGTGCCGATCCAGGTGGAAGACCGCTGGGTCAATCCCGAGTGCGCGCCCGACTACATGACACAGGACTTTTCCAGCATCACGCCGAACGAATACCTGATGGCCGCCGCGCCCCTGCAAGGCGCCACCTACAGCATCGAAGCGCTGTCGGCGCCGCGCGACATCGCCGAAATGCTGGCCATCGACACCAAACAGCCTTGCCTGGTGCTGCGCCGCCAGACCCGCTCGGGCGGCAAGATCGCCTCGATCGCCACCATGTGGCATCCCGGACACCGCTATCAGTTCGCCGGCAGTTTTAGCTAAGGCTATCGCCTCTATTGAGTAGCACGATTTCGCGCCAACTTTCTAACGAATTCTCACCAAATCGCGAAAAAAACAGCCATTTCGGGGTGAAAAAAATCCCGTTTTGGCCGTTTCTGAAACTAAATACTCCGAGTAAATATTCGATGCTATAGTTGCCGCCAGAAAGCGCCGCAGGCGTTTATTTGAGCGCGCCTCATGTACTGCCAGCCTAGTCCAATCACGCCCCAGAAAGGGATGCATTTGTCGTATTGCAGCCACACGAGTTTCAGCGCACCACGCCCTCGGCGCCCTGCGCTGCGCCGGCTCGCTCATACGATGCTGGCGGCAGGCATGGCGCTTTCGCTGCCGGTGCAGGCGGCGGCGCCCGGCATGGCGCCGGCATTGCTGTGGCCGTATGCTGCCGCCAGTGCCACCGCCCTGGCGGGACTGGCTTGCTGGCAAGCCTGGCGCTTGCGCCAGCAGTTGCGCCGCCAGCCCCAGCCCGCGCATGCCCAGGCTGAGCAGGATGCCATGCAAGCCTTGCGCGGCGCCACCATGGCCGGCTGGACTTGGCGCCGCCAGTCCGACCGGCTGCAATTCGCGCCCCAATACCAGGACGTCCTGGGCGACAAGCATGCCCAGCTCGAGCATGCACTGGCCGACTGGCTGGCCGAAGTCCACCGCGATGACCGCGCGCGCCTGAGCCTGGCCTTTCGCCAGCATCTGGACGGCCAGACACCCGGCACCTTCAATTGCGAATTCCGTTTGCGTCACAGCGACGGTCACTGGCGCTGGCTGCTGGCGCGCGGCGCCGTCCTGTCGCGCGCCTCGGATGGCGCCGCCACGCAGGCCAGCGGCATCGTCTGCGATATCAGCGAGCGCAAGCAGGACGAGCAATCGCGCATGCGCTCGATGCTGGAAGCGGCGCCCGAAGCCATGCTGGTGGCCGACGTCGAGGGCAAGGTGCATTATGCCAACCAGATCGGCGCGCGCTGCTTCGGCTATCCGCTGGCCGAATTGACGGGCATGTCGCTGGAGCAATTGGTACCGGAAAGCACGCCCAGCCAATCCGTGGGCGACCCGCAAGGGCGGCACAGCCTGCCGGGCCGGGTGATGATGGCGCGACGCCGCGACGGCACGCACTTCCCCGCCAAGGTCAGCCTGTCGCCGCTGCGGATGGCCGGGCAAGTGTTTTCCATCGTCTCGCTGCGCGACATGACGCAGCGGCAACGCGCAGAGGAAGCGCTGCACGCCAGTTCGGAACGCTACCGCCTGATCGTGCAGACGGCCGCCGAAGGCATCTGGATGACGGATGCGAACGGCAAGACCACGTTCGTCAACCCGAAGATGGCGCACATGCTGGGCTATACGGTGCAGGAAATGCTGGGCCGTCCCCTGCTCGACTTCATGGACCGCGACAGCCAGTTGCTGATGCAGCGCCGCCTGGCTAGCCACGGCAGCTTCGCCAGCCAGCCGGACCAGGTCGATTTCCGCTTCTTCCGCAAGGATCAGTCCAGCCTGTGGGGCTTGCTGTCGAGCACCAGCATCCAGTCGGACAATGGCGAACCGGGCGGCACCCTGGCGATGATTACCGACATCACGGAGCGCCGCCAGGCGTCGATCGCGCTGTCGAACTCGAGCCAGCGCATGGCGTCCGTGTTCGGCGCCGTGACAAATGGCCTGGTGGTGCAGGATAGCCACGGCCACATATTGGAAAGCAACGCCGCCGCCGAACGCATGCTGGCGGCCAGTCCGGCCGGCAACAGCCTGTGGCAAGCCATCCGCGAAGACGGTTCCGCCTTCGACCAGCGCAGCCATCCCGTGCACATCACCCTGTCGACGGGCGAGGCCATGCGCGACGTGCTGATGGGCGTGCAGCAGCCCGACGGCAGCCTGTCGTGGCTATCCGTGAATACCGAGGCCATCCGCGATGAGTACGGCAAGGTGGGCATGGTCGTGGCCAGCCTGACGGACATCACGTATCACAAGCGCAGCGAAAGCGCCTTGCGCGAACTCAATGAACATCTGGAAGAGCGCGTGGCGCAGCGCACGGAGCAGCTGGACCAGGCCAAGCAGGTGGCCGAAGAAGCGAGCCTGGCGAAGGGACAATTCCTGGCCAACATGAGCCATGAAATCCGCACGCCGATGAATGGCGTGATCGGCATGGCGTATCTCGCCCTGAAGACGGACCTGGAACCGCGCCAGCGCGACTACCTGGAAAAAATCCGCTTCGCCGGAGAACACTTGCTGGGTATCATCGACGATATCCTCGACATCTCGAAGATCGAGGCAGGCAAGCTGGAAATCGAGCGTGTCAACTTCAGTTTCGACCATGTGGTGCAAACGCTGATGACGGTGGTCGCGCCACGCGCCGCCGGCAAGAACCTGGAACTGCTGTTCGAGATCGACCCGCAATTGCCCGCCGTGCTCGTGGGCGACCCGCTGCGCCTGGGGCAGGTGCTGATCAACTACGCCAATAACGCCATCAAGTTCAGCGAACAGGGCAGCATTACCGTGAAAGTGCGCAGGGTGGTGGCGGACGCGAAACACTGCCTCGTGCGCTTTGAAGTGTGCGACCACGGCATCGGCCTGTCGCAGGATGAAATGAGCAAGCTCTTCCAGTCCTTCCAGCAGGCCGACACCTCCACCACGCGCGAATATGGCGGCACGGGCCTGGGCCTGGCCATCTGCAAGCAGCTGGCACAGCTGATGGGCGGCGACGTGGGCGTCGACAGCCGTCCCGGCGCCGGCAGCACCTTCTGGTTCACGGCCAATCTGGGCATTTCCGACCAGGCCGCACCCGCCATGCTTGACAGCATGGTGCAGACGGCGGCCGCCATGCGCGCCAGCGCCGACGCGGCCCTGGTGATGCGCACGCTCAAGCATGCGCGCATCCTGCTGGTGGAAGACAATACGTTCAACCAGCAAGTGGCGCTGGAATTGCTGGAGGAAGCGGGCGCCTCCGTCTGCCTGGCCAACAATGGCGAAGAGGCGCTCGACCTGCTGCGCCAGACGCAGTTCGATTGCGTGCTGATGGACGTGCAGATGCCGCTGATGGATGGCTTGCAGGCAACGCGCCACATCCGCGCCGACCCGCAGCTGGCGCACCTGCGCGTGCTGGCCATGACGGCCACGGCCACCAGCGAAGACCGCGTGCGCTGCCTGGAAGCGGGCATGGACGATTTCATTTCCAAGCCCATCCAGCCGGCCATGATGTACCAGACCATCGCCAGCTGGTTGCCGGCGCACGAAACGCCGCCGCCACCGGCGCGCAGCCGCGCCGCGCCCGCCTTCAAGACCACCCTGGCCGGCGACCCGCAAGTGATCGACCTGTCCATCCTGGCCAAATTGCTGAGCTACAACCCGGAAAAGGTGCGCAAGTTCGCCTTCAAGTTCCTGCAGACCACGCAGGATGGCTTTGGCGACATCGATGCGGCCCTGGCGCGCGGCGACGTGCAGCAGGTGCGCGAACTGGGACACCGCATCAAGTCATCGGCGCGCACCGTGGGCGCCCTGGGGCTGGCCGAACTGTGCCACAACCTGGAAACCCTGGCGCCGGGCGAACCGGCCGACGAGGCAGAGCGGGCAAGGCGCATCGTTACGCGCCTGTGGCCCCTGCTGGAACAGATTACCGAACAAATCATGAATAACACCAGCTTTGCCAATGACGATTAGCTATCGCCAAATTGGGTTGCGGCAAGGTATCGGCATCGACAGCGATGCATATCAATAGAAAGACATGACGATGAACACTGTATCAAACCAAACAAGCCAGGAACACAACGAAGCAGGCCTGGCGCCATTGCGCGTGCTGCTGCTGGACGACGACGTTTTCATGCTCGACGTGCTCAGCGACATGCTCGAACAGATGGGCCAGTTCGACATCCGCTGCGAGTCGCACAGCGATCAGGCGCTGGCCACCCTCAAGCAGCACCAGCCCGACCTGCTGCTCTGCGACCTGTCCATGCCCGACATCGACGGCATCGAATTCTTGCGCATGGCGGCGGAAAACGGCTTCCGCGGCGGCGTGGTCCTGCTGTCGGGCCTGCATTCGGCCGTACGCCTGGCGGCCGAGCGCCTGGCCATGGCGAATGGCCTGCATATCCTGGGCACCTTCCGCAAGCCGATGGAAAGCGCGGAATTGCAGCTCATGGTGAACTTGCAATTGCAGCACACGGCGCGTCTGGCCAACGTACAAGCCTGATCGAGGGGCCGGCCGGGAGGGCAGGCACGGCGCTGCAGGCCAGCAGGCATGCGGCTTTGCCGCCCTGCGGCCACGCACAGGAAGGATATGCTGGCGATATGCCTCAAGTTTTTCTGCAATAATCGCCACGCTTTGAAAAAATGGGTTATTATTTCAGCCATCCCCGCCTGCATACCTCTGGTCGCACCTTCCAAGACATTGAAGTCGTGCCCATTGTCCCCATCTTCTAACTGCATTCCAGGAAGCATGGATGGCGAACCAGCGTATGGTTAATTCCAGGCATTATTGATCCCACCCTCATTTGAGGAAAATATGAGCGAAAATATCAAACACATTAGCGATGCATCTTTTGAAGCAGACGTCCTGAAATCCGAGTTGCCAGTACTGGTCGACTTCTGGGCAGAATGGTGCGGTCCCTGCAAGGCCATCGCCCCTATCCTGGAAGAAGTGGCCAAGGAATATGCCGGCCGCATCCAGATCGCCAAGATGGACGTGGACGCCAACCAGGCAGTGCCTGCCAAATTCGGCATCCGCGGCATCCCGACCCTGATCCTGTTCAAGGATGGTGTTGCAGCTGCTCAAAAAGTGGGCGCCATGGCCAAGGGCCAGTTGACCGCTTTCGTCGACAGCAACATTTAATGTATGATGGGCAGCGCTGCGCCCGCAGCGCCGCCTGACTGGAACCACCGGGAAGCGGCTTTGCCTCATTCGTGCACAGCCTTCCCGAATAATTAATCAACGCCACGCAGTCCCCTCCCCTACCTTTACATCCCGTCTCGGGACACTCAACACATATGCATTTATCCGAACTAAAGGCCCTACACGTATCCGCCCTGCTTGAGATGGCGATCGGTCTTGACATTGACAACGCAGCCCGCTTGCGCAAACAGGAGCTGATGTTCGCTATCCTGAAAAAACGCGCCAAGTCCGGCGAACAGATTTTTGGCGATGGCGCCCTGGAAGTGCTGCCTGACGGCTTCGGCTTCCTGCGCTCGCCCGACGCCAGCTACATGGCGTCCACCGACGACATTTACATCTCCCCTTCGCAAATCCGCCGCTTCAATCTGCACACCGGTGATTCGATCGAAGGCGAGGTACGGACCCCGAAAGATGGCGAACGCTATTTCGCATTGGTCAAAGTCGACAAGGTCAACGGCGAATCGCCGGAGATGTCGAAACACCGCATCCTGTTTGAAAACCTGACGCCGCTGCACCCGAACGAGCCGCTGCGCCTGGAACGTGAAATGAATGGCCAGGAAAACATCACCGGCCGCATCATCGACCTGATCGCCCCGATCGGCAAAGGCCAGCGCGGCTTGCTGGTGGCATCGCCGAAATCCGGTAAATCCGTGATCCTGCAGCACATCGCCCATGCGATCACGGCAAATCATCCGGACATCACCCTGATCGTGCTGCTGATCGACGAACGTCCGGAAGAAGTTACCGAAATGCAACGTTCGGTGCGCGGCGAAGTCGTCGCCTCGACCTTCGACGAGCCAGCCACGCGCCACGTGCAAGTGGCCGAGATGGTGCTGGAAAAAGCCAAGCGCCTGGTCGAAATGAAAAAAGATGTGGTCATCCTGCTCGACTCGATCACCCGTCTGGCGCGTGCCTACAACACCGTCATCCCTGCCTCGGGCAAGGTGCTGACCGGTGGTGTCGACGCGAATGCGCTGCAACGTCCAAAACGCTTCTTCGGCGCCGCGCGCAATATCGAAGAAGGAGGCTCGCTGACCATCATCGCCACGGCGCTGATCGAAACGGGCTCGCGCATGGATGACGTGATCTTTGAAGAATTCAAGGGTACGGGCAACATGGAAGTGCATCTGGAACGCCGCCTGGCTGAAAAACGCGTCTACCCGGCAATCAACCTGAACAAATCGGGTACCCGCCGCGAAGAACTGCTGATCAAGCCGAACGAGCTGCAAAAAATCTGGATTTTGCGCAAGTTGCTGTACTCGATGGACGAGATCGAGGCGATGGAGTTCATTCTCGACAAGATGAAAGCCACAAAGAACAACGCCGAGTTCTTCGACATGATGCGTAGAGGCGGCTAAAACCTACTGCGCGGCCACATTTTCGATCTCCGTTGCTCACTGTACTAAAGTACAGTTCCGCTACTCAATCGCAACTGTGGCCTGCTCGCTACGGTTTTATCTCGCCTCTCACTTAGGTGCAAGCCGCTCCTTGAGCGGCTTTTTTATTGCCTGCGGCCGAAAAGCGCTATATAATCGACGGTTGCATTATTTTAAACCCTGGCAAGTGATCGGCAATCGGGTCAAGAAGCTGGACGACCGACGAAGTGCTGTTTGGCTACCAAACTAGAGAGAAGACCATGAAAGTCGATACCCATCCAGAATACCGCGAAGTTGTTTTCCACGATCTGTCGTGCGATTTCAAATTCGTTACCCGCTCGACCATCCAAACCCGCGAAAAAATCACCCACGACGGTAAAGAATACCCACTGGTGAAGATCGAGGTTTCGGCTGAATCGCACCCATTCTTCACGGGCAAGCACAAAATCGTCGATACCGCTGGTCGCGTCGAGAAGTTCCGTCAGAAGTTCGGTTCGGTTGGTTCGAAAACCGCAGTCGCAGCAGGCTAATTTTTGCCGCTCTGCGGCAAAAAAGGGCAGCTTCGGCTACCAAGAAAAAGGCAGCCACGGCTGCCTTTTTTGTCTTTGGCCGCTTTACTTTATACTCGCGCATACCCGACGCCATTCGTCGCGTCTTGCCATTTTTTTCTGATACCGACTATCGATGAAGCCAGTCCGCCTTCCCGCCGCTGCCACACTCGCGCTGCCACGATGGGCCTTGTTTGCGCTCGGCCTGCTGTACATCCTGCCTGGCCTGATCGGCCGCGAACCGTGGAAGAACGATGACGCCGCCAGTTTCGGCATCATGTGGACCATGGCGCATGGCGGCCTGAACGACTGGCTGTGGCCCAACGTGGCCGGCCTGTCGCTGCCCGACGAAGGCCCGCTGGCCTTCTGGCTGGGCGCCATCTTCATCAAGCTGTTCGGCTGGATCGACGGCGACGTCTTTGGCGCGCGCATGTCGACCATCGGCATCTTCGTCGTCAGCACCCTGTCCGTCTGGTACACCGCCTTCAACCTGGGCCGCCGCAACGATGCCCAGCCGCTGCGCCTGGCCTTCGGCGGCCAGCCCGAGCCGGACGATTTCGGCCGCACCCTGGCCGATGCCGCCGTGCTCATCTACCTGGGCTGCCTGGGGCTGCTGCAGCACAGCCACGACATCACGGCCGAAGCGCTATACGTGTCCCTGATGGCCTATTTGCTGTACCGCGCCGTGCGCTACATGGAAGGCCCATCCGTCCGCAATGCGGCCCTGCTGGGTCTGGCGATGGGCGGCCTGACCCTCGCGCGCGGCTGGATCACGCCGGCAGCGCTGAGCATTGCCCTGCTGCTGTGCACCGTCTTCCTGCGCCTGCCGCTGCTGCGCAGCGTGCGCCACCTGGCGCTGGCCATCCTGATCGGCGCCGCGCTGACCCTCGTCTGGCTGCTGCCGGGCGAATGGCTGCAACCGTATGACCACTCGCCGCTGCACGCGTGGATGGAATGGAATTGCCGCCAGTTCAGCGCCCCGAGCCTGAAAAGCCTGCAGTATTTCTTGCGTGTCGGCATCTGGTTCTTCTGGCCAGCATGGCCGTTCGCCGCCTGGGCCGTGTATGCCTGGCGCCGCCAGCACCACGTGCTGCACATCGTCGTGCCGCTGACCTTTGTCGCCATGCTGGCCATCTTGGGCCTGTGCCATCCCGATCCAGACCCGAGCCAGCTGCTGCCGCTGCTGCCGCCGCTGGCCGTGATGGCCGCGTTCGGCTTGCTGACCATGAAACGGGGCGCCATCAACGCCATCGACTGGTTCTCCGTGATGGTGCTGACCATTTGCGCCCTTGCGCTGTGGCTGTTCTGGTTCGCCATCCTGACGGGCTGGCCGCCGAAACTGTCGCATAATGCCCTGAAACTCATGCCAGGCTTCAAGCCCGAACTGGACTTGCTGGCCTTTTTCGTGGCCGCCTGCGCCAGCGCGGGCTGGGTGGCGCTGGTGCACTGGCGCATCTCGCGCCAGCCGGCCGTGCTGTGGCGCGCCGTGGTCCTGTCGTCCGGTGGCCTGATCCTGATCTGGGTGCTGATCATGACCTTGTTCCTGCCGCCGTTGAACTACAGCAAGAGCTACGCCAGCGTGGCGCACCAGATTTCCGTCCACCTGCCGCCAGGCAGCAAGTGCATCAACAGCAACGTCGGCGCCGCACAGCGCGCCTCGTTCGCCTACTTCGGCCACTTGCCGTTTGCCAGCGTGGGGCAGCAGCAATGCGATGTGTTCCTGTTGCAAGACAGCATCAAGGTGCCTGACAGCAAGGAACAACTGCCCGAGCACCATGGCGCGGACTGGATCAAGCTGTGGGAGGGGCGCCGTCCCACGGATGACGTGGAACGTTTCCGCCTGTACCAGCGCGTCAGGTAAGCAGCAAAAAACCGGGCCTGGCCCGGTTTTTTTATGTCCGCAAAACAATCACTATCGACAGGAAAAGTGTTGCTTTTAAATATAGTTAATTACCTAAATTGAACTAGAATTGTTTTTTAGATTATAATGATGGCCTGCGCGATGGCGGTGTCTTGCTTTCCCGCCCTATTCGTCCCCCAATTCACTATGAGATTGTCCATGAAATTATTTACTGCCCGTACCTTGCCGCTCATCAGCGCCGCCCTGTTCGCCTTCTCTTTCAGCGCTTCGGCCCAGGCAACCGTGATTGACCTCGGCGTCGCCAATGGCTACTCGGCCTTCATCTTCGGCAACATCGGCAGCAGCGGCGCCAGCGGCTTCACCAGCGTCGGTGGCAGCATCGCCGCCGGCGGCAATATTTATCTGGACAACTACAACGTCGGCACGAACAAAAAGCCAGGCAGCGCGGCCAACGCGATCGTTGCTGGCGGCAACCTGAACACGGGCTGGGGCACCATCGGTGGTTCCGCCGTGTATGGCGTCAGCAATCCCAACGCCACCTTGACAGCGCCACAATGGTTCCCAACCGGCAGCATCAGCAAAGGCAACGCTTCCACCCTGGACTTCGCGGGCACCAAGCAACAACTGACGACCCTGTCGGGCGACGTGGCCAAGCTGCAATCGAACGGCACCGTGCTTTCGCAAAACAATGGCTTCAAGCTGGTGGGCGACATCAACGCCGACGTGAATATTTTCAACATCGATGCGTCGAACCTGCATAACCTGACCCTGGACCTGTCCTCGCTGAAAAGCACGGCCAGCATCATCATCAACGGCACGGCCACCAACATCACCTTGAGCGGCGGCTTCGACAATTTCGGCAGCTTCGCCGACCGCACGCTGCTGAACTTCGCCAATGCCACTACCACCAGCCTGAACAACGTCGGCATCAACGGCAGCATCCTGGCGCCGAACAGCGCGTTTTCCGGTTCGGGCAGCATGAACGGCACCCTGGTCGCCAATTCGGTCAGCTCGATCAATTACGGCCACGTGTCGATGAACGGCTCCGGCTTCAACACGGTCAGCGTGTCGGCCGTGCCGGAACCAGGCACCTACGCCATGCTGCTGGCCGGCCTGGGCTTGCTCGCCTTTGTACGCCGCCGCACGCCAGCGCGCGCACCGCAAGCCGCGATGGCCTGAGCTTTACGCTGAATCAATAAAAAACACCGGGCCGCGCGAGCGTCCCGGTGTTTTTTTATGGGCTGGCGAAAGACTTAGTCCGCGCTCAGCCCCAGATCCGTCGCCACCTGCTTGCGCAACAGGTATTTCTGGATCTTGCCCGTCACCGTCATGGGGAATTCCTCGACGAAGCGCACGTAGCGGGGAATCTTGTAATAGGCGATCTGCCCATCACAAAAGGCGCGGATGTCCTCGCTGGTGGCCTGCGTGCCCGGACGCAGGATGATGCAGGCGCACAACTCTTCGCCATACTTGGCGTCCGGCACGCCCACGCACTGCACGTCGAGCACGCTCGGGTGGCGGTACAGGAACTCCTCGACTTCGCGCGGATAGATGTTTTCGCCGCCGCGGATGACCATGTCCTTCGAGCGGCCGACGATGCTGCAAAAGCCGTTGTCGTCGATCACGGCCAGGTCGCCCGTGTGCATCCAGCGCGCCGCATCGATGGCCTCACTGGTTTTTTCAGGGTCGCCCCAGTAGCCCTGCATCACGGAATAGCCGCGCGTGAGCAATTCGCCCTTTTCGCCGCGCGGCACGATGCGCCCTTCCGCATCGATGATTTTCACTTCCAGGTGCGGGTGAACCCTGCCGATGGACGACACGCGCATTTCGCGCGGGTCCTCGATGGCCGTCTGGAAACTGACGGGCGACGTTTCCGTCATGCCATACGCAATCGTGATCTCCGCCATGTGCATCAGCTCGATGACCCGCGTCATGACTTCCATCGGGCACGGCGAACCGGCCATGATGCCGGTGCGCAAATTCGACAGATCGTATTGCTTGAAATCAGGATGGTCGAGGATGGCGATGAACATGGTCGGCACGCCATGCAGCCCCGTGCAGCGCTCGGCCTGCACGGTTTCCAGCACGGCTTTCGGATCGAACCCTTCGCCGGGAAACACCATGGCCGCGCCATGCGTGACGCAAGCCAGGTTGCCCAGCACCATGCCGAAGCAGTGGTACAGGGGCACGGGAATGCACAAGCGGTCCTGTTGCGTCAGGCGCATGGCTTCGCCGATGAAAAAGCCGTTGTTGAGGATATTGTGGTGCGTCAAGGTGGCGCCCTTCGGCGCGCCCGTCGTGCCGGACGTGAACTGAATGTTCACGGCGTCGTCAAACTGCAAGGTAGCGCTCACTTCTTCCAGGTGCACCAGGTCGGCGTCGGTAATGCCCTCCATCAGGGCGTCGAAGTTGTGCATTCCGGGTGTCGCGGCCGTGCCCAGGCGGATCACGTGGCGCAATTGCGGCAGGCGCGGCGACTGCAGGGCGCCGGCGCGCGAACGGGCAATTTCCGGCACCACGTCTTGCACGATGGCCAGGTAGTCGCTGGACTTGAAGCTGGGCGACAGGATCAGCGCGCTGCATTGCACCTTGTCGAGCACGTATTCGAGTTCCGAACGCCGGTAGGCGGGGTTGATGTTGACCATGATCAAGCCGGCTTTCGCCGTGGCAAACTGGGTCAGCACCCATTCGGCGCAATTCTGCGACCAGATGCCGACCCGGTCGCCCGGCTGCAAGCCCAGCTTCAGCAAGCCGGCGGCCAGGCGATGCACGCGCTGCTGGAATTCCAGATACGTCCAGCGCACGTTTTGGTGCGCCACGATCAGGGCATCCTGCTGGCCATGGCGGGCGGCGATGCCGTCCAGGTAGGCGCCTATCGTTTCGCCGATCAACGGCGTCTCGTGGGCGCCATGTACATAACTCATTGCTTGCATGCTGTCTCCAGGGTGTGTGGCGCGGCGCGCTCTTGTTATCGTCTTCGATGCAGAAAATTATAGCCGCAACCGCCCCCGCCCTGCGTCAGCTTGCTGTAATGTGCAGGCCAGCACATCCGACACTCACGGCACCATGACAGGCAACGCGCAGCACCCGCCCGAACAGGGCTTCATCCTGACCCGCCACTGGCGCGATACCAGCGCCGGCACGGAAGTCGATTTCTGGCTGGCAACAGATGCCGGGCCCCGCCACGTGCGCCTGCCCGTGCAGACGGCCGTCGCCTTCCTTCCCATGGAGCAGCAGGAACAGGCGCAACAGCTGTTGCGCGGCGAGCGCCATGCGGAGCTGCGTCCCCTGTCGCTGTGCGATTTTCATCACCGTCCCGTGCTGGGGCTGTACTGTAAGCAATACCGGCATTTGCTGAAGCTGGAAAAGCAGCTGCGCGCGCACGGCATCGACGTGTACGAAGCCGATATCCGCCCGCCCGAGCGCTATCTGATGGAACGCTTCATCACGGCGCCGGTGACGTTCAGCGGAGAAACACTGCAGGAAGTGCAGCTGAAACCGGCGCCCGGCTACCGCCCCGCATTAAAACTGGTGTCGCTCGATATCGAGACGACGGCCCATGGCGAGCTGTATTCGCTGGCCCTGGAAGGCTGCGGCCAGCGCCAGGTCTACATGCTGGGGCCGCCAAACGGCGGCGATGACGCCGTGGACTTCGACCTCGAATACTGCGACAGCCGCGCACAGATACTCGAGCGCCTGAACACGTGGATGGAGCGCCACGATCCGGACGCCATCATCGGCTGGAACTTGGTGCAGTTCGATTTGCGCGTGCTCAAGCAACATGCCGAGCGTTATCAAGTCCCGTTGAGGCTGGGACGCGGCGGCGCCGTGATGGAATGGCGCGAACATGGCGGCAAGCAAGAGCACTATTTTGCGGCCGCCGCGGGCCGTTTGATCATCGACGGCATCGAAGCCCTGAAGTCGGCGACGTGGAATTTTTCCTCGTTCAGCCTGGAAAACGTGGCGCAGACGCTCTTGGGCGAAGGCAAGTCCATCGACAATCCCTACCAGCGCATGGCCGAGATCGACCGGCGTTTCCGCGAAGATAAACCGGCGCTGGCCCGCTACAACCTCAAGGATTGCGAGCTGGTCACGCGCATCTTCGCCAAGACCGAGCTGCTGACCTTCCTGCTGGAACGGGCCAGCGTGACGGGCCTGGCGGCCGACCGCAGCGGCGGCTCCGTGGCCGCGTTCGAACACCTGTACTTGCCGCTGATGCACCGGCAAGGTTACGTGGCGCCCAACCTGGGCGACGTGTCCGGCGACAACAGTCCGGGCGGCTTCGTCATGGATTCCCAATCGGGCCTGTACGACTCCGTGCTGGTGCTCGACTATAAAAGCCTGTACCCATCCATCATCCGCACTTTCCTGATCGACCCCGTGGGCCTGGTGGTGGGCACCAGCGGCGACGAGGCCGATACCGTGCCCGGCTACCGTGGCGCGCAGTTTTCAAGGGTCAAACATTGCCTGCCCGCCATCGTGCAACAGGTGTGGCAGGGCCGCGAGACGGCCAAGCGCGAGCGCAACGCGCCATTATCGCAAGCGTTAAAGATCATCATGAACGCGTTCTATGGCGTATTGGGCTCGAGCGGCTGCCGCTTTTTCGACCCGCGCCTGGCCTCCTCGATCACCTTGCGCGGCCACGACATCATGCACCGCACGCGCGAGCTGATCACGGAACAGGGTTATCAGGTCATCTATGGCGACACGGATTCCACCTTCGTGTGGCTGAAAACGGCGCATACGGATGAAGAAGCGGGCAAGATCGGCCGCGCCCTGGTGGCGCACGTGAATGCGTGGTGGGATGCCCACTTGCGCGACGAGTTCGGCCTGGAGAATGCGCTGGAACTGGAATTCGAGACGCATTACCGGCGCTTCCTGATGCCCACCATCCGCGGCTCGGAAGAAGGCAGCAAGAAGCGCTATGCGGGCTTGGTGGGCAAGCCCGACGGCAGCGAACAGATGGTCTACAAGGGCCTGGAAACCGTGCGCAGCGACTGGACGCCGCTGGCGCAGCAATTCCAGCAAGCCCTGTACCTGCGCATCTTCCAGCGCGCCGCCTATCAGGACTATGTGCGCGACTACGTGGCGCGCACCGTGCGCGGCGAATTCGACGCTCTATTGGTCTACCGCAAGCGCCTGCGCCGCCCGCTCGACGACTACCAGCGCAACGTGCCGCCCCATGTGCGCGCGGCACGCACGGCCGACGCCTATAACCTGGCGCAGGGCCGGCCGCTGCAATACCAGAACGGCGGCTGGATCAGCTATGTCATCACGGTGGCCGGCCCGGAACCGCTGGAAACGCAGCGCTCGCCCATCGACTACCACCATTACCTGACGCGCCAGCTGCAGCCGGTAGCCGACGCGATCCTGCCGTTCCTGGGCGACGATTTTTCGCGCCTTGTATCGGGCCAGCAGGATTTGTTTTAAATCAATTTTACTGACCGGCATGACCAAGCTGAGGTAATATCGGCGCCTGCCGGGCTTATCTGCCCCTGTTTGCAGGCGCTGTGCGCCGCGGCAGCGTAAAATACGCCATGGCGAAAGAATAAGAGCTGTACCCAAGAAGAAGATGCCGCTCCAGACGAGAATCGTTCGCAAGAAGATTGTCGCCACTGAAAGGGCGCATAATTTATCACTATGTTGAACCAGTACGCCGGACTGCCCATCGTCCGCCGGCTAATTTTTGAATGAATTGATACCATGACCGAGATCACGTCCTTAAGAGACATCCCGCAAAAAAATATCTTCCGCAAGGGCGACACCTTTGTGCTGTTCGGCGAGCTGTTCGGCCGCGGCTATGTAAATGGCTTGCTGGACGAAGCGCGCAAGGCGGGCATGAATATCGTCGGCATGACGGTCGGCCGCCGCGATGAAAACATGGCGCTGCGTCCGTTGAACGCGGAAGAGCTGGCGGAAGCCGAAGCCAATCTGGGCGGCCGCATCATCAATGTGCCGCTGATGGCCGGTTTCGACCTCGACGCGCCAGCGGGCGAGCCGACCCCGACAGCCCTGCTGGCCGACATGACCCTGAAAAGCTGGCAAGAAGACAAGCTGGACTGGGCGCAGATCGAACGCTGCCGCGAAGCCGGCATCGCCCGCTTCAGCGCTTCCGTGGCAAAAGCCATGGCCGAGCTGGACAGCCTGATTCCTGACGGCAGCAATGTGTATTTCGCCCACACCATGGCTGGCGGTATTCCGAAAGTCAAAGTCTTCCTGGCGATTGCCAACCGCATCTATAAAGGCCGCGGCGAGCGCTTCATGTCCTCGCGTGCCCTGCTCGACAGCGACCTGGGTAAATTGATCCTGATGAACTTCGACGAAGTCACGGCCAACACCCTGCAGCACCTGATCGACGGCAGCGCCGCCATCCGCGCCCGCATCGAGCAAACGGGCGGCCAGGTGCGCTACAGCGCCTACGGCTACCACGGCACGGAGATCTTGATCGACGGCAAGTACCAGTGGCAAACCTACAGCAACTACACCCAGGGCCTGGCCAAGATGCGCCTGGAAAACGTGGCCAAGGCCGCGTGGGACAAAGGCATCAAGGCCACCGTCTTCAACTGCCCGGAAATCCGCACGAACTCGTCCGACATTTTCGTCGGCGTGGAACTGTCCCTGTTCCCCCTGCTCGACGCGCTGAAAAAAGAAGGCGGCGCAGCCTGGGCCGAAGAGCAGTGGAAAATCTGCCAGGGCTTGCTGGAAGACGGCGTCTCGCTGCAAGATTTGCTCGACCGTATCGCCGCCTACAATGGCGACGCCACCAGCGTGCAGTTCCGCAACTTCGCCGCCTGGCCGATGGACAACACGCCAGAGCTGGCCGACGTCATGATCGGCACCTCGGACGACATCACCAAGCTCCACAAGGACCGCAAGGAACTGATCACCGACCACCTGAGCTCGCTGGTCCTGGAAGGCACGGGCCCGCTGATGTTCCACGCCATGTCGGAACCGCAAGCGCCCGTCGTCTGGCTGAACCACGACATCATCGCGCGCCAGCTGAACTCCGTGCATAACTGATACCGGCCCAGCCGCTGTCCGACAACGCCGTCCCGGGCCCGCGCCCCCGGACGGCGTTTTTCATGCAAAGCCAGCATCCGATTAATGGGCTAAACCGTATGCCAAGCGAAAAACTTGCCGTATCGCGATAAATCAGTGATAATGCGTCTCGCGTTGCCGGGATGGCGGAATAGGTAGACGCACGGGACTCAAAATCCCGCGCTGGAAACAGCGTGCCGGTTCGATTCCGGCTCCCGGCACCACCAGACAAATCGAAGAAGTACCGATAAAGCCATTAAATCCAATAAAATCAAGGATTTAGTGGCTTTTTTCTTGCCTGATTGATCCGATCACTTCCGATTAAAGCCGATGGCAGCGCCATACAGTGGTGGAAGTACAAAATCTCCTCACCTGACTATTGAGCTCAACTTCGCTACACGCACTATTCGCCGGAAGTCTTCCTCGAATTTCTCGCTCATCAAAAACTCACCAATGCCCGTACAACGCAAGGTAATTTCCCTGTAGTGAGGCAAGAAAAAACCTTAATCTGAATGAAATTTTTCTTCTACAACAAGAAAATGGCGACAGTCCAATAAACTGCATATCCAAACTTTTAATGCTGCAAGGTAAAGTCGCCGAGCGTGCAGATGTCTGAGCACGCGTTTAAAGTGGCGATAGGGCCTGCGCTACCTCCGCTAATGATCGTCACGAGAAAAATGGCGACGGCGAAAGGAAATCTGGATCAAGCCCTAGTGTGGCTCTCCTGGCACTGCCTGGTAACTATTGCAGCCTGCACTGCTGGCTCTGTGGCTAGAAGGGCTAGCGGCAGCTTCTTGGTAGTGGTACGAAATCGATCAGATGGAAGAGCAACGAAAAGTCCACGTTGAAGAGGTCGCAGAACTGCGTGCTGGCACGAAGGCGTGGAAGAGAAAGGCTGGGAAAGCGAAATTAGAAAGCTGAGGCGAGCACATCCGCTATGTGTTCAGGTTAATCCGCGCATGCCTTATGGTGAACAGCACGACTATTTTATTTTGCAGGGATATTGAAAAACCTATCTGAGCATCTCAGATCCATGCGCATCCAATCACGCCACGCACTATCGGCGCTACCGATAAAAATGACATGATAGTTATCTTTACAGCAACACTCCAACTATTTTATTGCATAATAGACGAGCGGCTCCGAGCCATTGACACGTTGGAGGTCACTAATAAATTACTCAAAAGACAAAGGATTTGATGTAAAGTGGTTTCATTTAGGAGCATTTGCAAATGAAAAAAATAGAATCTTTCACATCGATTACCAAGCAAGATGCATTATTGCTAAAAATGCAAGAAATGAGTGAGGTAGAGTTTACAAAAGAAATTCTTATTCCAATCTTTAAGGAAATGGGCCACCGAGTTGATTATAACGGTGGTCCTTTAGAAGGAGGAAAAGACCTAATTTGTTGGAAGGAAAATGGATTTGGATCCGTTGAACTCACTGTGATTCAAGTGAAGAAAACAACTGCGTCCGCCGCTGCCGGGGATTCCAATAGCTTTGCCGGGATTGTTACTCAAATTCAACAAGCTTCTGAGAAGAAAGTCCCTTCACTATCAGGCCATTCCCAGTATCCTAATTTTGTCTATTTTATTACCCCATTCGATATCGATACCAGGGCTTTAGAGAGCCGGTTTGAGACATACTCAACCCTTACAACTCGAAACGTACGTGTATTAGATGGTCGCATCATAGCTTCCCAATTAATTGAAAAATTGCCAGATTTGGCGGATCTAATTTGTGGCGAGTCGTTTGTTATTAAGAATAAATTACTGTCTAATATTTCAAACTCAGACTTACTGAGTGCTCTAAACTATTCTGGCGAGAAAAATACCAATGATTTCTATTGCGATTTAGATTTCGGCGTCGGGAGAGTTACCACAAAACTTTTTCTCTCTATGGAATTTTGTGCCATGAACTCAAAACATTCCATACATCCTTCAAAGTGGAATAATTTAGAGTCACTAGCAGTTGAGATAGAACATTTACTTGGTATTGATATTTTTCTCCCATCAAGAAACTTAGTAATAGAAAACTATTTAGGCATATTAGATAAATGGAGATCTCAGGAAAATCAAGATATTATTCGCGATATCTCTAATAACTCCTTCGAACTGGAAGTTCTTCTTTCTAGGATTCTTGATGAATCTCAGCAATTGATTACTGAGGTTCTGTCAATTGACAGTGACCTTGCCAGAAAAAATATGAAATCTGGAACGAGAGGGAAATTAACGGAGGATGAAATTGCACGATTATTTTCCCTCAGAGACACAACCTCCAAAACTATATTTTCCTTTGAAGAATGGAAGGGATACTCGTACATCTCAAACAACATCCTCGAAAAAATAAAATCTTTGATATCGGTTGCAAGAATAAATATTAACAGCATTTCGGCCGAACTAAAAGCAATAGGACGAGATGCCGATAAAAGAGTTTCTGTTTTATATGTTGATTTAAACATCGCTGAAGTCCTATACATTCGCTTAGACAGCAACTTTAAAAGAAAAACAAATGAACCATTGTATGAATTTTTTCTTAACGGGGAAAAACTAGCTAACGAACTCACAAATAGAAAAAAATGGGTTTCAGATGAAATAGAAAAGCTAGGAAATAAAAAACGCGAAAAAGTTGAGATTAAAGATTTCTTTGTAAAGTGCCAAGACCTATTTGGCACTGTGGGACGAGTGCTTAATGAGAAAATATTTCTTGATGCCGTCGGCGCAGATTCCACGAAGAAATTCTCAGTTGGAAACCCGGCCAAGCGAATTAGCATGCCAATTAGAGAGGTCTTCAATACCGGGTTGCACTGCGCAATTTATGGTGAAGCAGGCGCTGGAAAATCAACTACTTTACATAAATACGCGTCAATGGCCTCAACTTCCGACTCTGAAGATGAACTCACATTATTTCTTCCGCTCACAAGAATACTTGCAAAGGTGATTAATTTTGGCGACAGCGAGGATATCACACCAATTAAAAAGCTCGAAAATGGATTGGCATCATTTTTAAAAAATGAAAAAACTGAAAACCACGCAGAGATTATAGATTTCATTAAAACAAAACGACGAGTAACCTTTATTTTTGATGGCGTAGACGAAGTAATTAAAAGTGCACCATGGATTATTAATGCAATTGAAGAAATAGAAAATACTTACAAAAATAGTCAAATAATACTTTCCGCCAGGTCAAGCGGTTCTTACTTAGAAAATATAAAATACTTAGGTCTAACATTACTCCCATTTACAGATAACCAAGTATTAAATTTCGTGAATGGTTGGTTTTCCAACGACAAGATAATTGCAAGAAATGTTACGACACATCTATCTCAGACACCTTCTCTAGCGGAGATTGTACGCAGTCCATTGCTAGCAACAATTCTATGTGTTTTGGCGGAAAATCGTGTTCCGTTACCTGCAGGCGAATTGAGCATGTATTCTGAACGCATAAAACTTCTGTTAGGCCATTATGATATTCACAAAAAAACAAAAAGAATTGTTTCCCACCATTCGTTACTTGAGACCGCCGCGAGACGATTAGCTTTTCTGCTGCATTCAAAAAATATGCGATCGGCATCTCCTGACTTTCTTGAATCAGCTACGGTGGAGCTTCTAGGGAAAAGATTTGAAGGAGTCGAAGAACAACAACTACGAACCGCGTTTCGAGAGTTAATCGATCCGTGCAATATATTGGTACCGATGACGGATGATGGCGAGTTTGGATTTGGACATTTGCGATATCAAGAATACCTATGCGCAACAGAATTATGTCAAAATAGGGGAATCGACGTAGGTCCTTTACTAACGTCTCCTTGGTGGAAATCAATACTTGTACTATTTGCTCGAATGACAGATAGCATTACCTACATCATTACAGATGTTATGGAAAAACAGCAGAACGTCACAAAATGCAAGGATAATCTTTTGGCAATAATATCAACTCGTGACAAACTAGAAAGACGCTACTTGACAGGTTTAATAGAAGGGCACGTTCAGCTCGATACTTTAGACAACGATCTCAAGGAATTCTATGACTATGACAACGATCAAGATGACTATTGATGACGATTTCGACTAAAATTTCCACAGACATAATTCTGCCCAAGATACCTCTTGTCCTCGGCGAAATTCGGCCTCCGCCCCATCAACGACCTGGCGGCCACAACTTCATCATTATCAACATTCCAGAAAAGTCAAAAAATTATTAAATTAACATATTATGGCAGTTCATTTTTTGAAATGCTGGAATCAAACCAAAGAATAATTCACATTTTAATGGGCTTATGATGGAGTTCGTTGTCTTTGGCACCACTTTAATAGGTAATTCAATTCCGGCTCCCACCTTGGTCGTACCTGATCAAACCCGCCCATCGCCAGATGCTGCGGGTTTTTTTATGTCAGCGCCCCAGCCTGCGCTCCAGCCCCGCCTTCACTCCATCCCACTCCGTATCGATCATGCTGAAACGCACGGAATTGCGCTTGCGCCCGTCCGGCATGATGCGCTCGTGGCGCACGATGCCTTCCTGTACCGCGCCCAGGCGCACAATGGCGGCGCGCGATTTGGCGTTCAGTTCGTCGGTCGTGAATTGCACGCGCACGGCCTGCATGGCTTCGAAGGCATGCGTCAGCAGCAGCAATTTTGCTTCCGTGTTCACGCCCGAGCGCTGCACGGAGGCGGCCAGCCAGGTGTGGCCGATTTCCATCTTGCGGTTGATACGGTCGATCTTCCAGAAGCGCGTGCTGCCGACGATGGCCCCCGTGGACTTTTGCACGATGACGAAGGGCATGACCGTGCCGGCGCGCCGGCCTTCCAGGGCCGTGGCGATGTAGGCGGCCATGGTGGCGGGGCCGGGCACCACGGTCACCGTCATGTTCCACAGTTCGCCATCGGCGGCCGCCTGCAGCAGCTGTGGCCCGTGTTCCGGCTGCAGCGGCAGCAGCTCGACCAGCTGGCCGCGCAGGGCGATCTCCATCGCTTGCTCCATCAATAGCCTAACGGCCGCACGCCAAACAGCACGCCATGCAACCAGAAGGCCAGCAGCAGCCACAACACGCAACCCGCGCCGGTGGCGATCAAGGTGCCTGCCAGGGTGCCGCCCTGATAGGCTACCCCGGCCGCGCGGTCGCGCTGCACGGCGGCATACAGATCAACGGATGACCAGACGAGAAAGCCGCCGAACAGCAGCACGTCGGCCACGTTGCCGTTGGCCAGCAGATGCGCGACGGCCCACAGTTGCGTGCCCAGCAGCATGGGATGGTGCACCCAGGTCTTGATATGGTTGCGCGGCACATTGGCCGCCGCCAGTAAAATCAGCGAGAACAGCATCAGCAGGGCACTGATGTGGCGCAAGCCCATGGACGGCGTCCACAGCACCTGCGGCTGCTGGCGCGCCAGGCCATAGCCCCAGATGATCAGGCCCAGCCCGGCAAACGCCACGAGCGAATACAGGCCCTTCCAGCGCTTTTCGCCGAGGCGCGCCAGCTGGGCGCTGCGCCAGTCGTCGGCGACGATGCGCACCGAATGCAAGCCCAGGAACAGCAACAAACCGAGTATCAGCACCGTCATCGTCCACTCCCCAGTCCATATCCTCTATCCAGCATACGCGGCACCATGGCCAGTGCCTTCCGCGCAGATCAACGTTCTTCGCGATAGTAGTCGCAGCCCTCGAACGTGGTGCGCAGCGCCTGCTGGAGCTGGGCATAGCGCTCGGGCGTCAAGTTGAAACGCACGTCGATCTGGCCATCGTCATCCATCTGCATGGCGGCCTCGGCATCCATCTGCACGGACAGGCGGTTCGGATGCAGGATCACGGCGTGCATGTGGCCATACCAGGCAAATTCCTGGCCGCAGTATTCGATATACGGCTCGTCCATGCCCATGGCCACGTCCTGCTCGTCGTACTCGTCGGCGCGCTGCAGCATCAGGTAGACGGGCTCGCCTTTGCCGGCTGGCGCGGCCAGGGTGGTGATCAGGGCGTCGTCTTCATTGATGACGGACAACTCGGTGGCGGTAAATCCTGCGGACATGGCGTGCTTTCAACAATTCAAGGGATGCCGCCACCATAGCGCAAAAGCGGCATGGGCAACATAGCGCGCGGCGAAAAAAGCCTGCCGTCACGAAAATCCATCGCCGCCTATAATTACCGCTCCAAACTATTTCTACAGGAGACCGCCTTGACCGCAGCATCGCCCTACACCATCCGCCTGGCCATTCCCGCCAGCGCCACCTACCAGCACCTGCGCGTCGCCGCCGGCCTGAGCGCGAAAACCACGGAGGCGGCCGCCAGGGGCTTGCCGAATTCCCTGTTTGCCGTGCAAGTGCTGCATGGCGACGAGGTGGTGGGCATGGGCCGCATCATCGGCGATGGCGGCTGCTTCTTCCAGGTGGTCGATATCGCCGTGCTGCCGGCCCACCAGGGCAAGGGCTTGGGCAAGCTGATCATGCGCGAAATCCGCCAGTTCATCGATAGCGACGTGCCGGAAAGCGCGTATGTCAGCCTGATCGCCGACGGCCAGGCGCAAGACCTGTACGCGCAATTCGGTTTCAAGCACACGGCGCCCGCCTCCGTCGGCATGGCGCTGAAGCGCTAGGCGCCCGATGCCGGCCTGGCTCGTATGCAGCATGGCATTCGCGCTGCTGTTGAGCGCTGCCGCCTGGCAGGCCGAGCGCACGCTGCAGCGGCGCGGCCGCACGACGCGCTGGCTGTGGCTGGCGGCCATCGCCGCGTCCGTCCTCCTGCCCCTGGCGTGGCTGCCCGGCGTGCTGGCGGCCATGCCGGCGGAACAGGCGCAGCTGAAACTGGGCTGGTTCATGCTATCGAGCGGCATGCTGCTGCTGTTGGCGCTGCGCAGCGTCTGGCTGCTGTCGCACCAGCGACGCTGGCAAAAAGCCACCTTGCTGGGCACGCCCGTCTTCCTGAGCGGCGGCATCGGTCCCTGCGTGGCGGGGCTGCTGCGGCCCCGCATCGTGATGCCCGTCTGGCTGCAACTGATTCCGCCGCCACAGCAGGCGCTGCTGCTGGCGCACGCACAATGCCGGCTGGCCGCGCGCGACCCGCTGCTGCTGGCCATGACATACACCTTGATCGTGCTCATGCCGTGGAACCTGCCCCTGTGGTGGCAGCTGCACCGGCTGCGCTTTGCCATCGAAGTCGATTGCGACGCGCGCATGCTGGCGCACGGCCACGCGCTGCGCGACTATGCCTTCGTCCTGCGCCGGCACGGCCAGTATTATTCGGGACTGACGGGCGCCTCGCCCATCGTGCTGATCGACCCGCTAGCGCTGCGCCGGCGCCGCCATCTGATGGCCAGATTTACCCGGAACCAGGCGGCGAACTTGCTATAGTAGCGGCAACGCCGCGCAATGCGCCCGCGCTCCCGGCTCCCCCTTCAGAAATCAGAGAGATACCATGCTTTACCTGCTTGCCATCGTGATCGTCATCGCCCTGCTGTACTACGTCTTCAGTGGCCGCACGCCCGCCAAACCGCTGCACAAGCCGCTCATGTCGGTGCGCCAGTACGTGCCGGCGATTCCTGCCGGCGTACCCGCGCATCACTGGACCGATGAGGGGCGCTTTGCGTCGGAAGTGGAAAACGAATCGATGTACCAGCCCGCCATCGCCAAACTGGCCGGCGAGCATGGTCCCGGCAATGCGGAAGAAAAATGCCTGGCCCTGCTCGTCTGCGACGATGCCAATCCGTTCCAGGACAAGGCCATCGCCGTCTTCATCGATGGCCAGCTGGTCGGCTACCTGTCGCACAACGACGCGCTGCGCCTGCGCCGCAACTTGGGCCGCATGGACCTGGTGGGCCAGCTGACCTCGTGCGACGCCGTCATCCGCGGCGGCGGCCTGTGGAATGGCAAGCGTTTGTCGTACGCCGTCTGGCTGGACTTGCAGCCCTACAACTAAAAGCTATGCCGTGCGCGCCTGCCTGACGGCGCGCGTGGCGATAAAGCTGGGCAGATACTTTTCAATTTCAAAGCGCGGGTGGGGATGCATTTCCTCGTGGTATCCCGCCAGCACGAAGCCCGCCGCCAGTTGGCCGCCGATCTGGCTATCCAGGCCATGGCCGAAGATCAGTGCCTCGCCCCTCTCCATGCGCGCCGCCAGCGCGTCCGGCGGCATATCCTCCACATCCGAATACGGCAGCACGAAACGGGGCCGTATCAAGCCCTGTTTTGCCCATTGCGGGTCGCGGTCGCCGATGAACACGGCCGGGTTGAAAAAGCTGCTCAAGAGCACGCCGCCGTCGGCCAGCACGCGCGCGCATTCGCGCCACACGGGGGCAATATCGGGCACGTACTGATTCGAGACGGGATGGACGATGACATCGAAACTGGCATCGGCAAAGCAGGCCAGGTCGCGCATGTCGCCCTGCACGGTGGCCAGCTGCAAGCCGTCGCGTTCGGCCACCATGCGGTCTTTCGCCAGTTGCTGCTCAGACAGGTCGAAGACGGTCACCTGCGCGCCGGCAGCCGCCAGCACGGGCGCCTGTTGCCCGCCGGCGCCGGCCAGGCACAGGATGCGCTTGCCTTGCACGGCGTCCAGCCAGCCGGCCGGCAGAGGTCCGGGCGTCAGGTGGATTTGCCACTGCCCGGCGCGTGCCGCCGCGATGGTGGCGCTGTCGACGGGCTGCGACCATGGGCTGTTCTGTGCAGCCTGGGCATCCCAGGCTTGCTGATTATGCCGCAAGAAGTTGTTACCTAAAGGCATAGTCATCCTTTCAGAAAAAAGCAGGACGCAAATGTAGCATGACACCAGGCACGACGTCGCACTTTGCAAAAAAACCACATAATTCCTGATCGCAACTTCCTCGCCAGCACCTCCATTCCACGGGCACGGCAAGGTGGGCGGCCTACTTTCCCGCATGGACACGGCTTGCACGACAGGGAAAATAATTACAATTAAGATATTTGTTTCCTGAAATCTGGTAAGGTAATCCGTATCGATCACCCGCAGTGGCGGCAGGCGCACACGCCAGCGCCAAACGCGTCACCTGTTTGCCTACGATGATACCTGCCAGCGTCCAGCACCTGTTCCACGTTCCCGCCGATCCGGCCCAGCTGCACCACGGCGTGCATGCGCCGGGACTGGTGCTGCTGTCGCTGGTGATCGCCATTTTCACGTCGTGGATGGCTTTCCAGATGACGGCGTACAGCCGCGCGCAGGCGAGCATCAGCCGCCGCTTGCACCTGCTGTGCCTGCTGGCCGGCAGCCTGGCCCTGGGCTGCGGCGTGTGGGCCATGCATTTCATCGGCATGCTGGCCTTCGAGCTGGGCACCAGCGTCGCCTACGATCCGGGCCTGACCTTGCTGTCCATCGTGCCCAGCGTGGCGGCCTCGTTCGTCGCCCTGGCCACCATCAGCCGGCGCACCGTCACGGCGCCACTGCTGCTGCGCAGCGGCTTGCTGGTGGGCCTGGGCATCGGCGCCATGCATTACACGGGCATGCACGCCATGCGCATGGGCTTGTCGCTGCGCTACGAACCACTGCTGTTCGCACTCTCGCTCGTCGTTGCCGTGGCGCTGGCCACCCTGGCCCTGTGGATACGCTTCGGCTTGCGCGGCTGGAGCAGCCGCATAGCCGCAGCGCAGCGCACGCTGATCAGCGCCTGCGTCATGGGTTGCGCGATTACCGGGATGCATTACATGGGCATGCAAGCGGCCCGCTTCGTGGGAACGATTCCCCCAGGCAATGATGCCGATGCCAACCGGCCCATGCTGGTGATCAGCGTGACCCTGCTGACCATCGCCCTGACGATCCTGGTCGCCTCGGCCGTGGGCATCTTGCGCTACCGCGAACTGTTTCGCCACCTGAACCAGAGCGAACACTGGACGCGTTCGCTGCTGACGAGCACGGTCGACGGCGTCATCACCATCGACCGCCACGGCAGCATCGTCGACTTCAACGGTGCCGCCGAGCGCATCCTCGGCTGGCGCTCGGCGGAAATCATCGGCCGCCATGTCAGCGTGCTGGTCAGCGACGTGCGCCAGTCGGAACAGAACGGCCTGCTGTACTACCTGCGCACGGGCGAAGGCGATGCGTCCCACGCCAGCGAGGAAATCGTCTACCTGCGCAAGGATGGCGCCCCCGTGGCCGTGCAGCGTTCGATGGCCAGCGCGCGCCTGGCCGACCAGGATTTATATGTGCTGTTCATTACGGACATCAGCGAACGGCGCGCCATGCTGGCCGCCCTGCGCGAAAGCGAGCAGCAGTTGCGCTCGCTGATCGGCAATATTCCCGGCATCGCCTTTCGCTGCACCACGGCGGAAAACCAGCCCATGCTGTTCATCAGCGATGGCGTGGAAGCCGTCACCGGCTATCCGCCCGCCGACTTTCTCGGCGCCGTGCCGCGCCGCACCATCACGGGCCTGATCGCCAGCGAAGAGCGCGCCTACGTCATCGATGTCTTCAACCACAGCGTCGCCAGCGGTGAGCCCTACCTGCTTGAATACCGGCTGCTGCATGCCGACGGCACGGCGCGCTGGCTGTGGGAGCGGGGCACCGTGGTGCACGATGCGGCAGGCGCCGTGCGCTGGGTCGACGGCGTCATCCTCGACATCAGCGAACGGCGGCAAATGGAGGAAGACTTGCGCATGGCCAAGGAAAAAGCGGAGCTGGCGGCCGCCACGCGGGCCAGCTTTGTCGCCAACATGAGCCATGAAATCCGCACGCCGATGAATTCCATCCTCGGTTTCACGGATGTGCTGCTGGACTCGCCACTGGCGCCCGAGCAGCGGCGCCACCTCGATACCGTGCGCCAGTCCGGCCGCTCACTATTGCGCCTGCTCAACGAAGTGCTCGATACGGCCAAGCTGGACAAGGGTGCCATGGCGCTGGAATTGCGCGACTACAGCCTGCTGGCGCTGGTCGATGAACTGGCCTCCACGTATGGCATCCATGCGCGCGCCAAGGGCTTGCGCATGGAGGTGCAGTACGACCCGCAACTGCCGGCCGTGCTGCATGGCGACGAATTGCGCATGCGGCAAGTGCTGGGCAACCTGCTCGACAACGCCATCAAGTTCACGCCCGGCGGCGCCGTCAGCCTGGCGGCGCGCTTCGAGGAGGGCCAGCTGCACCTGCTGGTGCAGGACAGCGGCATCGGCATCCCCGCGGAACGGCGCGACGCCATCTTTGAACCGTTCGTGCAAGCGGACGCCTCGACCACGCGGCGCTTTGGCGGCACGGGCCTGGGCACCACCATCAGCCGGCAACTGGTGACCCTGATGCAGGGGCGCATCTGGGCCGATGCCGCCTTGCCGCACGGCAGCGTGTTCCACGTCATGCTGCCCTTGCTGCCGGCACGCCAGGCGGCGCTGCCCGCCAGCGAACGCCGCAGCGTGCGCCTGCCGCCCCTGCGCGTGCTGGCCGCCGACGACGTGCCGCAAAACCTGGAACTGCTGAGCTTACTATTGGGCAAGCGCGGACATACGGTGGTGACGGCCGGCGATGGCGCGCAAGCCTTGCAGCTGGCGCAGCAGGACGACTTCGACATTCTGCTGCTGGACTTGCAGATGCCGCGCATGGATGGCCTGGCCGCCACGCAAGCCATCCGTGCCGCCGCCCTGCGCGATGGCCGCCCGCGCGTGCCCGTGATCGCCATGACGGCCAGCGTGCTCGATGCGCACCGCAAGGCGGCGCGGGCGGCCGGCATGGACGGTTTCGCCACCAAGCCCGTCGAGTGGCAGGCGCTGTCGCAGGAAATCGCCCGCGTGCTGGGCCTGGCGGCAGAAGCGGGCGACGATGGCGGCGAACCGGCGGCGCCCGCTGGCGGACGGGTGCTGCACCACGCGGGCGCACTGCAGCGCTGGGCCGGCAACGACAGTGCCTACCACGCGGCGCTGGCCCGTTTCGCACGCGAGCATCCCCGCTTGCCGCCTGCCCTGCTGGCCGCCATCGAGGCCCGCGATCACGCGGCGCTCTTGCCGCAGAGTCACCAGCTGCGCGGCGTGGCAGCCAATCTCGGCCTGGAGCAGCTGGCCGCCAGCCTGGCGGCGCTGGAGCAGTGCTGCGCCAGCCCCGGCTCCGCCACGGCCCAGCAGCTCGACGAGACCCTGGGCGCCCTGCTGACGCAATGGCCGGCGGCCGTGGCCGCCATCGCCCGGCTGGCGCCGACTGCATTGCCGGCGGCAACGGCGGCTGCCTTCGACGCGCCCGCCGCCCGGCAAGCGGCCAGCTCCCTGCTGCACGCCTTGCGGCGCGGCGAACTCGATGACGCGGCGCAAGCACAGTTGCAGCACGCCATGGGCGCGCAAGCGGACGCGCTGGCGCCGCTGCGGCATGCCATCGACGATTTCGATTTCCCTCTGGCACAGTCGCTCCTGCACGACTTGCTGCACGCCTTCGCACCGGAGTCCCCATGAATGCACCAGCCAGGCCCGTGATTCTGGTCGTCGACGACGAGGCGGCCAATTTGCAATTGCTGCGCCAGATATTGCAGAACGACTACGCGCTGCTGTTCGCCAAGGATGGCGCGCGGGCACTGGAACTGGCGCAGCAGGAACGCCCGGCCCTGATCCTGCTCGACGTGATGATGCCCGGCATGAGCGGCCACGACGCCTGCCGCCAGCTGAAAGCCGCGCCACTGACGGCCGCCATTCCCGTCATTTTCGTCACGGCCCTGAACGACATGCGCGACGAACTCAGTGGTTTTGAAGCGGGCGCCGTCGATTACATCACCAAGCCGCTCAGTCCCGCCATCGTGCGCGCCCGCGTGCGCACGCACCTGTCGCTGGTCCGCATCGACGAGCTGAAGGAAACGCGGCTGCAGATCGTCCAGCGCCTGGGCCTGGCAGCCGAATACAAGGACAATGAAACGGGCCTGCACGTGATCCGCATGAGCCATTACGCGCGCCTGCTGGGCGTGGCCGCCGGCATGGACGAGGCCGCCGCTGACGACCTGCTGCACGCGGCGCCCATGCACGACGTGGGCAAGATCGGCATCCCCGACCGCATCCTGCAAAAGCCGGGCAAGCTCGACGCGGATGAATGGGCCATCATGCAGACGCACGCGCGCATCGGCGGCGACATCATCGGCGAACATGCGCAAGGCGGCATGCTGGCGCTGGCGCGCGCCATCGCCCTGTCGCACCATGAAAAATGGGATGGCAGCGGCTACCCGAACGGCTTGGCGGGCGAAGCGATTCCCCTGGCGGGGCGCATCGTCGCCGTGGCCGACGTCTTCGACGCGCTGACCTCGGTGCGCCCGTACAAGCGCGCGTGGTCGGTGCTGGACGCCGTGGGCTATCTGCAAGCGCAACAAGGCAGCCATTTCGATGCGCGGCTGGTCGAGCTGTTTGTGCAGGAACTGCCCGCCATCGACGCCATCCGGCTGCGCTGGGCAGAGAAAGAGGAACACCACGCGCCCGCTTGAAGAATGAACTCCCGCCACGGCCAGCGTTGTTGCGTCACACAGGGAAGTGCCGGACAGATGGCGCCGGCGCCGATGCAGACCACTGGAAAGGCAAGGAGTTCAATACCATTATGGCTGGCGACGGGCCAAACATTTTGATGCACATCAAATGGATCAGCATTTCCTGGCTGTGGGCTTGCGGATGGCCATGGCCCGTGTTTTTTTGACCCACATCAAGCCCAGCATAAGAAAACCGCCCGCCAGCAAGGCAATGCTGGACTTGCCCGTGTTGCCGTTCTAGCCTTGTTGCCATCCTGACTAGCGAATGACAACATGGCCTATAAATCCATCCTCGTCCACGCCGACCTGTCGCGCCATGCGCCGCAGCGCATCGCCATCGCGGCACGGCTGGCGCACGCGCACCAGGCGCACCTGATCGGCGCCGCCATGACGGGCCTGTCGCGCTTTTACGTGGAAAACAACCGCGGCATGCGCGGCAGCGCCGTGGCGGCGCAGATCAACGCCCTGCATGGGCAGGCGGAACAGGCCCTCGACCAGTTTGAAACGCTGGCGCGCCAGGCCGGCACCGTCTCGCTGGAACGGCGCCTGATCGAAGACGATGAGGATGGCGGCATGGCCGTCAGCGCCCGCTACAGCGACTTGACGGTGCTGAGCCAGCACGACGACAGCGAAGCGCTGCCCGGCGCCATGAGCGACCTGGTGCCCTACGTGATGCTGAACGCGGCCCGTCCCGTGCTGATCGTGCCGCGCAGCGGCAAGTTCACGCAGATCGACAACACCGTCGTGGTGGCCTGGGATGGCAGCATGGAAGCGACGCGCGCCATCGGCCACGCCCTGCCCCTCTTGCGCACGGCGCGCCTGGTGGTGCTGGCCCTGCTGCACCCGCCGGCCGGCCATGCACAGCCGGCCCGCCATCCGGGCGCCGACATCGCCGCCTACCTGAGCCGCCATGGCGTGCCCGTCGAAGTGCGTCCAGCCATCGCCACGGGCGACATCGGCGCGGCGCTGCTGGCCATGGCCGCCGAAGTGCATGCGGACCTGCTGGTGATGGGCGGCTACGGCCACGCGCGCTTCCGCGAAATTTTACTCGGCGGCGTGACGGAAACGATCTTGCGCCAGATGACCTTGCCGGTGCTGATGGCGCACTGAGACCAAGCGCGCTCCATGTCGTTGCACAATGGATATACTTGCCTGTCTATCCATATCAAAGCAATGTACATGAACCAACAACTCGTCAATTGGGGCAATAGCCTGGCGCCATTCGGCGGCGAACTGCTGTGGACCGCCCTGCCGTGGATGCTGCTGTGCAGCGCGGCCGGCTTCGTGCTGGCGCTCGGCATCTGCTACCAGCTGGCCAGAAAATGCCTGCTGGTGCGCCGTCCCCGCGCCTGGCATGTGGCCGCCAAGCTCAGCTATGTGCTGATCCTGCTCGCGCTGCCGCTCCTCGGTGCCGGCTTTGGCGCCGTGCACAGCGTGCACCGCGTGGTCAACCAGGCCCTCGAGCGCGACTTGCAGCCCGTGGTCGAAGCACAGATGCCGGCGCTGCGCGTCTACCTGGAACAGCAGGTCAAGCTGATCGCCCCGGGCCAGCCCATCAGCGTGCGCAGCCTGCTGGAACCATTCGTGCAAGGCATGTATTACCAGCCCACATCCAGCAGCTACTGGGAACGCAGCAAGGCGCGCTGGATCAATGAATTCATTCTGCGCCGCGGCAGCGTGCTGCTGACGCAGGTGCTGCAGGAACAGCTGATCGCCAGGGTCGGCCTGCTCGGCGAAGCGCTCAAGGGCGCCAACTTCCGTGGCCAGGCGACGGGCGAACTGGCCGCGCTGGGCACCGATCTGGCCGTGCGCCTGACCACCGACGTGGCGCGCCATGCCGACTTCAGCAAACTCGACAAGTCAGTGCCGATGATTTTCATCGACGCCATCAAACGGCAAGCCGGCGCCTATTTCAATTCGCTCAAGATCACGCTGGGCCTGTTCGCGCTGGCGGCGCTGCTGCTGGTATGGGGCGAGATCATGCTGTACCGCCATTACTACCTGCGCCGCCATCCGCCCGCCGCCGCCCTGCCCGTGCCGCCCATGTAAAAAAAGCCGCGCCTCCTTGCGGATGGCGCGGCTTTCAGGCGGCAGCTAAAAGCTTAGGCTTTGCGTTGCGCTACCGCGTCAACGACGCACAAGGCCGTCATGTTGACGATGCGGCGCACGGTGGCCGATGGCGTCAGGATGTGCACGGGCTTGGCGCAGCCGAGCAGGATCGGACCCACGGCGATGCCGTTGCCGGCCGCCGTCTTCACCAGGTTGTAGGCGATGTTGGCCGATTCGATGTTCGGCATGACGAGCAGGTTGGCGTCGTTCTTCAGTGCCGAATTGGGCATGATTTTTTGACGCAGCTTGCTGTCGAGGGCCGTATCGCCGTGCATTTCGCCGTCGATTTCCAGGTCCGGCGCGCGCTCTTTGATGATGGCCAGGGCGGCGCGCATCTTTTGCGCCGAAGCGCTGTCGCTGGAACCGAAGTTCGAGTGCGACAGCAGGGCCGCGCGTGGCGACAGGCCGAAACGGGTCATCTCTTCGGCGGCCATGATGGTGATCTCGGCCAATTGCTCGGCGTCCGGGTTTTCATTGACGTGCGTGTCGACCATCACCAGCTGGCGTTCCGGCATGATCAGGACGTTCATGGCGGCATACACGTTGCTGCCGGCGCGCTTGCCCAGCACCTGGTCGATGTATTTCAGGTGCAGCTGGGTGGTGCCGAAGGTACCGCAGATCATGCCGTCGGCGTCGCCCTTGTGGATCATCATCGAACCGATCAGGGTGTGGCGGCGGCGCATTTCCAGCTTCGCGTATTCCTCGGTGACGCCCTTGCGGCTCGTCATCGCGTAATACGTGTTCCAGTAATCGCGATAGCGCTCGTCGAAGTCCGGGTTGATGACGTCGAAGTCGACGCCCTGCTTCAGGCGCAGGCCGAACTTCTGGATGCGCGCTTCGAGCACGGGAGGACGGCCGACCAGGATAGGACGCGCCAGTTTTTCATCGACCACCACTTGCACGGCGCGCAGCACGCGCTCTTCTTCGCCTTCGGCGTAGACGATGCGTTTGAGTTCGGCCGGCGTGGATTTGGCCATCAGGAACAGCGGCTTCATGAAGGTGCCGCTGCGGTAGACAAATTGCTGCAGGCTGTCCGCGTACGCTTGCAAGTCCTTGATCGGACGCGTGGCAACGCCGGAATCCTCGGCCGCCTTGGCCACCGCTGGCGCGATCTTGATCAGCAAGCGCGGATCGAACGGCATCGGGATCAGGTATTCAGGACCGAACGACAGGTTGCTGATGCCGTAGGTGGTAGCGACGATGTCCGACTGCTCGGCATGCGCCAGGTCGGCGATCGCGTGCACGACGGCGATTTCCATTTCGCGCGTGATCGTCGTCGCGCCGCAATCGAGGGCGCCGCGGAAGATGTACGGGAAGCACAGCACGTTGTTGACCTGGTTAGGATAGTCCGAACGGCCCGTGGCGATGATGGCGTCGCTGCGCACGGCCTTGACTTCTTCCGGCAGGATTTCCGGGTTCGGGTTGGCCAGCGCCAGGATCAATGGATTCGGCGCCATCTTGCGCACCATGTCCTGTTTCAGCACCCCGCCGGCGGAGACGCCGAGGAAAATGTCGGCATCCGGGATGATCTCGCCCAGGGTGCGCAGCGGCGTATCTTGCGCGAAGCGTTCCTTGTCCGGGTCCATCAGTTCCGTGCGGCCCTTGTAGACGACGCCGGCCAGGTCGGTGACGTAGATATTTTTCAGCGGGAAGCCCAGATCGACGATCAGGTCCAGGCAGGCCAGCGCCGCGGCGCCCGCGCCCGACACGACCAGTTTGCAGTCTTCGATTTTCTTGCCGACGGCTTTCAAGCCGTTCAGGATGGCCGCGCCGACGATGATGGCGGTGCCGTGCTGGTCGTCATGGAAGACGGGAATCTTCATGCGGTCGCGCAGCTGGCGCTCGATGTAGAAGCACTCGGGGGCCTTGATGTCTTCCAGGTTCACGCCGCCGAAGGTCGGTTCCAGCGAAGCGATGATATCGACCAGCTTGTCCGGGTCCATCTCGTTGATTTCGATGTCGAAGACGTCGATGCCGGCGAATTTCTTGAACAGCACGCCCTTGCCTTCCATCACCGGCTTGGCGGCCAGCGGGCCGATATTGCCCAGTCCCAGCACGGCCGTGCCGTTGGTGATGACGGCCACCAGGTTGCCGCGCGCCGTATATTTATAGGCATTCGCCGGATCGATGACGATTTCTTCGCACGGTGCCGCCACGCCTGGCGAGTAGGCCAGTGCCAGGTCGCGCTGATTGGTCAGTTGTTTGGTCGGCGTCACGCTGATTTTGCCGGGGCGCGGGCACTCGTGATACTCGAGTGCGGCCAAGCGCAATTGTTGACGCAATTCTTCTTTTTTATCAGATGACGAATCCATGCTGTGCTGCCTTCCTGTTTGGTCGATCGGGTGTTCCGGATTTTATCAGACCGATTCTTTCAATTAGCTAGGTATTTTCCGCTAGCCACAGTCTGATATCACGAAAACGCATAACCTAGCATTGTAAGGCCGTCCGGCGGCACAAACGTCCTGAACAGGAAAAACTATCAAATTTTAGATTTCAATTAGTTTTTGCGATGGAACATCGGAGGCGCGCCACAGCGGCAGCGCGGCGACGGCGCGCTCGATATCGCCCATGTCATCCGCGCCCAGGCTGCTGTCGAACGGCGCGGACAAAATGCTGCGCATCAGCGCCAGGCGCGTCGTCGCCTGCTGCGCGTCGATGAAACGCGTCGTCTCCGCGCAATACTGCGCGCGGCGCTGGGCATCGGCGCCATCATCGTCGCCGTCGGGATAATAATGGCGGCCGATGTGATGCAGCGACTGCAGCAGGAATTCGATCTCGCGCAGGATGCGCAGCGCATCCTCGCCGGACAGCACGATGCGACGGTTGGCGGGCAGCAGGGAGGGCGGCGTGGCTGGACTATTCAAAATTTTCTTCGATCAGGAAGGCATAGTCGTCATCGATCAGCATTTGCAGATAAGCGTCGAAGCTGTCGGCGATGACCTTGTAGTTGTCGGGGTCGTGCAGGAAGCGCACGATCTGTCCAACCTTGCCGGACGCCGTGGGCGTGAAATCGACATACAGCCGCGAAGAACCGCCATTGTTCATGCAATGCGAAAAACACAGACGCTGGCCCTGCTTGATGCCGGCGTCGATGCGGACGTCGACGATGCCGGGATCCTGTTCCAGGTAATGGCCATAGATATCGGCGATGCTGCGCTGGTTCGCTTGCCCGTCCTGCAGGATCTGTTCGACGGAACTCAGGTAATACGGATACTCGAACACGTCCGAGCCCAGCATGTACACCAGCACCGTGCCGCCGACATACTCCTGATAATAGGTGCCGTTGTACGTGCCCAGCAAGCGCAGCAGGCTGTCCGGGCATAGCGGATACGTCTGGCGCAAGCTGGCCAGTTGTGCCGCGCTGGCGCCGCTGGCCATCGCCAGGTCCACGAATGGTTCAGGTGGCAATGCATTGAGCACGCCTTCGAGGTAGCGGTCGACGATATCCATACGTGGCTGGTTCCTGATTTGACGGGTGGGCGCAATATAGCAGCTCAGGATGCGCGGCCGGCGCACGGCTGGACCAGCGTCCCGCCCGGCGCGAAACGCACCGCGATCAGCAGCAGGAGCACGACGCCGCCGGCCATCACCATCCACGCCTGGGCCAGGCTGGACGAGTGCTGGCGGATCAGGCCGGCGATGAACGGCATGCTGCTGGCGATGATGTAGCCGCCGCCCTGCACAAAGCCCAGCAGTGCGCCGGCGCCGGCCGGGTCACGCACGTGGTCCATGCTGACGATCAGCGACAGGGGAAACAGGGAGCCAATGCCGCAGCCCAGTAATATCACGGCGGGCAGCGCCAGTTGCGCGGGCGCCACGATCAGGCAAGCCAGGCCGGCCAGCACGGACAACAATACGGCCAGCAACAGGATGCGGCGGTCCGGGAAGCGGTGGATGATGCTGGAAATCACCAGCCCCGCCAGCACTTCCACCAGGGTCAGGCCGCCGAGCAGCAAGCCGCTGTCAGCCGCGCTCCAACCCAGCTCCGTATAGAACGGCGGCAGCCAGGCCAGCACCAGGGTGTACGCACCCGTGCCGATGCCAAAGAACACCATCAGCAGCCAGGCACGGCCACTGCTCACGGGCAGGCTGGCGCCCGCGCCGCCGGACACGTCCACGCGCGCGGCCGATGCGCGGCGCCACAGCAGCGCGGCGGCCACGGCAGGCAGCGCCCACAGGGCCAGCAGCGCATTCCAGCCCCAGCTTTGCGCCAACGGTGAAGCGGACGCGGCTGCAATGGCCGCGCCGCCCATGATGCCCGTCGTATAAAAGCCCATCAGCTGGCCTGCCCGCTCGGGGAAATGGCGCTTGATGAAGGCCGGCAGCAGCGCCTGCACCAGCGCGATACCCAGGCCGCCCAAGGCCGCCGTGGCGATCAGGCCGCCGCTGCCATGCAAGGGCCAGCGCAGCCCGCAGGCGGCAGCGATGATGGCGATGCCGAGACCGATGCCGCGCGCCACGCCCAGCCGGCGCTGCAGCTGCGCGCCCGCCAGCGCGCACACGCCCATGGCGAACACGGGCACGGTGGTCAGCAAGCCCGCGTCGGCATTGCTGATGCCCGTGCTGGCCTGGATACTGTCAAGCAAGGGGCCGATGGCCGCCAGGATGGGCCGCAGATTCAGGCCCAGCAGGATGATGGCGGCCACCAGCAGGGCCGAAGACATTGAAGAAGAAAGGGGAGCGGCAGGTCGTGCGGAGGGCATGGGATAGTCCTTGCCTCGCTGGGAGGCACATGGTTTAATGCGTCATCAGAATATGACTCGATGAAAAGTATCTTAACATAAAGATAGAAATCTATCTTGAGGTCGAGATAGATGATTCCAAGATACAAGGATACCCATGACAGATACCCCGCAAGAACACACGCGCGCACAATTTGCCGCAGCACAATGGCAGCGCGAACTGCCGCAGATGGATACCAGTGCCATGCAACTGGTGGGCCAGCTGGGCACGGTGGCGCAGCTGATGGCGCGCGACTGGCTCAATCCGCTGTTCGCCGAACACGGCTTGCAACCGGGCGAATTCGACGTGCTGGCGACCTTGCGCCGCTCGGGCGCGCCCTACAGCCTGATGCCGACGGCCCTGTACGAAGCGGCCATGCTGTCCTCGGGCGGCATGACCAACCGCATCGACCGGCTGGAAGCGGCCGGCCTGATCGAACGCCAGAAGCATCCGACGGACCGGCGCGGCGTGCTGGTGGCCCTGACACAAAGGGGATTGGAACTGATTGAAAAGCTGGTGCTGCTGCACGTGGAGAACGAGCGCGCCATGCTCTCGGCTTTGAATTCGGACGAGCAGCGCCAGCTCGACCAGTTGCTGGCCAAGCTGCTGCACGGCATGGCGCAGGCGAAGAAAGTTTAAGTTTAGGAAAGCAGGCGCGCCAGCTCGCGCAGCGCCGCATGGCCGCGCCGGGCTTTGCGCTGCAATTCTTCCGGCGCACAGTGTCCATACAGGGCCTGGACGTGGCCCTCGCTGGCGGCGCGCAGGTCGAGTTCGCCCGCACCGGGATCGGGCAACTGCCCCTCGACAAGGGTCAGGAAATAATGGCGGGGCGCGCCATGCAGGTTGGTCGCGAACTGCAGCACCAGGCCGCTGTCGAACAGCAGCGCACCGCTGCACGCCCCTGTCTCCAGCAGCAGGCGATACGGCGGCAAGGGCCGCCGCACCGCGCGCAGCACGCTGGCCAGGCGTACTTGATAACCGAGTTCCAATCCATTCGCATGCAAGCGGCCGCCTTGCAGATACACCTTGAACGATGTTTGCACGGCCCGGCTGGCGCGGCGGAACCAGCGCTCATCCTCATACAGGCACAGCTGGCCGCCATCGCACAGCTCGTAAAATCCGCGCGCCAGCAGTTCCGGCGCCGTGAACGTGGCCAGGCCGACGGTCTGCGGCTCGCGCAGCCAGCCATCGTCAAGATAGGATTGCATCAGGGCGTGGATATCGTGGAAGGGCATAGGGGCAAGATCGGCGGTGGCAAAGGCCTGTATTGTAGGCCAGCCTATAATAGCCGGGCCACACCATCATTCAACGAACAGACCACGCCATGGCCCCACACGACGCGCTTTCCGAATTCGACCTGATCAAACAATATTTCGTGCGCCAGCGTCCCGGCCGCGCCACCCTGGGCATCGGCGACGATTGCGCGCTGATTACGCCCGGCGCCGGCAAGCAGATCGCCATCTCGTCGGACATGCTGGTCGAGGACCGGCACTTCTTTGCCGGCGCCGACGCACGCATGCTCGGCCACAAAAGCCTGGCCGTGAACCTGTCCGACCTGGCCGCCATGGGCGCGCGTCCCGTAGCCTTTACCCTGGCCCTGGCCCTGCCGCAAGCCGAGCGCGCCTGGCTGGCCGGCTTTGCCGAAGGCTTGTTTGCGCTGGCAGACGCATTCGGCTGCGAATTGATCGGCGGCGACACCACCAAGGGCCCTTTGAATATCTGCATCACCGTGTTTGGCGAACTGGCGCCGGGCCAGGCCCTGCGCCGCAGCGCGGCCGTGGCGGGCGACGATATCTGGGTCAGCGGCACCCTGGGCGATGCGCGCCTGGCGCTGGCCGGCTACCGCATGGAGCAGGAACTGGCGCCATCCGACCTGCTGACAGCAAGCGCGCGCATGCACACGCCGACGCCGCGCGTGGCGCTCGGTTGCGCGCTGGCCGAAGCGGGCCTCGCGCATGCGGCCATCGACATCTCGGACGGCCTGGTGGGCGACCTCGGCCACATATTGAAAGCGTCGCAGGTGGGCGCCACGCTCGACGTCGACGCCCTGCCGGCCGGCCCCGTGCTGGCGCAACAGGCAACCATCGTGCGCCGCCGCTACACGGCCGCCGGCGGCGACGACTATGAACTGTGCTTCACGGCGCCGGCTTCCTCGCGCGACGCCATCGCCGCCCTGGCGGCAAGCTGCGGCACGCCCGTCACCCGCGTGGGCAGCATCGAGGCGCAGGCGGGCTTGCGGCTGGTGGATGCGGCCGGGCAGCCGCTCGATTTGGCGCTGAATTCTTTCGACCACTTCAGCGAATAAAAATAAGGAATCCGCCGAATCAGCGCACCGCCATCCGCGCCAGCCCCGGCTGGTTCACCATCCAGTAGTGCTGGAAGGCCAGGCGGATGTTGTCGCGCAGCTGGGTGTCGTCCCACGGTTTCGTATAGAAACGGTAGATGGCGCCCCGGTTGATCGAGTCGAGCACGGCTTCGAGGCCCGTGTAGCCGGACAGGATGATGCGGATGGTTTCCGGGTACAGCTCTTTTACTTTACTGAGGAATTCCGTGCCGCTCATGCTGGGCATGCGCTGGTCGCAGACGATCACGTGCACCCTGTGCAGGGCCAGCATTTCAAACCCTTCGGCCGGCGTGCTGGCCGTGAGAATCTGGTAGCCTTCGGGACGGAACAAACGGTGCAGGGACGACAGCACGTTGACGTCGTCGTCGACGATGAGCAGGGTTTGCGCGGGCTGCGCGGCCGGGTCGTGGCCCGGCGGCAGGCCGGCGCCGGCAACGATCATCTGCCCCAGTTCCAGCGCCGGCAGGGCGCGGCTGAAATAAAAACCCTGGATTTCATCGCAGCGGTTGCGCCGCAGGTATTCCAGCTGCGGGCGCGATTCCACGCCCTCGGCCACCACGCTCAGTTTCAGGCTGTGCGCCATGCTGACGATGGCCAGCGCGATGGCCGCGTCGTTCGGATTGCTGGTGATGTTGCGCACGAAGGCGATGTCGATTTTCAGCTTGTCGATGGGGAAGCGCTGCAGATACGCGAGGCTCGAGTAACCGGTGCCGAAATCGTCGATGGCCACCTTCACGCCGATTTTCTTCAGCTTGCCCAGCACGACGATGGTGCGCTCGGCGTTCGACATCAGCGCCGTTTCCGTCAGTTCCAGTTCCAGTAATTCCGGCGCCACGCCATGCTGCGCCAGCGCGCGCGTCACTTCGCCTTCCAGGTCGCCTTCGGCAAACTGGCGGCTCGACACATTCACGGCCACGTGCACGGGCCCCACTTCGCTGTCGCGCCACTCGGCGATCTGGCGGCAGGCCGCCTGGATCACCCAGGCGCCGACGCGCACGATCAGGCCCGTGTCTTCCAGCACCGGCACGAATTCGGCCGGCGCCACCAGGCCGTAGCCGGGACGGCGCCAGCGCAGCAGCGCTTCCACGCCGCTGATGCGGCCCGTGCGCAAATCCACCTTGGGCTGGTAGTACAGGATGAACTGCTCGTGTTCGAGCGCATGGCGCAGCGCCAGTTCCAGGTCCAGGCGCGCCAGCACCTGCACGTTCATGCCGGCCGTGAAAAAGCGGTAGCCGTCGCGGCCCGCCTGCTTGGCGCCGCCCATGGCCGTATTCGCGTATTTGATGAGGGTTTCCGGGTCGGTGGCGTCGTCCGGGTACATGGCGATGCCGATGCTGGCCGTCAGGGTGGCCGCGTGGCCGCGCAAGTCGAACGGCGCGCGCAAGGCTTCGCGCACCTGGTTCGCCACGGCCACGGCTTCCTGCTGGTTGCGGCTCATGGTGAGTATCAGCGCGAATTCGTCGTTGCCCAGGCGTCCCACGGTGTCGCGCAGGCGCACGCATTCGACCAGGCGGTTGCTGAACTGGCGCAGCAGTTCGTCGCCCAGCGCCGCGCCCAGGGTGTCGTTGATGCTTTTAAAACGGTCGAGCGCGATGAACAGCACCACGATGCGCCAGCTTTTTTCCTGCGCCAGCTCGACGGCCTGGGCCAGGGTCTGGTAAAACAGGCTGCGGTTCGGCAGCCCCGTCAAGCCATCGTAATGGGCCAGGTGCTTCAGGCGCTCCTGCGCCTGGCGCCGTTCGCTGATGTCGCGCGCCACGGCGATCAGCAGCAAGCCGCCCGAGCCCTGTCCGCCCGCCACGGGCGCCTGCGCATACCAGTGCCAGCCCAGTTCCACGGGCACCAGGCTCAGGTCGCGCCGCACCAGTTCGCATTCCGTCACTTCCGTGGCCAGGTGGGCCGGGCCGCCCGGCAGCGCGGCCAGCGGCGGGGCCGGCGGCGACGGCAGCAAGGTGCCGGGCGCCAGCGCCAGCAGTTCGGCGCGCGCATAGCCGAGCAGGCGGCATGCGCCATCGTTGACGTCGACCAGGGTCATGCCCAGCACGTCGACGAGGAAGATGGCGTCGGTGGTGGCGTCCATGGCGCCGCGAAAGCGCTGCAGTTCCGCCGTGCGCTGGCCCACCGTGCGTTCGAGCAGGGTATTGTAGTGGCGCGCGGCGCGGTGCAGCAGCCGCACTTCGAGCATGTTGCGGATGCGCGTGAGCACTTCGAGCGCGTCAAACGGCTTGCTGATGAAGTCGCGCGCCCCCGCTTCCAGCGCCGCCAGCTTGGCGTCCGGGTCGGCGGCGATCACCAGCACGGGCAAATAGCCTTCCAGTTCCAGCGGGCGCAAGGCATCCATCACGTCGTAGCCGCTCATGCCCGGCATCACCAGGTCGAGGATGATCAGGTCGAACTGGTGGCGCTGGTGCAGGCCGGCCACGGCGCGCGCGTCGAGGGTGCTGGTGATGGCCGTGTAGCCGCCGCTTTGCAGCAAATGCTCGAGCAGGCGCAGATTGACTTCCTGGTCGTCGACGATGAGAATTTTCGCCGCATAGATATCGGCCTGGCTGATCATGGCGCGCCCGTTCCCTTCTGCCGGCGCTGCTGCGCCACGTAGGCCAGGGTGCTGTTGATCGCCTCGGTAAATTCATCGAGGTTGATCGGCTTGGTCAGATAGCGGTAAAAGCCCAGCGCCATGCTGCGCTCCACGTCGCCCGGCATGGCGTTGGCCGTCAGGGCGATGACGGGGATGTGCGCCGTGCGCGGATCGGCGCGCAGCAGTTTCAGCGCATCCGTGCCATTCACGTTCGGCAGGTTGATGTCCATCAGGATCAGCTGCGGCAAATGCGTGCGCGCCATATCCACGCCCAGGCGGCCATCCGTTGCCGTCAGCAGTTGCAATTGCGGGCAGTAGCGCACGATTTCCTCGACCAGGGTCAGGTTGGCGGGATTGTCTTCCACGTACAGCAAGGTCACGGGGGCGCTGTGTTCGAGCAGCGCCCCGGCCAGGTCCGGCCGCGGCAAGGCCGGGGGCGCAGGCGCGGGCAAGGCATCGACCACGCGCAGTTCGATCCAGAACGTGCTGCCCTCGCCGGGCGCGCTGGTCACGCCAATGCTGCCATCCATCAGCTCCACCAGGCGCTTGGTGACCACCAGGCCGATGCCGCTGCCTTCTTCCGTGCCGCCTTCCTGTCCCAGCCGGTTGAAGGGCTGGAACAGCAGCGCCACCTGTTCGCCGTCGAGGCCCACGCCCGTGTCGCGCACGCTGATGCGCACCCGGCCGCCCGCCTGCGGCGCGCAATCGATGGCCACCTGCCCCTGCTCGCGGTTGTACTTGAGCGCATTCGACAGCAGGTTCAACAGAATCTGCTTGAGACGCGTGCGGTCGGCCAGCACGTTCAGGGGGCAGGTGTCGGGAAAGGTCATGCCGATGCCGCGCTGGCTGGCCAGCGGCGCGATCATGTCGCGGCATTCCTGCAAGATGGCGTCCAGGCCCACGGGTTCGAGCGACAGGCTGACCGTGCCCGATTCCACCTTGGCCAGGTCGAGGATTTCATTGATCAAGGTCAGCAGGTGGCGCCCCGATTTCAGGATATGCCCGGCAAATTCCTTCTTTTGCTCCAGGGTCGACGGCAGGCGGTCGGAACTGAGGATTTGCGCAAAGCCCAGGATGGCGTTGAGCGGCGTGCGCAATTCATGGCTCATCGACGACAGGAACGCCGACTTGGCATAGTTGGCGCTGCGCGCCTCTTCCATCGCCATGGCCAGTTCGCCATTCGTCATTTCCAGCTGCATCGTGCGCTCGTGCACGCGCACTTCCAGTTCCTGGTTCAGGCGCATGACTTCCTGCTGCGCCTCGGTGCGCTGTTCGCCTTCGCTGGCCAGCTCGCCGTTCGAGCGCTCCAGCGCCTGCGTGCGCAGCTCGATCTCGGCCAGCATCTTGTTGAAGGAATCGACCAGCTGCGCCACTTCGTCGACGCTGAGCTTGCGCGCGCGGCGCGAATAGTCGCCCGTCTCGATCACTTCACGCGCCACGTCGGCGATATCGAGGATGGGTTGCGTGATGACGAAATCGAGGCGGCGCAGCAGCAGCAAGGCCACCAGCAGCGCCAGCACCGTCACGCTCAGGGCGATGGCCAGGTAATCGGCCGTGCGGCCGGCCAGCTCGTAATCGGCGCGCAAATACACGGTACCCAGCAGTTCGCCATTGTCGACGATAGGCTTGAACAATTCCACCGAACTGCCCTGGATGCTTTCGCCTTCCTTGCCCGCCTTCGCAGGCAGCTCGCCCACATGCTGGTTCGCACGGTAGCTGGCAAACAGGCTGCCGTCCGCCTTGTACAGGGCGCCGGCCGTCACGCGCGGGCGGATGCGCATCAGGTTGAGGTTTTCCAGCGCCAGGCGTTCGTCGTCGAAGGCCAGCGCGGCCGAACTCATGTGCCCCAGCAGCTCGGCCTGGGTACTGATGTCGGCCACCAGGTTGCGGTGGTAGGCGCGCAAGTCGTAGACGACGATGGTGCCCAGCGAAATGACGAGCGCCACCAGGGTGGTCAGCAAGACCACCGACATCAGCTTGTGGCGGATGGAACGCAGTCGTATCATCTAGGCGCCTCCCGTCTGCACGCGGTAGGCGGCCAGCAGCATGCGCGCGCTGATGCGGATATGCGCCTGCGCCACGGGTTTCAGGGCCACGTCGAAGCGCACCTTGTCTTCGGCCATCACAAAATTGATCATGCTGCCCATCGCGTAGACCTCATCCGAATCGGATACCGTCAGCAACGCCAGGCCACGGCTGGCGGCCAGCATCTCCTGCAGCGCCATTTTATCCAGCGCCCCCAGGTACAGCACGTGCAGCCCGGCCAGCGCTTCGCCGCGCCGTACTTTTTTCACCTGCACGGCGCGGCCGTTGACGCTATGCCCGGCCACGCTCTGTTCGAGCTGCTCGGCCAGCGCATCGGCGCCCGCCACGCCGATCACCAGCGGAGAGTCGGGCCGGGCAAAGCTGCCGTCGGGCCATTCGACATAGCCGGCAAACTTGTACAGATACCCGGCCTTGACCTGGCGTTCCAGCTCCCCCGGCACCTGCGCCCGCGCCTCGATACACAGCACGCCCAGGAGCAGCAATAGCCACTCCCAGCGGAGAGGGCGGCGGCAAGCACCGCGCGCGGAGCAGCGCAGGGGGCCAGGATGACGCCACCAGGTCCAGTTCAGAATTACCATGACAACCGAGTAAAGATAATGCTATACGAAGGCGCGGCACCATGCCGCTTGCCTGTTCGAGCGATGCGCACCAGGGTGGCGCAGCGACAGAGCGCCTGCCAGCCCGAAGTGGTAGCAAATGTATAAAAGAGTGTACGCATTTTCGCTGGTACCGGGGAAAGTTTCTTTTACCGTTGGCCATGCTACAGTCTTGCCACCATTTTCACCGCATGCAGGAGTCATCCATGAGCAACGAACTCGTCCCCCTCTCCACCGCGGTCGGCCTGGCCTTGCAGGCGAAGGGCCTGCTGCTGGCCACGGCCGAATCGTGCACGGGCGGCGGCGTGGCGCAGGCCGTCACCGATATTTCAGGCTCGAGCGCCTGGTTCGAACGGGGCTTCGTCACCTATTCCAACGGGGCCAAGACCGGCATGCTGGGCGTGCCCGCCGAGCTGATCGCCGCGCACGGCGCCGTCAGCGAGGAAGTGGCCGCCGCCATGGCGCGGGGCACCCTGGCCCACAGCGAGGCCCAGGTGGCCGTCTCGACCACGGGCATCGCCGGCCCCACAGGCGGCGTGCCGGGCAAGCCCGTCGGCACCGTCTGCTTCGGCTGGGCCATGGACGGGCGCGTGCAAACACAGCGGCTGGTATTCGCGGGCGACCGCCAGGCCGTGCGCGAGCAGGCCGTGGCGCACGCCTTGCGCGAACTGTTGCGCTTTATCCAGTAGCGGCGGCGATGCAGGCGCGGTCGCGGCCCGCCTGCTTGGCCGCGTACAGGGCGCTGTCGGCGCGCATCAGCAATTCGTGACGACCGGCGCCGTGGCGCGGATATTCGGCGATGCCGGCCGAAAAGGTGCAGCCGGACAGGCTGTGCGGCGCCTGCCGGATCAGCAGCTGGCGGTAGCGCGCGGCGATATCGTCGATCTTGTGCGCGGCGATGAGGCTGTCTGCTTCGCGCAACAGCAGGCAGAATTCCTCGCCGCCATAGCGGCACACCATGTCGCTGCCGCGCAGCTGGCTTTCCACCAGGCGCGCGAACTGGATCAGCACTTCATCGCCAAAGTTATGCCCGTAGGTATCGTTGACGCGCTTGAAAAAATCCAGGTCGATGATGGCGATGGCCACGGGCGCATCCGCATCGGCCTCATGCAGGATGGCGTTGAGGCAGGTTTCAAAATGGCGGCGGTTGTACAGGCCCGTCAGGTGGTCGCGCATGGCCTGTTCCTTCAGGCTGTCCTGCAGGGAATTGACATGCAGGATCTGGTGCGCCAGTTCCCGGTTCAGGTGCTCGAGCTTGACGTTTTCCGATTCGCGCGCCGCCTGCAGCTCCAGCGCCTTGTCGCGCTCGGCTTTCAGGCTGTGCATTTCCTTTTCCAGGTTGCGCATCAGGCTGCGCGAGGCGCGCGCCGACTTGCTGCTGGCCTCGTAGGCGGCCTGGTATTGCTGCAGGAAACCATACGCCGCCTGCCATTCGCCCAGTTGGGCATTGATGTCGGACAAGCCGCGCAGGATCTGCTGCTGGTGAAACGGATTGCGCGTCCAGCTCAGCAGGCTGTGCGCCTGCGTCAGGGACGCCAGCGCCTGCGCCGTCTGGCCCGCGTGCAGGTCCAGCTTGCCGCGCACCAGCCACGCATGCATCTGCTCTTCCAGGTCCTGGCCCCGGCGCGCATATTCTTCGGCCCGCAACAGCAATTGCAGGGCGCTGTCGGGCTGGCGCAGCAGGATGGCGGCGTGGGCGGCGATACAGAACAAAAAGGCGCGCACGGCCAGGTCTTCTTCCGGCCACTCGTAAAACGGTTCCACCAGCGCCAGCGCCTCGGCCGGCTTGCCCGTGGCCAGCAGGCACATGGCCAGGTTGGCCGAAACGATGGTTTGCTGGTATTTGAGCTTTTGCGTGCCGATGATCTCGAGCGCCTCGACCAGCAGGGGGATGGCGTCTTCATCATTGCCCAGGTCATGCTGCGACGACGCCAGGTTCGACAGGCTGTTGACTCGGTGCGCGGGGCTGCCGAAACGCTCGGCGATGTCGAGCGCCAGCAGGAAATTGCGCGGGCCGTCCTGCGTATCGCCACGGTTCAGGGCATCGACGCCCAGGCGCGCGTACAGCATGAACTTGTGCAGCGAATCGGGTATCTGCGCGGCCTGGCTGCGCGCCTGCAGGAAATGCTGCTCGGCATCGGCAAAATCGCCGCGCCGGCTCGCATACGCGCCCTGCAGGGCGGCCACTTCCATGCCCCCTTCCAGGTCGCCGCTTTGCTGGAAATACGCGCCCAGACGCTCGCACGACGGTTCGGCCTCGCCCGCGTAATACGCCAGCCAGCAATGATTGAGTTCCGCATACGCGCCGCCGCGCGCATACTGTTGTCGTTGCGCCGCCGCCAGCGCCATCTGCGCCAGCCGGCGCGCCTGGCGGCGGTTGCCGACCAGGCAAGCCAGGGCTTGCTGATTCAGACGGTCAATGTCGGCTTTATCGAGACTGGAGATCGGCACTGCGTCCTCGTTCACACTCTGGGGTGCATTTTTCACACAAAACTTGCTCTGTATCAATGGTATCCTGATTAACATCATAACCAGATTCGCTGTTCCGCATGGCATATTTGCAAAGGATTGTGGTAAAAATGCCAGTCGTGGCCTGGCCGGGCGCTTGCGCCGCTGTCACGGATCTTTGATTGTCACTGACGCAACAACTTGGAGTAGTCGCAATGCAAAACACGGTACATTTCATCCTGCAGGGCAAGGGCGGCATCGGCAAGACCCTCGTCTCTACCCTGCTGGCCCAGTGGATAGGCGGCAAGGACGACACGCCTTTGCGCTGTTATGACACCGATCAGGAAAACGCCACGTTCTCGCGCTACAAGGCGATGAACGTCAAGCATGTGCCCGTGATGACGGATGCGCGCAACATCGACCCGAAACGCTTCGATGCGCTGATGATCGACATTCTCGAAACGGACGGCAACTGCGTGATCGACAATGGCGCGAACACATTTTCGCCGCTGATGGGCTACCTGCTGGAAAACGACTGTTTTTCGCTGCTGGAAGAATCGGGCCGCAAGGTCTACATCCACACCATCGTCGGCGGCGGCGACACCCTGCACGACACGGCCACGGGTTTTGTGGCGACAGCCCAATCGACGAAGGTGCCGCTGGTGCTGTGGCAAAACGAACATTTCGGCCTGCTGCAATCGGCGTCCGGCAAGCAGTTTATCGAATCGCAGTCATACGCCGACAACCGCGTACGCGTGAAAGGCAGCATCACCTTGAGCCAGCGCAATCCCGACACCTTCGGCGCGGACGTCAAGAAGATGAACACGGCGCGCCTGACGATGCAGGAAGTGCTGCAGAACGACAAGTTCAACATCATGGAAAAGCAGCGCATCAAGGTCGTCTACCGCGACATCTTCGAACAGCTCGACAAGGTGCAGTGGTAGATGGACCAGCACAAACTGCGCAGCCACGTATTCGACAAGACGGGCATCAAGATCGACGTCGATGACCCGATATTCGCCCTCGTGGCGCTGAACGAAGCCGTGCTGGCGGAAACCGTCGAGCGCCAGCTGGCCCTGCTGGACGCCGCCACGCAAGCGCTGGCGGTGCAGGCGCGCGCGGCGGGCGGCTTGCCTGCGCTGCCGCCAGCCACCCTGGCCAGCCCTGTCGATAATGCGACGGCGCCAACCGTCGGCTTCACGCCGCGCGAATGGCGCCTGCTGGGCGCGGCGGCCATCGTCTCCATTGCCAGCGCGCTGCTGGTGCTGGGCGGCGCGGCCCTGCTGTATAGACTGTAGTACCGACCGTAGCACTGACCGTAGCACCGTCGCGCTGCGCCAGCCACGAGCGAGCAGCAGCGTCTTCTCCACCTATCCCTGGAAGCATGCATGAAACCGATCAAACTGCTGGCCCTCCCCGCTCTGCTGCTGTCGCTGTACGGCGCCCCGCTCACCCTCGCCCACGCCGCCGATGCGGCCGTCACGACGGGTGCGACGTCCGTGCCGCATATTGCCTATGAAAAATACACCTTGCCCAACGGCCTCGATGTCATTCTCGTGGAAGACCATAAATTGCCCGTCACGGCCGTCAATATCTGGTACCACGTGGGTCCCGCGAATGAAGCGCCGGGGCTGACGGGCTTTGCCCACCTGTTCGAACACATGATGTTTGCCGCCACCAAGCACGTGCCGCGCGGCATGGCCGACCAGTTGCTGGAAGGCGCGGGCGCCACCGACTCGAACGGCAGCACGGATTTCGACCGCACCAATTATTTCGACACGGTACCGTCGAACCAGCTGGAACTGGCCCTGTGGACGCATTCCGACCGCATGGGCTACCTGCTTGACGTGCTCGACCAGACGGCGCTGACGAACCAGCAGGACGTGGTGCGCAACGAGCGCCGCCAGAGCGTGGAAAATGCGCCCTACGGCATCGTGCAGGAAGCCCTGTACCACCAGCTGTTTCCCAAGACCCACCCGTATTACGCCAGCGTCATCGGTTCGCACGCGGATATCCAGAACGCGAAACTGGCCGACATCAAGGAATTCTTCAGCAAATACTATGGCCCCAACAACGCCAGCCTGGTGATCGCCGGCGATATCGACAAGGCGAAGACCAAGGAACTGGTCAACAAATACTTCGGCAGCTTCAAGAGCGGCCCGGCCGTGCCGAAACCGAATGTCGTGACGCCGCCCATCACGCAGGAACGCCGCATCGTGGTGCAGGACCGGGTGGAATTGCCGCGCGTTTTCATGGCCTGGCTGACGCCGTCCGCCTACACCAGGGATGACGCGGAACTGTCGATGGCGGCGCACATCCTGGCCGGCGGCAAGTCCAGCCGCCTGTACAAGTCCCTCGTGTACGACAAACAGATCGCCCAGGATGTGGGCGCCAGCCAGGGCTCGAACGCCCTCACCTCCATCTTCACCATCGACGCGACGGCGCGCCCGGGCCACCAGCCCGAGGAAATCGAACAAGCCTTGCAGGCGGAGCTGGAGCAATTGCGCGCCAAGGGCCCCACCGAGAAGGAACTGGAGCGGGCGCGCAACAGCATCGAGACCACCATGCTGAGCCAGGTGGAAAAAATGGGCGGGCGCGGCGTGGCCAACTTGCTCAACGAATACAACCAGTACCTGGGCGACCCCGGCTACCTGGCCAAGGATATCGAGCGCTACCGCCAGGTGACGGCCGCCGGCGTGCAGCGCGCCGTCGACCAGTACCTGAAAAACCAGTCGCGCGTCGTCGTCTACGGCGTACCGGGCAAGCCGGATCTGGGCGCGGAAGTGCCGACGCCGGCGCCTGGCAAGGTCAAGCCTGCGCCAGGCACGGCCATCAATGCGGACGAGCCATGGCGCAATGCCGTGCCGAAGGCCGGTCCCGCACCGAAGATTGTTTTACCGCAAGGAAAATCGTTCACCCTGGCGAACGGTTTGACCGTGATCCACCATTACAACGGGGCCGTGCCGCTCGTTTCCAGCCAGCTGGTCATCAAAAGCGGCTCGGGCGCCAATCCGCTGGCGCAGCCTGGTTTGTCGAGCTTTACGGCGCAGTTGCTGCAGGAAGGCACGGCCACGCGCAGCGCACCGCAGATCGCCGACGATGTGGCGCAGCTGGGCGCCCTGCTGAGCACCGGCTCCAGCACGGATGCCTCGTTCGCCCAGCTGACGTCGCTCAAGGCCACGTTCCCGCAAGCGCTCGACGTGCTGGCCGACGTGGTGCTGCACCCGCAATTCCCGCAAGAAGAGGTGGAGCGCCAGCGCGCCAGCCGCATCGGACAACTGGCGCAGCAGCGCGAAAACGCGGGCGCCGTTGCTGCCCGCGTGGAAGCGGCGGCCCTGTATGGCCCGCAGCATCCGTACGGCTACATCCAGCTGGGCACGGAAGCGGCGCTGAAGGCGGCCAGCCGCGCCGACCTGCAAGGTTTCTGGCAGCAGCATTACCTGCCGAACAATGCGGCCCTGATCGTCTCGGGCGATATCGGCGAGGCGGAATTGAAGGCACTGGCCGAAGCGAAGTTCGGCAACTGGAAGGCAGGCACGGTGGCGCAGTCCGTGGCGGCCGCGCCGCAGACGACAAAGGCAAAATTGATTGTGGTCGACAAGCCGGGCGCGCCGCAAACGGCCGTGCGCCTGTCCGCCATCGCCGTGCCGCGCGCCACGCCCGATTACGCGCCGCTGCAAGTGATGAACGCGGCGCTGGGCGGCTTGTTTACCAGCCGCCTGAACACCAACTTGCGCGAAGAAAAGGGGTATACCTATGGCGTGCGCTCGCAATTCCAGTACCGCAATCAGCCTGGACCATTCTCGATTGCCGCCAGCGTGCGCACCGATGTGACGGGCCCGGCCGTATTGGAAACCGTCAAGGAGATCCGCGCCATGATCGCCAAGCCCTTGAGCAGCAAGGAACTGGCGAATGCGCGCAACTCGCAGGTGCTGTCCTTGCCGGGCCAGTTCGACACGAATGCCAGCATCAGCGCCAGCATGGCGAACGCGTATATCTACGGCCTGGGCCTCGACTATTACACGACCCTGCCGCAGCGCTTTGCCAGCGTGACGGACAAGCAGGTGCAGCAGGTGGCGAAAAAATACCTGCAGCCGGAAAAGCTGATCGTCATCGGCGTGGGCGACAAGGCGAAGATCGCTCCGCAATTGAGCAAGCTCAAACTGGCGCCGGTGGAACTGCGCGACGCGGAGGGTAACGTCAAATAAGGCTAGCGGCGCTTGAACAGCGCCAGCTTGTCGATGATCGCCGCCACGGCCACGCCGGCCGTGTAGGCGATCAAATCACCCCAGCCGAAGGCGGAACCCAGTACCAGGTGCCCCAGCGGATGCGCGCGCAGCGCGACGAGCCACGGCGCCTGGACCAGCTGGCCGAATTCCACGGCAAAGCAGATCAGCAAGGACCACGATGCCAGTTGCCAGGTGCGCATGCGCGTGGCGATGATGCCCAGCGCAAAGACAATCATCATGGCCCACAGGGCGTCGCCCGGATATTTGCCGAGCGCGGCGGGAACGAATTGGGGATAGGCGCGCGAGGCCAGGCCCAGCGCGATAACAGCCACGGTTGCGCCCACTTGCAGCAGGCGGCGGCGTTCAGGTTTTACCAGGAACATATTTCCATTCAAAGGCACAATACGGGCCGAACCATTGCGGCCCGTCCGATATTGTACTGCGCGGCCGTGTCCGCCTGTAGCCTAATGCGCCTGGACACGCTCAGTCCAGGTCGACATTCTGCGCCAGGAAATCAAGCAAGACGCGCACGCGCAGCGGCACATGCCCGCCTTGCCCCACGAACACGGCATGCACTTCCTCGCTGTCGCCCGGGTTGAACGCTTCCAGCACGGCCTGCAAACGACCCACCGCGATATCGCCGCGCACCTGGAAGGCCGCCAGGCGCGCCAATCCCAGTCCCGCCAGCGCCAGTTGCCGCAAGGCTTCGCCATCGCTCGCCTGCGCATTGCCCGTGACCGGCACGACGATGTCGCCTTCGGGCAAGCGCAGCGGCCAGCCCGAGCGGGCGCGCGCGTAATTGGCATCGAGCAGATTGTGCGATGCCAGCTCGGCAGGCGTCAACGGCGGGCCGCGCCGCGCCAGGTAGGCTGGCGACGCCACGATCACCATGCGCGTCTGGCCCAGCTTGCGCGCCAGCAAGCTGGAACTTTTCAGGGGCCCGGCCCGCACGGCCACATCCGTGCGCTGCTCGAGGATATCGACCACTGCATCCGTGAGCTCGATGTCGAGCGTCACCTCCGGAAAGCGTTCCAGAAACAGCGGCGCCAGCGGCAACAAAAAATGCTGGCCGAACGGCACGTTTGCATTCACGCGTATTTTGCCGCGCGGCACATCCTGCACACCGGCGCAGCGCTCGGCCTCGTCCAGGGCCGCCAGCACGTGCCGGCCCCGTTCATACAGGCCGCAGCCCTCGGCCGTCAGTTGCAGCTGGCGCGTGGAGCGGTTCAACAGGCGCGCGCCCAGGCGCTCTTCCAGCCGCGAGACGAGCTTGCTGACGGCCGAGGGCGTCATGCCGCAGGCGCGCGCGGCGGCGGAAAAGCCGCCCAGTTCCACCACGCGCACAAACACTTCCAGCTCGCCGGAGCGGTTCACTTCCAGTCTGGCCATTGTGAATTCAACTCATAAATGTTCTTCGATGAGATAGTCTAGTACATAAATGGCTTTGCTTTCATCATGCGCACATTCCCCTTGATGAAGCGAGCCGCCATGCAACGATTTTCCCTCCTCCCCGCCGCTCTGCTGAGCCTGGCACTCGGCACGAGCCCTGTCCAGGCCGCCAACGCCGATACCACCTGGCTGGCCAGCTGGACGGCCAGCCCGCAAGCCGTGTGGAGCAGCGACTTCCTGTTCCCCAGCAATGTGCCCGCCGTGCTGCACGGGCAAACCGTGCGCCAGGTGGCGCGCCTCAGCGTGGGCGGCCCGCGCGTGCGCATCGTGCTGTCGAATGCGTATGGCAAGGTGCCGCTGCGCATCGGCGCAGCCACCGTGGCCCTGGCCGCGTCCGGCTCAGCCATCAAGCCCGGCAGCCTGCGCACGCTCACGTTTTCCGGCCAGCCCTCGGCCAGCGTGGCGCCGGGCGCGCCGATCATCAGCGACCCCGTCGACCTGTCCGTGCCGGACCTGGCCCGGTTGACGGTCAGCATCCATTTGCCGCAAGCCAGTCCCGTCTCCACGTTTCACTGGGATGGACGCGAGACGGCGTGGATCGCCCCGCATGACCAGACGCGGGCCGCGCGCATCGATGATGCACAAGCCGGCGTGCAGACCACCACGGCGCGCCTCTTGCTCAGCGCCATCGAGGTGCAAGCGGCGCCGGGGACGCAAGCCGTGGCCATCCTTGGCGATTCGATTACCGATGGCGCCAGCGCCAGCCTGGGGATGGATGCGCGCTGGCCCGATTTCCTGGCCGAACGCCTGGCGCCGCAGGGCGTGGCCGTGATCAATGCGGGCATTTCCGGTGCGCGGCTGTTGTCCGATGGCATGGGAGTCAATGCCCTGGCGCGCTTCGAACGCGACGTGCTGGCGCAACCGGGCGTGCGCTCGGTGGTCGTCTTGTTGGGGATCAATGACATCAGCTGGCCCGGCACGGCGTTTGCGCCACGGGTGCAAAGGCCGACCCTGGAGGAGTTGACGGCCGGCTACGTCCAGCTGGTGGCCCAGGCCCGCAGCCGCGGCGTGCGCGTGGTCGGCGCCACCCTGACGCCGTTCGCAGGCGCCCTGCCCGGCACGCCCCTGAGCGACTATTACCAGCCAGAAAAAGATGCGCTGCGCCAGCAACTGAATGCGTGGATACGCAGCAGCGGCACGTTCGACGCCGTACTCGACTTCGATGCCTGGGCGCGCGATCCCGCGCATCCGCTGCGCCTGTTGCCCGCCTACGACTCGGGCGACCACCTGCACCCGGGCGATGCGGGCAACCGGGCGCTGGCGGAAAGGATAGGCCTGCCGCTGCTATTGAATCAGTCGCCGAGGCCCGCGTACAGAGCTGTGCTCAAGTAACGCTCGCCGAACGACGGGATGATGGTGACGATGGTCTTGCCCGCGTTTTCCGGGCGGCGCGCCACTTGCAGGGCGGCCCACAGGGCGGCGCCCGACGAGATGCCGACCAACAAGCCTTCGTCGCTGGCGGCCAGGCGCGCCGTGGCAAACGCGTCGTCATTCTTGACGCAAATGATTTCGTCGTAGATGGCCGTGTTCAAAATCTGCGGCACGAAGCCGGCGCCGATGCCCTGGATCGGATGCGGGCCCTTGGTCCCCTTCGACAGCATCGGCGACGCTTCCGGTTCCACGGCGATCATTTGCAGGCCAGGCTTGCGTTCCTTCAACACTTCGCCGATGCCGGTAATCGTACCGCCCGTGCCCACGCCGGCGATGACGATGTCCACTTGTCCATCCGTATCGCGCCAGATTTCCTCCGCCGTCGTGGCGCGGTGGATGGCGGGGTTGGCGGGATTGTTGAATTGCTGCAGCATCAGGTAGCGCGGGTCGGCCGCCACCAGTTCCTCGGCCTTGCGGATGGCGCCCAGCATGCCTTCACTGCCGGGCGTGAGCACCAGCTCGGCGCCGTAGGCGCGCAACAGGATGCGCCGCTCGCGGCTCATGGTGTCGGGCATGACGAGGGTGCAGCGGTAGCCGCGCGCTGCGCAGACCATGGCCAGCGCGATGCCCGTGTTGCCGCTGGTGGGCTCGACGATGACGGTATCGGGATGAATCTTGCCTGCGGCTTCCGCGGCGACGATCATGGACAGGCCGATGCGGTCCTTGACGCTGTGCGCGGGATTATAGAATTCGAGTTTGGCCAGGATGGTGGCCACACTGCCGGCGGCGATGCGGTTGATGCGCACCAGGGGGGTGTTGCCGATCAGTTCAGTGACGTCGTTGGCGATGTTCATGGGAGTCTCCACAGCAATTACAGAAGAATCCAGTCTACCGCTTTTTCACGGCAGCGCACGTGGTGCGCTGCCGAAACTGAACAATTACTTCACGTCCAGCAATTCCACGTCGAAGATCAGTGCCGAGTTCGGCGGGATGTCGCCGTTGCCCGCGCCGCGCGGACCATAGGCCAGTTCGCCTGGAATGATCAGGGTGCGCTTGCCGCCCACTTTCATGCCGGCCACGCCCTGGTCCCAGCCCTTGATGACCATGCCCTTGCCGAGCGGGAAGTCAAACGGGCCACGGCCCACGGAGCTATCGAACTTCTTGCCGCGCGAATCTTTCGCCAGGGGACGGTACAGCCAGCCCGTGTAATGCACGGTGACATTACTGCCAGCGGACGCTTCCTTGCCCGTGCCGACCTTGTTGTCGATCAGAATCAATTTATCGGCGACAGGGCCAGGGCTCAGCGAGACGGCGGAGGCGGGAACAGGCGCTGGCGCCTGTGCCTGCGCCAGCGACGCGGCGACGGAGCAGATCAGGGCAAACAAAACGGAGCTACGCGTCATGATGTATTCTTTCAGTGAGTTTCGGTGAGATCCCTGCACCTACAAACCTGGCAGGGAACGCCAATAATAGCAAACCGCCGCAACGATAGGAAAAACTTGTCGCCCGATACCCATTGCCCCCGCCTGTTTTACGCCCTGTGGCCCGATGCGGCCACGCGCGCGGCGCTGGCCGCCTGGCAGGCGCTGCTGGACGGCAAGCCCGTGCGCCCGGACAAGCTGCACCTGACCCTGGCTTTCCTGGGCCAGCGCCCGGCCAGCGAGCTGCCGGTCCTGCTGGACATCCTGGCGCACTTGCCGGCGCGTCCCATGCCCTTGCTGTTCGATCACGCCAGCCACTTCCCCAAGCTGGCGCTGGCCTGGGCCGCCCTGGCGCAGCCCTCGCCCGCCCTGCTGGACGTGCGCGCGGCCTGCATGCACGGCCTGATGGAGCAGGGGCTGGCGCCGCGCTTCGAGCACGACCGCTTTACGCCGCACGTGACACTGGCGCGCCAGGCGCCGCCACCGGCCAGCCAGGACTTCGCGCCCATCGCCTGGCAGGCGGACGAGCTGGTGCTGGTGGAATCGTTCAAAAGCAGCGGCGACTACCGCATCCTGGCCAGCAGGAAATTAACCTAGGCGGCGTCCGGCACTGGCATTGGCGCTGGCACTTCAGCAACTTTGTCCTGGCGCAAGCTTTTCAGCGCATGGGCGGCCGCCACCATGCCAAAGCTGGCCGTCACCACCACGCTGGAACCGAAGCCTGCACAGTTCAGGCCCGTGACGCCGGCGGGCGCGCCATCGATGGCGCACGCTTCCGCGCTCTCGGGCGTGCTCAACGGTTCCATGGAAAACACGGCGTCGACATTGAATTTGTTTTTCACGCCACGCGGGAAACCATATTCGGTGCGCAACAGTTTTCGCACGCGCTTGAGCAGCGGTTCCTGTTCCGTTTTCGCCAGGTCGCGCACGGCAATCAAGGTCGGGTCCGTCTGCCCGCCCGCGCTGCCGATGGTCAGCATGGGAATGTTGCGCGCGCGGCAATACGCGATCACGGCCGCTTTCGCCTTGGCATTGTCGATGGCGTCGACGAGATAGTCGAAATCGCACCCGCCCAGCAACTGGTCCAGATTATCAGGGGTAATAAAATCCTCGACCTGCGTGACCTGGCAAAACGGGTTGATCAGTTCGATGCGTTCGGCCAGGGCCGTGATCTTGGCCTTGCCGATGGTGTCGCTCATGGCCTGGATCTGGCGGTTGATATTCGATTCGGCAACATTGTCCAGGTCGATCAGGGTCAGGCGGCCGACGGCGCTGCGCGCCAGCGCTTCGACGATCCAGGAACCGACGCCGCCCACGCCGATCACACACACATGCGCGGCGCGGAAGCGTGCCAACGCGGGGGCGCCGTACAGGCGGGTAATGCCGCCGAAGCGCCGCTCAAAATCGATCTCGGTCAAGTCCATGGAAATTAGTTCATTGGTGGAGGTATGCATGGCGCCATTTTAACGGACACTGCGCTGGCGGATATTCTAAAATAGCCGAATTGACACAGCGACAAGCTGCATTGTCGCCGCGCCCCCACACCGCCCACCAAGAGAACACGCCATGACCTCTCCCCTGTTCGACTCCGTTCCCGGCTTTGACCAGCCCATCGCCGTGCTCAAGCATTGCCACGACAAGATCCGCAAGCAGTTGACGACCTTGCAAAACCTGCTGGGCCACCTGGGACAGAATGGCAACACGCCGGAAGCGCAGCAGGCGGCCAAGGCCGTGTTGCAATACTTTAATAAAGCCGCCCATCTGCACCATGACGATGAAGAGCAGGACTTGATGCCCATGCTGCAGGCGACGGCCACGGGCGAGGACGCCGCCTTGCTGGCCACCCTGGTGCCGAAAATCCTGGCCGACCACCAGCGCATGGACCAGGCCTGGCTGACCCTGCGCCCGGAACTGGACGCCATCGCGGCCGGCACGGACTCGCAGTTGTCGCATGATGGCGTGCGCGACTATGCCGCCGCCTACCAGGTCCACATGGCCAAGGAAGAGGGACAACTGGCGCCCATGGCCAAGCGCCTGTTCAGCGCGCAACAGATGGAACAGCTGGGCACGGCCATGCAGCGCCGCCGCGGCATCGCGCCCGATACGCCAGAAGCCGCAGTGCCGGACGCGGCCGCCGTGCTGGCGGCCATGCGTACCGATTACGTTCAGTCCAGCCTGAGCGAGACGGATGTACTGGCCGATCCCATCGCCCAGTTCCAGAAATGGTTTGCCGAGGCTGTCAACGCGCAGGTGATGGAGCCGAACGCCATGGACTTGTCCACCGTCACTCCTGATGGCAAGCCCAGCTCGCGCATCGTACTGATCAAGCAGTTCGATGAACGGGGCTTTACCTGGTACACGAATTACCATAGCGACAAGGGCCAGCAGCTCGAGCACAATCCAAACGCCGCCCTGCTGTTCTTCTGGCGCGAGCTGGAGCGGCAAGTGCGCATCGAGGGCACGGTGGTGAAGACCACGGCGGCCGAGAGCGACGAGTATTTCAATGTACGTCCCGTGCAAAGCCGGCTGTCGGCGATTGCCTCACAGCAAAGTACACCGATCGCCAGCCGCGCCGAGCTGGAAAGCCATTACGCGGCCGTGGCCGCCGCCATCGGCGACGCGCAGCCGCCGCGTCCGGCCCATTGGGGCGGCTACCGCTTGCAGCCGGAACGCATCGAGTTCTGGCAGGGACGCCGTTCGCGCTTCCACGACCGCATCGTGTTTACGCGCGGTGCTGACGGGCAATGGAGCATGCAGCGCTTGCAACCCTGAGCAGGATAAGCAAGGCGGCGCAAAGCAAGCTGGTCAATATAGGTGTAGGCTATGAGGGTAGAAGTTACTAAATGACATTGTTTCTCAATTTGCGGCCCCAGCTGGGGTTGCTGCATTGGAGGCCATTTTGTTTGTACAAAACCAACTCAAGTCCTGGATCGCCAGCATCCGCAGCAAGACCGCCTTGCCGCTACGCATAGAATTGTGGAATGGCCAGCATGTCGACCTGTCCAGCGAAGCGCCCAGAGTCACCATCCGCCTGCCGACCGTCGCCTCGGCCCGCTATCTGCTGAACCCGTCGCTGGCCAATCTGGGCTCGGCCTACGTGGAAGGCAATATCGAAGTCAAGGGCACGGCGATGGACATGATTTCCATCTGCAATGCCCTGGCCCGCAATACCTTGAAGCCGGAAGGCAAGCTGGCGCGCATCGTGCGCAGCTTTACGCATGACAAGAGCAAGGATGCCGAAGCCATCCGCTACCACTACGACGTGTCGAACGCGTTCTACGAACAGTTTCTCGACCCCGCCCTCGTGTATTCCTGCGCCTATTTCGAACACGGCGATGAAACCCTGGCGCAGGCGCAAGTCAAGAAGATCGACCATATCCTGAAAAAAATCCAGTTGCAGCCGGGCCAGACCCTGCTCGACATCGGCTGCGGCTGGGGGGCCCTCGTCATTCGTGCCGCACAACAATATGGCGCCCGCTGCGTGGGCGTGACCCTGTCGGAAAACCAGTACGCGCTGGCGCGCGAGCGCGTGGCGGCGGCCGGCCTGGCCCACCTGATCGACATCCGCCTGCAGGATTACCGCGACGTGACGGGCCAGTTCGACCGCATCACCAGCGTGGGCATGTTCGAGCACGTGGGCCTGAAACACTTGCCCGACTACTTTTCCATCATCAACAAGCTGCTCGCACCCGATGGCATGGCGATGAACCACGGCATCACCTCGACCGATCCTGACAATGGCGAAACGCCGTATGGCGGCGGGGAATTCATCGAAAAATATGTGTTTCCGCACGGCGAGCTGGCGCACATCGGCAATGTGCTCAAGACCATGCAGCAAGGGGGACTGGAAGTGCTGGACGTGGAAAACCTGCGGCGCCACTATGCGCGCACCTGCGCCCTGTGGACGGAGAATTTTGAAGCCCACGCCGAGCAGATACGCCCGCTGGCGGGCGAACGGCGCTTCCGCATCTGGCACGTCTACCTGGCTGGCTGTGCCTATGCCTTCGAGCAAGATTTGATCAGCTTGTACCAGATCGTCTGCGTCAAGGCGGGCCGGCGCTCTTCCACCCTGCCCTGGTCGCGCAACTATATGTATGCGCAGGACGCCAAGCCGGCGCCCGTGCTCGCCAGCTGAGAGGCACGCTGGGCATCACTTCAGGCGCCCCGCGTACATGGCGCGGAATTTCTCCACCTTGGGCACGACGACCAGGGCGCAATAACCCTGCAAGGGATGCTGCTCGACATAATTCTGGTGGTAATCCTCAGCCGTATAAAAGGTGGCTGCCGGCGCCAGCTGCGTGACGATGGGTGCATCCCACACGCCGGCCATTTCGGCCAGTACCTTGCGCGCCACGCTTTCCTGCCCTGCCGATTGGTAATGGATGACGGAACGGTATTGCGTACCGACATCGTTGCCCTGCCGATTCAGGGTGGTGGGATCGTGCAGCGTAAAAAAGATTTCCAGCAAGTCGTGGTAACTGATGACGGCAGGATCGAATTCCAGCCGCACCACTTCCGCGTGGCCCGTGTCGCCCGTGCATATCTGTTCATACGTGGGGTTGGGCACGCTGCCGCCCGTGTAGCCGGACTCGACGCGCGTCACGCCGCGCACTTCCGCATACACGGCAGCGAGGCACCAAAAACAGCCACCGCCCAATACCGCCACATCCGTCTGCTCATTCATGATGCCCTCCTGCAACGCCTCTGCGACGTATCATTTCACCACTGTAACGTAAAGCGCCATGGCCTGCAGCGTCGCTTGAAACGGCGCGTGAAACACCGCACATAGGGGCATGCTGGCCACGATTGCGCTGGCGCGGCCGATTTTTGGCATAATGTCAGCAAATAGACAGGTCACCCATGAACACACGCTCTCCCCGCGCGCCAGCGCAAGAATTCGATACGACACATTTCCGTCAGGCACTGTCGCAGTTTGCCACCGGCGTGACGGTCATTACGACTCGCCTGGCCGACGGCAGTTTCCGTGGCTTGACGGCCAGTTCCTTCAATTCCGTCTCGCTGTCGCCGCCCCTGGTGCTATGGAGCCTCGGTTCCGTGGCGAACAGCATGCCCATTTTCAGCGGCAACTCGCACTACGTCATCAATGTGCTGGGCGCCGACCAGGCGGAACTGGCGCAGCGCTTTTCACGCCGCACGCCCAATCCCTTCGACGACGTGGAATATGAACTGTCGCGCACGGGCCAGCCCATCCTGAAAGGCGCGTCGGCCTGGTTCGAATGCCACAACCGTAGCCGCTACCCGGAAGGCGACCACGTCATTTTCGTGGGCGAAGTGGAACAATGCGCTTTTGCCGCGCAGCCGCCCTTGATCTTCCACAATGGAAAGTTCAATACACCACCAGCCTGAGCGGGACAAAAAAAAATCCGCCGAGGCGGATTTTTTGTTTTACAGGGTAAAGTTATACCCGATGCTGACACTCACGGCAACCGGGTCGAGCTTGATATCCTGCGTCTGCCCCGTCGAGAATTTCGCCCTGGTTTTCAGGTAGGTCTTGACCACGGCCACGTCGGCAAACCAGCGCTCATTGATGGCCAAGGTGCTGCCGACCACCAGACTGCCAGCCAGCTTGTTGTCCATGCGGTAGGTCACTGGTTTTCCACCCGGATCCAGCAAGGCCGTCATCTGGCCCGAGCCTTTTTCCTTCTGGAAATATGCATACGTCAAGCCCGCGCCCACGTAAGGGCGGATCATCGCATTAGGCTGGAAGAAACGGTACTGGATGAAGGCCGTCGGCGGCAAGGCTTCCGCCGTCCCCAGCTTGCCCGTGCCCTTGATGGAACCGTCACCGATCAAGTCATGCTTGTACGGTACACCCAGGATCATTTCAGCGGAAATATTGTCCGTGATCATGTAGGCAAAAGTCAGGATGGGCTTGGTATCCGACTTGACGTCGGCCTTGGTGCCCGGCAGTGCCGGCGCGGAAATGTCGCCACTGTCCACGTGCGGCGTGATCTTGTTGAGGCCAGCCTTGGCCATCCAGGTGCCTGCGCTTTGCGCCGAAGCGCCCGTCGCCATGGCCATCGCGGCTGCCGCGGCCAGCACGCGTACAGCGGTATTCAAACGATTCTTCATCTTGTCTCCTGATTCAATATGTGCGAAGTGTTCCGCTTTCGAGTCTTGTCGCTGCCGGCACCGGCCGCGCCTCCCAGGCACAGCCGGTGCGGCCATCCCTTACAGCCAGCCCCGCACGACCATGTCCTTGGCCACATAACGGGCCAGCAACAGGTTGTTGAACGGCGTAGGATGCACATCGTCGGCATACGAGTAGTGGCTGACGTCGCCCGCTTTCAGGTTCGAGCCATTGCACACGAGCGAGCTGCCCAGGATATTGCCCGGTGCGCTCAGGTCGCATGCCGTCTCGCTGACGTTGGTCAAGCCATACGGGCCAGGATTGGTGCCCTGGTCATGGCTGACGGCAAACACGTCGACCAGCAAGACTTTCGCATTGCCCGTCAAGCCCGCCTTGAGTTCGCCATTGAAGGCGCTGACCATGGCATTGATGAGCGCCTTGGTATTGGCATCCTTGCTCAAGCCCGATGGCGTACCGGCCACGTCCGGCAGGTTGTTGACCACCACATAGTTGGCGCCCTTGGCGATGATCTGATTGGTGATCAGTGCCACCAGTTCCTTGCCGGCCTGTCCCATTGCCGTAACCAGCGCGGGGCCGTTCGCCGCAGCAAATTCAGCGCCAGCCTTGGCGCCGGCAGCATTGCCCGTCACCGTCGCATCGGCTTGTGCCTTGGCGACCAGCGGGCCATACACGGTCGGCGAAGCGACGGCCGTATTACCGGCAATGACAGCAGCTTGCACGGCGGCACCAACGATGGTCGCCGACGTGGCGCCAGGCGCCGCGCTGGCCGTCTTGACGGCGGCGCCGATGGCAGCCGCTGCCGTGGTAGGGTTGGTGGCGCCGGCCGCCAGGGCCATGGTCAGGTTGGTGGCGAAGGCCTGGGCGCCAGCGGCCGCGCCAGCAGCCTGGCCAGCGGCAGTCGCGCCCGTTTGCAATGCGCCCAGCTGATACAGCACGTCATTGCCGCCTGCCATCACGAAAACGGCTTCCGTGCCGCTGAACTTGCCGCCGGAAACAGCCAGGTGGTTCGCGATCTGCGTCACCACGGGCACGGTCAGGGCGCCCAGCGGACTGCCCGTCGCCTTGTTGTTCGGGCCAACCGGATTGGTCACGCGCGAACCACCCATGGCGTAGCCGAAACAGCCTGCATGCTTGACGCGGGCAACGGCCAAGCCCTGCGCCGCATTGCCTTCCAACCCAGTCTCGGCAGCACATGGCGCGGCCAGGCCGAATTGCGCGGCCAGGTGCTCGGTCCAGTTCTTGCCCGTCAGTTCAGGATTGATCTTGGTATTGTCGCCATTGATGGTGAACTTGCCGCCACCTTTCGCCGCCACCGTACCCACGGCATACGAGCCGACGTCGGACAGGCTGTCGCCGAACGACACCTGCGCCGTGTATTTGACTTTCAAGGTTTGATCACCGCCACTGGCACCGCCGCAACCTGCCAGGACAGCCGCAGCCAGCACGGCCAGCGCGAATTTTGTTTGATGCATTTTGTCTCCTCGGTCTTTTTTCTGGTTTCTAAACGAACGGGCGTGCTATTCGCTACCCAACTAATATGCCATCGTTCCTCAGGCTTGTATAGAAAATATGTTTTAAAAATCAACGGAATAACAACACCGCTGGTGCCCTGTCACAACCGGGCGATCCGCTGAATTATGGAGGATTTACTATGTTTCGTGGCAAGCATCGCTATTGCGCTGCATCAAGAAAAAGCCCCTTGCGGGGCTTTTTATGATGGGGACAGGAATTGCTGCAAGATACCACTTGAGCCGAACGCGGCACGCCGCAAGCGGTCATTCACGCCCAGCCACGCGGGGCCGGTGGGCGGTGCTTCGACGAGTATCAGCTCGGCACCGACCTGGTCCATTGTGCGCAGCGAGGCATACAGCGCATGTGCGTAATTTTCCGGGATCGCCGCCAGGCGCACGCTGGCGCTGGCCGGCGGCAGATCCGAGTAGTGGATCAGGGCCACGCGGCGCCCGTCATTGAGCAGGCGGTTCAAGGTGGCGCCCACGTCGTCGCTGTGTTGCATCGCAACAGGCGTGTGCGGCGCGTAGTGCGATTCCAGGGTGCCCGAGGCGCGCGGCGCAGCTGCGTCCGCCACGGCCGGTGCGCGGCCAATGACGGCAGCGATCTGCTCGCTGCTGATATGGCCGGGACGCAACAGCACGGGACCGTGCGTGGCCAGGCGCGACAGGTCGACGATGGTCGACTCGATGCCCACGTCGCTCTGCCCGCCATCGAGGACCAGGCCCAGCAAGCCGCTATCGAGTTCCGCCGCGAATTCATCGCGCACATGCTGCGCCGTGGTCGGGCTGACATTGCCGAACTTGTTCGCCGACGGTGCCGCCAGGCCGCCGTTGCCGCCCTTGAAGGTGCGTAGCAATGCGATAGCCACCGGATGCGACGGGCAGCGCAAACCCACCGTGTCTTGGCCGCCGGAAACGGCGTCGGGGATATGCGCGGCGCGCTTGACGATCAGGGTCAGCGGACCAGGCCAGAAGGCAGCCACCAGTTGCTGCGCTTCCACGGGAATGTCGTCGGACCAGTGCGCCAGGTCGGCGCCGGGCGCCACGTGCACGATCACGGGGTGGTCCGATGGACGGCCCTTGGCTTCATAGATGCGCGCCACGGCGGCCGGGTTTTCCGCATCGGCGCCCAGGCCATACACCGTTTCCGTCGGGAAAGCGACGAGGCCGCCCGCCTCCAGCACGGCAGCGGCCGCTGCCAGATCGTGTGCGGGCACGCTCACGGCGCGATTCCCAGGATCAGGCAAGCGTCATGCAGGCGCTGCTGCGCCTCTTGCAAGGTCGCCGCGATGAAGGTCAGGTGGCCCATCTTGCGGCCACGCCGCGGGTCATCCTTGCCATACAGGTGCAAACAGGCGCCCGGCAGCGCCAGCACCTGGTCCCACGCCGGCTCGCAGGCGACATCGCTGCCGTCGGCAAACCAGGCGTCGCCCAGGATGTTGAGCATCACGGCCGGCGAATGCTGGCGCACGTCGCCCAGCGGCAGACGCGCCATGGCGCGCACCTGCTGCGCGAACTGGCTGGTGACGCAAGCGTCCATCGTGTAGTGGCCGCTGTTGTGGGGACGCGGCGCCATTTCATTGACCACCAGGCTGCCGTCGTCCAGCACGAAAAATTCGATGCACAGCACGCCAACGTAGCCGAGTTCGGCAACCATGGCTTGCGCCGCCCGCTGCGCCTTGGCGGCGCAGTCGTCCGACACGTTCGGGCCCGGCACGGTGGTGGTAAACAGCACGCCGTCACGGTGCACGTTTTCGGCGATCGGATACACGACCGATTCGCCGTCCACGCCACGCGCCGTCAACACCGACACTTCATACGCCAGCGGCAGCATCTTTTCCAACAGGCAAGTTACTTGTCCCATTTCCGCGAAGGCGGCGCGCACATCGTCGCGCGTACGCACACGGAACTGGCCCTTGCCGTCATAGCCCATGCGCACGGTTTTCAGTATGCCCGGCAGCAAGTCGTCGCCGATGCGGTCGATGTCGTCCTGCGTGGCGATGACCATGTGCGGCGCCGGCAGCACGCCCGACTTGGCGGCGCAGTCGACAAAGAAACGCTTTTCCGCGATGCGGTCCTGCGCCACCGACACGCCGTGGGCATCCGGTGCCACGAAGATGTGGTTGGCCAGGCGCGACAGGCTGTCGGCCGGCACGTTTTCGAATTCCGTGGTGACGGCCAGGCATTGTGCCGCCAGGGCGTCGAGACCCGCCACATCGTCATAACCGGCATTGACGAGGCGCTGCGCCACCTGCCCCGCAGGGCAGGCATCGGACGGTTCCAGTACAGCTACCTGGTAGCCCATGCTCTGGGCGGCCTGGGCAAACATGCGGCCGAGCTGGCCGCCGCCCATCACGCCCAGCCACGCCGGTGGATGAGCGGCGGGCAGCAATGGGGAAGTCGATTTACTATTCATTATTTTTCAAACACATTATTCAGGCAAGACCATGGCCTTGGCGGCGGCCGTTTGCGTGGTACGGAAGACTTCCAGCTTTTCGGCCAGGGCGTCGTCATTGGCTGCAAGCATCGCCACCGCCGTCAGCGCCGCATTTGCCGCGCCCGCTTCGCCGATGGCGAAGGTGGCGACCGGCACGCCCTTGGGCATTTGCAGGATCGACAGCATGGAATCTTCGCCACGCAAGTATTTCGATGGCACGGGCACGCCCAGTACCGGGACGATGGTCATCGCGGCCACCATGCCAGGCAGGTGGGCCGCGCCGCCGGCGCCGGCGATGATGGCGCGCAAGCCGCGCGCGCGCGCGCTTTTCGCGTACGCATACATTTCGTCGGGCATGCGGTGCGCGGAAATGACTTGCGCTTCGTACGGCACGCCAAACTGTTTCAGGATGGCCACCGCGTTCTGCATCACGTCCCAGTCCGAGGACGAACCCATGATGACGCCGACCAGCGGCTTATTTTGCTCGCTCATCTCAGGCCTTCAGCTTCTCGCCCGTCAGGCGTTCGATGGCTTCGAAATACTTGGCCTGGGTTTTTTCGATGACCTCGGCCGGCAGGGCTGGCGCCGGTGCGGTCTTGCCCCAGGTCAGGGTTTCCAGGTAGTCGCGCACGAATTGCTTGTCGAACGACGGTGGCGAAATGCCAGGCTGATACGAATCGGCAGGCCAGAAGCGCGACGAATCGGCCGTCAGCACTTCATCCATCAGATGCATGACGCCATTGTCGTCCAGGCCGAATTCAAACTTGGTGTCGGCGATGATGATGCCGCGCGTGGCAGCGTATTCGGCGGCCGTCTTGTACAGGGCAATGGCGACGTCGCGCATCTTGGCGGCCAGGTCGGCACCGATGCGCTCTTCCATTTCAGCAAAGCTGATGTTTTCATCATGCTCGCCCAGTTCAGCCTTGGCCGCCGGGGTGAAGATCGGTTCCGGCAGTTTTTCCGCTTGCTGCAGGCCGGCTGGCAAGGCGATGCCGCAGATGCTGCCCGTGTCCTGGTAATCTTTCCAGCCCGAACCGATGATGTAGCCGCGCACGACTGCCTCGACCATGATCGGTTTCAAGCGCTTGGCCACCACGGCGCGGCCCTTGACTTGCTCCACTTCCTCGGGCGCCACCACGGATTCCGGCGCCACGCCGGTCAGGTGGTTCGGCACGATATGGCCCAGTTTCTCGAACCAGAAGTCGCTCATCTGGTTGAGAACCTTTCCCTTGCCGGGGATAGGCTCGTTCATGACGACATCGAAGGCCGACAGGCGGTCCGTGGTGACGATCAAGATCTTGTCGTCGCCAACGGCGTAGTTGTCGCGGACCTTGCCGTGGCCCAGCAATGGCAGGGAGTGGATGGAAGTCTGATAGAGGCTGTTCATAGCGGGGGAATAGTTGGATGAAACGAAACCGGCAGGCAGGGGGTGCCCGCCGGTCGAGAAAGTCGGGCACGGAGCATTGCATCCGGCCCGTTCCAGACAGAATTTTACTTCACAATTTGCGACAGCTCGCCGGCCTTGTAGCGCTCGGCCATTTTTTCCATCGTGATGACCTTGATTTTCGACGCCTGGCCTTCGCAGCCGAAAGCCTGCATGCGCGCGCGCACGATTTGCTCGGCGGCGGTGCGGGCTGGCTTCAGGAAGTCGCGCGGGTCGAATTTCGACGGGTTCTCGAACAGGTACTTGCGGATCGCGGCCGTCATCGCCAGGCGGATGTCGGTGTCGATGTTGATCTTGCGCACGCCGTGACGGATGCCTTCCTGGATTTCCTCGACTGGCACGCCGTAGGTTTCCTTCATATCGCCGCCGAATTCGCGGATGATGGCCAGCAATTCCTGCGGTACCGACGAGGAACCGTGCATCACCAGGTGGGTGTTCGGGATGCGCGCGTGGATTTCCTTGATGCGGTCGATGGCCAGGATGTCGCCCGTTGGCTTGCGCGTGAATTTGTAGGCGCCATGCGAGGTGCCGATGGCGATCGCCAGGGCGTCGCACTGGGTGCGCTGCACGAAGTCGGCCGCTTGCGCCACGTCCGTCAGCAGTTGCTCGCGGGTCATGGTGCCGTCGGCGCCGTGGCCGTCTTCCTTGTCGCCCTTCATGGTTTCCAGCGAACCGAGCACGCCCAGTTCCGCTTCCACCGTCACGCCGATGGCGTGCGAGAATTTCACCACTTCACGCGACACTTCCACGTTGTATTCGTACGATGCGACCGACTTGCCGTCCGCTTCCAGCGAACCGTCCATCATCACGGACGTGAAGCCCGAACGGATGGCAGCCATGCAGACGGCCGGCGACTGGCCGTGATCCTGGTGCATGACGACGGGGATGTGCGGATACGCTTCGACGGCGGCGTCGATCAGGTGGCGCAGAAACGCTTCACCGGCGTACTTGCGCGCGCCAGCGGACGCTTGCATGATCACCGGGCTGTTGAGCGCATCGGCGGCAGCCATGATGGCTTGCACTTGCTCCAGGTTGTTGACGTTGAAAGCAGGAATGCCATAACCGTTTTCGGCGGCATGGTCCAGCAGTTGACGCATGGATACGAGAGACATGGTAATACTCCAGATAACAATAGAAACCGTTGCGGCGCTTCGCGGTGGTCAATAACCGCGCCGGCGCCTGAATTCTTGGGCCTTATTCAAATTCGCCCACTGTTACAATCTTCAAGGCATTCGTGCCGCCCACCTGGCCCATCGGCTCACCCCAGGTGACGACGATCATGTCGCCCTTGCGGACGATGCCCTGCGCCACCAGCAGCTCTTCCGCCTGCTTCAGCACTTGCGCGCTGGGGGCGTTCTGCATCAGATGATACGCCCGAACATTGCGGTACAGCGCGGCTTTGCGCAAAGTCGTCACGCTGGGCGTGAGCGCATAGATCGGCGTATCGATACTGTGGCGGCTCATCCACAAGGCGGTCGAACCCGATTCCGTCAGCGCCACGATGGCTTTCACGCGCAAGTGGTGGGCCGTAAACAGCGCGCCATACGCGATCGACTGGTCGATGCGGGTAAATGTGACGTTGAGGAAATCGGCATCGAGCTTGTTGTATTCGGACTGTTCCGCGTCCACGCAGATGGCGGCCATCATTTCCACCGTCTCGATCGGGTACTTGCCCGAGGCCGTTTCGGCCGACGTCATGACGGCGTCCGTGCCGTCGAGCACGGCATTCGCCACGTCGGACACTTCCGCGCGCGTCGGCACGGCGTTGACGATCATCGATTCCATCATCTGCGTGGCCGTGATGGCCAGCTTGTTCGACGCGCGCGCCATCTTGATCATGCGTTTCTGCAAGGCCGGCACGGCCGCATTGCCCACCTCCACTGCCAGGTCGCCCCGCGCCACCATGATGCCGTCAGACGCATCGAGAATTTCCTGCAGCGCGGGAATAGCTTCCGCGCGCTCGATCTTGGCGATCATCATCGGCTTGTGGTGGTACGGTTCGCCGGCGATATTGGCCAGCTGGCGCGCCATTTCCATGTCGGTCGCGCATTTCGGGAAGGAAATGGCCAGATAGTCGGCCTGGAAACTCATGGCCGTCTTGATATCTTCCATATCCTTGGCCGTCAGCGCGGGCGCGGACAGGCCGCCGCCCTGGCGGTTGATGCCCTTGTTGTTCGACAACTCGCCGCCAATCTTGACGGTGGTGTGGATTTCGCTGCCGTGGATGCGCTCGACGATCAGCACGATGAGGCCGTCGTTCAGCAGCAGCACGTCGCCCTTGTGCAAGTCGCGCGGCAGGGCCTTGTAGTCGAGGCCAACCCGTTCCTGGTTGCCCAGTTCGCCGTTTTCGCCCCACTTGGCGTCGAGGATGAAGCGTTCGCCCGCTTCGAGCTGAATGCGCGTGTTTTCAAACTTGCCGACGCGAATCTTCGGCCCTTGCATGTCGGCCATGATGGCCACTTCGCGCCCGCACTCGGCCGCCGCCAGACGCACCAGCGCCGCGCGGTCGATATGGTCTTGCGCCTTGCCATGGGAAAAATTCAAACGCACCACGTCGACACCCGCACGTATCATCTTCACCAGGATATCGAAGTCGGTGGAGGCAGGGCCGATTGTTGCTACGATTTTTGTACCGCGTGGCATAGGAGTCCTTGTGCGCGAGCGAAGGTGAAAGGCCGGCTCGATGCTGCATCCGGCAAGGTAAAAGCGCAGCGGTCAGGCTGCGCTTGGTATTGCACTACAGTCAGGCTTTATCAGCCAGCACGTTGCATGAGAATTTCTACTGCGGGCAAAGTCTTGCCTTCCAGGAACTCCAGGAAAGCGCCGCCGCCCGTCGAGATATAGCTGATTTTATCGGTAATGTCGTATTTGGCAATCGCCGCCAGGGTGTCGCCACCGCCAGCGATGGAGAAAGCTTTCGAATCGGCAATGGCCAGGGCCAGGGTCTTGGTGCCGTTGCCGAACTGGTCGAATTCGAACACGCCGACCGGGCCGTTCCAGACGATGGTGCCGGCGGCGGCGATCTGCTGTGCCAGCAGGGCCGCCGTTTTCGGGCCGATATCAAGGATCATGTCGTCGTCCGCCACGTCGGCCACGTCCTTGACGGTGGCAATGGCCACAGGCGAGAATTCCTTGGCGCACACGACATCGACAGGAATCGGCACTTGCGCGCCACGCTTGGCCATGATCTCGATGATGGCCTTGGCTTCCTCGACGAGTTCCGCTTCCACCAGCGACTTGCCGACGTTCAAGCCGACGGCCTTCATGAAGGTGTTGGCGATGCCGCCGCCGACGATCAGGTTATCGACTTTGTCGGACAGGGCTTTCAAGATGGTCAGCTTGCTCGATACTTTCGAACCAGCAACGATAGCCAGCAATGGGCGGGCTGGCGCGTGCAAAGCTTTCCCCAGTGCATCGAGTTCGGCGGCCAGCAGCGGGCCGGCGCAGGCGACGGGGGCGAACTTGGCGATGCCGTGCGTGGACGCTTCCGCGCGGTGGGCCGTGCCGAACGCGTCGTTGACGTAGATATCGCACAATGTCGCCATTTTTTGCGCCAGCTCATCGCTGTTTTTCTTTTCGCCCTTGTTGACGCGCACGTTTTCCAGCAGGACGACCTGGCCGGCAGCCAGGGATTCCAGGCCGGCACCGTCGACCCAGTTTTGTTTCAATGCAACTTCCTGGCCCAGCAGCTCGGACAAGCGGGCGGCCACGGGCGCCAGGCTGTCGGCCGGCTTGAACTCGCCTTCCGTCGGACGGCCCAGGTGCGACGTCACCATGACGGCGGCGCCAGCGTCCAGCGCGGCGCGGATGGCCGGCACCGAGGCGCGGATGCGCGTATCTTCGGTGATCTTGCCACTGTCATCTTGCGGGACGTTCAGGTCGGCGCGGATAAACACGCGCTTGCCTTGCAGTGCATTTTGGGCGATCAAATCTTGCAGACGAATGAAGTTGAGAACAGCTGACATGGCGATCCAGATGACGAGTGGAAGGAAGTGCGCTATTTTACCGCAATGCCCAGCGCAAATCCCCGATTTGTCCTGCTTTACTGAAAAACGTGCAACAGTCGCAAGCCCGTGAAAACCAGCATGCCAAACACGATGGTTTGCAGCATATTGCGGCGGATCACAAAAAAGAGCGTGGCGGCAATACCGGACAACAGTTTCAAATTCGACAATTCAAGGTGTACTTGCTGCCCCTCCATCAGCATGTCGGGCGCGATGATGGCCGCCAGCGCGCAGGCCGGCGCATAGCGCAGCATCTCGCCCACGCGGCGCGGAATGGTGATGTGATGGCCGATCAGCCAGAAGGTGCTGCGCGTGGCGGCTGTCGCCACTACCAGCACGGCGATGGCGATCCACACGTCGGCCCTGCCCCAGTCTATGCCGTCAAACATGGCGTTTTGTCCATTTTTCTGTCAACTCTTCCACGGCCATGGCGCTGACCATGCCCACCACCACGGCCACCAGCAAGCCCAGCTTATACGGCAGACTGAAGGCCAGCACGGCCACCGCGCCCGCCACCAGCACGCCGCACAGGGCGGCGCGGCTGAGGATCAGCGGCACCGTCACGCACAGGATCGCCAGGGTGCCGGCAAAGCCCAGCCCCCATTCGGCCGGCACGACAGCGCCCAGCACGATGCCGATGAAGGAACCGATTTGCCAGGCCAGCCAGTTGGGATAGATCAAGCCTTTCAGGAAAGGCAGCTTGGCCGGGTCCGGCGTTTCATGGGGGTAGCGCTGCAGGAACAGGCCCACCGTGATGTCGCCCGCCACATAGCCGAGCGCAAAGCGCTGGCGCCACGGCAGATGGGAAAAATGGGGCGCCAGCAGCACGGAAAAGATGACAAAACGCAAATTGACGACGAGGGCCGTGGCAAAGATCACCCACACGGGCGCCTGCGCGGCCAGCAGCGGCAAGGACGCGAGCTGGGCCGAACCGGCAAAGACGAACAGGGTCATGGCCCCCGCCTGCGCGACAGTCAGGCCGCTTTTCACCATGGCCACGCCCACCACCATGCCCCAGGCGCCGATGCCCAGCAGGGTGGGCGCACCCAGGTTCAGCCCGGCGCGCCAGGCGTCTTTCAGCAGGGCATCGTCGCTGGCGGCCGGGACGGCGTTCACGCGATGCTCCTGCAGGCGTATTGTGGTAACTGCACAACAATGGTGCGCGGAGAAAGACTCCGCAACGGTGATACCGGCAAGGCAAATCCAGTCAGTGTGGCGCTGCAGCTGCCATATTTCCGCAAAAACCCGCGCCGCAGCCGAAGATGATCGAGCCGCCATTTTAGCCATGATTTTTGCTGTCTGCCTGAATCCGTTAAAATCGTGGTTTTGGCAGCAGCCGACTTCCTTCCATACAGCCTCACGGAGCATGACAAGATGACAAAAACCACCCAGCCAGCGGTCGAACTCGACAGTAAAGACCTGCCAGCCCACTGCCCTAACCCGGCCATGCCGCTGTGGTCGTCGCATCCGCGTGTGTTCCTGGAATTCAACAAGGACGGTATCGCCAAGTGCCCTTACTGCGGCACGGCCTACACCCTGAAGGAAGGCGCCAGCGCCGGCCATCATTAAACTGCCCAGCGGCGCGCCCCCAGCGCGCCGTTTTCATTTACACAGCTAGCTGTACCGATCAAGCCGGAGTCGTCATGAAACGTCTGAAAGAACTCAATGGCAGCGCCGCCGAAGTCGAAGCGGCGTTCTACGATGCCTTGCACCGCGCCGACCTCGAAGCGCTGATGGCGCTATGGGCCGACGATGAAGAAATCGTCTGCATCCACCCGGGCGGCGCGCGCCTGATCGGCCACGCCGCCATCCGCGCCTCGTGGGAAACCATTTTGGCGGGCGGCGGCCTGCACATCGTGCCGGCGCAGCTGCATGAAACGCACAATCTGATGAGTTCAGTGCACACGGTGATCGAAGGCGTCACCCAGGAAGAAGGCGGTCCGGCGCATCTGCTGGCCACGAATGTGTATGTAAAAACGCCGCGCGGCTGGCGCATCGTGCTGCACCACGCCTCCATCGCCCCCGGCGGCGCACCGGCCGACGCCGCGGGGACGCAGATCCTGCACTGATGTCTTTGCCTCTTATCTACAACGCTCCCTACACCGCCCCGCTCTGGCTGCCTGGCGGCCACGCGCAGACGATTTATCCGGCCGTGTGCCTCGCCAAGCCGGCCGTGGCCTTCCGCCGCGAACGCTGGCAAGCGCCCGATGGCGACTTCGTCGACGTCGATCTGGTCGATGGCCAGCCGGGCCAGCCCTTCGTGGTGCTGTTCCACGGCCTGGAAGGCTCGTCGAACAGCCATTACGCGCGCGCCCTGATGGCCGAGGTGGCTGCGCGCGGCTGGTCGGGCGCCGTGCCGCATTTCCGCGGCTGCTCGGGCGAAGCGAACCTGGCGCCGCGCTTTTACCATTCGGGCGACGCGCAGGAAGTGGACTGGGTCGTGCGCACGCTGCGCCCGCGCGCCACGGGAAAATTTTACGCGGCCGGCGTGTCGCTGGGCGGCAATGCCCTGCTGTGCTGGCTGGGCCAGTCGCAGCACCAGGCCGATTTCATCGATGCGGCGGCGGCCGTGTCCGCCCCGCTGGACCTGGCGCAAGGGGGCAAGGCCCTGTCCTCCGGCGCCAACCGGCTCTACACGCGCATGTTCCTGAACACGCTCAAGCCGAAATGCCTGGCCAAGCTGGAACAGTTCCCCGGCCTGTTCGCGCGCGACGCCATGCTGGCCGCGCGCGACTTGCACGCCTTCGACAATGTCGTCACGGCGCCCCTGCACGGCTACCGCGACGCCGACGATTACTGGCACCGCGCCAGCGCCAAGCACGTCTTGCACGACATCACCGTGCCGACGCTGGTACTGAATGCGCAAAATGACCCCTTCCTGCCCGGGCGCTTCTTGCCGCACAGCGCCGCGCCGCAGGTCACGCTCGAATATCCGCGCCACGGCGGCCACGTCGGCTTTGCCGCTGGCAAGTTGCCGGGAAGCACACGCTGGCTGCCGCAACGCCTGATCCATTTTTTTGAAGGCGGCAACACGGCGCCATCGGCACCGCAAACCTGTCACGCTGACGGCACGCGCACTCACACGGAAAACGCTACACATGGATGAACTCGTCAAGCAGGCCCTGGCCAAATGGCCGAACGTGCCCCACTGCTACGGCTGGCTGGGCCTGGACGCACGCGGCCACTGGCGCATGCGCGACCAGCATGCGCAACAGCAACAACTGCCGGGCGACAAGATCGCCCACGTGGCCCTGTTGGGATTTATCAACCGCAATTACGATCATGACGAACGCGGTTGCTGGTTTTTCCAGAACGGCCCGCAGCGCGTGTATCTGAATCTGGAAGCGACGCCGTATATCGCCCGCAGCGACCCGCAGGACGGTTTTGTCTTGCAGACGGGTGCACCGCTGGAACAGATCGAGCAAGCGTATTGGTGCGATAACGGCGCGCTAATCCTGCGCCACGGCGATATCGTCGCGCAGGTCGATGACCGCGACATGGCCCAGGTGCTGCCCGCGCTGCGCCTCGAAGGGCAAGCGGTGGGCGACGAAGCGCTGCTGGCCTGGCTGGAAGATGCGCAAGGCAATTTGATGTTATTGCATAACGGCAAGGAGATTGCCGTGCAGCCGCTGGCCTATGCCAGCGTACCGCAGACCTTCGGCTTCCAGCAGGCGCCGCAAGCCGAATAAGAGTCAGCCCTTCTGGTCCTTGATCTGTTCGCGGCGCTTTGCCTGCAATTCCCGCTCGCGCGCATCGATCACGGCCTGGTCATAAAAGGTCGCGTCCGTCGACTTGCGGGCGATCGTCAGCTGGTCCAGCGCGGCCATGGTGGCGCCCTGCAGCACGTAGGATTCGGCCAGCGCCATGTGCTGCAAGGTCATCTTGCCCTGGTCCGCATAGGCTTTCGCCAGTAAATCGTAGAGTTCCGGCTCTTCCTTGTAGAGCTGCACCTGGTCGCGCAGATACAGGGTGGATTGCTCCAGCTTGCCGGCAGCCATCAGCGCTTCCGCATACTGGTGGGCAATGCCGCGCGAGAGGGGAAACTGCTGGCGCGCAGCGTCCGCCGCCTTCAGGGCCTGTTGCGCCACTTCCTTCTTTTGCGCCGGCATCAACAGCACTTCCAGCGCCATCGCCGCCAGCAGGGAATTGGGGTCCTGCGTGCCGCCCGAGGTAAACACGTTCGGTCCGGCCGGCTGGTGCAGGGCCGCATTGGCCGCATCGAGTTCCTTTTGCGCCTCTGCCGGCTTGCCCTGCTTGACGGCAACGAAAGACAAACCATAGTGGGCGGCCGTCACCTGGAAGCGGCTTTGCTGTTCCAGCTGCGTCTTGAAGACGGCCTTGGCGTTCAACAGGCCTTGCACGCTTTCATCCTGCAGCACCCGGGCGCGGGCCCGGGCCAGGTGAAAACTCAGGCTGTCCGCACGCTGCTTGTAGGGCTGTTCGCGGATGCGCGCCTGGATGTCGGCGATGCGCTCCGTCGTCAGCGGGTGGGTCTGCAGGTAGGCGGGCATCAGGTCGCTGTACGAACGGCTGGCCGCCTGCATGCGGCCGAAGAAGGCCACCATGCCAGTGGTATCGAAACCGGCCTCGCCCATGATCTGGAAGCCGATGCGGTCTGCCTCGCGTTCGGCGTCGCGGCCAAAATTGAGCTGGCGCTGGATGGCCAGGCCCTGGCCGGCGGCAAACACGCCCATCGCCACGTCGCCGCCCGCCCGTGAAGCGAGCGCCGCCAGCAGCATGGCCGCCAGCGGCATCAGGGCATCCTGGCGCTGCTGGCCCAGCATGCGCGCGATATGGCGCTGCGCCACGTGGCCGATCTCGTGCGACAGCACGGAAGCCAGTTCCGCCTCCGTTTGCGCCGCCAGAACCAGGGCCGAGTGCACGCCGATGAAGCCGCCCGGCAAGGCAAACGCGTTCAGCTGGGGATCGCGCACGGCAAAGAAGAAATAGTCGTAATTCGTTTCGCCGCGCACGCTGGGGCGCGCCGCCACGAGCGCGTTGCCGAAGGTATTCAGATATTCCAGCAAGGGCGCATCGTCGAGGTAGTCGCGGTCGCCGCGGATGCCGCGCATGATTTCCTCGCCGATCTTGCGCTCCATCGCCGGCGACAGGTCTTCGCGCGACGTGTCGCCCAGGTTCGGCAGGTTCGGCGCCGGCGGCACGGCCAGCGGCGTCCAGCTGCTGGCCGGCTTGGCGGACACGCTGGCAGCCGGCGCCGCTGGCGCGGAGGTATAGGTTTGCGCCAGCGCACAGGGCGCAGCGCAGCAGAGGATGGCCAGCACCGATACGCGCCGTGAGCCGCGCAGCCATGCCGCAGCGGCGTTTTCAAGGACAATCGGAAGGGAAGTTTTTGAATTCACGGGTGCTATCATACCTTGTTCGCGGCCCCCATTCCCACGCACCAAGCATGCGTCATGCCAGTGGCATGACGTCGTGGTCCGGCGTGCCGCGCCCCCACCCCTCACCTATTTTGACGCCATGACAACAGCAGACAAGCAAGCCCCCGCCGGGGAACTGACCCATTTCGACGCCACGGGCCAGGCCCATATGGTGGACGTGGGCAGCAAGGAAGACACGCGCCGCAGCGCCGTGGCCGCCGGCACCATCCGCATGCAGCCCGCCACCCTAGCCTTGATTATTTCCGGCACCGCCAAGAAAGGCGACGTGCTGGGCATCGCCCGCATCGCCGCCATCATGGGCGCCAAGCGCACCAGCGACCTGATTCCCCTGTGCCACCCGCTGGCCCTCACGCGCGTCACCGTCGATTTTGAAGTGGACGAAGCGGCCAACAGCGTGCACTGCCGCGCCCAGGTCGACACGACGGGCAAGACGGGCGTGGAAATGGAAGCGCTCACTTCCGTGCAGATCGGTTTATTGACGATCTACGACATGTGCAAGGCCGTCGACCGGGGCATGGTCATGACGAATGTGCGCGTGCTGGAAAAGCATGGCGGCAAGTCGGGCGACTGGACAGCGGCCGTGTGAGCTCCAGCGGCAAGCCACGATTTGAGTACGCAGTACCGTCAGGGCGTTAGCTTGGCAACATGCTGCACGCAGGCAGATGCATGGCGCTTCCCATGAAAAGAGCCAGGACCACTAACGCCATGGCGTGTATCGCCTGGCTAAGGGCACAGGGGCGTTGCCTTCGTGCAGATGTCATTCAAGAGCAGCTTTCACTGAATCGAACCACATCGACGCCATTCTTTCTTGTCCTTTTTCGGTGAAATGACAAGCATCAAACCTGTACTCATCACCCAGCAAATTAGTGTTTGGTCCGGGATAACGCTTCAAATGAGGAGCATTGCCAAATACTAATTGAGCAGACTCGATATTACGGTCATATGCCATCCCGCAACGCGAATGAACGGCAATCATCCAGCGGTTTACCTTGACTTTACTATTGACGTAGTCAATTACCTCACCCAATCGTCGCACATATAAATCCTTACCTGTACCAAAATCCGAGGAACCCTGGTGCCAAAACGCAAAATCAAATTTAATTTCTTGCGCCTGGATTAATCCGATTGCACTGTTGAGTTTTCCAAATGCCACTCCACCTGCCTGCCAATCCGACACTTTGGTTCCCCCCACGCCGATCGGCATGAAAATCACTTTACGCGCGATACCGGCTCCAATCAGCTTTTTCCCCAGCGGCATCCACATTGATCCATTCTTACAATCGGCCCACTCAAAGGGATCGCTCGCGATTTTTATCACGCCATCTTTACCAACCTGAAATACATTATCCACAGCAGGATAAACATGTTCATTGCAATTCGACGATATCGATTGACCGATGACCAAAATTCGTAGTTCGGGCAAGGGATCAGGAATAGCGGGGGTGACGGGAATGACTGGGATGATTGGCAGGGCCGGGGTGACTGGGATGACCGGGGTAACCGGGATCACCGGAATGACCGGCGTGACAGGCGGAACGGGGGTGACGGGGGTAACGGGAATAATTACAGGTGCGTCAGGCGCACTGCCAGTACCGCCGCCGCATGCGGCAATTACCAAAATACAAGATAGCCCGAGAAGATACTTAAACAAACGAAGATTTTTCATCATTGAAGTCATGTTGACATCCATAGAAAAACATCACGTCTGGCGCATACGGTGTTCGCAGGCGTCCACATTCAGGTCACCTTCCATGCAGCATGGATGAAGGGGACATTGCTCATACATCTCCGAAAGCACTAACAACACTCCTGAAATATATCGAATAAAAAAACGCTCGTTATTGAGAAAAATCGAAAGATATGTCTTATAGGAAAAAATGACATTGCTGTCTTCACATGAATCCATGCAAAATACAAAAACAGCAATAGAATAGAAGGTGGCAAGTAATAAGCAGGAAGGATGGGACTTGCAGACTTGCAGACTTGTTGACGCACTTGATAAGCAAGGCAGCGACTGCGAATAGCTGATAATCCACTGCATCAGCAACAACTTCAGATCACCAACAAGGCATTGACCAAAAGCCGTCATCAATACATGAATCAGTACACTTCATGAATCGGAAATCTATGGCAGGAAAACAAAAGGATGCTATATACATAGTCTGCCAAGCGTACCTGGCATTCAGTACCTTTAAGCGTCAAGGCGGATATCACAGGCAAGACGGGCGTGGAAATGGAAGCGCTCACTTCCGTGCAGATCGGATTATTGACGATCTACGACATGTGCAAGGCCGTCGACCGTGGCATGGTCATGACGAATGTGCGCGTGCTGGAAAAGCATGGCGGCAAATCGGGCGACTGGCACGCCGAGGTGTAATCACGCTACCTGGCGCGCAAGATGGAGCTTGACGCGGCGCAAGTCGCGCAGCAGCCAGGCGCCACACAGCAGGCATAGCGCGATGACGGCCACGGACAGGGGCAAGTGGAATTGTTCCAGCCCCGCCAGCGCAAAGCCGGCATGGATCAGACACGTTCCCACGCCCAGAACGGCGCATACTGCCGCATAGCGGGACGCGTGTCTGGTGTTCAGCAACACATGCCGGTAACCGGCCAGCACCACTGCAATCGCCGCCAGGTTAAACACGAGAAAACCCTGCACGCCGCCCGGCACATGAAACATCTCCCACTCTTTCCAGTAGGCAGCGTCGATTTGATGCAGGATCAAGAACAACATGGTCCAGAAGTAGCTGCGTTGCATAAGGTTTACGTTCGTCAATATTGACGCAATTGTAAAGCCTGAATCGCGTACCTGCATCTGCGCATGGCATTTTTCGATGCCAATATGAATTTCATTGATATAAATGCTTTTTCATCAAGAAATCATGCATACTGCGAGTCGTCCATATCCAGATGAGCATCGCATGACAAGCAACAAGCCCGCCGCGGAAAGCAAGCTCCAGGACTTCGAATTCGAGGCCATGAATCTGCAGGTGGGAGGACGCATCCAGTTCATCACGCACCGCACCATCAAGCCCATCCAGCATTTCTCGACCGTGATCGGCTATGTGAAAGACGAGTACCTGATCGTCAAGATTCCCATGGAAAACGGCGCGTCCATCGTGCTCAACGAGGGCGACAAGCTGACCATCCGCGTGTTTTCCGGCGTCACCGTCTGTTCGTTTTCCTGCAGCGTGCTGCGCATCTTTGGCCGCCCCCTCAATTACGTCCACCTGAGTTTTCCCGACGCCATCCAAGGCACCAGCCTGCGCACGGCCATGCGCGTGAAAGTGGAGATTCCGGCGCAGCTCAGCTATCGCGATGTGGCGGCCGTGCCCGTGTTCATCGTCAACCTCAGCGTCTCGGGCGCGCTGATCGAGGCGCCCAGCATGGTCACGCCCGATGACGAAGGCGTGGCACTGAGCTTTACCCTGCTGGTGCAGCCGAACAAGCACCAGATGCGCGTCAACACGCGCGCCCGCATCCAGAACGTCAGCGTGGGCAAGCCGTCGAATGGCCATGCCGCCGGCGTGGCGGAAATCTATACGTATGGCGTGCAATTCATCGATCTGGAACCGACCCACTACACCCTGCTGCAAAACCTCACCTATGAAGCGCTGATCGCGGACCGGCAAAAAATCGTCTGACGCTGGCGCGGCAGACCCCACTTACAGCGTCGGCGTCACGTCGGGAATGTTGTTTTTGGTAATCGCTTCCTTCGCTGCCGCATTCGTCACGGTGGTGCTATTGAACCAGGTCAGGCTGCTCGTCCCCGGCTTCATGGTCATCGTCACGGTTTGTCCGCCGATACCCGTGCCCAGGTCGGCCGCCAGGGTCAGCACGATATCGCCCTTGTCTACTGTGGCGCTGGCCACTTCGCGCGTGGCACTGAACACGGGGATGGCGCTGGGCACGGCCTGGGTGGGGGTGCTGCAGGCGGTAGCCAGCCCGCCGTTTTCCTGCACGCACAGGGCCACGGCCGTTTTCAAGGGGGCAGCGGCCGCCAGCACATTGCTGACCTTGGCCCGCATCGTGTAGTCGCCATATTGGGGAATGGCCACGGCCGCCAGGATACCGGCGATGGCCACCACGATCATCAGCTCTATCAGGGTAAATCCGCTTTGCGCGCGCATCGTATCCTCCCATTGTGCATTGCTCACGCCGTGCATGGTGCAAGCACCATGCCAGCGGCGCGCCCGGGCAGCGGCGGCGCACGTGGAAAGAAAAGCGACGCATTTGGGCCGTATCCGACCAGCGCCGTCCCCCCGGGCCGGGAATCGGCCAGTCTTGCGGACAAAAAAAAGGAGCCGAAGCTCCTTTTTTGTACTGCTATGACCAGGCTGGAATTACAGCATGGCTTTCAGCAGACGCGCCATTTCCGACGGGTTTTTGGTCACGGTGATGCCGCAAGCTTCCATGATTTCCAGCTTGGCTTGTGCCGTATCGGCACCGCCCGAGATCAGCGCGCCGGCGTGGCCCATGCGCTTGCCTGGAGGAGCGGTTACGCCAGCGATGAAGCCGACGACCGGTTTTTTCATGTTGTCTTTGATCCAATAAGCCGCGTTGGCTTCGTCCGGACCGCCGATTTCGCCGATCATGATGACCGCGTCGGTATCTGGATCATCATTGAACATCTTCATGATGTCGATGTGCTTCAGACCGTTGATCGGGTCGCCGCCAATGCCGACTGCCGACGATTGGCCCAGGCCCAGTGCGGTCAGCTGACCCACTGCTTCATAGGTCAGGGTGCCCGAACGCGACACCACGCCGATACGGCCCTTCTTGTGGATGTGGCCTGGCATGATGCCGATCTTGATTTCGTCTGGCGTGATCAAGCCTGGGCAGTTAGGGCCCAGCAGCAAAGTTTTGCTGTTGGCTTTAGCCATGCGGTCTTTCAGGGCCATCATGTCACGCACAGGAATGCCTTCGGTGATGCAAATGGCCAGATCCATTTCAGCTTCGACAGCTTCCCAGATCGCCGCTGCCGCGCCTGCTGGCGGTACGTAGATCACGGAAACGTTGGCGCCGGTTTCTTTTTTCGCTTCGGTAACGTTGGCGAAAATAGGAATGCCTTCGAAATCTTCGCCGGCTTTCTTCGGGTTCACGCCTGCCACGAAGGCAGCTTTGCCGTTCGCGTAGTCGCGGCAACCGCGGGTGTGGAACTGGCCGGTCTTGCCGGTGATCCCTTGGGTAACGACTTTGGTATCTTTATTGATCAGAATGGACATGTTGATTCCTTAATTAAGCTTGACCGGCAGCAGCGGCAACGACGCTCTTGGCTGCATCTTCCATGGTGTCGGCTGCGATGATAGGCAGACCGGAATCGGCCAGCATCTTTTTGCCCAGGTCTTCGTTGGTGCCCTTCATGCGCACGACCAGTGGCACGTTCAGCGAGACGGCTTTCACTGCGGCGATAACGCCTTCAGCGATCACGTCGCAACGCATGATGCCGCCGAAAATGTTCACCAGGATGGCTTTCAGGCCTGGGTTTTTCAGCATGATCTTGAACGCTTCGGTCACTTTTTCTGCCGTGGCGCCGCCGCCGACGTCCAGGAAGTTGGCTGGCTCGCCGCCGAACAGTTTGATCGTGTCCATGGTGGCCATGGCCAGGCCGGCGCCGTTCACCAGGCAACCGATGTTGCCGTCGAGCGAGATGTAGGCCAGGTCGAATTTCGACGCTTCGATTTCAGCTGGATCTTCTTCGTCCAGGTCGCGCAGGGCGATGATTTCCGGATGACGGAACAGGGCGTTCGGGTCAAAGTTGAACTTGGCGTCCAGAGCGATGACCTTGCCGCTGCCGGTGACGATCAGCGGATTGATTTCGGCCAGCGAGCAATCGGTTTCCCAGTATGCCTTGTACAGGCCTTGCAGGTTGACGCGGGCGTCGACGATGGAACCGGCAGGCACGCCGATTTTGGTCGCGATGTCGTCTGCCTGGGCATCGGTCAGGCCAACGCTCGGCTCGATGGTGACGTGGTGGATCTTCTCTGGGTGGCTCTCGGCCACTTCTTCGATGTCCATGCCGCCTTCGGACGATGCCATCAGGACGATTTTCTGGGTGACGCGGTCGGTGACCAGCGAAACGTACAGTTCCTGTTTGATGTCGGCGCCTTCTTCCACCAGCAGGCGGTTGACTTTCTGGCCTTCGGCGCTGGTCTGATGCGTGATCAGCTGCATGCCCATGATCTGGTCAGCGTATTCCTTGACCTGTTCCATCGATTTTGCCACTTTCACGCCGCCGCCCTTGCCGCGGCCACCTGCGTGGATCTGCGCCTTGACAACCCACACCGGGCCGCCCAGGGTTTCCGCAGCCTTGACGGCTTCTTCGACGGACATGCACGGAATACCGCGTGGTACCGTCACTCCGAATTGCCGGAGGATTTCTTTGGCTTGATACTCATGGATTTTCATGCTGGCTTCCCTTCTGATACTGATGTGTAAAAATACGGTTAGTGGTGCAAAAAAAACAGGAAAGCGCCGGGGTCACGGCTTGGCTACCCAGCGCGGGTAATACTGTGCAACTGCCCCGCCATCCGTGCGCAGGGCGTGGCATTTGTCGAGTTGAAACGGCTTTTCATGCGATAAGTCAGCATTCGCACCGTCGCGGGTCGACCAGACATCGCCGGCAAATGCCTGAACCGTCGCAGTCGGCAAGACTTGCGCCAGTTCGGTCAAATGGGTACAGCCGGCGATTCCCGCCAGGCGCTGTTTCAAGTCGCGGCGGAAATTCTTCAATAAATTCAGACCGATCAGCGCCCTGTAAGCGGGGCCGATGGTATCGCAAAAACCGGGATAGGGTACGGCATCGGAGGCAGCTTCGGCCTCGACAATGGTCAGTTCGCGATCGACGGTAATACGTAAATGGAGGTCATGCAGAGGGGCGCCGGCGGGACGGGGGCCGGAGGCCAGGGTCGCGTCATAGCTTTTGATATCGGTGATATGGGCGTCAATATCCCACAGGCCGTCGTCGCGCACATACGCTTGGACGTCGATAACACGGGAGTGCCGTAGGGCGCGCCGGGATACGGGAGTTGACAGGGGCATAAGACCGATGCCGCTTGCGCGGCCATAATTTAGTAAGCAGCCATGTGCCTAAAGCACTCTGTTCGCAGCTTCTACGAACAGCAACCGCACCTGCGGCGCCGCAAAAACCCTAAAAGTGTAGCACACTGGGCGCTGGTTGCGCCGCAACATAATTTTTCATTGCTTCGATAAAAACATTTCAAAGCATAAAGAATACACATGGAAATTGACACCATTATCACGGATGGTGATGATAGATATGGCCGATGGATGCCGCGACATACCTCAGATTGCCGCGCCGGCCCAGCCGACAGCAGCGCGGCCAAGCCCGGCCCCATGCAGCGCAACAATATGCCATCCGATTGCCAGGCGGATGGCAAGGAAAGTGAACTTACCAGTAAAACAATGATCTGGAGCGAGCTTGCCTGACAAGCAAGGTACAGGGCAGCCATGAACTGTTGCAGATCGAACACAGCGAGACCGGGGCCAGCTGGACGGTCAGCGGCGCGCACCTAGTCGTCCTCGGGCTCCAGCCCCTTCAAGGCCACCTGCACGGCACGCTGGGAAAAACCGCGCTGCATCAGGAAGCGCATCTGCTTGTTGCGCTGCTCGGCATCCTGCGCCACCTCGCCAAATTTGCGGCGCCACACCTCGCAGGCACGCGCAACCTCCCCTTCGGCCAGGCCCGCCTTGAGTTCCTGCAGCGCCTCGCCACCGATGCCATGGCTTTGCAATTCCGCCATGATGCGGCTATTGCCGAAACGGGCCGAGCGGCGGTGGATCAGCGACTCGGAAAAGCGCTCCTGCGATAGCCAGTTCGCCTGCTCCAGGCTGTCGAGCAAGGCTTCCACATCATCGCCCTCCTGCGCATGGCGCTGCAGCTTGCGCCGCAATTCCATGCGGCTGTGTTCGCGCATCGACAAAAAACGTAACGCCCTGCCCTTCAGGCTTAGTTGTACTGCGGCCATACACCCACCTTGTCTTTCATTCCACGATCAAGCCATCCAAACACAATCGCCGCCCGGCGCAACAGCGCGGGACGGCGATCGTGGTCATACTATGCGGCGAGCCGCGCGTAGGTCGGATTAGGCCCCTTGGGCCGTAATCCGACAACATTGTTGGCGTCTGATCCGACAACATTGTTGACGTCTGTGGTGTTGTCGGATTACGCGCGGCTTTGCCGCGCTAATCCGACCTACTCTGCCTTGGCTTCCGCAGCCTTGGCAGCCTTGTCGGCGGCTTTATCCGCTTTTTCCGGTTTTTCAGCGGCCAGCGGTGGCAGTTCGCGCACGCCCAGTGAAGCGCGGACCTTGTTTTCGATTTCGCGGGCCAGCGCCGGACGCTCTTGCAGGAAGGCGCGGGCGTTGTCCTTGCCCTGGCCGATGCGTTCGCCGTTGTAGCTGTACCACGAACCGGATTTTTCCACGATCTTGGCATCCGAGCCCAGGTCCAGGATTTCGCCTTCGCGCGAGGTGCCGGCGCCGTACAGGATGTCGAAGTGCGCTTCCTTGAACGGTGGCGCGATCTTGTTCTTGACGACCTTGACCTTGGTTTCGTTGCCGATCACTTCATCGCCGGACTTGATCGAGCCGGTGCGGCGGATATCCAGGCGCACGGAAGCGTAGAATTTCAGCGCATTGCCGCCGGTGGTCGTTTCCGGGCTGCCGAACATCACGCCGATCTTCATGCGGATCTGGTTGATGAAGATGACCAGGGTATTCGTGCGATTGATGGAGCCGGTCAGCTTGCGCAGGGCTTGCGACATCAGGCGCGCTTGCAAGCCTGGCAGGGAATCGCCCATATCGCCTTCGATCTCGGCGCGTGGCGTCAGTGCGGCCACGGAGTCGATGACGACGAGGTCGACGCTGCCCGAACGCACGAGGGCGTCGCAGATTTCCAGCGCCTGCTCGCCCGTATCCGGTTGCGAGATCAGCAATTCATGCAGGTTCACGCCCAGCTTTTGCGCGTAACCGACATCGAGCGCGTGCTCGGCATCGATAAAGGCGCAGGTGCCGCCCAGTTTTTGCATCTCAGCGATGGTTTGCAGGGTCAGCGTGGTTTTACCCGACGATTCCGGACCGTAGATTTCCACCACGCGGCCACGCGGCAAACCGCCCACGCCCAGCGCGATATCGAGGCCGAGCGAACCGGTCGACACGACTTGCACTTCTTCGATCGCTGCGCTGGCATCCATGCGCATGACCGAACCTTTGCCAAACTGCTTCTCGATCTGCGCCAGTGCGGCGGCGAGCGCCTTGGCTTTTTCCGATGCGGGTACTACAGCTTTTTTATCGTCCATATGTTCTTTCAGCCGTTCTACAGTTGCAGATTCACGTGAATCCTGCAGCCTGCGATAGCGCCAGTGGGTTAAATTCTTTACACAGACAGTACTGTATAAAAAAACAGTGATCAATGCAAGCGGAACGTGGATTTGTTTTGAAACAGATCAATACAAGCCTGGTTTCTCACAAAAACTCGCCACCTTGCGGAAAATGAAACACAATACAAACTTCTACCGCCGCAAGCATAGGAAGTGCACCATGCGTATTTTACTTGCCGAAGATGACAGCGTGCTGGCCGATGGCCTGACCCGCTCGCTGCGCCAGTCCGGTTATGCGATCGACTACGTCAAGACGGGCCAGGAGGCCGATACGGCCCTCTCCACCCAGGAATTCGACTTGCTGATCCTCGACCTGGGCCTGCCCAAGATGTCCGGCCTGGAAGTGCTGCGCCGCCTGCGCGCGCGCGCCTCGCTGCTGCCGGTGCTGATCCTGACGGCCGCCGATTCCATCGAGCAGCGCGTGAATGGCCTCGACCTCGGTGCCGATGATTATATGGCCAAGCCGTTCGCCTTGTCGGAACTGGAGGCAAGAGTGCGCGCCCTGACGCGCCGCGGCGCCGGCGGCGGCGCCACCATCATCAAGCACGGCCCCCTCAGCTATGACCAGGTGGGGCGCAGCGCCTACATCAACGACCAGATGCTCGACCTGTCGGCGCGCGAACTGGGCTTGCTGGAAATCCTGCTGGGCCGCACCGGCCGCCTCGTCTCGAAAGAACAGCTGGTCGACCACCTGTGCGAATGGGGCGAAGAAGTGTCGAACAACGCCATCGAAGTGTATGTCCACCGCCTGCGCAAGAAGATCGAGGTGGGCGGCGTGCGCATCGCCACCGTGCGCGGCCTCGGCTATTGCCTGGAAAAATACTCGGAAGCGGCGCGCCTGAACGCCGAAGCGGGCGAATCAGCAAGCCCGGCCAGCGGACCCGCCAGCAAGTGAAGGTGCGCGAGGCGCCATCGGACGAGGCGGACGACGACGACTGGTTCGAGGCGCCCACCACGGAGCAGGACGACACCATCGAGCATTCGCTGTTTGGCGAAATCCTCGACTGGATGCTGGCGCCCTTGCTGCTGCTGTGGCCGATGAGCATCGCCATCACCTATCTGGTGGCCAAGGGCATCGCCAATCAGCCGTTCGACCATGCGCTGGAAGACAGCGTGACCGTGCTCACGCAGCAGGTCAAGCAAGCCGATGGCGCCATGCTGCGCCGCGTGCCGGAAAAGAACAGTAACACCAAGGGCCGCGACTTCCTGCGCGGCGACGATATCGACACCCTGTATTATCTGGTGGTGGGTCCGCGCGGCGAATACCTCGACGGCGACCGCGATTTGCCGCCGCCGCAGGACCCCGACAAATACCGCAGCGGCATGGTGCTGTTTCGCAACGACACCATCCATGGCACGCCCGTGCGCGTGGCGTTCAGCTATCTCGACATTCCGTCCAGCAACAACGACGAGCCGCAGCGCGCGCTGGTGCAGGTGGCGGAAACCCTGGAAAAACGCGCCCAGCTGGCCAATGAAATCATCAAGGGCGTGATCTTGCCGCAGTTCATCATCCTGCCCGTGATCCTGGCCCTGGTCTGGTTTGCCCTGGCGCGCGGCCTGTCGCCGCTGGCACAATTGCAGGAACGCATACGCGCCCGGCCGCCCGACGATTTATCGCCCATCGAATCGGGCCAGGTGCCAGAGGAAATCACGCCGCTGGTCGGTTCGCTCAACGAGATGCTGGCACGCCTGTCGTTGTCGATCGACATGCAGAAGCGCTTCATCGCCGATGCCGCGCACCAGATGAAAACGCCGCTGGCCGGCATGCGCATGCAATCCGAGCTGGCGCTGCGCCAGACCGACCACGACGAGATCCACCGCTCGCTGCTGCAACTGGCGAAAAGTTCGGAAGCGGCCACGCGCCTGGTCAACCAGCTGCTGGCCCTGGCGCGCGCGGAAAACCAGCCTCAGGCGGGCACGGCGTTCGAACCGATCGAGCTGAGCGAACTGGCGCGCGGCGTGGTGCAGGACTGGGTGCAAGCCTCGTTTGCCCAGCATATCGACCTGGGCTTCGAGCAGCCCGCCTATGCGATCATGATTTCCGGCAATGCCATGATGCTGCGCGAGCTGCTGAGCAACCTGATCGACAATGCCCTGCGCTACACGCCGTCGGGCGGCAGCGTCACGGTGCGCGTGCGCAGCACCCTGGAACTGGCCATCCTGGAAGTGGAAGATACGGGCCCCGGCATACCGCAGGCCGAGCGGGCCCACGTCTTTGAACGCTTTTATCGCATTCTCGGCAGCAATGTCGACGGTAGCGGCCTGGGCCTGGCCATCGTGCGCGAAATTGCCCAGCAGCATGGCGCCGAAGTCGATATTTTTAACAATCCGCGCGCGCACTCGCCGAAGCTGCCCGGCACCCTGCTGCGCCTGAGCATCGCCCTGCTGTTGCCGGACGCGCCAGAAGAGGATGAGGTCACGTATGGATAAGCCCAGCCTTCCCGCAGTGCCGTTGCGCACGCCCAACTCCGAGCTGCAGTCGCGCCGCGATATCCACTGGCGCAAGACGCGGCGCCTGACGGCCATCCTGCTGTTGGTCTGGCTGCTGACGGGCTTCCTGACCGTGTTTTATGCGCGCGAACTGTTGCATTTAAATCTGTTCGGCTGGCCGCTGCCCTTCTATATGGCGGCCCAGGGCGCCTCGCTGGTGTACCTGGCCATCATCGCGTTCTATGCCTGGCGCATGCAGCGCCTCGACCGGGCTTTTCATGCAGAGGAGCACGCATGAGCGACCAGCGCAGCTTCTTTGCGCGCCTGTGCCGCTACTATTTGCTGTTTACGGCCGGTTTTGCCGCCTTCCTGCTGGCCCTGTCGGTGCTGGAACAGGAAGGCATGCCGCGCGCATGGATCGGCTACCTGTTCATGCTCGTCACCATTACCCTGTACGCCACCATCGGCGTCATCAGCCGCACCTCGAACGTCACCGAATACTATGTGGCGGGGCGCAGGGTACCGGCCATGTTCAACGGCATGGCCACTGCCGCCGACTGGATTTCGGCGGCCAGCTTCATCAGCCTGGCCGGCGGCCTGTACCTGAACGGCTTTGACGGCCTGGCCTTCATCATGGGCTGGACGGGCGGCTATTGCCTGGTGGCGCTATTGATCGCCCCCTACCTGCGCAAGTTCAGCCAGTACACGATTCCCGATTTCCTCGCCGCCCGCTATGGCAGCGGTACCGACAAACGGGGCGCCAGCGTGCGCGTGGTGGCCGTGGCCGCCACCATCATCGTCTCGTTTACATATGTGGTGGCGCAGATCTACGCCGTCGGCCTGATCGCCTCGCGCTTCACGGGGGTGGATTTTTCCGTCGGCATCTTCCTGGGCCTGGCCAGCATCCTCGTCTGCTCCTTTCTCGGCGGCATGCGCGCCATCACCTGGACGCAGGTGGCGCAATACATCATCATCCTCGTCGCCTTCCTGATTCCCGCCATGTGGCTGTCGGTCAAGCATGCTGACAATCCCGTGCCGCAGATCGCCTACGGCAAGGTGTTGCCGCAACTGAGCGCGCGCGAACACGTGCTGGAAACGGATCCGAAAGAAAACGAGGTGCGTGCCATCTTCCGCCAGCGCGCCATCAGCTACCAGGCGCGCATCGACGGCTTGCCCGCCTCCTGGGAACAAGGCCGTCTGACGGCCCAGCGCCAGCTCGACAGTTTGCGCCAGCGCAATGCCTCGCTGTTCGACATCCGCAATGCGGAGCGCTACCTGATCGCCTATCCGAAAAGTCCCGATGAAGCGCGCGCGCTGTGGCAGGCCGCGCAGGCGCACAACCAGAAGCGCGCCGAGCCGATCATTCCGCACGCACAGCCATTTCCCGCCGCCGACCGGGAGCAGTCCGACATCAAGCGCAACAATTTCCTGGCCCTTGTGTTTTGCATGATGCTGGGCACGGCCGCCCTGCCGCATATCCTCATGCGATCCTACACCACGCCGTCCGTGCACGAGACGCGCGTCTCCGTCTTCTGGACCCTGTTCTTCATCTTGTTGATCTACCTCACGATTCCCGCGCTGGCCGTGCTGGTCAAGTACGATATTTACTCGGCTCTCGTGGGCACGCAATACGCGAACCTGCCCACCTGGGTGTCGTACTGGGCCAACGTGGACAAGCTCAGTCCCCTGATCAGCATCGTCGACGTCAACCGCGACGGCATCGTGCAACTGGCGGAAATATCCATCGATGCCGACGTGCTGGTGCTGGCCACGCCCGAGATCGCCGGCCTGCCTTACGTCATTTCCGGCCTGGTGGCGGCCGGCGGCCTGGCTGCGGCCCTGTCAACGGCCGATGGCTTGCTGCTGGCCATTTCAAATGCCCTGTCGCACGACATCTATTACAAGGTGGTCGATCCCAGCGCCTCGACGCAAAAGCGCGTGACGATTTCAAAATTGCTGCTGCTGGCCGTGGCCTTCATCGCCGCTTATGCGGCCTCGCAAAAGCCGGCGGACATTTTGTCGCTGGTGGGCGTGGCGTTTTCCCTGGCCGCCTCGACCCTGTTCCCGCCGCTGGTACTGGGCGTGTTCTGGAAACGCGCCAACTACCAGGGCGCGCTGGCCGGCATGCTGACGGGCTTTGGCGTATGCCTGTATTACATGCTGCACACCAGCACCATGTTGGGCGGTAATGCCAGCGGTCAATGGTTTCATATCGCCCCCATCTCCGCCGGCATCTTCGGCGTGCCGGCCGGCCTGGCCGCCGCCGTGCTGGTCAGCTGGCTGACACCGGCGCCGGGACGCCGCAGCACGGGGCTGGTCGAGCATATCCGGGCGCCGGAATAGCACCTTGCTGGTTGAAACGTACAAACAATGATACCTTCAAGAAATAGTGCATAAATAGATATCTTATTTACTATTTCTTGGAGGCGGAATGACACCCAGCAACCTCACTTTGGCCCACCGTGCAGCACTCGCCCGCGCCGCGATGGCCTGCCTGTTGCTGGCCATCGTATCGCCGCCGGCACCCGCCCAAACGGCAGCCGCCAGCACCTCGGCTGTCGCTCCGTCAAGCATCGGCGCCGCCGCCTTCTTCGACGAAGATCAGATCAGCAGTGTCACGCTGTCGCCCGACGGCAACGCAGTCGCCATCTTGCTGATGGGCGACAGCCGGCGCCGGCGCTTGGCCGTGCTCGATGTGGCGAGCCAGTCGGCCAAGGTCGTTGCCAGCTTCAGCGACCGCGACATTGCCAATGTGGAATGGGTCAATGCCAAGCGGCTGGTATTCGATACCAGGGACTCGCATGTGGCCGATGGCCAGCGCAAATATGCGCCGGGCATGTTCGCCGTCGACCGCGATGGCAGCAATTACCGCCAATTGGCTTCCATGGATGATATCCCGGATGACCCGCGCTTCGCGTCCAGGAAGTTACCGTCCTCCGTGTATCTGCTGGACCAGTCCGGTACCCAGGATTCCGATGTCATTTATGTCCAGAAAGCCGTCGTGTTCAAGGAGCTCAATGAGAATACGGCGAGGGTCGGACAATTCGATTTGCTGCGCCTCGATACCACTACCCAGCAATGGGAAAAAGTGGCGCCCCCCGCCAAAGGCGTGCTTCACTGGCTGCTCGACCAGCACGGCAAACCACGCCTGGCTACGGCTGTCGAGGGCCGGCGCAAGACGTTCTACTACCTTGAACAGGGTGAGCAACGCTGGCGTGCCATCGCCAGCCAGGATGCCTACGACAGCGAACCTCACGCCATTACGCCGCTGGAATTCGGTCCCGATGGCACCTTGTATGTCAGCAGCCGCAACGGCGCCGACAAGCGCACCCTGTATGCCTATGACCTGGCGGCTGGCCGCGTCACGGGCAAGCCGCTGGTGACGCTGGCTGGCTATGATTTCGACGGCGGCATCCTCACGGACCAGAAACGCCTGCTGGGTGTCTACTACACCAATGATGCCACCACCACCGAATGGTTCAGCGCCGACTGGAAGGCGGTGCAGCAAGACATCGACGCGCAATTGCCGGCAACCATTAATCTCATCTCACGCAGCGCCAGGGCAGACAGCCCGCAGCTCATCGTGACGGCATATTCGGACCGCCAGCCCAGCGCCTTCCTGCTCTACAACAAGCAAACCCGGCAATTGCAAAAGATCGGCAGCGCCCGTCCCGCCATCGATGCTGAGCACATGGCGCAAACCGATCTGATGCAATATCGAGCGCGCGACGGCATGGAGATTCCTGCCTGGCTGACCTTGCCCAAGGGGGGCGGCAAGAAACTGCCGATGCTGCTACTCGTGCGCAGTGCGCCAGCAGAACGTGGCAGCCTGTGGTACTGGATGAGCGAGCGGCAATTTCTCGCTTCGCGCGGCTATGCCGTGCTGCAAGTCGAATTTCGCGGCAGCGGCGGCCGTGGCGACCAGTATTTGCGAGCAGGCTGGAAACAATGGGGTCTGGCCATGCAGGATGACCTGGCCGACGGCGCACGCTGGGCCATCGCACAAGGCATTGCCGATCCTCAGCGCATCTGCATCGTCGGCGGCGGCGCCTATGGCGGGTATGCCGCCCTGATGGGCTTGATCAAGGATGGCGACCTGTTCCGTTGCGGCGTGAGCTGGGGCGGCATCACCGACTTGCCGAAAATGTTTACGCAGCACTGGAGCGTCGATCACCGGATGGGCGAGGAAGCAAGACAATACACCATGCCGCAACGCATCGGCGATCCCGTGCGCGATGCCGCCCTGCTCAAGGCGAACTCCCCCATGTATCAGGCCGAAAAGTTGACGCAGCCCCTGCTGTTGGCCTACGGGGGGGCCGACAGCAAGGTCCCCGTCTATCAGGGCACGCAATTGCGCGACAAGCTCAAGCAGAACAATCCCCGCGTCGACTGGCAGTTGTACGCCGACGAAGGCGACCGTTGGGGCTTGGCGGCCACGCGCGTGGATTTCTGGCAGCGCGTGGAACAATTCCTCGACAGAAATATTGGAAAAGACAGCGCCCCGGCAAAAAAGGAGTAGGCTGGAGGGCCGTTCCACTTACGAGGAAATCCCATGCCGTCTGGAAAAATTCTTGTTGCCCAGGGAGGCGGCCCCACCGCCGTCATCAACCAGTCGCTGGTGGGCGTGGTGCTCGAATCGCGGCGCTTTCAACATGTCACGCGCGTGTATGGCGCGCTGCACGGCGTGCGCGGCATCGTCAATGAAGAATTCGTCGATCTGACGCAGGAAACCAGCCATAACCTGGAACTGGTGGCCGCCACGCCCTCGTCGGCCCTCGGCTCCACGCGCGACAAGCCGGACATTGCCTACTGCCAGCAAATCTTCGAAGTGCTGCGCGCGCACGAGATCGAACATTTTTTTTACATCGGCGGCAACGACTCGTCCGACACGGTGCGCATCGTCAGCGAGGAAGCGCACAAGGCCGGCTATCCGCTGCGCTGCATCCACATCCCGAAAACCATCGACAACGACCTGGTGGGCAGCGACCACACGCCCGGCTTTCCCTCTGCAGCGCGTTTCGTCGCGCAGGCGTTCGCCGGCGCCAACCTCGATAACGCGGCCCTGCCCGGCGTGTACGTGGGCGTCGTGATGGGCCGCCACGCGGGATTTCTGACGGCCGCCTCGGCATTGGGCAAGAAGTTTCCCGACGATGGCCCGCACCTGATCTATCTGCCCGAGCGCGTCTTCGTGCTGGAACAATTTCTTGCCGACGTGAAGGCGACGTATGAAAAACATGGCCGCTGCGTGATCGCCGTCTCGGAAGGCATCCACGACGCCTCGGGCGAACCGATCGCCAGCTTGCTGGCCAAACAGGTGGGCAATGAAGTGGAGCGCGATGCGCATGGCAACGTGCAATTGTCGGGCACAGGCGCGCTGGCCGACCTGCTGTGCGACGAGATCAAGGCGAAACTGGGCATCAAGCGCGTGCGCGGCGATACCTTCGGCTATCTGCAGCGCTCCTTCATCGGCTGCGTCTCCGACGTCGACCAGCGCGAAGCCCGCGAAGTGGGCGAGAAGGCGGTGCAGTTCGCCATGTGGGGCGACCGCGATGGTTCCGTCGCCATCAAGCGCACGGGCTTTTATTCCGTCGATTATGAATTGCTGCCGCTCACCGAGGTAGCAGGCAAGACGCGCACCATGGAAGACGAATTCATCAGCGCCAGCGGCACGGACGTGACGGATGCGTTCCGCCTGTATCTGCGCCCGCTGCTGGGCTCGGGCATGCCCGATGCGTTCCGCCTGCGCGCGGCGAAAGTGGCCAAGGTCTTGAAACCCTAGCTGTTTTCCGCCAGCAATAGCGGCCGCAGCTTGACGGCCGCCTCCTTGAGCTGGGGCACATGCTGCATCAGCTGCTCCACGGACTTTCTCGCCACGGGCGCGTGGCAGGCGACGGCCGCCACGATGCGCCCGTCGGCCGCGCAGATGGGCACGGCCACGGCCACCATGCCGTGCACGAATTCCTCGTCGTCGATGCCGATGCCCAGGCGGGCGATGCGCACAATCTCGCGTTCCAGCAGCACGGGATCCGTGATGCTTTTCGGCGTGCGCGCCTGCAGGGTCAGCATGGCCAGCAACTCGCGCCTTTCCAGCAAATTCATATGCGCCAGGAATAGTTTCCCACTCGCCGTGCAATGCATGGGCGCCCGGCTGCCCAACACCAGGTGCAGACGCAGCGGTTCCTGCGTTTCCACGCGGTCGACATAGACGATCGCATTACCCTCGGGAATAGCCAGATTGCACGTCTCGCCCGTGACCGCCACCAGACTTCCCAGGATGCTGCGGCTCACGCGGATCAGGGCATTGTTGCGCAGGGTGGCCAGCGCCAGGTTGGTGGAAGCGGCACCGGGCACGTAGCCGCGTCCCACGGGCGTGCGCAGCACATAGCCATGTTGTTCCAGGGTATCGAGCAGCCGCATCATGCTGGCCTTGGGCACCTGCATGCGCGCGGCCAGCTGCGACAAGGTCAATGGCTGGCTGGCGCTGGCCAGGTGCTCGATCAGGCGCAGCACGCGCAAGCCCCGCGCCTCGTCGCCATGGCTGGCCGCCGTGCTGGCAGCTACCGCGCCACCCGCCGAGCTGTCTTCTTCGGCCTCGGCCTGCCGTTTTTGAAACGCATCATGCATGTTCTGTTTCACCTCTCGCGTATGCGGCTGTTTCCGCTTGTCCCGGCGCTGCACGTCTTTTATAAATGGAACCAGACGTTCCAAAAATAATCAATAAAGACCAGTGTATCGCAAAAAACGCCCATCGAGGCGGCTGAGATACCGCAACGCAGGAGACAAGAGTAATGTTGCAAACACACTACGATTACATCGTGGTCGGCGCCGGTTCCGCCGGCTGCGTGCTGGCCAACCGCCTGTCGCACGACAGCAACAATCAGGTATTGCTGCTGGAAGCAGGCGGCAAGGACAACAATCCGTGGATACACGTGCCGGTCGGCTATTTCAAGACCATGCACGATCCCAGGCTGGACTGGTGCTACCGCACGGAGGCGGACGCCGGCATCGCCGGACGCCAGCTGCAATGGCCGCGCGGCAAGGTCTTGGGCGGCTCCAGTTCGCTCAACGGCCTGCTGTACGTGCGGGGGCAGAAGGAAGATTACGACCGCTGGGCCGAACTGGGCAATGCAGGCTGGAGCTATGCCGACATCTTGCCTTATTTCAAGAAATCGGAAGACCAGGAACGGGGCGCCAGCGATTACCACGGCGTGGGTGGCCCCTTGAAAGTGTCGGACTTGCGGCTGCGCCGTCCCATCGCGGAACACTTTATTGCTGGCGCCACGGAAAGCGGCATTCCCTTCAATGCCGACTACAACGGCGCCACACAGGAAGGCGTCGGCTATTTCCAGCAGACGGCCAGCAAGGGCTTGCGCTGGAGCACCGCCAAGGCCTTTTTGCGGCCTGCCCGCAAGCGCGCCAACCTGCGCGTGGAAGTGCGCGCGCAAATCACGCGCGTGCTGTTCGAGGGCAAGCGCGCCGTCGGCATCGAATTCCGCCAGGATGGCCAGCTGCGCCAGGCGCGCGCCAGCGGCGAAGTGATACTCTGCGCGGGCGCCATCGGCTCGCCGCAGATCCTGCAATGCTCGGGAGTAGGCCCACGCGCCCTGCTCGAGGAAGTGGGCGTGCCGCTGGTGCACGACTTGCCCGGCGTGGGACAGAACCTGCAAGACCATCTGCAAATCCGCCTCGTCTTCAAGACGCGGCTGAAAACCCTGAACGATGAAGTCAACAGTCTGTGGGGCAAGCTGTGGGTTGGCATGCAGTATGTGTTTTCCCGCTCGGGGCCCTTGACCTTGGCGGCCAGCCAGGTGACGGTGTTTACCAGGTCGTCGCCCGAGGTGGAGCGGCCCGACATCCAGTTCCACATGCAGCCACTGAGCGCCGACAAGCCGGGCGAGGGCGCGCATCCGTTTTCCGCCTTTACGTCGTCCGTGTGCCAGCTGCGCCCGCACAGCCGTGGCCACGTGTCGATCAAGTCCGCCGATCCCCTCGCCTATCCGGGCATCTATCCGAATTATCTGTCCGACCCGCGCGACCAGCAGACGGCAATTGCGGCCCTGCGCGTGGCGCGAAAAATCGCCGCCGCCCCGTCGCTGGCGCCGCACATCATTTCCGAGTTCGTGCCCGGCCCGCAGTTCGAGACGGATGCGGAATTGCTGGACGCGGCGCGGCGCTTCAGCCAGTCGATCTACCACCCGAGCGGCACCTGCAAGATGGGACATGACGCCATGGCCGTCGTCGATGACCGCCTGCGCGTGCACGGCATGCAGAACCTGCGCGTGGTCGACGCGTCGATCATGCCGGAAATCGTCTCGGGCAATACGAACGCGCCCACCATCATGATCGCCGAAAAAGCGGCCGACATGATCCTGGCGGACGCCGTGCGGCTGCCCAAGGCTGCCTAGTCCGCGCCCCACGCCACCTCACCCGGGAGGATGCCAGCGGCGGGCAGACGGCCCCGTCCCTCAATGACTTGGCGAGCAGCCAGGCATCAAAAAAACACACATAATCGATATCGATTGGAGACTAGATATTATGGATAACAATACGAACAATCCGAAAAAGGCCAAAGAGCTACGGAAAGTCGTGATGGCCAGCGTGATCGGCGCCACCATCGAGTGGTACGACTTCTTTTTATACGGCGTCGTCGCCGGCATCGTGTTCAGCAAGCTGTATTTCCCGGGCGGCGATCCGCTCGTCTCGACCATGCTGGCCTACGGTACCTTTGCCGTGGGCTTTCTGTCGCGCCCCATCGGCGGCGTGATCTTCGGCCACTTCGGCGACAAGATCGGCCGCAAGAGCATGCTGGTGATGACCCTGATGATCATGGGGATCTCCACTTTCCTGATCGGCGTGCTGCCCACATATGACCACATCGGCTACTGGGCGCCCGGCCTGCTGCTGTTCCTGCGCGTGCTGCAGGGTATCGGCCTCGGTGGCGAATGGGGCGGCGCCGTGCTGATGGCGTATGAATATGCGCCGCCCAAGGAGCGCGGCTTCTACGCCAGCCTGCCGCAGATCGGCCTGGCCATCGGCCTGTGCCTCGCTTCCGGAGTGGTGGCGATCCTGTCCTACAGCCTGACGGACGCGCAGTTCCTGTCCTGGGGCTGGCGCGTGGCCTTCATCCTGTCGGCGGCTCTCGTCTTCATCGGCATGTGGATACGCCTGAACGTGATGGAAACGCCGGAATTCCAGGCCGTCAAGGAAAAGAACGCGGAGACGCAGATTCCGTTTTTCGACCTGTTGAAACGCTATCCCGGCAACGTCTTGAAAGGCATGGGCGCGCGCTATATCGACGGCGTGTTCTTCAACATCTTCGGCGTGTTTTCCATCACCTATCTGACCAACACCATCAAGATAGACCGCACGGAAGCGCTGATGGGCGTGATGGCGTCGGCCGTCGTGATGTGCTTCTGCATTCCTTTCTTCGGCCGCCTGTCGGACCGCATCGGCCGCACCAAGGTATTTTTCTGGGGTTCATTGATCACGGGCGTGTCGGCCATCCCCGCCTTCTGGATCATGCTGCATCACGCCGACAATCCGCTGCTGCTGTGGTGTTCCGTGATCATCCCGCTGGGCGTGCTGTATTCGGCCGTGTACGGCCCGGAAGCGGCCCTGTTCTGCGACCTGTTCGACGCCAAGGTGCGCTACACGGGCATCTCCTTCGTGTACCAGTTCTCCGGCATCTTCGCCAGCGGCCTGACGCCCATCATCGCCACCTACCTGCTGAAAACGGGCAATGGCGAACCGTGGCACATCGTCGGCTACATCCTGTTCGCCTCCCTCGTCTCGGCCGTCAGCGTGGCCATGATCGGCAGGGGCGGTTCGCAGCCGGATGGCCGCATGAAGCCGGCGCACGCGCGGTAGGCGCAGGCACGTAAAAAAAGGCAGGCCTCTTGCGAGTGCCTGCCTTTTTTATGTCGATTAAGACTTAGATGACAATCGTTTGATGCTCGTCACCCACGCGGGCGCGGATGGTGCCGATGCGCGAGACGGTTTCGCCGGCCGCCTGCAATTGCGCGATGGCGGCGTCCGCGTTTTCCTGCGAGACGATGACGGTCATGCCGATGCCGCAGTTGAAGACGCGGTGCATTTCGGCGTCAGCCACGCCGCCGTGCTGCTGCAGCCACGTGAACAGCGGCGGCATGGTCCATCCCTTCGAGTCCAGCTCGGCCACCAGGCCAGGCTGCAGCACGCGCGGAATGTTTTCCACCAGGCCGCCACCGGTGATGTGCACCATGCCCTTGACTTCCATGGCATCCATCAGCGCCAGCAGCGGCTTGACGTAGATGCGCGTCGGCTGCATCAGCACGTCGGCCAGCTTGCGGCCGTGGAAGTCGCCTTCCAGGTCAGGTTTCGCCACTTCGATGATCTTGCGCACCAGCGAGTAACCGTTCGAGTGCACGCCCGACGAGGCCAGGCCCAGCACCACGTCGCCCGGGGCGATCTTGGTACCGTCGATGATTTTCGATTTTTCCACGGCGCCGACGGCAAAACCTGCCAAGTCGTATTCGCCGGCCGGGTACATGCTCGGCATTTCCGCCGTTTCGCCGCCGATCAGCGCGCAACCCGCTTGTTCGCAACCCTGGGCGATGCCCTTGATGACGTCGGTGGCGATCGCCACGTCCAGCTTGCCGCATGCGAAGTAGTCGAGGAAGAACAGCGGTTCGGCGCCTTGCACCAGGATATCGTTGACGCTCATGGCGACCAGGTCGATGCCGACCGTGTCATGGCGGTTCAGTTCGAACGCCAGGCGCAATTTGGTGCCCACGCCGTCGGTGCCCGAGACGAGCACCGGTTCCTTGTACTTCTTGCTGATTTCAAACATGGCGCCAAAACCGCCCAGGCCGCCCATCACGCCTTCGCGCAGGGTGCGCTTGGCAAACGGCTTGATTGCTTCGACTAAAGCGTCGCCTGCGTCGATATCGACGCCAGCGTCACGGTAGGAAAGGGAAACATTAGAAGTCTGGTTCATGGTGTGGTGGCAGCGGAGGCGGTAAAATAGAAGGCGGATACCCGCCGGCACGCGCGCGCAAGCATGTTTTTCAACATCGTGCGGCAGGACGCCAGCGGGTGAATTCGGTCGATCAAGTCGCTATTTTATCAAACTGCCCCGCCATTTCGTAATTAACTGCCTTTTTTTAACGCAACAGCACAAACCACATGCCATTCGCCATCACCGCCGAACAGAAGCAAACAGCATTTTGGATCGCGGTCTGGCTGGCATTTTTGCTGCTGCTCGTCAGCCTCGGTCCCATCCTGACGCCCTTCCTGGCCGCCGCCATCCTCGCCTACGTGCTCAATCCCGGCGTCGACCGGTTGCAGCGCCTGCATTACAAGCATTTTTACGTGCCCCGTCCGCTGGCCGTGCTGGTCGTCGTAGTGTTGTTTTTCCTCGCCATTACGGCGCTGGTGCTGATCGTCGTACCCGTGCTGCAAAAGGAAATCCCGTTGCTGCAGGCGCAAATCCCGCAATTCCTGAACAAGGCGAACGATTTCCTGGCGCCAAAGCTGCGCGACCTGGGCATCCGCGTGCGCCTCGATGGCACCGGCATCAAACGCATGCTGAGCCAGCAGATGGCCACCAGCGGCGATGAAATCTGGAGCACGGTACTCGCCTCGGCCCGTATCGGCGGCACGGCCGTGCTGGGCTGGCTGGCCACCGTGGTGCTGATTCCCGTGGTGCTGTTCTATCTGTTGCTGGATTGGCATCCGATGCTGGCGCGCATCGCCGGCGCCGTGCCGCGACGCTGGGTCGGCCGCACGGTGGGCATGGCGCAGGAAGTCGATACCCTGCTGGCGCAATATCTGCGCGGCCAGCTGCTCGTCATGCTGGTGCTGGCCACGTATTACTCGGTGGCGCTGGCCATCGCCGGTTTTGAAGTCGCATTGCCTGTGGGCATCATCACGGGCTTGCTGGTGTTCATTCCCTATCTGGGCTTCGGCCTGGGCCTGATGCTGGCGCTGATCGCCGCCCTGCTGCAGTTTGCCGACTGGAGCGGCGTCATCGCCGTGGCCGTCATCTATGGCTGCGGCCAGGTCATCGAAGGCTTTTTCCTCACGCCGCGCCTGGTGGGCGAGCGCATCGGCCTGAACCCGCTGGCCGTGATCTTTGCCTTATTGGCTTTCGGACAATTGTTCGGTTTCGTCGGCGTTTTGCTCGCTTTACCCGCTTCTGCCGTCCTGATGGTCGCTTTTAAGCATCTAAGACGCCACTACCTGTCCAGCACCTTCTATAATGCGTGACAAGGTGACTGACATAAGCTACTGCGCGTCGCACTTTGCGGCCGGCGATGCTCACCGTACTACAGTACGGTTGCGCTTCTCGGCCACAAATCGCTGCCGCTCGCTACGCTTCTGTCAGGCACTCGAGACGACTACAATGTTAAATTAATAAAAATCCAACAACAAACGCGATGACGACGCACAAGCAGTAATGAAAAACAGGACAAGGCGTACGCCATGAAACAACTGGTGCTCGATTTAGGCACAGACCAGGCGCACAGCCTCGATACCTTCGAGGTGGGACAGAATGCCGAAGTGGCGCAGCTGATGCGCCAGTTCGCCGCGCGCACTTCGCGCGAACATTTTGCCTACCTGTGGGGCGAACTGGCCGCCGGCAAGAGCCACCTGCTCAAGGCCCTGGCCAGCACCGAGCGCGCGCGCTACATTTCGCCATTCTCGATCGAGTCCGAATTCGTGTATTCGCCTGATGTGGATTTGTACCTGCTCGACGACTGCGAAAAACTGTCGCCGCTGGCGCAGATCGATGCCTTTGCCCTGTTCAATGAAATCCGCGCCAACAAGGCCTTCATGGTGTGCAGCGGCGCCGTGCCGCCGGCCGTGCTGCCCGTGCGCGAAGACTTGCGCACGCGCATGGGCTGGGGCCTGATCTATCAAATCCACGGCTTGACGGACGATGAAAAAATCGCCGCCCTGACCCAGGCGGCCACCACCCGCGGCTTGACCTTGTCGCCCGGCGTGTTACCCTATCTGCTGTCCCATTTCCGGCGCGACATGCGTTCGCTGTCGACGATGCTGGACTCTCTCGACCTCTACTCCCTTGAAACCCAACGCCCGATCACCTTGCCATTGTTGCGCGAGTTGCTGCAGGCGGAAGCGAAAGAATGATGAATCTGGCCCTGTTTGACCTCGACCACACCCTGCTGCCCATCGACTCGGATCACGAGTGGGGCGAATTCCTGGTACGCATCGGTGCCGTGGACGCCGCCGAATTCACCCGCCGTAACGACGAATTTTTCGCGCAATACCAGGCCGGCACGCTCGATCCGGCGGAATACCTGGAATTTTCCCTCGGCACCCTGGCGCAATTCCCGCGCGAACGCCTGGAAGCGCTGCACAAGCAATTCATGGCCGAAGTGGTCATGCCGGCCATCCGCCCGGAAGTCGTGGCCCTGCTGAAACAGCACCAGGACGCGGGCGACCTGCTGGCCATCGTCACGGCCACCAACCATTTCATCACCAAACCCATTGCCGATGCGCTGGGCGTCGAGCACCTGCTGGCCGCCATGCCAGAATATGACACGCAAGGCAATGTCACGGGCAAGCTGGTAGGCACGCCGACCCTGGGCGCGGGCAAGCTGACCCACACCTACGCCTGGCTGGAAAAGATGGGCAAGGAACTGGGGCAGTTCGAGCGAAGCTATTTTTACAGCGATTCGCACAACGACATTCCCCTGCTGTCGGTCGTGACCCACCCTGTCGCGACCAACCCCAATACCGCTTTGAGCGCACACGCATCCCTCCACGGCTGGCCATCACTTCACTTATTCAATGATTAAAAAATTCATCCGCAAGATCCTCGGCGTTAAAAAAGAGGCAGCGCGCGACACCACGGCACCCATCGTGCTCGGTCCTGCGCAACACGGAATCGACCCGAAACTGGTGTCGTCGAATGCCATCCGCGTCACCAGCAGCCTGCAGGAAGCGGGCTTCGAGGCTTTTGTCGTCGGCGGCGCCGTGCGCGACCTGCTGCTGGGCGTGAAGCCGAAAGACTTCGACATCGCCACCAACGCCACGCCGGAACAGGTCAAGCGCTTGTTCCGCCGCGCCTTCATCATCGGCAAGCGCTTCCAGATCGTGCACGTGATGTTCGGCCAGGATTTGCTGGAAGTGACGACCTTCCGCGGCGCCGGCGCCGACTCCGCGCCCAAGGATGAACACGGCCGCGTCCTGCGCGACAATACCTTCGGCTTGCAGCACGAAGATGCGCTGCGCCGCGACTTCACCATCAACGCCATGTACTACAACCCGGCCACGCAGGAAGTGCTGGACTACCACGGGGGCGTGGAAGACATCCGCGCCAAGACCTTGCGCATGATCGGCAAGCCGGAAGAGCGCTACCGCGAAGATCCCGTGCGCATGCTGCGCGTGGTGCGCTTTGCCGCCAAGCTGAAATTCACCATCGAGCCGCACACGGCCGCGCCGATCCCCATCATGGCGCCGCTGATCAACAACGTGCCCGCGCCGCGCGTGTTCGATGAAATGCTGAAACTGCTGATGAGCGGCCACGCGCTGGCCTGCCTGCAGCAGCTGCGCAAGGAAGGCTTGCATCACGGTCTGCTGCCGCTGCTCGACGTGGTGCTGGAACAGCCGCTGGGCGCAAAATTCGTCACCCTGGCGCTGGACGCCACGGACGCCCGCATCGCCGCCGGCAAGACCGTCTCGCCGGGCTTCCTGTTCGCTTCGCTGCTGTGGCACCAGGTACTGGAAAAATGGACGGCCTACCGCGCCGCTGGCGAATCGACCATTCCCGCGCTGCACCTGGCGGCCGACGACGTGCTCGATTCGCAGACGGAAAAGCTGGCCTTGCAGCGCAAGATCGGTTCCGACATGCGCGACATCTGGTCGATGCAGCCGCGCTTCGAGCGCCGGGTCGGCAAGGCGCCGTACAAGTTGCTCGAGCACCTGCGCTTCCGCGCCGGCTACGACTTCCTGCTGCTGCGCTGCGCCTCTGGCGAGATCGACATGGACATCGGCGAATGGTGGACGGCCTTTTATGAAGGCGACGAGGAAACGCGTGAAGCGCTGCTCGTCAGCGCCAATGCCGCACCGGGCGCCGTCAAGAAAAAGCGCCCGCCACGCCGCAGCACGCGCAGCAAGGCCGGCGGCGGCTCGGCCACCGGCAGCAGCAGCGACGAATGATGGACGCACCTGCGCTGGTCACCGCTTACATCGGCATCGGCGCCAACCTGGGCGACGCGCGCGCGAATGTGCAGGACGCGATCGCGCGCCTGGCGCGCCTGCCAGGCGCCAGCTTGCTGGACGCCTCGGCCAGCTACCGCACGGCGCCCATCGATTCGAGCGGTGACGACTACGTCAACGCCGTGGCGCGCATCACGACCACCCTGCCGGCAGAGGAACTGCTGCTCGCCCTGCACGCCATCGAGGCGGCGCATGGACGCGAGCGGCCTTACCGCAACGCCCCGCGCACCCTGGACCTGGACTTGCTGCTGTACGGCGATGAACGGATCGCGAGCGCCACGCTGACAGTGCCCCATCCGCGCATCACCGAGCGCGCCTTCGTGCTGGTGCCGCTGCTCCAACTGGCGCCCGCCGTCATCGTGCCCGGACTCGGTCCGGCGCAGGACTACCTGGCGGCCGTGGCCGATCAGGCCATCAGTCAGCTCTGACCCCAGCTCCGACCCGTTCCGCTCCCATCCTCTACAATGCCGCTCCTGCAGCAGGCCGCATAAAGTACTACACTAGCGGCGTTGTACCCCTTTCACTCTAGAGAATACCTATGTCCGCTTATTTGCAAGGAACAGATCTGGCCGCAAAAGACAAGGCCGCCACACCGGCGCCGGCGCCATCCAAGCCTGTCGCCAACAAGGCCGTGACCATCCACACCCTGGCCACGCTGCGCGCCGCCGGCGAAAAGATCACCATGCTGACCTGCTATGACGCCAGCTTTGCGTCCCTGATGGACCGCTGCGGCGTGGAGATCCTGCTGATCGGCGATTCGCTCGGCATGGTCTGCAATGGCCACAACTCCACCCTGCCCGTCACCGTGGCCGAACTGGCCTACCACACGGCATCCGTGGCGCGCGGCAGCAAGTCGGCCATGATCATGGCCGACTTGCCGTTCGGCGCCTACGGCACGCCTGAAACAGCCTATGCCAACGCCGTCATCCTGATGCAGGCTGGCGCGCACATGATCAAGATCGAAGGCGGCGCCTGGCTGGCCGAGATCGTCCGTTTCCTCACCGAACGCGGCATCCCCATCTGCGCCCACATCGGCCTGACGCCGCAATCCGTGCACCAGCTGGGCGGCTATAAAGTGCAGGGCAAGAGCACGGAAAGCGCGGCGGAACTGAAGAACGACGCGCTGACGCTGCAAAACGCGGGCGCCGCCATCGTGCTGATGGAAGCGATGCCGTCGCAGCTGGGCAAGGAAGTGACGGACATGCTGACCATCCCCACCATCGGTATCGGCGCCGGTCCCGATTGCTCGGGCCAGGTGCTCGTCATGCACGACATGCTGGGCGTCTTCCCGGGCCGCAAGGCGCGCTTCGTGCGCAACTTCATGGAAGGCGCGGCCAGTATCGACGACGCCGTCACCGGCTATGTCAAAGCCGTCAAGGATGGCAGCTTCCCGGCGCTGGAACACTGCTTCTGACGTAGTTTGTTTTAAGTCGGCTTGCGCGCTGCGCGCCAAGCCGACCTACGAGACCATCAACGCCGTAGGCCGGGTAGGTCGGATTAGGCGGGGCCGCCGAGGCCGCAGGCCGTAATCCGACAACACCACAGGCGCAAACCCCTACCCCACCTGTATCCACGTCGTCTTCAGCTCCGTGTACTTGTCCAGCGCGTGCAATGACTTGTCACGCCCATTACCCGACTGCTTGTAGCCGCCAAACGGCACGGTGATGTCGTCGCCGTCATATTGGTTGACGTGCACGGTGCCCGCACGCAGGGCCCGCGAGGTCTGGATGGCTTTGGTGATGTCCGACGTCCATACGGCCGCCTGCAAGCCGTACGGCGTGGCATTGGCCTGTTTCACCGCCTCGGCAATATCCGTAAAGCCCAGCACGGACAGGACGGGGCCGAAGATCTCTTCGCGCGCGATCGTCATGCCCGCGTCCACGCCGAAGATGGTCGGCTGCACATAGTAGCCCCCCGTATCAAGGCGCACGGCCTCGCCGCCGCCCAGCAGCTGCGCGCCTTCACTCTTGCCGGCCGCGATATAGCCCATCACGGTTTGCATCTGCGTGGCGTCGACGATGGCGCCCATGACGGTGGCTTCGTCGAGCGGGTCGCCGGGCTGGAAGCGCGGCAGCATGGCCAATGCCTTGGCCAGGAATTCTTCCTTGATCGATTCTTCCACGAACAGACGCGAGGGCGCGTTGCAGCTTTCGCCCTGGTTGAAGAAGATGGAGCCGACGGCGGCCGCCACGGCCTTGTCCAGATCCGGGCAATCGGCGCAAACGATGTTGGCGGACTTGCCGCCCAATTCCGTCCACGCCCGTTTCAGGTTTGACTGGCCCGCCATCTGCACGATCAATTTGCCCGTGCGCGTGGAACCCGTAAAACCGATGCAATCGACATCCATGTGCAGCGCCAGCGCGGCGCCGGCCTCGTTGCCGTAGCCGGGCAGCACATTGAAAACGCCGGCCGGCACGCCCGCTTCCAGCGCGATGTCGGCCAGGCGCAAGGCCGTCAATGGGGATTTTTCGGAGGGTTTGAGGATCACGCTATTGCCTGCCGCGAGGGCCGGCGCGATCTTCCAGGCAGCCATGATCATCGGGTAGTTCCACGGCACGATGGCGGCGACGACGCCCACCGGTTCGCGCGTAATCAGGGCCAGGCTATTGGCGGGCGTGGGCGCGATTTCATCGTAGACTTTGTCGATCGCCTCGCCATACCAGCGCAGGCAGTTGGCCGTGGCGCCCACGTCCACGCTCTGGCTGTACTTGATCGGTTTGCCCATGTCCAGGGTTTCCAGCAAGGCCAGCTCGGGGCCGTACTTCTGCACCAGGTCGGCGAACTTGATCAGCACGCGCTTGCGCTGCGCGGGCGATTTCCCTGCCCAGCGGCGGTCCTCGAAGGCGGCGCGCGCGGCCTGCACGGCCGCATCCACGTCCGCCCCATCGCAGCGGGCCACTTGCCCCAGGAGACGCCCATCGATGGGCGACAGATTGTCGAAAGTCTGGCCTGACCTGGCTCCGGCGCGCTCGCCATTGATAAAGGCGCGGCCATCGATCGCGAGCGCTGCGGCCCGTGCATGCCAGCTGGTGTTTTCCGTCATGGTCGTCTCCTGCAAGGTGAAAACGCCAGCTTACTCCTAGTCCGCCGAATACGCCGCAGACATCTGCTTGCGCCGTCTCCGGTCGGCGCGCGCCAGCATCACGGCATACGCGATCACGGCAAGCGTCACCACCAGGATGGTCAGCGCGGCGATGGCATTGACGCGCGGGTCGAGCCCCAGGCGCGCGCGCGAGAAGATCACCAGCGGCATCGTCGTCGAACCGGGACCGGACAAAAAGGCCGACAACACCACGTCGTCCAGCGACAGGGTAAATGTCAGCAGCCAGGCCGACGCCAGCGCCTGCGTGATGTTCGGCAGGGTCACGAGGAAGAATACCTGGTGCGCGCGGCAGCCCAGGTCCATGGCCGCTTCGGCCAGGGATTTACTCATCTCCTGCAGGCGCGACTGCACCACCACGGCCGCATACGCCATGCCCAGCAGGGTGTGGCCGAGCCAGATGGTCAGCACGCCACGTTCGGGGAAACCGAAGACCTTTTGCATGGACACCAGCATCAGCAGCAGGGACAGGCCGATGATCACTTCCGGCATCACCAAAGGCGCGCTGACCATGGCGGAAAACACCGTGCGGCCACGGAAGCGCTGGTAGCTGGTCAAGGCGAAGGCGGCAAACGTGCCGAGGATAACGGACGATGTGGCCGATATGAAGGCGATCTTCAGGGACAAACCGAAGCCCGAGATGATTTCCGTGTCGCTCATCAACTCGCTGTACCAGCGCAGCGAAAAGCCGCTCCACACCATGTCCTGGCGCGAGCTGTTGAACGAAAAGACGATCAGCACGATGATGGGCAGGTAGAGGAACAGATAGCCGAGCGAAAGCCAGCCGCGGCCGAACCAGCGCTGCAGGAAATTACGTCCGTTCATGTGCGTTCCTCCGCGTTCTGGTCCGTCTTGTATTTGTTAAAAATGGCCATCGGCACGAGGATCAGCAAGACCACCAGCACCGTCACCGACGAAGCCATGGCCCAGTCGTTGTTCGTGAAATATTCATCCCACAGCACGCGGCCGATCATCAGGGTTTCCGGGCCGCCCAGCAGCTCGGGAATCACATATTCGCCCACGGACGGGATGAACACCAGCATGGCGCCGGCGATGATGCCCGATTTAGACAGGGGCACGGTGATGCGCCAGAACGCCTGCAAGGGCGTGGCGCCCAGGTCGGCCGCCGCTTCCAGGAAGCGCATATCCATTTTCACCAGGTTCGCGTACAGGGGCAAAATCATGAAGGGCAGATAGGCGTACACCATGCCCACCACCAGCGAAAACGATGTGTTCATCATGTGCAGCGGTTCACTCACCACGCCCAGCGCGATCAGCAGATCGTTGAGCAAGCCGTGGTTGGCCAGGATACCCTTCCACGCATACACGCGCAGCAGGAAAGAGGTCCAGAACGGCAGCATCACCAGCATCATCAGCACGGGCCGGATCGATGGCCTGGCGCGCGCCATGAAGTAGGCGAACGGGTAGCCGATGAAGAGGCAGATGGCCGTGGTGATGGCCGCGTACTTGATGGAACTGAGGTAGGTGAGCAGATACAGTTCATCAGCGGCGATGAACAGGTAGTTGGCGATTTTGACCTTCAGCACGACGATGCCGTCGACATACGACAGCAGGCCGCCGAAGGGGCTGCCCGCCGTGTCCATGTCGGACAGGCTGATACGCAGCACGATCAGGAAAGGCACGAGGAAGGCTGCCGCCAGGAATAGCGAGGGAACGGCGATGACGGCGTTGCGCCCAGTGACCCAGCGCAAGGTGACCAGACCGCGCAGCATTTGCAAAATGGACGTCATGATGGCCTCAGCTGGTCAGCACGACGATGTCGGCGCCATCCCACCACACCCACACGCGCTGTTCGCGCTCGAGGCGCGCGGCGTCGTGGCGGGCCGCGTTGGTGCGCGAGACTTTCACCACCGTGCCGCTGTCGAGGCGCACGTGGTAGCTGGTTTCATTGCCAAAATATGCCATGGCGACGATCACGCCCTGGGCGCAGTTGTAGCCATGTTCCGCCGGCGATGCGCGCTCGTGCAAGGCAGGTGGCTCGATCTGGATGCCGATTTTTTCGGGGCGCACGGCCACCGAGACATCCATGCCCAGGTTGCCCGTGATGCCGTGCGAAACATAGTGCTCGCCATCGGCAGTGGCGATGACCACGTGGTCGGGTTCATCTTCCGTGATGCGGCCATCGAACAAGTTGACGCTGCCGATGAAATCGGCCACGAAACGGCAGTTCGGCGTCTCGTAGATTTCGCCGGGGGCCCCCACCTGCAGGATGCGCCCTTCGCTCATGACGGCGATGCGCGTGGCCATGCTCATGGCCTCGTCCTGGTCGTGCGTGACCATCACGCACGTGACGCCCACCTGCTCGATGATATTGACCAGTTCCATCTGCGTGCGTTCGCGCAGTTTTTTATCCAGCGCGCCCAGCGGCTCGTCGAGCAGCAGCAATTGCGGACGCTTGGCCAGGCTGCGCGCCAGCGCCACGCGCTGCTGCTGCCCGCCCGACAACTGGTGCGGCTTGCGCTTCGCATACTGCCCCAGTTGCACCAGCGCCAGCATCTGCTCGACCCTTGACGCCACTTCCGCCTTTGGCAAGCCATCGCGGCGCAGGCCGAAGGCGATGTTGTCCCACACGGACAAATGGGGGAACAGCGCATACGACTGGAACATCATGTTGATGGGGCGCTGGTGCGGCGGCACATCGACGATGCTGTTGCCCGCCAAAGCGATGCGCCCCGACGTCGGCGTCTCGAAACCGGCCAGCATGCGCAGCAGGGTCGACTTGCCGCAGCCTGAACTGCCGAGCAGAGCGAATATCTCGCCCTTGTTGATCGTCACGGAAATATCATTGACGGCGCGCACGCCATCGAATTCCTTGACCAGTTGATCAATCAGCAAGAAAGGCGCTGGGGCGTCGCTGGCCGACGCGGCGGGTGTTGCTATCGTCATGTGTGGGTGGCTTCTGGGTAAGAGGGTGTCAAAATGAAAAACTGGCCACTACAAAGAGCGGCCAGGATGGAAGTTTAGCGGAACTGCCGCCATTGCGGTCCAAAAAATGCGCAGATGGCGGCAAAATGGGGAAAAAACCTACACCCAGCTCTTCGCCTTCACGTCCGCATGGGTCTTGTCCAGGCACACGCGTATCAAGCCCACCATTTCATCGATCTGCGCGCGCGTCATCACCAGCGGCGGGGCGACGATCATGCGTTCGCCCACGGCGCGCATGATGACACCGTTGTCGAACATGTGGCCGCGGCAGATCATGCCCACGCCCTGATCCTCGTCGAACAGCTCGTTGTCATGCACGGTGGCGCCCTTCTTGCGCACGAGGTTCAGGCCCGCGACCAGGCCGCAGCTGTCCGCATAGCCGACCAGCGGATGTTCGCCCAGGCTGGCGAAGCACTGCTTCAGGTACGGTCCCGTATCGTCGGCCACCTTCGCCACCAGCTGCTCTTCCTCGATGATGCGGATGTTTTCCAGCGCCGCCGCGCAGGCAACGGGGTGGCCGGAATACGTGAAACCGTGCGTGAATTCGCCGCCCTGCTCGATCAGCACCTTGGCTACCCTGTCTCCCACCAGCACGCCGCCCAGCGGCACATAGCCGGACGTGACACCCTTGGCAAAGGTGATCAGGTCGGGCTTTATGCCGAACAGTTCGGAGCCGAACCAGTGCCCCAGGCGGCCGAAGCCGCAGATGACTTCATCGGCGATGAGCAAAATGCCGTACTTGTCGCAGATGCGCTGGATCTCCGGCCAGTAGGTCGATGGGGGAATGATGACGCCGCCGGCGCCCTGCACCGGCTCGCCGATGAAGGCGGCCACCTTGTCGGCGCCGATTTCCAGGATCTTGTCTTCCAGCCAGCCAGCCGCCTTTACACCGAATTCCTCGGGGCTCAAGCCGTGGCCCGACTCCAGGTAATTGGGCTGGCCGATATGCGCGATGCCGGGGATGGGCATGCCGCCCTGCGCATGCATGCCATCCATGCCGCCCAGCGACGCTCCCGCCACCGTGCTGCCGTGATAGGCATTGTGGCGGCTGATGATGGTATGCCTCTCCTTGTAGCCGAGGATATCCCAGTAGCGGCGCACCATGCGCAAATTCGTGTCGTTGCCTTCGGAGCCGGAACTGGTGAAGAACACGTGCTGGAACTGCGGCGGCGAGATTTGTGCCAGCTTGGCGGCCAGCTGCGCGGCCGGCACGTTGGTCGTGCCAAAGAAGCTGTTATAGAACGGCAGCGTCTCCATCTGCCGGTACACGGCTTGCGAGATCGACGTGCGGCCGTAGCCCACATTCACGCACCACAGGCCCGACATGCCGTCGACGATCTTCTTGCCCTGGCTATCCCACAGGTAGACGCCGTCGCCGCGCACCATCACCCTGGCGCCCTTGCTTGCCAGGTCCTGGAAATCGGTGAATGGATGCAGGTAGTGGGCCGAGTCCATCTGCTGGATGGCGGCCGTGTCATACACCTGCGGCGCCGCGTTTTTCTGCGCCACGGAGGCGACCAGGGCGGCGCTCGGCGCCAGCGGATTGTTTGCTGTACTCATTGCGATCCTTTCTTAAACGTGGAGCAGAAGATGCTCGCGCTCCCAGGGGCTGATGACGGTCATGAACTCCTGGTGCTCCAGGTCCTTGATGGCCGCATACACGTCGATGAAACGCTCGCCCAGCACCGTGCGCAGCTTGTCTTCCGCGCGCAGCAACTGCAGGGCTTCGGGCAAGCCTTGCGGCAGTTCGAACTTCATGTCATAGGCGCTGCCCACCATCATCGGCGTCGCTTCCAGCTGCTCCGTCATGCCGAGATAGCCGCAGGCCAGCGTGACGGCCAGGGCCAGGTAGGGATTCGCGTCGGCGCCGATGATGCGGTTTTCCACGCGCCGGTCCTGCACGCCCGACTCGGGCACGCGGAAGCCCACCGTGCGGTTGTCCAGGCCCCACTGGATGTTGATCGGCGCGGCCGTATGGCGCACGATGCGGCGGTAGGAATTCACGTAGGGCGCGACGATGGCCATGGCCGACGGCATGTAGCGCTGCAGGCCCGCGATGTAATGCTTGAAGATGGGCGCGGCCGAACCGTCCTCGTTGCTGAAGATGTTCAGGCCCGTCTTCGCATCGACGACGCTCTGGTGCACGTGCATGGCGGAACCCGGTTCACCCGCCATCGGCTTGGCCATGAAGGTGGCGTACATATCGTGTTTCAGGGCCGCTTCACGCAGGGTGCGCTTGAAGAAAAACACCTTGTCGGCCAGGCCCAGCGGATCGCCGTGCAGGAAGTTGATTTCCATCTGTCCCGCACCGATCTCGTGGATCAGCGTATCGACGTCAAGGTTCATCAATTCGCAGTAATCGTAGATATCCTCGAACAGGGGATCGAACTCGTTGACGGCGTCGATGCTGTACACCTGGCGGCTGGTCTCGGCCCTGCCGCTGCGGCCGATGGGCGGCTTCAAGGGCAAGTCCGGGTCCGTGTTTTTCGCCGTCAGGTAGAACTCCAGTTCCGGCGCCACCACGGGTTTCCAGCCCTTGTCCGCATACAGTTTCAGCACGCGCCGCAGCACGGAGCGGGGCGCGAAATCGACCAGCATGCCGTCGGCAAAATAGCAGTCGTGGATGACTTGCGCGGTGGGATCGGTTGCCCACGGCACCATGGTGATGGTGGTGGGATCGGCCTTCAAGATCATGTCGCGGTCGGTGCTGGAAATGGCGCGGTCGTAGCCGCCATCGTCGACCGGGTAATTGCCCGTCACCGTCATGCCGAGTACCGCTTCCGGGATGCGCATGCCGCGCTCCTGGGTGAATTTCCCGCGCGGCAGGATCTTCCCGCGCGCCACGCCCGTCAGGTCGGGTACCAGGCATTCGATTTCCGTGACGCGCTTTTCATTGAGCCACAAATCCATATCCGTATAGGTGAAATTTTCACGTATTGCCATGTTTCCCTCTCGTTGGTCTTGATCGAACACCGCGTACTGCGTGCGGCGCGCCTGTCATCCTGTTTTTCTATGCTGCTGTTCCTGGTAATCGCGGCAAGCCTGGCCGAAGGCGCCGAACAGGCGCATGGAATGCGGATTGTCTTCCACCTGCCATTCCGGGTGCCATTGCACGGCCAGCGTAAAACCGGCGGCGCTGGCCACCGTATACGCCTCCACCAGGCCGTCGTCGGCCAGGGCTTCCACCAGCAAGCCATCGGCCAGCCGGGCGATGCCCTGGCCATGCAGGGAGTTGACCATCATTTCGCTCTCGCCGCCCAGCAGGCGTGACAGCAGGCCGTCGGGCATCAACTTGATGCGGTGCGCTGGCGCGTACTGGCGCGCCAGGGGATCGAGCACGTTCTCGCGATGGTCCTGCATGCCCGGCACCGCGTGCACGGCCTGGTGCAGGCCACCGCCCAGGGCCACGTTGACTTCCTGGAAGCCGCGGCAGATAGCGAGCAGGGGCAGCTGGCATGCCAGCGCGGCGCGGATCAGGGGCAAGGTGGTGGCGTCGCGCGCGGGGTCTTGCGGCAGGTCGGGATGGAGGATATCTTCGCCATACAGGCGCGCGTCGACGTTCGAGGCCGAGCCGGTCAGCATCACGCCATCGGCGATCTGCAGCGCCGCTTCCAGGTCCGCATCCGCGCCCAGGGCGGGCAGCAGCAGCGGCATGCAGCCGGCGCCACGCAGCACGGCGTGCAGGTATTTGTCCTGTGCCATGTGCCAGACGTGGCTGCCAAGCTGGCGCTGGCAGGCGGGAACGAGAACGATGGGACGGCGCATGGGGCTTCCTCGCTGGCGTGACGATCCAATGACAGCGCCATCACGGCGCTGCCGCTCGCTTCACTGTACAGCAGAGCCGGCAGGGGCGGCCACACGGATGGACGTGGCCAGCGGCGGCACACATCGCCTACACTACGGCTTTGCAGTATTGTCCTTATTAAAATCATCATATGCCCGTCCGGCGCCAAACACCAGCGCCGCAGGCAAAGTCCCTTACTTTCCCATGCATCCACACCGTTTTCCAGCCATACCGAACACCTTTTCCACCCCGCGGGGGCAGCCATGAAACACATGCCGTGGCGCGACTTCTTCGCCCTCGTGGTGAGCATCGGCGTGGTCGGCCTGGGCCTGGGCGCCACCATGCCGCTCACCGCCCTGACCCTGCACCAGCGCGGCGTGGGCACGGACATCATCGGCATGATCACGGCCGTCAGCGCCCTCGGCATCCTGGCCGCCTCGCCGTTCGTCTCGCGCTGGGTGGGGCGTTTCGGCGCGCGCGCCACCATGCTGGGCGCCGTGTGGGTGGCGTCGCTGGCGACGATCGCCATGCAGTTTACCGACCACCTGCTGGCGTGGAGCGTGCTGCGCTTCCTCTTCGGTGGCGCCATGGGCGTGCTGTTTACCATCGGCGAAGCGTGGGTGAATCGCCTGGCGCCCGATAATTCGCGCGGCCGCGTGGTCGCCATGTACACCACCAGCTTTACCTTTTTCCAGCTGATCGGCCCCGCCCTCGTGGCCCTGTTCAACGACAAGATCAGCTGGAGCTTCGCCGCCTGCGGCCTGCTGTTCTTGCTAGCCGTGCCGGGCTTGATGCTGATCTCGAACAGCGGCCCGGAACGCGAACCGGAAGAACACGGCGTGAAGTGGACCCTGATCCTGCCGCGCATGCCGATGATCGTGCTGGGCGCCGCCTTCTTCGCCCTGTTCGATACCCTGGCATTGAGCCTGCTGCCGCTATACGCGATGGAGCACGGCATCGGCACGGACCTGGCCCTGCTGTCGGCCACCGTGGTGCTGGTGGGCGACACGGGCCTGCAATTCGCGCTGGGCTGGATGGCCGACCGCTTCGGCCGTGCCAAGGTGCATGCGGGCTGCGGCGTGGCCGTCTGCCTGCTGCTGCCGCTGCTGCCGTTTGCCGTCGGCACGCCGTGGCTGTGGTGGACCCTGCTGCTGTTGCTGGGCGCGGCGGCGGGCGGCATCTACATGCTGGCGCTGGTGGCCTGCGGCGAGCGTTTCACGGGACTGTCGCTGACCAGCGCCAGCGCCATCGTCAACGCCACCTGGGGTGTCACCAGCGGCGGCGGTCCCCTGTTGACGGGGGTCCTGATGCAATCGGTGGGCGTGAACGCCCTGCCGGCCGTGATGTGGGTATGCGCCGCCATTTTCGTGGGCAGCGCCGTGTGGGAGCGCAGAAAGGGAATCGTCTAGCGTTTTTTACTTATTCTCCAGCCGCTGCCGCAACTCCTCGGCCACAGGGTAGTCGGGATACGCTTGCCGGAACGCCGCCCATTCCTCCTGCGCCAGCGCACCTTCGCCCGCCTTCAAGAGGGCGTCAATCTTCACCAGCCACACGGAAGCGTCGAGCTTTGCGGGCGGCGGCATCGGCGCGGAGCGGGCCGCAACGGGCGCGGGCTTGGCCAGCGCCCGTTGCACCGGTGCCTGGCGCTGCATGCTGGCCTCGGCCTGCATGGCCGCTTGCTGCTCCATCGCCTGAGGCATTGCCGTGGCAGGGGGCGGCGGGGCCGGTGGCGCTGGCGCTGGCACGGGTATTGGTACTGACACGGGTGCCGGCACTGGCTCGGCCTGCGCTGGCATCCTGGCTGCCGCCTTGGCCATGGCACGCGGTGCCGACGGCGGTGGCGCAGACACCGTCGCGGGTGCAGCGGCCGGTTCGGACATCACCTCCTGCGTGACCGGCTCCCCGACCACGGGAAATTGCGCAGGCTTCGAGCCGAACCAGTCCACGCCGATCAGGTTCACCGTCAACAGCACGGCTGCGGCCAGCCCCAGCGGGACGCGCCAGCGCTGCAGATAGTCCGGTGATTTCTTGGCAGGCAAGGTACGCAGCACGCCATCGGCGCTGTCGTTCGCCGCTGCCGGCTTGTGCAGGGCTTTTTCCGCGTCCGCCAGAATGGCCGCATCGAGCGCGCTGGAAGGCGCGGGCTGCGGCAGGCTGGCCAGCAGCGCGTTCAATTCTTCGTCGTGATGATCTTGAGGATCTTGAGGATCCGTATCGTGCGTATTCATGCCTGTCCTCCCGCGCCAGCGGCGCTGTCCAAGCCCGCGCGCAATTTCTGCATGGCGTAACGCAGCCGGCTCTTGACGGTTTCCGCCTCCGCCCCCGTCACGACGGCGATCTCGAGGATGCTCATGCCGCTGAACTGCTGCAGCACCAGCGCCTCCTTTTGCTCCACCGGCAGCGCGGCGATGGCGGCATGCAGCAGCGCGTGCTGCTGTTTCTGCTCCAGCGATTGCGGCGGCGATGTGCCCTCGTCCGCCAGTTCGCCCACGTCGTCGTGTTCCTGTCCTTCCCGCTGGCGCAGGATGTCGATCAGACGGTGGCGCGCGATCAGGTACAGATAGGTGCGGAACGCCGCCTGCGGCTGGTAGCCGGCGCGCGCCGCATGCAGGCTGGCCCACGCGTCCTGCGCGATCTCGTCCACCCACGCGCGGCGCGGCGAACGCCAGGCCACGAAGCGGTACAGGCCCTGGCTATGGCGCCGGTACAGTTCGCGAAACGACGGCAGGTCGCCAGCGCTGTAGCGCAGCATCAGGTCTTCATCCGTCGCGGTGATCAGGGTATCGGGCATAAGAACCAGTGTAGCCGAACTACGCGGCGGCGACAATTTCGCTACGCCGTCAGCGTGCAGCGGGCGCAATGGGTGCATAGCTGATGCGGCGCACTTCGCGGATCTGTCCATCCCTGAACGCCCCTTCCACCAATTCATAGCCGAGCAAAGCGAAGACCCGGCCCTGCAGGAACAAGGGGCGCGCATTGCCGTACCAGTCCACGCAGGACGCGCGGCAGCCATCGTCCGGCGTTTGGCCGGACCGCGCCGCCAGCGCGCCCAGTTCCGTCAATTGCAAGCCGCTGTTGCGCAGATAGAGAACGGATGCGGCTGACTTGTTGAGGCCAGGCCGCTCGTCCGCGCCCAGGATGGGCAAGCCGATCATGCCCTCGCCGGCCGCTTGCGGCTTGTAGAAAAAGCCGTGGCTGCGCGACTCGCCCTGCGCCGCATCGGCGCGGATATAGCGCGCGGCAACCGCCGCCTGCGCTCCCAGGCGAATGCTGCTGAAGTGCAGATCCCGTCCCTGCGCGCCGATCACCACGGCGTCATCGCCCAGCGCCTCGATGCGCTCCACGCCGTGCGGCAGGGACAAGGCTTGCACGCTGCCCGCATCGGCCCAGCGCACGGCATACAGGGGCTGGCGCGGCCAGGCCTGATCCGCCTGCCGGCGCCCGGCATTTCCCGGATTGCCGTACAACAGATAGGATCCCACATAACGGTTCTGCAAACCGTAGCCACCGCCACCGGGCAGCGCCTTGTAGCTGCTGGCGGGCGCGCTGTCGCGGCCATCGGAAAACGACGCCAATGGCACGCGCAGCAAGGCCATGTCGCCCCGCCCTTTTGCGCCATCCCACATGCCATCGCCCTGGCCTTCGGCACGCAGCAGGACATTCAGATGGCCGTCAACGCTTTCCAGGAACGAGAACTGGTCGACGGGGGCACCGGCCACTTTCAGGGCGCTGGGCGCGCTGCCATCGAGGGGAATGCGGAACACGCCCGAGTCGCTGCCGCGGCGCGTGGTCCACACGAACACGGATTCGCCCGACACATAAAACACGCGGCCCTGCGGCCCCATCACGGCGGTCGCTTCGCAGCGCATGTCGCGCTGCGCCAGGTCGCACACGGTGACCGTATGCAGGGTCAGGCCGGCGCCCATCTCGGGCTCTTCATCGGTGCGGTAGATGCGCGTGGCCGGAGCGATGCGCTTGAAGTCGGACGGCACGGCGTCGGGGCGCCAGCGGCGCAGCGCGGGAAAACCGCTGAACGGGTCGCCACGGCGCAAGTTCAGCGACAGGGGCGAATAGAACACCAGCTTGCTGCCGACCAGGCGGCTCGCGTAATTACGCGAGGAATAATAATCGTTGGAGCGCAAGTGATAGGTGGAACGGTAGGCCAGTTTGCCGTCCGCGTTGACGTCGAACAGACCGATCTCCGTGCCGCCACGGCTGTAGCTGTAGCCGATCACCACCACCGTATCGCCGTCGATCAGCATCTCGTCATACCAGCTGCCCGACGGGTCGCTGCCCGGCGCGAACGCGTCGAGCGAAGACACAGGCTGCAAGGCCTTGCCGCCCACCTGCACGGTGAACAGCTTGCCGCGCCTGAGCATCACCAGGTGCTTGCCATGCAGCTTGACGATACCGCCTTCGTCCACGCCCGCCGTCTGCACATTGGTGACCGATTCCGCCGCTTCTGCCGATGCTGCCGGCGCGGCTTTCGCCGCCATCGGCGCGGGAGGGGCCGGCGCTGATACCGCCATGGACTGCGCCGTGGCGCGCTGCAGTTTCTGCTGCTCCCTTTGCAGCGCCGCCTGGCGCGATTGCAACTGCTGCAGGTAGCTGCTCAAGGCCTGCTCACTGGCAAACGGCACCAGGGTCTTGCGCGGCGCCGTGCCGGCGGCGTGGCTGCCGGCCGACAGCAGCAGGGACAGTATCAATGTGATCTTGAGGGCGCTGGACATCGCTTCTTCTCCGGTTGGCTGGGGTGTCCAACATGAAACGCAGCGGCGGAGAAAAAGGGGTTAAACGCGCGTGAAAATATTCACGCCGCTGCTATCTTACTCAAAGCCCCGTATGCGGTCGCCATTGAAATTCGGCAGGCGCCATTCGAAGTGCAAGGCCAGGAAGCGGAACAGGAAACCGGCGCCGATGGACGCCAGCTGCGCCACAGAGCTGTCGACCTTGAAGTACAGCAGGCCGACATACAGGCTACCCGTGAACAGGGCCACGGTGGCATACACTTCGCGCTGCAGCACGAGGGGGATCTGGTTGCACAGGATATCGCGCAGCAGGCCGCCGAAGACGCCAGTGATCATCCCTGCCAGCACGACGATGGCCGGGTGCATCTTGGCAGACATGGCGATGTCGCAGCCGATCACGCAAAACGCCACCAGGCCCAGTCCGTCGACCAGCAGGAAGATGGCACGCAGGTGGTGCAGGTAGCGCGCGACAAAGGCCGTGACGACAGCCGCGCCGATGGTAAACAACAGGTATTCGGGATGCGCGATCCAGCCCAGCGGATAGTGCCCCAGCAGCACGTCGCGCACGGTGCCGCCACCGAGCGCCGTGACGGTGCCGATCATGCAGATGCCGAACAAATCCATGCCGCGCCGCATGCCCATGATGGCGCCGGACATCGCTTCGGCAACAATCGCCACCAGGTAAATCGTATATAACAGCATGCTCTTACTCTTCCGAAAATGATTTGAGAATTTGTTCGCGTTCGCGCGCTTCGCTCAGGGTGCGCGCTTCGTGGCCCGTGCCGCTGGTGCCGCGCTCTTCGCCGTTGGCCAGGCGCGTATCGGCGCCCAGGCTGCCACTGCCGCAGCTGACGCTGCTGTGGATAAAGGCATGGTTATCCTTCAGGCAGTCGCCGGCCAGGTATTCCGCATACACGTAATCGCCATCGAGCAGGGACAGGCCAGGCGGTTCCGCCAGCACCTGTTCGCGGCGGCCCTGCACGGCCACCTGCATGTAGTCGCGCCAGACGGGTAGCGCCAAAGTCCCCCCGGTGGCGTTGCCCAGGCTTTTCGGCTGGTCGTAGCCGAGCCAGACGACGGAAACCAGGCCCGAGGAATAGCCGGCGAACCAGGCGTCATACGCGTTGTTCGACGTGCCCGTCTTGCCGGCCGCGTCGCCGCGTCCCAGCGCCAGCGCGCCGCGTCCCGTGCCGCTCTTGACGACGTCGCGCAGCATGCTGTCCATGACGTAGGCGTTGCGCGTGGAGATCACTTGCGTACCCGGCGCCGGCTCGCCCTTGGCGCGTGGCGCCGCATCGCTGAACAGCACTTCACCGCTGCGGCTGCGCACTTCCTTGATCAATTTCGGCGGCATCTGCACGCCGCCATTGGCGAAGACGGCATACGACTGCGCCAGCTGCAGCGGCGTGACGGCGCCCGCGCCCAGCGCCAGCGGCAGGGAGACGGGATTGCGCGCGCCCTCGAAACCGAAGCGCGTGGCGTAGTGCTGCACGTAGCCGGGACCGGCCGCCTGCATCAGGCTGACGGCGACGAGGTTCTTCGAGCGCACGAGGCCGCGCCGCACGCTGATGAAGCCTTCATAGTTGTTGCCGTAATTGCGCGGACGCCAGGGCCGTGCGCCCGTTTCCTGCGGCAGCAGCAGGCGCTGCGTATCGTCCACGGCCGTGCCGGGGAAATATCCCTTTTCCAGCGCCGCCGAATACACGAAAGGCTTGAAGCTGGAACCGGGCTGGCGGTAGGCCTGCATGGCGTGGTTGTAGTGGTTGCGGTAGAAATCGAAGCCGCCCGCCATGGCGACGATTTCGCCGCTGTGCGCCTCGACGGAAATGAGCGCACCTTCCATCTCGGGCAACTGGCTCACCAGCCAGCGCTTCTTTGCCGCGTCGTGCATCACGCGGATCACGCTACCCTCGACGATGGCGCGCTTGCCATCCCATTGCAGCTTGCCGCCCAGGCGCGCATCCGATGCCGCCAGCACGATCTCGTCGCCATTGCGCAGCTGCGCCGTCACCTGGCGCTTGCCGGCGGTTTCCACTTTGCGCACGAGGGCGGCGCGCAATTCTCCGCTGTCCGGGTAGGCGGCCAGCTGGCGCGCCACGCTGTCTTCGGAAGCGGCCAGGCGCGCTTCCGGGCCACGGTAGCCGCGCCGCGCCTGCGCATTCAATAGCCCGTCGCGCAGCGACTTGTCGGCCGCCCGCTGCGGCGCCATGCGGATGGTGGTCGTCACGTCCAGGCCCATGCTGTAGGCGCCTTCGGGATAGCTTTGCAGGATCAGCTGGCGCGCTTCCTCGACCGCATACGCGGCCGCGTGCACGGAGCTGTTGCGGTCCTTGTTCAGGGCCAGTTTTTCCGCCACCGCCGCATCGTATTCGGCTGGCGTGATGTAACCGAGTTCGCGCATGCGCTGCAGGATGTAATGCTGGCGCACGGTGGCGCGCTGCGGATTGGCGACGGGGTTGTAGGCCGATGGCGCCTTCGGCAAGCCGGCCAGCATGGCCGCTTCCGCGATGCTGACCTCGGCCAGCGGCTTGTCGAAATAGATATTCGAGGCGGCGGAAAAGCCATAGGAACGCTCGCCCAGGTAAATCTGGTTCATATACAGTTCCAGCAGCTTGTCCTTGCCGTAGTGCTGTTCCAGCTTGTAGGCCAGCAGCATCTCCGTCAGCTTGCGCTGCACGGTTTTTTCGCGCGACAGGAAAAAGTCGCGCGCCACCTGCATGGTGATGGTGCTGGCGCCCTGCGCGTGGTGGCCCGTGACGACGTTGGCTAGCGTGGCGCGCGTCAGACCATAGAAATCGACGGCGCCATGCTCGTAGAAACGCGCATCCTCGATGGCCAGCAAGGCCTGGCGCATGCGCAGCGGGATGTCTTTCAACGGCAGGAATTCACGGCGCTCTTCACCGTACTCGGCCAGCAGCTCGCCTTCGCTGGAGAAAATGCGCAGCGGCAGGGCGGGCTTGTACTGCGCCAGGTGCTCGACGGCCGGCAAATCCTGCCACGCCTGGCGCAGCCACCAGCCGCCCGCCAGGGCGGCGGCCATGCCCAGGCCCAGGGTCAATCCCAGGCCGAATTTCAGATTGCGCGCCAGCTTAGACTGGGGCTTGCGGGGGGTGCTGCCGTTCGCTTGTGCTTCCATGGTGGTATTCCCTTGCTGCCAGGAGGCCGCACGCTGGCGCGTGGCACTCCATCAAAGAGGTATTGTGCACTGCAACACACCCATCCTTATCAAAAGTAAGTATTATTTAGTATTGATAAATTTTTCTTATGTAAGGCAGTGACCATGGATCTCAATCCCAAGCACACGGAAGCGTTCCGCGCCGTCGTCGAAACGGGCAGCTTCGAGCAGGCGGCGCTGCGGCTGCATCTGACGTCGCCCGCCATTTCGCAAAGGGTGCGGGCGCTGGAAAGCCAGCTGGGCAATGCCTTGATTGTGCGCAGCCGTCCCGCGCGCGCCACGCGCATGGGCCAGCGGCTGATGCAGTATCTGAAGCGCGCCAAGCTGCTGGAAGCGGACTTGCAGGCGGAACTGGCGGTGCAGCAGGATGCCCCGCTGACCCTGGTGCTGGCGCTGAATGCGGATTCGATGGGCACCTGGTTCTTCCCCGCCCTCTCCGAGGTGCTGATACGCGAGCGCGTGCTGCTGGACCTGACCGTGGAAGACCAGGACCACACGTATACCTTGCTGGAGACGGGCATGGCGATCGGCTGCATCAGCACGGAAGCCAAACCCATGCGCGGCTGCACGGCCGAGCCGCTGGGCGTGATGCGCTACTGGCTGGTCGCCACGCCCGCGTTTCGCCAGCAGTGGTTCGCGCACGGCCTGACGCGCAAGGCGGCGCGCACGGCGCCCGTCGTCGCCTATACGCGCAAGGACACCTTGCAATCGTCGTTCCTGCAAGAAGCGCTGGGGCTGCCCGAAGGGGCTTACCCCTGCCATTACGTGCCGGGCGCCACCTCGCACTTCAATGCCATCCGCTATGGCCTCGGCTACGGCATGGTGCCCGAGCTGCTATTGAAGGCGAACACGGATGGCGAGCTGGTGGAAATGCTCACGCCCAAGACCCCGGCCGACGTGGCCCTGTACTGGCATACGTGGAAAGTGCAGTCGCCGCGCATGGAGCAACTGTCGCGGCAAATCATCGCGGCGGCGCGCAGCATGCTGAAATAACTATCGTTGCATGCCCCAGCGTTTCAAGGTGACGCGCTCCAAAGTGCGAAAGCCGATGTTTTCCACCAGCAAGCCGATGACGATGACGGCCGCCAGGCCGGCGAACACCTTGTCCGTATACAGCTCGTTGCGGTTCTGGAAGATGTACCAGCCCAGGCCACCTTGCCCCGAGGTGGTGCCGAACACCAGCTCGGCCGCGATCAGGGTGCGCCAGGCAAACGCCCAGCCTATCTTCAACCCCGAGACGATGGAGGGCAAGGCGCCCGGCACGAGGATGTGCAGCACCAGGCGCAAGCCGTTCAAGCCATAATTGCGGCCCGCCATGCGCAGGGTCTCGGGCACGCCCTGGAAGCCCGCATACGTGTTCAGGGCCAGCGGCCACATCACGGAATGGACGATGACAAAGATCAGGCTGGCGCGGCCCAGGCCGAACCACAACAAGGCCAGCGGCAGCAGGGCGATGGCCGGCAAGGGATTCAACATGGCCGTCAGGGTTTCCAGCACGTCGCGGCCGATGCGGCTGGACACGGCCAGCAAGGTCAGCACGAAGGCGGCCAGCACGCCCACGGCATAGCCTTGCAGCAAGACGACGAGGGACGCGGCTGTGCGCGTGAGCAATTCACCGCTGGTGATGCCGCCGATAAACGCCTGCGCCGTCTGCAGAAAACTGGGCAACAATAGATCGTTCTGCGTCCAGCGCGCCGCGCCTTCCCACAACAGGGCCAGGCTGAGCAAAATGAACGCCTTGCGCCACAGCGCGTGCTGGCTCACACGCTGCCAGCGCGACAGCGGCTGCTCGACCGTGACGCCGGCCGGCGGCGGCGCCGCATACACGAACTCCTGGCGGATGGGCGGCTCCAGCAGCGCGCTCATACGGCCTCCCACTGCGCAGTAACTGCTTGCGGGACAGGAACCACTTCCTCATCGAACAGCAAACCGTGGATGCGAGTGCTGGCGGCCTGGAATTCCACGCTGCCGGCGCTGTGGAGACCGAATTGATGACTGTTGAGTTCGGCGCGCACCCTGCCCGGATGCGGCGACAGCAACAGGATGCGGTTGCCCACGACCAAGGCTTCCTCAATCGAATGTGTAACGAACACGAGGGTAAAGCGCAGCTCTTCCCAGAGGCGGCTCAACTCTTCCTGCATCTTGCGCCGGGTCAAGGCATCGAGGGCGGCAAACGGCTCGTCCATCAGCAGTACTTCCGGCTGCATGGCCAGGGCACGGGCGATGGCCACGCGCTGCTTCATGCCGCCCGACAAGGTGTGCGGATGGGCATCTTCAAAGCCGGCCAGGCCCACCTTGGCGATCCAGTGATGGGCGCGCTCGCGGGCCGCCACCTTGTCCAGCCGCTTGCTGGCCAGCAAGGGGAACATGACGTTTTCCAGCACCGTTTTCCATGGCGGCAACTGGTCGAATTCCTGGAACACGACGACGCGGTCCGGCCCCGGTTTATGGATGGGCTGGCCTTGCATGGCGATGCTGCCCGCGCGCGGCGCGATGAAACCGGCCACGGCTTTCAGCAGTGACGACTTGCCGCAGCCGGATGGCCCCAGCAGCACGAAACGGTCGCCGCGGAACACGTCAAAACTGACGTCATGCGTGGCGCGCACGGTGCGCTGCTCGGTCCGGTATTCCAGGCTGACATGCTTGACACTGAGCAAGGGCTGCAAGGTGACCGGAGGACGTACCAGGTGAAAAGCGGGCGCGTTCATGTCAGCCTCCCTGCGTGATGGCGAGGTCGTCAAAGAAGTAGTCGCGCCAGCTGTCGGGCAGGTTGCGGATGGCGCTCACGCGGTGCAGGAATTGCGCCAGGCCATAGGTGTTTTGCGGCGCGATCTTGAATTGCACTTGTGGGTTGGCAAAGATTTTCAGCAGCAGATTGCGGTCCACTTTGCTTTTATTCACCTTGATGTAGATGTCGGCCGCGCCTTGCGGGTTGCTGCTCGCATACTGCGCCGCTTCCGCCAGCGCGGCGATGAAGGCGCGGTAAGTCTTGGGATTGTCCTTGCGGTACTTTTCCGTCGCATACAGCAGGGTCGACGAGCTGGGTCCACCCTGTACGTCATACGAGTTCAGGATGATGTGGGCGTTCGGGTTCTGCGCCAGTTCCTGCTCCTGGAACGGTGAATTGCCGAAGTGGCCGGTCAGCTCCGTGCCGCCGGCGATGATGGCGGCGGCAGCGTCCGGGTGCGGCAGGGTTTGCGTGATTTTATCGAGGCGGGCGAATTCCTTGTCGCCCCACTGCTTTGCCACCGCCATCTGCAGGATGCGCGCCTGCACGGAGACTGACACGGCCGGCAAGGCGATGCGGTCCTTGTCCGTCAAGTCCGCCAGCGTTTTCACCTTGGGATTATTGCTGACCAAGTAGTAGGGGAAATTGCCGAGCGAAGCCACGCCGCGCACGTTCTGCCTTCCCTTGGTGCGGTCCCAGATGGTCAGCAGCGGACCCAGCCCGGCCCCCGCGATATCGATATTGCCCGACAACAAAGCATCATTGATGGCGGGGCCGCCAGACAGGGTGATCCACTCGACTTTCACATCGACGCCCTGCTGCTTGCCATGCTTTTCGATCAGCTTTTGTTCCTGCGCAATATTAAGCAGCAAGAAGGTGATGCCGTGCTGGCCCGCGATGCGGATCTGACCTTCGGCCCGGGCCATGGGCATGGCCATGCACAGCAGGGCGATGGTGGCGAGCAGGCGGCGGGAAAAGGTAAAGATCGGCAACATGGACACTCCTTGAGTCAGATCAACAGTCAAAAAATCAGTACGGCGCATCGCCTTCGATGGTGGTTCGGTAGAGCTTGCGGCGCTGGTCGGGCGGACAGCCCGTCGCCAGGTGCATCAGCGAACGGTTGTCCCAGAACACCAGGTCGTGCGGCTGCCAGCGGTGCACATACAGGTGCTCCGGGCGCACGCTGTGGGCAAACAGTTCGTCGAGCAGGGCGCGGCTTTCGTCGTCGGGCAAGCCGACGATGCGCGTGGTGAAGTGTTCGCTGACGAACAGGGCGCGCCGTCCCGTTTCCGGATGCACACGCACGACGGGATGGGTCACGGGTTTGACTTCATCGATCTGCGCCTGCGTCAGGGCGGGGCGCCATGGGTTGCGGCGGCGCAATTCTTCATACTGGCTGAGGTAGCTGTGCTCGGCACGGGCGCCGCGCACGGCGTGGCGCAGCGCGGCCGGCAAGCTTTCCCAGGCCAGGTGCATGTTCGCAAACACGGTGTCGCCGCCCTCGTCCGGCAACTCTTGCGCATGCAGCATGGAGCCGAGGCTGGGCACTTCCTTGTACGACAAGTCGGAATGCCAGAAATGGCCCGCGTCGCCCAGGCCGATGGGCTGGCCGTTTTCGACGATGTTCGAGATGATCAGCACTTCCGGCTGCGTGGGTAGCTGGAACTGGCGCAGCACGTGGATTTGCAGGGGGCCGAAGCGGCGGCTGAAATCGACTTGCTGCTGCGGCGTGATGCGCTGGTCGCGGAACACCAGCACGTGATGGTCGAGGTGGGCGTGGTGCAGGCGCTGGAAATCGCCCAGCGACAGCGGCTGCGCCAGATCCAGCCCCAGCACTTGCGCGCCCAGGGGCGCATCGAAAGTCTCGATACGGAAGTGGCTGGTGGACTGCACGGGTTTCAGGACGGCCGACATGGGAACTCGACTAGAGTCAGGGGAAGTCCACTGTATGCCGGCCAGCCTTGCTTGCAAACGAAGCATTTACTATATGGATATGCGCGGCGCGTTGCGCCAGCTTGCAACACAGGCTGTCACGCAATGGCACAGCAGCACCGGCTTTGCCCGGAAATGGCGCTAGCACGCAACTTGCTTATCTACCAAGCTTTAACCATCGTCCAGGAAAGCCATGCCCATCTACGCCCTGCTGCTCGCCTTGCTGTTTCCTGCTTCCATCCACGCCCAGGATAGCCAGGGTGAAAGTGATCTCAGCTACAAAGCCTATGTGCACAGCGACAAGCGCATCAAGTGTTTGTATGGCTATGCGGCCGACAAAACGGGCGACCATGCGGCCGCCGTCGCCATCTTTGAAGATTGCATCCGGCGCTGGAACGATGTGTACTCGATGATTTGGCTTGCCCAGCTGTATGAAACGGGCATCGGCGTGACTAAGGACCTGGCGCAGGCGACGGCGCTGATGCGGCGCGGCGCGCATACGAACGACGACGCCGCCTATGCGCGGCTGGCGCGCTACCACTATGGCGTGGCGCTGGCCGAAGGACGGGGCACGCCGCAGGACATTCCCCAGGCCAGAACCTGGCTGCGCCAGGCGGCGCAGGAGGGCGTGCGGGAGGCGGCCGACTACCTGGGCCGCCTGGAAGGCGCGGCACCTTAGCGCCGCGCCCGCATTGCTTGCTTACGCTATTGCTTCGTAGCGGGCCAGGCGGGTCGCCATGCGCGGCGCCAGCTCGTGGCCAGCCGTGACGGTCACTTCCAGGTCATTCAGCAAGCCATCCTTCAAGCCATAGACCCAGCCATGGACGCTGAGTTCCTGGCCCCGTTCCCACGCATCTTGCACGACGGTGGTCTGGCACACGTTCAAGACTTGTTCGACCACGTTCAGTTCGCACAGGCGGTCGCCACGCTGGCGGCTCGTCAGCACGTCGCCCAGGTAGCGCTCGTGTTTCTGGCCCACGTCCTGGACGTGGCGCAGCCAGTTGTCAACCAGGCCGATACGCGTGCCCGTCATGGCCGCATGCACGCCCTTGCAGCCGTAATGGCCGACGATGATGATATGTTTGACTTTCAGCACGTCCACGGCAAATTGCAGGACGGACAGGCAATTGAGGTCGGAATGCACGACCACATTGGCGATATTACGGTGCACAAACACGTCGCCAGGCGCCATGCCCAGCAGTTCGTTGGCGGGCACGCGGCTGTCGGAACAGCCGATCCACAGGTATTCAGGCGACGTTTGCGCTTCCAGGTTCTTGAAGAAGTTCGGGTCTTTCGCCACCATCGAGTCGGCCCAGCGGCGGTTACGCTGCAGCAGTTCCGCCAGGGCCGGGCCATTTTTCTGTTCGGTCATATCGCTCCCATTGTGTGCATACGACTGAATTGGCGGCAGATCGCGCCCATAGGCCGGCGATGCGCGCACATTTCTCAGTCGTGGTGAAAAAAACGCCGGGATGTGTGAGCATCCCGGCGCATGGTCTTACGTGTGCTTACTCAAAAAAATCCTTGACCTTGTCTTTCCAGGTCTTGCTTTGCGGACTGTGCTTGGCACCGCCCTCGGTCGTCGACTTTTCAAAGTCGCGCAGCAGGTCTTTCTGTTTTTCCGTCAGTTTCACCGGCGTTTCGATGGCCACGTGGCAGAACAGGTCGCCCGCGTAACCGGAGCGCACGCCCTTGATGCCCTTGCCTTTCAGGCGGAAGGTCTTGCCCGACTGGGTGCCTTCCGGGATCGTGAACGACACTTTGCCGTTCAGGGTAGGCACTTCGATTTCGCCGCCCAGTGCCGCCTTGGTGAACGAGATCGGCATTTCGCAATGCAGGTCGTCGCCTTCGCGCTGGAACACGGCGTGCGGCTTGATGTGGATTTCCACATACAGGTCGCCCGACGGACCGCCATTCGTGCCCGGTTCGCCGTTGCCGGACGAACGGATACGCATGCCGTTGTCGATACCGACTGGAATTTTCACTTCCAGGGTCTTGTTGCGCTTGATGCGACCGGCGCCGCCGCATGGCGTGCACGGGTCGGTGATGACCTTGCCGCTGCCATGGCATTTCGGGCAGGTTTGCTGGATGCTGAAGAAACCTTGCTGCATGCGCACCTGGCCGTGGCCACCGCAGGTACCGCAGGTGGTTGGCGAGGTGCCCGGCTTGGCGCCGCTGCCGTGGCAAGTGTCGCACTTGTCCCAGCTCGGCACGCGGATGGTCGTGTCGAAGCCGTGAGCAGCTTGCTCCAGTGTAATTTCCAGGTTGTAGCGCAAGTCGGCGCCACGGTACACCTGTGGCCCCGCATTGCGGCTGCGTCCACCGCCACCGCCAAAGATGTCGCCGAAGATATCGCCGAAGCTGTCGGCAAAGCCGCCAGCACCGCCGCCGAAGCCGCCACCGCCGCCCATGTTCGGGTCCACGCCAGCGTGACCATAGCGGTCATACGCATCGCGCTTTTCCGGATTGGTCAGCATCTCGTAGGCTTCTTTGACTTCCTTAAACTTTTCTTCCGATTCCTTGCTATCCGGATTGCGGTCCGGATGGTATTTCATCGCCAGTTTACGGTAAGACTTTTTGATCTCTTCTTCCGAAGCATTTTTTGCGACACCGAGTGTCTCGTAAAAATCACGCTTTGCCATGTTGTCGGCACCTTGCAGTCTATCTACTGATGTAAAAATTACACGAAAAAGCCGAGTCGAGTGCTGCACTGGGCAACGACTCGGCTCGGCCGGTCTTCGCGGCTAATCCCGCGATGTAGCGTTCAGCCCGGCTGCCCCCAGTTCATGGGAGCGCAAGACAATTACTTGCTGTCTTTGACTTCTTTGAAGTCAGCGTCAACAACGTCGTCTTGCTTGGCGCCTGCGTCCGATGCGCCAGCAGCTTGCTGTGCACCTTCCGCGCCGCCGGCAGCTTGCTGCGCTTGCATGTCGGCATACATTTTTTCGCCCAGTTTCTGCGATGCGCTCGACAGTGCTTCCACCTTGGCGTCGATCTCAGCCTTGTCGCCCGCCTTGATGCTTGCTTCCAGGTCGGTGATCGCCGCTTCGATCTTCTCTTTCTCGCCCGCATCCAGCTTGTCGCCGTATTCGGTCAAGGATTTCCGGGTCGAGTGTACCAGAGCATCGGCCTGGTTGCGCGACTCGGCCAATTCTTTGACCTTCTTGTCTTCTTCCGCGTTCAACTCGGCGTCTTTCACCATCTTCTGGATTTCAGCCTCGGTCAAGCCGGAATTGGCCTTGATCGTGATCTTGTTTTCCTTGCCGGTAGCCTTGTCTTTCGCGCCGACATGCAAGATGCCGTTGGCGTCGATGTCGAAGGTCACTTCGATCTGTGGCGTGCCGCGCGATGCTGGCGGGATGCCTTCCAGATTGAATTCGCCCAGACCCTTGTTGCCGGCGGCGATTTCACGCTCACCCTGGAAGACCTTGATGGTCACCGCAGGCTGGTTGTCGTCGGCCGTCGAGAAGACCTGGCTGAACTTGGTCGGAATCGTCGTGTTTTTGTGGATCATCTTGGTCATCACGCCGCCCAGGGTTTCGATACCCAGGGACAGAGGAGTAACGTCCAGCAACAGCAAGTCCTTGCGTTCGCCCGACAGGACCGAACCTTGAATCGCTGCGCCCACGGCGACGGCTTCGTCCGGGTTCACGTCCTTGCGTGGATCCTTGCCGAAGAATTCCTTCACTTTTTCCTGCACCTTCGGCATACGCGTCATACCGCCGACCAGGATGATGTCATCGATGTCCGACACTTTCACGCCAGCATCTTTGATAGCGATGCGGCATGGTTCCATCGTGGCCGTGATCAGCTCTTCCACCAGCGATTCCAGCTTGGCGCGGGTCATCTTCAGGTTCAAGTGGACCGGTGCGCCGTTCGCCATGGCGATGTACGGCTCGTTGATCTCGGTTTGCTGCGACGACGACAATTCGATCTTCGCGCGCTCGGCCGAAGCCTTGATGCGCTGCAGGGCGATCGGATCTTTTTTCAGGTCGATGCCGTTGATCTTCTTGAACTCGTCGATGATGTAATCGATGACGCGCTGGTCGAAGTCTTCGCCGCCCAGGAAGGTGTCGCCGTTGGTCGACAGCACTTCAAATTGTTTCTCGCCATCAACATCTGCGATTTCGATGATCGACACGTCGAACGTACCGCCACCCAAGTCATACACGGCGATTTTACGGTCGCCTTTTTCGGTCTTGTCCAGGCCGAACGCCAGCGCTGCCGCGGTTGGCTCGTTGATGATGCGCTTGACGTCCAGGCCAGCGATACGGCCGGCATCCTTGGTGGCTTGACGCTGCGAGTCGTTGAAGTATGCAGGCACGGTGATGACGGCTTCGGTGACTTCTTCACCGAGGTAGTCTTCTGCCGTTTTCTTCATCTTGCGCAGAACTTCAGCCGAAATTTGCGGCGGCGCCAGTTTTTTGTCGCGTACGCCGATCCATGCATCGCCGTTGTCGGCTTTCATGATTTGGTACGGCATCAGCGCGATGTCTTTTTGAACTTCTTTTTCGTCGAACTTGCGACCGATCAGACGCTTGACTGCGTACAGCGTGTTTTTCGGATTGGTCACGGCCTGGCGTTTCGCTGGCGCGCCGACGAGAATTTCGCCATCTTCTTGATAAGCAATAATCGACGGCGTCGTGCGTGCGCCTTCAGCGTTTTCGATTACCTTTGGTTGACCGTTTTCCATGATGGAAACGCAGGAATTCGTGGTTCCCAGATCGATACCGATAATTCTACCCATGATTTATTTCCTTTTATTTGCTAGATTTCAGATGGTTCTTATATGTGGCAAAGCGGCATGGTTTCAAGGCTTGCTTGATGCCGCCCTCTGATTATTTTGCTTGCGCGGTCGTGACAATGGCTGGACGCAGCAGGCGGTCCGCAATCATATAGCCCTTTTGCAGGACTGACACGATGGTATTGGCTTCCTGCTCTGCTGGCACCACGGCAACAGCCTGGTGTTTCATCGGATCGAGCTTCTCGCCCTGCACTGGCAACACTTCCACCAGGCGGTTGCGCTCGAACGCGGCGTTCAGTTGCTTCAGGGTCATCTCGACGCCTTCTTTCAGCGATTCGATGGTCGGTGCTTCCACCGTCAGCGCCGTTTCCAGGCTGTCTTTCACCGGCACCATGGCTTCGGCAAAGCTTTCCACTGCGAATTTATGCGCTTTAGCAACATCTTCCTGCGCGCGGCGGCGGATATTTTCACCATCGGCCTTGGCGCGCATGAAGGCATCGTGCATCTCTGCAAGACGCGCTTCGGTACTCGCCAGCTGCTCTTCCAAAGTAGGCTCTGCGGGAGTCGATGGGGCAGTCGCCGCGGCGTCCGCTTGCGGATTAGGTACAGCTTGGTTTTCCTGATCTTGCATCTGAAAAGCTCCTACAATCAATGACTTAAATGAGTTAGTCTAACTATCTTTACAACACTAACGGGCAGATGGGGCTATATCCTATTGTTTCAAGGGGTATCCGTGGCAAAACCAGGATTACAGCGATCCATGTTACAGCTTATTACAAAACGCTACCCATTTCGGCCAGCGATCCGTGCGCGCGCCCCTTGATTTTCCAGGCTTCCCACGGCAAAGCGGGCATTCTACCAGCCCCGCCGCGGCCATCGCCACTGGTGGTGTTGCTATTTGGAAAGCCCCTTGGCCGCGCCAGACATGACAAAGCCGCGCAAGCGCGGCTTTTAGATGGCGAAAAATGCAGTTGTCAGTTGGTCGCGCCCAGCGCCAGTGCCGCCGTGCGCGCCTGCTCGCCCGCTTTCCTGTCCGCTTCACGCTGCGGTACCGTCTTCATCGTCGGCCAGCCAATCATGTGCTGTTCCGCAATTTCCGCCATGCCTGCGATCCAGGCGGGTGTTTCGTTCAAGCAAGCGATGTAGTGAAACTGCTGGCCGCCGGCCGTTTCAAAATCATGCTTGGCTTCCATGGCGATCTCTTCCAGCGTTTCCAGGCAATCGCTGGTAAAGCCGGGACACAGCAGGTCGACGCGCTTGACGCCCTGTTGCGCCAGCGCCACGAGGGTGGGCGCCGTGTACGGCTGCAGCCATTCGGCTTTGCCAAAGCGCGACTGGAAAGTCACCACGTATTGCTCTTTACTTAATTTTAACTTTTCCGCCAGCAGGCGCGCCGTTTTCAGGCATTGGCAGTGGTAGGGATCGCCCAGCAGCAGGGTGCGCTTGGGCACGCCATGAAAACTCATCACCAGTTTTTCCGGACGGCCATGCGCTTCCCAGTGGTTCAGCACGGAGTCGCGCAAGGCGTCGATATACGTGTCGTGCTCGTGATACTGCTTGATAAAGCGCAATTCCGGCACATTGCGCACGTTGGCGTAATGGGCAAACACGGCGTCGTAGATGGAACCCGTCGTCGTGCCCGAGTATTGCGGATAGGCAGGCAGGATGGCGATGCGCTCGCAGCCTTCGCTTTTCAGCCTGGCCAGCACCTCGGGCAAGGAAGGCGAACCGTAGCGCATGGCCATGGCCACCGTCACGCCGTCGTGACCCCGCTCGGCCAGGGCGCCGGCCAGCAACTTGGCTTGCTTTTGCGTGTGCACTTTCAGGGGCGAACCTTCGCGCGTCCAGATCGACGCGTATTTCTTGGCCGACTGGCCGGAGCGGAAGGGCAAAATGATCAGGTTCAAAATGAACCACCAGACGATGCGGGGAATCTCCACCACGCGCGGATCCGACAAAAATTGCTTCAGGTAGCGCCGCACGGCCGACGACGTCGGCGCATCGGGCGTGCCCAGGTTGACCAGCACCACGGCGCTGCGGTCGATACTGCCATGCGTGTACGACGGTTCTGTTTGAAATGACATGAAGGCTCTTCGAAGGCGTTGGATGGATTAGCCGACCATTATAGTTACATTGCGTCAACATCGGGAAAGATGGAAAGGAACGGCATAAGGTTAACTGCTATTCTCGCCAGACCGGTTTACGCTAACAACGCCTAACAAAACCGTAGCGAGCGGCAGCGAGGCTCGGCGCCCCCGTTGGCCCGAGAAGCGGAACTGTGCGAAGCATGAGGCCGCCGAGGCAGTGAGCATCGCAGGCTGCGACCCACGACGCGCAGTAGGTTTGGTTAGGGGTACTAGATAGCCAGCAACTCGCGTGCATGCTTGCGCGTGGTGGCCGTGATTTCCAGGCCGCCCAGCATGCGCGCCACTTCTTCCACCCTGGCCTTGGCGTCGAGCATGTCGATGCGCGACGCCGTCTTGCCATTGTCCAGGGTGCTTTTTGCCACCTGGAAATGCTGATTCGCCTGGCTGGCCACTTGCGGCAAGTGGGTCACGCACAGCACTTGGCGTCCCTGCCCCAGGCGTTTCAACAGGCGGCCCACCACTTCGGCGACGGCGCCGCCGATGCCGCTGTCGACCTCGTCGAAGATCAGGGTCGGCGTGGTGGTGGCGTGCGAGGTGATGACGGAGATGGCCAGCGCGATGCGCGCCAGTTCGCCGCCGGACGCGACTTTCGCCAGCGAGCGGGGCGCCGTGCCCGCATGACCGGCGACAAGAAACTCCACTTGTTCGAGCCCGTGGGCGGCCGGCTCGCACGGGTGCAGGGCGATTTCAAAGCTGCCGCCCGTCATGCTCAGTTCCTGCATGGCACGCGTGACGGCGTGCCCCAGTTCCAGGGCGGCGGCGCGGCGCGTGTCGGACAAGCGCTCGGCCACGCTGCGGTACTCGGCTTCGATCTTCGCTTCCTGGCGCAGCAAGCCTTCGATGTCGGAAGCGTCGGCCAGGTGCTGCAGCTTTTCCGACAGCTTCGCGTGTTCCTCGGGTAATTCTTCCGGCGTGACGCGGAATTTGCGGGCCGTGCTGTGCATGGCTTCCATGCGCGCGTCGAGCTGGTGCAGGCGCTCCGGGTCCAGCTCGACCCGGTCCAGGTAATTGTTCAGCGCGTACACGGATTCCTGCAACTGGATGCGCGACGATTCGATCAGGTCGACAATCGGCTGCAATTCCGCATCGACGGAGACGAGCTTGCCCAGCTTCTGGTTCAGGGCCGACAGTTGCGACACGATCGGGTGGTCTTCCGACTCGGAAATAGTCGACAGGGCTTCCTGCGCCCCTTCCAGCAGGCTGGCCGCATGCGACAGGCGGCTGTGCTCGTTCGTGATGTCCGTCCATTCACCGGGCTTGGCGGCCAGCTTTTCCAGTTCTCCCACTTGCCATTCCAGGCGTTCGCGCTCGTACAGCACGTTGGCGGCGTTGGTTTCGAATTCTTCGCGCTGGCGCACGAGGGCGCGCCAGCGCTTGTGCAGCGCCGCCACTTGCCGCGCATCCTGTTCCGCGCCCGCTTCGCGTGCCGTCGCCTGGCCATCGAGCAAGGCGCGCTGGGCTTCGCTTTTCAGCAGGGACTGGTGCGCGTGCTGGCCGTGGATATCGACCAGCATGTCGCCCAGTTCGCGCAGCTGCGCGGCCGTGGCGGGGATGCCGTTGATATATGCCTTCGAGCGGCCCGCATTATCGATCACGCGGCGCAACAGGGCGCCGCCATCGTCGTTGGCGAATTCATGCGCCACCAGCCAGGCCTGCGCCACTTCGCTGACGGAGAAATCGGCCGTGATGTCGGCCTTGGCCGCGCCTTCGCGCACCACGCTGGCGTCGCCGCGCCCGCCCAGCGCCAGGGTCAGCGCATCGATGAGGATGGACTTGCCGGCGCCCGTCTCGCCCGTCAGCACGCTGAAGCCGGCGGAAAATTCCAGTTCAATGGTATCGACAATGACAAAATCGCGGATGGACAGTGTATGGAGCATGGCTTCTGTGGTTAGGCGGCGCACCGCGGGTTGACGTAGAGAAAACTAGTTAGCTGAGCTTGCCCTCGCCCGACGGGTACTCATTCCAGTGCAACTTTTCACGCAGGGTGTTGTAGTAACTCCACCCTTCCGGATGCAGGAAGGTAATCGTATGCGGCGAGCGGCGGATGAGGATGCGGTCTTGCTGCACCAGGCTGGCAAAGGTCTGCATGTCGAAATTGACGCTGATATCGCGCCCGCGCACGATTTCCACGACGATCTGGCTGGAGTCGGGCAGGACGATGGGACGGTTCGACAACGCATGCGGGGCGATCGGCACGAGCACGATGCCGCCCAGGGTCGGGTGCAGCAATGGGCCGCCGGCCGACAGCGAATACGCGGTCGAGCCCGTGGGCGTGGAAATGATCAAGCCATCCGAACGCTGGTTGTACATGAAGTGGCCATCGACCTCGACGCGCAATTCGGCCATGCCGGCACCGGCGCCGCGCGAGACGACGACATCGTTGACGGCCATGCCCACGTGAATCGACTCGCCGTCGCGCAGCACGCTGCCTTCAAGCAAAGTACGGCGTTCGGCCTTAAAGCGGCCACCGAGAATTTGCGCCAGCACGGGCAGCATGCGCTCGAGCGGGATATCGGTCATGAAACCCAAACGTCCTTGATTGATGCCGATCAAGGGTACGTCGAATGGCGCCAGCTGGCGCGCAATGCCCAGCATGGTGCCGTCGCCGCCCATGACGATGGCGCAATCGGCGGCGGCGCCGATCTCGGCCGGCGACATGGCGCGCACGCCGGGAAACGCCAGGTTCAGATGCGCCGCCGTCTCCGCTTCGAAGACCACCGTATGGCCCAGCACTTGCAGGAAATCGACGATGCTTTTCACGGGCTCGGCAATGCCATCCGTATTCTGACGCACGACCAGGGCGATGGTCTTGGCGCCCAGGTTGAAGCGTTCGCCCGGGGCTGGCGAGTGCGCGGCTGGCTGTTCGGCGTGTGTATCGACGGGCATAAGAGTCTCGGTAGTAAATTCGGTGGCAAACCGCCCCAGGCTGTCGCGTCGCACGCCGGCATCGCATGATACTGTATATATGCACAGTATAGTGCGGCTGCCGTGTGCCCGCAAGGGGCGTTCTTGGTGTTGCACGCAGTGTAGCGCAGAAAAAGATTCGTCCATGCGTGCGCCAGCGCTCCCAGCATGGACAAATCCGCTTGCAGGCGGCCTGGCGCGGCGGGACACTGGTTTCACTTTACTGCCAGGAGGCCATATGCATACCCCACCAAGCGAACGCAAGATCAATACCGATGAAAAGGTCAAGAATGACGGCGTCGACCGCCTGCCGCACGAGCGCGACGAGTCCCCCGATGCGCAAAACGCACGCCCGCGCAAAATCATGCAACAGGCGGCCAGCGACCTGGAACAGGGCCTGGTCGATACGGATCGGCGCGCCCAGCCCGGCGTGGAAAAGGTCAAGCCGGCCGAACCGAAACAGGCCCGTCCCGACGCGCAGCTGGAACCAAAGAAGGCGCGCTGACTCCAACTGTCACGCGCCGCTGCCCGCATTGCTAGTGTTATGGAGTACGCCATGCACCGTTATGTCTGTTCATTCCTGGTGGCCGCTGCCTGCGGCACCACGGTCGCCCACGCCCAGGCGCCCGCCATGCCCGTGGGCTTTGGCCCGCAACCCGCCCTGCCTGCGCCTGACAAGCAACTGATTCCCACCGTCAACGTAGCGCCCGTGCAGCGCTGGACGGCCGCACAGCGCCCCGTGGTCGCGGCCGGCCTGGCCATCCATGCATATGCGCGCGACCTCGACCATCCGCGCTGGCTGTACGTGCTGCCGAATGGCGACGTGCTGGTGGCGGAAACGAATGCGCCGCCGAAACCGGACGACAGCAAGGGCATCAAGGGCGCCATCATGCAGATGCAGATGAAAAAAGCGGGCGCGGCCACGCCCAGCGCCAACCGCATCACCCTGCTGCGCGGCACGGATGGCAACGGCGTGGCGCAGACGCGCAGCGTGTTCCTGCAAGGCTTGCATTCGCCATTTGGCATGGCCCTGGTGGGCAACGATCTGTATGTCGCGAATGCCGATGCCTTGATGCGTTTTCCTTATAAGGAAGGCCAGACGGCCATCACGGCGCCAGGCGTCAAGGTGATGGATTTGCCAGGTGGCCCCATCAATCACCACTGGACCAAGAACATCGTCGCCAGCGCCGACGGCAAATTTCTCTATGTATCCGTCGGTTCGAACAGCAATGTGGGCGAGAACGGCATGGCGGCCGAAGATGGCCGCGCCGCGATCTGGCAAGTCACGCGCGCCACGGGCAAGGCGCGCGTGTATGCGACGGGTTTACGCAATCCGAACGGCATCGCCTGGCAACCCAAAACGGGCACCCTCTGGACGGCCGTCAATGAGCGCGACGAGCTGGGCAACGATTTGGTGCCCGATTACATGACGTCCGTCAAGGACGGCGGCTTCTATGGCTGGCCCTACAGTTATTTCGGCCAGCACGTCGATGCGCGGGTCAAGCCGCCGCGCCCCGAACTGGTGGCCACCGCCATCGCGCCCGACTACGCGCTGGGCGCGCACACGGCTTCGCTGGGACTGGCGTTCTATGACGGCGCCTTGCTGCCCGAACGCTACCGGGGCGGTGCCTTCATCGGCCAGCACGGCTCGTGGAACCGCAAGCCCTTCAGCGGCTATAAAGTCATTTATGTGCCATTCGCCAACGGCGTGCCCAGCGGCCCGCCGCAGGACGTCATCGCCGGTTTCCTCGACAGCCATGGCAAGGCGCAGGGACGCCCCGTCGGCGTGGCGGTCGACAAGGCGGGCGCGCTGCTGGTGGCGGACGACGTGGGCAATGTCATCTGGCGCGTGACGCCGGCGCCGTGAGCGGCCCTGCCCCGTGCCGCGCATGCGCCCCCTGTGTGACGCAACGAACGGAAGCGCCAAGCCCTGGCGCGCATGATGGACGCTCGAACCACGCAAGGAGTACATCATGAAAAAAACAGGATCAGCCGTCTGGAGTGGCGGCCTTAAAGATGGCAAAGGGTTTATTTCCACCCAAAGCGGCGCGCTCGACAATGTGGCATATGGCTTCAACACGCGCTTCGAAGACGGTCCCGGCAGCAATCCGGAAGAACTGATCGGCGCTGCCCATGCGGCCTGCTTCACCATGGCCCTGTCCGGCCAACTGGGCGAAGCGGGCCTGCGTGCCACGGCACTGAAAACCACGGCCGATGTCAGCCTGGAAAAAATCGATGGCAGCTATGCCATCACGGCCGTGCACCTGACCCTGGTGGCCAGCATTCCCGGCGCCACGGAAGAAGCGTTCCAGGATGCGGCCCTGCGCGCCAAGCTCGGCTGCCCCGTGTCCAAGTTGCTGGCCACGGAAATCACGCTGGATGCCCATCTGGAGTAAATCCAGCGGCACTAACGTCACCGTCCGCTGCTGTCCTGCACCAGGACAGCTGGGGCGGTCTCGGCAAGAAAGCCGTAAAACGCATAAAATCCTGCCATTCCCCTATCATCATCAAGGATTTACGATGCGTATTTTGCACACCATGTTACGGGTCGGCGACCTGCAGCGCTCCATCGATTTTTACACCAAGGTCCTGGGCATGACATTGCTGCGCACCAGCGACAACCCGGAATACCAGTACACGCTGGCCTTCGTCGGCTATGGCTCGAATCCCGACCACGCGGAACTGGAACTGACGTATAACTATGGCACCACCAGCTATGAGCTGGGCACGGCCTACGGCCACATCGCCATCTCGGCCGACGACATCGTCGCCGCGTGCGACGCGGCACGCGCAAATGGCGGCAACGTCACGCGCGAACCGGGTCCCGTGAAAGGCGGCAACACGGTCATCGCCTTCATCACCGACCCGGACGGCTACAAGATCGAATTGATCGAGCGCAAGTTCGACGGCCAGGGCGGCGGCCTGTAATACCTCAGCCTGGCTCAGCGGCCTGTGCAATGGCCGCGCGCAGCCAGGCGATGCCCGCATCGCCGTCCGTGCGGCGGTGCCGTATCACTTCAAACGCAAACGGCGCGATGGTAAACGGTGCAGCGTACTGCGCCAGCCCTTGCGCCGCGCTGCCCTGCAAGGCGCGCCGCGCCACCGTCAGGATCAAGTCCGTCCCCATCACCACGTCCGGTGCGACCGTCCAGTACGGCACACGCACGGCGATGCGGCGCGTCTGTCCCAGCTGGGCCAGGGCCGCGTCGACTTCGGCCGCCATGCCGCCTTCGCTGGACGCCACCAGCACGTGCGGGCGCGCCAGATAGGTTTCCAGGCTCAGCATTTCACCGGCCGCCAGGCTGGCGGGATCGAGCGCGCACACGAACGTTTCCTCAAATAAAATTTCTCTATGGAGCTGCTCGGGCAGTTGCGGGAACACACCGAGCGCCAGGTCGATCTCGCCATCCTGCACACCAGCGATCACGGCCGGACGGCTGGCGTAACTGACGGCCAGGTCGATGCCGGGCGCTTCCACGCGCAAGCGGCGCAACAGGCGGGGCAAGATCATTGCCGCGCCGTAATCCGACATGGCCAGGCGAAACACGCGCTGCGCCGTGGCCGCCTCGAAGACGGCACCGCCCAGCACTGAGCGCACGCTTTGCAAGGCTTCGGCCAGCGGCCGCGCCAATTCCAAAGCCCGCGCCGTCGGCTGGAAGCCGCCCTTGCCGCGCAGCAGCAGCGGATCGCCGAGCAGGTGGCGCAAGCGGGCCAGCGCATGGCTGACGGCAGGCTGGCTCATGTGCAAACGTTCGGCTGCGCGCGACAAATGGCGCTCGCTCAGCAGCGCGTCCAGGATCACCAGCAAGTTCAAATCGACGGCGCGCAGATTATTCATTTGGTGCATAGTTGGATGACAAACTACGAATTGGATTTAATCATCACAGCATAATACGATGCCCCCATCAACTCAACTGTGGGAGTCGCACATGCATGGATGGATTACCGTATTTGCCCCGCTGGCCATGCTGGCCGGCGCCGTCGTCCCCTTCCAGGCGGGCGCGAATGCCGCGCTGGGCCGCAACCTGGGTCACCCGCTGTGGGCCACCCTCGCCTCGCTGGCCGTCAGCGCAGTGCTCGCTTCGCTCGTGATGCTGGTCTGGCGGGTGCCGGCGCCCGATGTCAGCCTCGCCATGCGCGGGCCGGGCTGGTCCTGGCTGGGCGGCGCGGCCGGCGTGTTCTATATTACGGCTGCCCTGATGCTGGCGCCACGCATGGGGTCCGGCCCCTTCATGGCGGCCGTCATCGGCGGGCAAATGCTGGCCGCGCTGGCCATCGACCGCTACGGCTTGCTGGGCTTTGCCGTCAGGCACATTTCTCCACTGCACTGGGCCGGCGCGGGGCTGGTGGTGGCCGGCGTGATCGTGACGCAAGTGGCCAATACCCGCACCGTGTGAAAGCACGTCAAGACGAAAAAAAACCAGCGCCGCTGCCGGTGCTGGTTTTATTTGAAGTTGACAGCAAGACCGCGCTTACTTGTCGAGCAAGGCATTCACCGGCATCAAGTCCGTTTCCTTCAGGGTGCCGGCTGCTGCCTTCAGGCGCAAGCCGTTCATGATGGTGTCGTAGCGGGCTTTCGACAGGTCTTTTTGTGTCGAGAACAATTGTTTCTGCGCATTCAAGACGTCGATATTGATGCGCACGCCCACTTGATAGCCGAGCTGGTTCGATTCCAGCGCCGACTTGCTCGACACTTCCGCCGCTTCCAGCGCCTTGACTTGCGCCAGGCCGCTATTAACGCCGAGGAAAGCCTGGCGCGCGCCTTGCGATGCCGTGCGGCGTGCCGTTTCCAGGTCGTTGCGGGCCTTGTTTTCCAGCGCGATCGATTCGCGCACCTTGCTGGTGACGGCAAAGCCGCTGAAGATCGGGATGCTCCACTGCACGCCGATGGCATTGTTGTTATTGCCGCTGCCATTGCCGCCACCGGAAGTGTAGCTATGGCCCGTGTTGGCGATCAGGTCCAGGGTCGGGTAGTGGCCGGCGCGGTTGCGGCCGATGTCGCGCTTGGCCGATTCCACGTTGAACTGGGCCGTGACGACGCCATAGTTCTGCTCTTCGGCGGATGATACCCACGGCTCGACGGCAGCCGGTTCCGGCGCGCTGATGACCACGCCCGTGCGCATCGGCGCCAGATTCGTTGGCGCTTCGCCAATGATGGTTTGCAAGGCGCTGCGCTTGTTGGCCAGGTCATTGATGGCGGCAAACTCCTGCGCCACCACCAGGTCGTAGGCCGCCTGCGCTTCGTGCGTGTCGGTAATCGTTTGCGTGCCGACTTCGAAGTTGCGCTTGGCCGATGCCAGCTGCTCCGTCGTGGCGACCTTTTGCGCCTGCGTGGCGCCCAGGTTGTCCTGCGCGCTCAGCACATCGAAATACGCCTGCGCCACGCGGGTGATCAGGTCTTGCTGGACTTGCGCAAATTGCGCTTCAGCAATCGCTTGCGCCAGCTTGCTTTGCTGATAGGTTTCCCAGCGGTCCCAGCGGAACAGCGGCTGCGCCAGGGTCAGGTTGTAGCTGTTCGTGCGCACGTTCACGGATGGCGAAGTGATCTTGTTGCCGCCATTGTTCTGGACGATCTGTTCCTGATTGCCGCGCGTATTGCTGCCCGAGGCGGAGATTTGCGGCAGCAAGCCTGCCAGCCCCTGCGGAACCCGCTCCATCCCGGCCGACAGGGCCGCCCGCGCGCTCGCATACTGCGCGTCATTGGCCAGCGCCTGCTGGTACACCTGGATGAGATCGGCCGCCTGCGCTTGCAGCGAGTATGTCATCGAGACAAAGGCGCTGGTCATCAGCACGGCGATAAGGGGTTTCCGCATTGCATTTCTCCGTTGGAGTCGTCAAAAGTTGATGGAATCAAAAATCTGCTACCGCTTGCCTTGCGCCCGCCGGGTGAGCGGGGTACAGGCCTCCGCAGGCATGCAGGAAAACATGCCTGGGTGCATCTACTGCAAAATAACTTAGTATTTAGGCATCGCGCTGTCGACTTGCAGCGCCCAGGCATGCACGCCGCCCGTCAAATTACTGATCTTGCCAAAACCATTGCGCTCCAGGAAGGCCGCCACTTGCATGCTGCGCATGCCGTGATGGCAGATGCAGACGATCTCGGCGTCTTCATCGAGGTCATCGATGCGCGCAGGAATGGAGTTCATCTGCATCAGGGTGGCACCGTCGAGGTGGCACAGGTCGAACTCCCACTGTTCCCGCACATCCAGCAAAAACGGACGCGGGCGGGAAGGGTCAGCCAGCCAGGCGGCCAGCTGCGGTGCACTCAAATGCTCCATCGAATCGGTCGCCTCAGAACTGGAAATGCGACGGTGCCACGGCTTGCAGCGGCGTGACATTGGTTTCAAACAGCTTGCGCGTGTCGTAGGCCTTGTCCGAGCTGCGCGTGATCAGGTGCGCCGACATGATCGGCGCTTCGCCGATGATGGCCAGGATGCGGCCGCCGACTTTCACTTGTTGCAACAGTGCTTCCGGCAACACGGCCAGGGCGCCGGACACGACGATCACGTCATACGGTGCGCCCTTGCTCCAGCCTTGCGCGCCGTCGCCCAGTTCCACGGTGACGTTCGTCACGCCGTTGGCGGCCAGGGTCTGTTCGGCCAGGGTTTTCAATTGGGGAACGATTTCCACGCTCGTCACATGACGCGCCTTGTGCGCCAGCAAAGCCGCCATGTAGCCGCTGCCGGTGCCGATTTCCAGCACATTTTCATGCTTTTTGACGGCTACGTCTTGCAAAATGCGCGCTTCCAGCTTCGGCGTCAACATGCATTCGCCGCCGCCCAGTGGGATTTCGGTATCGACGAAGGCCAGGTTTTTATAGGCGGCCGGCACGAAATCTTCACGCTTGACCACATTCAACAGCTCCAATACGTCGATATCCAGTACGTCCCATGGACGGATCTGCTGTTCGATCATATTGAAGCGGGCTTGTTCGATATTCATCTTTGGACTCGGTAAGTGAAGTAATAATCCGCCATTTTATCGTTGAACTGGCTGAAAGCACATGTTAACCATAAAGACGGGGAATGGAGGAAATTTGCGACGATCTGCAGATTTGAGGGGGCGAACCTTGGAAAAGGGGCAACTGAACGGTAGAGGCAAGCTCGGCATGTCAACTTTTCCCGGGCGCCTCCACCTGCAGACTGCGCAAGCTCATGTCGATAAAGGCATCCATATAGGCGATCGGATCGATGTTCTTGACCTCGCACGGCAGGAAGGAATGCGTCCACATCATCAGCATGGTGACGGGCGCGCTGAGGATGGTACTGACCAGCACGGGATCGACCTGGCGGAATTCGCCCCGCTGCATGCCCCGTTCCAGCAGGCTGACGATCAGCCCATTGCCGCGCGTGACGACTTCTTCGTTGTAAAACTGCGCCAGTTCCGGGAAATTGTTCGCTTCGGCCAGCATCAGCTTGGTCAAACCGGCCAGCTTGGTGGCGCCGAACTCTTCCCACCACTGCATCATCACCTTGCGCAGCAACTCGGCACTGCTGCTGTCCGAGGCGGCCATGCTGTCTTCCGCCTCGCCGATCGACTGCACAATATTGTCGCGCACCACGGCCTTGAACAGCTCTTGCTTGTTCTCAAAGTACAGGTACAGCGTGCCTTTCGACACGCCGGCCCGCTTGGCCACATCCTCCAGGCGCGTCGATGCGAAGCCCCGTTCGACAAACAGGTCGAGGGCGGCGGCGAGCAGTTCCTGCGGGCGGGCATCCTTGCGCCGCTCCCAGCGGGGCTTGGTATCAATCGGGGCTTGCATGTGTCTTTCCAAGTAACTTACTTTTGAGTCATTAATGGTAGACCGGTCTACCGTCAAGGTCAAGCACTGGCCGTACCACCACGCAAGACACTTGGCCAGGCTGCCAACTCCCCGTATTGTACCCTCCGCGCCAGGGTCGGCGGCACCGCCCTTTGCCGCCCTGACCTTCGGTAACGGGTGAGCCAGAATGCGTTTCAGCCCCCATTTTGCGCAGTTCATCGCATTTCCCTTCAAACCACCGTGCCGCCTTGCTATCTTCTCATCGACAGCACGGCAGCCGCGGCGCGGCAGCCGGCTTTTTTCTTGTCCTGAACTAAAACAATCATAAAGGAAACACCATGCGTACCTTGCTGGCCCTGTGCTGTGCCGTTGTCCTCGGCGGTTGCGCCATCGTCATCAACCCCAACGACGGCGAAGTGCGCTATGCCGAATCGGGCGGCAATGCCATCCAGGGCAACGGGCAAGTGAGCCGCGACGTGCGCCAGGTCGGCAACATCACCGCGCTCGACATCGACAACATGAAGCGCATCGATATCAAGATCGACGTGCGCGTCGGCCCGGCGGCATCGCTGGTGATCGAAGCGGACAGCAATCTGCAACCGTTGATCCACAGCGACGTGAACGGCAATACCCTGCGCATCTGGAGCGATACAAATATTCGCAGCAGCAATGGTATCCACGTCATCTATACGACGCCACAATTGAAGAAGATCAACATCTCCGGCTCGGGCCGCCTGGTGGTCAGCGGCCTGAATGGCGACGATTTCAGCCTGGAGCAGCGCGGTTCGATGAAAAGCGAACTGTCGGGTAGCGTGGGACGCTTCGACGTGGCCAACAATGGTTCCGGCAGCATCAACGCGGCGGCCCTCGCCAGCGGCAACACGGACGCGGTGCAGAACGGCTCGGGCAGCATCCAGCTGGGCAGCGTGCGCGGCGAACGCATCAACGTGGCCGTCAATGGCTCGGGCAGCATCAGCGCCAGCGGCACCGTGCAGCGTCTCGATGCCAACGTGAATGGCTCGGGCGATATCAACCTGGCGTCGCTGCGCAGCGACGTTGCCTATCTGGCGAGCAACGGTTCCGGCGACATCGACGTCACCGTCCAGCATGAAGTCAACGCCCGCGCCAGCGGTTCCGGCCGCATCACCGTGCATGGCGACCCGGCCCGCCGCACCCTGTCGGGCAAGCGCGTCAGCATCGTGCGCTAATCGCGCCCTGGCGACGCATGGGAGCCGGCTTGCTATACTGTCGGCTCCTCACCCGCCCGTCTGAAATCCCATGTCACCATCTGCCACCCTGGCATGCCGCCCCTCCTGCGGCGCCTGCTGCACCGCACCGTCCATCAACAGCCCGATTCCCGGCATGCCGGATGGAAAACCGGCGGGCGTGCGCTGCATCCAGCTGGCTGACGACAACCGTTGCAATATTTTTGGCCAGCCGGAGCGGCCCGCCTTTTGCGGCGGCTTGCAGCCATCGGCAGACATGTGCGGCAGCAGCCGCGAACATGCCATCCGCTGGCTGGACGAGCTGGAACAGGCAACAGCGCCGCACAACCGATAGAGGCATAGGGCCCCCAGTAACTACGTTTTCACGCTACTCCGACCTGCATACGCGGCAAAAATGTACGGCTTTGCAGCATCCAGTTCCGCGAGCGTGCTGATGTTGATCTCCAGATTACCCGTCCCCCAATGCCCGATGGCGCTCACGTCGCGCGCTTTTGGCAGGACGTGCAAGACGGGCGCCGGGTCGATGTGCAAATAGAGCACGAGGCAATTCTTCTTGTGTATCACCACCGTCGCAAAGTTTTTCAGCCGTTTGAAAGCCAAGTACAGGCGCAGCTCCTTACGCTCAACATCATCCCCCAACGACATCGTGTAATCCTCTAGCGAGGCCAGCAACTGACGCATGGACTCCGACAGAGCTGCCAAGATTTCTACAAATGCCCTGTCTGGTCCCGTCGGCTTGTGCGTACCCCCATCTGCGGGCCCAGCCGCCATTGTTTCCAAGCTGGCTGGCACCGATGTCTGGCGCTTGGCGGGGCCTTTCTTTGTTGCGGGATCCATGCCGGCGCTTGCGGATTCAAGAAGAAGCAGATCCTCTGCAAATCGGCGATAGCGAATAAGTTCGATCGTCCGGCCTATTTGCTGGACGGCATGGCTATCAAACTTGGTAAAGTCGGCCGCAATGCAAATCACCCGCGGCGCGCTCCAATCGATGGCCTCCGATGCCAGCTTGCCTAGCTTGTCGAGGACCAGCAGTTTAAAGTCTGCCTGATGGTCCATCAGCCAATCCAGGTAGTACAAACCTTGATTGATCACATTTTCGCCAACCGACCGTTTGTATTCAAGAATGACCGGGCAATTGTTCTCATCCAATCCAAGGGAATCGATGCGGCCAGCATGCGTCTTTCCGGTCGAATACTCGCTCGCCAGAAAACGGATGCTTAGCAAAGTATCGAGGTTTGCCTCAATCAAGGTTTGCAATGGTTTTTCCAGGTCCGATGCGCTACCTTGCAGTTCCTGGGCTTGGCCATGGGCCAACTTGAAAAGTTTAATGTCGCTCATCCGCCTGTTTCCCTTATTCCTCGGCAAGCAAACACCAAGGTGCATCACGATATCGGCGATGAGCATAAACGTAAATTTATCTTTCTTGCAAATTCATTTGTGACAGGACTGCCGTGGGCAGTCCCTGCCTGCTCCTATCCTGAGCACGATGCCTGCAGCAAGTAAACATTGACGCATTTTGCACGTTTGCGTATATTCATGCACGTTCCTGCACGTTTCAATATACCCCATGTCCGCCACCCTGCTCCTCAAACAACGCCACGCACTGATCCAGCAACAATTGCACGCCGATGGCCGCGTGCTGGCGCTGGATCTGGCCCGCCAGCTCGACGTTTCCGAAGATACGATACGCCGCGACTTGCGCGAGATGGCGGCGGCCGGCCTGTGCCAGCGCGTGTATGGCGGCGCCCTGCCGCTGGCGCCCGATGGCGGCACCTTGAGCCAGCGCAAGCAGGAAGCGCCCGAGCGCAAGGCGCGCCTGGCGCAGGCCGCCGTGTCCCTCGTGCGCGCGGGACAGGTGCTGTTTCTCGATGCGGGCTCGACCAACCTGGCCATCGCCAGCGCGTTGCCAGAGTTGGCGCTCACTGTCGTCACCAATGCGCCAGCCATTGCCATGGCCCTGATGGAACGCCCGGAAATCGAACTCATCATGGCTGGCGGCAGGGTCGATCGCCGCGCCGGCGCCAGCCTGGGACCACAAGCCTTGCGCACCGTCGAGCGCATGCATCCCGACCTGTGTTTCCTCGGCGCTTGCGGCGCCGACGCGGACGCGGGCGTGACGGCGTTCAACTACGACGAGGCCGAGTTCAAGCGCAGCATTGCGGGCGCCAGCAAGGCGGTGGTGGTGGCCCTCACCAGCGACAAGCTGGGCACCGCCGCGCCCTTCGGCGTGCTGGCCACGGGCTTGCTGCAGCACCTGGTGCTGGAAGCCGATGCCGACGCTGCCCACGGGGCCGCCTTTGAACGGCTGGGCGTGCAAGTGCTGCGCGCCCACGCCTGATTTTATCCACCCCGACCTTTGAAAAGTTCCATCATGCATCTCACCGGCACCCTGCAACAACGCGCCACGCGCCTGGTCTTCTTCGCCGCCGGTCTCGGCATGGCCGCCTGGGCCCCGCTGGTTCCCTACGCCAAGTCGCGCCTGGGCCTCGATGAAGCCACCCTCGGCATTTTGCTGCTGTGCCTGGGCGCCGGCTCGCTGTGCGCGATGCCGTTTACAGGCATGCTCGCCAGCCGCTTTGGCTGCCGCAAGGTCATCGTCGGCGCCGGCCTGCTGCTGACCGCCGTGCTGCCCGGCCTGGCGCTGGCGGCCACGCCGCTGCAGCTGGGCCTGGTGCTGCTGGTATTCGGCGCGGCCATGGGCACGTTTGACGTGGCCATCAACATCCAGGCCGTGATCATCGAAAAAGCCAACGGGGGCGCCATGATGTCGGGCTTTCATGCCCTGTTCAGCGTGGGCGGCTTCGCCGGCGCGGCCTGCATGGCCCTGCTGCTGTGGCTGGGCCTGACACCGGCCTGGTCCTGCGTGGTGGTGATGCTGCTGCTGTGCGGCGTGCTGGGCGCGGCGCAAGGCCATCTGCTGCCGACGGCGTCCGCCTCCGGCGAAAAGACGCCGCTGTTCGTCATGCCGCATGGCGCCGTCATTTTCATCGGCTTGCTGTGCTTTATCGTCTTCCTGGCCGAAGGCGCCATCCTCGACTGGAGCGCCCTGTTCCTCACCACCACGCGCGGCGTGGAAGAAGCCAAGGGCGGCCTCGGCTACGCCGCCTTCGCCATCGCCATGACGGTGGGCCGTTTTACGGGCGACAAAGTGGTCAGCCGCTTTGGCGGCAAACGGGTGCTTACTTTCGGCGGCTTGTGCGCAGCGGCAGGCTTCTTCCTGGCCGTGCTGGCGCCGCACGCCGGCCTGGCCATGCTCGGCTTCGTGCTGATCGGCCTGGGCGCGGCGAACATCGTCCCCATCCTGTTCACGGCGGCGGGCCAGCAGCACGCCATGCCGGCCAGCCTGGCGGTCGCGGCCATCACCACCATCGGCTACGCGGGCATCCTGGCCGGCCCGGCCGTCATCGGTTTCGTGGCGCACGCCACCAGCCTGAATATCGCCTTCGCCATGCTGGGCGCCGCCCTGCTGCTGGTGGCGGCCAGCGCGCGCCTGGTGGCGCCGGCAAAACAGGCTGCCTGAACCCTCCCCTTGCCTGGCGGGCGGCGGCAAAAAACCGCTGCCCGCCAGCGCCCAAATCGGCTCGACGGGCCTCCGGCATGGTAAGCTTCGACCCCGCGCACATTGCTGGCGCCACGCGGTCACCCCATCCTGCCACTTATACCCGTTTATACATCTATGGATCTCATTCTTGCGTTAAAAGCCATCATCATGGGGCTGGTCGAAGGTTTTACCGAATTCTTGCCGATTTCGTCCACGGGACATCTGATCCTGGCCGGCAGCCTGCTCGACTTTACCAAGGATGTATCGAAAGAAGTCATGGATGTCTTCGAGATCGCCATCCAGGCCGGCGCCATCCTGGCCGTGTGCTGGGAATACCGCCAGCGCATCGGCAACGTGCTGACCACCTTCGGCAGCGAAGCGAAGTCGCGCAAGTTCGTGCTGAACGTGGCCATCGCCTTCCTGCCCCTGGCCATCATCGGCCTGGCCATCGGCAAGATGATCAAGCATGCGCTGTTCAAGCCAGTACCTGTCGCCATGGCATTCATCATCGGCGGCATCGTGATTTTGCTGGTGGAGCGTCGCGCGCGCACCAATCCCGTCACCGTGCGCGTCAACTCGGTCGATGAAATGACGCCGTTCGACGCCTTGAAAGTGGGCTGCGCGCAGGCGTTCGCGCTGATCCCCGGCACCAGCCGTTCCGGCTCGACCATCATCGGCGGCATGCTGCTGGGCCTGTCGCGCAAGACGGCCACCGAATTCTCGTTCTTCCTGGCCATCCCGACCCTGCTGGCGGCCACCTTCTACTCGCTGTATAAAGCGCGCGACATCCTGTCGGCCACCGACGTACCCCTGTTCGGCCTGGGCACCGTGTCCGCCTTCATCTCCGCCTTCCTGTGCGTGCGCTGGCTGCTGCGCTATATCAGCTCGCACGACTTCACGTTTTTTGCCTGGTACCGCATTGTGTTCGGCTTGCTGGTGTTGGCCAGCGCCCACTACGGCTGGGTTGTTTGGGCAGAATAAGGCACTATGAATCAAGATCTTAATCAGCGCGCGCTGCACCTGCTGCAAACCGTTTTCGGCTACCCGGCCTTCCGCGGCCAGCAAGCCGACATCGTCGACCACGTCAGCCACGGCGGCGACGCGCTGGTACTGATGCCCACCGGCGGCGGCAAGTCGCTGTGCTACCAGATTCCCGCCCTGCTGCGCGACGGCGTCGGCGTCGTCGTCTCGCCGCTGATCGCGCTGATGCAGGACCAGGTGGATGCGCTGGAAGAAGTCGGCGTGCGCGCCGCCTTCCTCAATTCCACGCAGACTTACGAAGAAGCGAGCCGCATCGAGCGCCTGGTGCGCACGGGCGGCATCGACGTCGTCTACGTGGCGCCCGAGCGCCTGATGACGCAGCGCTGCCTGGACCTGTTCCAGGCCTCGAAGATCTCCCTGTTCGCCATCGACGAGGCGCATTGCGTGGCCCAGTGGGGCCACGACTTCCGCCCCGAGTACATCAAGCTGTCGGTGCTGCATGAACAGTTCCCGGACGTGCCGCGCATCGCGCTCACGGCCACGGCCGACCCGCAGACGCGCGCCGAAATCGCCCTGCGTTTGCAGCTGGAAGACGCGCGCCAGTTCGTCTCGTCCTTCGACCGTCCGAACATCCGCTACCAGATCGTGGAAAAGGCGAATGGCCGCAAGCAGCTGCTCGACTTCATCAACACGGAACACGCGGGCGACTGCGGCATCGTCTACTGCCTGTCGCGCAAGAAAGTCGAAGAGACGGCGGAATTCCTGAACCAGAGCGGCATCCGCGCCCTGCCGTATCACGCCGGCATGGAGTACGCCAAGCGCAGCGCCAACCAGGCGCGCTTCCTGCGCGAAGAAAATATCGTCATGGTCGCCACCATCGCCTTCGGCATGGGCATCGACAAGCCCGACGTGCGCTTCGTGGCGCATCTGGATCTGCCGAAAAGCATCGAAGGCTATTACCAGGAAACAGGGCGCGCGGGCCGCGACGGCATGGCCGCCAACGCCTGGATGGCGTACGGCTTGCAGGACGTGGTGCTGCAGCGGCGCATGATCGACGAATCGGAAGCGGACGACACGTTCAAGCGCGTGCTGGGCGTGAAACTCGACGCCATGCTGGGCCTGTGCGAAACGCTAAGCTGCCGCCGCATGCGCCTGCTCGAATACTTCGGCGAACCGGCTTCGCCGTGCGGCAATTGCGACACGTGTCTGGTGCCGCCCGTGTCCTTCGACGGCACGGTGCCCGTGCAAAAACTGCTGTCGGCCATCTACCGCGTCGACCAGCGCTTCGCCGGCGGGCACGTGATCGACGTGCTGCGCGGCGTGGAATCGGAACGCATCAAGACCTGGCACCACGATTCGCTATCCGTGTTCGGCATCGGCTCGGACCTGGGCGAGGCGGAGTGGAAAGCTATCCTGCGCCAGGCCATCGCGCTGGGCCTCGTCTCGGTCGACCATGAACAATACAGCTCGCTGAAACTGACGGACGCCTCGCGCCCCGTGCTCAAGGGCGGCCAGAAGGTGCAGCTGCGCCAATACCAGAAACCGGTGAAAACCAGCAAGCGCAGCACCAGCGTGGCGAAGGGTTATGTCGAGACGGATTTGTCCACCAGCGAACAGGCGATCTTCGACAAGCTGCGCTGGTGGCGCGTGGAGACGGCGCGCACGCACAACGTGCCCGCCTACGTCATTTTCGTCGACGCCACCCTGCGCGAAATCGCCAAGGCCAAACCCACCTCGCTCGAGCAGATGCGCGGCGTGAGCGGCGTGGGCGAGAAAAAACTGGCCTCGTACGGCGACGAAATCGTCGCCATGATCCTGGAGATGATTTGATGGAAGATTTGATGGAAGCACTCTCGTCCGACCTGATCTATCAGGCCGTGAAAATTCTCGGCGCCCAGCCCGACGCCGAAGACGCGGTGGAAGCGCAAGTACGGTTACTGGTGCAGGACGATCTCACCGTGCGCCGCCTGGCCGACGTGGTGCCGGAAGCCTTCGGCCTGGTGCTGGTGTCGCACCTGCCCGGCGCCGACAACATGACCCTGCCCGATACCTTCTGCGCGCAGGACGAGGACGGCGAGTGGGTGGAGTTCCCCCTGCGCCGCGAGCCGATCTTTGTCGTCGCCGCGGATATCGCCCAGCATACCTTCCACAACGGCCCGCGCGCGCTGATACAAAACCTGGCCAGCCGCAGCTCCTTGCTGTCGGCCATCAACAAGGCGTTGAATGCGGGCGGCTCGCTCGAAGGCACGACCCTGGGCCCGCCGTCCTTCTTCGGCCTGCCCGCCGCCCTCTATCAGCCGGCGGCATCGCCCGATACGCCCTGACCACCACACTTTGCCCTTGTCCTTGATAAGAGAACGCTGCCGCGATGGAAACCAAATGGCTGGAAGACTTCATCTCGCTCGCTGAAACGCATAATTTCAGCCGTTCCGCGGCCCTGCGCCACGTCACCCAGCCGGCCTTTTCGCGGCGCATCCAGTCGCTGGAAAACTGGCTCGGCATCGACCTGGTCGACCGCACCTCGTATCCCACGCGCTTGACGCCGGCCGGCGCCGTATTCTACGAGCAGGCGCTGGAAATGCTGGGACAAATCAACGGCGTGCGCGCCCTGTTGCGCGGCAAGCGCGCGGCCACGCAGACGAGCGTCGATTTCGCCGTGCCCCACACCTTGTCGCTGACCTTCATGCCGAAATGGCTGACGGCACTGGAAGAAGGTTTTGCGCCGATCAACAGCCGCCTGATGGCGCTGAACGTGCACGACGCCGTGCTGCAACTGGTCGATGGCGGCTGCGACCTGCTGCTGTGCTATCACCATCCGCGCCAGCCGGTGCAGCTGGACCCGGGCCGCTACGACATGCTGGTGATGGGCCGCGAAACCCTGCGCGCGTATGCGCGCTGCGGCCAGGACAAGGTGCCTGACTTCGTCCTGCCCGGCAGCGCCAAGGAGCCGCTGCCCTTCCTCTCCTACACCAGCAACGCCTATCTGGGACGCATGGTGGAATTGCTGGTGGCAGACGCCAAGGCGCCCCTGTTCCTGGAAACCTGCTATGAAACGGACATGGCCGAAGGCTTGAAAATGATGGCGCTGGAAGGCCGCGGCATCGCCTTCCTGCCCGAATCGGCCGTCATGCGCGACGTCAAATACAAACACCTGGCGCGCGCCGATGGCGGCGCGCCAGGCTGGGAAATCGAGCTGGAAATCCGCTTGTACCGCGAACGCCCGTCCAGCCTGCGTCCCGGCAAGCAGATCGTCGAAAGCCTGTGGCAATACCTGGTGCAGGCGCAGGATGGCAAGGCGCGCATGGGCAAGCGCCGCAAACGCGCCACCGAGGCCGTCCGGTCCTGACTGGCAATCCTGGCAACACAACTATGCAATAAATGCATAACCGGATGCGCACAAAGCATTGGCCGGGGCATGAGGCTATCGCCTACGATGCGGTTCCGCTGCGCGCAGCTGCATATCGGCTGTGCCTCTAACGTATTCGTATTGTCCAGGAGCTTATCAAGCATGACCAGCAAGCACGCACTTCCTTCCTACCTGAATCCTGAAGACCTTGGCCCATGGGGCGTCTACCTCGAGCAGATCGACCGCGTTACGCCGTACCTGGGCAACCTGTCGCGCTGGGTGGAAACGCTGAAGCGTCCAAAGCGCATCCTGACGGTCGACGTGCCTATCGAGCGCGATGACGGCACCATTGCCCACTACGAAGGCTACCGCGTGCAGCACAATCTGTCGCGCGGTCCGGGCAAGGGCGGCGTGCGCTTCCACCAGGATGTGACCCTGTCGGAAGTGATGGCCCTGTCGGCCTGGATGACGGTCAAGAATGCAGCGGTCAACGTGCCATACGGCGGCGCCAAGGGCGGTATCCGTGTCGATCCGAAGACCCTGTCGCGCAACGAACTGCAACGCCTGACCCGCCGCTACACGAGCGAGATCAGCATGATCATCGGCCCCAACAAGGATATCCCGGCGCCGGACGTCAACACGAATGAACAAGTCATGGCGTGGATGATGGACAGCTACGCCATGATCGGCGGCAATATGTCGACCGGCGTGGTGACGGGCAAGCCAATCTCGCTGGGCGGCAGCCTGGGCCGCCGCGATGCGACGGGCCGCGGCGTGTTCGTCGTCGGTTGCGATGCGGCCGCCAAGGTCGGCATGTCGCTCGAAGGCGCGAAAGTCATCGTGCAAGGTTTCGGCAACGTGGGCGGCGTCGCTGCACGCATGTTCGCTGAAGCTGGCTCGAAAGTGGTCGCGGTACAAGACCACAAGACCACCGTCGTGCACGCTGGCGGCTTGAACATCCCGCAACTGCTGGCACACGTGGCCGAAGTGGGCAGCGTCGAAGGCTTCCCGGGCGCCGAGGCATTCGTGCCACGCGAAGATTTCTGGGGCATCGATTGCGACATCCTGATCCCGGCCGCGCTGGAACAGCAGATCACGGCCGAACGCGCACAAGTCATCCGCGCCAAGATCATCCTGGAAGGCGCCAACGGCCCGACCCTGCCGGCAGCGGACGACATCCTGACCGACCGCGGCGTGCTGATCGTGCCGGACGTACTGGCCAATGCCGGCGGCGTGACCGTCAGCTACTTCGAGTGGGCACAGAACTTCTCGAGCTTCTTCTGGACGGAAGAAGAAATCAACAGCCGCCTGACCCGCATCATGCGCGAAGCGTTCGACGCGGTATGGCAAGTGTCGCAAGAGAAGAAAGTGTCGATGCGTACCGCCACCTTCATCCTGGCATGCACGCGTGTTCTCCAGGCTCGTGAAGTGCGCGGCCTGTATCCTTAATGGCTGCCTGAGAAAATGCCTGGGGCGTTGTTGCTTCGCCTCGCCGTACTAGCGTACTGTCTTCGGCTTTGCGCCTAGCCCCAGACATTTTTCAGGCGCCATTGGGTTGTTGGCACTTTTAAAAAATCCCGCCACACTGTTGTGTGAGCGGGATTTTTTGTATCTGCCGGGCTTGTTTACGCCGCGTAGCCTTGCGGGTTCTGGTGCTGCCAGCGCCAGTGGTCGCGGCACATGTCGTCGATATTTTTCTGCGCCTGCCAGCCCAGCAATTCTTTCGCCTTGTCGGCCGAGGCGTAGCAACTGGCGATGTCGCCGGGGCGGCGCGGCACGATGTCGTACGGGACTTGGCGACCGCTGGCCGCTTCGAAGGCGCGCACGGTATCGAGCACGCTGTAGCCGTGGCCCGTGCCCAGGTTGACAGTAAAGCCGCCCTCGGTGGAAAACAGGCGGTTCAGCGCGGCCACATGGCCCAGCGCCAGGTCGACCACGTGGATGTAGTCGCGCACACCCGTGCCATCCGGCGTATCGTAGTCGTTGCCGAACACGGCCAGGCGCTCCCGGCGGCCCACGGCTACCTGGGCGATGAAGGGCATCAGGTTGTTCGGAATGCCGGCTGGATCTTCGCCGATCAAGCCGCTGGCATGCGCGCCGACCGGATTGAAATAGCGCAGCACGCCGACTTGCCATTGTGCATCGGCATGCACGAGATCGGCCAGGATCTGCTCGACCATCAGTTTCGAGCGGCCGTAGGGGTTGGTCACGGACAGGCGCGACGCTTCCAGGATCGGCAAGGCTTCCGGGTCGCCATACACGGTGGCCGACGAGCTGAATACAAAACGCTTCACATTCGCCGCCGCCAGCACTTCCAGCAGGGCCACGGTGCCCGTTACATTGTTGTCCATATACATCAGGGGCTGCGCCACGGATTCGCCCACGGCCTTCAAGCCCGCGAAATGGATCACGGCATCGATGGCGTGTTCGCGCAGGACGGCGGCCATGGCCGCGCGGTCGCGCACGTCTGCTTCATAGAAGGGCACGCTTTTGCCGGAGATGCGCTCCACGCGCGCCATCGCTTCGCGCGCGCTATTGCACAAATTATCCACTGCAACGACATCAAAGCCGGCAGCCAGCAATTCGACACAGGTATGCGAACCGATGAAACCGGATGCGCCGGTCACGAGTATTTTCTTGGACATAATATCAATCAATGCAAAAAAGATAAGACTACCGTAATTCGCCCACCTTGCCTAGCCAGCGCACGATAGCGCGCGCATTAAAAAAGCCTGCGGCGTCGCCGCGGCAGGCTTGTTCTCGTGCAAACGGCACAGCTGGGCAAACCGCCAGGTTATTTCTTGATGAACACCAGATCCCACACGCCATGGCCCAGCTTCAAGCCACGGTTTTCAAACTTGGTCAGGGGACGATACGCCGGTTGCGGCGCATAGCCGTCGGCGCTATTGTGCAACTGCGGCTCGGCGCCCAGCACTTCCAGCATTTGCACCGCGTAATCTTCCCAATCGGTGGCGCAATGCAGATAGCCGCCCGGCGCCAGGCGATCGGTCAATTGCTTGACGAATGGAGACTGGATCAGGCGGCGCTTGTTGTGGCGCGCCTTGTGCCATGGATCAGGGAAGAAAACGTGGATACCGGCCAGCGAATTGGCCGGAATCATGTGCGTCAGCACTTCCACCGCATCGTGCTGCAGCAGGCGCAGATTCGTCAGCGATTCTTCGCCGATCAGCTTCAACAGGCTGCCGACACCGGGCGTATGCACTTCAACACCGATGAAATCCTTCTCCGGCATGGCTTTGGCGATATGCGCGGTCGTCGCGCCCATGCCAAAACCGATTTCCAGGATCACGGGCGCCTTACGGCCAAACACCTGCTCGAAGTCCATCGGTTCTTTGGCGAAAGGCACGAGGAACTGCGGCCCCAGAGTCTCGAGCGCGCGCGCCTGCGCGACAGACAGCCGTCCCGCGCGGGTCACGAAACTGCGGATGCGGTGTTCGGTCGGATCGTACATCATCGGCCGCGCCGGGCCGTTTGCTGGGGTATCAGAAGACATGGGAATGGAGAAATAAGTGGCCGCGCCGCATCAAGCCAGGCGCCAGCGAAAAATGGAGCGGGTGAAGGGAATCGAACCCTCGTCGTAAGCTTGGGAAGCTTCTGCTCTACCATTGAGCTACACCCGCGAAGCCTGCATTTTACGCGGCTTTCACCCCGGTTGGCAACGTTGCGGTCCGTGGCGATGAGGGGAAATGAAATGGGCATTTTCGCCGAACTGCGATCCAGATCGCAGTTCCCTTACAATTTTTCCCATTGACAGTACTCTGCATATAATGAGATGCAAAAAAATACCGGTACATAGTTAAATCAACAAGATATCACTTGAAATAATAGAGTAAGGATTCCCTCTGATATTTTTCGCTATCAATGTCAGCTTTTTTCATCGCTGCGTACCAAAGTTTTGCCATTTCTTTTTGCCCAAGATCATTGACGCTGCATTGATCCGTACGATACTCTCCGGCAAGCGTACCAATGTCAGGACCAGGGAAACGATTAATTAAAGGTTCTTGCCGTATGGAGATTGTAGGATCACCAGCGGCTCGATGACAATGGGCACTCAGCCCAATAACCCATTTCTCCACTTTTGCACTCAGGCTTATCGATTTAACTGTGCCCTGAACTTCACGGCTGTAATTGGCGTTCGGATTATTTTCCATCAACGCTCCTTGCCATAAAGCAAAATCGAATTTTATTTTTTTAGAATTTGCCAAATCAATCGCAGACTTTAATTTTTTAGACGCCTCGTCATCCATTAAATTTTCATCTGATCCTGTCGCATTGACCAGCATAAAAACAACCCGATTTACCATACCCGTTTTAAGTATTTCTTCTCCCAATGGAAGAATATTTCCCATATTTTCACAAGTAGCTTTGGCAGATTTCATTCCGGCGGGAATCTCGTTCCCGCCTTCATCGATTTCATATATCCCCTCAACCTCGTTAAAATATTTCCCCTCACACACTGCAGAAGCATTTTCCTGGACTGCGAGTATATACATATCGCGAGCATGCGTGAATGTTGAGCAAAGCATCAAGAGTGCCGCAGTAAATGACTTAGCAACCGATAACATAGCGACTCCATTTTTTTAATATCTTCTTGAGCACAAAAACGACGGCTATAGAAACAACAACAACAACACCAACTTCAGCGAAAAATCTCAAAACCTGGTTACCAAAATCAATATCTCTTGCTCCTCTGCGAAATATGGCTTCCATGATTCCGTGGATGAAGAACAACCCGAAGCTTATCTTAGCAAAATATCCAAGAGTATTATTTTTATGCTCCATGAAACGCTCAAAGAGAAGGAAAATTGCGATCAGCAACGCCAGCTTACCCGCCATAATATAGTTAAAGGTTCCAAGACCGCTAAAGAAACTTGGTGGCAAACTTTTAAATCCAGGAAACAAAATACCCAACACCACAAAAACAACCAAAGAAATTGCAATAATTTTTCCCTTGGTTGAATTTTTCCATCCATCAATAACAAAGGCATCTTTTGCAGCAATGATACCCAATAAGTAAACCCCAAGAAAATGCAAAAAAGACAGAAACGGATTGGTATTGTGTGTTGTTCGCGAGGAAAACATGGAAAAAATCAAAGCGCAGGCAGTAAGAACGTAGATAAGTTTCGTCTTTGATAAAATTCTAAAAATTGGTGTCATCAGGAAGAAAAGTACAATCATGGGTATAAACCACATAGGAGCGACGGCAATACCTCCCGAGAGCAATGACCAAAGCACAAATTTTATCGGTGTCAAACCGTAGAGTATGTGTTGCGAAGAGTATATCCAGAATGCTATTGGAAGAATCGATAGAATCAAATATGGCAATACAACATACATAGCCTTCTTTGACAAATAATTCATATAATTGAATTTATTTACCTCAAGATAATAAAATAAATATCCAGAAATGAAAACAAACCAATTTGTCGCATCAGCGAAAATATAATAATAGAAATCCCCAAACCTCCCCATCTGCTGAATCGAAGCGATATGAGAAAACATTACAAAAATAATTGCGACACCCCGAAAATTCTCCAAGGAATATCTGAACTTCGAATTCATTTTAAATCCAATCTTCTATCTAGGAACAGCACTTACTGATTCAAGCCACATCGATGCCATTTTCTCCTGCCCCTTCTGGTTCAAATGGCAAGTATCATATCTATATTCATTACCTAATAAATTAGTATTAGGTCCTGGATAGCGATTCAGTTGTGGAGCATTACCAACTAAAATTTGGGCAGACTCAATACCGCTATCATATGTGCCAGAGCAACGAGAATGAACAGCAATCAGCCAGCGCTTGATTTTTACTTTACTGTTTACGTAGTCCAATACCGAGCGCAGACGCTCGGCATATACGGTCTTGTCCGTACCGGCGTTTGATGAGCCTTGATGCCAAAATGCAAAGTCAAAACTTAACCCTTGTGCTTGCATTAAAGTAATGGCATTTGTTAACTTGCCAAACGCGGCACCACCTACCTGCCAGTCTTCCACCCTACTTCCAGCCACCCCGATTGGCATAAATACCACCTTTCGAGCAATACCTGCTTCAATCAATTTTTTTCCAAGAGGCATCCACATCGCCCCCTTGCCGCAATCTGCCCATTCAAACGGATCGCGTGCAGCCTTCAGTGATCCATCTTTACCTATTTGAAATACGTTATCGACAGCACCATAAACATATTCGTTGCAATTCGACGATATCGATTGTCCGATGATCAAAATTTTCATCTCTTCCAATGGCACATTTACTATCGGCGTAATAGGAGCGATGGGGGCAGGGTTGCCTGCTCCGCCACCACCACATGCCGTCAATATTAAAGCGGAGAAGAAAACAATAAAAATCTTCATAAATTTAGTTATCTCACAAGAATTTATTGCGATAGCGCGCAATATTATATAGGTTGAACAACATATCTGCTTTTCCTGCAGAACTAGTAGAGATATGGCCACTACTTGCCTAGCCTCCTGCGCGCCCCGTTCCCGTTGCAGCATCATAAGTCCGGCATAGCTGCCAGACTGGCAGGTACACATCAAAACAATCACTTCTGCCGACGTACATAGAAAAATGCAGCATTTCACACGAACGGCGTGGCTATGGGTCAGATTGCCATCACATATATGGGGATGCGGCCACACGGCCGAGATTCCAGACGGCAAGCAAGCGGCCCCTTCGCATGTAAGTGAGAGACAGGCACACTTCTTGATCAAACATCCTTCCGTCCACTACTGTTTTGTAAACATTGTTACTAGACACGCCTCGTCAGCGACTCTTCCGGGCTACGCTCTGCTTGCTCTTATTCGCTGATGAAATCTGCAGCAGCTGCTTGCTCTTGCCGGCCCCCCGCCACGTCCGAACGAAATCATCCTCTTGATTGCCCAACTGAGCAGCTTCTTTGTTCGAAAAATGATGGGGAGTGTGGCGTCAAGGCAACTTGGTGCGAATTGTGGATCGCGTTATAACCACAACCATGACCTAGAGGTAGTACGCGAGGAAGGCGGTAGAATTGTGTACAGCGCAACAATTTTACGCCGCATGGCAAGGACTTGGCAACTTTTGAAGCAACAAGTCAATACCCCAGTTAGCCAGGGCATCCATGCACAAAAAGCATCGATTCTGTTTACGCAGAACAACGCCATGAGAACTAAGAGGAAAAAAAGCTTTAATATTGGTCTAAAATACAGTGAATTCTCGGCACCGCAGACTGTACTGCGCAGACTGCCATGAAAAATGTTGTTACAATCATGTGACAGTCTAGCATTTCCGCTGTTCAACCTAAAAGGGTATCTCATGAAGAAAATTCTGATCGCTTCTGCAATCCTGTGCTTCGCTTCCGCGCAAGCAATGGCTCAATCGACACCGGCTCCTGCACCAGCAGCAGCAGCACCAGCAGCTGGCGCCGCTGCAGGCACCACCGTTGCTGGCCTGAGCGTCAGCACCATGATCGCAATCGGCGCAGCAGTTGCCGTTGTGGCCGGTGCAGCAAGCTCGGATTCGACCACCGCGCACACCACCCCAACCCACCATTAATACCTGGCTGCCCAGGCAGCGACAGGTAGGCCCATCCTGCAGCTTGATGTAGAGCCGAAAGGTGAAGGCCTGGTACCGCAATAGTTGACATACTCAAATATGTCAACTATTGCAATAAAAGCCCTTTTCATTTGAAAACGGGCTTTTTTACTTTTTATCAAACATCAAAAAGATTGGCACCAGTCTTTCTGCTGTGGACGAATGATGTCATATCGTATGGTCATGCCTGCGATCCTCATCTATTCATTGAGAGATCCGCCTTTATGTCAGTCAAATATCCCGCGCCATTGCTTCAGTTGCCATGAAGAACCAGCCCTTCTTCAAGCGCATGGGATTTGCCCTACAAGGCATAGGCGCGGCCTTCCGCATGGAATCGAGCTTCCGCCTGCAGTGTCTGGCTGCCCTGATGGTGCTCGCCGTACTCTGTTGGTACCAACCGCCCTTGATGTGGTGGGCCCTGCTATTGCTCAATTGCGGCCTGGTCCTGGCTGCGGAATTGTTCAACACCGCACTGGAGCATCTGATTGATCATCTCCACCCATCCCTACATCCCAGCATCAAGATTGCCAAGGACTGCGCTGCAGGTGCAGTGTTGCTCCTCAGCATGACGGCCATATGCGTGTTTGTTGCTTTTTTGCTTGAAAACGTTGTGCGCTAGTAAGAATACAGGGGCGGCAAACTACAATACAAGACGAACGAAAGTGCGTGCCCAATAGAGTCGAGAGAAAATACAAAGATTCTTGTAATTTATTAAAATACTGCCCCTGCTTACAATATTGACTTTTTTTCCAGCACGTATGTCCACCTCCCTACATAAGAGTACGGCAAGCCGGATGAGCCTCAAGATATGCCAACTGACCAATTATTCGACACCGTCCAATATTATATTTACATTGATGCATAAATGACTACTCCCCTCGTACCAGTGATTCTTTGCGGAGGTTCCGGCACACGCTTATGGCCGCTTTCACGCGAGGTGTTCCCAAAGCAGTTTCTGCGCTTGTCCACTCAAGGCAGCATGCTGCAACAAACGCTGCAGCGCCTGGATCGTGGTCGCGGGCACGGTCCAGATCACCAATGGCGACAAGGAATATTTGCTGACCGAAAACCAGTCCACCTATATCCCGCTCGGCGTCGTCCATTCTCTGGCCAACCCGGGCAGGCTACCGCTGGGATTGATTGAAATTCAATCGGGTAGCTACCTTGGGAAGACGATATTGTCCGCGTTGAAGACCGCTACGGGCGCGCTTGACCGAGCAGATACGTCATCCCCACACATGCGGCACCGCAAGAATTCACACTGAAGTTTATAAGGTTTAGCAAGTCATCATGAAACCAATCGAAGGCATCTTTATACAAGAAGTAAAATGGTATTGCAGCAGTAGGGCAGAAAAATATTTTCTCACCTTTGCCGATGCCGTTGCCATGTTCATGGCATTCTGGTTTGCTGGCAAGTGGACGCTCGATGCCAGCCACTTGAACAGCTTCGGACTGGATAGCTCGCGCCTGCTCAGTTACACCCTGCTCTCCGTGGTAACCCTGGCGATCTTCAAGCTGAAGGGCCATCATGCCAAACGCCGTCCGTACTCGAATGAAATCAAGGAACTACTGAAGATTGCCATGGTTATGGGCCTGATTGATGCGGCCCTGGTCTTCCTCGACAAGCGCGACTCTTCGCGCGAGGCACTGTTGGCCACCTGGCTGCTGGTGCCATGCTGTGTCTTGCTGCTGCGCGGCATGGTCAAATACCTGCTGATGAAAGCCGGCGGCTGGATACGCCCCATGGTCATCATCGGATGGGGTGAGAATGCCTTGCAAACCGCGCGCGCCTTCGATGAAGAAGCCTTGATGGGCTATCGCCTGATTGCGTTCCTGATACCGGAAGGCCAAGACCGCCTGGAACATCATTATGTAAACCGCAGCAAGCAAGCGGTGCCCTTCATTTCGCTGGGCGAGAACCCGGAGCAAACGCTCAAGCTGCTGGGCAACCCGCATACGGTTGTCGCCCTGGAGCAAGGCGGCATCGATGCCTATCAGGGCATGATCCAGCAAGTCAGCCGTTGCGTTGCCAATATGCAAGTGGTACCTGCCGTACGCGGCTTGCCCCTGTACGGTATGGAGGTGAACCATTTCTTTGCACATGAAGTGCTGCTGCTGACCATGCGCAACAACCTGGCGCGGCCAGGCTTGCAACTGATTAAGCGCTGCTTTGATCTGGCGGCCTCGATATGCGTGCTGATCGTCGGCGCCCCCGTTTTGCTGTGGATTGCGGCCAAGGTCATGGCATCGGGCCGTCCCATCTTCTACGGCCACAAACGCGTGGGCCAGAATGGCAAGCATTTTCTCTGCTACAAGTTCCGCACCATGGCCGTGAACGCCGATGTCTTGCTCAAGGAGCTACTCGAGCGCGATCCTGAAGCCCGCGCCGAATGGGACCGTGATTTCAAACTGAAGAATGACCCGCGCATCACCTCGATCGGCCACTTTCTGCGCCGCACCAGCCTTGATGAATTGCCGCAGCTATGGAATGTGCTGAAAGGCGAAATGAGCCTGGTCGGGCCGCGCCCGGTTGTCGATGCGGAACTGGAACGTTATGGCCCCCAGGTAGACTATTACCTGGAAGCGAAACCCGGGGTCACGGGCCTATGGCAAGTCAGCGGCAGGAACGACGTCAGCTATGATACGCGCGTTTATCTGGACGCCTGGTATGTCAAGAACTGGTCTTTGTTCAATGACATTGTCATACTACTGAAAACGGTTAAAGTTATTTTCAAGAAAGATGGCGCATATTAGTAACGTTATTAAGATAATAGTTGCATTTAAGAATATTTAATTGCCCTCGCGCTCAAGACAATTTATCGAGGGGGCATTGTGGCAATGTTCCAGAAAAAGGATAACAGCATGATTTTAGTGACTGGCGGCGCCGGCTTCATCGGTTCCAATTTTGTACGCGACTGGCTGGCGCTCAACGATGAGCCCGTGATCAATTTTGACAAACTGACCTATGCTGGCAATCTCAGCAATCTGGCCAGCCTGGAGCAAGACCCCCGGCATATCTTTGTACGCGGCGATATTTGCGACACCGCCCACATCTCCCGCCTGCTGGCAGAACACCAGCCACGCGCCATCGTGCATTTTGCCGCAGAGAGTCATGTCGATCGTTCGATCCATAGCCCCGGCGAATTCATTTCGACCAACGTCAACGGTACCTTCAGCCTGCTCGAAGCGGCGCGCGCTTACTGGTCTGGCCTGACAGGCGAAGCCAAGGACGGCTTCCGCTTCCTGCACGTCTCGACCGACGAGGTGTATGGCACCCTGGGACCGAATGACCCGCCATTCACGGAAACAACGCCATATGCGCCCAACAGCCCCTACTCGGCATCGAAAGCGGCATCCGATCATCTGGTGCGCGCCTATTTCCATACCTACGGCATGCCGGTGCTCACCACCAACTGCTCGAACAACTATGGCTCCTTCCATTTCCCGGAAAAACTGATTCCGCTCATCATCAGCAATGCCCGTGCCGGCAAAGCCTTGCCTATCTATGGCGATGGCATGCAAGTGCGCGACTGGCTGTACGTGGGCGACCATTGCTCGGCAATCCGCCGCGTGCTGGAAGCGGGACGCCTGGGCGAGGTTTATAACGTTGGCGGTTGGAATGAAATGGCCAACCTGGAAGTCGTGCACACCCTGTGCGACATCCTCGATACGCTCGATCCCAAGGCATCCGGCAGCTATCGCGAACAAATCACCTACGTACAGGATCGCCCAGGCCATGACCGCCGCTACGCCATTGATGCGCGCAAGATCGAGCGCGAACTGGGTTGGAAGCCGGCCGAAACCTTCGCTACCGGCATCCGCAAGACCGTCCAGTGGTACCTGGACAACCAGGCCTGGGTACGCGATGTCCAGTCGGGCGACTACCTGAAGTGGGTAGAGAAAAACTACGCTGCACGCGACACGGCCCAGGAGCAGCAATAATGACGACAACCATCGAACGCAAGGGCATCATCCTGGCCGGCGGTTCCGGCACGCGCCTGTATCCCGTCACCATGGCCGTATCGAAGCAGTTGCTGCCCGTGTATGACAAGCCGATGATTTACTATCCGCTGACCACCCTGATGCTGGCCGGCATACGCGACATCCTGATCATTTCCACCCCACAAGATACACCGCGCTTCCAGGAGTTACTGGGCGATGGCAGCCAGTGGGGTATCAGCCTGACCTATGCCGTTCAGCCCAGCCCGGATGGCCTGGCGCAGGCGTTCATCATCGGCAAAGAGTTTGTCGGCGATGCACCATCGGCGCTGATTCTGGGCGACAACATCTATTACGGTCACGACTTTGAATCGCAGTTACGCGAAGCCTCGGCACGCACCAGCGGCTCGACCGTGTTCGCCTATCACGTGCACGATCCGGAACGCTATGGCGTGGTCGATTTCGATGACCAGCGCCGTGCTGTCAGCATCGAGGAAAAACCACTCAAGCCAAAATCGAACTACGCCGTCACGGGCCTGTACTTCTACGATAGTCAAGTGTGTGGAATTGCCGCAGGTATCGCCCCCTCAGCACGCGGCGAACTGGAAATCACCGATGTGAATCGGGTTTATCTGGAGCGCGGTGAACTCAATGTGGAATTGATGGGACGTGGCATGGCCTGGCTCGACACCGGCACGCATGAGTCCCTGCTGGAAGCTGGCCAATTCATCGCCACCATCGAAAATCGCCAAGGCTTGAAAGTTGCCTGCCCAGAAGAAATCGCCTACCGCAAGGGGTATATTGATGCAGCCAAGCTGGAGCAACTGGCGCAGCCATTGAAAAAAAACGCCTATGGCCAGTATCTGCTGCGTCTCCTCGAAGAAAAAATATACTAAAGCCTGAACGGCTCATTTCATACCATGCAAATTCAAACGACAGCAATACCTGATGTTCTGATCATCGAACCAACCGTATTTGGCGATGATCGCGGTTTTTTCTATGAAAGCTTTAATCAAAAGCGCTTCGCCGAGCTGACTGGCGTCACGCGCGATTTCGTGCAGGACAACCATTCCAAGTCGGCAAAGGGTGTGTTGCGCGGCCTGCACTACCAGATCCAGCAAGCGCAAGGAAAACTCGTGCGCGTCACCGCTGGCGAAGTGTTCGACGTTGCCGTCGATTTGCGCAAAAGCTCCGCAACTTTCGGTCATTGGGTCGGCGTTACCCTGTCGGCTGCGAATAAGCGCCAACTGTGGGTTCCCGAAGGGTTTGCGCATGGCTTCGTGGTGACTAGCGACCATGCCGAGTTTCTCTACAAGACAACAGACTACTGGGCGCCGGAGTTTGAGCGCAGCATCCTGTGGAATGATCCGGCGATCGGCATCGACTGGCCTCTGGATGGCGAACCGCTGCTGTCTGGTAAAGACAAAGTGGGCACGCTGCTGGCGAACGCCGACGTCTTCGCCTGATCCTTATCGACCAATCTGTCCAACTGGAATCAATCTACCTCATGAGCCGCATTTTAATCACAGGAAAAACCGGCCAGGTCGGCTACGAACTGGAACGCAGCCTGCAGGGCTTGGGCGAGATCATCGCCGTTGACCGCAGTCAAATGGATCTTGCTGACCTGGACCAGGTGCGCGATGTCATCCGCCGCGTCAAGCCGACCCTGATCGTCAACCCGGCAGCTTATACAGCGGTCGACAAGGCCGAAAGCGAGCCGGAACTGGCCTTGCGCATCAATGGTGAAGCACCCGGTGTCATGGCAGAGGAAGCCAAGAAACTGGGCGCTGCAATGATCCATTACAGCACCGACTACGTTTTTGATGGTAGCAAGGATGGCGCGTATGTCGAAACCGATCCGACCTGCCCGGTCAATGTCTACGGCAGCAGCAAACTGGCTGGCGAACAAGCCATCCAGGCGGCCGGTATCCCTCATCTGATCCTGCGCACCAGCTGGGTCTATAGCACGCACGGCAAGAATTTCTTGCTGACCATGCGCCGCCTGGCGCAAGAACGTGAAGAGCTAGGCATCGTTTCCGATCAATACGGCGCGCCAACATGGAGCCGCACCATTGCCGACACCACTGCGCATATCGTGGCGCAAAGCTTGGCTGCAGCGGACCAACGGACATGGTGGGATGAACGCTCAGGTTTGTATCATTTGACGGCACAGGGAAAAACTAGCTGGTTTGGCTTTACTGAGGCAATCATGGCACATCCTTCCGTCGTTAAAAAGCCAAAGCTCAAACCAATACTGGCGCAAGATTACCCGGTACCCGCCAAACGGCCGTCAAACTCCGTCCTGTCGTCACAGCGCTTGATCGATACTTTCTGCAATTTGCCACAATGGCAAACCGCATTGAAACTCTGCCAGGAATGAATTTATTCAAGCCCTGTTAATATTTAAAAAAGCTGCCATACACGAATAGTGTACGGCAGCTTTTTTTATTCATATCAGACCGGAAGACAGTCAAGACATACTACTTTTTTGAGCGCTCGATAATCTTGGAGGTTGAATACCCATCGTGAAAGTCAAGTGCAATTACCTGCCCCCCCGCTTTTGTCACGGCATCATAACCGACAATTTCCTCAACCTCATAGTCGCCCCCCTTCACCAGGACATCCGGCAACAACTTCTTAATCAATCTATCAGGCGTATCTTCAGAAAACTCGACAACCCAATCAACGCTTTTCAAAGCTCCCAGCACGTGCATCCGGTCCGTACCTGCATTGATAGGGCGCGTACTCCCTTTCAATCTTTTGACAGATTCATCTGAATTTACTGCCACAATCAGTAAATCTCCAAGGCGCCTTGCAGCCTCAAGATAACGCGTATGTCCGACATGAAGAATATCGAAGCAACCGTTGGTAAACACGATACGCTTTCCACCAGCCTTGGCTTCGTTGATACGCACCAGTAAAGCATCCTCGGATAAAATGGGCGTTTCCATCCCTCCCACTCCATATAGGACGCGTTCCAATTCCATCGATGTGATAGGGACTGTGCCAAATTTTCCAACGACCACTCCTGCTGCCATATTACCTAGCCGGCACGACGTCACGAGGTCCTTACCACTTGCCAAAGCGGCTCCCAGTGTAGCGATCACAGTATCGCCCGCACCGGTTACATCAAAAACCTCACGCGCCTCTGTTGGCAAGTGTACAGGTTCGGCCTGCGGCTGTAACAAGGTCATGCCATGTTCACTACGGGTCACCAGCAGAGCGTCCAGTTCCAATTCTTCGCGCAGTCTGTTTCCTTTCCGGACCATCTCAGCCTCGTCGGAACAAACGCCAACAACGGCCTCAAACTCCGCCATGTTAGGCGTAATCAAAGTCGCACCGGCATACTGGGTATAGTCCGTTCCTTTCGGATCAACGATGACTGGTTTCCCCATTCGCCGCGCTTCCTTGATCATCGGTGCAATGAAAGCCAGTGTCCCCTTGCCATAATCCGATAATATGACCGTATCTACAGACTTCAGTACTGCACAGAACTTCTGATATAAAACCTCGCGGTCAAAGGCATGCTCGGCATGCATCGATGATTCGAAATCCAGCCTGATCAACTGCTGATTACGCGAAACTACACGTAATTTCGTGATTGTAGGACTGGCGGGAGCCTCGACAAAGTCCACGCGCACACCGTAGCGCTCCATTGATGTCTTTAGTAATGCAGCGGCTTCGTCTTTCCCAACAACACCTAACAAAGTAACCTGCGCTCCCAAAGAAGCAACGTTTACTGCTACGTTGGCGGCCCCCCCCGGACGCTGGTCATCTTTGCTAATATTAACTACTGGTACCGGCGCCTCCGGAGAAATACGAGCGGTAGCACCAGACCAATAGCGATCCAGCATGACATCGCCGATCACAAGTACCCGTGCACGCGCTAACTCAAGACCAAGGTTTGAATCTTTAGAAAACATATACTTTCCGCCTAATCAAGACAATCCCAGCTTTTTCTCTACTAATTCAATGATTATATGAAGCATTTTGATATGTAATTCCTGTACGCGATCAGCAAATTGTCCTGCTGGAGTACATAAACTGACATCAGCCAATTCATCCAAAGGGCTGCCAGGGCGCCCCGTCAGACCGATCACGGTAACGCCATTTTCCTGTGCGCTTTTCACAGCGTTCAAGACCGATCGACTAGTTCCACTGGTACTAATCGCAATAAGGCAATCGCCTGGCCTTCCATGGGCTTCCACAAAACGCGAAAAAACAAAATCATAGCCAAAATCATTCGCCACACAAGTAATATGAGCTGGATCACTGATTGATAGTGCAGACAATGCCTTACGATCCTTCCGAAAGCGACCGGATAACTCCTCCGCGAAATGAATGGCATCACACATGGACCCACCATTACCACATGCAATGGCTTTGCCGTTCTTGCGCAATGAGTCCGCTATAATTTCCGCTGAGCGATCAATATTTAATAAAACGCCTTCATTTTTTATCAAATTATCCAGGCCAGCCTTTGCTTCGAGCAGCGAATTTCTAATAACATCAATACTCATATATTTCTTTCATGAACGCAAAATATGCGATACCTAAAATTTAAAAATCTCAGTAATTTCCAAAAAACTGACTAGAAAATATGCAGACATACCACGACAGCTTAGATAAAATCCTGCAGTCTTCCGGTAAATATAACCTCGCACTGCAAGGCGGGCGACGCGGACTTTTCTCGGCCAACATTTCTTGTGTGCCATAGCGCCGCACACTCTGCGCGGCCTCCAGCAAGATCACCAAAATACATCATCATTGGAAAAAGATAATTTAGTCAGTTGCTACCTTAACAATTTCCGCGACCTCGTCAGGTCTGACAGAGCGAATACAGATGAATTCCCCCAACGTTCCCTCACATTTTGGTACATTATTACAGGGATAATGTACACAGCCACCAGAGCGAGCAATCAACTGCGTGCTGGGAGGTGTCCAGACAGCAGGATTACTACCGGCATTAATTAATATCGTGCGTATCCCTTGCCGCTGCCCCATATGTATACCAAAACTGTCCAAGCCTATTAATAAGTCCAACTCCTTCACCTTGCTGGTAAATTCAGAGAGCGAGCGCGTGTACACTTCAACCTGTGACAGGACAGGAGCAAATATCCGCTCCAGCGCTTGCCGTTCAACACCCGCACCAAAAACAGTCAAGCGATGGCCATCACGTATCAAATCTTGCGCCAATGCGAGCCAATCCTGTTCAGGCCATAGGCGACAGCGTTGTGACGCAAAGGGATGCATCCCGATCTTCAACTTTTCATTCAGAGAGGGCCTTATCTTTGACAGAATGCTTTTTTCTTTTCCAGAAGATAGGAAATCCAGCATTAGCCCATAAGAAGAATATATATTGTCACAATTCTCCGGCACTACAAAGACAGGCTTACCTCTCCCAAAAGGATTACGAATGATCAAATTAAATGGATGATTCTCAGCCCAGCCTATATGTTTATGCTTAGATGCACTGATCAACCATGCAAAAGACCGCTCCCGAAAATCGCCAATCAGATCCATGGTGACACTTGGGTTCAATACGCGAATTTTCCATGCAGCCTTTAAAAATCCGAGTGCATTTTTCCAGCCAAAATCTTTAGTCGTCCCAACTGGAAATTGAGAACAAATAATTTTGCAATTAGGAATATCATTAAATAAAAATGCGACTTGGGGACGTACCCAGGCAATGTAATTTTCTGCGTAGTGACTATCTACCAATTTTCTCAAAAAAGCACTCTGGATGACAGCATCACCCAAATTACGTGCAACAATTAAACAAGCAAGTTTTTCCATTTTCATCAGAATAAAGTGTATGCAGGCAGCAGTAGCAGCGATACCGATCAATTACTTAAAAATCACGCAACAGCAGTTCCTAATTTTTCAAATGGAAAAATTTCATCCAGCCAACCATCCAAGCTATATTTTTGATTAATGGATCCAGGCAACTCACAGAATTCAGACATAATAAAACTTTCCGGGATAAAAATATTATCCCGATCAATTACCAGTATGTTTTCTGGCCTATAAATGTCCGTTTTTGCGGAAAATGAATTTGTTGTAATAATTTTCTTTTTTGCGCCAACCGCTTCCAGTGTACGCATAGTTAATCCAGCCTGAATTGGACGCTCAATATCTATAATTACCTTACTACGCGCAAGAAGCGATTTCAAATCGGCCTTCCCAACTGGTTCGAATGTAAACTCTCTTTTTTTTGCCATCCAAAAAGATGGTTGAAATAAACGACGTCCCCAATAAATTAATTTCGACGGAAAATAAAGTATTTTCTTAAAAGACGCGTTACGAGGAAAATGATTACTCAGTTTTTTCAAAACTTGATAACGATCTGAGTGGATTGTTCCGAAAAAGAAAAAATCAATATCCTCATCCACCTTCGGCAACTTAGCATACTCATCCAGGTAGAAAAGCGCACGATATTCAAGCCGCCCATCATTTTCAACATCAACAGGATCAAATGACAATGCCCTGTCAAATAAGGCAACCTTATCATAACTATCACTTGACATATTTTTGTAACTATCCCAAAAATATAGAGTGAAATGTGCATGCGGCAACGCTTCACGCATGCGTCGGATTGCCGAGAGGGAAAGAGATTGCCCTTTAATAACCAGGACATGAGTGATTGGATGTTGCTTTGCCTGCTGAAAAATCGAATCGAAATAACGATCTGCTTTATCACGTTGCAGCAGTGGTGAAATCCGGTTAAGGATTTTTGTCATGGTGTCGCTGGCGGGACGGTCATCAAAACGCAAGGCGCCTACCCCACGTTTGGCAAGGCCATGCTGAATTTCTTTAGCATATCCAAAAAATTCAGGAGCTATCAGTAAAAAATTAATTGGCAACTGAGACATTTTTCTTCTTACTTAGGCTGTTGTTATTAATAGGTTTCACTTTCCGATGACTCAAGAAAGGCTTTTCGATAAAATTCCACGAAATTATTGCCATCATCAATACAAGGAACACGCCTATCACTATCGCAATAAACGGATGAAATGCAAATAATCCAAAAAATATTAGTGACTGGACAATTGGCGCATGATAAAGATAGATGCCAAATGAAAAATCTCCATGTTTGCCAACGTTAAGCACATGCGGCAAACTCAGAGCAGCCCATGTAACAAACAAGGTTACCCCGATCGGAGCAATTAATTCAAAAAACCAACCAGTGGCAAAAATATAAGAAATTATTCCAGCGGCTGCCCATTTCCAAGAAAGCTGAAAGCCATCGCGTGTTTTATAATAACACCAGGCACCGCCACAAAAAAATACCATCTGGCCTGGCAACTGTTTGGCCATCTTAAAGTAAAACTCAGCATCAGTTGCCATACCACGTAGATAGAAAAATTCTCGCCAAGCCAACGATAGCAAAAAAATCGTCACTAAAGTTCTCTGGTATCCCCATCGGCGACAACCAAAAACAATTAATGGAACACAAGCGTAAAAGAGCACTTCAATCTTAATTGTCCAAAGCGATACATTGATCGCACTTTCGAATTGGTGTAAAAAAACACCAGGTAAGGATGGAGCGCTAAAATTGGCAAAAATAAGGTTATAAAATATATACCGCCAAAAATCCTTATGTGAAAAGTATTCAGAAAAAGAATATTCGGAAATAATCGACAAAATAACGGCAGCAAACACTACGACGAAGATGTATGCTGGAGCAAGCCTAGAAATTCGCTTCCTCCAATATTCTTTCATTGATCTGGATTTTTCATAACTCATTGTTACGAGATAACCACTAACAACAAAGAACGCCTGTACCGCAAATAATGAAGATATATATTGAGTCATCCAGTAGAGATTAGGGTTCTGCGAAAGAATACCCATATGAAAAAACACTACCATACTGGCGAAAATCAACCTTAGAAGATCAAAATTATTTTTATACATAAGGTTTGTTAATTATCTATTTTTTCACGTAAAAATATAATTATTCAATAATCGAAAAATTAGACCGCTCTTTTCAAGCGACAATTCCCCTGGAAGTATTGTTAATTTCCCTATATTTTTTTCTCTCCGCTTGAGCGTGGCTTATGCAGCTAATGAAATAAATTATAAGTATCCACATTGGCGGAAAACTCAGATCCGCCCCTGCGACAGCCTTGGAAACGAGCATGGTAAAGAGAGCCCAACCGGATGCCTGCACAGCCGCGGACGTAGATTTTAGTCTGGCAGCATTGTTCGCCTGCACACCCATTTTCCACAGTACATAAGTGGTCAACAAGATTAAAAACATGCCTATAATGCCGACATTTGAGATCAAAAACGTAATAAAGCTTGATGGCCGATTACTACCCAGTCCGGCGCCAAAGTATGCTGTATTTTCCAATACCGTAAATGCATAAGCATCCGCTGCGAATCTGTGCAAAGATGATTCTGATTCGCCTTTATCAAATAAAATCATGCTTAGAATAACATCCGTGCCTGGCACAAACATGTAAAATATGGCAAAAAATAATGCACAACCAGAAATAATTATAAATATTCGTTTGTTGTGTGTACTTTTATTTTTCGAGAATATAGATACCACACTGTGGCATGCAAAAAATATAAGCATGCTCAGATAACCCGTTGAAGATGCTGACAATAATAGACCTAAAAGCGCAATACATAGTGCAGATCCCCAAGCCCACAAGCGCTTCGAGTTGTCTTCATTAAGCAAACGAATATATAACCACGAGGCAAAACTACCGACAAACATTGCATAAAAAGAAGGCTCGGTAAATGTCGAATTTATGCGTGGTAAAAATCCGAAAGTAGCATCCTGAGCAATACCATAACTGGTATTATTCAGCAGATAATCCCCTGGATATGGAATACCGGTCAATATGCTGATCAATTGATAAAACGAAAAAAATAGAACAATAATGGCGGAAATAACATATGCGCGTCCAATTATTTTAATTCTATTTTCAGATTTATTCGTCACTAAAAGAATTATGCTCAGCCAGTACAGCAATATAAAAACTGCCTGCGCTATATTTGAAGACGAAATTTGCAGTTTACCTGGTGATAAATACTGTTCGTCGATACCACCTTTCGGCACATACACATGTATTCCCTGAAAAACGAATGGAAAAACAAATGCCGACATCGCGGAAAATATTACAAACGCGGTAAACCAAAAAGTGAACCAATACCATTCTTTTGGTATTATCAAACCACGCGTGCGCCAATAAACCAACGCATACAGAACTACCGCTATTTGAGCGATGAAAAATGGTGATATGCCAAGCGACTCAATACCGGGAATTACCATACCTTGAAATACTGATAGTATGGTGATCAAATAAATTATACAGTTCAAATTTCCCTCGCCGCCTAAATAGTGTAGTTCCTGATTTTACAGCTTAAATCCGTCAACTACGCCTGAAATAAATGAGGGGCGTAATCTCTTTGAAAAAAATCGCCATTTCAAAGGACGCGTAATAATATAAAAAGCCAATGCGAAGATTTTCATAAAAGGAGAAAAATTTTTCCTGATAAAATAAATCCTGTTCCGTTCACAATAATAAGTAGAGAAAGGAGTAAGTCCTCCTCCAGTACTACTGCTTACCTTGTGCAGCACTAGGCCCTTGGCCCAATAGTAGGTACGGAAACCGAATTTATTGGCCCGCCAAATAAAATCTGCATCGTCGCTATATACAAAGTACTTCTCGTCCATGATACCAATAGCATCGAAAACCCGCTTATGAATCAGCATAAAACACGTCGGCGCATAGCCAATATATCCATCTTTATCATATTGACCGGTATCAACCTCACCTTCGCCTCGATGTACTACAGTACCTTTCAAGTTACTAAATGAACCGCCCGCACACCAAATCTTGCGTGAATCGTAGAAGTATATCTTTGGAACAATTAATTTCTCATTGGAATTATCGGCAAATTGCACCAGATTACCAAATAAATCCACATCATGAAATTCGATATCGTTATTTAAAAGAAGGACATAATCACATTCCATTTTTAAAGAAAGATTAATTCCTTGATTGTTCGCAGCTGCAACGCCAACATTTTTTTGATTTTTTATCAGCGTAACATTTTTCAAACCGTACTGTTCAATTAGCTCCTGAGATTTATTATAGGAAAAATCATTGAGACTGTTATCAAGTATGAATAGCCAATAATCTGAAAATTTTTGGGTCGACAAACTTTCGAAAAAGCCAGGAAGAACATCCTCGCTATTAAATAGAACTGTGACCAATCCAACCCGGGCTTTCATTTATACAAACCCCGTTTCTTCATTTCTTCAATGCTTGTCTCATAAGTATCAATCTGCACCTCTTGCATATTGACCCAATCAGTAAACTTCTTGATGCCTTGATCAAAACTAACCTTGGGCCGGAATCCCAGCAGGCGCTCAGCCTTACTTAGATCAGCATAATTATGGCGAATATCGCCTAAACGATATGCCCCGGTAACCTTAATAGGTACCTCATTTCCATAATGTTTTACCAGTGTGTTTGCTACCGTCAAGACATCTGTGGCAACGCCGGCGCCGATGCCAAATACCTCGCCATTTGCAGCATCTCGTGTCAGTGCTGCTGTCGTTGCTGCAACAATATCGTCAATAAAAACAAAATCCCGACTTTCCTTGCCATCCTCAAAAATATTGATACCGTTATTGTTCTTGATGCGCGTGGAAAAGATAGACAAAATGCCTGTATAAGGATTGCTCAGCGATTGACCAGGGCCATATACGTTCTGGTAACGCAATGCACTGGCGCCAATACCCAGCGAGTCGCACACTGTCATTACCATTTGTTCCTGGTTTTGCTTGGTAATACCATAGACTGACGAAGGATGAATTTTCGAATCCTCATCCGTGGCAAGCAAGGTCAGCACGTTGCCTGTTTTTGGACATAACGGTTCAAAACGACCGGCCTGCATATCAATATCTTTACGGGCACCGGGATAGATAATTCCCAAGGCTTCCGAATAGTATTTTCCTTCGCCATAAATCGAGCGGGAAGAAGCCACAACAACCTTTTTAACCTGATATTGACCGTTAGCCAGCAAGTCCAGCATGATGCCGGTGCCGCCGATATTAACGTCGACATAGCGCTTGATCTCATACATGGACTGGCCTGTACCGGTCTCAGCTGCCAAGTGCACGATGGCATCCTGACCGGGAAGAACAGCCTCCCAGGCAGCGACATCAGTGACCGAACCCAAAACAAAATTAGTGGTGTCCTTGATGCTCCGATACAAAGGCGAGGTTTCAGATGGATTATCGCCATGAATCTGGGGAGATAATATATCCAGAATTGTTACCTCATGCCCTATGCTTTTCAAGTGCAATGCCAAGTTGGACCCGATAAAACCAGCACCACCAGTAATCAAAATTTTCATAATATTTCCGTATACTATTTTTTAAATATATTTCTAACCACCCCTTGCATTTTTAAATAATTAAAAATACGGTGAGGCATTACTTAATCTTTCATCATGCACTGAAGAATCTTACATCAATCATTTATAGACGCAATACATTCATCTGCGCCGAGTATAGATGAGCAGCACAAACAATGAATTTTTACCTAAAAATCATATCACCTTACTGGAAAAGCAAAGATCAAGTAGAAATCCATTCTTTTTTTTCTTGGCAGTATTTTTTAATTATTTTGGCCGGGCTACCGGCAATCATCGAAAAATCTGGAAAAGACCGAGTGACAACCGATCTCGTTCCTACAATACAATTTCTGCCAAGCGATACACCAGGCATGATCGAGACGCCATATCCAATGAATGTATTTTTTCCAATATGAATAGGGCCTTTCGATTCCAAATCTTGCTGCATGATCAAGCCGGCATCCGGATTAAACCCATGCGCAGAATCTGATAGATAGACATACTCACTTAGTACACATCCATCTTCAATGCGTATGGAGTCAATACTATACATTTGACAGTATCGACCTACATAAACATCGTTACCAAAAAATATTTTAGGGGAAAATCTTTGTTGGCCATTCATCGTTATGGGCTCCAGCACTACACCTTTACCGATCCGGCAATTCCGACCAATTTCAATCAATTCTTTATTTATTAATCTACGGGGAAGATAAACATAACTCCCCGTACCCAAACTTGCAACTTTCGGCCTAAACAATACAGCCTTAATAATTAATTTTATAAAATTCATGACTAATGCCCTCAACTTTGGCAAAGCCAAAATAACACGCCCAACGTTACCGCCGGGAAAAATATTATCCTATTAAAGAAATACAATCTTGAAATAGACAATATCTTTGTTTTATCCACAACAAAAATCAGCGCACTAACTACTCCTGCAATTGCACCAATTAATGTCCCATATACTACTCCGATGACGCCATATGAGGGAGCAAGCATCAAACTGAAGGACAAATTAACAACGCCCTCTATAATAGCTGGCATGAATGCTTTTTTATGTTCGGCAATAGAAAGCAGCAAAAGCGAATATGGGCTCAACAAATTTCTTATCGCATGAGCAAATAACATTATAGAAAGCAATGCATAGACATCATCAACATAGCTTCTATCTATCCATAACGACAGAAGAGCTTTTCCAAATAGGAAAAAAATTACGATTACAAAAACAAGAAATATGGCGCAGCCAGCACTCGATATTGCCAACAATTTTGGCAAGCGTACTTGCTTGTCTGCTTTGGCAAACGAGGCCGCTCCAATGGCAACCAAAGGGCCCAGGACGGCCTGCATTACACCCACCAGAATGGATATTGCGGTTATTGCAAGTGAATAAGATGCAACTTTTTCAAAGTCATAATGTCCGACTATCACCAAGTCAATGCCATTGACAAACAGCATTGCAACACTCCACACCGCCAAACTAGAACAATAATAAAATAATTCCTTGCACCTGGCCCAATCAATGGCTCCTAAATTTTTTACAATCTCTCCGCCCAATTTCTTTGCATAGAAATAGCTTATTGGCAATATCATTACTCCGCACAATGCCAATACGACAGAAATTTCGAGAAGCGTTCCACCATTACTCAATACCAGCCAAATAAAGAATAAACTTGACATTCTAGTCAGCAGCAGTCCGCTGACCGGCACTATATTTCGATGCAATCCAATAAACATGCCTGATGGCACCAACGCAAATAACTGAAATGCCGCCGACATACCCAGTATGGCTATACAGGTTCTAAACTCACCAACCAAGTCCTCAGGAATATTCTTGAAAAATAATGGATAAAATATTGCAAGCAGCACGACTGCAAAAACCGCAAAAAAACTGAAAAATGACACCAACACCAAGCCAGCTTTTATGGTTTTTCGCTGATCATTCAAATCCGATATTTCATTTCCATGTGCAATGAATTTTGTCATTGCGGTTTGTAATCCAAAACCAAAAAGCTGCATATATATCAATATTTGCAGCGATAAGCTCCAAAGTGAAAACTCCAATTTCCCCAAATGGCGAACGACAAGTGCCGGCAGCAATAAATTGAATAATGTCGTACCTATTCCACCAATTACATTTGCAACGGCATTCTTTAAAAACAATTTACGTAATGATGCAGCTGCCATAAGTAATCAATATTTTATTTGTAATTTCTTAAAATGCCAGGCTATTTCAGTTTAAATGGCATCATGCCATGGCATTTATTTAATTATTTTTCCAAGCGTTTGATACCGCGGCCCATCGAGAATTATTCTTGGCATTGCGCTTAGATGACACATAGCCATCCCGTAAAATCGCGATGAAGATTGCCAGTACCCCTCCGCCAATCAGGCCGGCCAAAGTGAAGACCAGAGGTTTCGGTTTGATTTTTTTCTGAGCAGGCACTGCCAAATCCAGTTGCTGGATCATGGAAGAATCCTTGGCCTCATCAATTTTTGCCAGCTCATACTGTTTTGCCAGCAGTTCAAAAATGGTCTCGTAATATTTAACATCCCTTAATGTGCGAACATACTCGACGCCAACCTCAGGAAGCTTCCCGCTAGGGATCATGACATCACCACTCCGGCCCTGTCCACTTTGCAACTTTTCCAACTGCCCCTGCAGCCCGCGCATCTCTTCCTGCAAGCGCATATATTCTGGGTTGCTGGCAGTCGCAAAACTGCGCATGGCCTGCAATTGGACTGTTTTGGCTGCGATGGTGCCTTGGAGCTGAGCCTCATTGGCAATAAGTCCCTTCACCTGCCCTTCCAATTGAAGCATGCCTGTCGTTTCTTGCATTTTCCGCATAGCAACTTCGGCGTTCGCTAACTCCTCTTTGGCAGCCTTCAATTGCTTCTCAAAAAAAACCCGGCGTCTGGCAGCTTCCGTGATTGCCAAGTTCTTGGTCAGCGCAGCCAGCTCTGTCACATAGGCATTCGCCAAATCAGCAGCAAACTTTGGGTCCCTGTCTTCGACAGAAATACCAATCAAGCCATCTTTACCGTTAGATATGCTGCGCACATTCGCCAACTTATCGCGCGTATCATCCAGAAATTCTTTGTTGAAGCGTTCTTTCAACTTATATCGTTCGATCAAGTTATCTGCAATTGTCCGGCTCTGCAGCATGCCCACATATAAATCGTTGGGATTTTTCAGGCCGGCGATACTGCCTGCGGCGCTCGCCAAACCGCCCAGTTGCCCCAACATTGCCGAAACAGAGGAGCTCTGCTGCTGCGGTGGCATGATAACAGCCGTGCTGACATACTTCGGTGTCATCAGCAAGCTGGCTGTCAGCGCCAATGCACCAGTCACCAGTGGGAAAATGATGATGAGCTTTCGCTGACGTACCAAGGCAGCACACACGTCGAGCAAATGAATGCCCTCGTCTTCTGCCTGGGCTACTGGATATTGCTTATTTTGAATTTCTACATGCTCGGACATCGTTCGCTTTCAAATAAAGTGTGGTTTTATGCGTATCTGATGAGATGCCGTGTTAATCCTTCAACACTTTCAAACCAGCTGCTCCCAAACCAAACTGATAGAAAATCGCAGTCCATTCCTTCAGGCTCTGCATAAACGTGCTGCGTTCGATTTTCTCGGGCACCACTACCGTGTCACCCGGATTAAGCGCCGTGCCGCCAATACCACTGAACCAGCCGGTTCCCTGGCCACTCTGCGCCGTGCCATCGGCCCGGATCACATACATTTCGGATTTGTCCGCATTCGCAGTGATACCTCCGGCCTGCTGAACATAGTCGTTGACCGTACGTTGTGGGCGATAAACGAAGGCGTTTTGCTGGAAAACCGAACCCAGCACATCCACAGTGCCGGGACGGCGCGGAATCAGAATGGAATCGCCGTCCTGCAGCGGCAGATCGGGCAGATTTTTGACTTGCGTGTCAACACCTGGCAGATCGAGAACAATGCGGCCTTCAGCCTTGATGCTGCGCAGTTTTTGTGCGATGCGGCGTTGCTGCTCGACTTCAGCCGCAGCCTTCGCTGCGTTATCCTTGTCATTGCTGGCTGCCATGCGCTGTGTCGCGTTCGACTCCAGCTCCCGTTCAAAGCGGTCAGCCACCTGGTTCAGTTTGATCTGCTGGGCGCGACGTACGGATTCACGGTTCAACTGAGTGGCGTACAGGTAACCATTTTCGTTGGCACCACCGACACGGGCGATCAGCTCGCGCAGGGTTTCACCTTTTTTCAGCAGGAAAATACCACTCTGCTTTGCTTCGCCAGCCACACGCACGTATTCATTCTGGATTTGCGCCTGGACCGGTACGGCGCCTGGTGCGAACACGCGCAGAATATCGGTAGGCTTGACGGCAATGCCGGTCAACTGACTGCCGGACACACCTTTGTCGGCTACCAGTTCCAGCACGGTTTTATATTGATTATCGATGTTCTTTTCGACCACGATCTGCTTGGTTTCAGCCGCGGAGTCAAAACCACCGGCCCAGTTCAGTACATCGGCCAGTGTCGCGGTGCCTTTCAACTCAAAAATGGCCGGTTGCTTCACGTTGCCGGTCAAGGCCACCAGCGGACCCACCTCAGGAATATAGATCACGTCGCCGTCGCGCAAGGTGACGTCGCGGCTCTTGTCACCGCTGACCAGCATGTCATACAGGTCGAAGGTGCTGACGGTATCCTTGCCGCGCTTGAGCTGGATATTGCGCATGCTGCCGGTAGCGTCCGGGCCGCCCGACGTAAACAGGGCATTGAGCAGGGTGCTCATGGAATTCAAGGTATAGGTGCCAGGACGAACGGCATGGCCGACCACGTACACTTGCACGGCGCGCGTTTGCGCGATGCTCGCTGTCAGGTCGAAATTGGTATAGATCTTGCCAATGGCTTTCTTCAGGTAGCCCTGCAAGTCCTTGTACTGCACACCACTGACCTTGATGGAGCCGACGCGCGGGATGAAAATCGCGCCGCTGCGGTCAACCGTGGCGCTGACGTCGATGTCAACCATGCCCCAGCCGCGTACCTGCAACTCGTCGCCCGTGCCGATCACGTATTCCTGGTTGACCTGGACACCATCGAGCGGTGCAAAGGTGGACGGCACATCGCTGAACAGATCCTTGCCGAAAATGCTCAGCTTTTTGCCTGTCACGCCATCGACATACTCTTCGAAAGCGCCCGCCTTGACTTCGGTAACAGCCTGCTTGCTGAGATTATTGGCAGCCAGCGTTTTCTCCTGGCGCGGATCGCTGCGGCCGCTACGGATACTAGGCAAGGTACCTGCGCCCAACTCGCTTGCCTGTGCGCGAGACGGGTTCTGGCGCGGCAGATCAACCATGTCCAGGTCCTGCCCTGCGGCGTAGGCAGAAGTTGCGCCCAGCAGGAAAGCCGAGAGAATCACTTGTTTCACGAAAGGCGGGGGAGTACGAAGTTGCTTTTTCATGCTGGTCTTTGTCTGGGTAAATGATGTTGTATGAGTAAAGGGAGCGCCATGCGCGCTTAATACTTGCCCTGCCAGGTCACGCTGATTTCTTTCGGTCCCGGATTGATCGACAGGCCCGATTTGCTCTGGTCGCGCTGCGCGTGCCACAGCCAGCTGCCCATCGCGTAACCCAGGATGCCGCCGGCGACCGTGTCGGACACCCAATGCTTGCGGCCAAAGACGCGGCCGGCGGAACCCACGGCGGCCACGCTGTACAGCCATGGCGCATCGTATTCCTTGGCAAACGGCGTCACGGCAGCAAAGCCGATCGCGGCATGCGCGGATGGAAACGAGGAATTCGAGCGGGAATTGCTGCTGCCGACGCGGCTCCACGTTCCGAGGTCTTCCTCTGGACGGGCGCGGCCAAACGCATATTTACCAGCCACCGCCAAACCCGTTGCCGCGGCAACCGATTGCAGGGAAATGAGCCCCGTATTTTGCATGCGCTCATCGCCCAAGGCGAAAGCAGCGGCAGCGCCACCCACGACCGCGTAGGGCATGGCCTTGCCCAGCTTGTCCCAGTTGCGGTAGACCTTGGAATCTTCATGTTTCTTGACGAAACGGTCGACAGGTTTGTCGGCCAGCGCGGAAGCCACCACCACACCGCCGACCACCGCCGTCGCCTTGAGCCATTCAGGGACGCTAGGCGTAGCGGATGCGGATTGCTCCAGGCGCGCGCGCATGGCGGGCCATGGGCTGACAAACGGCCGGTCCGGCGGATTGACGGCAGGCAGATGCTGTTCATCCGGACGTTCGGCAAAGTTGCCCAGGCCATCGTAGCTGTGCATGTCGGCGCGCGGGCGCTCGAACATATCGTACAGGTCGCCAGGCGAAGCCACCATCTGCCCCACGTCGCGCGTCCATGGCGCAATGGCAAAGCCGGCCGTCGATTGCGTGTCCATCGGCAACATGCTGTTCAGCGGTACGGACAGGAAGATGCCACGGTCCTGGTACGGCTTCGACGGCGTGCCAGGGCTGGTGATGTCGTTGCCATTCGTATGCGTGTACCAGGCGCCGACTTCGATGCCGGACTGGAAGCGGCGCTTGAATTCCATGCGCACGCCTGTGTCTTTGGCCAGGAAGCGGCCGGCGCGCGCCGTCACGGTAATATCGTGCGGCAAGCGGTAATGCAGGGAGCCAATCGCCGTCACCGTCTTGTAGTCGCGTGAATCGAGCAAGCCCTTGTAACCACGCTGCTGCAAGGCATCGACAGCCACGTCGGCCGCCCAGCGGCTATCCTTCGGCAGATATAGCACCTGGCCGCCAACGCCACGGAACATGTCTTCATACAGGCCGGCCGACATGCGGGTATACACGCGCTCGGCGGGATTGTTGTATTTGTTCAGCAAGACGCGGCTCAACGAAAAACGCCCGCCGCGCAAGTATTCCGCCACATCCGTACGCACGTGCGGCAAGTTGCTGTTCGATGGCTGCTTGACGCCCGATACCGTTTCCAGCAACTGCAGGCTGGCGGCGCTATTCAGGTACAGGCCGTCACCCAGGCGGCGGTCATAGTTGGCCACGGCCGAAATCGAATAGCGGAAGGCGCCGCTCGGGTCATTGAAGAAGAAGCCCACCTTGGGAGCGATCTTGAAACGGTTCGCCTCCCGGTCCAGCGATTTGATTTGCACCACGTCGCCATCGACGCCAACGCCGACGGCCAGCTTGCCGTCGTCCTTGATAACGTTGGCAGCCTTGGTGGAAGACGGCGCGGGAATGGCGGGGGAAGGTGCCGCTGGCGCAACTGCAGTTGCGGGAGCCGCGGCAAGTACCGGCGCGGGCGCGGGTGCGAGAGCAGGTGCCGGCGCAGCGGCAGCGACGGGCGCCGGCTTGTCGAGGAATTCTTGCAGCCAGCCTTGCTGATCGTCCCGGATGACATCGCTTTTCTCCGGATAGCGCAGCAGCACGACGTCGAGGAAGGCCTTGCGGTCGATCTTGCCTGCCAAATAGTCGTTCAGTTTTGGCAAGTCAAAGAATTCGTAGGTAGCGATTGGCTGGTCCAGCTTGGTATACGTGATGCGCAAGGTCGTCACGCCCTTCGGCGTGAAGGCGACAGCCGTGCGCGCGGCACGGCCAACGGCGCGGCCCATGTTTGAAATACGGCTGTTGGTCAGGCTCAGGCTGAGGACATTGCCTTCTTGCTCGACACGGATGTTCTTGTAGTCCTGCTTTACCAGGGCATTGACCAGGTCGGCGCCATAGACGGGGTCGCGGTGCCATGCTTCCTTGCTCGGCAGCGGTGGCGGATTCTTGTCGTCTACGAAATACGGTGGCTCATACACCTTGGGAATGAACTCGCGTTCGCCAAACGGAATGCTGATAAAGGCGTTCACGCTGAACTGGTCGCGGCTGCGTGCTGCTTGCAGGGCAAGCCAGCCCCAGCGGTACTCCAGGCCCACGGAAGCGCCCTTGCGGCGCTTGCCTGCACTCGTTTCGCTGGCGCGGAAGTCACGCAGATAATTGGTTGTATCGTATTCCGCCACCACCGACCAGCGCGGCAGCGCAGTCGGGGTCCAGCGCGCGCCAGCAAACACGCCGTCCGGGCGCTTGTGCGCATAGCCCAGGCTCGCTTCGATATTCTTGCTGGCGCCAAATGTCTTGGTGGCAACGACATATTGCCCCTTGAACAGCTCGGTGCCGAACAGATCCGTCATGCCGACGGCGACAGATGGCATCCACTCCGTTTCTGTCCACAGGCGCAATTTACCGTCGACGACTTTATCTTTGTAGCGGCCATAGCCACTGCCATATTCACCGGGCACATTGGTAAAACCAGGGATGCCCGTGATCGACACATAACGCCCCGTCACTTGCAGGAAAGGCAGGATATTTGCCGTGGCCCATAACTGGCCATACGGGCTGTCGTAGCTATAGCCGACGCTGAAAGTGCCGTCCGTTTCCACCACGGCGCTGGGCATATTGATATAGCCGGACTGGCCTCCATGATTCGGGGTCGCGGCCATCACCGAAGGCGCGCCAAGCACCAGACAGCCACACCAGGTATATTTGATTGATTTTCTGAGTACGCTTAACAAATCCGGCTACCTAAAATATCCTGCACCTGGAATTCCTGAGAATGTATTCAGAAAATCAATGAGCTTGGGGAAACGTGAATGAAACGAAAAAAGGCCAACCGACGGGCAGGTTGCAATGCCACGCATCAGTTCGCCACTAAAGCTGGGCACTCCCGGGCAGCAGATCGTTGCTTAAGCATGCCTCAGGAATGTATGTCGCAGAATTTTAACATTGTTTTCTTGTAGCAAATGCTTAACTTGTTTCCCTTGCGCCACACCTGTCTATTCAGCGCAAACGCCGCCTGGAGCCGTGCGGCACGCTGGAACCATCACTTCAAACTGCCAAACACTTTGCCGATAATCTTGCTGCCATACGCAAGCGGATTGCTGCGGATGGCTTTTTCTTCCTCGCCGATCATCAGGTACAGGCCGTCAAGCGCGCGGTCCGTGACATAGCCTTCCACCGTCGATTGCTGCTGCGGCACCAGTCCCGTCTTGCCAATCTGGCTCATGGTGCTGTTGTACTTGCTGGCCAGGCCGGAACGGTCGGTAACGGATTTCACGATGGGCAGGAATTTGACGGCCAGCGGTGCCGAAGTCTTCTGGCGGAAGAAATCCGTCACGGAAGTATCGCCACCGGACAGGATGTTTTTCGCATCGCTCACGCTCATCGATTTGACGGCGTCGAGCAGCAAGGGCTTGGCCATGGGCACGGCCGACTCGGCGGCACGGTTCATCGCCACCACCAGGTCGTCCAGCTGCTGGCCACGGCCCGTCATTTTCAGCAAGGGCTTGGCTTGTTCCAGAATACCGGGCAACTTGATCTTGACCTTGTCATTGTTCAGGAAGCCATTTTCGATGCCCAGCTTGGCAACGGCAGCCGCCGAACCGGCTTCCAGTGCCGCTTTCAAGCCATTGCTGGCATCCTGGTTGCTAAGGGCATCCAGGGGACCGGCGGCGCCTGCGCCGGACGACAGCAACGCCAGCGTACACAGAATGGCGGCCGGACGGCCAGGGAAAGGGTTCAGGCGCATGATTTTCCTTTTCTAAAGAATATACAGACCACCTTCTTCTGGAACCTTAGCACATCAAAACTGCAAATACCGCAGCAATTTTAGCGTCCAGGGGGAAACAAGGGGTGCCACAGATGGCGAAGGGAAAGGACTATACAGCACCGGCTGTTGTATCCGCGCACGCTAACGCCGGCGTTCAGCCTGCTATCGCCGCCAGCTGTTCGCGCACCCGCGCCAGATCCGTCTCGCGCATGCGCGCCGCCGTCTGGCGCAAGGATTTTTCCGCGCCCGACACGCCGGCCGCCGCCGCCATCGACAGCCAGATGTAGGCCTGCTGCAAATCGAGCGGGCCACCCTGGCCGCTGGCCGCCATCAGGCCCAGATTCATTTGTGCCCGCGCATGGCCCTGGCGCGCGGCCAGTGCATACCAGTCCCAGGCGGCGGCATAGTCCTGCGGCACGTCCTGGCCATTGTCATGCCGCAGCCCCAGCGCAAACTGGGCCAGGCTGTGGCCCTGCGCGGCGGCACGGCAATAACAGGCGCAAGCCAGCTGGCTGTCGGGCGCAGGACCATCGTCGCGGTCGTGCAACACGCCCTGCATGTATTGCGCCGGCGCGTAATCCTGCTCGGCGGCGCGGCGGTACCACTCCAGCGCCAGCGACAGATCCTGCGGCACGCCCTGGCCATGTTCATAGCGCAAACCCAGGTCGAACTGCGCCCGCACATGTCCCTGGTCGGCCGCCTTGCGATACCAGAAGATGGCTTCCTGCGCATCGGCAGGCATGCCCTGCCCGTGCTCATGCAACAGTCCCAGCTGGTACTGCGCGGCAGGAAAGCCCTGCCCTGCCGCCTGGCGGTAGAACACTTGTGCCTGGGTATAGTCCTGCGCGCCATGCTCATGGTGCAGGCCCAGGTTGTGCTGGGCCGCCGCGTGCCCCTGGCCGGCCGCCTTCACGTACCACGCGAGTGCCGCCTGCTTATCGCAGGGCACGCCCTGGCCATTGTCGTAGATCAGTCCCAGATTGAACTGCGAACTGGCGTGGCCCTGCTCGGCCGCTCGCCGGTACCAAGTGATCGCCTGCCTGCTGTCCTGCGGCAGCACGTCGCCATTTTCATAGCGCAGCGCCAGGTTGAACTGGGCCGGCGCATAGCCTTGCTCGGCCGCCTTGCGCATCCAGGCCGTCGCTTGCTGGCGGTCCTGGCGCACGCCCTGGCCATTGTCGTAGCGCAGGCCCAGGTTGAACTGCGCGCGCGCATAACCCTGGTCGGCAGCCTTGCGGTACCAGGCGATGGCTTGCACGAAGTCCTGCGGCACGCCCTTGCCATTGTCATACATCATGCCCAGATTATTCTGCGCGCCCGCGTCGCCCTGTTCCGCCGCGCGGCTGAACCACAGCATGGCTAGTCCGCTATCTTGCGCAAGCCCCTGGCCCTTGGCATACAGCCAGCCCAGGTTGTATTGCGCCGCCGCGTAGCCCTGCTCGGCCGCCTGCTGGTACCAGTGCGCCGCCTGCGCAAAATCCTGCGGCACGCCCTGCCCCTTCTGGCACATCACGCCCAGATTGTATTGCGCGTGCTCGAGCCCCTGCGCGGCGGCCAGGCCATACCAGTGCAAGGCAAGCGCATAGCTTTGTTCTATCCCCTGGCCATTGAAATGCATGAAACCCAGGCTGTGCTGGGCGTTCGCATTGCCCTTCTCGGCCAGTCCTTTCAGGCGCAGGTAGTCAGCCGTGTAATGAGCAGCCGTATAACGGGGAGCGGCAAGCGGCACGGTCAGGCCTCGATGGCCAGCGTTGGCGACAGCGCGGGGGCGGCATCGGCGATCAACCGGTTCTGCTCCTGCAGCACGCCGATGAAACTGCCCAGCGAAATGGGCCGGTGGTACAGATAGCCCTGCATCGTGGTGCAGCCCTTGTCCTGCAGGTAGCGCGCCTGTCCTTCCGTTTCCACGCCCTCGGCGATCAGGTGCAGGCCCAGGCCGCGCGCGATCGAGATGATGGCCAGGATGACGGGGTAGTGTCCGTGCTCGTCGTGGATTTCCTTCACAAACGACTGGTCGATCTTGATGGTGTGGATGGGGAAGCGGTGCAGGTACGACAGCGAGGAATAGCCGGTGCCGAAATCGTCGATGGCCACCGACACGCCCAGCTGGCACAGCTTGTTCAACTGCTCGATCGCATACTGCGGGTTGCGGATGCAGATGTTTTCCGTGATTTCCACTTCGATCTTTTCCGGCGCGATGCCATAGCGCGTCAGCGCGCCGCGCATCTTCTCGAAAAAGTCGCCCCGGTCCAGGTATTGCGGCGACAAATTGAGCGACAGGCGCACGGCCTCGCCGCCGGCCGCGTTCCACTGCACCAGGTCGCGGCACAGGGCGCCCAGCATCCAGTCCGAGATCGGCAGCATCAAGCCGTTTTCCTCGGCGAACGGCAAAAATTCGCCAGCCGTCAGCAAGCCCCGCTGCGGGTGGTTCCAGCGCATCAGGCCTTCGGCGCCAACGATGCGGCCCGTCATCACGTCCACCTGCGGCTGGTAATACATCTCCAACTGGTTCAGCTCCAGCGCCTTGCGCAGGCTCTGCTCGAGGGCGATCTTCTGGTGCGACACGTCGAGCATGGACTCGTGATAAAAACTGTGGCCATTCTTGCCCAGCGCCTTGACCTGGTACATGGCGATGTCGGCGTGGCGCAGCAGCTCGTCGATGGTCTCGCCATCGCCCGGATAGATGGCGATGCCGATCGAAGCCGAGATATGCACCTGGTTGCCATCGAGGTCGAACGGCTGGTGCAGGCATTCGAGGAATTTGTCGGCGATCAGGCGCGCATCCTGGCGGTCGCGCAGTTCCGGCAGCACGATGGTGAATTCATCGCCGCCCTGGCGCGCCAGGGTATCACCGCGGCGCAAACAATCCTTCAGGCGCAGCGCCACCTGCTGCAGCAGTTCGTCGCCCTTCACATGGCCCAGGGTATCGTTGACCAGTTTAAAACGATCGAGATCGATGAACATCACGGCCAGTTCCGTCAGCTTGCGCCGCGCCTGGATCACGGCCAGGCCCAGGCGATCCTTGAACAGCATGCGGTTCGGCAGGTCCGTCAGGATGTCGTGGTAGGCCTGGTAGGAGATGACTTCCTCTGCACGCTTGCGGTCGGTGATGTCGCGCGCCACGCCGTAGGTGCCGAAGTACTCCTGCTTTTTCGCTTCCTGATCGTGGCTGTGCATGCCGATCGAATTGAGCGGAATCGTCATCAGCGTGTTGTTGAAGGTACGGTCGCTGCCGCTGCCGCTATGGCACTTCAGGCGCAGTTCCACATTGCGCGAGGCCCGCTCGTCGAGGCGGCGCTCATTGAAGGCATAGCGCGCCCGCTCCTGGTCTTCATCGTGCACGAGGATGGAATAATGGCTGCCGATCAGCTCTTCGCGGCTAAAGCCCAGCAACTGGTGCACCCTGTCGTTGATGAAGGTGATGCGGCCTTCGTGGTTCAGGGTATAGATGATGTCGGGCGAGCTGTCGACCAGGTAGCGGTACATCTTTTCCGAGTTTTCCAGCTGCAGCGCGATGCGCTCGTTCTCCAGCGCCAGCTTGCGCTTTTGCAGCGCATTCTCCACCGTCTTGAGCAGCTCCTCGCGGCTGTACGGCTTGCGCAGATAATCGTAGGCGCCACGCTTCAGGGCGCCGATGGCCGCCTCGATGCCGACGTCGCCGCTCATGACGATCACGTCGCCCTCGATGCCGCGCCGGTTGATATGGTCCATGATTTCATGGCCGCTCATGTCGGGCAGGCGCAGATCGAGCAGGATCAGGTCGAAGCGCAGTTTCGACAACTGCGCCAGCGCTTCGCTGCCGCAGGTGGCCGTGTGCAGCTGGTAGCCGCGGTCCTTCAGCAGTTCGTGGAGGGAAGCGAGCAAACGGGGCTCGTCGTCGACCAGCAGGATGCGCGGGCTGTTTTCCAGGTCAAACGGAATGGCGGAGGAGTTCATGGACGTTACGAAGACAAGGCGGTATTGCCCGGCGCGGGCAGCGCGGCTGCAGCGCTCGTCGGCAAGGGAATGGGCAGTAAGATTTCAAACGAGGTGCCGGACTTGCTGCTGCGGCAGCCGATCATGCCATGCAGGCGCGTGACCAGGTCATGCACGATGGACAAACCCAGGCCGTGATGCGCCCCTTCCTTGCTGCTGCGCACAGGGGAAAACAGATTGGCCAGCACGTCGGGAGACAGGCCGGAGCCATTGTCGCTGACGCACAGCTCCAGGTACAGGCGGCGGTCGCGGTTGACATGGCCACGGTTAGACACTTCGATACGCCCGCCATCGGGTAGGGCTTCGACGGCGTTTTTCAGCAGGTTGAGCAGGATTTGCTTGAGCGTGTCGGCATCGGCCTCCACCTCGCATGGCGCGTCCTGCATGCGCGTGACCACTTCGATCTTCGACGGCAGGAAATCGGTGGCGCGGAACAGGCGCAGCACGTCGTCGACCACGCGCGCGCAATCGGTGACGCCACTGGCCGCCACCGGCTGCAGATCGGCCAGGCCGCTGATCAACTGGCCGACCCGGTCGATTTCCTCGTTCAGGATCGACATCTCGCCCGTGACCGGCTCCTGCTTCTCCAGCTTGTGATCGAGCACGCTCAGGTAATTCTTGATGATGGACAGCGGGTTATTCACTTCATGCACGACGCGGCGCGACGCGGCGCGGTATTCCTCGGCCACGTGATCGAGCTGGCGCCGCGCCAGACCGCGCGCGCTGATGGCCGTTTCCAGCGCCGTGGCGGCCTGGTTGGCATACGCGCGCAGGAAACCCTCGCGCTTCTGGCAAGCGGGAATCTGCCACGCCGCCACGCCGCCAATCAGCACGCCCAGGCTGCGCTGGCCCGCCACCAAAGGCACGCAGACCAGGCTGTCGGTACCGAGAATGCGGAACAGCTGCTCCTCGACGATGCCCAGCGCCGGCATGTCGCGTTTCAGGAACGCCAACTGGCACTCCAGCGCCGAAGCGGCCAGCGGGCCACCCTTGGCCAGCGGGATCGAGAACCCCGCCAGGCGCTGCTGATGCTCGCCCGCCGCCACGCCCACCAGCGCATGGCCGGTAGGGTTTTGCAGCAGGATGATGGCGGTGTCGAAATCGAACAGGATGCGCGCCGAGCGCGTGATGGCTTCCAGCAGGCTGCTCTCGCCCTGTTGGCGGGCGAAAGTCTGCCCCACTTCGGACACCAGCACCATGTTGCGCACTTCGTCGGACAGGCGCTGCTGCACCGGATCGACGGACGGCGGCGCATACGCGGGCGGCGTGGCGATATCATCCGCGCCGGCCAGGTCGATGCCCAGGTGCTGCGCGGCCTGCTCCACCTGGCGCGCGACGCTGCCGGCCAGGTCTTCCAGTACCTCGACATCCAGCGCGCACAGGCTTGCCGCCTGCGTGATGGACTCGGCCTCGTCCGCATCGTCGGCATGGCTGCACAGCAGGTGTGCCAGGCGCACGATGCGGATCAGGGGATGGCTCGCTTCCAGGCGCGCCAGCGGTTCATGGTGATACAGCACGCTGTCGGCCAGGAAGGAATCGAGATGCCAGCGCTCGATCAGCCAGGCGCCCGCTTCGGCATGCGTGATCTGCAAGGTGCGCTGCTCCACCCCGCACAGGGCGGCATCGTCGCGCGCCGTGAAATTGAAGGCGTATTCCTTCGGCGCCGTGGCCAGCAAGGCCAGGCGGCCCACGTTGTGCAGCAATCCTGCCAGATACGCTTCCTCGACATGCGGATAGGCCATGGCCTTGGCCAGCGCGCGCGCCATGACGGCGGCCGACAGTGAACTTTTCCAGAAGGCGCGCAAATCCGTGCTGCCGGAATGAGGGAAGCTGTTAAAGGTCTGGAAGACGGATTCGCTGATGACCAGCGTCTTGATCATGTCCGTGCCCAGCGAGACGAGCGATTGCTCCAGGCTGACGACCTTGCTCTGGCGATGATAGGCCGAGCTGTTGGCCACGCCGAGGATCTTGCTGGTCATGCCCGCATCCTTGGCGATCAGGGCAGCCAGCTCCGGCATGCCGGCATCGTCGGCCTGCAGGTGGGCGATCAGCTTGAGGAGGATCTGCGGCATGGCCGGCAGGCGGGCAATCAGCAGGCGATTGCGAATATCTTGATCAGATTGATGCATCGTATCAGGCATTGCCGGTTCGAAAAGGATGAGCGCTCAGCAGCGAAGCGCGGCCACGTTCAGAGGAATCCTCCACTCCTGTAACCAAAAAATCTATTGCCTGAGAGGATGCCGGGAAAGAACTCATCTTATCATAAGCGCCGGATATTACTTGCAATATAGAAAATTAAGTTGAAATAAATCTAGCGTTCTACAGTGGAAACTTATGCCTTGAAGGAACCTAGCAAACGGTGGCGGAAGCGCCGCGATATCAGCCACAGCGCCAGCGCCAGGCCCGTAAACGCCAGTTGACCCGAGGCCAGCCACAGCACGGAACCGGACAGCAGCGGCGAGATCACGCCGGCCACCACGGCGCCGAGCATGGTGCTGGCAAACGACTGGCACGAGGCCACCGTGCCGCGGATATGCGGGAACAGATCGAGCGCCAGCAGGGTCGCGCCGGGTCCCACCAGCGACATGCCGAAAGTGTAGAAGAACAGGGGCAGCACCGACCAGGGCAAGGATGGCGGCAGGAACAGGTGATACACGACATTGACGCTGGCGGCGCACAGCAGGAAGGCAAAGCCGATGCCGATCTGGCGCGCGAACGTGACCTTGCCAGCGATGCGGTTGGCCGCCGCGGCGCCCATGAAGATGCCGCTCACGCAGGGAATGAACAGCCAGCCGAATTGCGATGGCCCCAGGCCCAGCTGCCTGGGCAGCATTTCCGGCGCGGCCGTGATGAACAGGAACAGGCCCGCGAAATTGAGGGCGACGATACCGGCCTTGATGTGGAACAGGGGCGAGCGCAGGATCTGGCCATAGCTCGATGCAAGGAAACGGGGATTGAACGGCTGGCGCTTGGCCAAAGGCAGGGTTTCGGGCAGGCGCCAGTAGCAGAACGCCAGCAGCACCACCGTGTAAAAAGCGAGGAACAGGAAGATCGAGCGCCAGTCGAACCAGATGACGATCCAGCCGCCGAGAATCGGCGCCACGGCCGGGGCGATGGAAAAGATCATCGTCACCAGCGACAGCAGCCGCGCCGCCGCCGCATCGGCATACAGGTCGCGGATGATGGCGCGGCTGATCACCACGCCGGCGCCGGCAGAGACGCCCTGCATGATGCGGAAGAACCATAGATAGTGCACCGTGTGCGCCGAGGCGCAGCCGAGCGAGCCGATGGCAAACATCAGCAGGGACACGAGAATGACGTTGCGCCGGCCAAAGGTATCCGAGATCGCGCCATGCCACAGCACCATCCCGGCAAAGGCCAGCATGTAGAACGTCAGCGACTGCTGCACTTCCAGCGGCGACGCCTGCAGCGAACCCTGGATCGCGCCAAACGCGGGCAGATACGTGTCGATCGACAGGGGTCCCAGCATCGACAGACCGGCCAGCATCATCGCCAGCGCACCGCGGCTCAGCGGTGCCATGTGGCTCGGCGTGGGAGGCGGAACGGGGGTAACCGGGTCGGGCGGCACATCGGCCGGAGGGGTGGGAAACATGGCGGGTCCAAAGTGGCGCGCGGACCCATTTCAGTCCGCGCGCGGGGTTACTGCGGGTGTCTTACGGTGAACGCTTACTGCTGTGGTTTGGGCTTGGCTTCTTCACGGCGGTTGTAGCCTGCAACCATGTCAAAGCGGAACAGACGGCATTCCAGCGCGCCATTGAAGAAAGGCGTCTTGCGCGCTTCCTTCAAACGCAGCAGCTTGGGCAGGCCCAGGTCGGCCGTGAACAGGAACACGGTCCAGCCGGCGAAACGCTGCTTCAGGGTCGTGCCCATGGCCGAATAGAAGGAAGTCGACAGTTCATCTTCCGGGATGGTGCTGTCGCCACGCACGCCGATACGCTCGCCGTACGGCGGATTGGTCAGCATGATGCCCGGCACCTCGCTTGGCGGCTTGACTTCCTGCGCCTCGATCTGTTTCAAAGGGACGTCGAAGCGCACGCCGGCGCAGCGCAGGTTATGGCGCGTCATGGCGACCATGTCGCCCGAGATGTCGCTGCCGAAAATGGTCGGTTCGGCTGGCAGCGGATTGACCTTGATGGCGTTTTTCATGGCATTCCACGGCGCCGGATCGAAGTCGTGGAAGTTTTCAAACGCGAACTGGCGCGAGGCGCCCGGTGGAATGCCCTGCAGCATCTGCGCCGCTTCGGCCAGGATGGTGCCGGAACCGCACATCGGGTCGAACAGCACCATGCCGGGCTTCCAGCCCGACACGCGCAGCAGGCCGGCGGCCAGGTTTTCGCGCAGCGGCGCGTCGCCCGTCTCTTCGCGCCAGCCGCGCTTGAACAAGGCTTCGCCCGAGGTGTCGAGGTAGACGGTAAACGTGTGTGCGTCGAGGAAGCCGACGATGCGCATGTCCGGCGTCTTGGTGTTGACCGATGGGCGCTCGTTGAACTGGTCGCGGAAGCGGTCGCAGATCGCATCCTTGATTTTCAAGGTCGTGAATTCCAGGCTGCGCAGCGGCGATTTGACGGCCGTGACGTCGACGCGGATCGTGTGGTGCACGCCGAACCAGTCTTCCCAGGATTGCGCCAGGGTCAGGTCATAGATATCGTTTTCCGTCTTGTAGCCGGAATGGGCCATGCGCATCAGCACGCGCGAGGCGATGCGCGAATGCAGGTTGATGCGATAGGAGTCCAGCAGGTCGCCCGAGCAGTGTACGCCGCCCGGTACCTGGTTGTGGACCTTCATGGTCGCACTATCCTGGGCGATCTCGCCCAGTTCCTCGGCCAGCGCCGCTTCCATGCCGCGCGGGCATGGGCAAAAATATGAAGCCATGGTGTACCTTTTATCCGTTGAAAAACAATTAACTAAAAATTTCAAAACCTGTCGGATTACGCGCGCAGCGCTAATCCGACCTACAACTTCTCCAGCGCCCGTTCGACAAAATCGAGGCGGTCCTGGCCCCAGTACCCTTCGCCATCGACGATATACCACGGCGAACCGAAGACGCTGGCGGCGGTGGCCGCTTCCGTATTGGCATCGTATTCGGCCTGCACGCTGGCCGTTTCCGACGTTTTCAGCAACTGGCGGCCATCGAAACCGGCATCCAGCGCGATCTGCACCAGGGTTTCCTCGTCGCCGATGTTGCGCTCTTCAGCCCACAGGCCGCGCATGATGGCGTGCGCCAGGTTCAGCGATGCTTCCACGCCGTGCGCCAGGCGCGTGGCAATGATCAGCTTGGCAGAAGCTTCCGGCGACACGGGGAAGAACTTGGGCTGCAAGGTCAAGGGCACCTGCAAAAAGGCCGACCAGCGCGCCAATTCTGCCAGGCGGTACGCCTGGCGCTGCGGTGCGCGCTTGGCCAGCGGCAGGCCGCCCGAGACGCTGAAGACCTTGCCCAGGTCAAAAGGGCGCACGTCGATCTGGGCACCCGTCTTCGCGGCGATGGCCATCAGGCGCGCATGACCCAGATAGGTCCATGGCGAGTGGGGGGCGAAGAAATACTGCACGACTTTGCTCTGACTTGCACTCATCTCGACTCCCTTAGAAAGGCTTGACCACGACCAGCACGACGACGGCCAGCAGCATCACCACCGGCACTTCATTAAACCAGCGGAACCAGGTGTGGCTGCGCTTGTTGAGGCCTTTTTCAAACTTGCGCAGGATGGAACCGCAGGCATGGTGATAGCCGAGCAGCAGCACCACGAACGTCAGCTTGGCGTGCATCCAGCCCGGCATCTTCATGCGGCCCTCGCCGCCACCGTACAGCATCCACATCAACGCCAGCCCCAGCACCATGGCCGGCAGCGCCAGCAGCGACATGAAACGGTACAGCTTGCGCGCCATCAGCAGCAGGCGCTCGGTGGCCACCGTTTCCGTCTCCATCGCCAGGTTCACGAAGATGCGCGGCAAGTAAAACAGGCCGGCAAACCAGGACATGACGAAGATGATGTGGAAGGCTTTGGTCCAGAGAAAGAGCATGGGGTTTCCAGTGTCGGAGGTGGAGAGAAACGAGAGCACGGGCCGCCTTGTGGGCAGCCCGCGAAAGAGACTATTTACGGACTTCGCCGTGGCCAAAGACCACGTACTTGAGCGAGGTCAAACCTTCCAGTCCCACCGGGCCGCGCGCATGCAGCTTGTCGTTCGAGATGCCGATCTCGGCGCCCAGGCCATATTCGAAGCCGTCGGCGAAACGCGTCGACGCGTTCACCATCACCGAGGCGGAATCGACTTCGCGCAGGAAGCGCAGCGCATCGCTGTAGTCTTCCGTGATGATCGATTCCGTATGCTTGGACGAATACTGGTTGATGTGGTCCATCGCTTCGTCGATGCCGTCGACCACTTTCACCGACAGGATCGCCGCCAGGTATTCGGTGGACCAGTCTTCCTCGGTGGCGGGCACCAGGTGCGGATAAGCGGCGGCGGACAGGATCGCATGGCTTTCCGGATCGGCGCGCAGTTCCACCTGCTTGGTCAGGTACAGTTCGGCCAGCTGCGGCAGCACAGTAGCGGCGATGGCGCGCGACACCAGCAGGGTTTCCATGGTGTTGCAGGTGCCGTAACGGTGGCACTTCGCGTTGAAGCCGATATCGATCGCCTTCCTGATATCGGCCTTGGCGTCGATGTAGACGTGGCAGATGCCATCGAGGTGCTTGATCATCGGCACGGTAGCCTCGCTCATCAGGCGCGCGATCAGGCCCTTGCCGCCGCGCGGCACGATGACGTCCACGTACTGCGGCATGGTGATGAGAGCGCCGACGGCGGCGCGGTCGGTGGTGTCGATGACTTGCACGGCATCGGCCGGCAGGCCTGCTCCCTGCAAGCCCTCGGCCACCAGCTTGGCCAGCGCGCGGTTGCAGTGTATCGCTTCCGAGCCGCCGCGCAAGATCGTCGCGTTGCCGCTCTTGATGCACAGGCCGGCCGCGTCCACCGTCACGTTCGGACGGGCTTCATAGATGATGCCGATGACGCCTAGCGGCACGCGCATCTGCCCCACCTGGATGCCCGTCGGGCGGAATTTCATGTTCGAGATTTCGCCGATCGGGTCGGCCAGCGACACGATCTGCGTCAAGCCCTCGACCATGGTGGCAATGGCAGAGTCGGACAGGGTCAGGCGGTCGAGCATGGCCGGCGCCAGGCCGGCGGCCGCCGCCGCATCGAGGTCGCGCTGGTTGGCCGCGCGCAGCAGATCGGCATCGCGCACGATGGCGGCGGCGATCAGGCTCAAGGCACGGTTGCGCGTGGCGCTGTCGGCACGCGCCATGGCGCGCGAGGCGGCGCGCGCGCGCGTGCCCACGTCCTGCATATATTCTGTGATGTCCATGCTCGTATCCATATAGTAAAAAACTAGCCTCGGGCGATCTTCAGACCCAGCTGCAGCATGGCATCCCAGGCATCGCCCGCGTAGCCCTTGGCGCGCAAGCCCTTGATCATCTTGTCCACCTGCGCCGCCTGCTGCAGCGCCGCTTCCAGCACGGGTAGCGAAATGCGCCGCAGAGCCGGTTCCATCATCCGCTCGCGCGGCCCCCAGATGCGGTATTCCTTCAGCAGCGCGCCCAATGGACGCCCTTGCGCCATGCCGGCCTTCAATTTTAACAGCGTGCGGATTTCTTCGGAGACGGCCCACAAGACCAGCGGCAGCGCCTCCCCCTCGCCTTTCAAGCCTTCGAGCATGCGCACCAGGCGCGCCGGGTCGCCGGCCAGCATGGCTTCGGACAGCTTGAAGACATCGTAGCGGGCCACGTTCAGCACCGCGTCCTGCACTTGCTCGTACGTCAGCTTGCCCGCGGCATGCAGCAAGCCCAGTTTCTGGATTTCCTGGTGCGCCGCCAGCAAATTGCCTTCCACCCGTTCGGCGATGAAGTCGATGCTGGCCCGTTCGGCGCTTTGCCCCTGTGCCGCCAGGCGCTGGGATATCCAGGCAGGCAACTGCGCCCGTTCCACATTCGGAATGTCGATATACACGGCCGCCTGCTGCAGGCTGGCGACCCAGGCCGCCTTTTGCGTCGCCCAATCCAGCTTGGGCAAGGTGATCAGGGTCAGATTGTCCGGACTGAGATTTTTCGCGTAGCTTTGCAGCGCCGCTCCGCCATCCTTGCCCGGCTTGCCGGTGGGGATGCGCAGCTCGATCATTTTCTTGTCGCCGAACAGCGACAGCTCCTGGTTCGCCGCCAGCAATTCTCCCCACTTGAAGCTGCGCTCCACCGTCAGCACATCGCGCTCGGAGTACCCCTGCGCACGCGCCGCGCGGCGGATCTTGTCGGCCGCTTCCAGCGCCAGCAAGTGTTCGTCGCTGGTGATCACATATAGCTGCGCCAGCGGCTTGGCCACATGCCCATCGAGCGCGTCTATCCGCAATTGCATGGCGTCCCCGTTACTGCTGCGGAGCGACCGGCGTCACGGGCGCCACGGGCGCCACCGACATGGCCGGCAGCACCGGCTTGATGGCGGCCAGGCGGCGCATGATCTGCTGCACCAGGTCGTTGCGCATGTCGCGGTACAGCGCCGCTTCTTCCGTTTCCTTGGCCAGTACCTGCGATTCATCGAAGGTAATCGGGCGCACCAGGCTGATGGTCGTCGGTGCCAACAACTGGTTGCCGGCCTTGTCCACCACGCGGAAATTGATCGCGTAGCCGAGTTGGTACTCTTGCACGCGGCCGTTATTGTTCAGCGACAAAATGGTCTTGGTACGATTCCTCTCCGGGTCGTTGAGCACTTCAAGAACGGCGTCGGCGCCATCCTTGGTGTTCACCACCTCCGTGCTGCCAATGGCGCGGATATAGCGTTTCAGGCCGATCGCCAGCGGCGACGTGTCGGGCAAGCCGATGTACATCGTCGCGAACGGCAGCATGAAACTGCCGTTCGAACCGCGCAAGTGAAAGCCGCAGGCCGACAGCAAAACAGTCAGGCCCAGCGCCAGCACGGCACGGCGGCCCAACAGCGATACTTGAGAGGAAGTCGTCATGATTACACCACGATGCTGATTAACTTGCCTGGCACGACGATGATCTTCTTCGGCGTGGTCTCGACGTACTTCTGCACACTTTCGCAGGCCAGCGCAGCCGCTTCGATGCTGGCCTTGTCCGCATCCTTGGACACCGTGATCGAGCCGCGCAGCTTGCCGTTCACCTGGATCATCATCTCGATCTCGGACTGTTCCAATGCTTGCGGGTCGACCTGCGGCCAGGCGACGTTCAACAGGTCGCCGTGCACGCCAGCGTAGCCCAGTTCCTGCCACAGCACGTGGGTGATGTGCGGCGCGACGGGGTTCAGCAGGCGCAGGAAGATGGAGAAACCTTCGGCGATCAGCGCTTTCGACTGCGCGCTGTCATCGAGCTTGGCCGATTCCAGGGTGTTGAGCATCTTCATGCAGGCCGACACCACGGTGTTGTACTGGATGCGCTTCAAGTCGTAATCGGCTTGCTGCAGCAGCTTGTGCAATTCGCGGCGCAGGTTTTTCTGCGCGTCGCCCGTGGCAGGTGCGGCGCCGCCAGCCAGTGCGGCCTGGATCGTCGCCGACTGGGCGTAGCCGAAGTTCCACACGCGGCGCAGGAAGCGGTTCGCGCCTTCGACGCCGCTGCCCGACCATTCCAGCGTCTGTTCCGGCGGCGAAGCGAACATGGTGAACAGACGGGCCGTGTCGGCGCCGTACTGCTCGATCTGCGCTTGCGGGTCGATGCCGTTGTTCTTCGACTTCGACATTTTTTCCGTGCCGCCGATTTCCACCGGCTGGCCGTCGGCCACCAGGACGGCGCTTTGCGGACGGCCCTTGTCATCGAGGGACAGGCGCACGTCGTCCGGGTTGAACCAGGTAGTCTTGCCCACCGCGTCCTTGCGGAAGTAGGTTTCGTTGAGCACCATGCCCTGCGTCAGCAGGTTGACGAACGGCTCGTCGAACTTGACCAGGCCGAAGTCGCGCATGATCTTGGTCCAGAAGCGCGCGTACAGCAAGTGCATCACGGCGTGTTCGATGCCGCCGATGTACTGGTCCATCGGCATCCAGTAGTCATTGCGCGCGTCGACCATGGCGTCATTGCTGCCTGGCGAGGTATAGCGCATGTAGTACCACGACGAATCGACGAAGGTATCCATGGTGTCCGTCTCGCGGCGCGCCGGCTTGCCGCACTGCGGGCAGTCGCACTTGAGGAAAGCTTCGTATTTGTTCAGCGGATTGCCCGTGCCGTCCGGCACGCAGTCTTCCGGCAGCACCACCGGCAAGTCTTTTTCCGGCACCGGCACCACGCCGCAATCGGCGCAATGGATCATCGGGATCGGCGTGCCCCAGTAGCGCTGGCGCGAGATGCCCCAGTCGCGCAGGCGGAACGTGGTTTTCTTTTCGCCCAGGCCCAGTTCGGCCAGGTCGGCGGCCACCGCATCGACGGCGGAAGCGAAATGCAGGCCGTCGTATTTGCCGGAGGCAACGCAGACGCCATCCTTGCTGCCATACGATTCCTGCCACGCGTCCGTCGAAAATTCCTGGCCCTTGACTTCGATGACTTGCTTGATCGGCAGGTCGTATTTCTTGGCAAAGCCGAAATCGCGCTCGTCGTGCGCCGGCACGCCCATCACGGCGCCATCGCCGTAGGTGATCAGCACGTAGTTGCCGACCCAGACTTCCACCTGCGCGCCCGTCAGCGGATGGGTGACGAACAGGCCGGTCGGCATGCCCTTCTTCTCCATCGTTGCCATGTCCGCTTCGATCACGGAACCGAGCTTGCATTCGGCGTTGAAAGCGGCCAGCGCAGGATTGCTTTGCGCGGCGTGGATGGCCAGCGGGTGCTCGGCGGCCACGGCGCAGAAGGTCACGCCCATGACGGTGTCCGGACGCGTGGTAAACACATACAGCTTGCCGTCGCCGATCAGGGCGCCATTCGCGTCCTTGATGTCATGCGGGAAGGCGAAGCGCACGCCCGTGGACTTGCCGATCCAGTTGGTCTGCATGGTGCGCACGCGCTCGGGCCAGCCCGGCAGCTTGTCATCCACATAGGCCAGCAATTCTTCCGCGTAATCGGTGATGCGCGCGTAGTACATGGGGATTTCGCGCTTTTCGATCAGCGCGCCCGAACGCCAGCCGCGGCCGTCGACGACTTGCTCGTTGGCCAGCACGGTCTGGTCGATCGGATCCCAGTTCACGGTACCGGTCTTCTTGTAGATGATGCCTTTTTCCAGCATCTTGAGGAACATCCACTGGTTCCATTTGTAGTATTCGGGCTTGCAGGCGGTCATTTCGCGCGACCAGTCGATGGCCAGGCCCATCGATTCCATCTGCTGCTTCATGTGGGCGATGTTCGAGTACGTCCATTGCGCGGGCGGCACGTTGTTGGCCATGGCCGCGTTTTCCGCCGGCATGCCGAAGGCATCCCAGCCCATCGGCATGAGCACGTTGTAGCCATTCATGCGCAGGTAGCGGTACATCACGTCATTGATCGTATAGTTGCGCACGTGACCCATGTGCAGCTTGCCCGAAGGGTAAGGCAGCATCGAGCAGGCAAAATACTTGCCTTTTGGGAAACGCGGGTCGTGTTCGACGGCTTTATAGGCGTCGATCGCCTTCCAGTGCGATTGGGCGGCTTGTTCGACGTCGGCGGGACTATATTTATCTTGCATGATGTGCGGCCAATAGTGGATATGAACCGAGCATTATACTGGTTGTCGCCGCCCGATAGCGCGGCGCGCTGGCGGCCCGGTCTCGCATATTTTGACGGGCGCACAATTATGCTATGTCGTATGCAACAATACATATGCAACAATATTATTCTTTACCTCAAGTCCGGCCATGATCGTCTACCAGGAATATCCGCCCATCCCCGCCCTGCGGCCCTGGCTGGACTGCGTCTGGACGTGCCGCGTGCGAACGGGCGCCACGCCCCTGACGCACCAGGTCTTGCCCGACAATTGCATCGACATCCTGTGCCAGGACCAGCAGGATGCCAGCTTTGCCGTCGGCATGATGACGGCGCCGATCGCCGTCGTCAGCCAGGGCCTGGTGCAGACGGTGGCGGCCCGCTTCAAGCCGGGCGCGGCGGCCCGCTTCTTCCAGCTTCCCTTGTGTGAACTCAGCGATGGCCGCACGGGATTGCAGCAGTTGTGGGGCCGCGAACTGGCGGCGCGCCTGGCTGACGCCCTGTGGAGCGAGCCCTTGTCCAATGCGCAAAGAATTTCTATTCTGCAAGACTATCTGCTGCTGCGCCTGCGCAGCGTGCCGCCACGGCGCCAGCCCGGCGCGGCCGAACATGCCATCGCGGCCATCGAGCGCGCATGCGGCCAGGTGCGCGTGGATGGCCTGGCGCGGCAACTGGGCGTGTCGCGCCAGCACCTGGCGCTGCAATTTCGCCAGCAAGTGGGCATCAGCCCCAAGCTGTTTGCCCGTATCTGCCGTTTTCGCGCCGCCAGCCAGGGGCTGACAAGCCTGGCGGGACAGCCGGACTGGGCGCAAGTGGCCCTGCAATTTGGCTATTTCGACCAGTCGCACCTGATTCACGATTTCCAGGATTTCGCCCGCAGCTCGCCCGAGGCGTGGCTTATGCACCGCCACCATTGAAACCTTCCATTTTTACAATCGCCACGCGCGCGCCGGTGGCATGATGGCGTTATTCTTCATTTACCAGGAGCAGAACATGATCAAGGGCTTGCGCACCGTCACCTATCCCGTCCCCGACCTGGACAAGGCCAAGGCCTGGTACAGCCAGGTATTCAATACCACGCCCTACTTCGACCAGCCGTTCTATGTCGGTTTTGCCATCGGCGGCTTCGAGCTGGGCTTGCTGCCAGACGGCCAGCCTGGCACCCAGGGCAGCGTGACGTACTGGGGCGTGGATGGCATCGAGCAGGAAGTCGAGCGCATCGTGGCACTGGGCGGCAGTCTGCACCACCCGATCACGGACGTGGGCGACGGCATCCGCACGGTGGAATTGCTCGATCCGTTCGGCAACCAGATCGGCCTGATCGACAATCCCCATTTCGATACCGGCAAGGTCGCTTAGGCGGCTTCACCCTGCAGCCATGCGCGCAATTGCTGCAGGGCCGTCTTTTCATGCGCCGTTTCAGGCGTGATCAGGTAATACGCCCGCTGGCCGCGCAGTGGGCGCTCGCATGCGATGCGCAATTCACCACGCGCCAGCTCCGCTTCAACCAGCATGCGTGGCAGCAAGACCACGCCCTGCCCCTGCACGGCCGCCATGGCCAGCATGGAAAACAGTTCATAACGGGCGCCATAGTGCGCTCCATCACGCCCCTCTCCCTCGACCTGCATGGCGTCAAACCACTGGCGCCAGGCGCCCGGGCGCGTACTTTGTTGCAGCAAGGTCAGTTCCAGCAAATCCTGCGGCTGCCAGGCGCTGCGCGCCGCCAGCAGGCGCGGACTGGCGACGGGCACGATTTCTTCATGCATGAGCAAGGTGGCGCGCGTCCCGGGCCAGCGCGCCAATTGCTCGGGCGTGCCCGCGTACAGGGCGCCGTCGTATTCCGTATCGGCAAACATGAACGGTTTCGTATAGGCATCAATATGCACGACGATATCCGGGTGCAGTTGCGCCAGCGAAGACAGCCGCGGCATCAGCCAGCGCGTGGCAAACGTGGGTACCGAAGCCAGCTGCAAGGCGCCGCCGCCCCCCTGGCGCGCCATGGTGTCGAGCGTGTCGCGCTCCAGGCCGTCGAGACGGGCCGCGATCTGCCGCGCATACGCGGCGCCGGCGCTGGTCAGTAACACGCCATGGCGCGTGCGCTGAAACAATTGCACGCCAAGAAAAGTTTCCAAGGATGAAATCTGCCGCGACACGGCGCTTTGCGTCAGCGACAGTTCGCGCGCCGCATGCGTGTAGCTCTGGTGCCGCGCAGCCGCCTCGAAGCAGTTCAGGGCTTGCAGCATGGGAATTTTGCGTGACATGGGGGTATCCGGCCGGTGAAAGGCCCTAGTATGCCGCAAGATATGCGCAACACGCATGTCTGGGTGCGAAAAAATCGTTTGCGCAAGGCTAGGCAAAAACCTACCATGAGCCATATTCAATCTTGCGCCGATCACCGGCGCTCACCTGCGAGGCCTGTGATGAGCAAAACCGTATTCGACTGGAATTCCCCCCTGCTGCTGGAAGAACAACTGACGGGCGACGAACGCGCCGTGCTGGAAGCGGCCCGCGACTATTGCCAGGGCAGCCTGGTGCCCAGGGTCCTCGAATCGTTCCGCCATGGCCGCACGGATGCCGCCATCTTCCGCGAAATGGGAGAGCTGGGCTTGCTGGGCACGACCATTCCCGAAGAATACGGCGGGGCCGGCCTGAACTATGTTTGCTACGGCCTGGCCGCGCGCGAAGTCGAGCGCGTCGATTCGGGCTACCGCTCGATGATGAGCGTGCAATCGTCGCTGGTCATGGTGCCGATCAATGCCTTCGGCAACGAGGAAACCAAGCAGAAGTACCTGCCGAAACTGGCGACGGGCGAATTCATCGGCTGCTTCGGCCTGACGGAGCCGAACCATGGTTCCGATCCCGGCAGCATGGTCACGCGCGCGCGCAAGGTACCGGGCGGCTATAGTCTCTCCGGCGCCAAGATGTGGATCACCAACAGCCCCATCGCCGATGTGTTCGTCGTCTGGGCCAAGGACGATGAAGGCGCGATCCGCGGCTTCGTGCTGGAAAAAGGCTGGAAAGGTTTGTCGGCGCCGGAAATCCACGGCAAGGTCGGCTTGCGCACCAGCATCACCGGTGAAATCGTCATGGATGAGGTGTTTTGCCCGGAAGAAAATGCCTTCCCCGACGTGCGCGGCTTGAAAGGCCCGTTCACTTGCCTGAACAGCGCCCGCTACGGCATCGCCTGGGGCGCGCTGGGCGCGGCCGAAGACTGCTACCTGAAGGCGCGCCAGTACACGATGGACCGCCAGCAATTCGGCCGCCCGTTGGCAGCGAACCAGCTGGTGCAAAAGAAACTGGCCGACATGCTGACGGAAATCACCATGGGCTTGCAAGGCTGCTTGCGCCTGGGCCGCATGAAGGATGAAGGCTCGCCCGCCGTGGAAATCACCTCGATCATGAAGCGCAACAGCTGCGGCAAGGCGCTCGATATTGCCCGCATGGCGCGCGACATGATGGGTGGCAACGGTATTTCCGACGAGTTCGGCGTCATCCGCCACCTGGTCAACCTGGAAGTGGTCAACACCTATGAAGGCACGCACGATGTGCACGCGCTGATCATCGGCCGCGCCATCACCGGCATCGCCGCGTTCAACTAATGGACGCCTTGGCTTCCACCCTGCGGCCCGCGCCGCTGACCGGCTTGCGCGTGCTGGACCTGTCGCGCGTGCTGGCCGGCCCGTGGGCCGGGCAAATGCTGGCCGACCTGGGCGCCGACGTCGTCAAGGTTGAACAGCCGGGCCGTGGCGACGACACGCGCTCCTGGGGCCCGCCGTACCTGAAAGATGCAGATGGCCGCGACACCGCCGAGGCCGCCTATTTCCAGTGCGCCAACCGCAACAAGCGCTCCTTGTGCATCGACCTGGCCGCGCCCGAAGGGCAAGCCCTGGTGCGCCAGCTGGCGGCCGAAGCGGACGTGCTGCTGGAAAATTTCAAGCTCGATGGTTTGAAGCAATACGGCCTCGATGCGGCCAGCTTGCTGGCACTCAACCCGCGCCTCGTCTACTGCTCCATCACGGGCTTTGGCCAGGATGGGCCGTACGCGGCGCGCGCCGGCTATGACTTCCTAATCCAGGGCATGGGCGGCTTGATGAGCATCACGGGCGTACCCGACGGCCAGCCGGGCGCGGGTCCGCAAAAAGTGGGCGTGGCGCAGACGGACATCCTGACTGGCCTGTACGCCACGATCGCCGTGCAGGCGGCGCTGGCCGAACGCGAACGCTCGGGCCTGGGCCAGCATATCGACCTGGCCTTGCTCGACGTGCAAGTGGCCGCGCTGGGCAACCAGGCGGCCAATTACCTGTGCGGCGGCAAGGTGCCGCAGCGCATGGGCAATGCCCATCCGAACATCGTGCCCTACCAGGACTTCCCCACAGCCGATGGCGACATGATTTTGGCGATCGGCAACGATGGCCAATTTTCGCGCTTTTGCGCCGTCGCCGGCCACCCGGAATGGGCGCAGGACGAACGCTTCGCCACCAATCCGCAGCGCGTGGCGCACCGGGCGATCTTGATCCCCCTGATGCGCCAGACCACGGTCATGCGCACGACGGCCGAGTGGATCAGCGCCTTCGAGGCGCAAGCCGTGCCGTGCGGTCCCGTCAACCGCATCGACCAGGTCTTTGCCGACCCGCAAGTGGTGGCGCGTGGCTTGAAAGTGGAAATGCCGCATCCGACGGCGGGCACGGTGGCGCTGGTGGCCAATCCCGTACGCCTGTCCCATTCGCCGGTGCAATACCGCTTGCCGCCGCCATTGCTGGGGCAGCATACGGACGAGGTGCTGCAGCAGTGGCTGGGCCTCGATGGCGGCCAGATCGACGGTTTGCGCGAACGCAAGGTCGTGTAAATGTTGGGTATGTCGGATTACGCGCTTGCGCGCTAATCCGACCTACTTCAATACCAGCTTCAGCGCCGGCTTCTCGCCATAATCGTCATAGCGCTCATTGATGCCGGCGATACAGAACGTGATTTCTTCCAGCAAGTCCGGCACTTGCGCCTTCATTGCTTCCGCATCCTGCACAACAATGTCGAGCACTTCGTTCGGCTTCAAACGGAACTGCGTCATGTTTTCGTCATCGCGCAGATAGCTGAGGCAATCAACCCAGGCGTCCATGCTGTTGCCGTAGAACTCGGGGAAACCGAAGGCTTGCACGCATTGCGCGTGAAAGCTCGCTGCGTCGGTGATGTCTTTTCCATTCAGGATGGCAGTGGCCATGGTCTTCCTCAGTTCTTCAGCGACAGCACATCCTGCATGTCGAACAGGCCGGTCGGCTTGTCGGCCAGGAAACGCGCGGCGCGCAGGGCGCCGTGGGCGTAGGTGACGCGGCTGCTCGACTTGTGGCTGATCTCGATGCGCTCGCCGATGCCGGCAAACAGCACCGTATGATCGCCGACGATATCGCCGCCGCGGATGGTGGCAAAGCCGATGGTCGACGGGTCGCGTTCGCCCGTCACGCCTTCGCGGCCGTACACGGCGCATTCCTTCAGGTCGCGGCCCAGGGCGCCGGCCACCACTTCACCCATTTGCAGGGCCGTGCCCGATGGCGCATCGACCTTGAAGCGGTGATGCGCTTCGATGATCTCGATATCGTAGCCTTCGGACAGGCTTTTCGCGGCCAGTTCCAGCAGCTTCATGGTGACATTCACGCCCACGCTCATGTTCGGCGCGAACATGATGGCCGTCTTTTCGGCGGCGGCGGCAATCGCGGCCTTGCCCGCATCATCGAAACCCGTGGTGCCGATGATCATCTTGATGCCATGCTCGGCGCAATACGCCAGGTGCTGCAAAGTGCCTTCGGGACGCGTGAAGTCGATCAGGTAATCGGCGCCGGCCAGGCCGGTGGCCAGGTCGGATTCGATCAGCACGCCGGCAGGCTTGCCGAGAAAGGCGGCCGCATCCTGGCCGACGGAAGGCGAACCAGCGCGGTCGAGGGCGCCGGCCAGCACGGCGTCAGGCGCATTGCTGACCGCTTCGATCAGGATATGGCCCATGCGGCCGCTGGCGCCAGCGATGGCAATTTTCAGTTCAGTCATTTTATTCTCTTACAGCAACTTATTTGGTGGGTTCGGCAGCAGGTGCAGGTGCAGGCTCGGCGGCAGGTGCAGGCGTCACTTCCGGCTTACTCACAGGAATGGCGGGCGCGGCATCGGCCGGCACGGGCACGGCGCTTGGCGCCACGGGTGACGGCACGGCGGCGGCAGGCACGTCGGCCTTGGCGACCTTGGCGAACGGCGACGGGCCGGCGATACGGTCGATGTATTCTTTCTCCGTCGGCAAGTTGCCGCCTTCAAAACGTTCAACCTTGCCATCCTTGCCGAAGTACACGACCACGCGGCTGCTGGTGGTTTCGCCACTGCCCCGGGCCAGGCGGAATGGATAATCCCAGCGGTCGGCATGGAAGATATCGGTCAGCAGCGAGGTGCCGAGGACGAAACGCACCTGGTCGCGCGTCATGCCCACTTTCAACTGGGCCAGCATCTCTTCGGAGACAAAGTTGCCTTGTTGAATGTCAGGACGGTAGGGCGAGAAAAACCACATGAATTTTTGCAGCGGCGTAATGGTGGTCGTTTGTGCGCCCTGTTCGGGGACCAGTTCCTTGCCTTCTTTTTGAGCAGCTGCCGGCTTTTCGCCAAGGATGCCACGGCTGGCGCAGCCGGACATGGCCAGCGCGACACAGACCATGCCTGCCACGACTGGTGCTCGAAATGAAATACGGTGCCAGAGAGATGGCAATACAGCCGGTGTTACGCGCATAAATGACCTCAATTTGATGAACAAAACGCCAGGAGTGGCCGGCCTGCCAAAAAATGCATATTTTGGCACTCCCCGCTAAAACGCTATATGATAAAGCACCTGACCCACATACGAGCAACAAACATGAGTAACAATCCTAGTGATCTCAAGGCAAGCGGCCTGAAAGCCACCCTGCCACGGCTGAAGATACTCGATATCTTCCAGAGTAGCCCGGTACGCCACCTGACCGCGGAAGACGTCTACAAGATTCTGCTGGCCGACAATATGGATGTCGGCTTGGCAACTGTCTACCGCGTCCTGACGCAATTCGAACAGGCCGGCTTGCTCAACCGCAACCATTTTGAAACCGGCAAGGCGATTTTCGAACTCAACGAAGGTTCCCACCACGACCACCTGGTGTGCCTCGACTGTGGCCGGGTCGAGGAATTCTTCGACGAAGACATCGAAGTGCGCCAGCAAAAGGTAGCCGAAGAGCGCGGCTTCAAGATCGCCGAACACGCCTTGGCCATCTACGGCAACTGCATCAAGACGGCTTGCCCGCACAAAACCGCCTGACCACAGCTGGCCGCTCCCACGGGGCGGCTGGCGCGCCAGGCATTACGATCAATGATGGCTGAGCGCGCTTGACAGCAACTTGGCCGTGATATCGACAATCGGGATGACGCGCTCGTAGGCCATGCGCGTCGGTCCGATCACTCCCAGCGTGCCCACGATCTTGCCGTTGACTTCATACGGCGCCGTCACCACGCTCATCTCATCCATCGGCACCAGGTTCGATTCGCCGCCGATGAATATCTGCACGCCCGTCGCCTTGCTCGATACATCGAGCAGCTGCATCAAACCCGTTTTTTGCTCGAACATGTCGAACATCTGGCGCAGCGAATGCATATTCGATGACAGATCGCTCACGCTGAGCAAGTTGCGCTCGCCGGAAATCACCATGTCATCGCTATGGTCGGCCATCGCTTCGCTGCCCGCTTCCACGGCCGCCTGCATCAGGCTGCCCATATCGTCGCGCAACTGGCGCAACTCACCCTGCAGGCGCACGCGCACGGCATCGAATGACAGGCCGCCATAATTCTGGTTGATGTAATTGGCCGATTGCACCAGTTGCGCCGGAGTATAGTCGGCCTCCGTCAGCAATAAACGGTTCTGCACGTCGCCGCCGGGGGCGACGATGACGAGCAGGATGCGTTTTTCGGACAGGCGCAGGAATTCGATTTGCTGGAATACGGATTCGCGGCGCGGAGTGAGCACGACGCCGGCAAACTGCGACAGCGACGACAGCATCTGCGCCGCGTTGGCGATGGTTTTTTGCGGTTGCGGCGTCTGCAGGCGCATGCGCGACTCCACCAGATGCTCGTCCAGGTGCCGGACGGTCAGCAAGGTATCGACAAAGATGCGGTAGCCGCGCGGCGTGGGGATGCGTCCGGCCGAGGTGTGAGGGCTGGACACATAACCGAGCTCTTCCAGGTCGGCCATGATGTTGCGGATCGTGGCCGGCGACAGGTCCAGGCCGGAAATTTTCGACAAGGCGCGCGAACCGACCGGCAGGCCGTCGGCGATATATCGCTCGACCAGGGCTTTCAGCAGTGTTTGGGCACGTGTATCGAGTTGCATGGTGTTTTATTTAAGCAAGTATGTTGTTAAGCAAGCGGCAACGAAAGCGGCCGAACGTGCATCAACAGCGCCTATTATGCACGTTCGCCCGGTCTGCGGCGATCAATCTTCCAGTTGCCCCTGCAGCCACAGCAGCAATTCATCGAAGTTGGCGCAGATGGCGTCGGGCTGCACGCCGGCGGCCATCTGCGCGTCGCTGCCCTTGCGGTTCATCCACACGGCGCGCATGCCCGCCCCTTGCGCTCCCGTGACGTCGAAATACAAGTCGTCGCCCACATACACGGCCTCATGCGGCGCCACGCCCAGCGCGGCGCAAGCGGCCAGGAAGATGCTCGCGTCAGGCTTGGCCACGCCGAAATCGCTGGCGGCGATGGAGACTTTAAAATGCTGTGCCAGGCCGATAATTTCAAGGTCCGCATTGCCATTCGAAATCGAGCCGACCAGCATGCGCTGACCCATCCAGGCAAGGCCAGGCAAGACGTCGTCATACGGCTGGACGCGATGGCGCGCAGCCAGGAACTGCGCGATGGCGCCATCGACCAGGACAGGATCCTCGCCGGCCGCCTCGAAGGCGGCCAGCAAGCCCGCGCGGCGCAACTCGATCAGGTTGCCATGGAAATGCGGTTGTTCATGGAGCATGGCCAGGCGGTGCTGGCGCAGCACCTCGATGGAAAACTGCTGCGCCACCTTGGGCGCATGCGTGGCCAGCCAGTCGTGCAGAAGGGTTTCCGCGGCGGCAATCACGGGCGCGATGGGCCACAAGGTATCGTCGAGGTCGAACAGGATGGCCTTGGGCGGCACGGCAGGTTTTACAGGGGCAAGGGACATGGGATTCACGGTGGATGCCACGCCACAGTGCGCAGCCTGCCTCTATTGTCGCATTGATCGCCGCCGCCGGCATGGCTGCGCCTCCATGAAATGGGGCCGGGCCAGCGCTTCCCGGCGAAAAATTGTTACAGGGTGATACAAGGCAAGATCATTCAGCTTGCCAGATAGACTAAAATAGGCGCCATTCCAATGCGGCGCCAGCGTCCGCGTTGCGCTACCCAACCTAATTCGTTTTGGAGAATGTATGAAAAATTTGTACCTGCGCTCGATGCTGGCGGCGGCTTGCGCCGTCACACTGGCAGCCTGCGGTGGCAGCGGCGGCAACCTGTATCTGCAAGGCCAAGTCGTCGGCCTGGCCAAAGATGGCCTGATTCTCCTGAATGACGGGGAAAGCTTGCCGATTCCTGCGGGCCAGGCCAGCTTTGTTTTCACCAAGCTGGTCAAGAACGATGACCGCTACAATATCACTATCGCACAACAGCCCAAGGGTGCCGTTTGCACCATTATCAATGGCGTCGGCAAGGCATCGAGCTACTCCGTGACTACAGCCCAGGTGAACTGCCAGACCAACGCCTACCCGTTGAGCGGCACGGTCACGGGCCTGACCACGGATGGTTTGCGCCTGGTGATGGGCCCCAACGGCACCACCCTGCTGGCTGGCGCCACCACCTACGAATTCAAAAGCGTTGATGACGGCGCCTCGTACGGCATTTCCATACTGGCTCAGCCAACGGGCCTGACGTGCCGCTTCCAGGGTTCCAGCAGTGCCGATGGCAGCGATACGGTCGGCAAGATGGGATCTGCCGCCACGACCGCAGCCACACTTGACTGCAAGCCGCAGTAATCCTTGCGATCCGTCACCTATTTTTGGAGAAATACATGAAGTTATCCTGCTTGCGCCCTATCGCCGCACTGCTGCTGACCTTGGGACTGGCCGCTTGCGGCGGCAAGGCCTCGTATGATGTCAGCGGCACGATCTCAGGCTTGAACAATGAAGGACTGATCCTGGTCAATAGCGGCGACTCCCTGCCGGTTCCTGCGGGGAAAACAGCGTTTACCTTTGCCAAGCGCATCGACTATGGTACCGACTACAACATCACCATCCAGCAGCAACCGGCGCACATGACTTGCAGCATCAGCGGTGGTTCCGGTTCGGCTGGTCATTACCTCACTATCAGCGCCGCTGTTGCTTGCGCGCAAAACAGATATACCGTGGGTGGCACGATTTCCGGCCTGACGGTGGACGGTCTGGTGCTGATTAACGGTAGTACCACAACAACAGTGGTCAAGGACTCCACGACCTTTACCATGGCCGGCTCCGTCGCCTATGGCGATACCTATGGCGTCAGCGTCTCCGTGCAGCCGAAGGGCCTGCTGTGCGTTGTACAGCCGGGCACAGGCGGCGGCACCATGGGCGAAGCGAATGTGACATCGGTAAAGGTCGCCTGCAATCCGGCCTAAGTTGTAGTAACGGTAGCCGCCAGGCGGCTACCGGGAAGAGATATCATGAAAATCTATATTTGATATTCAAAATATAAATTGGAGTTATATGTGGCGATGCAGCATAATGCATCTGTCTCCTCCAACTCTTCCAAGAATTGGATTTAGCCCGCTTTTACCAGCGGGCTTTTTTTTGCCCAAAATTCCTCAGGCAGGCTTGTTCAAGCCCGGCTGCAGCATTTGCACGATGCTGGAGAAATCCTGCTGCGCATAACCGGCTTGCGCATGCATCTGGTACAACTGGCGCACCAGACCGCCCAAGGGCGTGGGCGCATTCGCCGACAGGGCCGACTGCTGCGCCAGGCCCAGGTCCTTCAGCATCAGCGCCGTGCCGAAGCCGCCCGTGTAATTGCGCGACGCGGGCGTGCCGTCCATGACTCCCGGCCACGGGTTGTACACTTCCAGGGTCCAGTTGCGGCCCGAGCTCTTGGCCATGATGTCGGACAACACTTTCGGGTCCAGGCCATGCGCCACGCCCAGGTTCAGCGCCTCCGCCGTACCGGCCATCAAAATACCCAGCAGCATGTTGTTGCAAATCTTCGCCACCTGGCCCGCACCCGCCTCGCCCGCATGGAAGATGTTCTTACCCATCTTCTCCAGCAAAGGCCGCGCCTGCTGCAAGGCCGCGTCGCTGCCACCGACGATGAAGGTCAGGGTACCGGCCGCCGCGCCCGCCGTGCCGCCCGAGACGGGCGCATCGATCATGGCAAAGCCGCGTTCGCTGGCCGCCTGCGCCACCTGGCGCGCCACGTCGGCGGCGATGGTGCTGCAATCGATGAACAAGGCGCCCGGCTTGGCCGAGTCCAGCACGCCACCGGCCGCCAGGTACAGTTCCTGCACGTGCTTGTTGGCTGGCAGCATGGTAATGACGGCGTCGGCCGTCTGTACGGCCGCGCTGGCGGACGCTGCCGCCGTGGCGCCCGCCTCGACCAGCGAAGCCACTGCCGCTGGCGCCAGGTCGAACACGGACACGTGGAAGCCGGCGGCCACCAGATTGCGGGCCATCGGCGCGCCCATGTTACCCAGGCCGATAAAAGCGATATGTTGCATGGTGAAAGTCTCCAGTTATTCTTTTATTTAATGTAGATCCGCCAATGGATGCTGTGTCCACGGCGCCGCAAAATACTCGTCCAGATACGCTGCGCTGACGTCGGCCAGGCTGGCCGGCTGCCACTGCGGCGCGTTGTCCTTGTCGATCAGCAAGGCGCGCACGCCTTCGCTGAAGTCCGCATGGGCGCAGCATTGCACGGCAACGATCAATTCCAGCTGGAACACTTGCGCCAGGCTCAGATGCCGCGTGCGTTCGCGCATGGCCCACACCAAAGCGGCCGAAGTGGGCGCGCCCTTGTCCAGCGAGTGGGCCGCCTTTTGCAGCCACACCGAATCGCCGTCATACGCGGCAATGGCGGCCACCACTTCAGGCAAGGTGGGCGCTTGCGTCAAGGCGGCGATGGCATCGAAGTTGGCGCGCACTTCGGAGACGGGCAGCACCGTCGTTGGCGCCGAAAAGCCGCGCAGCAACCGGTCCAGCTGTTCGCTGTTCGCCTGCGGGCTGGCTTGCCATTGCGCCAGTGCCAGCGCGTCGAGCACCATGGCCCGCTCTTCCTGGCGCAGGAAATAGTCGCCGAGACCCGCAAACAGGGCATCGGCCGCGTTCAATGGCGCGCCCGTCAAGCCCAGGAACAGGCCGCTGCGTCCCGGCATGCGGCCCAGGAACCAGCTGCCGCCCACGTCGGGAAACAGGCCGATCGTGATTTCCGGCATGGCGATGCGCGTGCTTTCCGTCACCACGCGGTGGCTGGCGCCGGCCATCAGGCCCAGGCCGCCACCCATGACGATGCCGCCGCCCCACACCATCAGCGGCTTTGCATAGGTATGGATGCGGTGGTCGAGCCGGTATTCCTCGGCAAAGAAGGCCAGCGCCAGAGGATTCGGCACGGCCTCCGGCTGCTCGACCACGGCCGTGCGCAGGCTGCGCACGTCGCCGCCCGCGCAGAAAGCCTTGTCGGTCGACGATTGCAGCACCACGCAGGCGATGGCAGCGTCACTGGCCCAGCGCACGAGAGCGCCATCGATGGCGCGGATCATGTCCAGGGTCAAGGCATGCAAGGACTTTGGCGCATCGAGGGTGATGACGCCCAGCTTCATGCCGCCGGGACAGTCGCGTTCCTCGATTTTCACAGTTTCAATCAGGGTACTTTCAGCCATTCTTCCACTCCGCCGGACGTTTTTCCAGGAACGCTTGCACGCCTTCTTTCTGGTCTTGCGTATCGAACAGGCCCAGGAACAGGGTGCGTTCATCGGGCAAGGAATTGACCAACGGATGGCTGCGCGCGCCCTGGATCAGGGTCTTGCACGCCGTCACGCTGCTGGGGCTTTGACGGGCCACCTTGGCGGCCAGGGCCAGCGCCGTGGCGGCAGCCTTGCCGGTTGGCACGACTTCCTCGACCAGGCCGATAGCCAGCGCCTTGGCCGCATCGACCCGTTCGCCACATAAAATCATGCGCTTGGCCCAGCCTTCGCCCACCAGCCACGGCAAGTGCTGCGTGCCGCCCGCGCACGGCAGCAAGCCGACGGACGCTTCCGGCAAAGCCATCTGCGCATGTTCTTCAGCGATACGGATGTCGCAGGCCAGCGCACATTCAAGCCCGCCGCCCATGGCATAGCCATTGATGGCGGCGATGCTGACGCCGCGAAACGCGGACAACGCCTCGAACGCCTCGCCAAACGCGGCGGCCATGGCGAACGCCGTGTCCTTGTTGCCATCGGCAAACACCTTCAGATCGGCACCGGCAGAGAAGAACTTGGCGCCGCCGCCCGTGATCACGAGAGCGTACACGTCCGGGTCGGCATTCAGGTCGGCCACCAGCTGGGTCAGCGCGTTCAGGCTGGCCTGGGTCCACGTATGGGCAGGCGGGTTGTCGAGCGTCACCAGGGCCGTATGGCCATGGCGTTCCAACAGCAAATTTGTATACACTTTGGTCATCGCAGATTCTCCGTGGCGCCGTCTTTCAAAATCGCTCGCGCGACGATCAGGCGCATGATTTCATTCGTCCCTTCCAGGATCTGATGCACCCGCGTATCGCGCACGTGGCGCTCGAGCGGATACTCGCGGATGTAGCCATAGCCGCCATGCAATTGCAGCGCATCGTTGGCAACATTAAAACCTACATCCGTGGCGAAACGTTTTGCCATGGCGCAGTATGCCGTGGCGTCGGGACTTTCCTGGTCCAGTTTCCACGCCGCCAAGCGCACCATCTGGCGCGCCGCCACCAGTTCCGTCAGCATGTCGGCCAGCTTGAATTGCAAGGCCTGGAATTGCGCCAGCTCGCGGCCGAACTGCGTGCGCTCCTTCATGTACGCCTGCGCCCGCGTGAGGGCCGCCTGCGCCGTGCCCACCGAGCACACGGCGATATTGATGCGCCCGCCATCGATGCCCTTCATGGCAATGGCAAAGCCTTCGCCTTCCGCGCCCAGCAAGTTCGCTGCCGGCACTTTCACCTGGTCAAAGCTGATGATGCGCGTGGGCTGGCTGTTCCAGCCCATCTTTTCTTCCTTCTTGCCATACACGATGCCGGGCAGATTCGCCGGCACGGCAAACGCGGAAATACCGGCCGCGCCTTCGCCGCCGGTTCTCGCCATGACGATCAGCATGTCCGTCTGGCCCGCGCCGGAAATAAAGGCCTTCGTGCCGTCGAGAACATAAAAATCGCCCTCCTTCACTGCCTTGGTGCGCAGGGAGGCCGCGTCGGAGCCCGACTGCGGTTCCGTCAGGCAATAACTGGCCAGTTTCTGGCCGGCGGCCAGGGACGGCACCCATTCGTCGCACAGGGCTTCCTGCCCCCAGCGCGACAGCATCCAGGTAGCCATGTTGTGGATGGTGATATAGGCCGTGGTCGAAGTGCAGCCACCGGCCAGCTCCTCGAAGACGATCGCCGCATCCTGGCGGCTCAAGCCCAGGCCGCCCCAGCGCTGCGGCGTGTAGAGGCCGCAAAAGCCCATCTCGCCCGCCTTGGCGATGGTTTCCACGGGAAAAATCGATTCCGCGTCCCAATGGGCCGCGTGCGGCGCCAGTTCGCCTTCGGCAAACGCGCGCGCCGCCTGCTGGAACTCGCGCTGCTCGTCGCTCAGTTCAAAGTCCATGCCAGCTCCTTATTTGAGGCTGATGGTGGTATTGACCTTGCCCACCGAGGCCGCGTCCGTGAACCAGCGCTGGGTGATCGTCTGCGTCTGCGTGTAGAACAGCACGACCTGCTTGCCAAACGGGCCCAAATCTCCCAGCTTGGAGCCGCGCGACCCCGTAAAGCTGAACAGGGGAACGGGCACGGGGATGGGCACGTTGATGCCGACCTGGCCCACGTCGATTTCTTCCTGGAAATAACGGGCGGCCGCGCCGCTTTGCGTAAACAGCGCCGTGCCGTTGCCGTTCGGATTTGCGTTCACCAGGGCAATCGCTTCATCCAGGGTATCGACTTCGACGACGATCAATACGGGGCCAAAGATTTCCTGGTCATACACGACCATGCCGGGTTTCACGCCGGACAGAATCGTCGGGCCGACGAAGTTACCGTTCGGATAGCCATCAACCTTGACGTCGCGGCCATCGAGGGTCAGCACGGCGCCCTGTTCGATACCCTTGGCGACCAGGCTGAAGACGCGCTCTTTCGCCGCGCACGAGATGACCGGGCCCAGGTCCGGATTGTCCTTGCCCGCGCCGACCGTCAGGGTTTGCGCCTTGGCCGACAATTCCGGCAGCCATTCGCGCGCTTCGCCCACCAGCACGGCCACCGATGCCGCCATGCAGCGCTGGCCGGCGGCGCCGAAACCCGCACCCAGCAGCTGGTTCAGGGTCTGTTCTTTATTTGCATCCGGCAAGACGACGGCGTGGTTCTTGGCGCCCATCATGCATTGCGCGCGCTTGCCGTTCAGGCTGGCGCGCTGGTACACATGCGTGCCCACCTTGCTGGAACCGACAAAGGAAATCGCCTTGATGTCCGGGTGATCGCACAGGGCGTTGACCACGTCTTCGCCGCCGTGAATGACGTTCAGCACGCCAGCCGGAATACCTGCCTGCAAGGCCAGGCGCACAAGCTTTTCCGTCACGAGCGGATCTTGCTCCGATGGTTTCAGCACGAAGGTATTGCCGCAGGCAATCGCCATCGGGAACATCCACAGCGGGATCATGGCGGGGAAATTGAATGGGGTAATGCCGGCGCACACGCCCAGCGGCTGCATCACGCTGTAGGTATCGACGCCGCCAGCCACGTTTTGCGCGTATTCGCCCATTTGCAGGGTGCCGATATTGGCGGCATGCTCCACCACTTCCAGGCCACGGAAGACGTCGCCTTCCGCATCGAGCAGGGTCTTGCCCTGTTCCATCGTCAAGGTGGCGGCCAGGTCGGCCATGTTTTCGCGGATCAGCTGCTGCAGTTTCAGAAAGATGCGCGCACGCGCGCCGATCGGCGTCTTGCGCCAGGTTTTGAAGGCCCGCTGGGCCGAGGCGATGGCGGCGTTCACTTCCTCCGGCGTGGCGAACGGTACCTTGGCCAGTACTTCCTGCGTGGCCGGGTTGACGACGTCGCGCCAGACGGTGGTCTGGGATTCAACCCACTCGCCGTTGATCAAGAGGGGAACAGTTGGAATAGCGTTTTGCGTGGTCACTCGAAGTCTCCTGGTGTGGGTATAGGTCTGTTTGCATTATTCGCACAATAGCCGCCACAAACAAGGCGTGAAAATGCGAGATAATGCAAAGCTGAATCTGTTAATCTGCAAATGTTGTAAATTTGCAGATTCCACAAACCGGGGAAGAGGAAACGCGATGGCAAAGGTTTTCATGGGCGTGCGCCTGCAGCGGCTGCGCGAGGAACGGCGCATGACGCAGGTGGCGCTGGCCAAGTCCCTGGGCATTTCACCCAGCTACCTGAACCAGATGGAACGCAACCAGCGTCCGCTGACGGTGCCGATTTTATTGCGCATCGGCACCGTGCTGGGCGTCGATCCGCAAATCTTTTCCGAACACGACAGCGCCAGCCTGGTGGCCGACGTGCGCGACGTGTTCGGCGAATTGCCCGATGCGCCGCCCACATCGATGGCGGAACTCAAGATGCTGGTGGAAAACATGCCGGAGCTGGCGCGCTCGATTTTGCTCTTGCAGCGGCGCTACCGGGTCATGGCGGAACGGGCCGATACCCTGGCTGCGCGTCTCGACGACGGCAGCCGCGGCGCCAGTTCGGCGGCCCCGTCCACGGACGAGGAAGTGCGCGAATACCTGAACCGGCGGCAGAACTACATTGATGAACTGGACCGGGCGGCGGAGCTGGTGGCCGGGGAATTCGATCCCGCCCTGCGCACGCTCGATGCGCTGCAAGGCCGCTTGCTGGAGCGCCACGGCGTCAAGGTGCGACTGTCCGATGGCGACGCGGGCATGGTGCGCAAGCACCGCTACGACGCCCAGCAACAGATATTGTGGCTACCCGACACCCTGACGGGCGGCCAGCGCGCCTTCCAGATGGCGGCGCAAATCAGCTTGCTCGAGCACAGCGACCTGATCGACGCCCTGGTGCTGGCGGCAGGATTCTCCGGTGCGGCCGCTCAAACAAGCGCGCGCCTGGCGTTTTCCAATTATTTCGCCGGCGCCCTGTTGATGCCCTACCAGCGCTTCTTGCAGGCGGCGGAAGCGCGCGCCTACGATATCGAGCGCCTGGCGCACCAGTTCGGCGTGGGCTTCGAAGCCGTGTGCCACCGCCTGAGCACCATGCAGCGCCCCGATGCGGCGGGACTGCCATTCTTCTTCGTGCGCGTCGACCGCGCCGGCAATGTCTCGAAGCGCCAGTCGGCCACGGACTTCCACTTTTCCAGGGTGGGCGGCACGTGTCCGCTATGGATCGTGTACGACGCCTTCAGCCACCCGGGCCAGGTGCTGACGCAAGTGGCCAGCATGCCGGACGGCTGCACCTATCTGTGGATCGCGCGCCAGGTCAGCACGGCGTCGCCGGGCTTCCGCGCTCCCGGCAAGACCTTTGCCGTGGCGCTGGGCTGCGACATCTCGCAGGCGCACCGATTGATCTATTCGAAGGGACTCGATTTGCACGACCCGAGCAGCGCCACGCCCATCGGCACGGGCTGCAAGGTGTGCGAGCGGCAGGCGTGCCCGCAGCGGGCGTTTCCGTCCTTGCTGCTGGCGCCGCCACCCGCCTCGGCTTAAGAAGCGTCGACGACGCGCATGCGCAGCGCGTCGAATTCGCGCGTGAATTCCGCGCGCCAGTCGCGCCGCGTGCTCTCGTCGATCCAGGCCGCATCGAGGCCATTCAGCATGAAGCCGCGCATGTCGTCCAGGCCGAAGCCGAATTCGCGCATCATCATCCAGGCGCCCGTCGGCGTCACGTGGTGCAGGGTCGGGTCGTCCGTGTTTGGGTGCAGTTTCAAGCCCAGCTTGGCCATGGCGCGGATCGGATGATCGAGTGCCCAGCGCTCGGGCGCCAGGGTGCGCAGGTAATACGAATTGGTCGGCACCACCGTAAACACGAGGCCCCGCTCCACGCAGCGCTGCGCCAGTTCCGGATTGTCGACAATCGTGTAGCCATGGTCGACCCGGTCCACCTGCAGTTGCTCGATGGCCGTTTCCACGTTCATCCACGGCATGCCGAATTCGCCCGCGTGCGCCGTGCATTTGAAGCCGGCCTCGCGCGCGGCGCGGTAGGCTTCGATAAAGAGCTCGGGCGGGCGGTCGTTTTCGCGGTAGTCGATGCCGATGCCGATGACTTCCGGCGCGCGGTGCGCCTTCATCCATTCCACCATCTGCACGGCTTCCGCGGGAGCGGCTTCCCGGTCGATGCTGGGAATCAAACGGCCGATCACGCCGAAGTCCCGCTGCGCATCGCGGATGGCGGCCACGATGGCGTCTTGCGCGGCGTCATAGCGGATGCCCGACACGCGCACGGTGCCGGTGGGGTTCCAGAAGAACTCCGCATAGCGCACGCCATGGCCATGCACGTCTTCCAGGTATTCGTAGGCGAGGCAATACAGGTCGGTCGGCGAAACGATCAGGTGCGCGTCAAGCGCGCGCAGCACGCGCAGCACGCCGACGGGCTTGTCGCCGCGCGTGTAAAACGCGTCGATGTCCTCGGGGGTGACGACATTGCCCGTCTTGGCGGCCAGCGCGCGGAAAGTAGCCTGGCGCACCGTGCCAAACAGGTGGCAATGCAGCTCCACTTTCGGCATGGCGCGTAAAAACTGTTCAATGCTCAGGGGTGAATTAGACATGAAACTCGTTTCGTAATGAAGTGGATCAGGCGAGAATGCCGGCCAGGCGCTGCATCAGCAGTTCAATGGCGGCCGGGCCATCGGCCAGCATCGCCACCTGCGTGTTGATGGGGGCGCGGCGCGGCACGCGGAACTCGCACACCGTCATGCCGCGCGTCAGCTCGCCCGTCAATTCGATGGCCACGTGGGCCGGCTGGAACTGGAACAGCTGCGGCGCTTCCAGGTACAGGGCCACCACCGGGTCGTACATCGGCATGGGAACGGAACCATCGCTGCTGCGGATGCGCACATACGCTTCCAGGTAGCCAGCCAGCCGCTGGGCGCGCGGCGTGCCGATGGCGCGCAGCTGCGCCACCTCCAGTTTAGTGACCAGCAGCTGGCGGCACAGGTTCAGGCCGAACATGCGCAGCGGGATGCCGGCCTGGAAGACCTGGGCGGCCGCTTCCGGGTCCGCATAGATATTGAATTCCGCCGCCGCCGTGTGGTTGCCCTGGTCGGTCGAGCCGCCCATCAGGATGATTTCAACGATTTTTTCCGCGATGTCGGGCGCGCGGCTCAAGGCCGTGGCCAGGTTGGTCATCGGCGCGATCGCCATGATGGTGATCTGGCCGGGATGCTTGCGCACGGCGGCGATCAGGGCGTCGACGGCGTGGCCGGCAGCGTCACTGGCCGCGCCGGGCGGCAGGATCTCGCCAGTGGTGGGCATGCCGCTGTCGCCGAGAATGCGCTGCGCCGTTTCGATGACGCCGGCCAGCGGTTCTTCGCAGCCGCGGTAGATGGGCACCGTCAAGCCATCATGGGCCTTGATGCGCAAGGCGTTGTCGTAGGTGATGTCGACGGGCGCATTGCCCGCCACCACGCTCACGCCCAGCCACTCGATACCGGGATTGCTGCCCAGGAGCAGCATCGTCAGCCAGTCGTCGAAACCGGGATCGGTATCGAGCCATATCTTTTTCAAGGCTTGGGTCATGATGGTTTCCATTCAGAAATCAGGCGCCCAGCCACAGGGCGCTGTCGGACGGCAGCACGAAGGACACGGCCGTGCCCTCGCGCCAGGCGGCGCCGCCGGCCGCGCAAATGCCCTTGACCTGGCCCAGCGGCGTTTGCAGCAGGTATTCGACGGTGTCGCCGAGGAAGCCACGTGCCAGCACGGTACCCGGGTATTGCCCCGCAGCGTCGTCGGCCGCGCACACGCGCACCTTGTCCGGACGCCAGCCCAGCACCGTGGTACCGGCAGCAACGGGAGACGTGTACGGCAGGCTGGCGCCCGCATGGTGCAGCGCGCCGTCGCGGTAGTCGAACAGGTTCTCGAAGCCCATGAAGTTGGCAACGAAGCGCGTCGACGGCGTATTGAAGACGGCTTCCGGCGCGGCCAGCTGCTCGATGCGTCCGCCGTTCATGACGACGATGCGGTCGGACAGGGCCAGCGCTTCTTCCTGGTCATGCGTCACGTACAGCATGGTGATGCCCAGTTCGCGCTGGATGCGGCGCAACTCGGCGCGCATCTGCACGCGCAGCTTGGCGTCCAGGTTCGACAGCGGTTCGTCCAGCAGCAGCAGGGCCGGTTCGACGACGATGGCGCGCGCCAGCGCCACGCGCTGCTGCTGGCCACCGGACATCTGCGCTGGCAAACGCGTTTCAAAGCCCGTCAGGCCGACGGCGGCGATCACGGCTTCCACCTTCGTTTTCAGCAGGGCCGGCGCCACCTTGCGCAGGCGCAAACCAAAAGCGATATTGTCATACACGTTCAGGTGCGGAAACAGCGCATACGACTGGAAGACCATGCCGATATTGCGCTTGTTCGGCGCCAGCTTGCCGATTTCGCGGCCGTCGAGCACGATGCGGCCCGACTGCAGCGGCATCAGGCCGGCGATGGCGCGCATGGTGGTGGTCTTGCCACAGCCGCTGGGGCCCAGCAGGGAAATCAGTTCGCCCTGCTCGACGTGCAGGTCCAGGTCCTTCACGGATGTCGTGTTCTTGGCGTAGCCGAGGTTCAGCTTGTGCAGTTCCAGATAACTCATGGTGTGTTGCCTCTTACATGTATTTAGAAATGCCCAGCACCTTCTCGGTCACCATCACGAAGGCCATGGTGAACAAGACCAGCAAGGTCGACAGGGCAGCGATCGACGGATCGAAACTGTTTTCCATATGGCCCAGCATCTCGATCGGCAAGGTGCTGATGCCAGGACCCGTCAGGAACAGCGAGACGGGCACCTGGTTGAACGAAGTGACGAAGGCGAGGAAGAAGGCGGCGATCACGGCGTTGCGGATATTCGGCAGCACGATCATGAAGAACGCGCGCAGGCGCGACGCGCCCAGCGTAATGGCCGCATCCTCGATATCCACGCGCAAATTCACCAGGCTGGCGTACACCACGCGCACCGAGTATGGAATCAGCAGCGCGATATGGCCGATCAGCAGGCCCACATACACGGGCGCGTTGATGGTCAGCACCAGGTGGTGCAGCAAGCCCAGGCCGACGAGGATGGCGGGAATGATCAGCGGCGACGTCAGTATCTGACGGATGGCGCCGATGCCCGGCGGCGGCATGCGCGAAAACGCATACGCGACGGGTATGCCCAGCAGCAGCGCGATGACGGTGGCGATCAGGCCGATTTCCAGGCTGGTCTGGAAGGCGCGGCGGAACTCGGGCGCCGACCAGACTTCGATGATCCAGCGCAGCGAGTACGACTCGGGCGGGAACGCCAGCGTCTCGCCGCCGCTAAAGCCGGCCAGCACGACGATGGCGAATGGCCCCAGCAGGAACAGGAATACCAGCCATAAAACGGCACGTGAAAACAGGCTTTCTTTCATACGGAACTCCGGCTCGAGGAAATACGTTTAAGGCCGGCATTCACCAGCAAAGTCATGCAGACGAGAATGACGGCGATGACATTCGCCGCGCCAAAATCGCTCTCCACGCTGACCTTCTGGTACAGCAGGGTTTCCAGCATCAGCACCTTGGTGCCGCCCAGCAGTGCTGGCGTCACATAGGCCGTCACGCAGCCCGTAAACACCAGGGTGCCGCCGACGACCAGGCCTTCCTGCGTCAGCGGCAGGGTGACCTTGCAAAACACTTGCCATGGATTGGCACCCAGGGTGGCGGCAGCCGGTTCCACGTCGCGCGGCAGGTTTTCCAGCGCGCCCGCCAGCGACATCAGCATCAGTGGCAGCAGCAGTTGCAGCAGGCCGACAAACACGGCGAACTCGCTGAACAGCAAACGCAGCGGCTCTTCCGTCAAGCCCATGTTGACGAGCGCCGCGTTGACGGCGCCATTGCGACCCAGCAATACGATCCAGGCATAGGTACGCGCGATCGGCGAGACCATCAGCGGCAGGATCATCATGCCCACCACCAGCCCGCGCCACTTCGGCGACACGCGTGCCACGGCTTGCGCGGCCGGGTAGCCGAGGATGATCGACGCCAGCGTCACCAGCGCGGCAATGCGCAGGGTGCGCCAGAAGATGGTGCGGTTGAATTCCTGTGAGAAGAATTCGATGAAGCGGTCGACGCCCCACTGCATGCCGTCGCCGACACGGAAGGCGTCGACCAGCAAGGCCAGCACGGGCAGCAGGAAGCAGACGACGATAAAGATCAGCGCCGGCAGGACCAGCAGCAGTCCCAGGCGCTTTTTTGGATCAGCAAACATGGTGTTTTCTCCTCGTCACCACTATTTGCTCATGGCCTTGTTCCACTGCATCATCCAGTTCGTGCGCTGCTTGAGGATGGTTTCCGGCTTGACGAATTTCAGCGAATTGATCTGGTCGGCGCCATAGGTATTGAATTGCGCGGCCGCCACCGACAGGCGCACGTCCTTGTTGACGGGCGAGTCGACCAGGTTGGTGGCCAGCTGCGTCTGCACTTCCTTGGACAGCCAGAAATCCATCAGCTGGTACGCCAGGTCCGCATTCTTCGAACCGGCGACGATGCCCATCACGTTCATGCCGGCCGCCTGGCCTTCGGCCGGGATGCTCCATTTCAGGGGCAGGCCCGTCTTGAGCATTTGCGACCACGTAAAGCGCGCCACGGGCGCGGCCCAGATTTCATCCTGGGCGAACAGGGCCGCCAGCTGCGCGCTGTTTTTCGAGAACGTGACGACGTTGCCCTTCATGCCGACGATCTTGGCAAAGCCGGTGGCGTAGTCGTCCGTCTTGCCGCCCCAGGCCGCATCGGCCATGCGCAGCATCAGGGGACCCTGCGTGGTGCTCACGTCGGGGAAGGCCACGCGGCCCTTCAGTTCAGGGCGCCACAGGTCCTTCCAGGACGTCAGCGGGGCGATCTTGTCGCTGCGGTACACCAGGCCGACCGAGTACAGCGTATAGCCGACGGCGAAATTGCCGCCGATCGGGTTCTTCGCCACGTCGTACAGGGCTTTGTAATTGCTCAGCTTGGAGTAATCCATGGGCTGGATCACGCCCTTTTGCGCCGCTTCCAGCATGCCGGAATCGGACAGCAGCACCAGGTCGATCACCGGGTTCTTGCTGTGCACTACCAGCTTGGCGATACGGTCCGCGTTATTCCCCGTTTCCACCTTGATATCGCAACCGCATTTGGCCTTGAACGGCTCGTACACATACTTCATGAACAAGGGCTGGGCAATCGGATAGGCCGAAATGACCAGCTCGCGTTTTTCCGCGTGGGCGGCGTTAGCCAGCAAGCCTAGGCTCAACGCCAACATGAGGTGCTTTTTCAAGATGCTTCCTTTCAGGGGACGGCGCTGGGGGACAGCGCCTGTAAAGATGAATCAGACTCAGAAATAATGTCGCATGCCTACGATCAGCACGCTTTGCGTCTTGCCGCCCGAGGCGCCGAAGCCGAACACGCGGGCGAACGTCGCGTCGCCTGCCGCTTTCTGGTAGCTCCAGGTGATGGCGACATCGGTGCGCTTGGACAGGAAGTAATCGGCCTGGAAGTTGACCTGATGCCATTTCGGCGTCTTGTTGATCACGTCATATTTACCGGTGGTAAAGAAATACGACGCGCCCAGGTTCAGCGCTTCCGTCAGCTTGTGGTTCACGTTCAAGTCCACATTTTGCAAGGTCAGATTGCTTTGATCCAGGTAGTGGTAGCGCACGTTGGTGTACAACGCGCCAAACTTGGTCTTGCCCACATTATAAAAGCCTCCCGTGCCGGCGATGGCCTGGCTGTCCACGCCCGCGCCCTTGACGGCGCTCTTGTTGAAGATCAACAAGGAGCTGCCATAGTCATTGCCGATGGCGCCATTCGGCGCATCGGGGCTGTTCGGGCGATCCATCTTGGTGTAGGCGACGGCCCAGCTGAAGGCATCGACCTTGTAGCCGGCACCCATGCTGTAGACGCGGTTGCGGTTGGAATCTTCCGGGTTTTCGCTGAAGCCGTACAAGCCCGTGAACGACAGGTTGCTGATGTTCGGGCTGACATACTTGACGGCATTTTGCACGCGCAGGTTGTTGTAGCCATTATCGTTGTCGCCGATATGCACGCCATTGCTGGCAATGACGACCGGACCCAGCAGGTCCTTGACGGCTTCGTACTGGCGCCCCAGGGTGAGCGTACCCTTGTCATTGCTGGACAAACCCACATACGACTGGCGGCCAAACAGGCGGCCGCTTTGCGACGCCGTGCCCGTCATGACGTTAAAACCGTTTTCCAGCACGAAGATGGCCTTGGTGCCGTTGCCCAGGTCTTCCTGGCCGCGAAAACCGATGCGGGGATTCTGATTCGTGCCGCTCAACGCATGCGTGCGGCTGCCCTTGCCCTCATCCGACACATAGCCGATACCGGCCGACAGCAAGCCATACACTTGCACGCTGCTTTGCGCCTGCGCCGCACCCTGCGCCGCCAGCAAGCCACCCACTACCATCGTTCCCGTCATCCATTTGTTCATCGCCGCCACCCTAAAAAGAATAAACCCTGAGTTTTTTTGGAATTATTTTATTGATGCGTCCCTTGCATGGCGTGCTAGCGCGAGTACCGGCGCCGCCTGGCAAGCGCTTCTCTGAAGATTGTTGCCTTCAAGACAAGTAAAGACCAGTCCAGAATATGGTAAATTGCGGGATAAGAAAATTTGTTTATTTTTATAAATCCATTACTTTTTCTAATAAGCAAACCCATGCATGAGTTGAGCAAGAAGATTTCCTTACGACATTTACAAGCGTTTTCCACCTTAGCCCGGGTAAACAGCTTCAGCAAGGCCGCACAGGAATTGTGCGTGACGCAGCCAGCCCTCAGCGCCTCGATCAAGCTGCTGGAAAATCAACTGGGGAAAAAGTTGTTTAACCGCACAACCCACCAGCTGGAACTGACGCGCGAAGGCAAGCTGGCGCTCGACTACGCCACGCATTTATTAAATACGGCAAGCAACACTTTTGCCGATATCCAGCGCGCCATCGGCAGCGGCCGGCACCGCATCCGCATCGGCGCGATCCCGTCGGCCATGGCGATGACAGCCGTCGTGGTGGCGCGCTACTGCGAGCAGCATGGCGACGAAGTGGAAATCGTCCTGTCGGACATGCCCAACGACGGCTTGCTGCACGCCCTGCATTCTGGCCAGCTGGACTTTTGCGTGGGTATCGAGGTACCCGGTTCCGTGTCGCTGGAAAGCGTGGGCCTGTTCGAAGACGAGCTGGTGCTGGTGACGGCGGGGCGCCATGCGCTGGCGCCACTCAAGGAAGTGCGCTGGGAGCAATTGGCGGGGCAGGAAATCGTCGTGTTTACCAAGGGCAGCATCTGGGAGTTCGCCTCGAGCGCGCTGCGCCAGCATGGCTTGAGCCCGTCGAGCCTGTACCAGATGATCCACAGCGAGTCGCTGTATGGCGTGGTGCGCGCCGGCATCGCCGTCGGCATCATGCCCAGCCTGTACACGACCTTCCTCAACGACGAGGACCTGCACGTGGCACCCCTGCGCCAGCCCACCTGCAAGCGCAAGATCGCCTTGATGCGGCGCAATGAGATCAGCCGCAACCACCATGTCGACGACTGCTTTTCCGCCCTGAGACAGGATCTGCAGCAGGTCGACCAGTGGTTTTGAGTTAAACCGGGGGCTTAGGCCGGCGCCTTCAGCAAATTCGCCAAAGCCACATACTGCTCCAGGCCCACGGTTTCCGGACGCAGGGTCGGGTCGATGCCGGCCGCCTTGATCTGCTCTTCCGTAAACATCCCGGCCAGGCAGTTGCGGATCACCTTGCGGCGCTGCGAGAAGGCCTTCATGACGACCGCTTCCAGGGTGACCTGGTCGCACGCCAGGCGCTCGGCCACGGGGATCATGCGCACGATGGCCGATTCCACTTTCGGCGGCGGATCGAAGGCCGTCGGCGGCACGATGAACAGCAGCGACATGTCATAGCGCCATTGCAGCATCACGGACAGGCGGCCATATGCCTTGCTGCCCGGTTCGGCCACCATGCGCTCGACGACTTCCTTTTGCAGCATGAAATGCTGGTCCTGCACCAGCGGTGCGAAGTCCGCCAGGTGGAACAGCAGCGGGCTGGAAATGTTGTACGGCAAGTTACCCACGATGCGCAGCTTCTGGCCGGCCGGCACGGGGATTTGCGCGAAATCGAATTTCAGCGCGTCGCCCGAGTGGATCGTCAGCTTGGCCGGATTGAACGTCTTTTCCAGGCGCACGATCAGGTCGCGGTCCAGTTCCACCACGTGCATCTGCTTCAAATGGCGCAGCAGCTGCTCCGTCATGGCGCCCAGGCCGGGGCCGATCTCGACCATGGCATCGTCCGGCTGCGGCCCGATGGCGGCCGTGATGTCGTCGAGGACGAAGCGGTCATGCAGGAAGTTCTGGCCAAAGCGTTTGCGGGCAACGTGTTTCATATTCTGTTTTTCTATTCTAGGGGCGGTGTAGCGGGGTAAAACCGGTGGGCGATCAGGCGCGGCTGCTGGCGCGCAGCATGTCGAGCGCCGTTTGCAGGGCTTGCTCCATGCTGTGGCAATCGGCCAGCCCCAGCCCTTGCGCGGCCAGGTCCAGCGCCGTGCCGTGGTCGACCGAGGTGCGGATCAACGGCAAGCCCAGGGTGATATTGATGCCGCGCCCGAAGGTCGCGTATTTCAGCACGGGCAAGCCCTGGTCGTGGTACATGGCCAGCACGCAATCGGCATCGGCCAGGTATTTGTGCTGGAACAAGGTGTCGGCCGGATACGGCCCGCGCGCATCGATGCCGCGCGCTTGCGCCGCGGTAATCGCCGGGGCGATGACATCGATTTCCTCGCGTCCCAGATACCCGCCCTCGCCCGCGTGCGGGTTCAGGCCGGTGACCAGGATGCGCGGCGCGGCGATGCCGAATTTCTGTTGCAAGTCGGCCTGGATGATATCCAGGGTGACGGCCAGGCTGTCCATGGTGATGGCAGCGGATACGTCCTTCAATGGCAGATGCGTGGTGGCCAGCGCCACGCGCAGGGTCGGTTCGCCATGGCCGGGTTCGCCGGCCAGCATCATCACCACTTGCGGCGTGCCGGTTTTTTCTGCCAGGTATTCCGTATGGCCGGAAAAGGCCACGCCGGCATCGTTGATCGTACTCTTTTGCAAGGGCGCCGTGACCATGGCGCCAAACCAGCCGGCCTGGACACCTTCCACGGCCGCGTCCAGGGTCGCGAGCACGGAACGCCCGTTTTCCTTGTCGAGTACGCCAGGAATGACATTGTTAACAGTGGGAATATCGATCACGGCCAGGCGGCCAGACCCGAACTGGGGCAGGCCGCTGTTGCGCACGGCTTGCAGCGACAGCGCCGCCAGGCGGATGTCCGGATCGATCAGGCTGGCCGTCAGCGCCAGGAAGGCGGCGTCGCCCAGCAGGATGCAGTTGACTTCATTGCGCATGGCCCAGGCCGCGCGTATGGAGATTTCCGGGCCGACACCGGCCGGTTCGCCACAGGTAATGGCGATGGCAGGCCGGCGTGCAAGGGGCAAGTTACTCATGCGCAATGAATCAGCGGCATTACTGGTCGTCCGCGCGGAATTCGACGTAGGCACGGTCGCGCACTTCGCGCGCCCAGTTTTCCGTCGCTTCTTCCAGCTTGCGTTCGCGCAAGGCATTGCGCGCAGCGGCGCGCTGCTTCTCTTTCGAGACGTCATCACTCTTGCGTTCCAGCACTTCGATCAGGTGGAAGCCAAAGCTCGATTCGATCGGCTCGCTCACTTCGCCCGGTTTCAGCGCATTCATCGCCGTTTCGAATTCCGGTACGGTATCGCCTGGATACAGCCAGCCCAGGTCGCCGCCCTTGGCGGCCGAACCGTCGTTCGAGAACAAGCGGGCCAGGTCTTCGAACTTGGCGGCCTTGTTATCGAGACGCTCTTTCAATTCCGACAATTTGCGCTTGGCTTCGGCCGCCGACAAGGTCGGCGTTATTTTCAGCAAGATATGGCGGGCATGCGTCTGCTGCACGGCGGCGACGGCTTGCGCCTCGGCAGCACTGCGGCGGTCCACCAGCTTGAGGATGTGGAAGCCCGTATTGCTCTTGATGATAGGCGTGATCTGGCCCGGCTTCAATTTCAGCAACTGTTCCGTGAACAGGGGCGGCACGCGGTCGCTATGGCGCCAGCCGATATCGCCGCCGCTCAGCGCATCGCTGGCGTCGGAATAGGTGGCGGCCATCTTGGCGAAATCGGCGCCCGTGCGCAGCTGGCGGCTGACTTCTTCGGCGCGCGCGCGGCGTGCGGCGATCTGTTCGGGGCTGGAATTTTCCGGAATGCGCACGAGAATCTGCGCCAGGTTCAGTTCCACCTGTTCGCTGGCGGCCGCTTTTTCCGCTTCCAGGAAATTATCCACTTCGGAATCGGAAATCTGGATCTTGGCGTCGACTTCATGCTCGCGCAGGCGCTGCATGATGATTTCATCGCGGATTTCTTCGCGGAAGGTCGCAAACGGCGTGCCTTCTTTTTCCATCTGGTTGCGCAGCTCTTGCACCGTCATTTTTTGCTGTTCAGCAATACGGCCAATTGCGCGGTCCAGGGTCAGGTCATCCACGCGCACGCCCATTTCCTTGGCCAGCTGCATTTGTGCGCGTTCAACAATCATGCGCTCGAGCAATTGACGACGCAGGTCGGCAGGATCGGGCAAGGGCACGTTCTGCGCCTTCATGCGCTGCTCCACGCTCTTGATACGGGCCGCCACTTCATTGCGCGTAATCACCTCGTCATTGACGACGACGGCGATGGAATCGATGGTCTGGCCACTGCTCGAGGCCGGTGGCGTAAACCCCTTGACCGGCGCCGCGGCAGCGGGCTTGGCGGCAGGCGCTGGCGCAGCCTGTTGCGCCCAGACACTACTGGTCGTGGCGCCGGAAATGGCGCACAACAAGACCGTTGCAATTTTGAGTTGGTGCATACTGGCATTACGCATAATGTGTAGAGCGCTCATGAGTTCAGGTGAATAAAAAAACCGGTTTGTGCCGGCGCCGGGAACACCGGCGGCGGCAACGGTGCCTATCTTAACGGAGTGGCTGGCTCAGTGTCTGGTAACCGGGGATGGTTTTTGTAAAAGTTTCCAGGCCATTCGCGCCCAGACCCAGGCCATTCGACAAGCCCGTCAATTCCAGCTGGAAGAAGATCGGCGTCGAGACAGTCTTGTTCGTCGTCACGAAACGCTGCGCGCCCATGCGGAACACCCAGCAGTCGCCCTTGTATTCCAGGCCGACCAGGCTTTCCAGCATGCTGCGGTCCTTCACGGAGTAACTGATGCGGCCCACGCCATACAGGCGGTCCGTCAACGGCCATTGGGTCGACACTTCAACATTGCGCCAACCATAAACCCCGCGCTGGAAACGATTGCCAAAATTCAATACTTTCTTGGCACCGGGCTGATATTGCAAGGCGTAGTTGTAGCTGACCAGCTGGCGGTCGCTGGGATTGTACTGCACCAGGCTGTCGGCGGTCCAAGTCTCGGACACGCGGCCCGTTGCCGCCAGCAGGATATCCGAACGCGACTGGTTGACGGGTGTGCTCGAATCGAGTTGCACGCGCTGGTCGGCAAAATAGAAACGCTGGCCGAAAGTCAGGCGCATGCGTTCCGTTCCATCGGACTGCAGGAAACGCGATACCAGGGCGGCCGTGACCTGGTTGGCATCGCCGATGCGGTCGCTGCCGACAAAACGGTTTTCCGTGAAGATCTGCGTCAGGTTGAACGTGCCAGCGGCCGTATCGAACGTCGGAAACTTCGACTGGTCGCGGTACGGCGTGTAGACGTAAAACAGGCGCGGCTCCAGGGTTTGCGTGCCGCCCTTGGCGCCAAACAGATTCGTGTCGCGTTCAAACACCAGGCCGCTGTCGACCGAGAAGGTTGGCACGGCGCGCGTAAACGACGTATCCGCAAACTTCGCCTTGGTCCTGGCGTCGTTATCGAGCTGATACGCGCTGGCATTGAGCATCAGCTTGGGCGTGACGAAGTAGCCAGGGCGCACGATGGGGAAACTCACCTGCGGCACGGCCACGAGGCGCGACCCCTGCACCAGGGTGGGATGGGCGAAGCGCGTCGCTTCCGCGTCGAAGGTCCAGTCGAAGCCGCCCCAGACGTCGTATTTGCCAGCGTGGAAGTTCACCGCCGGCAAGCGGTCATACGGGCGCGTAACGGTCAGGCTGGGATTGTTGACCGCATCGGGATCCTGCAGCACCTGGTAATTCTGCACGCGCGCCGTCAGGCTCCAGTCCTCGGTGCGGTAATCGGTGCGCAATTCGCGCAGCAACTGGCGCTCGGTAGCGGTGGCGACGGTTTTCGAAAAATCGTTCGGGTAATTATTGTCGGACGCCTCGCGCAGATCCCAGCTGTAACTCCAGCCCTTGGCCAGCGCCTGCTCATGCTTGGACTTGATCATGTAGCGGTTGGTCTTGGTCTGCTTGTCGTTAGGCAAGAACTCAAACGACGTTTCGCCCTGGTACAGGCCTGCATCCGTCTCGCCCATGTAGCGGCCCGCCGCACCGAGCTGGATGCCGCGCCGCTGTATGTAGCGCGGGAACAGGGTCAGGTCGCGGTTCGGCGCGATGTTCACGTAATACGGCATCAGCAGCTCGAAACCGTTCTTCGAGGCAAAGCCCGGCGTGGGCGCCAGCCAGCCCGAGCGGCGCGCACCCGACAGCGAAAACGAAATGCCAGGCGTGCCCAGAATCGGCACGTCCTTGAAATAGATGATGGTCTTGCTGCCGGTGCCCACGTCGCGGCCCGTATCGAGGTTCAAGGTGCTCGATTTCAGGTACCAGTCCGGATTCGGCCCTTCGCAGGTACTGTAAGTACCGTCGATAACAGTGGCTTCGTCGGGGTTGATGAAGTCGACGCGCTCGGCCTTGCCCTGGCCGCCGCCCACTTCGAAGCGGTACGTCGGGTTGAGCAGGAAACCCTTGCCGGTCTCCATGTTCAGCTTCAAGACGTCGCCCGTGTAGTAATCGCCGAAACGCCACATCTTGATATGGCCCTCGGCGTCGAACTGATCTTCAACTTGTTTGTAACAAGCTGTATCTGCCGTCATTTTTGTGGTTTTTCCGCGTTCAATCACGACATTTTTATCGAGATTGATCTCCCTTTCGGGGCGTCCGTTCATGCTGTTCGCCGTCATGACGGTGGGCGCGTCGGGATCTTCCACATGAACCGGGCGCGGCGCTTTCTGGGCGTGGACAGGCACCGTCGTGGCGGCGACGAGCGCGCTGATGGCGAAAGCCCAGCGCTGCGAAGGGGGGGAGGCCGAAAACCAGCTCATGAATTGGAAGGGGCAAGCACCATGACAGGCGATTTTTTGATTTGAATCCCTTATTATATGGGAATCTGCACCATCAACCCGATTCCACAGGCCGCTTAATGTCATTCTCCCCCAATTCCTCCACCGCGCCGGCCTCCGCCGACGCTCGCCTGACCCTGTTGAAAGCCTGGTTGACCTCGCTTAACCTCGTCGCGCCCGAATCCGCCCGTCCCGCTTCCAGCGATGCCAGCTTCCGCCGCTACTACCGTCTCGATGTGCTGCCAGGCAATGCAACATTGCCAGGAAGCACACTGATTGCCATGGATGCGCCGCCCGAGCGTGAGAACGTGCCCGCCTTTGTCAAGGTGGCCGGCTTGCTGAAAGGCGCCGGCGTGTCCGTGCCCGAGATCATCGCGCAAGACCTGGAGAATGGCTTCCTGCTGCTCTCCGACCTGGGCACGACCACCTATCTCGACGCCCTGAACCACGATAACGCCAGCGTGCTGTACGCCGAAGCGCTCGAGTCGCTGATGAAAATCCAGCTGGCCAGCCAGCCCGATGTCTTGCCCGAATTCGACCGCGCCTTCATCCTGCGCGAAATGAATCTGTTCCCTGAATGGTTCATCGGCAAACACCTGGGCGCCACCTTGACGGATGTGCAACAAACCCAGCTGGACAAGGTCTTCGAAGCCATCACGGCGAATATCTTGTCGCAGCAGCAAGTGTTCATGCACCGCGACTACCATTCGCGCAATTTGATGCACATCAACGATGGTTCCATCCCCAATCCCGGCATCCTCGACTTCCAGGATGCCGTCTTCGGCCCTGTCACCTACGACATCGCCTCGCTGCTGCGCGACGCGTATATCCAGTGGGATGAAGAACTGGTGCTCGACTGGGTGATCCGCTACTGGCAGCGCGCCAAGCAGCTGGGCTTGCCAGTCAATCCCGATATCGACGCCTTCTACCGCGATTTCGAATTCACGGCCCTGCAGCGCCACCTGAAAATCCTCGGCCTGTTCGCGCGCCTGAATTACCGCGACGGCAAGGATCTGTACATGGGCGACCTGCCAACCGTGCTCGATTACGTGCGCAAGACAGCCAACCGTTATACGGAACTCAAGCCGCTGGTGCGTCTGCTCGATGCCTTGGAGAATAAAACGCCGCAAGTCGGCTACACTTTTTAATCGGCGCACCTGACCCGTCCGCTGCGGGGCCACGGCCCCGCCTTTCACTTATTGCACAGAAAACGAGTTCCACCATGAAAGCCATGATCTTTGCCGCAGGCCGCGGTGAACGGATGCGTCCGCTTACCGATACCTGTCCCAAACCGCTGCTGAAAGTACGCGGCCGTCCGCTGATCGTCTGGCATGTGCTGAACCTGGTGCGCGCCGGCATCACGGACATCGTCATCAACCATTCTCACCTGGGCCACCTGATCGAGGAAACCCTGGGCGACGGCAGCGCGTATGGCGCCCGCATCGCGTACTCGCCCGAGACCACGCCGCTGGAAACGGCGGGCGGCATCGCCCAGGCGCGCCACTTGCTGGGCGAGGAGCCATTTCTCGCCATTTCAGGCGACATCTATTGCCCCTACTTTGATTTCAAGCAAGTACTCGACGTGCTGGCGGACAAGGATGTGCTGGGCACGCCGTATCCGGCCGACCAGCGCGACATCGCCTGGACTTACCTGGTGCCCAATCCCGACTTCCACCCAAAGGGCGACTTCGGCTTGACCTTGTTCGCGATCAACAATACGGACGACACCAAGTGGACCTTCGCCAATATCGGCGTGTACCGCCCTGAGATGTTCGACGGCATCGCGCCCGGCAGCCACGCCAAACTGGGCGATTTGCTGCGCCGGTACGCGGACCAGGGCCGCGTGGGCGGCGAAGTCTATCCGGGCGAGTGGACGAATGTGGGCACGCCGGCGCAGCTCGACGTGCTCAATGGCGTGGCAGCGAAGGCGCCGGCGGCATGATGGCCAACTACGCGGCCCGGCGCGCGGCGTTGCTGGCGCAGATGCTGCCGGGCAGCGTGGCCATCCTCGCCACGGCGCCCGAAGTGCCGCGCAACAGCGATTGCGACTATCCGTATCGCCACGACAGCTATTTCTATTACCTGAGCGGCTTTACGGAACCCGATAGCGCCGTGGCCCTGGTGGCCGCCAGCGCCACCGCGCCGGCGCGCGCCATCCTGTTTTGCCGCGCAAAAAACACCGAACGCGAAATCTGGGACGGTTTCCGCCACGGCCCCGAGGCGGCGCGCGCCAGCTTCGGTTTTGACAGCGCCTTCCCCATCGAGGAACTCGACGTGGAAATGACGCGCCTGCTGGCCGACGTCCCCGCCATTTACTACGCGCTGGGCGGCAGCCTCGATGCGCAAGTCAAGGTCTGGCGGCACAACGTGCGGCAAAAGGCCCGCAGCGGCGTCACGGCGCCCGCCATCGCGCATGATATCAATGGCATGCTCGACGCCATGCGCCTGCTGAAAGACCCGGAAGAACAAGGCCTGATGCGCCGCGCGGCCGCCATTTCCAGCGCGGCCCACGTGCGCGCCATGCGCGCCACGCGGCCCGGCATGCACGAATACGCGCTGGAAGCGGAGCTGCTGTACGAATTTCGCCGCGGCGGCGCGCAGTTCCCCGCGTATTCCTCCATCGTGGCGGGCGGCGGCAACGCCTGCATCCTGCATTACAGCGCCAACAACGCCGTGCTGCAGGACGGCCAGCTGGTACTGATCGACGCCGGCTGCGAACTCGATGGCTATGCCTCCGACATCACGCGCACCTGGCCCGTCAACGGCCGTTTCAGCGGCCCGCAGCGGGCGCTGTATGAACTGGTGCTGGCGGCGCAACAGGCGTCGCTGGACATGGTGCGCCCCGGCTTGCCGCACAGCGCCATCCACGAGGCGGCCGTGCAGGTGCTGGCGCAGGGCATGCTGGACCTGGGTTTGCTGGACCGGCAGAAAAACGGCAGCGCGCAGGACGTCATCGCCGACAAGGCGTATATGCCCTTCTACATGCACGGCACCAGCCACTGGCTGGGCATGGACGTGCACGACGTGGGTGCCTACCGCGACACGGCTGCTCCGGGCAAGCCGTGGCGTCCGCTGGAAGCGGGCATGGTGCTGACGGTGGAACCGGGCATCTATGTGCGCCCCGGCGCGGGCGTGCCGGAACAGTTCTGGCACACCGGCATCCGCATCGAAGACGATGTGCTGGTCACGCCGCAAGGCCATGAAGTCTTCAGCACGGCGCCCAAGAGCGTCGCTGAAATCGAACAACTGATGTCACAGGATTAACGCCGCCGCATGCATACACCGTCCACTTTCGATCTCGCCATCTGCGGCGCCGGCCCCGTCGGCATGGCGCTGGCCGCCCTGCTGGTGCAGCGCGGCAGCCGCGCCGCCGGCATCGCCCTGCTCGACGCCAAATCCATCGAGCAAGCCAGGCGCGACCCGCGCACCATCGCCCTGTCGCACGGCAGCCGCCAGATTCTCGAGGAAGCGGGCGCCTGGCCCGTGGAGGCGACACCGATCCACCAGATTCACGTCTCGCGCCGCGGCCAGTTCGGGCGCAGCCTGATGGACCGCAGCGAGCATGGCGTCGAGGCGCTCGGCTATGTGGCCCGTTACGGCGCCGTCGTCAGCGCGCTAGCCGACGTATGCGAGCGCCTGGGCGTGGCCAGCCTGCGCCCGGCGCTGGTCACGGGCAGTGCCGAGGATGCCGATGGCGTGGCCGTGCAGCTGGAACAGGACGGCGCGGCGTCGAGCTTGCGCGCCAGCCTGCTGGTGCAAGCCGAGGGTGGCCTGTTCGGCCAGCAGCAGGAACGCGCCGTCAGCCGCGATTATGGCCAAAGCGCCATCATTGCCCATGTGCGCACAAGTGCCCCCATCGCGCACCGCGCGTATGAGCGCTTCACAGACGAAGGCCCGCTGGCCCTGCTGCCGCAGGACGACGGCTACGCGCTGGTATGGTGCGTGCCGCCCACGCGCGCCGAACAATTGCTGGCCCTGGACGACGCTGCCTTCCTGGCCCGCCTGGGCGCCGCCTTCGGCAGCCGCCTGGGACGCTTTACCCACACGACGTCGCGCCTGGCCTATCCGCTGGGCCTGAACGCGCAGGGAGGCGGCACGCCGCGCACGGTCGCCATCGGCAATGCGGCGCAAACCCTGCACCCGGTGGCGGGACAAGGCCTGAACCTGGGCTTGCGCGACGCCGCCGTGCTGGCCCGCGTGCTGGGGCAGGACAGCAGCCCGGCCGGACTGGAACGCTACGCCAGCCTGCGCCAGGCCGACCGGGGGCTGACCGTGCGCGTCACCGACACCATGGCGCGCATCTTCACGGGCAGCGCACCCACGCAAGGCTTGCTGGGCCTGTCGCTGGGCCTGCTGGACGCCTTCAGCCCGGCGCGCAAGAGCCTGGCCGAGCTGATGATGTACGGCCGCCGCTAAGTCTTAGCAATAAGGAAAGGGCACGGGCGAAAAAGAAACAGGCGGGCGATCCGGCATGGAGTAAACGGCCCGCGGATGCGACAATGGCTGTCACCTGGCTTTTGGCGACCGTTCCATGACAGATGCTTTGCCCGCAGCACCGCCTGCCGCTCTTCCCGAAGTCCTCTTTTCCCGCCTGCTGGAAGACGCCCTCGACGCCGTCATCATCATCGACGAGCAGTGCCGCATCCGCTATATCAATGGCGCCATGCAGGCACTGTCGGGCTATGCCAGCGGTGAATTGCTGGGCCAGACCCTGAACGGCCTGCTGCCCGACGCCGTCGGCGCGCAGCACGACAACCACGTGATCAACTACATCCGCAGCTCGCGCACTTCCAGCGTGCTGGGCAAGATACGCGAATTTGCCATCCGCCACCGCGACACGCAAATGATCCCCATCGAAATGAAGGCGCTGGACCTGGGCGTGGTCGACGGCATGCGCTATTTCGGCGCCTTTTTGCTCGACGTGCGCGAACGGCGCGAACTGGCGGCAAAGAATGCCAGCCTGCTGGCGCAGCTGGAACAGCAGGCGCTGCACGATGCGCTGACATCGCTGCCCAACCGGCGCGCCTATGAAGCCCAGGCCGAGCAGGCGATGGCGCGCGCGGCGCGCAGCGGCGCCGCCCTGAGCGTCGGCGTGGCCGACCTCGACCACTTCAAGAAGATCAACGACCGCTATGGCCATGCCGTGGGCGACGCCGTGCTGCGCACGGTGGCGCAGGCGCTGCGCGACACGGGACGCATCACCGACGTGGCGGCGCGCCTCGGTGGCGAGGAGTTCGGCCTGCTCTTCCCCGACGCCAGCCTGCAGCAGGCACACCAGGTGGCCGAGCGCATCCGCGCCGCCGTGGCGGCGGCGGTCACCGTGCTGCCCGACGGCGGCGCGCTGCACGTCACCATCAGCATCGGCGTGGCGCCGCTGGTGCAGGGAGCCAGTCTGGACGCGGCCATATCGGATGCCGACAAGGCCCTGTATGTCGCCAAGCACCAGGGACGCAACCAGGTCGTCGCGGCAGCGGCCAGCCAATAAAAACGGCCCGCGCAAGGCGGGCCGTACGGTCGCTGCAAGCGGCGTTTACTCGATGGCTTTCAACATATCCTCGATCACCTTTTTCGCGTCGCCAAACACCATCATCGTGTTCGGCTGGTAGAACAGGTCATTATCCAGGCCCGCATAGCCGGACGCCATCGAGCGCTTGTTGACGATGATGCTCTTGGCTTTATACGCTTCCAGGATCGGCATGCCGGCGATCGGCGATTTCGGATCTTTCGCCGCCGGGTTGACCACGTCGTTCGCGCCCAGCACCAGCACCACGTCCGTCTGGCCGAATTCGCCATTGATGTCTTCCATCTCGAAGACCTGGTCGTAGGGCACTTCCGCCTCGGCCAGCAGCACGTTCATGTGGCCCGGCATGCGCCCCGCCACCGGGTGGATCGCATACTTGACGGTGATGCCCTTGTGCGTCAGCTTCTCCACCAGTTCTTTCAACGAGTGCTGCGCGCGCGCCACGGCCAGGCCGTAGCCGGGCACGATGATGACGGTTTCCGCATTGCCCATGATGAAGGCGGCATCGTCGGCCGAACCCGATTTCACGGGACGCTGTTCCTGCGCGCCCGCCACGCCAGCGGCTGGCGCATCGCCGCCGAAGCCGCCCAGGATGACGTTGAAGAACGAGCGGTTCATGGCCTTGCACATGATGTACGACAGGATCGCGCCCGAAGACCCCACGAGCGAACCGGCGATGATCAGCATCGAGTTATTCAGCGAAAAACCGATGCCGGCCGCGGCCCAGCCCGAGTAGCTGTTGAGCATCGACACCACCACCGGCATGTCGGCGCCGCCGATGGGGATGATGATCAGCACGCCCAGCGCAAAGGCGATGACGGCCATGACGATGAACGGCGTCCAGGCCGGCTCCACCCCGTCGGCGAAGCAGAACACCAGGCCCAGCCCTATCATCACCAGCGCCAGCGCCAGGTTGAGCATGTGCTGGCCCTTGAAGCTGACGGGCGCGCCCTGGAACAGGCGGAACTTGTATTTACCCGACAGCTTGCCGAAGGCGATCACCGAACCAGAGAACGTGATGGCGCCGACAAAGGTGCCGATGAACAGCTCGAAGCGGTTACCGATGGGCAGCGCCTGTCCATGCTCGGCGATATTGAAGGCCCATGGTTCGGACACGGCCGCCACGGCGATGCACACGGCGGCCAGGCCGATCAGCGAATGCATGGCTGCCACCAGTTCCGGCATCTTCGTCATTTCCACGGTTTTCGCCAGGTAGGCGCCGATGGCGCCGCCCGTGACGATGCCGATGATGACGAGGGTCAGGCCCATGCCGCCCGCTTGCTGTTCCTTCAGTTTCAGGATCAGCGCCACGGTGGTGACGGCGGCAATGGCCATGCCGCTCATGCCGAAGGCATTGCCGCGGCGCGCCGTCGAGGGCGAGGACAGGCCTTTCAATGCCTGGATGAAGCACACCGAGGCGATCAGGTACATCATCGTCACCAGGTTCATGGTGACGAAGCTCATGGCATGACTCATTCTTTTGCTCCTTGCTTGGCTTTCGGTTCTTTTTTACGGAACATCTCGAGCATGCGCTGCGTGACGAGGAAGCCGCCAAACACGTTGACGGCGGCCAGCGCCACGGCCAGGGTGCCGGCCGCCTGCGCCAGCGGGCCTTGCGTCAGGCCGGCCGCCAGCATGGCGCCGACGATGATGATGGCGGAAATGGCATTGGTGACGGCCATCAGCGGCGTATGCAATGCCGGCGTGACGGTCCAGACGACGTGGTAGCCGACATAAATGGCCAGCACGAAGATGATCAGGTTAATGATGGTGTGACTGATTTCCATGATGTTGTTCTCTCCGGCGCCGCGTTATTTACGTAAGATTTCACTGCCTGCACACACCAGGCTGGCCTTGATGATTTCATCCTCGCGGTCGATCAGCAATTGGTCGTCCTTGTCGATGATGAGCTTCAAGAAGTCCAGCACGTTGCGCGCATACAGGGCCGAGGCATCGGCCGCCACCAGGGTCGCCAGGTTCGGTTCGCCCACGATGTAGACGCCGTGTTTCAGCACCGTCTTACCCAGTTCGGACAGGGGGCAGTTGCCGCCCTGCTCCACGGCCAGGTCGACGATGACGGAGCCCGGTTTCATGGCCTTTACCGTTTCTTCGGAAATGAGCACGGGCGCGGCGCGGCCGGGGATCAGCGCCGTGGTGATGATGATGTCGGCCAGTTTCGCCCGTTCGTGCACCAGTTCGGCCTGGCGGCGCATCCAGTCGGCCGGCATGGCCCGCGCATAGCCGCCCGAACCCTTGGCGATCTCTTTTTCTTCATCGGTGAGGAAAGGCACGTCGAGGAACTTGGCGCCCAGCGATTCCACTTGTTCCTTGACGGGCGGGCGCACGTCGGACGCCTCGATGACGGCGCCCAGGCGCTTGGCCGTGGCGATCGCCTGCAGCCCTGCCACGCCCACGCCCATGATCAGCACGCGGGCCGCCTTGACGGTGCCGGCCGCCGTCATCAGCATCGGCATGAAGCGCTGATAGGTATTCGCCGCCACCAGCACGGCCTTGTAGCCGGCGATATTCGCCTGCGACGACAGCACGTCCATCGACTGCGCGCGCGTGATGCGCGGCACGGCTTCCAGCGCGAAGGCGGACAGGCCGGCCGTGGCCATGGCGGCGATATTGTCCGCGTCAAACGGGTTCAACATGCCGATCAGCACCGTGCCGCCGGCCATCAGAGCCCGTTCATCGGCATCGGGCGCGCGCACCTTGAGCACGATGGCGCAGCCATAGGCTTCCTGGGCGGTGCCGATCTGCGCGCCGGCGGCGGCATACGCGTCGTCGGGAATCGAGGCTTGCAGGCCCGCTCCGGACTGCACGACGATCTGATGCTTGGCTGCCAGCTTCTTGACTGTCTCGGGCGTTGCTGCCACCCGCGTTTCACCAGGCCGTGTTTCGGCCGGTATGCCTATCCTCATGATGCCTCCGCTAATTGATAAACTGACTAGAATCTAACACGGAAAGCAGCGCGTTAAACGTTTGTGAACCAGCAACTTTTAGTCGTACGACACTAATTTGACCAGCATCCCACGATTCGTTTCACCATGCGGCGCGGCGACCATATTGTGGGAAAGGTGTGTCAATCTCACCACAGTCGAGCACGTGTGCGCGCTTGTTTTGACCACAGGGAAAGCCTATATTAGCGGGCGTTTCCTGCCATCTTGCCGCCAATGCCCCCATGCTAGTGCGCTCCCCGGGAAAGACGTAAGTACCTCCCACCGCTATTTGCTAAAACGTTGTCATTTATCAATATGTCCGCGCAACAGAAGGCCGGCTTCAAACCGCGCGCGCAGAACAAGATAAAATGTCGGCTCTTTCAAGGATGGAATCATGCCGAGAATCTGGAAACCCTCTGTCACCGTTGCCGCCATCGTCGAGCGCGACGGCCTGTTTTTACTGATTGAAGAAGAGACCAGCGAAGGCATCAAGCTCAACCAGCCGGCCGGTCATCTCGATCCGTTCGAGTCGCTGGAGCAGGCGGTGATCCGCGAAACGCTGGAAGAAGCGGCCTACGATTTCATCCCCACGGCACTGGTCGGCATGTATATGTCGCGCTATCAGTCACTGCGCACGGGCGAGGACGTGACCTATCTGCGCTTCACCTTTTGCGGCACGGCCGGCGCCGAGCATGACCGCCCGCTGGACGAAGGCATCATCCGCACCCTGTGGATGACGCGCGACGAGCTGGCGGCGTGCCAGGAACGCCACCGCAGCCCGCTGGTGCTGCAGTGCGTGGACGAATACCTGGCTGGCCGGCGCGCGCCGCTGGCCCTGCTGCACACGCATGCGTCCGTTTTCAATAGCGCATAGCAATATTATTAAAAGTAACTGGAAAGCAAGATGAGCAAGAAGAAAGTCGTTATCGGCATGTCGGGCGGGGTCGATTCCTCGGTCGCGGCATGGATGCTGAAGGAACAAGGCTATGAAGTCATCGGCCTGTTCATGAAAAACTGGGAAGATGACGACGATTCGGAATACTGCTCCACGCGCCAGGACTGGATCGACGCGGCCAGCGTGGCCGACGTCATCGGCGTCGATATCGAAGCCGTCAATTTCGCCTCCGAATACAAGGACCGCGTGTTCGCCGATTTCCTGCGCGAATACCAGGCCGGCCGCACGCCGAACCCGGACGTGCTGTGCAACGCCGAAATCAAGTTCAAGGCATTCCTTGACCACGCCATGACCCTGGGCGCCGACCTGATCGCCACCGGCCACTACGCGCGCGTGCGCCAGGCGCCCACCGATGCGGGCCGCTACGAGCTGCTGAAAGCCGTCGACGCCAGCAAGGACCAAAGCTACTTCCTGCACCGTTTGAACCAGGCGCAGTTGTCGAAGACCTTGTTCCCGCTGGGTGAAATCCCGAAGACGCAAGTGCGCCAGATCGCCGAGAAACTGGCGCTGCCGAACGCGCAGAAGAAGGATTCGACGGGCATCTGTTTTATTGGGGAACGCCCGTTCCGCGAATTTTTGAACCGCTACCTGTCCTACAAGCCGGGCCCGATGAAGACGGCCGATGGCAAGACCGTGGGCGAACACGTGGGACTGAGTTTTTATACCCTGGGCCAGCGCAAGGGCATCGGCATCGGCGGCGTGAAGTCGTACCAGAACGCGGACGGCAGCAGCGACGCCTGGTATGTGGCGCGCAAGGATATCGCCAACAACACCCTGTGGGTGGTGCAGGGCCATGACCACCCGTGGCTGCTGTCGCCATCCCTGACGGCCGACCAGGCCAGCTGGGTTGCCGGTGTGGCGCCGCAAGCGGGCGCCTTGAGCGCCAAGACGCGCTACCGCCAGGCCGACGTGGCTTGCCAGCTGCTGCCGGATGGGAATGAACACTTCAGCCTGGCGTTTGACCAGGCGCAATGGGCCGTCACGCCCGGCCAGTCGGCCGTGCTGTATGACGGCGACGTGTGCCTCGGTGGCGGCATCATCGCCAGCGCCACCGGTTTGGCCGGCAGCTAGGAGTTGCCCTGCGCGGCAGCGGCGAGTGCTTGCTGCTTGCGCACCATGGCAATCACCGTGTTGCGCACGGTTTTCAGGACCGTGTCGGCCATGAACGGTTTCACGATGAAGCCCGACACGCCCATGGCGTGGGCGGCCTGCAGCGAAGCGGCGTCGATGCCGCCCGAGACCATGAAAATGAGCGTCTTCGGATACTGGGCGCGGATGGTTTGCACCACGTTGCTGCCGTCTTCCACCTGCTCGCGCGCGATGCACACGAAATGCGGGTGGTGCTTGACCAGCAGCGCCAGTCCCAGCGCGCTGGTATGCGTCTGCCCGCAGACATCGTAGCCGCCATCGGTCAGGACCGTGTTCAGCAGGCCGCGCGCCACGGCGCTGCTATCGATCAGGACTGTCTTTAACATCATGATTACTTCCCTTGCTTGATTTATTCCGTGTTCTGGCCAAAAGAGCTCTATTTTTCCCACACGAGCTTGTTCCAGGTCACGCCTAACGTGACATCCGTTTTCAGCGCCACTAACTTTCTTGAAAGATACAGTATTTCCCGCTCTTTTCGCAGGCTTTCGCCCAGCGCACCGGGCAAAATCCCCGCGCCAGCCATCACGGCGTCGATATTGCCGTAGGCACGCAACAGTTTCGCGCCCGTCTTCAGGCCGATCTTCGACACGCCGGGGATGCTGTCGGTGACGTCGCCCATCAGCGCCAGCAGGTCGGGCAGCAGTTCCGGCGGCACGCCGAACTTTTTCTCGACCCAGGCGTGATCGTGCCAGATGCCCTTGAAGTGATCCCATACCAGCGCGCCGTGGGCGATCAAGCCGTGCAAATCCTTGTCGGTGGTGGCGATGACGGCCGCGCCGCGCCCCTCTTGCAGCCAGCGCATGACGGCCGTGCCGATCACGTCATCGGCTTCGACCTCGGGGATGCTGACCACGTGCATGCCGAAGCTGGCCAGCGTGGCGTAAAAGCCGGGCAAGGCGTCGCGCAGCACCTGCGGCATGGGCTGGCGCCCTTCGCGGTAGCCGGCATACAGAGCGTGGCGCCAGGTCGGGCCGCCGAAGTCGAAGGCCGGCAGGATGTGCGTCGGCTCGTGGTCGTTGATGAGGGTACGGAACGACGACAGCGCATGGCGCAGCGCGATCTCCGCCTTCAGGTCGGAATCGGGTTCAGGACTGGCTTCGTAGACGCGGCGTACGATATTCAAGCCGTCGATAGCGAGGAGTCTGGCCATGCGGTAAGTGGATACTGGTTGAATCGGGCATTTTACCGTATGGTTCCCCGCACATCGGGCTTGAATGCCGCTTATTTGGCGAAATCGTAGGGTCCGCCACGCTCCAGGGCACGCTGGTAGGCCGGGCGCGCATGGATGCGCTGCAGGAAGGCCGTCAGCTTCGGCAGGCGCTCGTCGAGTCCGCCGCGCATGGCCGCCGCTTCCAGCGGAAAGCTCATCTGGATGTCGGCCGCCGTGAATTCATTGCCGGCAAACCATTTGGTTTTCTCCAGTTCCGCTTCCATGTAGGCCAGCTGGCTGTTGATATTGGGCAGGATGAAGCTGCTCTTGACCTTGCCGGCGATGCCGCGCGCGATGGGTTTGACGAAAAACGGCATCGGCGACGACTCGACCTTGTCGAACACCAGTTTCATCAGCAGCGGCGGCATGGCCGAGCCTTCCGCGAAATGCAGCCAGTAGGTCCAGCGCAGCTTGTCCGGCGTGCCGGCCGCCGGGATCAAGCGGCCATTGCCGTAGCGCTCGACCAGGTAGTCGATGATGGCGCCCGATTCGGCGATGGTGTTGGCGCCGTCCGTGATCACGGGCGACTTGCCCAGCGGATGCACGGCCTTCAGCGAAGCGGGCGCCAGCATGGTCTTCGGGTCGCGCTGGTAGCGCTTGACCTCATAGTCGAGGCCCAGTTCCTCGAGCAGCCAGAGCACGCGCTGCGAGCGCGAGTTGTTCAGATGGTGGACGACGATCATGGTTTTCCCGTTAGGCGATGGTTGAGTTCCAGTATAGCCGGGACGGCCGGATCGGGTCGGCACAAGCGGATCGACGAAAAAATTGCGAAAAACAGTATTTTCAATTGATAACTTTTCAATATTCCCTTATCTTGTTTTGTTTCCAATAAGTAAGGAAACCCCTGTGGATTTCGACGCAAACAACACTCCTCCCCGACAAGAAGCCATCACCTTCAGCGCCACCGGCAGCGAATACTTCCGTATCTGGATCGTCAACCTGCTGCTGAGCATCGTCACCCTGGGCATTTATTCCGCCTGGGCCAAGGTGCGCCGCAACCGCTATTTCTATTCCAGCACCCACCTGGCGGGCGGCAGCTTCGAATACCATGGCAACGCCGTGGCCATCCTGAAAGGCCGCATCGCCGCCGTGGTGCTGATCGCCGGCTACAACATCGCCTTCCAGGTCTCGCCCGTCGTCGGCTTGCTGATGTTCGTGCTGCTGGCCGCCATCCTGCCCTGGCTGGTCTGGAAAAGCCTGCAATTCAAGCTGTACAACACCAGCTACCGCGGCATCCGCTTCGGCTTTGGCGGCAGCGCCAGGGAAGCCTACAAGTACTTCCTGTGGCTGCCCATCCTGAATACCTTCACGGGCGGCCTGATGACGCCTTTCCTGCACCAGCGCCTGAAGCGCTTCCAGCACACGCAAAGCCGTTTCGGCGCCACCCATTTCAGCTTTGACGCCACGGTCGGCAGCTTCTACAAAACCTATTTGCTGTTCTTCGCGCTGCTGCTGGGCGGCTTGCTGGTGCTGATTTTCGTCGTCTTCGGCAGCGTGTTCGCCTCGTTTGCGGCCAATGCGAATGACAAGACCAAGGTTGGCAGCCTGCTGTTTGCCATCGGCGCCTTGTACCTGTGGGCATTCACCGTGCTGCCGCTGTTCCTGACCATGATCCAGAACCTGATCTGGAACCACACGCGCTTGCAGCAGCACCAGTTCCAGTCGCAGCTGACATGGGGCCGCACCACTTTCGTCATGCTGAGCAACCTGCTGGGCATCGTCGTCACCCTGGGCCTGTTTACGCCATTCGCCCATGTGCGCTGGCTGAAATACCGCCTGGAAGCGACCTCCATGCTGGTGCATGGCAGCCTGGACGAGTTTGTCGCCGCCACGGGCCAGCAAGTGTCGGCCACGGGCGAAGGCATGGTCGACCTGCTGGACTTCGACCTGTCGCTGTAGCATGACGCTCGATCACGACGCGCCGGGCGCGGCCCCCGTGCCCGCGCGCTATTTCGACGGCCAGACCTCGCGCCTGTACCACGTCACGCTCAGCGTGCGCGATGGCATGGCCGTGCTGGCCGGCGACATCGAGCGCAGCTGCCCGCTGGACGAGCTGCATGTGTCCGAACGCAGCAGCCACGCCGTGCGCAAGGTCAGTTTTGCCGATGGCGCCTACCTGGAAATCGCCGACCAGGCGGCCTTCAACAGCCTGCTGCACGACACGGGCCACCGCGACGGCTGGGTGGTGCGGCTGCAGCAAAGCTGGCGCGGCGCCCTGCTGGCCACCGTGGCCACCATCGTGGCCCTGTGGCTCAGCTATCAATACCTGCTGCCGCTGGCGGCCAAGGGCATCGCGTATGCCCTGCCGCAGTCGGTCGAACGGCAGCTGGGCCAGGGCGTGCTCGACATGCTGGACCGCCATGTATTCGCGCCCAGCCAGCTCGATGGCGCGCGCCAGCAAGCCTTGCGCGCCCAGTTCGCGCGCCTGGCCACGCCCGGCGACAGCACGCCCGCGCACCGCATCGTGTTTCGCAAGAGCAAGATCGGCCCGAACGCGTTTGCCCTGCCGTCCGGCGACATCGTGCTGACGGACGAAATGATCGAACTGCTGCCGGACGACCAGGCCATCATGGGCGTGCTGGCGCACGAGCTGGGGCACCTGCAGCAGCGCCACCTGACGCGGCGCATCATCCAGACCTCGGCCGTGGGCGCCGGCGCGGCGCTGCTGTTCGGCGACGTCTCGACGGTGGTGGCCACCCTGCCGCCGCTGCTGCTGGACTTGAAGTATTCGCGCGATGTCGAACGCGACGCGGACGACTACGCGATCGCCATGCTGCGCCAGAACGGCATCCCGCTGGAACACCTGGCGCAAGTATTTGTCGCCCTGGGCAAGCTGGACCACGGCACGCCGTACCTGTCGAGCCATCCGGCCAGCGCCGAACGGGTCGAGCGCATCCGCGCCGCACAGCGGTGATCCTCACGCGGCGTCCACCGGGCGCCGCGTTCTTTCCCACCAGCACGTTCCGTGAATCGAAGGTAGACTCATCAGTTATCAGTCTGACTTCCCCGGAGTGCCCATGCACCTAGTACCATTTCGCTACCTGACCTTCATTGCGACGGCAGCCATCTTTGTCCTGTCCCTGTTTTACTATGATCATTACTGGCTGCCCGTGCTGGCCGGTGCGCTGACCCTGGTCGGCATCAGCGACCTGCTGCAAACGAAGCGCGCCCTGCGCCGCAACTACCCCATCCTCGCCCACTTCCGCTTCTTTTTTGAGAGCATCCGCCCCGAAATCCGCCAGTATTTCCTGGAAAGCGACAGCGAAGCGACACCGTTCTCGCGCAGCCAGCGCAGCATCGTCTACCAGCGCGCCAAGGAGCAGACGGACAAGCGCCCGTTCGGCACCCAGCTCGACGTGTATGAAGCGGGCTATGAATGGATCAACCATTCCATCGCCCCCGCCAAGGTGACGGGCCACGACTTCCGCATCGAGATCGGCAACCATCCGGACTGCCCGCGTGCAAAACCGTATTCGGCCAGCGTCTTCAATATCTCGGCGATGAGCTTTGGCGCCCTGTCGGCCAATGCCATCCTAGCCCTGAACGGCGGCGCGCGCAGCGGCGGCTTCATGCACGACACGGGCGAAGGCAGCATCAGCCCCTATCACCGCGAAAACGGCGGCGACCTGGTGTGGGAAATCGGCTCCGGCTACTTCGGCTGCCGCAACCAGGACGGCACGTTTTCGGAAGAGCGCTTCATCGCCAACGCCAGCTCGGAGCAGGTGAAAATGATCGAGCTGAAAATGTCGCAGGGCGCCAAGCCGGGCCACGGCGGCGTGCTGCCCGGGCCGAAAGTGACCATCGAGATCGCCACCACGCGCGGCGTGATGGTGGGCGAGGATTGCGTCTCGCCGGCCGCGCACAGCGCCTTTTCCACGCCACTGGAAATGCTGCACTTTATCGACCGCCTGCGCACGCTCTCCGGCGGCAAGCCGACGGGCTTCAAGCTGGCCATCGGCCACCCGTGGGAATTTTTCGCCATCGTCAAAGCCATGCTGGAAACGGGCATCACGCCCGACTTCATCGTCGTCGACGGCAGCGAAGGCGGCACGGGCGCGGCGCCCCTGGAATTCACGGACCACGTGGGCACGCCGCTGCAGGAAGCGCTGGTGCTCGTGCATAACACCCTGGTGGGCGCCAACCTGCGCGAGCGGATCAAGATCGGCTGCTCGGGCAAGATCATCACGGCCTTCGACATCGCCCGCCTGCTGGCGCTGGGCGCCGACTGGTGCAATTCGGCGCGCGGCTTCATGTTCGCACTGGGCTGCATCCAGTCGCAAAGCTGCCACACGGACCGCTGCCCCACGGGCGTGGCCACGCAAGACCCGCAGCGCCAGCGCGCGCTGGTGGTATCCGACAAGATCGCCCGCGTGGCGCACTTCCACCAGAACACCATGAAGGCGCTGGCCGAGCTGATCGCCGCCGCCGGCCTCGCGCATCCGCAGGAACTGCGCCCGCACCACCTGGTGCGCCGCATCTCGCCGAACCAGGTGAAACTGGCGTCGGCCCTGCTGCCCTTCCTGGAAGCGGGCCAGCTGCTCGACCCGAGCCAGCTGCCACAACTGCCGCCCGTATTCGGCCTGTACTGGCCCATGGCGCAAGCGGCATCGTTCCAGCGCCTGGATTGAAGCCGCCATTGCGCAAGTGGAGCAATACCACTTAATAACCACTTGCGCAAAAACCCAAATCCAATACAATACCAAAACAAGTACAAAACCAAGGCAGCTTGTCCGGTGACCGCCACGATGCGCCACCACGGTGCCAGAATACGTATGCCGTCGTCACAATACATACCGGAGGAGTTGCAGCATGGAGCAGGGTTTGCGCGAGAAAGTAGGACAGTTGTTCATGGTGGGTTTCGACGCCCTGCAGGCGGACGAGCATATCAAGACCTTGATACGCGAAAAGAAGGTGGGCGGCGTGATCCTGTTCCGCCGCAACGTGCACACGCCCGGGCAAGTGTCCGCCCTGTGCCGCGAGCTGCAGGAGATCAATGCGGAAGTGTCCGACATTCCGCTGCTGATCTCCATCGACCAGGAAGGCGGCATGGTCATGCGCATCGAGCAGGGCGTCACGCCGATTCCCGCCGCGATGGCTTTCCAGGCGGCCGGCTCCATCGACGACTGCGAACGCATGAACCAGATCAGCGGCGATGAAATGCGCCAGGTGGGCATCAACATGCTGCTCGCCCCCGTGCTGGACGTAAACAACAACCGCAACAACCCCGTCATCGGCGTGCGCGCGTATGGCGAGGATGCCGCCACCGTCATCGACTACGGCATGGCGGCCATGCGCGGCCAGCGCGCCAGCGGCGTGGCCGTCACCGCCAAGCATTTCCCCGGCCACGGCGACACGGCCATCGACACGCACTACGCCATGGCCCTCGTCCCGCACGACAAGGAACGCCTGCGCGCCGTGGAGCTGGCGCCCTTCCGCGCGGCGATTGCCGGCGGCGTCGACGCCATCATGACGGCGCACGTGGTCTTCCCCGCCTTCGAGGCCGACACCAGCGTACCAGCCACCCTGTCGAAAGGCGTGCTGACGGACCTGCTGCGCGGTGAAATGGGCTACAAGGGCGTCGTCATCACCGACTGCCTGGAAATGGCGGCCATCGCCGACGGCATCGGCATCGCCCAGGGCGCCATCGCCACCCTGCAGGCAGGCGCCGACATCGTCCTCATCTCGCACCGCGAAGCGCAGCAGACGGCCGCCATCGACGCCGTCATCGCCGCCGTGGAGCGCGGTGACATCGCGCTCTCCCGCATCGATGCGGCTTGTGCCCGCGTGGCTGAACTCAAGCGCAACCGCGCCGTGCGCGACTGGCGCACCCGCCCCGTCACGCCGCCGGCGCTGATGCAGCCAGCCGCGATGGCCCTGTCGCAGCTGCTGCAAAAAGCGGCATTGCGCGTGCAGGGCGACTACCGCCCGCTCGACGCCAGCCTGCCCGTGACCCTGCTGACGGTGGAGGTGCGCTCGCGCAGCGAAATCGACGAAGTGGCGCTGGGCCGCAACAAGGAAGCACGCAGCTCGATGCTGCCGGCGCTGCTGGAAGCGGGCCTGGACGTGCGCGAGTACGCCTTGTCGGCCGAGGCACTGGACGACGAAGTCAACGAGGCCATCGCCTTTGCGCAAGGCGCGCAGCAGGTCGTGCTGCAAACGTATAACGCCATGTTCGTCGGCGGCCAGCGCCGCCTCGTCGACGCCCTGCCGCACGATAAACTGTGGCTGGTGGCGGGCCGCCTGCCCTACGACCTGGACCTGGCGCCACACGCGCAAGGCCGCCTGGCCGCCTTCGGCTGCCGCCCGGCCGCGCTGGTGCCCGTGGTGGAGAAACTGGCGGGCAAGGCGTAACGCCACGCCGCGCTCCTGCACATGCCGGGCCTTGCCCGGCATTTTTTATGCCGCGTCGCAATCGAAGCGCACGCCCGTCATCTGTTCGCTCAGCGTCCATAGCCGGCGCGCCTGCCCTGGATCGATGGCCCAGCGCCGCACGCCCGGCCCCATGCTGTCGTCCTCCACCAAGGGGGCGATATCGCCATCCTCGCAATACACGCCGCCCATGCCCTCAAGCTGCGCGCTGGTGGCGCACCAGACGGTGGTGGCCGCTCCCTGCGCCACATTCTTGAAACCCGACTGCGGCGGCGGATTCACCTTGCCATCCTCATCGAGCGCACCCACGCGGCGCAAGTCGTCGACGTCCAGGTGGCGCACCAGCGGCGTCAGGATGGCGCCCGGATGCAGCGAGTAGGCGCGCACGCCGTGCGCCGCACCGCGACGGTCCAGTTCCACGGCAAACAGCGCATTGGCGCTTTTCGACTGCGCATACGCACGCCATTTGTCGTATGGCTGGCGCAGGAAATGCGGGTCATCCAGGTCGACGCCCGCCTGCCGGTGTCCCAGCGACGACACGCACACCACGCGCGCACCCTGCGCCTGCCGCAAGGCGGGCCACAGGCGCGCCGTCAGCTGGAAATGCCCCAGATGATTCGTCGCGAACTGCGCCTCGTAGCCGCGCGCATCGCGCAGCAAGGGCGTGGCCATGATGCCGGCGCCGTTCACCAGCAGATGCAGGGTGCGGCCGGTGGCAAGGAAGGCGGCCGCGAATGCATCGATCGATTGCGGATCGAGCAGGTCGAGCGCCGCGACCTCCACGCCAGCCGTGCCATTCAAGGCCGCTTGCGCCTGATGCGAATCGCGCGCCGGCACCAGCACCCTGGCGCCGGCGCCAGCCAGCACGCGCACCGTTTCAAGCCCCAGGCCAGACGCGCCGCCCGTGACGATGGCCTGCACGCCGGACAGGTCGCGGCCGGCCAGCACCTCGCTGGCGGTCGTGGCCGCGCCGAAGCCGGAATGAAGGGGAATTTGCCTGTGATCGCCGTATGTCATGTCTGCCTCTGCATGTGAGTGGCCAGCGCGGGATGGCTGGCAACATGCTTATTTTGCGCGAGCTGTTCTGGACGGTGAATGGCGTAAAATCTTCAATACTATCGCCATCGTCCAGAATTGCCGCCACCATGGATTTGCTCTCCGATGTACTCTCGCTGTTTGATACGCGCAGCTCCTACTTTGCCGGCCTGAAGGCGGGCGGCGAGTGGGCCATCGACTTTCCGCCGCCGGACGGCATCAAGTTCAACGCCGTGATCGAAGGCGCTTGCTGGCTGACGGTCGCGGGCATCGACGCTCCCATGCAGCTGCAGACGGGCGACTGCTTCCTGCTGGCGCCGGGACGCGCGTTCACCCTGGCCAGCACGCCCGGCTTGCCGGCCGCGCCAGCGCTGGAAGTGTACCGGCACACGCAACAGGGCGTGGCCCGCCACGGCACGCCGCAGCACGATTTCTTCCTCATCGGCGGACGCTTCCACTTTGGCGACGAAGCGGCCATCCTGCTCGACTGCCTGCCGCCGCTGCTGCACGTGCGCGGCGATACGGACCAGGCCAGCGTACTGCACTGGGCCTTGCAACGGCTGGCACAGGAACTGCAGGCGACGGCGCCCGGCGCGGCGCTGATGACGCGCCACCTTGGTCACATGATGCTGTTGCAAATGCTGCGCCAGTATCTTGAAGCGCAGGCCTCGCACCCGGTGGGCTGGCTGTTCGCGCTGGCCGATCCACGGCTGCGCGCCGCCATCGAGGCCATGCACGCGCAACCGGCGCGGCGCTGGACCTTGTCGCAGCTGGCCGCCGTCGCGGGGCAGTCGCGCTCCGCCTTTGCCCTGCACTTCAAGAAGCGGGTGGGCGTGACGCCGCTCGACTACCTGCTGCGCTGGCGCATGCGCCTGGCCACGCGGCGCCTGAAGGGCGGCAGCGCACCCATCACCTTGATCGCACAGGCACTGGGCTACGATTCCGACAGCGCCTTCAGCCACGCCTTCAAGCGCGTCATGGCCTGCTCGCCGCGCCAGTACCGGCTGCGCCACGCGGGCGGGCAGGCGTAAAAAAACCCGCGCTTGCGGGTTTTAATAGTACAAGGTCAGCGCGCCGGCACGGGCGGCAAGGCTGCCACCGCCAGCAAGGCAAACGGTCCGAGGAACAGGCCGATGCCGAACCAGAGTCCCCCGTGGCGGCCGCGCCGGCTGGCCAGCAGCCAGGTGGCGACCGCAAACAAAAACATGAAGATCAACAGTATCGCCATTGCCACTCCTTGCCATGCGGAAAGCCCAGTGTAGCCCACGGGCGCGCCCATGGCTACACTGAAATACAAGCCCTAGCGCTGCACCTGCATCGGGATCACGCGCTTGCTGCTGCCGTCGGCCGGCGGCGTGTTTGACGGTGGCGGCGGGCTGTCGCAGGAACCGCAGGAACCGCAGCCGCTGCCGCAGCCCGGCGCCACCTTGAAGAAGGTCGACAGCTTCGCCTCATCGAGGCCGCAGCGCACCAGGCCGCGCACGATGGCGCGGCGCACGCCCGCCGGCAGGTACTTGGTCGAAAAATGCAGCAGCGCGGCTGCGACGATCAGGGCGACGATGAGGGTTTGCCACATGGTTTTCTCCTAAGCGCCCAGCATCAGGGCGACGCGGTACGTGATGAACGAGGCGGCATACGCCAGGGCGAACATGTAGCCGGCCATCAGCAGCGGATAGCGCCAGCCGCCCGTCTCGCGTTTCACCACGGAGAGGGTCGACAGGCACTGCGGCGCAAACACATACCAGGCCAGCAAGGACAGCGCGGTGGCCATCGACCACGAATGGGCGATCAGCGGCTCCAGGGTGGTCGCCAGCGCATCGCCCGTTTGCGACAGCGCGTACACGGTGCCAAGGGCGCCGACGGCCACTTCGCGCGCCGCCATGCCCGGCACCAGCGCGATGCAGATCTGCCAGTTGAAACCGATGGGCGCGAAGATCACTTCCAAGCCGCGGCCCAGGATGCCGGCCAGGCTGTAGTAGATCGGCGGGTGGATGGCATTGTCCGGTGGGCCGGGGAAGGTACTGAGGAACCACAGGATGATCATCAGGCTCAGGATGATGGTACCGACGCGCGTCAGGAAGATCTTCGCGCGCTCCCACAGACTGACGGCCAGGTTGCGCAAATGCGGCCAGTGATAGGCCGGCAGTTCCAGCATCAGCGGCTGGTTGCCGCGCACGCCCATGCCGCGCTTCATGACCCAGGCCACGGCCATGGCCGAGATGATGCCGGCGAAGTACAGGACGAACAGCACCAGGCCTTGCAGGCTCAGGTAGCCCCATACCTGGTGTTCCGGGATGAAGGCGGCGATGATCAGCGCATACACGGGCAGGCGCGCCGAACACGTCATCAGCGGCGCGATCATGATGGTGACCAGGCGGTCGCGCGGGTTCTGGATGGTGCGCGCCGCCATCACGCCAGGGATGGCGCAGGCAAAGCTCGACAGCAGCGGGATGAAGGCGCGGCCGGACAGGCCTACGCCGCCCATCAGGCGGTCCAGCAGGAAGGCCGCGCGCGGCAGATAGCCGCAGTCTTCCAGCGCCAGGATAAAGAAGAACAGGATCAGAATCTGCGGCAGGAACACCAGCACGCTGCCAACGCCGCCGATGATGCCTTCCACCAGCAAGCTTTTCAGGTGGCCGTCTGGCATGTTCGCCGTCAGCACGGCGCCCAGGTGGCCCACGCCATCGGTGATCATTTCCATCGGCGTAGCGGCCCAGGCAAACACGGCCTGGAAGATCAGGAACATCAGCACAGCCAGGATGATGGGGCCGACGATGGGATGCAGCACCACGTCGTCGATTTTCTCCGTCAGATTGCCCTTGTCGCTCGTGTCATTGCTGACGGCGGCCAGGATGCGGCGCACTTCGCGCTGGGTTTCTTCGACGGTGACGGCATCGATGGCCGCCAGCGGTTTCGCTTCCACGACCGGCAGCGGCAGCATGGCATCAATGGCGTTCAGCAAGGCTTTTTCGCCATCGTGCTGCACCGCCACGGTTTCCACCACGGGCATGCCCAGTTCCTGCGACAGTTTCACCGTGTCGATCAGCATGCCGCGCTTGCGCGCCACGTCCGTCATGTTCAGCGCCAGCAGCATGGGCAAGCCCAGGCGCTTGACTTCCAGCACCAGGCGCAGGTTCAGGCGCAGATTGGTGGCGTCGACGACGCAGATGATGGCGTCCGGACGCGGGTCGCCGCGGCGCAGGCCGCCCACCACGTCGCGCGTGATGGCTTCATCGGGCGTGGTGGCGGACAGGCTGTAGGCGCCCGGCAGATCGAGCACGCGCACGGGTTTGCCGGCTGGCGAGGTGAAATGGCCTTCCTTGCGCTCGATGGTCACGCCGGCGTAGTTCGCCACTTTCTGGCGCGCGCCCGTCAAACGGTTGAACAGGGCAGTCTTGCCGCAGTTCGGATTGCCCAGCAAGGCAATTTGTGGCTGATGCGGCGGCTTGTGCACGCCCGCATCCACGATAGTTTCGACAGCACCCATGGTCATTCCGGTTGAAGCAGCGGTTGAATCGTAATCAGCGCCGCTTCGAAGCGGCGCAGTGCGAACGTGGCATTGCCCACCTTGATGGCCAGCGGATCGCCACCGGGAATGCCGCGCTTGAGCATGCGGATGCGTTCGCCGGGAACGAATCCCAGCTCCATCAGGCGACGGGGCAGGTCGACGCCGTCCTCCGTCTGTCCTGCCGTGTGGGGCGTGATATGCAACACCGTGCCGCTCTGGCCGACTGCCAGCGCATCGAGCGTCATCATGGGTGGAACTAGAGTCATGAGCAAATTCCGTTCAAATTAAGAACACCTGATACCGGCTGCGGCGCGGGGCGCCTTGCGCTGGTTCCAGGTTTGTGAGGTAAAACGCCACTGTTGCGCATTACCGACAAGCGGCCATTCCATCTGTCCAGACGGCGACCGTCCGAGACAATACCAGCATTATAAACATGAATGCGAATAGTTTTTATTTAGCCCGGAGAGCCGCCCCCATCAAGGGCTGCGTCATGCGCGCGAATCGCATATCAAGCTGCGGCGCCAGGCTGCCAAGTGCCGCACACTTGATCAAAATCGCTTGCATTGTCCCCCACTTTGCGCGACAATGAAACGTAATGATAATGATTCTCATTAAAACACTAGCAACAATGCTTCCCAGCACTAGTGTCTGTTCATCCTCCAGCCAGAAGGTGTATCAATGATTGTATGTGTCTGCAACAACATATCTGATCGTGAAATCCGTCAAGCCGTCGATCTTGGCCTGTCCAGCATGGCCGAACTGCGCCGCGACCTGGGCGTGGCCACCTGCTGCGGCAAATGCCACACCTGCGCGCGGGAAGTGCTAAACGATCACCTGAACGCCACGGTGGCGCTGCAAGAAACCGTATTGATGCGAGCTGTACTGACAAACTAAAGAAAGCGATAAACGCCATGACGATGATGCCCCCGCCCGTAACGGTGCAGGCCGTGCAGCAATTTGCCGACTTCGACAAGAAGCGCAACAAATTCGCGCCGCTGATGGCCATCGTCGTCCTGCATCTGGCCGGGTTCTACGCGATCCAGAGCGGCTTGCTGAGCAAAGTCGTCACGGCGGCCATGCCGACCATCACCACCATCAGCATCATCGCCCCGCCGGCGCCGCCCAAGCCGCCGGCGCCATCCGTACCGAAAACCGTGGAATTGAGCGCTCCCGTGCCACGCGCCGTGATCCCGCCGCTGCCGCTGATCGCCGTGGCACCGAGCGAGCCGACGATCACGCCGCAGCAGCCGACGCGCGCCGAAGCGGCACCCGTTGCCACCGCCGCGCCGACAGCGCCATCGACACCGTCGCCGACGCCACCAGCGCCGTCAACGCCGCGCACCGTCAGCAGCGTCGAATACATCAAGGCACCGCAACTGATCTACCCGAATCTGTCGCGCCGCCTGGGTGAAAGCGGCACCGTGGTGTTGCGCATCCTGATCAATGAAAAGGGCTTGCCCGAGCAAATCCTGATCCAGAAATCGACCGGCTACAACAACCTCGATGAAGCGGGCCGCCAGGCCGCCCAGCGGGCGCTGTTCAAGCCGATGATCGAAAACGGCAAGCCCGTACCTGTCTACGTTCTAGTGCCGCTGACCTTCCAACTGAGCTAGCCTTCCGGCGGCCCTTGCGCCGCTGCCAGCCCGCAAGCACCGCACCACGTGCCCTGCTTGCTTTTTTGCGCCCTGTTTTTAGTCAAGCGATTTGCTTGTTTCAGTCTGCCAGCCTACATCCCCGGGCCAGGCAGACTTTTTTTTGGGGATCAGCCCCGAGGGGGGAATGGGCCCCAATGGGGCCCATTCCGCTCGCGCAGCGACTGACCCTTTTTACATCTCCGCCCACATCCTGAGCAAATTATGATAATGCCCCGTCAAGCCCACCGTCGCCGGTGAATCGCCGTGCTCTGCACGCACGCTCTGGATATTCTGATCGAGCTCGAACAGCATGCTGCGTTTCCAATCCTCGCGCACCATGCTTTGCGTCCACAGGAAGGAGCAGATGCGCTCGCCGCTGGTGACGGGCAGCACCTGATGCACGCTGCTCGACGGATACACGATCACGTCGCCGGCCGGCAGTTTCACTTCGTGCGTGCCATACGCATCGACCACCACCAGCTCGCCGCCTTCGTACTCGTCCGGTTCGCTCAGGAAGACGGTCGACGAGACGTCGGCGCGCATCGACTGCATGCCGTTTTTCGGCGTGCGGATGGCGCCGTCGATATGCAGGCCATAGTGCTCGCCACCCGCATAACTGTTGAAGAATGGCGGCAGGATGCGCAGCGGCAGCACGGCGGCAAAGAACAGCGGATTGGCCATCAGCGCGCGGCTGACGATCTCGCCCAGTTCCAGCGCCAGCGGCGAACCCTCGGCCAGCTGGCGGTTGCGCTTGACTTGCGCGCCTTGCGCCCCGACGCTGGCGCGCCCGTCGACCCAGTCCGTCTGCGCCAGGCGCTGGCGAAAATGCGTGACCTGTTCCGGCGTCAGCACGCCGGGTATATGCAGCATCATCTTGCTATCCTTTTTCAGTAAACATCGCTGCCTGATTATCGCATCGCCGGCAGCGGCCAAGAAGACACAAAAGCAAGAACGGACCAACATTTTCCGCCTTTTCAGCGCGGCCATGCGCGCGCGCCAGCGGCAGCAAAACAGCACCGGGAACGCGAATGAGAATGGCCTTCATTTTCCTTAACAAATAAAAAACGGAAAAATGTGGCAATCCATTTGAGAATGGGTTTTATTCGCACGATATTTACGTTAAAAAGACGGAAAAATGCCGTTTACCGCCCGAAATCGCCCATATTTTGCGCTATCATGCGGGCATAGCGAAACCGGCAACCTGCGCGCCACCAGGCAGCCAAAGCCACCCGGCAGTGAACGCCAGCAGCCTCCGGTTTCATCATCGAACGCACTACAGAACAAAGGAAATCCCATGAAGGGCGATAAAGAAGTCATCCGCATGCTCAACGCACAGCTCACCAACGAACTGTCGGCCATCAACCAGTACTTCCTGCATGCGCGCATGTACAAGCACTGGGGCCTGGAAAAGCTGGGCAAGAAAGAATACGAAGAATCGATCGGCGAAATGAAACACGCCGACAAGCTGATCGACCGCATCCTGATGCTCGACGGCCTGCCGAACCTGCAAGCGCTGCACAAGCTGCTGATCGGCGAGAACACGCCGGAAATGCTGGAATGCGACTTGAAGCTGGAACGCGCCGCGCACGCCACCGTCAAGGAAGGCATCGCCATCAGCGAAAAAGCGGGCGACTACGTCTCGCGCGACCTGTTCCTGATGATCCTGGAAGACACGGAAGAGCATATCGACTGGCTCGAAACGCAGATCGACCTGATCGCCAAGATCGGCATCCAGAATTACCTGCAAAGTCAGATGGCTATTGAGGAATAATTTTTTCGGCATGCATAAAAAAAACCGGCAACCTGCCGGTTTTTTTACGTGTGTCCTCAAGTCTTTGTGGCCTGCGGCGGGCGCAGCTTGACGAACAGCACCGCCACCGCCGCGCACAGCAACAGGGCGCCGGCCAGCCGGATGACGTTCTCCGGATTGCCGCCCAGCCAGCTGCGGTAATACAGCGGCAGGGTGAAGATCTGGATGATCATCGGGATGACGATGAACATGTTGAAGATGCCCATGTAGACGCCCGTGCGCTCGGGCGGAATGCAGCCGGCCAGCATGATGTAGGGATTGCCCATGATGCTGGCCCAGGCCAGGCCCACGCCCAGCATGGGCAGCAACAGCAGCGCCGGGCTGTGGATCAGCGGGATGCTCAGCATGCCCAGGCCGGCCGCGCACAGGCACAGGCTGTGCATGCGCTTGGGGCCGAAGCGGCGCGTGAACGGCACCAGCGCAAAGGCAGCGACAAAGGCGATGAAATTATAGAAGGCGCCCACCTGCCCGTTCAGCAGGCCCGCGTCGCGAAAGCCTTGCGACGCGGGATCCGTCGTGTGAAACAGGGTCGCCGCCAGCGACAGCGCAATGTACTGCCAGTAGCAGAACATGGCGTACCACTGGAACAGGTTGACGATGGCCAGCTGCTTCATCGTCGGCGGCATGTCGCGCAGGGCCGCGCCGATATCGGCCAGCGTGTGGCGCCAGCCCGGCGGGCGGCTGCGGATGGCCGCCAGCTCGGCCGCCGTGAGGGGGTTTTCCGGCGTCGTCTTCAGGGTCCACAGCACCGAGGCGAGGGAAAAGACGGCGCCGATCAGGAAGGCGGCGATGACGATGTGCGGGATATGGCTGCCATTGACGGCATCCTTGTTCATGCCCAGCATGACCAGCAGCGACGGCGTCAGGTAGGCCAGCGTTTGCCCCAGTCCCGTAAACGCGCTTTGCGTGAGAAAACCCAGCGAGTGCTGCTTCTTGTCGAGCTTGTCGCTGACAAAGGCGCGGTACGGCTCCATCGTCACATTGTTGGCCGCGTCGAGTATCCACAGCAGGCTGGCGGCCATCCACAGGGTGGGACTGAACGGCATGGCCAGCAGGCCCAGGCTGCACAGGATGGCGCCGATCAGGAAGTACGGCGTGCGGCGGCCCCAGCGCGTCACCGTGCGGTCGCTCATGGCGCCGATCAGCGGTTGCACGAGCAGCCCCGTCATGGGACCGGCCAGCCACAGGTACGGCAGGCTCGCTTCATCGGCGCCCAGGTATTTGTAGATGGGGCTCATGCTGCTTTGCTGCAGACCAAAGCTGAACTGGATGCCGAAAAAACCGACATTCATGTTGACGATCTGCCAGAACGACAGATGCGGACGGTGCGCGGTGGCGTCGCTCATGCTGGTTCCCTTTCCAGCCACAGCATATGCCATGGCTGCAGGCCCACGGTGCCGGCCAGCACGCTGCCATCGAGGCTGTTGCGCCATTCGCCCGCGGGCAAGGTGAAACGCTGGCTGGCGCCGCTGAAATTGCTCAGGTTGAGAAACGCGTCGCCGCGCAGCAGCGCCAGCACGGCCGGCGTGTCGGCGGGCAGCACGCTGCGCGGCGCAGCGGCGGCCAATGGCGGCAAGCGCCCGCGCGCGTCGATCAGCTGACGCAGCGCCAGGTACAGCCGGCCGCTGGCGCTCACGCCATCGTGGCGCCATGCCAGCAAGCTGTCGTCGAACGCGGGACGCTGCAGCCAGCGGCTGTCCATCGCCCGGTCGGCGCGCTGCGTGTAGCTGTCGTCGTTGGTCATGCCCAGTTCATCGCCCATGTACAGCACCGGCAAGGCGCCAAAGCTCAATGCCAGGCCATGCAGCAGCAGCAGGCGCCGCAACGCGTATTCCTGCTCCTGCACCGTGGTAGCGCTTTGCAGACCGGCCAGCGAGGCGGCCATGCCGTTGCTGCCATGCGCCTTGTCGGCGCTGCTGCTCTGGAAGGCGGCGCCGCGCGCATAGCTGCCGGCAGTACCGGCAAAGAACTGCGCAATGCGCGCCAGGCGCGCCGGCCCGTCCGCGCCCGCTTCATTGAGCAGCACGTTCCAGCCGATGTCGTCGTGGCAGCGCACATAACTGAGCCAGCTTGCGGCCGGCGGCAGCGGCGGCGTGGCGGCGATCACCTGCTGCAGCAAATCCGTGCTTTCCTCCGCCAGCGCGCCCCAGCCGGCGGCCATCAGGCTGCTGTGATAAGCGATATGGCATTCGGGCGCGCTATCGCTGCCAAAGTAGGCGGGCAGCTTGGGTGTGGGCACGATGGCTTCGGCCTTGAGCAGCACGCCAGGCGCGGCGATGGCGGCGATGGCGCGCAAGGCTTGCAGCAGGCTGTGGGCTTCGGGCTGGTTCATGCAATCCGTGCCTTCGCGCTTCCACAGAAAGGCCGTCGAGTCGAGGCGGAACACCTCGATGCCCTTGTTGGCCAGGCCCAGCATGGCGCCGGCCATGGCCGCGAAGACGGCTGGATTGGCGTAGTTCAAGTCCCACTGATAGGGATAAAACGTGGTCCAGACCCAGCGCTGGAGCTCCGGCACGAAGGTGAAATTGCCCGGTGCCGCCTGCGGGAAGACCTGGCCAACGGTGCGCTCGTAACGGTCCGGCTGCACGCGGTCGGGATAAGTGTGGAAAAAATCGCGCAGCAGCGGATCGCCCGCCTTGGCGCCCAGCGCCCACGCATGGTCGTCGGCCACATGGTTGAGGATGAGGTCCGAGCACAGGCTGATGCCGGCCGCGCGCAGCTGCGCCGTCAACGCCAGCAAGTCGGCATTGCTGCCCAGCGCAGGGTCGACTTCCTCGAAGCTGGCGACGGCAAAGCCGCCATCGCTTTCGCCGGCACGCGGCCGCAAGAACGGCAGCAAATGCAGATACGTCACGCCCAGCTCGCGCAGATGGGCAATGCGCGCCGCCACGCCCTGCAGGCTGCCGCCGAAGCGCTGCACGTAGGCGCTATAGCCCAGCATGGACTGGCTGGCAAACCAGTCCGGCTGCGCTTCGCGCTGCGCATCCTGCCGCAGCAGCGCCGGCGCGCGCGCCGCGTACAGCCGTCCCACGCTTTCCATCAGGTCGCCCAGCCAGGGCAGGAAATCCGGCCGCTGGCCATACAGGCTGCCCAGGCGGTCGAGCAGGACCGCCTCCTGGCGCGCATAGCGGCGCGCCGCATCGTCGCGCAAGTGCGAGGGGAGCGGCGCCAGCAGGCGCGCCAGGGGGCTACGTATCGACATCATGAATCCTATCCTTGCTTAAAATGCGTATTTCAGGCTGACCTTGACGGCGCGCCCCGTGATCGAGCGGGCCGCGTGGCCATCGCCCTCGACTTCCGTATAGCCGATCTTGTTGAGCAGATTGTTCGCCGTCAGCGCCACCTGCATCTGCGGCGTGAGCTGGTAATTGACGAAAGCGTTGAGCACCTGGTAAGCGGGCAAGGTGATCGTGTGCGCATCATCGCCCCACGACTTGCCCGTGCCGACCAGGCTGGCGCCCAGGGTGGCAGGTCCCCACTCATAGGTGGGCGCGAGCTGGTACACGACACGCGCCTGGCGCCGCGGCGTGTTGCCGATCAGCGCCACGTCGGCCGCGGCCGTGCCCGTGATCTCGGCATCCGTGAACGTCAATCCGCCATTGATGCGGAAGTCGCCGGCGCTGTAGGCCGCTTCCAGTTCCACGCCCTTCGCTTCATAGCTGTTGGCCGTGCGCAGCTGCGTCGTCGCCTCGTAATTGCTTTCCTTCGTCTTGGCCTGGAACACGGTGACGAAGGTGCTCAGGGGCCCCCGCCGCCATTTCACGCCGCCTTCGAGCTGGCGCACGGTGTTGATCGCCACCGGCACGCTGCCATCCAGGGGCGTGCCGAACAGGATGCGGTCGGCATTGAAGGCCACGCCTTCGCTGACGCGGGCAAACACGGCCAGGTTGGCTTGCAGCTTGTAGTTCGCGCCCAGCGAGTACGAGGTATGGCCCAGGGTGTAGTCGACCTGCTGCACCGTCGACGGCAGATAGGCTTGCGCGCCGGTGGCCTGGTTGGCCGTGCCACTGGCGTGCTGGCGGTCGCGCCGCAAGCCGCCGTCGAGGTTCAGCGCGCCGCTTTCCCAGGCCAGGTTTACGTAGGGCGACGTCGTGCGGTACTCCATGTCGACGGCGCGCGAACAGCAGGCGCCGAAGGCCGGGCCGATGTAGCCGGGCGTGCTGCTCGCCGTTTGCAGCAGCGCCGGCTGGTCGCCCGTGGCCTGCATCAGGTATTCATTGAAATTCCAGGTCAGGCCCAGCTTTTGCTGCGACAGGTACAGGCCGGCCGTGGTGGTCAGCTTGCCGCTGTCGAGCACAAACGTCCTGGCCAGCTTGGTGTCGCTCAGGGTATTGCTGGCGTCGTCGATCGAGGTGTTGAACACCACGGCGGAAAACGCGCGCCCCGTGTAGGGCTGGCCCCGGTTCGGGCCGCTGGCAAACACGTAGCTGCCGTCGCTGCCGTTATTCGACGGGAAGACGCCGATGAAGCGGCCCGAATTGTCGGCGTAGCGGAAGTTTTCGCTCACGCTCCAGCCCTGTCCCAGCTTGAACGATGCTTCCAGTCCCACGGTGTCGCTCTTAACGTGCAGACCGTCGTTGACGCGGGTGGCCACGCGCTGGTTAGCCTTGTTCAGCACCATGTCGGGCACCCAGTACGGTGAATAGAAACTGGCCTTGCGCGGGTCGATGCCGGCGATTTCCGTAATGCGGCCATTGCGCACGCTGACCGGCACCGGCAAGGCCGTGGGCGACTGGTCGTCGAGGTGCTTAAACGACAGGCGCACGAAGCCGCTGTCGAATTCATGCGTGACATTGCCACGGATCTGGCCGCCCTTTTCGCTGTTGACGCCACTATGGCGGATGCCTTCGCCCGTGCGCCAGGAGCCGCCGATGAAAAAGCGCGTGCGCTCGGAAACCGGCGCGCCGTAATCGAAATCCACGCGCGTCTGGTCGTAGCCCAGGCCCCGGCTGAGCGCCACGCTGCCGCCCTGCTCGATGCCATTCTTGCTGATGAAATTGATGATGCCGCCCGGCGAGTTGGTGGCCAGGGTGGAGGCCGAACCGCCACGCACCACTTCCAGGTGGTCGAGAGTGGAATCGATCTTGACGAAGCTGTCGGGCGTGGTGAAGTTGAAGTCGCCGAACTGCAGCACCGGCAAGCCGTCTTCCTGGATCTGCACATAGCGCGCGCCGCCGGCGGAAATGGGCAGGCCGCGCACGGTGATGTTGGCATTGCCTTCGCCGCCCGAGGACTCGGCCCGCAAGCCCGGCACCGAGCGCAGGACTTCGGCGGCGCTGGTCGGAGCGTTGTGCAGGATGGTGTCGAGTTCCATGCTGCTGACGGAATTGCTCGATTTCATTTTGGACGTGCCGCCGGTGGTGCCCGTGACCACGATGCGTTCCAGGTTCAAGCCATCGGCGGGGGCGGCGCTGGCGGTGGCGGCGGCCGATTGGGCCTGGGCGGCGCCCCATTGCAGCAGGGCCAGGGCGACGGCTGCGGCCATGCAGCCGCGTTGAGCAGTACGTGTCTTCATCTTGTCTCCAGTGTTGTATGCCGATACATCGAGGTATCCGCTTGTTATGGGTCCTGGCCGCCGCATGCCGTGGCGCGCTGGCTGAGCCGGTACGTCATTATTCAACGAATAAGAATTTATTGCAATCGATTGCAATCGAGCGCTGCAACATGGAATTTATGTTGTTTTTAAGGGAGCGCTATGGGCAGTAAAGAGTGAAACAGGCGGAGATTGAAACGAGATCAGGGTTTTTCATGCTGCCGTGCAGCATGAAAAATAGTGGGGAATTTTGAAATTATTGCAATCGGTTGCAATCACGCTTTAGCGGCCCGAGGCGCGTACGATCAGCTCGGTTGGCAATTGCCGGGATGGCGCAGGCGCGCCATCGACCAGCGCCAGCAGCGAGGCCACCAGCGCGCGCCCGGCGGCGCGGATCGGCTGGCGCACGGTGGTCAGCGGCGGGTGGAAATACGCGGCCAGTTCGATATCGTCGTAGCCGACCACGGCCACCTGTTCCGGCACGGCCACGCCACGCGCGCGCAAGGCGCTGATGGCGCTCATGGCCAGCAAGTCGCTGCAGGCAAAGATGGCGTCGAAGGGGAGCTGGCGATCCAGCAGTTCCTGCACGTCCGTCGCGCCGCCCTGCGGCAGGAAGGAGCCGGCCACGTACAGTTGCGGATCGGGCGCCAGTCCGTGCGCGGCCAGCGCCTGCGCATAGCCCTGGTGGCGCTGCGCCACTTCGGGCAGCTTGGCGTCGCCAAAGAAGGCGATGCGACGGCGTCCCGCCGCCAGCAAGTGCTCCGTGGCCAGCCTGCCGCCGGCGACGTTGTCGCCGCCAACGGTGCAATACAGCTGCTGCGGCAATTGCGCGCCCCACACGACGATGGGCACCTGGCGTGCGGCCAGCTGGTTCAGTTGTTCATGGTGGCGCCACTGGCCGATCAGGATGATGCCGATCACGCGGCCGCTATCGAAGGACTGGGCGGCCGCATCGAGCGTTTCCGCATCCACGCGCGAAATGAGCATGTCGAAGCCCTGCTCCGTCAGCGCATCGGCCAGGCTGCCCAGCATGCTCAGAAAGAAAGGATCGGACAGGTGCTGGCGCGTGGCCGCGTCATACGGCACCACCACGCCCACCGTGCGGTTCTGTTTCAGGCGCAGGTTTTGCGCGCCGATATTGATGGAGTACTTGAGCGAACGGGCCAGCGCGATGACGCGCGCGCGCGTCTCTTCATTGACCAGCGAACTGCCGCTCAGGGCGCGCGACACGGTGGACGTGGACACGCCGGCCAGGCGCGCGATATCGGCCATCTGCAGGCGCTGCTGCGCCTTCGAATCGGTACCGGTCATCGTACGCTCACTGCGGCACGGTGTCCTTGAACGACTGCCGCTCGGACAGTTTGTCGAACAGGCGCGCCAGCGCAGGATGGTCCGCGCGCCAGTCGATTTCCGGGAAGCGGAAGCTGAGCCAGCCCAGGGTGCAACCCACGGCCACGTCGGCCAGGGTGTAGTTCTTGCCGGCGCAATACGCGCTCTCGCCCAGGCGTGCTTCCAGCGCCGCCAGGCCCAGGGTGACTTTTTCCAGCTGGCGCGCGATCCAGGCCGCGCTTTGCTGCTCGGGTGGGCGCTGCGTGCGCTCCAGGCGCACCAGCACGCCCGCGTCGAGGATGCCGTCGGCCAGCGCTTCCCAATTCTTGATATCGGCCCGCTCGCGGCCATTGCCTCCGGCCGGCAGCAGCTTGCACACGGGCGTGAGCGTATCGAGGTATTCGACGATGACTTTCGAATCGATCAGCGTGCTGCCATCTTCCATCACCAGGCAAGGCACTTTGCCCAGGGGATTGGCCTGGGCGATGCGGGTTTCCGGCACCCACACGTTTTCCAGCTCGAAGACATAGTCGAGCTTTTTTTCCGCCAGCACGATACGGGCTTTGCGGACATACGGGCTGGCGAGGGAACCGATCAGTTTCATAGGTACTTTAAGGTAAAGGAGCAGCAAGCAGTATAGCATCGGCGGCAGCGGTGTTTGGCAGCACGCGCCCGGCGGCCCCCAGTGTGTGGCAGGCACGCCGCATCGGGGCCGGATTCGGCCAAATTGCGGTGCGCCGGCGGCCGACGGACGGCTGGCCAGCGGCCAGCGGTGGTAAAATCGCCCTTTACTGTGGCGCCGTCAGTGTTGCTGTATTGCAATAGCCCTGCCCTCCCCGCGCGCCACACGCCAACCGTTTCTTTAACTTGCGTCCGCTCTCATGACTTCTACTACTCCGTATTCCACGCTGTCGGCCCTGTCTCCGCTCGATGGCCGCTACGCCAGCAAGACCGATCTGCTGCGCCCGATCCTGTCCGAAGCCGGTTTCATGCACCACCGCGTGAAAGTGGAAATCTCCTGGCTGCAAGCGCTGTCGCAAGCCGGTTTCGCTGAAATCAAGCCGTTCTCGGCAGAAGCGAACGCCCTGCTCGACAAGATGGCGAGCGATTTCTCGGAAGCCGACGCGGCCCGCATCAAGGCCATCGAAGCGGTCACCAACCATGACGTCAAGGCTGTCGAATACTGGCTGAAGGAACAAGTGGCGGACGTGCCGGAACTGGTGGCGGCGTCGGAATTCATCCATTTCGCCTGCACCTCGGAAGACATCAACAACACCTCGCACGGCATGATGCTGAAAGCCGCCCGCGATGGCGTGATGCTGCCGGCATTGAACGGCCTGGTGGCCAAGCTGACGCAGATCGCGCACGACAACGCTGACGTGCCGATGCTGTCGCGCACGCACGGCCAGACGGCCAGCCCGACCACCCTGGGCAAGGAATTTGCCAACGTCGTGGCCCGCTTGCAGCGCGCCGTGAAACGCATCGAGCAAGTGGAAATCCTCGGCAAGATGAATGGCGCCGTCGGCAACTACAATGCCCACCTGTCGGCCTACCCCGGCTTCGACTGGCCGGCATTCTCGAAGGCCGTCATCGAACAGCGCCTGGGCCTGGTCTTCAATCCGTACACCATCCAGATCGAGCCGCACGACTACATGGCTGAACTGTTCGACGCCTTCGCGCGCGCCAACACGATCCTGCTGGACCTGAACCGCGACATCTGGACCTACGTGTCGCTGGGCTACTTCAAGCAAAAACTGAAAGCGGGCGAAATCGGTTCGTCGACCATGCCGCACAAGGTCAACCCGATCGACTTCGAAAACTCGGAAGGCAACCTGGGCCTGGCCAACGCCGTCCTGAAACACCTGTCGGAAAAACTGCCCGTCTCGCGCATGCAGCGCGACTTGACGGATTCGACCGTGCTGCGCAATATCGGCGTGGGCCTGGGCTACACCCTGCTGGCCTATGACAGCTGCCTGCGCGGCCTGAACAAGCTGGAAGTAAACCACGCGCGCTTGGCGCAAGACCTGGACGCGACGTGGGAAGTGCTGGCCGAGCCCGTACAAACCGTGATGCGCCGCTATGGCATCGAAAACCCGTACGAGCAGCTGAAAGAGCTGACACGCGGCAAGGGCATCTCGAAAGAAGCGCTGCAAACCTTCGTCAATGGCCTGGCCATTCCGCAGGATGCCAAGGACGTGCTCTTGACCATGACGCCGGGCAACTACATCGGCATCGCGGCGCAATTGGCCAAAGCCATCTAAGCAGTTTCCACATGGGGATCATGCGATCCCACTCCTGCGGGGCGGCCAGCACACAAATGCTGCCCGCCCCGCGGTTTTTCCGGCAATCTTTCTTGTAGAATCTCCAGCACGCAGCGTAAATTGCTTTTCTTTGGTATATTAGGCCGAATTAGTCCTAATACGTACTACTTTCAAGAAAGCCGTCGATGCAACGCTACACCACCACCGCCATCATCCTGCACTGGCTGACCGCCCTGCTGATCATCAGCGCCTTCATCATGGGCCTGGTCATGGTCGATATTCCCGGCCTGACGCCCACCAAGCTCAAATATTTCTCCTGGCATAAATGGCTGGGCGTGACCGTGCTGGCCATCGCCGCCATCCGCCTGCTGTGGCGCAAGGCCAACGTGCCGCCGCCGCACCCGGCCAGCATGGTTGCCTGGCAAAAGAAGGCGGCCGACGCCATGCATGTGCTGTTGTACATCCTGATCTTCGCCGTGCCCGTTTCCGGCTACCTGTACACGCTGGCTGCCGGCGTACCCGTGGTCTACCTGGGCCTGTTCCAGCTGCCCGTCATCATGGCGCCGAACCCGGAACTTAAGCCACTTTTAAAAGAGATTCATTATGTTCTGAACATGACGATGGCCGCCGCCGTGGCCGCCCATGTGCTGGCGGCGCTGAAGCATCAATTTATCGACAAAGACGGCGTACTTAAACGCATGCTGCCATAACACCGACTTCACCCTTGCTCACTGAAACTCCAGGAAAAATAAGATGAAAACCACCCAACGCATCGTCCTCGCTTCCCTGCTGGGCCTGTCCGTGGCCGCCACCGCCGCCACCCTGCTGAAAGTCGATCCCGCCAAGACCAGCGTGTCGGCCGTGTTCAAGCAAATGAACGTGCCCGTGGAAGCGAAGTTCAAGAAATTCAATATCGCCATCGATTACAATCCGGCAACGCCGGACGCCTCGAAAGCGTCGGTGGAAATCGAAACGGCCAGCATCGATATCGGCGACCCCGAATACAACAAGGAAGTGGCCAAGAAAGAATGGTTTAACGCGGCCCAGTTCCCGAAAGCCACCTTCGTTTCGAGCAGCATCAAGGCCGCCGGCGCGGGCAAGCTGACGGTCAGCGGCAAGCTGAGCATCAAAGGCAAGACCACCGACGTGACCTTCCCCCTGACGGTCAAAGCCGATGGCGGCAAATATGCCTTCGACGGCGCCCTGCCGATCAAGCGCCTGACCTACAACATCGGCGAAGGCGAGTGGAAAGACACGAGCATGGTTGCCGACGAGGTCACCATCAAGTTCCACGTCGCTGCGCAGTAATACCTGAGAAAACGTCCATGGCTGCGTTGCTCTTGCCTCGTCGTACTATTCGTACTGCCTTCGGCAAGGCGCCTGGCCCTGAACGTTTTTCAGGCGTTACATATCAGATCACCGCCCAAAAATCTGTTGTTTAACTTAGTTAGGAATTCAATGAAATTGAAGCACTTGATGATCGCCGTGCTGGCAGCTGCCGGCGCCGGTTCGGCCATGGCCGCTACCGACACCTACAACCTCGACCCGACGCACACTTTCCCCAGCTTTGAAGCCGATCACATGGGCATGTCCGTGTGGCGCGGCAAGTTCAACAAGACCAAGGGTACGGTCACCCTGGACCGCGCCGCCAAGACGGGCAGCCTGGACCTCGTCATCGACGCCGATTCGATCGATTTCGGCCTCGACGCCATGAACACGCACGCGAAAAAAGCGGACATGTTCAACGTCGAAAAATTCCCGCAAATCACCTACAAGAGCAAATCGCTGAAGTTCGACGGCGACCAGCTGGTGGAAGTCGATGGCGAACTGACGCTGCTGGGCGTGACCAAGCCCGTCAAGCTGAACGTGAGCAAGTTCAAGTGCATCATGCATCCGCGCTACAAGCGCGAAGTGTGCGGCGCCGATGCCACGGCGGAATTCAAGCGCAGCGACTTTGGCCTGAACTACGGCATGCCGGCGTTCTCGCCGGAAGTCAAGCTGGCCATCCAGGTGGAAGCCATCAAGGCCGACTAAACACGGCCTTGCCGCATGACAAGCCCGCCTCGCTGCCCGCAGCCAGGCGGGCTTTTGCATGCGCAGCGCGAATCCGCTGGACTTTTCTATCGTGCGGCATCACTATCCATTGGCATGATGTTGTTCTGACATGGCATACCCACTTATCCACCGCGCGGAGGACTACATGAATTTCATTATCTGGATCGTTATTGGCGGCGTCATCGGCTGGCTGGCCAGCATGGTCATGAAAACGAATGCGCAACAGGGCATCTTCCTCAATATCGTCGTCGGCATCGTCGGCGCCTTCCTCGGCGGCTGGCTGCTGGCCCCCCTGTTCGGCACGGGCACCATCAATAGCGACAATTTCAGCCTGGCTTCTCTGCTGGTCTCGTTCCTGGGTGCCGTGATCCTGCTGGGCATCGTGAATCTTTTGCGCCGCGGCAAAATACGCTAAGCAGACACATAGCAACGCATCAGCAAGTGGCCGGGCAGCACAAGCGCCCGGCCATTTTTTATTACCGGCAAGACAATTGTATGGACAATACCACAGCCGCGGCACGAGAAAATGCCCGTTCGCAGCCCACTCCTGGCTCTGCAATGGCGAAAATAGTGCAATTTTTACAAGCAACTGCAAACATGCCCTCGGGAAAATGTGATTGACTAGTGCGAGTTCGATACGGATACTCTAGGTCGCCCGCTGAGAAAAAACACTGGGTACACGTTGGTTCCGACTTCCCTTCATGTAAAAGACTAGAACTCGAATGAAAAAATCTTTAATCGCGCTCGCCATCCTGAGCAACTTCGCACACGCCGACGAAGGCATGTGGATGCCCCAACAGCTGCCACAAGTGGCCAAGGAACTGAAAGCGGCCGGACTGAAACTCGATCCGACCAACCTGACCAAACTGACCGAATTCCCCATGGGCGCCATCGTCAGCCTGGGCGGTTGCTCGGCTTCGTTCGTCTCCCCGCAAGGCCTGGTTGCCACCAACCACCATTGCGTCTACAACAGCGTGGCGGTCAATTCGACCAAAGAGCGCGATTTGCTGGCCAACGGTTTCCTGGCCAAGACGTTCGCTGAAGAATTGCCGGCCGCCCCAGGCAGCCGCATCTTCGTCACCTCGGCCGTGACCAATGTCAGCGACAAGATCATCACCGCCGACGTGGCCAAGCTGCAAGGCAAGGCACGCATCGACGCGATCGAGAAAAACCAGAAGAAACTGGTGGCCGAATGCGAAAAAGAAGCGGGCTTCCGCTGCACCGTGTCCGCCTACTACGGCGGCCTGGAGTTCTACCTGATCAAGCAACTGGAAATCCGCGACGTGCGCCTGGTGCACGCGCCTCCAGCAGGCGTCGGCAAGTTCGGCGGCGACACCGACAACTGGATGTGGCCACGCCACACGGGCGACTACGGTTTCTACCGCGCCTATGTCAGCAAAGACGGCAAAGCTGCCGACTTCAGCAAGGACAACGTGCCTTACCAGCCAAAACACGTGCTGAAACTGGCCAAGGATGGCTTGAAAGAAGGCGACTTCGTGATGGTCCTGGGCTACCCTGGCCGCACCAACCGTCACCGCCTGCCATCGGAAGTGGCGTACACGTTTGACTGGAACTACCCGGCCTTCGTGAAAGCGTCGGGCGAAACCCTGGCCATCATCGCGCGCGAAACCAAGGACAACAAGGATGTTGCCCTGAAATACGCGGGCCAGGTTGCTGGCGTGAACAATTACTACAAGAATCGCCAAGGCATGCTGGATTCCTACGCCGGCAGCGACTTCCTGGCGCGCAAGACGACGGAACATGAAGCCCTGAAAACCTGGGTCAACGCGAATGCTGCCCGCAAGGCGGAATTTGCCGGCGACATCGAGCAAGTGGAAAAGCTGATCGCCGAGCGCGATGCCGACACCAAGCGCGATTTCTTCCTGAGCTACGCACAGCCACGCCTGCTGAACACGGCACGCAGCCTGTACCGCCTGTCGAACGAAGGCACCAAGGCTGATACGGAACGCAAGTCCGGCTACCAGACGCGCGATTTGCCACGTCTGTCGTCGAGCATCACGTCGGTCGAGCGCACCTACGATGAAAAAGTCGACAAGGCACTGGTACTGAACAGCCTGACCAAGTACGCCGCGCAACCGGCAGCACAACGCCGCGCCAGCTTCGACGCCGCCATCGGCATCAAGGACGGCATGTCGCAAGCCGACCTGTCCGCCGCCCTGGACAAACTGTATGCCGGCAGCAAGCTGGCCGACAAGGAAGAACGCGCAGCGTGGCTGAAACGCACGCCAGCCGAATTCCAGGCCAGCAAGGACAGCTTCATCCAGGCAGCCGTCGCCATGTATCCGGATTCGCTGAAAAACGAAGCGGAAGACGAAGAACTGGCAGGCAAGATCCAGCAAGCCTACGCCAACTACATGAAAGCAAAGATTGCCTTCATGAAGAGCAAAGGCCAAGCCGTCTATCCTGACGCCAACAGCACCCTGCGCGTCACGTTCGGCAAAGTAGCCGGCCGTGACCACGGCGCCGACGGCACCACCTGGTCTGCCTTCACCACCGTCAATGGCGTCGTTGCCAAAGCCACGGGCCAGGGCGAGTTCAATGCACCAGCGAATCAACTGGCCGCGATCAAAGCCAAGGACTTCGGTAAATTCGTCGATCCCAAGCTGAAAACCGTGCCGGTCGACTACCTGGCCACCCTGGACATCACCGGCGGTAACTCCGGTTCGGCTGCCCTGAACGCCAAAGGCGAATTCATCGGCCTGGCCTTCGACGGCACCTTGGACTCGATCATTTCCGATTGGGACTACAACAAGGCCAACACCCGTTCGATCCAGGTCGACCTGCGCTACATGCTGTGGAACATGAAACACATCGACCACGCAGACAACCTGCTGAAAGAAATGGGCGCTGAATAACAAGAAGCAATAACCCGGCAACGGGCGCTTTAGCCTGAGCCACTCCTGCGGGAGTGGCTTTTTTTCGCCTAACGTTTTACTTTGGTAAAACGGTAAGGTACGGCTTGCTCTTCGCCAAACACTTGCGCCCTGCCACTTCCCAGCGGCAGCATGACCCGCCGGCCATCCTGCAGCAGCAAGGCCAGGTCGGCGCCGGGAAAGCGCTGCGCCAGTGCAGGATAAGCATGGCGCGCGATGCCGGCGGCGGGAACCACGATGCGATAGTCGCCATCGCCAAAGTCCAGCAGCAGCGCGGAAAGCTCATCCGGCCCCGGCAGCGCCGTGATGCGCAGGCGCGCGCTTCCCTTGACGAGCTCGAAGGCCGACCACAGGGGCAGGCTGCGCTGCGTGGAGCCGATCCGCAGCTGCGGCGCGTGGCGCGCCTGCGCCGACGTCAGCACGATGTCAGGCCGTTCTTCCGGCACGGCGCCATCGACGGCCAGCAGCCAGCCCCGGTAGCGTATCAGCGCGCCCTGCGCGGCAGCCGTGACAGACCCGCCCTGCGCCACAGGTTCCTTGCCCGCAGGCAAGCGCAACGGCGCCGCCTGCGCCGCCAGGCATATCCCCCACACCAGCGCCGCCATCGCCGACCTGCCCATGCCGCCTCCCCTCGTGCGTGAAACTTATTCATAACACAAGTACAGCAACAAGCCCCTGCGGCGCCTCAAGGCAAGAGCGCCGGTGCTACAATTGGCCCCTAGCGGGCGTACTTACCCAGCGCGCCTTCCCCCTCCCAGACTCAGACCGCTATGCCACCAGACTTGCGCACGACCTACGAACTCGGTAACCACAACCAGACCACGACCTGGCTGGAATGCATCACCTTTTATCAAGATCTTGCCGCACGCTATCCGCACGTGCTGCACTTCGAACAGATCGGCCTGTCCGACTCGGGCGTGCCCATCCACGCTGGCGTCGTCAGCGGGGACGGCGTGTTTGACCGCGAACAGATCAAGCGTGCAGGCCGCACGGTGTTCTTCAACAATAACGGCATCCACCCGGGCGAACCGGAAGGCATCGACGCCTGCATGGCCATCGTGCGCGACCTCTGCACGCAGCCGGAACGCCTGGCGGCGCTGGGCAGCACCGTCTTGCTGTTCATTCCGATCTACAACGTCGATGGCAGCCTGAACCGCGCCAATACATCGCGCGTGAATCAGGATGGCCCGGAGCAATTCGGTTTCCGCGGCAATAGCCGCCACCTGGACCTGAACCGCGATTTCATCAAGTGCGACAGCCTGAACGCGCAAGTGTTCAACCGCCTGCTGGCCAGCTGGGACCCGGACGTGATGGTCGACACGCACACGTCGAACGGCGCCGACTACCCGTACACGATGACCCTGATCCACACGCAGACGGATAAGCTGGGCAACGGCCTGGGCCCCTTCCTGCAAGACACCATGCTGCCGCGCATCTTTGCGCAGATGGAAAACGCTGGCTGGCCCACCTGCCCGTACGTGAACCCCGTCAAGGACAGCCCCGACCACGGCATTGCCGAATTCCTCGAAGTGCCCCGTTTCTCGACCGGCTTTGCGGCCTTGCACCACGTCATCGGTTTCATGCCGGAAACGCACATGCTGAAACCGTTTGCCGACCGCTACGCTTCCATGCGCACCCTGCTCGACATCACCATGGCGTTTACCATCGAACATGGCGAACAGATCAAGCAGCTGCGCGCGCAAGCGAAGGCGGCGGGACGCACACAAGCCGCATGGCCGATCCACTGGGCCATGAACGAAGAACAGCCGTCGACCTTCCCCTTCAAGGGCTATGCGGCGCAATACACGCCGAGTCTGCTGGGTGACTACCAGCGCCTGTCCTACGACCGCTCGCAGCCGTGGGAACGCGATATCGCCTACTACAACCGTTTCGATGCGGACGTCACCGTGGCCGCGCCGAAAGCCTATATCGTGCCGCAAGCGTGGTGCGAAGTGATCGAGCGTCTGCGCTGGAACGGCGTCGAAATGAGCCGCATCACCGCCGAACAGACGCTAACGGCCCGCTACTACCATATCACCGACGTCGGCACGCGCGCCACGGCCTACGAAGGCCACATGTTCCACGACCATGTAGAACTCGAAGCGCGCACGGGCCAGTTCACCGTGCAAGCGGGCGATTATGTCGTCAGCCTGGACCAGGACAACGCCCGCTACGCCGTGGAAACACTGGAGCCGCAGGCGCACGACAGCTTCTTCCGCTGGGGCTTCTTCAATAGCGTGCTGGAGAAGAAAGAAGCATTTTCCGATTACGTCTTCGAAGACATGGCATCCGAACTGCTGCGCGATGAACCGGCGCTGGCGGCCAAGTTTGCTGACTGGAAAGCTGCCAATCCCACCTTGCTGAGCAATCAGGAAGCCGTGCTGAACTTCATCTTTGCACACTGCCAGCGCTTTGCCGAGCCGGAATGGCGGCGCTACCCAGTAATCGCCCTGATGTAAATCCGGGCTGTAGCGACTGCAACATCCTGGCGCCGCATCGGAGACCCCGGTGCGGCGCCTCTTTCTGTGCCCTACCCACAAGGTAATCCCATGCACTACGCACTGAACCTGCGCACCTTTATTTACAGCCATTATTTTTACCTGGGCTTGCGCGTGGCCATCGGTCTCGTCGGCCTGGCCTTGCTGACCCAGGAAATCAGCGACAGCGCCACCGCCATGACGGTATGCATCGGCGCCCTGTGCACGACCCTGATGGACATGCCCAGCCCGCTGCGCCACAAGTTCAACGAAATGCTGGCCTCGGTACTGCTGTGCAGCGCCGTCACCTTATTGATCAGCCTGTGCGGGCCCGTGCAGTGGCTGTTGATGACGGTGCTCGTGCTCGTCAGTTTCCTCGCCAGCATGATGGTGGTGTACGGCAAGAAATCCATGCCCCTGCAGCTGGCCGCCCTGTTCATCATGACCATGTCGATGGAGCACCAGATGACGTGGCAGCAATCGTTCCACCATGCGGGCCTGTTCATGCTCGGCGGCCTCATCTATCTGGCCTACGCCATGGCCATCGCCTGGGTCTTGCGCCACCGCATCAAGCAGCAAGTGCTGGCCGAAGCCCTGTTCGAACTGGCCGCCTACATCGATATCAAGGCCGATTTCTACGACACGCGTTTCAATCTGACGGAGCAGTTCAACAAGCTGGTGCGCCATCAAAGCATTTTGGCCGACCGCCAGCAAGCGTCGCGCGACCTGATTTTGCGCAGCCACAAGAACAGCAAGGATGCCATCGTCGTGCAGGTGCACGTATGCATGCTCGATCTATATGAACTGATCCTTTCCACGCACACGGATTACGCGCTGCTGCGCCAGCACCTGGCCGACTCCGACGTGCTGAAATCCTTGCACGACCTGGCCTACAAGGCGGCGCGCGACATCGAAGCCGTAGCCTACGCCGCCACGCGCAAGCGCGCCTCGTATGCGCAGATCAGTTACGACAAGGAATGGGCCGACATCGAAGGAGAAATTGCCCGCCTGCAGGCAAAGGGAGAAAATGCGCAGGAAGCGCTGGCCACCCTGCGCGCGCAGCGCAACAAGATCCGCGCCATTCTGAAAATGATCGCGGAATTGCACCTGGCCAGCCAGAAAGTCTACGACAACGTACCGTTCTGGAGCGGCGCAGACATGGCGCCATTCTTGTCGCAGCAGAAATATGAACTGAAAACCCTGCTGTCGAATCTGCGCCTGGAGTCGCCCGTGTTCCGCTTCGCCCTGCGCGTATCGATGGCGATCTCGGTAGGCTTGCTGATTGGCCACTGGCTGCCGTATGCGGCCCACAGCTACTGGATTGTGCTCACCATCGTCATCATCCTGCGCCCCACGTTCAGCATGACGCGCCAGCGCCGCGCCGACCGCATCATCGGCACCATCATCGGCTGCGTGATCACGGCCATCGTGATCCGCTTCGTGCACAGCAATATCGTGCTGATGGCCATTTTGTTCCTCTCCATCGTGGCCACGCCCACCTTCATCTATTTGCGCTACCGCTACACGGCCATCGCCGTGAGCCTGATGATCTTGCTGCAAATGCACCTGGTGGCGCCCAGCAACCCGAACCTGGTCAGCGAACGCCTGATCGATACCCTGATCGGCGCGGCTGTCGCCACCGTGTTCAGCTTTGTGCTGGCCAATTGGGAATACCAGAGCCTGCCACGCCTGGTGCGCCAGGTACTCAATGTAAACCTCAGCTATATGCAGGCCAGCTTCGCGCTGCTGCAGGGAAAGTGTTTCGATGATTTCGCCTACCGCATCGAACGCAAGCGCTTGATGGACAGCCTGGCCGCGCTCAGCTCGGCCCTGGTGCGCATGCTCGACGAACCGGCCAGCAAGCAGCGGGCCGTGGAAGACATCAACCTGTTCATCGTGCAAAATTACCTGCTGGTGGCCCACGTCGCGGCCCTGCGCTCCATCCTCGGGCGCCACGCCAGCCAGCTGCCTGTCGCGCCCGTCAACGCCTTGCTCAGCCACAGCCATACGCAAGTGTGTTTGACCCTGTCGCGCGCGCTGGAGCAGCTCGACAACCAGGCGACGATCAGCGCGCCGCTGGCTCCCCCTGCCGCGCCGCCCGTCAGCGACGTGGCCTGGTCCGGTTGGCCCCTGGTGCAGCGGCGTATCCGCCTGTTGCAAGCCGATGCCGACAAGATCGTGACACATAGCGCGGCGATCGTACACATTGTGACACCGCACTAAATCCCCGGGATCTATTTCAGATAGCGCTCAAACCAGCCGATAGTACGTTTCTGCAAGTCGCGCTGGTGCTCGGGCTTGCGGAAGGAGTGCCCTTCGCCATCGTAGATGAACAGGCTGGACGGTACGCCCATGGCGCGCAAGCCGTGCCAGAATTCCAGCGACTGGGCCGCCGGCGTTTCCACGTCACGTTCGCCCACGTAGATCAGGGTTGGCGTCTTCGCCGCCTTGATCGATTCGATGGGCGAGGCACGGCGGTAGACCTCCGGCTTGTCATAGGCGGAAGCGCCGAAAAACGGGATCATCCACTGATTGATGCCGTTCTGGCCGTAATAGCTGATCCAGTTCGATACGCCCGCACCGGCCACGGCCGCCTTGAAGCGGTCGCTGTGCGTGACGCCCCACATGGTCATGAAGCCGCCGTACGAATGGCCGATCAGGCCCAGGCGCTGGCCATCGACGGGCGCCACTTTTTCCACCGCATCGATGCCGGCCAGGATGTCGCGCCAGTCGCCGCCGCCGAAGTCGGCCATATTGGCGCGCGTAAAGGCCTGGCCCTGGCCAAAGCTGCCGCGCGGATTGGGCAGGAAGACGAAATAGCCTTTTTGCGTCAATTCATGGATCAGGGTGCTCGCCCCCACATAACGGGGCGAGGCGGCTGCACCGGGCCCGCCATGCACGTTGACGATCATCGGGTAGCGCTTGCCTGTGTCCGTCTTCAACGGCCCCAGCAGCCAGCCTTGCACCTTGTATTGTTCGTTGTTCCAGCCCACGTTCTGCACCGTCAACTGCGGCGCAAAGCCGTCATTGTCGCGCGTGATCTTTTTCAGCTGGCCCACCGGTCCCGCCACCAGGTAAGAAGCATGCGTAAAGTCTTCCTGGGCAGCGGCAGCGTACTGGCCGTCGGCGCTGAACGACAAACGGCCATCGCTGCCGCTGCTGCTCAGTTCTCCAAGCATCACCGGCCGGGCAGGGCCGCTTTGCGCATCGACGGGCACCAGCGCCAGTTGCGAATCGATCAGGGCCGTTGCCAGCAAACCGGCGCCGCGCCAGACGACGCCATTGAAGGTGCCGCGATAGTCGGGTGTGAGATTGCGCGGCGTGCCGCCGGCCAGCGGCACGGTGTAGAGATCGCCGCCGATGGAGCCGAAATCGCTCATCAGGCCGCCGATGAAGACCACCGTCTTGCCATCCGGCGAGACGGAAGGCAGGTTCAGCTGCATGGCCGGGGACGCGATCACGCGCAAGGCGCCCGTGGCCGCATCAATATGGCTGAGCTTGGCGACCCACCAGTTGCTGTCGCCATTGCCTTGCGCGCTGGTGGCAACAAAGCCGCGGCCATCGGGCGTCCAGCTGTATTCATACACATAGGTGTCGCTTGGTGACAGCAGACGCGGCTCGCCGCCGCTGGCCGACACGACGGCGATGCGCTGGGCATCGTCTTCGCTGCCCACTTCGCCCACCTGGCGCACGCCAGCCTCCACGGCACCGGCCAGCTTGCGCGCGCCCACCGTGGCCAGCAGGGCCAGCTGCTTGCCATCCGGCGACCAGCGCACCGTGCTGGCCACGCCCTTGATAGTGGTCAACACACGCGCCTGCGCCTGCGACAGGGTGGCCAGGTACAGCTGCGCCGTGCCCGCCTTGGCGTCGTAGCCAACGAAAGCCAGCTGCCGGCCATCGGGCGACCAGCTGGGCTTGTCGTAGGAACACACGGTACACGGATCGAATTGCTGCACGATGGCGCCGTTGGCGGCGTCGCGCACGACGATGGCCGCATGCGGGCGCTGCGGCTGCTCGCCCGCCTTGCTCGATTCGATGGCGGCGATGCGCTGGCCATTCGCGGACAGGGCCACGGCGCGGTAATCGCGCAATGCCGGCTCCGTTGCAGGGGCGGCCTGTACCGTGTTGCCCAGAAGACTGCTTGCCAGCAAGCCGCAAGCGGCCAAATCAGTTATTTTCATCATGTAAATTCCGGTTAGAAATAAAAAAAACCGCCGGCAAGCGCGGCGGTTTTGGATGGAACAGACTGCATTAGCGGACCTTCTTGCCCAGATGCGAATGCCGCATGCTGTACAGGAAGTAAATGGCCACCGTCACCGCCATCCACACGCTGAACACGACAAACGTCGTATGCGGCAAATCGCGCATGATGTAGAGGCAAGCCAGGATGCTCAGGCCAGGAATCACGTACGGGCCGAACGGCACGCTGAAACCTTCGATGCGGTTGGCGCCCTGCTTGTGGCGCAGCACGGGCACGGCGATCGAGACCACCATGAAGGCTGTCAGGGTACCGATGCTGACCATGTCCCACAAGTAAGTGGCATCGACGGAACCGGCTACCACGGCCACCACCAGGCAAACGATGATGGTATTGCTGACCGGCACCAAGGTGCGCGGGTGGATTTTCTGGAACGATTTCGGGATCAGGCCGTCGCGGCTGACGGCAAACAGGATGCGCGTCTGGCCGTAGATCGTCACCAGGGTCACGCTGAAGACGGAAATGACGGCGCCGGCCGACAGCACCAGCGCGGGCCAGGTCTTGCCCGTGACGTTTTGCAGGATCACCGCCAGGCCCGCTTCCTGGCCTTCGAACAATTTCGCCTGCTGTGCGCCGAGGGCGGCCACGGCCACCAGCAAATAAAACACGGTAACGATGAGCAAGGCGCCGAGAATGCCGCGCGGCACGTTGCGCGTGGGATTTTTCACTTCATCCCCCGCCGTCGCCACCGTATCGAGGCCGATGAAGGAGAAGAAGACAGTACCGGCCGCAGCTGTGACGCCCGTCATGCCGGCAAATCCCTTGCTGTTGTCGGCATTGAAGAAGGGGAAGAAATTGTCGGCGTTAAAGCCGGAAAACGCGATGACGATGAAAAATACGAGGATCGCCAGCTTGATGATGACCATGATGGCATTCATCAGGGCCGATTCCTTGGCGCCGCGCAGCAGCAAAAAGCCGCACATGCAGATCAAAAAGATCGGCGGCAGGTTGATGTGGCCGGCATGAAACTCCATGCCATGCGGGCCGGAAACGATCATCGGCGTGCGCAGCATCTCGGGGATGTGCCAGCCGAAAGCGTTTTCCAGGAAGTTGTTCAGGTAGGACGACCAGCCGATGGCCACGGCACTGCCCGCCAATCCGTATTCCAGCAGCAGACAGGCGGCCATGATGAAGGCAAGAAACTCGCCCACGGTGGCATAGGCAAACGAATACGAGGAGCCGGAGGCGGGTATGCGGAACGACAATTCCGCATAGCACAAGGCCGTCAAGCCGGCCGTGATGGCGGCGATCAGGAAAGACAGGACAACCGATGGGCCCGCCTTGGGGACGGCTTCGACCATGGTAAAGAAAATGCCCGTGCCGATGGTGGCGCCAACGCCGATCATGGTGAGGGAAAACAGGCCGATGGACCGGCTCAAGCCACTGCTGCTGAGGCCTTCACCATATTCGACCGTGGTATCGATCGGCTTGGTGCGGCAAAGTTTCTGGACCAGGGTTTGGCTCACTAGCATTCCTTTATGAGGCATGCACTTGAACACCTGCCAAAACCTACTGCGCGTCGTGATTTGCGGCCTGCGATGCTCACTGTGCATTCGCACAGCTGCGCTTCTTAGCCACAACTCGCATCCGCTCGCTACGGTTTTGTCAGGTGTCGTTCGAAACATGACGGGTAAAAACACTTAAAAACGGCGCTCCGGCCCTACCTGGCAAAAAACCGGAAAGATCGCGTCCATTTTCAAAACTAAGCGATTATAGGGCTTTCATCGGCTCAGCTAAACAGAAGTTTGATGCAAGGAAACAACGCCAGGCGTGCGCCGCAAAACGCGCACTGGCGCTAGGGGAACATGGAATTGCCAATATGAAAGAAAAAGCGCGCCGCTGCTGGAGCAGGGGCGCGCTTTCGGTTCAGCTCAGCCGAGCCGGATTACTTCTTGCCCTGCGGCGCATCGGCCGGCGGCCAGCCCGCTTCGTAACCTTGCGGCACGTCATCGCGCCGCTCTTTCGGCGCCAGGCCCAGTACGTAGTACAGCACCGTCAGCAGGATCAGCCAGGCGGGTCCGACCATCAGGGCGATGCGCGTATCGGGGAAATACGCCATCAGACCGATCACCAGCGCCAGGAAGGCCAGCGAAATCCAGGAACCGTAAGGCGCGAACGGCATGCGGAAGGCCAGGTTCTTGATTTCCAGCGGCGTCAAGGTCTTGCGGAACTGGATCTGCGTGACGAGGATCACGCCCCAGGTCCAGACGGCGCCGAAGGTGGAAATCGAGGTGACCCAGATAAACACTTTTTCCGGCACCATGTAGTTCAGCAGCACACCGATCAGCAGCGCCACGACGGACACCAGGATGGCGCGGCGCGGCACGCCGCTGGCCGTGGTTTCCGCAAACGCCTTGGGCGCCTGGCCTTGCAGCGCCAGGTTGTACAGCATGCGGCCCGTGCTGAAGATGCCGCCATTGCACGACGACAAGGCCGCCGTCAGCACGACGAAGTTGATGATGCCGGCGGCCGTCTTGATGCCCAGGCGTTCGAACGTCATCACGAAGGGGCTGCCGGTGGTGCCGATTTCATTCCATGGATAGATCGACAGGATGACGAACAGCGCGCCGACATAGAAAATCAGGATGCGCCAGAACACGGAATTGATGGCGTCGGGAATCGACTTCTTCGGGTTCGCCGCTTCGCCAGCCGTCAGGCCGATCATTTCCACGCCCAGGTAGGCAAACATCACCATCTGCAGCGACATCAGCACGCCCTGCGCGCCATTCGGGAAGAAGCCGCCATGCGTCCACAGGTTCGAGATACCGATGGCCACGCCGTCGTTGCCGAGGCCGAAGATGATCATGCCCGTGCCGCCGATGATCATCAGGATGATGGTGACCACCTTGATCAGGGCGAACCAGAACTCGAACTCGCCGTAGGCTTTCACGGCCAGCAGGTTGATGGCGCCCATGGAGCCGAGGGCCGCCAGGGCCCAGATCCAGCGCGGCACGTCGGGGAACCAGATGCCCATGTAGATGGCAACGGCGGTGATTTCCGCCACGCAGGTGACCAGCCACAGGAACCAGTAGTTCCAGCCCGTCAGATAGCCTTGCAGGGGGCCCAGGTAATCCTGGGCATAGCGGCTGAAGGAGCCGGCCACGGGATTGTGCACGGCCATTTCGCCCAGCGCGCGCATGATCATGAAGATGACCGCGCCACCGATGATGTACGACAGCATGATGCCGGGGCCGGCCATCTTGATGGCGTTGCCGGAACCCAAAAACAGGCCCACGCCAATCGCGGCACCCAGCGCCATCAGGCGGATCTGCCGCTCGCCCAGGCCGCGGTGCAAGCCTTGTTCACTCGTTTTCATTACGTGTCTCCGTTTTTTTCTTGAATACACCGATCCCTCCACCCCAATGGCGGTTCCGCTCTTGCTGGAAAGGAGGAAAAGGCGCGCCGGCGGCAAGCGCCGGCATGTTCAGATGATCAGGCCAGTTCGGCGATCAGCTCGATCTCGACGCATGCGCCCAGCGGGATTTGCGCCACGCCGAAGGCGGAGCGGGCGTGCTTGCCGCTGTCGCCGAAGACTTCGACGAACAGTTCCGAGGCGCCATTCGTCACCAGGTGCTGTTCCGTGAATGTGGAAGTGGAATTGACCAGGCTCATGACCTTGACGATGCGCTTGACCTTGTTCAAGTCGCCGCCGCAGGCGTCTTGCAAGGTGGCGATCAGTTCGATGGCGATGCCGCGCGCTGCGATCTTGCCTTCTTCCGTCGTGACATCCTTGCCCAACTGCCCCACCCAGACCTTGCCATCCTTCTTGGCCAGGTGGCCGGACAGGAAGACGGTGTTGCCCGTACGGGCATGCATCACGTAGGCGGCAGCTGGTGCGGCAACGACTGGCAGTTCGATGTTGAGGGCTTTGAGTTTTTCGTAAAACGACATGCTATTTCTCCAAGAAAACAATATAAGCGAAACCAAAATTCATGCACGGCAGGGCACGGAGGATGACGCCCTGGCAGCGCGGCAGTGACCGACAACAGTGCCAGATTAAACGTCATCATATTGGTGAACCAGCAGTTTTAGTTCACAAATAGGCCCGGTTATTCAGTGGATTATACCGACAATCAAACAAAATTCAGCATCGGTTCATGAAGCATGCTCTACAGGCATCGAGCGTGACTTTTTTCATTAAATTATCACTTGTGCAATGTCAAGCCCTCCGGGTCAAGGTTTATCGCATCCAGAAATGCCTGGTCGTGCGAAACCACAAGTAACGCGCCCTGATATTGCAGCAGCATCTGCTCCAGCGCCTGCAGGCTGGCCAGGTCCAGATGATTGTCAGGCTCGTCAAGCAGCAACAGTTGCGGCGGCGCCTGCGCATACAGCTCGGCCGCCAGCGCCACCTTCATGCGCTCGCCGCCGCTGAGCAGACGGCTGGGCATGGTGGCGCGCGCGCCGGCAATGCCCAGCAGCGCCAGCCGCGTGCGCAGCTCGCCTTCCGGCATGCTGCTATGGCGTTCCTGCAAGCGCTGCACGGCGCTCCACTCGCCGTCCTGCAGTCCCGCATGCTGGTCCAGCCAGGCTACCCTGGCATGGCAGCGCAGTTCGCCGCTGGCGGGCGCCAGCTGTCCGGCGATCACGCGCAGCAGGGTCGACTTGCCGCTGCCATTGTCGCCCGTCACGGCCAGGCGGCGCGGCCCGTTCAGTACCAGGTTGATGGCGTGCGCCTGGCCATGCGGCAAGACCAATTCGCGCAGCTCCAGCAGCAGCTTGCCGTTCGGCACGGCACTCTCGGGTGCCAGCAGCAACCGTTCGGCCTCGGGCGCGCAGCGGGCGCTGGCGTCCATCACCCTTTGCTGGCGCGCCTGCTGCGCCTCTTGCGCGCGCAAGCGCAGCTTGCCCTGGCTATCCTGGCTTTTCTCCTTGCGCGCGTCGAGCAGGAGCTTGCTTTGATTGCCTTCGCGGCCCTCGCGTTCACCGCGCGCCACCCGTTTCTGTTGCCGTTCTGCCTGCTGCTGCGCCTCGCGCTGTTCGCGTCTGGCGCCAGCCTTTTCCGCCTGCAGGGCGGCCGCAAAACCGGCCTGCTCCAGCGCGCGCTGCTGCGCATACATCGCGTAATTGCCGCCATAGCTGCGCAAGCCCTGCGGCGACAGTTCGGCGATTTCATCGACGTGCTCGAGCAAGCCGCGGTCATGGCTGACCAGCAGCAAGCCGCCAGGCCAGCGCGCCATCTGCGCCACCAGGCGGGCGCGCTGCTGCGCATCGAGATGGTTGCTCGGTTCATCGAGCACCAGCCAGTCCGCCTGCGACAGCCAGGCGCCTTGCAGGGCGATGCGCTGGCGCTCGCCGCCGCTCAGGCTGGCCGTTGGCGTATCGGCATCCACATGGCGCAAATCGAGCGCATCGAGCGCCTGGCGCAGGCGGGCGTGGGCATCCCAGCGTTCGCCCACGAGGGCATAATCGGCTTCGTCGACGCTGCCCTCGGCGATGCGCGCCAGCGCCGCCAGCAGGCTGCTCACGCCAGCGAGGGCCGCCACGGTGGGATAGTGCTGCGGATCGAGTTCCTGCGCCACGTAATGCACGCTGCCGTCACGGCGCACGGCGCCAGAAGACGGCTGCACCTGGCCCGCCAGCAGGCGCGCCAGCACACTCTTGCCCACGCCGTTATCGCCGACGAGGCCGATACGTTGCGGGGCAAAGGAAAATTGCAAATCGGAAAACAGGGTGCGGCCATCGGGCAGCACATAGGAAAGACGGTCGAGTTGTAGGAATGCGGGCATGGATACTCCTTGAGCAAGGCTGGCGAACCCGCGCGGCGCAAGGCGCTGTGGCGGGATGGGCGAGGCCGTGCACAGCACGGCAGTATCAATGGCGCATGTCGAAGCGTCCTGGAGAAATGGGGAAGAAGCGTCAGTGTAGCAGACGAGGTCTGTTAGCGCTGGCCCAGGGTCGTGTCGCCGAACAGGTGCTTGTACTCGCGCGGCTGCGAGCGCCAGTACTGCGGTGGCGCCGACACTTGCGCGCCCAGCTGGGCCGCCGCATGCCAGGGCCAGCGCGGGTCGAACAGGATGGCGCGCGCCAGCGCCACCATGTCGGACTGGCCGTTGGCGATGATGTCTTCCGCCTGCTGCGCTTCCGTGATCAAGCCCACGCTGATGGTGGGCAAGCCGCTGTCGCGCTTGATGCGTTCGGCAAACGCCACCTGGTAGCCCGGTCCCACGGGGATTTGCTGCAACGGAGAAATACCGCCACTGGAGACGTGGATGAAGTCGGCACCCAGCTGCTTGAGTTCCTGCGCGAAGCGCACGCTTTGCCCGATTTCCCAGCCGCCCTCGACCCAGTCGGTGGCGGAAAGACGCACGCCCACGGCCACCGTGGCCGGCACGGCGGCGCGGACGGCTTCATACACTTCCAGCGGGAAACGCATGCGGTTTTCCAGGCTGCCACCATACGCATCCGTGCGCTGGTTGGCCAGCGGCGAGAGGAACTGGTGCAGCAGATAACCGTGCGCCGCATGCAGTTCGATGCCCTCGATGCCCAGCGCATGCACGCGCTGGGCGGCCGCGACAAAGGCGCCCTTGATTTGCAGCAAACCCATCTCGTCCAGGGCGATCGGCACGGTTTCGCCGGGTGCGTGGGCGATGGCGGACGGCGCCACCGTTTGCCAGCCGCCCTCGGCCAGATGCACGCAGGCGCCGCCCTGCCACGGTGCGCGGCTCGACGCCTTGCGTCCCGCATGGCCCAGTTGCACCACCAGCGGAATCGGAGAGTGGCGGCGGATCGCCTGCACCACCTTGGCCAGCGCCGCCTGGTTCGCGTCCGACCACAGGCCCAGGTCTTCGGCCGAAATGCGTCCCTCGGGCGAGACGGCCGTCGCTTCCGTCATCAGCAAGCCCGCGCCGGAGAGGGCCAGGTGGCCCAGGTGGATCATGTGCCAGTCGGTGGCGTTGCCGTTGTCGGCCGAGTACTGGCACATGGGCGCGATGGCGATGCGGTTGGCCACCTGCAGCGGCCCCAGTGCATACGGCGTGAATAGCTGGCTCATGGCGGACTCCGGAAAAGGGGAAGCACCGATTCTACTGCGCTTTGGCGATCGGGGCCTTACACCTGCTTACGTTTGATACAGCGCACCGTCTAGCCTTGCGGCGAGGAGACCGTTAATGTGGACACATCAGCTGGACACATCAACAACAGCGCAACACCTTGCCCCCCAGGAGAACACATGAACACGACGACTACCGCCAGCCGCATCCACCCCTTGATGGCCGGCGCCGCCATTTCCGTGACGGTCCTGTGCCTGGTGGGCGCGGCGTCCATCGCCGGCATCCTGCCCAATTCGCGGGCGAACGTGCCTGCCGACGTGGCCGCCATGACGCCGGCCGGCGCCGCAGCCCTGGCAGCGCCCGCGACTGCTCCCGTGACTGCACCTGTAGCCGCGCCTGTCGTCGCGCAAGCGGCTCCGGCACCGGCACCAGCTCCGGCGCCTGTCGTGCGCAAGCGCGTCGTGCACCATACGCAAGTGGCGCAATCGCGTCCTGCCTACAATGACGATGGCTACCGCGAGACAGCCTACCGCGAACCCGTACGCCAGCCGCAGCCAGTGCCTGCGCCAGCACCTGCACAACCCAACTACGTGGGCATCGGCACGGGCGCCGTCATCGGCGGCTTGATCGGCAATCAGGTCGGTGGCGGCCGCGGCAAGGCGCTGGCGACGGTGGCCGGCGTAATCGGCGGCGGCATGCTGGGCAATGCTGTGCAGAACCAGGTCCAACAGCAGCCACAGCGATAAAAAACCTGCTGCGCGTCGCGCTTTGCGGCCTGCGATGCTCACTGTGCTTCAGCACAGTTGCGCTTCTCGGCCACAAATCATCGCCGCTCGCGACGGTTTTTCAGGCCTGTCAATCGTAAGGGCCAAGATAGTCAAGCTTGCCCACGGCCACGCCATTGTTCCTCAGGATGGCGTGGACCATGGAAACGTGGAAATAGAAGTTCGGCAAGGCAAAGCTGAGCAGGTAATTGTCGCCCGAGAATGTCGTTCCCTCGTCCGTCCAGTTCAGCACGACTTCCTTCTGCGCGCTGCCCGCCATCTGGCCCGCATTTACGCTGTCGATATAGGCGATGGTGTTGGCGATGCGCTCTTGCAGCTGCTCGAACGATGCCTCGTTATCCTCGAACTTCGGCGCCGGCACGCCGCTCAGGCGTTCGACCGACATCTTCGACGTATCGCTGGCGCGCTGCACCTGCGCCGTCAAGTCCAGCATGTCGGGCGCCAGCTGCGCGCCCAGTAGAATCTCGGGCACGATGCCATCTTCCTCCACATGGGCTTGCGCTTTTTCCAGCAGGGCCGAAACGACCCGCAAGCCGCGGATGAAGACGGGAATGGTTGCCTGATACATGGACACGGACATGGCGAACTCCTGATAGTGAACGATGAACCAGTGTACCCGAGGCGCTGTTATCCGGCAGCGCGCGCATGTGCGCCGACGCACGGATCAGCTCAGTTCGTTCTACTTTTCCAGATTCACCTTGCCATCCGGCGCATGGCCGGGCTGTTCCGCAGGTTCGGCCTGCGGCGCCTGCTTTTCCTTGCGCTTGCCGCCCAAAAACTTGACGATGGCCGCGCCGCCGCCCACCAGCGCCAGCAGCAACACTTTCTTGAAGGCCAGCAGCAGCGCCAGCAGCTTGCCAAACAGGCCCAGCTTGCTGGCCACGCCACCGGCCACCAGCGCCGCCAGGCCGTATTCAGCCACCTTGTCCGTCTTGCTGTCGAAATCCGTGTAGCGGTTACCGTCGGTAAATTCCGTGAACGCCGTCACTTGCTGCATCTCTTTCTTGATCGCCTCGATCTGCTGCATGCTGGCAATCGCGTTCAGGTTCAGCACGCCTTCGCGGCCCAGCACCCGCACGTTGTAGTTCAGCGAATGCTCGCCGCCATCGACCATCAAATCCTTGGCCCAGTACAGCTTGTGCGTGTCCTTGGCATAGCTGGGTTTTTCCGCCCAGCCCATCAGATGGATGCCGGGATAACCCTGCTTCTTGCGCTCCGCATTGTTTTCCAGCACGGACGCCTGCATATCCTTGAGCAATTCGTCGTACTTGATGCTGTCCGCATCGTCATCCTTGATATGCCCTTCCTTTTCATACGTCACCACCACGCCCCAGCTGTCGCGCTCGAGCACGCTGGTCTTGGCCGGCACAATCATGCCCAGCGATTCCATGCCTGGCGGATTACCCCAGGCATCGACCAGCACGCGCTCGGCGTCCGCCGGCGACAAATAACGGAAGCTGGCGGGCAAATCCAGGGTGGCGATGCCGCCTGGCAAGGTGATCTTGCCGCGCTGCAGGTGCAACTGGGCAAGGAATTGCTCGGCCGTCATTTCCGGTGCGGACGCCTTCTCTTCGGCGGGGGCGGCAGCCGTCAGGCTGGAAAGGGTCAGGCACAGCAGGGCTGTCAGCAGGCGTTTCAACATGATCGGTCCAAAAAATTGCAAAGGGTAAATATTTTAAATCAACTGATTGCCTAATGGATAATTATTTCCGTGCGGCATTTTTCCCATGAAAAAAGCGCCAGGCGGGTTTCCCCGGCTGGCGCCTGTGAGGCTAGACGATTACTGGACAATCAAGAGACGCGCACCACCATCAGCCCCGCGCGCAAGCCCACGCGCACGTCCGGGTTCGGAAACACCACCAGTTCTTCCGCATGCTGCACCGTGTACACCTGCTCGCCATCGCTGGCGATCACGGCATGCTGCGGCAGGGACGTGAAATTTTGCGTGCTGCGGTCAAAAGCCATGCGGAACTCATCGCTGTGCTTGATGATTTCCTGCGCCACCTTGAACACGTGCGGCGCTGCCTTGACCGGTTGCGCAGGCAAGCCGCGCAGCAAGCCGTCCAGCGCCCGCGACACGTCGTCGAACAGGGACAGATCGTTCTGCCCCAGGGTGCCCACGCGGCCCAGTTCCACCGTGCTGGCGGCCGCGCCGAAATGCTCGGCCGAATAATAACTGTAGGTGCCCGCCGATTGCGGGTTCATGATGATGGCGCCGATGGCCGCCTGGCCCAGCCAGGCTATCAGCTGCGCCTTGGCGTCGTCGGCCACCAGGTCGGGCACGATGGCAAACGTGGGGTACACGGAAGGCCGGATGGCCGTGTGCAAATCCAGGTGCCAGCGCACGGGACCGGCCGCTTCAAAGAACGCTGCCGTGGCGGCGATCATTTCATCGGCGCGCGCGCTTTCCGCCGCTTGCGCCAGGCTTCCCCGCACGGGGCGGAACATGCGATTCAGGTCGGCGTCGATGAAACGCTTGCCCGCCCGGATCGCATCGACATTGCCCACGCAGACAAGCAGGTCGACGGCCAGCATCGACGCATCGCGCGACAGCGCGTCGAGCAGATGCGCCAGCACTTCGATCGGCCCCGTTTCGTCGCCATGCACGCCCACCGAGACGGCCACGCTGGCGCGCCCTTCTCCCGGCTTGACGACCTGCAGCATGCCGGGCGCCGGCAAGGCCACCGTGAAACCGGCGTTGGCGAACAACTGCGCCACGCCGCTGAAATCGGCCTGCGCCAGCGCCTGCACGGCCGGCGGCAAGCCGCCAGCGCCCTGTCCAGCTTGTCGTACTTCTTGCGTCATTACACCGCCGCTTCCGCTGTGGATTCCGCCGTGATTTTATTCACGGCTTCCGACAAGGTCCACACGTCCAGCATGGCTTGCTCCAGTTCCGTCGCCGCCACATAGGCCGACAAGCCCAGCGCGCCCGTCACGGCATCGACGGCCTGGCCGGCATTGCCTTGCTCGGCGCGCGCCAGCACTTGCGTCAGCAGACGCTGTTGCGTGCGGCGCAGGGCTTGCTGCGCGTAGTTGCGCAACTGTTCCTGCGACTTGCCTTGCGCGGCCAGCTTCAGGCCACGTTCCAGGGTATCGATGCCCGCCTGGCTGCGCAGGGCCAGGCCCACTTGCAGGAAGGCGGCCAGGTCCATCGCCGCAGGACGCGGCACGGACAGGGCCGGGAACAGGAAGCCGGCGACGACTTCCAGCGCATCGATCGCATCCCACGCCTGCACGAAGGCCGGCGTCAGGCCCGGCACCAGCGCCGCTTCCGACTTGATGCCGACGGCTTTCAGCAGTTCGCGCTTCGATTCCGCGCCAAACAGGCGCGTGAGTTCGGCCAGGCCGGCGCCGCGCAATTGCTCGGCCGGCACGGACAGGACACCGGCGATCATCGTTTGCTGCAGCACGCGCGTTTGCGCGTCGACCTTGATCGACACGTCGCGTGGAATCGTCAGCGCATCGGCGTCGAGCGCGTCGAACACGGGCGCCAGGTTCAGCGCCACCCAGGCTTGGCCCCAGGCCAGGATCACGGCCGATTCGGCCACGCCATGCTCCGCCGCCAGGTTGCGGATCATCAGCGGGCCGCAGCGGTTGATCACTTCATTGGCCAGCACGGTTGCCAGGATGGCGTTGGCCAGCGGGTGGTCGAGCGCCGAACGGGTTTCCACCAGCAAGGATGGGAAGTAAGGCTTGAGCACCGGCTCGGCCCACGTTTCATCCGTCAACGGCAGCGCGGACAGGATGCGCTTGAAGCGGTTCTTCACGTTGGCGATCACCACCGCCAGTTCCGGCGTGGTCAAGCCACGGTTATCGAGCTTGCGGCGTGCCAGTTCGGCCACCGATGGCAGCTGCTCCAGCTCGCGCGACAGGGCGCCCTCTTCTTCCAGGCTGGCGATCAGGGCGGCATAGCCATCCTGCACGGCGCTTTCGCTTTGCGCCTGCAACTCGCGTACCAGCAAATGCGTCTGCTGCGTGTTGTCGCGCAAGACCAGGCGTTCGACGTCGTCCGTCATCGCATACAGCTCGCGATTGCGTTCCTCTTCCGTCAGCTTGCCCGCATTGACTTCCACATCCAGCCAGATTTTCACGTTCACTTCATGGTCCGAGCAATCCACGCCGGCCGAGTTGTCGATCGCATCGGTAAAGATGCGTCCGCCCGCCAGCGCGAATTCGATGCGGCCGGCCTGCGTCGCACCCAAATTCCCCCCTTCCGCCACGACCTTCACGCGCAGCTCATTGCCGCTGACGCGGATATGGTCATTCGCGCGGTCCTTCACCTGTGCGTGCGTCTCCGTGGAAGCCTTGATGTAGGTGCCGATGCCGCCGTTGTAGAACAGGTCCACGGGCGACTTCAGGATGCGGTGCATCAGTTCTTCCGGCGCCAGCGAGGTCTCTTGAATATCGAGCGCGGCGCGGATCTGCGGCGACAGCTCGATGGTGCGGCTTGAACGCGGATACACGCCGCCGCCTGCCGAGATCAAGTCCTTGTTGTAGTCGTCCCACGAGGAGCGCGGCAAGGCGAACAGGCGCGCGCGTTCTTCGAACGAGACGGCGACGTCCGGTGTCGGGTCGAGGAAGATGTGGCGGTGGTCGAATGCGGCCACCAGTTTCAGCTGGCGCGACAGCAGTACGCCGTTGCCGAACACGTCGCCCGACATGTCGCCCACGCCGACCATGGTGATCGGGGTGGTATTGAGGTCGTGGTCCATTTCATAGAAGTGGCGCTTCACGGCTTCGAATGCGCCCTTGGCGGTGATGCCCAGCTTCTTGTGGTCGTAGCCGTTCGAGCCGCCCGAGGCGAACGCGTCGCCGAGCCAGAAGCCGCGCTGCACGGCGATGCCGTTGGCGATGTCCGAGAACGTGGCCGTGCCCTTGTCGGCAGCGACCACCAGGTATGGATCGGCTTCATCGAAGCACACGGTATCGACTGGCGGGACGATATTGCCCAGCGAGCGATTGTCCGTCACTTCCAGCAGGCTGGAAATGAACAGGCGGTACACGGCTTCGCCTTCGGCCGCGATGGTTTCGCGCACGGCGTCCTTCGGCATCATCTTGCAGACAAAACCACCCTTCGCGCCGGCCGGCACGATGACGGCGTTTTTGACCATCTGGGCCTTGACGAGGCCCAGCACTTCGGTGCGGTAGTCTTCCATGCGGTCGGACCAGCGCAAGCCGCCACGGGCGACAGGGCCGCCGCGCAGGTGTACGCCTTCAAAGCGGCGCGAGAAGACGAAAATCTCGCGGTAAGGACGCGGTTCCGGCACCAGCGCCAGGCTGCTGGTGTCGAACTTGAAGATGATCTTGTCGCCGGCTTGATTGTTCTGGAAGTAGCTGGTGCGCAGGGTGGCGGCCATCAGGTCGGCCAGCGCGCCGAGGATTTCCTCGGTATCGGCGTGGTTCACGGAGGGCAGGCCGGCCTTGATGGCGGCGATGCTTTCCAGGGCGGCCGCGTGCTGCGCGTCGGACAGCGCTGGATCGAAGCGCTGCAGGAAGGCTTCTACCAGGGCTTTGACCTGGGCCGGCTGCTTGCGCAGGCTTTCGGCAATGTAGCGCACCGAGAAGCGGCTGCCCGTCTGGCGCCAGTAACTGGTGTAGGCGCGCACCAGTTGCACTTCGCGCGTCGACAAGCCGCCTTCGATAACGAGGCCATTCAGGCGGCCATCTTCAGCCGTGTCGTTGAACAGGGCGGCAAACAGTTCCTGCGCCACGGCGACGACGGATGGCTGCGCCAGTTTCGCCGCGCTGGCGGCATCGACCGTCAGGCTGGTGACGAAATAGCGCGTGCCGTCGGACAGCGAAACTGAATACGCCTGTTCGCGGTCGATCGCCACGCCCGCATTGTGCAGGGCCGGCAAGATGGTCGACAGCGGCGGCACCTTGTTGGCCGAGTACAAACGGATCGTCGTAACGGCGCCCGTTTCGATGCGCACGGCCACGTGCGCCGGATCGGTGTTGCGCAGGATGGTGTCGAGGTCGCGGAAAGCGACGGCCGGCGCGGTGGCGGCCACGTAATCGAGCGGCAAGGTAGCGCAGAGTTTACGCAGGCTGGTGCGCAGGGCCACGTCGGGCACGGCGTCGGCCACGGCCGCAAAGCCGTTATGCCAGCCATCGAGCACGCTCAGGAGCGGCTGTTCGATGTCCGTTTCCAGGTCCAGCGGGTAGCGCGCGGCGTGCGCGATCAGGTAGACGCGCGCCAGCGGGCCGTCGGCCACCAGGGTCTGCGTGCTCACATGCGTGGCGCCGGAACTGGCTTGCAGGGCCTTTGCCAGGCTCGATGCCACGCTGGCGCTGTAGCGCTCGCGCGGCAGGTAGACCAGCACGTTCAGGTGGCGCGCGTACACGTCGCGGCGCGCGAAGACCTTGGTGCGCGGCTGCTTGTACAGCGAGACGACGGCGCCGCACACTTGCGCCAGCCAGTCGAGGTCCGCTTCCAGCGCTTCCGTGCGCGGCAGCGATTCGAGGATTTCGCGGAATTTCTCGGCACGGAAGCCTTGCTGGCGCACGCCTGCCAGGCTCAGTACCTTGGCCACGCGGCCGCGCGCAAACGGCAGTGCCGCCAGCGGGGTGGAATTGCCGGCGCGGGTGAACAGGCCGACGAAGCAATGCTCGCCCAGGATCGCGCCTTGCGCATCCATGTCGCGCACGCCGATGAAGTCCAGCTGCTGGTCGCGGTGCAAAGTGCCTGCCACGTCAGCCTTGACGATGGACAGCGCCGAGTCGCGCTTGGCCAGGGTATCGAAGTCGCCCGGGATATTCGCCAGGCAGGTGCCGTAGACGGGGTGCGCCGTATCCTGCAGCACGCCGACACGGCTCGGGATGTCGCGTTCGAGTTCGCGCACACCCGGCTTGACGCGGTAGTAGGCGTAGCCGAACACTTCAAAGCCGCCGCTGCGTGCCCATTCCAGGAAGGCGGCCACTTCCGCGCCTTCCTCGCCATGCTGGGCGGCAGTCGTGGCGACAGCGGCCAGGCGCTCGCTCATGGCGGCGCTATCGCGGCGCACCACCGCGGCGTCACGCGCGACCGCCTCCAGGGCGGCGACCAGCGCAGCCAGGGCTTCCGGCGCCAGCTCTTCGTCGAGCAGCACCAGCACATACGATTCGAGCGGGTCGCCCGGCTGGCGCACCGCTTCGACGCTGCCGTCAGCGGCGCGGCGCACGGGCAGCACGGTGTTCATCACGCCGCGCACTGCCAGGTGCTGGCGGCGCATGGCCATGACGATGGAGTCGACCAGGTAAGGCATGTCTTCGTTCAGGATCAGCAAGGCGCTCGCCATGCCGCCACGGCCATCCGCATAACGCAGGGTGGCGATCTGGCAACCGCTGCCGGTGCGCTTGGCCGCTTGCGTGAAGCCGTCAACCAGCACCGGTGCCAGGCTGTCGGGCGCGATATCGGCCAGGTCTTCGGCGTCGAGCGAGTCGAGCCATGCCTGCACCAGCTGCACGACAGGCGCTGCCGCCTTGCCTGCATTGCCAGCCGCGTTAATCAACTCCAGCGTTTGTGTACGCAAATCTTGTGGCGTGTGATTCATCTTGCATCTCCATTACGGTAATGTGAATGTCCAACGCTGTCGTTCGGGCTTGTGGCTGGGCGGCAGCGGTGTCAAGAGACGGGGGTCGCCCGTCCAATTCTGTCTGTGCTACGGATAGTCTGTCTCGGATTTTCTGTGTGTTTTTCTATCGCCTACAAGTCGTACAATCCAGGTAAGTTGAGGATGATCGTCAATTCTTCAAGCGCCGCATGCACTTCCAGCGCCAGTTGCGGATCGGCCAGGTCGCCCGGTTCCAGATGGTCGCGGTAGTGTTTTTCCACCCACTGCACCAGCCGATGGTACAGCGTTTCCGTCATGATCACGCCCTGGTGCATGGCGCGCGCCTCGGTTTCCGTCAGGGCCACGCGCAAACGCAGGCAGGCGGGCCCGCCGCCGTTGCGCATGCTCTGGCGCAGGTCGAAATGTATCAGTTCATCGATGGGTCCACCGCTGGCCACCAGGCCTTCCAGGTAGCGCGACACGGCGCGGTTTTCCTGGCATTCCTGCGGTATCACCAGCGCCATCTTGCCGCCCTCTTTCGTCAGCAGCTGGCTGTTGAACAGATAGCTGGTCACCGCATCCTGGATCGGCACCTGGCCCGTGTCCACGCGCAGCGCATCCAGTTGCGCGCCCGTGGCGGCGACGGCGCGGCGCAGCTGCGACAGGCTTGCCTCTTCATCGGCAAACGCCTGCTCGTGATAGAACAGCACATTGCCATTGCCGACGGCGATGACGTCGTTATGGAACACGCCCTGGTCGATCACGTCCGGGTTCTGCTGCACGTACACGACGCGTTTCGCATCGAGGCCATGCAGGCGCGCCACGGCTTGCGACGCTTCCAGGGTCTGGCGCGCCGGGTAGCGCTTCGGCGATGGCGCGGAAGGATCGAACTCCACCCGACCATACACGAACAATTCAACGGATGGCGCGCCGTGGCTTGCGCCCAAACGCGTGTGGTTGGCCGCGCCCTCGTCGCCAAAGGCCGGCGTCGACGGCAGCGCATCGTGCACGGCGAAGTGCTTGTCGTCGCTGAAAATGGCGCGCAGGCTGCGCGCCGACTGCGCGTGCTCGAAGGCGCGGTGCAGCTTGTTATTCAGGTTGGCGGCCGTGAAATGCACGCGGCCATCCTGCGTGTCCACCGACGGGCTGACCGTGGCGGCGTTCGCCGTCCACATGGGCGAGGCGGAATACGCGCAGGCCAGGATGACGGGCGACTCCTTGTACGCGCGCGCCAGCACTTCGGCGTCCGTGCCCGTGAAACCGATAGCGCGCAGCAGGCGGAAATTCGGCCGGTCCTGCGGCGGCAGCAAGGCTTGCGCAAAGCCGCGCGCGGCCAGGGCGCGCATCTTGGCCAGGCCCTGCAAGGCGGCCTGCTTCGGATTCGAAGCGCTTTTCACATTGCTGAACGAGGCCACGTTGCCGAACGAAAGTCCGGCATAGTTATGCGATGGCCCGACCAGGCCGTCAAAATTGTATTCGCGCGTGCTGTGCATGGAAGGCATGTCCTTAAAATTTAAAAACTCAGGCCGGGCGACAGCTTGGCCGGCATTTCCAGCGCGCTGTTCTCGATCGAAGCGACCGGGTAGGCGCAGTAATCGGCCGCGTAATAGGCGCTCGGACGGTGGTTGCCCGACTTGCCGATGCCGCCGAACGGCGCCGTGCTGGCCGCGCCCGTGGTCGGACGGTTCCAGTTGATGATGCCGGCGCGCGCGCGCGTCTGGAACGTTTGCCACAGGGCCGGATCGTCCGACAGGAGCGCCGCGGCCAGACCAAATTCGGTGGCGTTGGCAACCTTCAGGGCCGCATCGAAATCGGCCACGCGGATCACCTGCAGCAGAGGGCCGAACCATTCTTCGTCGGGGATGCCGGTAGCAGCGGTAACGTCGACGATACCTGCCGTCACAAAACCCGCCTGCGGGTTGAGCTGGCGCATCTGCAGCAAGGTGGCGCCGCCCTTGGCGACCATGTCCGCCTGCGCCTGCACCAGGCGCGCGGCCACGGCACTCGATACCACGGGCCCCATGAACGGCTGCGGCTGCGCGTCGGAGGCGCCGATGCCCAGTTTCGCGGCTACTTCCACCAGGCGCGCGACGAAGGCAGACCCCGCAGCATTGTCCTGCACCACCAGGCGGCGCGCGCACGTGCAGCGCTGGCCGGCCGAGACAAAGGCGGAGAAGATCGCGTGGTGCACGGCCGCGTCGACATCCTTGACGTCCCATACGACCAGGGCATTGTTGCCGCCCATTTCCAGCGCCAGCATCTTGCCCGGCTGGCCGCCGAACTGGCGGTGCAGGCTGATGCCCGTCTGGCAGGAACCCGTAAACAGCACGCCGTCGAGGTGTGGATTGGCGCCCAGCGCCACGCCCGTGTCGCGCCCGCCGTTGACGAGGTTGACCACGCCATTTGGCAAGCCGGCCTGCTGCCACAGCTGCACGGTTTTGATGGCCGTGCGCGGCGCATACTCGCTGGGCTTGAAGACGATGGTGTTACCAGCGATCAGGGCCGGCACGATATGGCCATTCGGCAGGTGGCCAGGGAAATTGTACGGGCCGAAGACGCCAAACACGCCATGCGGACGGTGGCGCAGCACGGCGTCGCCATCGGCGATCTTGCTTTGCGTGATGCCCGTGCGCGCGTTGTACGACTGCACCGAGATATCGATCTTGTTGGCCATGGTGGCCACTTCCGTGCGCGACTCCCACAACGGCTTGCCCACTTCTTCCGAGATCAGCAGCGCCAGCGCTTCCGCATGTTCCTTCAGCAGTTCGCGAAAACGCACGCAGATGGCGATGCGTTCGTCGACGGGTGTGTCGGCCCACGCGTCAAAGGCGGCGCGGGCGGCCTGGCAAGCCTGTTCGACTTCCCGCTCCGTCGCTTCCAGGCTGGCCCAGGTCTGCTTGCCGTTCGACGGATCGATGGTGAGCAGTTCGCGGCCAGTGCCTGGCAGCCAGGCGCCGTTGATGAAATTCGATGCTGCGGTGGATGAATTAAGGTTCGACGATTTAGACATGGGGATGCTTCCTCGGGTTGAGTGACAAGGTGCGCACGGTGTCGCCGTGATGGCAGCGCAGCAGATGCAGTTCATCGTCGTCGAGCGCGATCTTGCCGCTGTGCGGATTGGCGCTGGTGACGATCATGCGGAAATCTTTCAGGTCGGTGTTCGACACCAGGTAAGGCTCGGCCTGGGCAACGTCGCCGCACACTTCAGGCGCAGCCTCGGCGTCGAGCACGGCCGGCATGCTGTCGCGCATGGCGCGCAGTTCGGACACGCGCGCCTGCAGCACGGGACCGGCGTCGAAAATGTCGACATAGCCTTCGAAGTGCAAGCCTTCCTGTTCCAGCAGGCGGCGCGCGGGCGCCGTGCTCAGATGCACCTTGCCGATGACTTCCTGCGCCTCGTCTGGCAGGTAGGCCACGTACATGGGCTGGCGCGGCATCAGTTCGGCGATGAACGATTTTTTACCGAGGCTCGTCAAGTCGTCGACGTGGTGGAAATCCATCTTGAAGAAGTGGCGGCCCAGGCCTTCGTAGAACGGCGAACTGCCGTCCGGCGCCTGGTAGCCGCGCATTTCCGCGATCAGCTTTTCCGTGAACAGCTGCGGGAACTGGGCGATGAACAGGAAACGGCTTTTCGACAGCAGCTTGCCATTGTTGCCGCTGCGGTAGTCGGGGTGCAAAAACAGCGAGCACAGTTCCGTGCTGCCCGTCAGGTCGTTCGACAGGTACAGCGTCTCCATGCGCGTAAATACATCGAGCTCGCGGCTGGAATGGACCAGCGTGCCGATGCGGTAGTTATAGAATGGCTCTTCCAGGCCCACGGCGCCCTTGATGGCGCAGACGCCGGCCAGGCGGCCCGTATCCGTATCCTCCATGACGAACATGTAGTCGCGCTTTTCGGGCGGAATGGTTTCGGCGAACGAGGCGCAGGCGATGGCCAGACGGTCGCCCAGCATTTTCATGTCCGGCTTGAGCGTGGTCATGCCGGTGCCGACCTGGCTGGCCAGGCCATACAGGGCATCGAGGTCATTGGCGTTGATGGCGCGTACTACTAGCATAAAATTAACTCCCTTAGATACGCACGCAAATGACGCTGTCGCCTTCGGCCACGGCCAGCGCCTCGAGCAGATCGGCCGGCAAGCCGACGCTGTCCTGCGCTTCGAGCGCATCGCAGGCAAAGGTGACGGCGCGGAAATTGCGCTCGGCGCCGGAAGCGACCGCATAATTGACTTTCAGGCCCGTGCGGCTGGGCGTGACGCCAGCGACGACGCGGCGCGTGAGCGAGCCCGTAAACGAACGCAGCGCATGCTTGTGCGCCTGCAGGATCGGGCCGCCATCGAAGATGTCGATGTAATCGTCGGCTTCAAAACCTTCTTCCGTCAGCAAATTGAAAGCCAGTTCGCCGCTCGGGTGGATCTGGCCCATGGCCGCCTGCGCATCGCCGGGCAGCAACGGCACGTAGACAGGGTAGTGCGGCATCAGTTCGACGATCAGGGTGCGGTTGCGCGCACCGCCGATGACTTTCTCGGCATCGAGGAAATCCATCTGGAAGAACTTGCGGCCCAGCGCATCCCAGAACGGCGACTGGCCGTTGGCGTCCGTGATGCCGGCCAGCGGCACGAAGAAGCGATCGCCGAAGCGGTGCGGCGCCAGCACGGCGAACAGCAGCCGCGCGCGCGACAGCAGGGCCGCTTCCAGGCCCGCCTGCTCCATGTTGCGCACATAGAAGCCGGACAGCTGCGAGTACGCCGTCAACTCGGAACACAGGGTCAGCGCATGCACGCTGTGACTGATGTTCAGGTCGCGCGAGACTTGCTGGATGACGTCGTTGCGGAAGGAAAAATAGGTGCCGTTCGAGCCGGCCGAGGCAAAGATGGCGGCCGTGCCGGCGATGCTCTTGTCGAGCAGGGATTCAAGCACGAAGAGATACGACTCTTCGCTGGGGATGTCGACATGGGCGGCAAACGAGGCGATGGAGCGCTCGACGGAGGCGGCGATTTTTTCGCGCGTCTTCGGCAGGGTATGGACACCCGGCATGGTTACCGCGGCCAGCGCTTCGAGGGCTGCAATATCCGCAATTTCTACCGGACGGACAACATACATGGGTACTCCTTCAATGCTGACGATGCTGGGGTAGAACCAAGCCGGCCCGCAGCAAAGCGGCGGGCCGGTGATCAAACAGGGAGCGAGGCTAGCCTCAGGCTTTCAGCATGCCGTCGATGGCCACGCGCAGCAGACGGCCCGCTTCGGCAATCTGCTCGTCCGAGACGATCAGGGCCGGCGCCAGGCGCACCACGTCCATGCCGGCGATCAGCACCATCAAGCCTTGCGCTTCGGCCGCTTTCTGGATGTCTTTCGCGCGGCCCTTGTAGGCATCGGTGACTACCAGGCCCAGCAGCAAACCGCTGCCGCGCACGGCGGAGAACACTTGCGGATAATCCGTGATCAAGCCTTGCAGCATGGCGATGGTGTTGACGCTGGCTTCTTTCACACGCGCCAGGAACGCCGGCGTGTTGATCGTTTCCAGCACGGTCAAGGCCACGGTGGCGGCCAGCGGGTTGCCGCCGTAGGTGGTGCCGTGGGTGCCGACGGCCAGGGTCTGCGCCAGTTCATTCGTGGTCAGCATCGCGCCGATCGGATAGCCGTTGCCCAGCGCCTTGGCGGCCGTCAGGATGTCCGGCGTGACGCCGTAGCCCATGTAGGCGAACAACGCGCCAGTGCGACCCATGCCGCACTGGACTTCGTCGAAAATCAACAGGGCGCCCGTCTTGTCGCACAGGGCGCGCAATTCCTTGAGGAATTCCGGATTGCCCGGCACGACGCCGCCTTCGCCTTGTACCGGCTCGACGATCACGGCGCACACGTCATCGCCGATGGCGGCGCGCGCCGCTTCGATGTCGTTGTAGGCGATATGGTCGATCGACGGCGGCAGCGGCTCGAAGCCTTCCGTGTACTTGGCCTGGCCGCCGACGGAGACCGTAAACAGGGTACGGCCGTGGAAGGAGCTGAAGCACGAGATGATGCGCGACTTGTGCGCGCCAAACTTGGTGTGGGCGTACTTGCGCGCCAGTTTCAGGGCCGCTTCGTTGGCTTCCGCGCCCGAGTTGCAGAAGAAGGCGCGGTCGGCGAAGGTCGCTTCCGTCAGGGCCAGCGCCAGGCGCAGGACAGGCTCGTTGGTATAGCCGTTGCCCAAATGCCACAAATTATTGATTTGCTTGGTCAGCACGTCGACCAGGGCCGGATGGCAGTGGCCCAGGCTGTTGACGGCGATGCCGGAGGTGAAATCGAGGTAATGCTTGCCTGACTGGTCCCACAGGTCCAGTCCGGAACCGCGCACGGGTACCATGGCAGCGGGAGCGTAGGTAGGAACGAGGACCTGGTCAAAGGTTTCCCGGGTGACTGGACGAGCCGTTACGGTCGAATCAAGCTTGGCATTCATAGCATTTCCCCATCAATATGTTAGGTACTCCGCAGCTACGACAGCTACGTGTGTACTGCATTATAAAAAGCGGGATGCTAAAACTCTTTTGAATCTGCGACAAGGATTTTCACAATTCATCACCGACGGGCTTGCCTGAATCAAGCCGGGGGCATGAGCTTTCTTTGCCGCTCTTCGCGCGGCGTATTGCCAAACAGGGTGCCAAAGGCCGTGGAAAAGTGCGAGCCGGAAGAAAAGCCGCACATCAGGCCTACTTGCACGATGGAATAATGTGTATCGAGCAATAGTTGCCGTGAGCGCTGCAGGCGCAGCTCCAGGTAGTAACGCGACGGCAGGCTGCCCAGGTATTGCTTGAACAGCCGCTCGAGCTGGCGCCGTGACAGGCCCACCAGGCTGGCAATGTCGTCGGTCGACAGCGGTTCCTCGATATTGGCCTCCATCAAGGTCACCGCTTCGGACAATTTCGGCTGCAGCACGCCGAAGCGCGCCTGCAGGGCCACGCGCTGGCGCTCTTCCTTGCCGCGCACCTTGTCCACGCACAACGCTTCCTTGACGAGCGCCTGCACGTCGGCGCCAAAGATGGTTTCGATCAGGGTCAGCGAAAAGTCGATGCTGGCAGCGCCGCCGCAACACGTGATGTGCGGGCCGTCGATGTCGAACAGGTGCGGCGTCAGGATGGCCCGTTCCGCCTTGGCTTCCGCATCCGCGTACAGGGCCCACGGCAAGGCGATGCGCACGCCATCCATGACGCCCGCGTCGGCCAGCCACAGCACGGCCGCGCCCACGCCGCCCCAGAATGGCGCCGAGCGGCAGCGCTCGATCACGGCCCGGCACAGCTCGGCGCGCAGCGGCGCTTCCGTTTCATCTGCCACCAGCAGCGCGATATGCCAGTTGCCGCCCTGCGCAGCCACCTGCTCCGGCGTGCGCACCTCCAGTTGCAGGGCGTCCGGCCCCAGCGCCCGCGCGCACAGGCGCAGCGGCTGCACCAGGCCGGCCCAGGTGATCGACTCGGCATCGCCGGCATGGACCAACAGCAAACGCAGCGGTTTGTCGAGGCCGATACGGGAAAGATTAGCGAAGGACATCGGCGAGGCGGGCCAGGGGCAAGGGCTGAGTTGCCCACATGATACCGGACTTCCGCCCCCTCCAGCCCCTCATGCAAGGACGCATCCTGACGCGGCGGAAAAAAGCGGGGCGGAAGGATATAATCACTGCCATGGGTGAACGATATTTAAAAAGTATCCGGCTGCTGGCCGAATGCATGCAAGGCTTCGAGCGGTTTTCTAGCGACTTCGTGCGCCAGTACGGCTTGACGCATGCGCAATTCGACATCATTGCCACGCTCGGCAACACCTGCGGCATGTCCTACAAGGAACTAGGCCAGAAAACCCTGATTACCAAGGGCACCTTGACGGGCGTGGTGGACCGGCTGGAACAGAAGGGGCTGGTGATACGCGAACGTTGTCCACGCGACAAGCGTTCCTATTATGTGCGCCTGAGCTGCGAGGGTGAACAGGTGTTCCAGGACGTGTTCCCCAAGCTGACAAGGCAGGGCCAGCGCCTGTTCGACGGCTATACCGAAGACGATTTCATGCGGCTGGAAACCACCCTGGCGGGCTTGAAACACGCCATCGCCAACGGCCACGGCTGACCATTCACCAAGCACAGACATTCAAACAAGACAAAGGAAACCAAGTTGAAAACCTCACTGCTCGAAGGCAAAAAACCCGCTCATTTCGATAAACACATCATCGGCAACCTGCTGCTCAACGCCAGCACGCCGGAACTGGTGCGCCAGGAAAAACTGATCATCGGCGTGCGCAACGAAGACGGCGAAATCTACCGCCTGATCGGCGCCACCAAGCACAACAGCTTCATGAACGCCGTCGAGGAATTGTTCGACCTGGGCTTGACGGATGAGCTGGAAGACAGCGATGAACTCGTTGAAGGCTGCGACGCCATCTTCAGCGAATCTCTCTAACAACGCGTAACAAAACCTGCTGCGCGGTGCGCTTTGCGGCCGGCGATGCTCACCGGCTCGGCGCCCCCGTACTAAAGTACGGTTGCGCTTCTCGGCCACAAATCCCATCCGCTCGCGATGGTTTTGTTAAGCGTTCGGAATTTCGTCGTTCAAAATGGGCACGCCTCGACTGTACGCGTGCCCATTTTGCGTTTACGGGGCTTTGCTTGCCTTTTGCTCGGCTGTTTGCGAAAAGATCACGGTTAAAAAGTTCCGCACGGAAATATTGCGAGTATAATTTTTTCAATGAACAGACTCGACGCCTTTAAAAGCATCGCCGCACAAGCCGCTCGTGGCGAGCTGACCTTTCCTGCCAATGTGGACGCTTCGCTCAAGCTGCAAGAGGCGCTGGCCGATCCCGACTGCCATATCGAGGCCGCCGCCAAGCTGGTGCAGGCCGACCCGCTGCTGGCCGCGCGCACGGTGGCCATCGCCAATTCCGTGGCGTTCAACCGTTCCGGCAATGAAATCACCAGCGTGCGCAACGCCGTGCAGCGGCTCGGCGTGCGCACCCTGCAGTCGGTGGTGGCATCGCTGATCGTGCGCCAGCTGGGCAGCACCATCACCGATCCCGTGCTGCAAGCGAAGGCCAACCAGCTGTGGGAACATACGGCCCACGTGGCGGCCCTGTCGCAAGTGCTGGCCCGCCGCGTCACCAGGGTGGACCCTGATACGGCCCTGTTTGCCGGCATCATGCATGAAGTGGGCGGGTTTTATCTGCTGTCGCGCGCGGCCGAATTCCCCGGCATCCTCGACGGCGAACCGGAAGACTGGGTCGAACATGGCGAACAGGCCATCGGCCATGGCGTCCTGACCAAACTGAAGGTGCCGGAAGCGGTGATGGGGGCCATCGATGCGCTGTGGGAAGGTCTGCGCGCCATCCCGCCCGAATCGCTGGGCGACACCCTGCTGCTGGCGAATGACCTGGCGCCCGTCTCTTCGCCCCTCAACGAAAGCCCGGCCGCCATCGCCGTGCGCGCCGCCCGGGCCGCCGGCAGCATCGATTGCGTGATCGGCGACGATGCGACCTTGTCGAGCATCATGGAAGAATCGGACGATGAAGTGCAGTCGCTGCTGAAGGTGCTGGTGCACTAAGTAACTAGCCTGCAGGCTTCTTCTTGCTCGCTGGCGGAGGTGCCGCCGGCTTGGGCGTATCGACGATCAGCACATGCTTGTCCATGGCCGGCGTTCCCTGCTTTTGCTGGGCGACTTGCGTGGCAACCGCCTTGGTACTCAACAGGGGTTGCGGATGGCGTGGCATGAACATGACTTACCTGCTGGCAGTGGGATAGGCTCCATATGTGCAGCAAGTATCAAATTATCAAGCCACCTTCAAACGCCGGATAAAAAAAACCCGCTCGAAAGCGGGTAAAGTCCAAAGCTAGGGATGTCCTGAAAGAGACAGCCCTATCTTAAGCGGTGCGCCGTGCCGGCTCCGTGCGCTGGCACACTTAGCGCGCACATTAGCCCGGCAAGAGCTCCACCTCCGTTTCCTGCCAGGCGCGCAGCTGCCGCACGCGGGCAAACCACGCCTGGATGTGCTGGTACTGCGCCAGCGGCAGCCGCACGGCCTCGCTGTACATCAGCGGCGCGGCCACGGCGAAATCGGCCAGGGTCACATCGTCTCCGCTGACCCAGCTGCGCCCCGCCAGATGCGCATCCAGCACCACGGCGCATTCATGCAGGTCGCGCTCGCCGCGCGCCTCTTCCAGCGGGTCCGCCGGACCATTGCCCGTCATGCCTTTCCAGGCCCGTTCCCAGGCCAGCACGCTGATGGCAGGCGCGAAATGCTGCGCGGCCCAGAACAGCCAGCGGTTGACGTCGGCGCGGGCTTGCGGCGCCGGCGGATAAATCGTCTGGCCCGGCACCTGCTCGGCCAGGTATTGCATGATGGCGCACGATTCCCACAGCAGGAAAGCGCCATCGGCCAGCACGGGCACCTTGCCGTTCGGGTTCAGCTCGGCCAGGCGGCGGCGGTCGTCCGCATTCATCAGGTCGACTTCCGCCAGTTCCAGAGGCAAGCCGAGGTGGATCGCCGTCATCAGGGCACGGCGGGCATTCGAGGACATGGGGTGGTGGTACAGACGCATGATGGATGGCTCCGGTGAGTGGGGAAGCCACCATCGTAGGCCCAGGCACTGACAGTTTTTGTCAGGAGCGCAAATCAGGATTCAGGATCGATATCATGCGCCTTGCGCCAGGCCTCCAGCAGCACATGGCGCCGCGTGGGATAGCGCTCCTCATGCTGCTGCACGCTGGCGATGCGGTCGATGCGGAAATGCCGGTAGTCGCCGCGCAGCTCGCACCAGGCGGCCAGCAGGCGCTTGCCTTCGAAAAAGGCCAGGGCAAACGGCCACACCGTGCGCGAGGTGGCGCTGCCATGCTCATCCTGATAGGCAAGCGTGATTTTCTGTTCGTAGCGGATCGCCTCGCGCACGGGCTGCACGTAACGGTCGGCCGGCTGCGTACCGTCGGCGGGACGCCCCAGCGGCACCCACAAGCTGGTCTCGGCCATGCTGTCGCGCAAATCGCGCGGCGAGGCGGCCGCGATCTTGGCCAGGGCATTGCTGGCCGCCTGCGCCAGGCCCGCATCGCCCTGCCGGCGCACCCAGCGCGCGCCCAGCACCAGCGCTTCCAGTTCATCGGCGCCGAACATCAGCGGCGGCAGGAAGGCGCCGCGGCGCAGCACATAGCCGATGCCGGCTTCGCCCTGCAAGGGCGCGCCCAGTTCGGCCAGGGTCTGGATATCGCGGTAGATCGTGCGCTCGGAAACACCCAGCTGCTGCGCCAGCTGGGCCGCCGTGACGGGCACGCGCCTGGCGCGCATCGCGTCCATCAACAGGAACAGACGGCCGCTGCGGCTCATGGACAGGCCTGCAAGCCCTGGTCGCCCATGACGAGGGCCGACAGGGCCGGCACGTACAGATAGCCATCGGGCGCCAGGCGCGTCGCGCGCGTCCCCTCGTCCACACCGGCGATGCCGTAGCAGCGCTGCAGCCGGGCGGCGGCCGGCCACCAGTAGACGGCTGCCTCCTGGTCGGGAAAGCGCAGGCGCACGCTATCGGCCTGCATTGCCACTTGCCGGAAGTCGCGGTAAAAGGCGGGGACAATGCCCAGCTCCGCGGCAAATGCCGCCTCCAGCGCCGCCGTCTGCGCCAACTGGGCCGCTAGTGCCGCTGTTTCGCTGTCCAGGTCTTCGGTCGCCACGCCCGCTTCAACCAGGCTGCGCCGCATGTTCGCCCGGTTCGCCTGCGCGCGCAGGAAGGCCGATTCCTGCAGCGCCAGCACGGCATCGGCCGGAATGTGCTTGCGGCGCGCGGCCGGGAAGACATATAGCGCGCAGCTGCCCGCGCACACGGTGTCGATGGCGATATCGAGCCGCAGCTGGCTCACCAGGCGACCCAGCTGCATCGCCGCCAGCGGATCACCGGCGTCGCTATTCACGCGCAACAGCGTCATACCCGGCGCGGCCAGCAGCCGCAGCTTGTCCACGTCGCCCTCGGCAATCGGGCCGCGCATGGCGATGCTGTCACTGCCACCGCGGCTGAAATCGGCGGCGCCGGCCAACGCCGTCACGCCCGCCATCACACCTGCCCATAAAAAACGCTTCATCATCATCCGCCATAAAAAAAACGATCACCGCAAACGGTGATCGTTCTTCATTCGACCAGCAAAAAAACCTGCGCTTACACCACGGCGCCGTCGGTTTCGTCTTTTTCCTTGACCGGCTTGATCAAGTCTTCGCGCTTGACGCCCAGCCACATGGCGATCGAGGCCGCGACGAACACGGACGAGTAAATACCGAAGCAGATACCGATGGTCAGCGCCAGTGCGAAATGGTGCAGGGTCTGGCCGCCGAAGACCAGCATCGACAACACCATCATCTGGGTGGAACCGTGGGTAATGATGGTACGCGAAATGGTGCTGGTGATCGCGCTGTCGATCACTTCATGCACGGTTGCCTTGCGCTGCTTGCGGAAGTTTTCGCGGATACGGTCAAAGATCACCACCGATTCGTTGACCGAGTAGCCGAGCACCGCCAGGATCGCCGCCAGTACCGTCAGCGAGAATTCCCACTGGAAGAAGGCGAAGAAGCCCAGGATGATCACCACGTCATGCAAGTTGGCGATAATGGCCGAGACAGCGTATTTCCACTCGAAGCGGATGGCCAGGTAGATCATCACGCCCAGAATCACCATCACCAGCGCGTTCAAGCCATTCTGCGCCAGTTCCTCGCCCACTTGCGGGCCGACGAATTCGACTTTCTGCAAGACGACCGCTTCGCTGCCGGCCGCGTCCATACAGGCGCTCTTGATGACGTGTTCACCCTTTTCGGTGACGGTATCGATACCCTTGGTCGTGCCTTGCTCGGCCTTGCACAAGGCTTCAAACACGCGCTGCGAGGTGTTCGCGGCGCTGACGCCATTTTCCACCGGCAGGCGGATCATCACGTCGCGCGCCGTATCGAAGCTGGTCACGCCCGGCTCTTCGTAGCCCATGCCGATCAGGGTGCCGCGTATACCTTCGAGATTGGCCGCCTTCGGGTACTTCACCTCCATCAGGGTGCCGCCCTTGAATTCCACGGACAGGTGCAAGCCCTTGTGGAACAGGAAGAAGACTGCGGCAAGGAAGGTCACCGCCGAAATCACGTTGAAAATCAACGCATGGCGCATGAAGGGAATATCTTTTTTGATCCGGAAAAATTCCATGAAATCCTCTGAGTTCTATTCTGTGCATCCGGCGGCTGTGCCACCGGACGCTATCGCTGTTGACGCTATTGGGTAAGGCTGGGCCGTCGCTTATTTGCTGGTGCCCGGCACCCACACCGTGCCGATCGACAAGGTCGTCAGCTTTTTCTTGCGGCCATACCAGAGGTTGACCACGCCGCGCGACACGAACACGGAGGAGAACATCGAGGTCAGAATACCCAGGCAATGCACAACAGCGAAGCCGCGCACGGGACCGCTGCCGAAGGCCAGCAGTGCCAGGCCGACGATCAGGGTGGTCACGTTCGAGTCGAGAATCGTGGCCCAGGCGCGGTCGAAGCCGGCAGCGATCGCCGCTTGCGGCGTATTGCCAGCGCGCAGCTCTTCGCGGATACGTTCATTGATCAGCACGTTGGCGTCAATCGCCATACCCAGCGCCAGCGCGATCGCGGCGATACCTGGCAGTGTCAGGGTCACCTGGATCATCGACAGCAAGCCGATCAGCAACAGCAGGTTGGCGGCCAGGGCCAGCACGCTGAAGGCGCCGAACAGCATGTAGTAGGCGATCATGAAGATGGCGATGGCGATGAAGCCGTACAAGGTCGAGTGGAAGCCCTTGGCGATGTTTTCCGCACCCAGCTGCGGCCCGATCGTGCGTTCTTCGATGACGGTCATCGGTGCGGACAGGGCGCCCGAGCGCAGCAGCAGCGCCAGTTCATTCGCGTTTTCCGCGCCGCCCATGCCGGTGATCTGGAAGCGCGAACCGAGTTCCTGCTGGATGGTGGCAACCGACAGCACTTCCGGCTTGCCCTTTTCAAACAGCACGATGGCCATGCGCTTGCCCACGCGTTCGCGCGTCGCTTCGCGCATCTTGCGGCCGCCGTCGCCGTTCAGGTCGATCGACACGGCCGCCTGCTGGTTCTGGTCGAAACTGGCCGTGGCGCTGGAAATATAGTCGCCCGTCAGGATCACGTCTTTCGCCAGCACGACAGGAACACCCTTGCCAACCGTAAACAGTTCCGAGTTGAATGGAATAGCGCTCGACAGTTCGGTGCCAGGCACGATGGTTTCATCGACCAGGCGCACTTCCAGGGTCGCAGTGCGGCCGATGATGGCTTTCGCTCGGGCCACGTCCTGCACGCCAGGCAATTGCACCACGATGCGGTCAGGACCTTGCTGCTGGATCAGCGGCTCAGCCACGCCCAGCTCGTTGACGCGCTTGGACAGGGTCGAGATATTCTGTTTCACGCCTTCGTCGATGGTTGCCTTCAGGGCCGCCGGCTTCAGGGTGATGTTCAGTTTCAGGTCGCTGCCTTCGCCCGCATCGGCGAACGCCAGCTCCGTCATCTGGTCGGACAATACATTCTTTGCCTTCAGGCGTGTTTCCGCGTCGCGGAAGTTGATCTGCACGCTGTCGCCCACGCGCTCGATGCCGGCGTGGCGGATATTCTTGTCGCGCAACACGCTACGCGCGGCGGACTGGACGCCCTGGACTTTCTTGTTCAGTACAGCTTTCGCATCGACCTGCATGAGGAAGTGCACGCCACCGCGCAAGTCCAGGCCCAGGAACATGGGCAAGGCATGCAGTTTCTGCATCCACATCGGCGTATTGGCTTGCAGATTGACCGTCACGATGAACGCGGGATCGGTGGAATCAGGATTGAGATCCTTTTCCAGCACCAGCTTTGCCTTGAACTGGGTATCGGGATCGGCAAAACGCACGCGCACGGAGGCCAGGTTGCCGGCGCCATCCATGGTGACACCTTCCGACTTGACGTTCTCTTTCGTCAATATTTGCTCGACTTGCGTCATCAGATCGCCCGTCACTTTGACGGTCGACTTGCCGCTGGTTACTTGCAGCGCCGGTGATTCACCGAAATAATTGGGCGCCGTATAGAGTGCGCCCAGCAATAAGGCGACGACGATGATGATGTATTTCCAGGCAGGATAGCGATTCATAGTGATTCAGCGTTCAGTGTTGAGCGTCGGAGGCGTCCCGAGGGGCGGCCGATAGCCGCCCCGGGTCTATCATTGCCGAAGCAATGACAGCGAGGAATTACAGTGCCTTCAGGGTGCCTTTAGGCAGCAAGGTGGTAATGGAGCTCTTTTGCACCGTGACTTCGGTGCCGGTCGCCACTTCGATGGTGACGTAAGCGTCCACTACCTTGACAACACGGCCCAGCATGCCGCCGGCGGTGACGACTTCGTCACCCTTGGCCAGCGCGTCCATCATCGCCCGTTGTTCTTTGGCGCGTTTTTGCTGTGGGCGGATCATCAGGAAATACATGACCACGAACATCAATACCAGCGGCAGGAAGCTGGTCAGGTTGCCGCCGAGGCCCAGGGCTTCGGTTGGGGCTTGCGCATAAGCGTTGGAAATGAAAAACACGGTGACTCCAGTTCTAATCAGTTTGAAAAAATAGCGCTGTATTCTAGCATTGGCTATACGTCATAACCCGAATTGCAGCCATGGCAACTTTAAATGGGGCTAAAAAAGCATTATGCAATGCTTTATCGCCCCAGTCCAAGCACCAATACACAAAACTTCCGGCCATGCTGCCGCCAGCCATCAAGCTAAGCTTTTCTTAAGTTCCGCGTGCGCGTTCCGCATGGAATTGCAGGGTAAACGCGTGGAAACGGTCTTCGTCCAGCGCCTCGCGCATCTGGCGCATCAAGTCCAGATAATAATGCAGGTTGTGGATGGTATTGAGGCGCGCGCCGAGGATTTCTTTGGAGCGGTGCAAATGGTGCAGGTAGGCACGCGAGAAATTGCGGCAGGCGTAGCAGCTGCAGGTCTCGTCGAGCGGCGCCTGGTCTTCCTTGTACTTGGCGTTCTTGATCTTGATGTCGCCAAAACGGGTGAACAGCCAGCCATTGCGGGCGTTACGCGTCGGCATGACGCAATCGAACATGTCGATACCGTTCGACACGCCCGCCACCAGGTCTTCCGGCGTGCCCACGCCCATCAGGTAATGCGGCTTGTTGGCCGGCAGGCGTGGACCCACGTGGGCCAGCATGCGCATCATGTCTTCCTTCGGTTCGCCGACGGACAGGCCGCCGATGGCGATGCCGGGGAAATCGATCTCTTCCAGCTTGGCCAGCGACTCGTCGCGTAGCATCTCGAACATGCCGCCCTGCACGATGCCGAACAGCGCATTCGGATTTTCACCGCGGTGGAACTCGTCCTTCGAGCGCTGCGCCCAGCGCAGCGACATGCGCATGGACTTGGCCGCTTCCTCGATGGTGGCCGGGCGGCCCTGGATTTCGTACGGCGTGCATTCGTCGAACTGCATGACGATGTCGGAATTCAGGACGCGCTGCACCTGCATCGACACTTCCGGCGAGAGGAACAGTTTATCGCCGTTGATCGGCGAATTGAAATGCACGCCCTCTTCCGTGATCTTGCGCATGGCGCCCAGCGAAAACACCTGGAAGCCGCCCGAATCCGTCAGGATCGGCTTGTTCCAGCCCATGAAGCCATGCAAGCCGCCAAATTTCTCCATGACAGTGTTGCCAGGACGCAACCACAGGTGAAACGTGTTGCCCAGGATGATCTGCGCGTCGATCTCGTTGAGTTCCAGCGGCGACATGGCTTTCACGGAGCCGTAAGTGCCCACTGGCATGAAGATCGGCGTCTGCACGACGCCATGGTTGAGTTTCAAGGTGCCGCGGCGTGCCTTGGTCAGGCCGCTCGTGTCGGTCTTGAGTAGTTTAAATTCCAGCATGTCAGTCTTTCACGGGAGTATCAAGGTTCAGCGCAGCGCGCGATTGCGTGGTGAGCAGCATCGCATCGCCATAGCTGAAGAAACGGTAGTTCTGCGCGATCGCATGCGCATAGGCGCTGCGGATCGGCTCATAGCCGGCAAAGGCCGACACCAGCATCAGCAGGGTCGATTTCGGCAAATGGAAGTTGGTGATCAAACGCGTCACCGTCTTGAACGCATAGCCGGGCGTGATGAACAGGGCCGTATCGGCGCTGCCAGCCACCAGCTGGCCGCTTTGCGAGGCCGACTCCAGCGCGCGCAAACTGGTCGTGCCGACGGCGACCACGTCGCGCCCGGCAAGTTGGGCGGCGCGCACGGCGTCGACGGTTTCCTGCGGCATGGTGTACCACTCGGTATGCATCTTGTGCTCGGCCAGCACTTCCGTGCGCACGGGCTGGAAGGTGCCCGCGCCCACGTGCAGGGTCACATAGGCAAAGTTGACGCCCTTGGCCTTCAATTGATCAAGCAGGGCCTGGTCGAAATGCAGGCCGGCCGTCGGCGCGGCGACAGCGCCGGGGACCTTGTTGAACACGGTCTGGTAGCGCGTCTCGTCGAATTCGTCCGCATCGTGCTCGATATACGGCGGCAGCGGCAAGCGGCCATGCGCCTCGATCAGCTCGAACACGTCGGCCTCGAAATGCAGGGTAAAGAATTCGCCGGCGCGCTGGCCCACCGTCACATCGAAGGCATCGGCCAGGCGGATGCGGCAGCCGGGCGGCGGCGACTTCGACGCGCGCACCTGGGCCAGCACGGTGCGGTCATCGAGCACGCGCTCGACGAGCGCCTCGATCTTGCCGCCGCTTTCCTTGACGCCAAAGAAGCGCGCTTTCAGCACGCGCGTATCGTTCATCACCAGCAGGTCGCCCGCCTGCAACAGCCCGACGATGTCGGCGAACTGGCGGTCAGCCAGGGTATCGCCGTCCAGATGCAACAGGCGCGAGGCGCTGCGCTCGGCCAACGGAGTTTGCGCAATGTTTTCTTGCGGCAAATTAAAATCGAAATCGGAAAGCGAATACATGCGTTTTGCTTCAAAAGTACATCAAAAATGATTAGGAGTGCGCAATGGAACATCTGGCACTATACTGTGCGCCTATACAGGCATTACAATAATCCGCCGCAACAATTTACAACTGCGGTACGCACAGGGTGTGCCGGACAACCCTCTATTTTACGCTAGCGGCACAAAAATCTCCGATATGTCCGAACCCAAGCCCGATCTTCCTCCCGCAGCCAAGCCGGCCGCGAAGCCGAAAGCCGTCAAAAAAGTGGTCAGCACGGAAAGCCGGCTGGCCAAACTGGGCTTGCGCACGGATATGGACCTGGTGCTGCACCTGCCGATGCGCTACGAGGATGAAACCAAGGTCTACACGATACGCGACGCCTGCCTGCGCGGCGGCGAGTCGTGGCAAGTGGAAGGCGTCGTCACCAAGTGCGAAGTCAATTTCAAGCCGCGCAAGCAATTGCTGGTGACGATCGCCGACGAAACGGGCAATTTGCTGCTGCGCTTCATGAATTTCTATGGCAGCCAGGTCAAGCAGCTGGCCGAAGGCACGCGGGTACGCGCGCGCGCCGAACTCAAACACGGCTTCTTCGGCGCCGAGATGGTGCACCCGACGTACAAGGTGGTCAACGAGGGCGCGCCGCTGCCCACGGCCCTGACGCCCGTGTATCCGTCCGGCGAAGGGCTGTCGCAGCACGTCTTGCGGCGCGAAATCGCCGACGCCATGCGCCGCATCGACTGGCAGGATACCTTGCCCGATCATCTGCTGCGCGACATGCAGCTATCGCCTTTCCGGGCCGCCGTGCACCTGCTGCACTATCCGCCGCAGGACATCGATGAAAGCGCGCTGATGGACCGCTCGCACCCGGCCTGGGTGCGCATGAAGTTCGATGAACTGCTGGCGCAGCAGCTGTCGCTGAAACGCGCCCAGCGCGCGCGCCGCTCGAAAGGCGCCGCTTCCCTGCCCATCGTCGGCACGCTGTCGGATGCCTTTGGCGCCGCCCTGCCCTTCAAGCTGACGGGCGCGCAGGCCCGCGTGCTCGCTGAAATCCGCGCCGACCTGCGCCAGCCGTATCCGATGCAGCGCCTGCTGCAAGGGGACGTCGGCAGCGGCAAGACGGTGGTGGCGGCGTTGTCCGCCACGCAAGCCATCGACAGCGGCTACCAGGCCGCGCTGATGGCGCCCACGGAGATTCTGGCCGAGCAGCACTTCCGCAAGATCGCCGCCTGGATGGAGCCGCTGGGCGTGAAGGTGGCCTGGCTGACGGGCAGCCTGAAGAAAAAGGAAAAGACGGCGGCGCTGGCCCTGATCGAATCGGGCGAAGCGCAGCTGGTGATCGGCACGCATGCGCTGATCCAGGATAACGTGCTGTTCGCCAAACTGGGCCTGGTCATCGTCGACGAGCAGCACCGCTTCGGCGTGGGCCAGCGCCTGACCTTGCGCAACAAGGGCGACAGCGCGGCAGTGCCGCACCAGCTGATGATGTCGGCCACGCCCATCCCGCGCACCCTGGCCATGACCTATTACGCCGACCTGGAAGTGTCGGTGATCGACGAACTGCCGCCGGGACGCAGCCCTATCGTCACGCGCGCCATCGACCAGAACCGACGCGACGAAGTCATCGCCCGCGTGTATGCGGCCGCGCTGGAAGGCCGGCAGGTGTACTGGGTCTGCCCCCTGATCGAAGAATCGGAAGCACTGCAGCTGCAGACAGCCACCGACACCTACATGATGCTGGCCGAAGCCTTGCCCGCGCTGCAGGTGGGCCTCGTGCACGGCCGCTTGAAACCGGCGGAAAAGCAGGAGGTGATGGACGCCTTCATCGCCGGCCATATCCACGTGCTGGTGGCCACCACCGTCATCGAAGTGGGCGTCGACGTGCCAAATGCCTCGCTGATGGTGATCGAGCACGCCGAGCGTTTTGGATTGTCGCAGCTGCACCAGCTGCGCGGGCGCGTGGGCCGCGGCACGGCCGCCAGCGTCTGCCTGCTGCTGTACCAGGGTCCCCTGGGCGGCGTGGCGCGCCAGCGCTTGATGACCATGCGCGAAACGACGGACGGTTTTGAAATCGCCCGCCGCGACCTGGAAATCCGCGGCCCCGGCGAATTCCTTGGCGCGCGCCAGTCCGGCCAGGCCATGCTGCGCTTCGCCGACTTGGAAACGGATCAATGGCTGGTAGATCAGGCGCGCGACGTGGCGCACGACCTGCTGCATGCCACCACGGCGGCTGCCGCGACCACCGTGGAAGCGCACCTGGCGCGCTGGCTGGGTGGGAAAGAGGAGTTCCTGAAGGTGTAAATCGGGTATTGTCGGATTACGCACATACGCAAACGGTAGGTCGGATTAGGCCGCGGGCCGTAATCCGACAACACTGTTGGCTTCGTTCACTCCCGCCCAACACCGGCCACGTCCACACCATCCCCGCCCCAATCCGCGGCACACCATCCCAACGCCACGTACCGGTGAAAACTGGAATGCGGCCAATCCATGACCTTGCTCACAAGCCCATGCTTGACAGGGTTGCAATGGATGTAATCGACATGCTTGGCAAAGTCTCGCGCACTGCGCAAGACGTGTTCCCAATACCGCTGCTGCCAAACATTTTCAAGATCGCTGTGCTTGCTGAACCATGTCTTGATCAGCCTCCAGCGCGTCATGAAATCAGCATCACTATCTGGCAAGGTCCAGATGCAGTGCAGGTGGTCGGGCAGAATGACGATGGCGTCGATATCGAATGGCCGCTGCTGACGCACGGCGCGGACAGCATTCCGCAGTAAATCCACGGCAGTTGCCGAAGCAAAAACGGGCCGGCGGTGTGCCGTCACCACCGTGAAGAAAAAGCTGCCGCCTGGCTGGAATGCGCGTCGGTATCGCATAGTTTCATGGGTGTTGTCGGATTACGGCCTTGCGGCCTAATCCGACCTACGCACATATGCGGCGGCAGGTCGGGTAGGTCGGATTAGCGTAGCGTAATCCGACTTCCAGCATAATCCGGCTTTTCACAATCTACCTTGCGCCCGCGCAGCCTACATGCACATCCAGAAGCGGTTCGCCAGGTCGAGCATGAAGTCGGGCCGCAGATAGGCCAGGAAGACGATGACCAGCAGCGCGGCGCCCAACAGGCGCCACAGCCATGTGCGCCAGCTGGCCATTATGCGGCCACCGCCGCGCGCTTGACGGCGCGCTCGTCGATGGGCAGGTTGATCAGCGCGGCCAGCAAGCCCAGGCCGATGGTGATCATCCACACGACGTGGTAACTGCCCTGGTGCTCGTACAGATAGCCGCCCAGCCACGCACCGAGGAAACTGCCCACCTGGTGCGAGAAGAACACCATCCCGGCCAGCATCGACAAGTGCTTCACGCCGAAGATCCCGGCGATGATGCCGTTCGTCAGCGGCACGGTCGACAGCCACAGCACGCCCATGGCGGCGGCGAACAGGTACACGGACCACGCCGACAATGGGGCCAGCAGGAAGACGGTGATGACCACGGCGCGCGTCACATAGATGGCCGACAGCAGATAGCGCTTGGCGATTTTCCCGCCGAATTTTCCCGCGTAGTAGGAGCCGACGATGTTGAACAGGCCGATCAGCGCCAGCGCCGTGACGGCGATGTTCGGATTCATCAGGCCCTGATCCTTCAGGTAGGCCGGCAAGTGCACGCCGATGAAGACCAGCTGGAAACCACAGACAAAATACCCTGCCAGCAGCAGCCAGAACGAGCGGTTGGCGATGGCTTCACTGAAGGCGGCGCCAACGCTTTGCTGCGGGCCGCTGGCGTGCGAGACGGGCGGCTCGCGCAGATAGAAGGCCATCGGGATCATCGCCAGCAGCACCAGCGCGGCCAGCACATAAAAGGCGTTTTGCCAGCCCACGGCGGAAATCAGTTGCTGCTCGACCGGCATCATGAGGAACTGGCCGAACGAGCCGGCCGCCGACGAAATGCCGAAGGCCCATGAGCGCTGCTCGGGCGGCGCGCTGCGGCCTATGATGCCGCTGATGGCGCCAAAGGCCGTGCAGGCCAGCGCCAGGCCGATGAAGATGCCCGAGCCGACGATGAACAGGGTCGGCTGCGTCACGAGCGCCATCCACACGAGGCCCGCCATGTAGCTGATGGCGCCGATGATGACGACGCGCATGGTGCCGAAACGGTCGGCTGCCATGCCGGCGAACGGGCCGAAGACGCCCCACATCAGGTTTTGCATGGCCAGCGCCAGCGAATACGTTTCGCGCGTCCAGCCATTGGCTTGCGAGATCGGCTGCATCCAGAAGCCCAGTCCGTGGCGCACGCCCATCGCCAGGGTCAGGACGACGCCGCTGGCGATGAGGACAGTTTTCAGGCTGGGACGGGATGAGTGCAATGTCATGGGGTTCCTGATGACGCCTCATCGGCGCTGTAGACGAGGCCGATCTGGCCGCGCATGGTGTCAAGGTTGTGCATCAGCGCCACGCTGTCGGCGTGCGGCATGACAGGGCTTTCCAGCAGGCTGGCGCGGATGCAGCGCATCGCTTCGATGGCCTCGTGCGCGTAGCCATTGCCCAGGTGCGGCGCGGCGACGACGCGGCGTTCGCCATCCATCGCTTCGACGATCAGATGATCGGGCTTGTAAAAACGGTTGGGCAGGCGGATGCGGCCCAGGCTTCCGGAAATGGTCATTTCCGTCGGCGTTTGCGCGCGCAGGCTGCAGGCGCAGGACGAGGTGCCGCCGCCCGCGTGGCGCAGCGAAAACACCACCTGCTCATCGACGCCGGTGGCGCCCAGCTCGGCCAGCGCCTGCACCTGCGATACGGGGCCGAGGAAGAAGGCTGCCATCGACAGCGGGTAGATACCCACGTCGAGCAGTGCACCGCCGCCGAGTGCGGGATTGAACATGCGGTGCTCGGGCGGGAAATTGGCGACAAAGCCGATGTCGGCCTGCACCTGCTGCAGCACGCCGATTTCGCCGCTGGCGATGATGCGCTGCGCTTCCTGCGCGACGGGCAGGAAACGGCTCCACATGGCTTCCATCAAGAACAGTTTTTTCTCGCGCGCCATGTTCACCACGGCCTGCGCTTCGCGCGCGTTCATGGTGAATGGCTTTTCGCACACGACGTGCTTGCCGGCGGCCAGGCACATCAGGGCATTTTCCGCATGCAGGGTGTGCGGCGTGGCGATGTAGATCACGTCCACACCCGCGTCGTCGGCCAGCGCCTGGTAGGAGCCGTGGCAGTGCGCGATGCCGAATTCGGCGCCGAAGGCCTGTGCGCCAGCCTCGCTGCGCGAGGCGACCGCCACCAGTTGCGCGCCGGGCGCATCGCGCAAGCCATTGGCCATCGCGCGGGCGATCTTTCCGGTGCCGAGGATGCCCCAGCGGACGGTATTTTCCATGCTATTGATCTCTTTCTGCGCCAGCCACCTTGCGCTTCGGGCGGAACACCGCCGCGTCATTGTAAAAGTCGTCGTCCTGGCCTTCGCACCAGCCGGGCAAACCGAGCACGGGCAGCGGCGTGAAGTCCGCCGTGGTGAGGCCTTGTTGCGCCAGGTCTTGCGCCACCCGCTCGTCGAGCCAGGCGCGCCGTGCCGCATCGTCGAGCGCAAAGTAGGCGTCGCCGGCGAAGATGACGCGCGTGTGCGCCGTGATGGCCTTGCGCGGCGCCACCAGTTTTTCCATCAGCGCGTGGCCGAACAGCCAGATATCGGCGTCGCCGCCCGCGCCAAACCTGTCGCGCTGCGCGATAAACGCGCTGCGCCAGTCGTGTCCGCGCAACGCCGCTTCCAGCATGCGCCCCGCATCGCTGTCGCGCAGCACCAGCAAGGCGGAATTTTCGTCAAAAATCGTCGCGCCATCGCGCGCGGGACCGCGCGATTTGCCGACGCCGGACAGGGCGATCTGCGCCGCCTGCAGCGCATTCAATTGCCGCTTGATGCGCGGGAAGGTAAGCCACACGAGCGCGTTGAAAAAATCGTGCAGATTGTCGCGCGTGGGCACGCCGCCCGTCGCGCCGATGAACTCCTCGTAGGCCACGCCTTCGGGCAGGTCCGCTTGTGGCACGAAGGCCAGCGGCAAGCCGGAGGGATTGCGCAAGTCCAGCGCCCTCGCCCGTCCGTTCAGCGCGGCAATGACCGTGTCGCGCTCCAAGTCCAGCTGCCGTCGCGCCGGCAGCACCGTGGCAAACCAGGGGCGGCTCCAGTCTATCGATGGCAGCATGGAGCGCTTAGACCATTTTCCAGTTGATCTGCTCGCCCGCATTGAGCGGAATCACGTGGCTGTCGCCCAGCGGCAGCGACGCCGGCAAGGTCCAGCTTTCGCGCTTCAGGGTAATGGTGTCCGTGTTGCGCGGCACGCCATAGAAAGCCGGGCCGTGGAAGCTGGCAAACGCTTCCAGCTTGTCGAGCGCGCCGGCCCGTTCGAACGCTTCGGCATACATTTCCATCGCGTGCAAGGCCGTGTAGCAGCCGGCGCAGCCGCAGGCCATTTCCTTGGCGCCTTGCGCGTGCGGCGCCGAGTCGGTGCCGAGGAAGAAGCGCTCGTCGCCGCTGGCGGCGGCCGTCATCAGGGCCAGGCGGTGCTCTTCGCGCTTGAGGATAGGCAGACAGTAGTAATGGGGACGGATGCCGCCCTTGAAAATCTCGTTGCGGTTGTACAGCAGATGATGCGCCGTGATGGTGGCGGCGATCGGGCCTTCCGCTTCGGCCACGTACTGCGCCGCATCCTTGGTGGTGATGTGCTCGAACACGACGGACAGGGCCGGGAAGGCGCTGCGCAGCGGACGCATCACGCGCTCGATGAAGACGGCTTCGCGGTCAAAAATGTCGATTTCCGGATCCGTCACTTCACCATGCACGAGGAAGGGCATGCCCACTTCCTGCATCACTTCGAGCACCTTGTAACAATTCTTCAAATCCGTCACGCCCAGGTCTGAATTCGTCGTGGCGCCAGCCGGATACAATTTGACGGCCTGCACGATGCCGCTATCTTGCGCGCGGCGGATTTCGTCGGGCGAGGTGTTGTTCGTCAGGTACAGCACCATCAGCGGATCGAAGTTCACGCCCTCCGGCACGGCGGCCAGGATGCGCTCGCGGTAGGCGCTAGCATCGGCCGTGGTGGTGACGGGCGGTTTCAGGTTCGGCATGACGATGGCGCGGCCGAACTGACGCGCGCTGTGCGGCAGCACGCTGGCCATGACGGCGCCGTCGCGCAGGTGCAAATGCCAGTCGTCAGGACGGGTGATGGTGATGGAAGATGGAACGGCGGCTGGGGTGTGATCGAGTGTGGACATGGCGGCTGCTCTCAGGCGGTCATTGCGGATAGCGCCATTTTACCAGCCGCGGGGCGGCTTCGCAGTCAATGGACGCCTGCGCCTGCTGCCTGCCTGACAACAAAACGGCCGGCATCACCCGGCCGCTTGCGGCATCAGAACGAAGAACATCAGGACTTGGCCGGTGCCGTCTCCTGTTTGGCCACCCAGGCGCGAATATCGGCCAGCATCCGGTCCAGCGCGGCGCGGTCGTACACGTGGCCGCGGCTGACCACCAGGCGGATCTGGCGCGTGGCGCCGATGTCCTGCAGCGGGTTCGCGTCGAGCACCAGCAGGTCGGCCGCCTTGCCTGCCGCCACGCTGCCGTAGCGATTCAGCTTGCCCAGGAAGCGGGGTCCGTTGATGACGGCCGACTGCAAGGCTTGCTGCGGGGTCAGTCCATACTGCACGTACAGGCCGATTTCATCGTGCAGGGCCTGGCCAGGATAGTCGAAGGAATTCAAGAATCCCGCATCGGTGCCGGCGATGATGCTCATGCCCTGCTGCTGCAAAATCGGCAGCAGCTTGGCCGATTGCTCGAACTGCGCATGGCGCTGGGCGATGGCTTCCGGGCCATCCTTGGCGGCGCGCTGCACGCGCCAGTCGTAGGTGGCGCGCAAGCCCTTGCCGATGTATTGCAGGGCCGGATCGTGCGTGTGGTCTTCGCGGTCCAGGTAGGCCGTCACGCGCGAACCCCACAGGGTCGGCACGATGGCCGTGCCGCGCGCGGCCAGATAGCTGAAGGCCTTGCGCGCCGTCGGCTCGTCGTAGCTTTGCAAGCTCTCGCGCATGGCTTCCTTGCCCGTCATCGCGCCGGCGGCCACCTTGGCCGTAAGCTCCTGCTCGCGCGGCGTGGTGGCGCGCAGCAAATACGATTGATGTTCGATCGTGCCCAGGCCCGCATCGGCCATCTGCCCCAATGTCAGCTGCACGGGGATATGGCCCGAAGTGCGCATGCCCCGTTCGCGCGCCTGGCGCAGCGCTTCCAGGTACAGCTCCGGTTTCAGGGTATTTTCCGTGATCTTCACGAAGTCCACCTGCTGGGCCTGCAGGCCGTCCAACGCGCGCGTGACTTCCTGCGGCGTGCCCACTTCGATGGTGCCCTTCCACAGCGGCTTGATGCCTTCCAGTTTCGCGCCAGAGGTAAAAATCGTCGGGCCTTGCAGCTGGCCCGCATTGATCTGCTGGCGCCACGCCAGCACCGTGTCGGGCAAGTCGCCCGAGCAATCGCGCACCGTGGTGATGCCATGCGCCAGGTACAAAGGCAGCAGCTGCTTGTTCTCGTCGATCAGCTCGGGGCCGCCGCCAAAATGCACGTGTGTGTCCCACAGGCCCGGCATCAGGTATTTGCCGGGCAGGCGGATGGTCTGCTTCGGCGCGTAGCTGCGCAGCTGCGCGTCATCGACGACGGCGACGATGCTGTCGCCCTTGAGCAGCACGGTCTTGCCGCTGATGGTGCTACCGGCGGCAACGTCGATCAGGGTGGCGTCGCGCAGGGCGATGTCGACGGCGATCCTGTCTGCCGCGTGGGCATGGGCAAGCAGGCCCAGCGCCAGCATGGCGCCGGCTATTTGTTTCATGTCAGGCATTCGTACTCAACTTCAAAGTGATGGAAAATTAGTGGATGATCTTGGCGAGGAAATCGCGCGCGCGGTCCGAGCGCGTCGTGTTGAAGAAGTCATCCTTGCTGCAATCCTCGATGATCTTGCCCTGGTCCATGAAGACGATGCGGTTGGCGACTCTTTTTGCAAAGCCCATTTCATGGGTGACGACCATCATCGTCATGCCTTCCTGCGCCAGCCCCACCATCACGTCGAGCACTTCGTTGATCATCTCCGGGTCGAGCGCCGAAGTCGGCTCGTCGAACAGCATGGCGATGGGGTCCATCGACAGCGCGCGGGCGATCGCCACGCGCTGCTGCTGGCCACCGGACAACTGGCCGGGGAACTTGTCCTGCTGCGACAGCAGGCCCACGCGGTCCAGGTATTGCAAGCCCTTGGCATTGGCTTCGTCGGCGCTGCGGCCCAGCACCTTGATCTGGCCGATGGTGAGGTTTTCGCGGATCGACAAATGCGGGAACAGCTCGAAATTCTGGAACACCATGCCGATGCGCGCGCGCAGTTTCGACAAATTCGTTTTCGGATTGTTGACGGTGATGCCATCGACGATGATCTGCCCCTGCTGGATCGGTTCGAGGCCATTGACCGTCTTGATCAGGGTCGACTTGCCGGAGCCGGACGGGCCGCAAATGACCATCACGTCGCCCTTGGTGACGTTGGTGGTGCAGTCGGTCAGTACCTGGAACTGGCCATACCATTTGCTGACGTTATTGAGTTCAATCATCTTGTTCTTTCTTTTTCGGTTAGCGAATGATGGCGACGCGTTTCTGCAGGCGTTTTACCAGGAACGACAAGGCATAGCACAGCACGAAGTACACGACGGCGACAAACACATACATCTCCACCAGGCGGCCGTCGCGCTGGGCGATCTTCGAGGCGGCGCCGACGAAATCGGGGATCGACAGCACGTACACGAGCGACACGTCCTGGAACAGCACGATGGTTTGCGTCAGCAGCACGGGAATCATGTTGCGGAAGGCTTGCGGCAGCACGATGAAGGCCATGGTCTGGGAGTAGTTCATGCCCAGTGCCTGGCCGGCCCATACCTGGCCGCGCGGGATCGACTGTATGCCGCTGCGCATGATCTCGCAATAATAGGCCGCCTCGAACATGATGAAGGTGATCAGCGCGGAGGAAAACGCGCCCACTTTCACGGGCTCGTTCGCGCCGATGACCCAGGCAGCGATGTACGGCACCAGGAAATAGAACCAGAAAATCACCAGCACCAGCGGGATCGAGCGTATCAGGTTGACGTAGGTCGACGCCACGCCCGAAATGAGGCGACTGCCGGACAGGCGCATCAGCGCCAGCAGGGTGCCCAGCACGATGCCGCCCACCATGGACAGCGCCGTCAGTTTCAGGGTAAACACCATGCCGGTTTGGAACAGGTAGACCCATGAGCGGGAGATGACATCGAAGTCGAAGTTACCGAACATATCAATGTCCTCCCGTCTTGGCGCCGGCGACGATGAAGCCCGGGATGGCGACCTTTTTTTCGATCAGGTGCATCAGCACCACCACCAGCAGGTTGACGACGACGTAGATGATGGTGGCGGCCGAAAACGCTTCGAATACCTGGAACGAGAATTCCTGGATCGCGCGCGCGCTGGCCGTCAGTTCGATCAGGCCGATGGTCAGTGCCACGGAACTGTTCTTGATGATGTTCAAAAATTCGCTGGTCAGCGGTGGCATGATGACGCGCGCGGCCATCGGCAGCAAAATGAAGCGGTAGGTTTGCGGCAGGGTCAGGCCCAGCGCCGTGCCGGCCAGTTTCTGCCCGCGCGGCAGCGCCTCGATGCCCGTCGTGACCTGCACGGCCACGCGCGAGGAAGTAAAGAATCCCAGGCACAGCACGGCCGTGACGAACGGCGCATTTGGCAGCGACTTGACCCAGGCGCCCAGGTCGGGCGGCAGCAGTTCCGGCATGACGAAATACCAGAGGAACATCTGCACCAGCAGCGGCACGTTGCGGAACAATTCGACGTAGGCATTGGCCACGCCCACCAGCCATTTGTTCGGCAGGGTGCGGACGGTGCCGATCACCAGGCCCAGGATCAGGGCCATGATCCAGGCCGTACCGGCCGTGGCCAGGGTCCAGATCAGGCCGGACCACAGGGTGTCCATATACGTGCCCACGCCATCGGGAGAAATCTCCCAGAAAATGCGCCAATTCCAGTTGTAATTCATGATCATCCTTCCCATGCAGCCCGAGGACAGCGGCCAGCCGGCCGTCCGTCCCGCAAATAAATCGGGAGGCTTGCGCCCCCCGATTTGTTACGCACTCTTGTTACTTTTTCCGTTTGTCCGAAGTCTTCTGCGCTTCGGGCACGGCCGCATAGGCGGCCGGGTCACCGGAGTCGGTCGGATTGGTAAACACGGCCTTCAATTGCGGCGGCATGGGGAATTTCAGGTTGATGTTTTTCGGCGGGATGGGCGAGGTAAACCATTTCGCGTAAATGCGGTTGATGTCGTCGCTCTTGTACAGGCGGATCAGCGCATCGTCGACCACTTTCTTGAAGGCCGGATCGCCCTTGCGCAGCATGATGCCGTACGGCTCTACCGACAGCGCTTCCTTGGTGATTTCGTAGTCGTTCGGGTTTTTCGAGTTGGCCACTTGCGACGCCAGCAGGATATCGTCGTTGGCTTCGGCCACCGCGCGGCCCGTTTCCAGCATCAGGAACGATTCAGGATGGTCCTTGCCGACGGCAATCGTCATGCCCAGGTTTTTTTCCTTGTTCAGGATGGTCATCTGCTTGATGGTCGACGTGCCGGCCGTGGCGACCAGCGTCTTGCCGCGCAAGTCTTCCAGTGTCTTGATGTTCGAGGATTTTTTCGACAGCACGCGGTTGCCGATGACGAACATGGTAGGGGCGAATGCCACCTGCTGCTGGCGCTCCAGATTGTTCGTCGTCGAACCGCATTCGAGGTCGATGGTGCCGTTGGCCATCAGCGGGATGCGGTTGGCCGACGTCACGGGGCTCATCACCACTTTCAGTTCGCTCAGGCCCAGGTGCTTTTGCAGGGCCGTGACGACTTTCATGCACAGGTCGATCGAATAACCCTGGTATTGCTGTTTGTCATCGAGATAGGAGAAGGGAACGGAGCCGTCGCGCACACCGAGGGTGACGGAACCGGCTTTCTTGATCTTGGCCAAGGTGCCGGTCAATTCCTGAGCCTGGACTGGCGACATGCTGCTGATGACACCGACGCTGAGCAGCGTGGCGATGATTTTGGTCAATTTCATAAATTCTCCTGGGCGGACAAACCGGATGGACTCCGAACGAAACAACTGTGGTGCAGACGCCACCAATGGAATTAATTTTATTTCATTTTCAGCGCCGGACTAGCCGTTTTCTGCGATTGCCCTCAAATAGGCGCTATACGCGCGCCTGAATCAGCGCGGCTGTAGCATTTTTCCTACTGATTTCCCCTTCCCGATTTATTTTGCCGGCGCCAGCCCCGCCAACTCCTCTTCTTGCGCCTCATCGTCCATATTCGCCTGCTGGCGTTGCCACATCTGCGCATACAAGCCATTCGCGGCCAGCAATTGCGGATGCGTGCCCCGCTCGACGATGCGGCCATGGTCGAGCACCAGGATTTGCTGGGCGTCGGCCACCGTCGACAAACGGTGCGCAATGACCAGGGTGGTACGGTTCCTGGCGATGTCCTTCAGCTGCGCCTGGATGGCCTGCTCGGCCTTCGAATCAAGCGCCGAGGTGGCTTCATCGAAGATCAAAATAGCCGGGTCTTTCAGCAAGGTGCGGGCAATCGCCACGCGCTGCTTTTCGCCGCCCGACAGTTTCAAGCCCCGCTCGCCCACCATGGAGTTGTAGCCATCTGGCAAGCTTTCAATAAAATCATGGATCGATGCCGCTTTGGCGGCCGCCACGATGGCATCCTTGCTGGCGCCCGGCTTGCCGTAGGCTATGTTGTATTCGATGGTGTCGTTGAACAGTACCGTGTCCTGCGGCACGATGCCGATGGCCGCGCGCAGGGAATCCTGCGTGATGCCGCGCAAGTCCTGGCCATCGATGGTGATGCCGCCGCCATCGACTTCATAGAAGCGGAACAGCAAGCGCGACAGGGTCGACTTGCCCGAGCCGCTATGCCCCACCACGGCCGTGGTGGTACCGGCGGGGATCTGGAAATCCACGTCGAACAGGATTTGCCGCTTGGCTTCGTAGCTGAAATCCACATGGTCAAAACGCACGGCTGCGCCCCGCGTGACGAGCGGCTTGGCTTCCGGCGTGTCGGCGATTTCGCGGTTTTCGTTCAGCAAGGAAAACAGGCGTTCCATGTCGGCCAGGCTTTGCTTGATTTCGCGGTAAATGACCCCTAAAAAATTGAGGGGAATATACAGCTGGATCATGAAGGCATTCACCAGCACCAGGTCGCCCAGGGTCATCGTGCCGGCGATCACGCCCACCGTGGCGCGCCATAAAATCAAGGTGACAGCCGTGGCGATGATCAAGGACTGGCCCGTATTGAGCAGGGACAGGGAAGTCTGCGATTTCACGGCCGCCGATTCATAGCGCTGCAAGCCTTCGTCGTAGCGCTTCGCTTCGTAATCCTCGTTGCCGAAGTATTTCACGGTTTCATAGTTGATCAACGAATCGATGGCCTTGGTATTGGCTTTTGAATCGAGGTCGTTCATGGTGCGGCGGAAATGCGTGCGCCAGTTCGTCACCAGCACGGTAAACGCGATATAGGACACCAGCGCCACGGCCGTGATGACGGTGAACCAGATGTCGTAATGCAAGACCAGGTAGCCGAGCACGAGGGTGATTTCCACCAGGGTCGGCAAGATGTTGAACAAGGTATAGGAAATGAGCGAGCCGACGCTGCGCGTGCCCCGTTCGATGTCGCGCGTCATGCCGCCCGTCTGGCGGTTCAAGTGAAAGCGCAGGGACAGCGCATGCAGGTGGCGGAACACTTGCAGCGCGATGGTGCGCACGGCCCGTTGCGTGACCCGCGCAAACAGGAATTCTCGCAATTCCGTAAACAGGGTGGTCGACAGGCGCAGCAAGCCATATGCCACCAGCAAGCCGACGGGCAGTACCAGCAGCGCCTGGGGATGGGTCGCCGTGATCGTCATGGCGTCGACGAGTTTTTTCAGGATCAGGGGCACGCCCACGTTGGCCAGCTTGGCGCCCACCAGACATAGCAGCGCCAGCAGCACCCGCCATTTGTAGACCCACAGATACGGCAGCAAGGTCTTGATGGTGGCGAAATCGCTGTGGCTGGCGGAAGCTGGCGAGCGGGGAGGAGGGGGAGTCTGGGAACGGCGCATGGCGAAGGTCGGCTTTTTATGGTTCAATCGGGGCAATTGTAGCCTTTCATGAGAATAAAAGATGAGCACCTCCCCCGACCGCCCCGACAACTGCCTCGCCTCCGGCCTGCCCGCCGGAAAAATGCCGGAATTGCGCATGATGCCCGCGCCGTCCGACGCCAATGTGTACGGCGACGTGTTCGGCGGCTGGATCATGGCGCAGGTCGATATCGCCGGTTCCCTGCCGGCCACGCGACGTGCCAACGGCCGCGTCGCCACCATTGCCGTCAATTCCTTCGTCTTCAAAAACCCCGTCTTCGTCGGCGATCTGCTCTCCTTCTACGCCGACATCGTCAAGGTTGGCAATACCTCGATCACCGTCAATGTCGAGGTGTATGCCGAGCGCAACCGCCTGCAGGCATGCATCGTGAAAGTCACGGAGGCAACCCTGATCTACGTGGCGACGGACTCCGACCGCAAGCCGCGCAAGGTGCCGCCCATCGAGACCTTGCTGTCGCCTTGATTGTCGCTGTTACATTAATCCCACGTTTTATTTTCAGACGGCATGGATAGCCAGCGCCGCATCTTTCTGCAGAGTGCCGCGCGCATCGGAGCGCTGGCCGCCGCTGGCAGCGTGCTGTCCGGTTCCAGTGCGGGCGCCGCCACGCGCCTGAATGGCGCCGGCTACCCGTTTGCGCTCGGTGTCGCTTCCGGTTCGCCCTTGCCGGACGCCGTCGTGCTGTGGACACGCATCTGCTACGACCCGCTGCACGCGACCGCCACGCCCGCCATCGCCCTGAACGTGCGCTGGGAAGTGGCTGACGATGAAGGTTTTCGCCGCATCGCCGCCAAGGGCCAGGCCACGGCCACACCCGCCCTCGCACATAGCGTGCACGTCGACGTGGGCGGTTTGACACCCGGGCGCTGGTATTGGTACCGCTTCATGCTGGGCGACGCCGTCAGCCCCGTGGGCCGCACGCGCACGGCGCCCGCCGCCGATACCCTGCCCGCCTCGCTGAAACTGGCCGTCGCCTCGTGCCAGCACTGGGAATTCGGCGCGTATGCGGCGCACCGGCACATCGCCGCGGCCGCGCCCGACCTGGTGGCATTCCTCGGCGATTACATCTATGAATGGGGCCCGTACCAGTTGCAGCATCCGAGCCGGGCCGTGCGCACGCATGAAAGTTTCAGCCTGGACGACTACCGCGCCCGCTACGCGCAATACAAGAGCGACCGCGATTTGCAGGGCGCGCACCTGGCCGCGCCATGGATCGTCACCTGGGACGACCATGAAGTGGCCAACGATTACGGCAATGACCGCGACGAGTTGCTCACGCCCACCTTTTTGCAGCGCCGCGCGGCCGCCTACCAGGCGTTTTATGAACATATGCCGCTACGGCTGCTGCCGCTGGGACGGCGGGGCTTCGTCGACATGCGCATCTACCAGCGCTATGACTGGGGCAGGCTGGCGCGCTTTCACGTGCTGGATGACCGGCAATACCGCGCCTATCACGCGTGCGCCAGGCCGGGTCGCGGCGGCTCCAATTCCGTTACCACGCGCAACTGTCCCGACCTGCTGAAACCGCAGCGCACCATGCTGGGCAAGGAACAGCAGCGCTGGCTGCAAGCCGGCCTCGATGATTCTCCCGCGCGCTGGAATATCCTGGCCCAGCAAACCCTGATGGCGCAATCGAGCCAGGTGCCCATCCTGCGGCCCGGCGACGAACGCATCTGGACCGATGGCTGGGATGGCTATCCGCTGGCGCGCCAGCACCTGCTCGACACCTTGCGCAGCAGCAAGGCCAGCAACCCGCTGGTGCTGTCGGGCGACGTGCACACTTTTTATGCCACGGAACTGAGCCGCAATGCCATGCGGTCCACCGGCAGGGACAATCCCGTGCTGGCCACGGAGTTTTGCGGCACCTCCATCACCTCGAGTTCCCGCCCGCAGGCGCGGACGGAGCAGTACGTGGCGATGAACCCGCACATCCGTTACGGACGCAGCGACAAGCGCGGCTATATGTGGATGGAAATCACGCCAGAGAAAACCACGACCCTGTTCCAGGGCCTGGAGAACGTGCGCGACAGCACCTCTGCCATCGCGACACTGGCCAGCTTTGTCGTGCGCGACGGCAAGGCTGGCTTGCAAAGCTGAAGCCTAGGCAACCTTCTTTTCATCGCGCAATTGACGGCGCAAGATCTTGCCGACATTGGTCTTCGGCAACTCATCGCGGAACTCGATGTATTTCGGTTTCTTGTAGGCCGTCAATTCATGCTTGCAATGCTCGCGGATCTGTTCCACCGTCAGGTTTGGATCCTTGCGCACGACAAACACTTTCACGGCTTCGCCCGCGTTGGCATCCGGCACGCCGATGCATGCGCACTCGAGCACGCCCGGGCACGAAGCGACCACGTCTTCCACCTCGTTCGGATACACATTGAAGCCGGACACGATGATCATGTCTTTCTTGCGGTCCACGATCTTCACATAGCCACGCTCATCCATGACACCCACGTCGCCCGTCTTGAAGAAACCGTCGGCCGTCATCGACTTGGCCGTCTCGTCCGGACGCTGCCAATAGCCCGCCATCACTTGCGGGCCGCGCACGGCGATCTCGCCCGGCTCGCCCAGCGGCACTTCCACGCCATCGTCGTTCAGGATCGCCACTTCCGTCGAAGGGAAAGGCAAGCCAATGGTGCCCGTAAATTCCGTGATATCGACGCGGTTACCCGTCACCACGGGTGAAGTTTCCGACATGCCATAACCTTCAATCAGCGGGCAGCCCGTCAGCTTCAACCAGCGCTCGGCCACATTACGCTGCAAGGCCATGCCGCCGCCATTGCACACTTTATAGCTGGAGAAATCGAGCTTGGCGAAGTCGGCATTGTTCAGCAGCGCGTTGTACAAGGTATTGACGGCCGGGAAAACGACGATCTTGTGCTTGGACAATTCCTTGACGAAACCGGGGATGTCGCGCGGGTTGGGAATCAACACGTTCAAGCCGCCCACGCGCATGCCCATGAGGGCGCTGACCGTCAGCGAATAGATGTGATACAGGGGCAAGGCGCACATGAATCCCATCGAGGTGGCGCGCATTTCCTTGGTCATCACGGGCGAAATCCACGCCTCGTTTTGCAGCACGTTGGCGATCACGTTACGGTGCAACAACATCGCGCCTTTCGACACACCCGTCGTGCCGCCCGTGTATTGCAGGAAGACGATATCGTCATGCCCCTGCTGCACCGGCGTCAGGCTCAGACGTGCGCCTTCGGCCAGCATCTTGTTGAAGCTGATGGCGCCCGGCAAGGAAAACGCAGGCACCATTTTCTTGATCTTGCGCACGACGAAGTTGACAATCGTGCCTTTGAGTCCACCGAGCATGTCGCCCATGGTGGCGACGATCACATGCTTGACCTGGGTATGCGGCAGCACCTGCTCGACCGTGGTGGCGAAGTTTTCCAGCACGATGATCGCTTCGCTGCCCGAATCGACCAGCTGATGCTGCAATTCACGGGGCGTGTACAGCGGATTGACATTGACCACCGTGTAGCCGGCACGCAGGATCGCCGCCATCGCCACCGGATACTGCAGCACGTTCGGCAGCATGATCGCCACGCGCGCGCCCGTCTTCAGGCCCTTGCTTTGCAGCCAGGCTCCCATCTGCAGCGACAGCTTGTCGAGCTCGCGATAGGTAAGGAATTTATCCATGCACACGAAGGCGTTGCGGTCCGCATATTTCTGGAACGACTCTTCCAGCAAATGCGTGACGGAACGGTATTGCGTGCAATCAATCTCTGCGGGAACGCTGTCCGGGTACGACTTCAACCAAATCTTGTCCATCTCGCCTCATCTTTATCTGTAAAAGGGATGCGCCTCCTGGCGCATCCCACACTGTTTATGTTGCTATCTTCGTTTCGTCACGCAGGGCGCGACGCAAAATCTTGCCGACGTTGGTCTTCGGCAGCTCATCGCGGAACTCGATGTATTTCGGCCGCTTGTAGCCTGTGAATTGTTCCTTGCAATACGCGGCCAGCACTGCCTGGGTCAGGTTCGGATCCTTACGCACGACAAATACTTTCACGGCCTCGCCCGAGTGTTCGTCCGGCACGCCCACGCAGGCGCACTCGAGCACGCCCGGATGGGCCGCGATGACGGCTTCCACTTCATTCGGATACACATTGAAGCCGGAGACGAGGATCATGTCTTTCTTGCGGTCGACGATCTTCACGTAGCCGCGCTCATCCATGATGCCCACGTCACCGGATTTAAAGTATCCATCGGGCGTCATGACCTTGGCCGTTTCATCGGGACGGTTCCAGTAGCCGCTCATCACTTGCGGGCCGCGGATGGCGATTTCGCCCGTCTGCCCCAGCGGCACTTCCTTGCCGTCATCGTCGAGGATGGCGATATCGGTCGACGGAATCGGCAAGCCGATGGTACCGGAGAACGCCGTGCTGTCGGCGCGGTTGCAGGTAGCGACAGGCGACGTTTCCGACAGGCCATAGCCTTCGATGATGGACACGCCCGTCACTTGCAGCCACTTGTCGTTGACGGCTTGCTGCACTGCCATGCCGCCGCCATTGGCGATCTTCAAGCCCGAGAAATCAAGCTTGGCGAAATCGGGGTGGTTCACCAGCGCGTTATACAGCGTATTGACCGCTGGCAGCAGGTTGAATTTGTACTTGCCCAGCTCCTTGATCAAGCCCGGGATATCGCGCGGATTCGGGATCAGGATATTCAGCGCGCCCACGCGCGTGCCCCACATCGCGCACGCCGTCAGGGCAAAGATATGGTACAGCGGCAAGGCGCAGACAATGATCAGCTGCTCCTTGCTGTTCTGGTCGAGCGCCGCGCCCGACCACGCTTCGCTCTGCAGCACGTTGGCGATCACATTGCGGTGGCTCAAGGTCGCGCCTTTCGACACGCCCGTCGTGCCACCCGTGTATTGCAGGAAGGCAGCGTCATTGATGCTCAGCTCGACAGGCGTGAGTTTCATGCGGCTGCCCAGCGCCAGCGCCTGCTTGAAACGCATGGCATTCGGCAAGGAGTACGCGGGCACCATCTTCTTGACGTTGCGCACGACAAAATTGACGATCATGCCCTTCAAGCCACCCAGCATTTCGCCCATGCTGGCGACGACGATGTGCTTGACGGCCGTCTTGCCCAGCACTTGCTCTAGCGTATGGGCAAAGTTTTCCAGCACGATGATGGCTTCGCTGCCCGAATCATTGAGCTGATGCTCGAGTTCGCGCGGCGTATATAGCGGATTGACGTTGACCACCGTGTAGCCGGCGCGCAGGACGGCGGCAATGGCCACCGGATACTGCAGCACGTTTGGCATCATCAGAGCGACACGCGCGCCCTTCTTCAGGCCACGGCTTTGTAGCCAGGCACCCAGCTGGCGCGAATAGGTGTCGAGTTCGGCATAGGTGAGAAATTTGTCCATGCAGACATAGGCATTGCGATCCGCATATTTTTGAAACGCTTCTTCCAGCAAATGTACCAGCGAACGATATTGATCAGGATTGATGTCGGCAGGTACGCCGGGCGGGTACGACTTCAGCCAAATTTTGTCCATCCTGTGCCTCTTGTCTCGAATAATCGTGGGGGAGCCGGCGCACCCTGCCGGCGCGGATCATTGCTGCGGATTCTGTCGTCCTGCAGTCAGTTTGAGCATTCTGACGAGCAATTGCTCTATGCTACTAATGCGATGCTATCGGGCGCCGGGCTTCCATGCAAGCGCTTTCAACAGTATTCGAGCGGCAACTCTAGGGGTATTTTATGCTGCAACGCAACATGCCAAATATACTGTTGCAGGATCGGTTGCCCTGACGTGCGAGACAATCTTTACGGGTCAGGGGCTGGACAATTGTTCCAGCGCCTGCCTGCGCTCAGGCTTCTTGATCTGGGCCATTGTGTGCACTGCAGCATAAAAAGCACGAAAGTTCTTTTTTTCTTCCAGCAATTTTTTGAAGGCAGGCAAAAATTCATTGTAGGTAGACACGGAAGCCAGGTGCGCATTGCTCAATGGCTGCTCGAACCAGCGGTCGTAACCGGCAAAACCACCCCAGTTTGTCTTCACTACCTGATACGCGTCTTGCAATGCCGCAAACACCTGCGCCTTGCGCGCCCGCTTGTCCGCATCGCTGGCGTCGCTCGCATACACCGACTCCAGTTCACCCCGGTATTTCAGCAGCAGGGCGAGGAAATCCTGGCGCCGCGCCGCGTACTGGGCGTACGCCGCGCGCATGGCGTCGTTGCCCTCGCGCGCCAGCCAGCGCTGCACGCCCGCCTCTTCCACGGCACTGGCAAACGACTCGTTGAAGGCCGAATCACCGGGCACGTACACCACCTGGTGCGCCAGTTCATGGAAGATCAGGCGTGCCAGCTCCGCATCGTTGTAATTGATAAAGGTCGACAGCAGGGGATCGTCGAACCAGCCCAGGGTGGAATAGGCGGGCACGCCGCCCACCTGCACGTCGTAATGCTGGGCCCGCAGTTCGTCGGCATACGCGAGCGCCTCCTCCTTGCTGTAATAGCCGCGGTAATTGACGCAGCCGGCAATGGGAAAACACCATTGCAGCGGCTGCAGCGACAGTTCCGGCGTGGCCACCACGTTCCACAGCACAAACGGGCGCCGCAGGGAGGCGTAATTCTTGTAGCTGCCATTGTCGGGCAAGTCCAGCTCGCTGACGGCAAAGCGGCGAATTTGCTGCGCCTTGGCCAGGCGCACTTTCAGGCGCGGCTCGGTGGCCGGGTCGTCGAGCCAGTCGCCGATGGGCCGCGCGCCCGACCACAAGGCATATTGCCCCTGCGCCGCTTGCGTGTAGTAGCGCAGCTGCGTGCAGCCGCCCAGCAGCAGGCACACCGTGCCGACAAGCAAGCGGGTCGGCCAAGGCGCCATGTCAGGCGGCCTTTTCCACTTCGACCAGCGTATCGTAGAAGGTCGGCGCTCGGCCCATGTCCGTCAGGCGCTGGCTGGTCACTTCATTGGCATTCTTGCCGTCGCTGGCGAGCTTCTTCCACCACACGGACAAGCCCACGACCAGGCCCCGTCTCGCCTTGTCCGTCACCCTGGCCTTGGCCATAAAACTGCCGCGGTCATTGAAGATGCGCACCATGTCGCCGGCCGCGATGCCGCGCGCGGCGCAATCGTCAGGGTGGATATCGAGGTGCGGCTCGCCTTCGGCCGCGCGCAGGCTTTTGACGTTGACGAACGTGGAATTGAGGAAATTGCGTGCCGGCGGGGAAATCATGGCCAGCGGATAACGGGCCGCCAGTGCAGGATTGCTGGCTTGCGATTCGTGCGGTGCGATATACGCCGGCAAGGGATCGAGTCCCGCCTGCGCCATGGCGCTGGAATAGAACTCGCACTTGCCCGATGGCGTGGGGAAACCGCCCTCGGCAAATGGCGCCTCGGCCATGGCCAGCTTTTGCCAGCCCGTGCGTTTCAGCGATTCCCAGTCGAAATGCACGGCGCGCGCATCCGTCGCATCGAACGCCTTGGCCGCCAGCGCATCGTCGCTTTCCTGAAAGCACGGGTCATCAAAGCCCATGTGCTGCGCCAGCAAGCGGAAGATTTCCGTATTCGCTTTCGCTTCACCCAGCGGCGCGACGGCCGCATTGTTCGCCATCATGTACAGGTGGCCGTAGGTGGAATGCGCATCGACGTGTTCCAGCTGCGTGGTGGCGGGCAGTACAATGTCGGCGTAATCGACGGTATCGGTCTGGAAGTGTTCGAGCACGACCGTAAATAGATCCTCGCGGGCAAATCCCTGCGCCACTTTCGAGGAATCGGGCGCCACCGCCAGCGGGTTCGAGTTGTAGACGATCACGGCTTCCACTTGCGGACCGAACTCGGCGGAGCTTGCTTTCAATAAATCGTCGCCGATGGTGCTCATGTTGATGGTGCGCGGCGTGCCTTTCAATAAATCCGGGCGCTGCAGAGCCTTGCGGTTGACGGGGAAGGAACCCGAGCTCGACAGTTGCATGCCGCCGGCCGGATGGCGCCAGGCGCCCGTCAGCGCGGGCAGGCAGGCGATATTGCGCACGGCCATGCCGCCGCCATGCACGCGCTGCACGCCGTAGTTGGCACGGATGGTGGCGCCCTCGCCAGAGCGGCATGCCTGGCCGTACAGGCGCGCCAGTTCCACCACTTCAGTGGCCGTGATGCCGCACACCTCGGCTACGCGCTCGGGCGGCCATTCCAGGGCCCGCTGTTTCAGTTCAGCATAGCCGATCGTGTACTGCGCGATATAGTCATGGTCGATCAGGTCTTCGGTGATCAGCACATGCATCAAGCCCAGCGCCAGGGCCGCATCGGTCCCCGGCAGCAAGGCAATATGCTGGTGGCACTTTTCGGCCGTCAGCGAACGGTAGGGGTCGATGGCGATCAAGGTAGCGCCATTGCGCTTGGCCTCTTGCGCGCGCATCCAGAAGTGCAAATTCGAGGCGATCGGGTTGCCGCCCCAGATAATGATCAATTTCGCGTTCTGGAACTGCTCCATGTCCGTGCCGATGCTGGCGCCCACCGTGTAGCGGTAACCCGTGGCACCGGCCGAGGCACAGATGGTGCGGTCCAGCAGGGAAGCGCCGAGCTGGTTGAAGAAGCGCGACGACATCGATTCGCCCTGCACCAGGCCCATGGTGCCACAGTAGCTGTACGGCAAGATCGCCTGCGGATCGCGCGCGGCGATCGGTTTCAAGCGCGCCGCGATGATCTGCAATGCCTCTTCCCAGCTGATGCGCTCGAACTTGCCTTCCCCCTTCTTGCCCACGCGGCGCAGCGGATGCAGCAGCCGGTCCGCATGGTAGGTGCGCTCCGTGAAGCGCGACACCTTCGTGCACAGCACGCCAGCCGTGGTCGGATGGTCGGGATCGCCCTTGACGGCGGTGGCCACCCCATCGGTCACGGTGACCAGCAAGGCGCAGGTATCGGGGCAATCGAGCGGGCAGGCGGCGCGCACTTGGGTGGTGGTCATGGGGCAATCCGAAAACGTTGGGGGAAGGCGATACTGTAAACCATTCCGCGCGCTTGCTGTTGGCGCCGTGGCAAGCACGTCCGTGCGCTGGATTTACCCGGCAAACAAGGGCTACAATGCACTATTAGCCGCGCCTGTTTTTGATCAAACGAGCGCGGTCCGGCGCGCCATACATTGCTGCGTGCCAGCATCCACAGGAGAGTCCCATGAAACTAGTTGATCCGATCTTGGCGTTTCAATCCGAGCTGCAAGGTATCCGCCGCGACCTGCACGCGCATCCCGAGCTGTGCTACGAAGAACAGCGCACCTCGGACGTGGTCGCCGCCAGACTGACGGAATGGGGCATTCCCGTGGTACGCGGCCTGGGCCGCACTGGCGTGGTCGGTATCATCAAAAATGGTACTTCGACACGCGCCATCGGCTTGCGCGCCGATATGGATGCCTTGCCGATGCAGGAAATGAATACCTTCGAGCATGCTTCACGCCATCCGGGCAAGATGCACGCCTGCGGCCATGACGGCCACACGGCCATGCTGCTGGGCGCCGCCCATTACCTGGCGCAACACCGCCATTTCGACGGCACCGTGTATCTGGTCTTCCAGCCGGCGGAAGAAGGCGGCGCCGGCGCGCGCGAAATGATCGAAGACGGCTTGTTTACCCGCTTTCCCATGGATGCCATCTACGGCATGCACAACTGGCCGGGCGCCGAAACGGGCACCCTGAGCGTGGTAGAGGGGCCAATGATGGCGTCAAGCAATGAATTCCACGTCACCGTCAAAGGCAAGGGCGCCCATGCGGCCCAGCCCCACAAGGGTATCGACCCCGTCATGGTGGCCGTGCAAATCGCGCAAAGCTGGCAAACCGTCATCACGCGCAACAAGAGCCCGCTCGACACGGCCGTGCTGTCGATCACGCAAATCCATGCGGGCAGCGCCACCAATGTGATTCCCGATGACGCCAGCCTGGTCGGCACCGTGCGCACCTTCACCACGCCCGTGCTGGACTTGATCGAAGAGCGCATGCGCGAAATCGCCGTGCACACCGCCGCCGCCTTCGGCGCGGAGGTCGACTTTCACTTCAAGCGCAACTATCCGCCGCTGGTCAACCACGCGAAAGAAACGGCGTTTGCCGTCGAAGTCATGCAAAGCGTGGTGGGCGCGGACAAGGTCAACGCGAATGTCGAGCCGACCATGGGCGCGGAAGATTTTGCTTTCTTCCTGCAAGAAAAGGCCGGTTGCTATATCTTCATCGGCAATGGCGATGGCGAGCACCGCGATGGTGGCCATGGCCTGGGTCCGTGCGTCTTGCACAATGGCAGCTACGACTTCAACGACAAGCTGCTGCCCATCGGCGCCAGTTTCTGGGTCAAGCTGGCCGAAGCGAGCCTGCCCGTCGCTTGATTTATCCCAGCTTATCCGGACCGGTGCCCAGGCGCTGCCCCGGATTCAACGCTTCCAGGGCCAGCAAGGCTGCCGCATGGTCCGCCGTCGGGTAGGTGGCGGCGATGCTTTCATAGCGCTGCGTCACCAGTTGCGTCACCGGCAAGGTGACGTGTGCCGCCTCGGCCGCCGCGAGGATATTGTGCATATCCTTGACCTGGCTCTTCACTTGGCCACCAGCAACAAAATTGCGCTCCAGCATGCGCTGGCCATGCACCTCTAAAATCTTGCTTTCGGCAAAACCGCCACGGATCGCTGCCCGTACAGCGCTCGCATCGGCGCCGGCCGCCTGTGCCAGCAACAGCGCCTCGGCCACGATATTCAGGGTGGCGCCGACGATCAGCTGATTGCACAACTTGGCGACCTGGCCACTGCCGGCCGGTCCCACCAGGGTCGGGCGCCCCATGGCCGTCAAGATATGCTCCACGCGCGCATAATCGCCGGTGCTGGCGCCAGCCATGATGGCCAGGTTGCCTGCCTGGGCCCCACCGACGCCGCCCGACACGGGCGCATCGATGAAGGCATGGCCTGCCGCGTGCAAGATGGCATGAAATTGCTGGGCTTCTGATTGCTTGGTGGAACTCATGTCTATCCATAGCGCCCCAGTTGCCAGGGCCGGCAACGCGTCCTGCAGCACCTGCGCCACGATGGGACCGGCTTCCAGCATCGAGATGACCACGTCCGCGCCATTGACCGCTTCAGCCACGGAAACAACGGGCTGCGCGCCTGCCGCACGCAGGACTTGGGCCTTGCTGTGCGTGCGATTCCAAATTGTGACAGAATATCCAGCGTGCAGCAGGCGCCGGACCATCGGATCCCCCATCAGACCGATACCGAGAAATGCGATTTTTGTAGAGAATGTCAATTGAACCCCTGAGATCAACAAGTGGCGAAAGCGGCAGGCAAAGCAAGCTTGCGTCTGCGCAAACAAGACAAGACAACAGCCTATCGGCCAATTTTACGATGAAAGCCTCTATGTTCTTCAAGAAGAATCTCCTCAAATCCATCGCCGCCGTGACCGCGCTGATGGCGGCCAATGCCGGCTTTGCCGCCGACGGCAAACTGATCGACTCCGTCTACGGCGAATATGCCAAGGGCGTGAAGGTACAAATGGTACGCGCCGGCGTGACCTCGAACTGGGATAAGGCCTGGTTCGTATCGAATGGCACGCAGCTGAGCGGTTACTGGGATGCCAGCATTGGCGGCTGGGATGCCAAGAGCTATCAGAATGTCCCTGGCCAGCATCAAAAACTGTGGGACCTGGGCTTTACCCCCGTTTTCCGTTTTGAAAATACGAATAAGCTGGGTTTTTATGCGGAAGCCGGCATCGGCGTGCACATGCTGTCGAAACTGTACAACAACGATGATGACCGCCTGTCGACCCACTTCCAGTTCGGCGACCATATCGGCGTCGGCTATGTCTTCAATAACAAATGGGAAGTCGCTGCGAAGATCCAGCATTTCTCGAACGGCGGCTACAAGAAACCGAATAGCGGCGTCAATTACCTGAACGTCAAAGTCGCTTACCATTTTTAATGGTTGTGATAAATGACAAAGGCAGCGCGTAGCGCTGCCTTTTTTTACGCCTGCTGAACCGAACACCCGGGGTCAGACCCTCCACACCGCCAACGCCAGATTCGACGCCAACGCGCGAGGGGGTCTGACCCCAGCCTTCGTTTGGGGTTCGCCATCACAAACCGCCAGACGAAAAAAAACCCGACCATTTCTGATCGGGTTTTTCTCTTACTGCGAATAACAAGCCTGACGATAACCTACTTTCACACTGGTTGCAGCACTATCATCGGCGCAAAGTTGTTTCACGGTCCTGTTCGGGATGGGAAGGGGTGGGACCAACTTGCTATGGTCATCAGGCATAACTTGTACTGGCGTTTGTCTCCTGTGGGACGACAAGGCCATGAATCTGGAAGAAGCAAAGATTGGGGTAATGACTGGTAGTATCAACACACACGCAACGTTGTACCGTCTTATCCTCTGTACCTGCTAAGGTTATAGGGACAAGCCGTACGGGCAATTAGTACTGGTTAGCTTAATGCATTACTGCACTTCCACACCCAGCCTATCAACGTCCTG